>NZ_UWYY01000021.1 GCF_900608595.1 Promicromonospora panici | reverse complement strand
GAGGCGTCAGGTGTGTATAGGAGACGGGGGCGGGGGGGGTGCTGGGGGTGGTGTCCGGGTTCGTCATCGAATCTCTCCTCCTCGGTCGCGGACCAGCTCCCGCAGGCGCTCCAGCACCCGCGGATCGCCGATCCCGTCGTGCTCGTACTCGTTGGTGACCCACGCCTGCGCCGACCCGACCCGCGAGAGCGTGTCGAGCTGCAGCCCGGAGTCGACGAACATGTCGTCGTGATAGACCACCGCGGCGACCGGCACGTCGTTGGCGGCCAGGCGGTCCAGGTCGTACAGCGGTGACCACTGCGTGCGCGCCGCCAGCTCGTGCACGGCGGGAGCGAACGGCCGCAGCAGCCGGATCTCGTCGAACATCCACGGGAACGCCATCTCGCCCGTGAACAGCAGCGGACGCCGGGCCGGATCGAACTCCGGGCGACGGTCCCGCTCCGCCTGCGCCGCCCACCCCGTCGGGCGGCCCGCGCCGTCGCCGTAGATCGACTCCTGCAGCGTCCAGAACAGCGGGCCGTCCGCCTGCGCCGTCCGCACCATCGCCTCCTGCAGGAAACCCGCCGACAGCCGGCCCGGCCGCGCGAACGCCTTCTCGACGAACCAGTGCATCCGCTCCGTGCCCGGCTTCATGCCCAGGTCGATGCCCATGGACTGGAACCGGTGGACGGTCAGCACGTCGCCGTCCGGCAGCAGGACGTCGCCCTCGGCGAGGCGGTCCGCGACCGCCTCCACCGCCTCGACGTCGGCCGGGTACCGCCGGTAGTACTCGGCGGTCTTGCCGGCGACCCGGCCGAACGTCCTGCGGTACACCTCGGCGGCGTCCGGCGGCGTGCCCGGCACCCCGCCCGCGATGTAGCACGCCCGCAGCGCCTCGGGCGCGAACGACAGGTACGTCAGCGTGATCCAGCCGCCGAAGCTCTGCGCGAGCGTCGTCCACGGCCGGCTGCCGTACACCCGTGCGCGCACCTCCTCCAGGTCCGCGACCAGCGAGTCCGCCCGGAAGCACGCCAGCAGGTCCGCCCCCGCGCGGGCATCGAGCCCCGCCAGCACCTCGCCGTCCAGCGGGGTGCTGCCGCCCGTACCGCGCTGGTCCACCAGCACCACGCGGTAGTCGCGCAGCGCCACGTCCAGCCAGCCGTCCCGCCGCAGCGGGCGCGGGTTCGCACCGCCCGGGCCACCCTGCAGGTACACCAGCAGGGGCAGGTCGTCGTCGTCCCGCACCGGGTCCACCAGCTCCCGGACCAGCAGGTCCACGTCGCCCTCCAGCCGGCCCGACCGGTCCAGCGGCACCGCGAGGCGGCGCTCGCGGACGCCGATGCCCGGCAGGAGGTACGACGTCCACCCGGTGCCTGCGCCTGCGCTCGTGCCTGCGCCCGCGCTCGTGACCACGCTCATGCCTGCGCCCCCGACGCGGCCCCGGCCGGGCGGCCGGCGTTCGCCCGCCGCTGCCGCTCCCACTCGGGGCGGATGCGCGGGACGGCGTCGAGCAGCTTGCGGGTGTACTCGTGCTGGGGCGCGCCGAAGACGGCGTCACGCTCGCCCTCCTCGACGATCTGGCCCTGCGTCATCACCGCCACCCGCGTGGCGATCTGCCGCACCACGGCCAGGTCGTGCGCGATGAACAGGTACGTCAGCCCTTCCTCGCGCTGCAGATCGCGCAGCAGGTTGATCACCTGGGCCTGGACCGACACGTCCAGGGCCGAGACCGCCTCGTCGCACACCACCACGCGCGGGCTGACCGCGAGCGCCCGGGCGATCCCGATGCGCTGCGCCTGCCCGCCGGAGAACTGCGCCGGGTACTTCTGCGAGTGGTCGGGATCGAGACCCACCCGCTCCATGAGGGACCGGGTGAACGCCCGGGCGCCGCCCGGGACCGGCCGCCCCTGGTAGACGAGGGGAGCGGTGACGATCCGCTCCACGGTGTGCCGTGGGTTGAGCGAGGAGAACGGGTCCTGGAACACGACCTGCACCTCGTTGCGGAACCGGCGCAGCTCGCGCCGCCCCAGCGCGGTCACGTCCTCGCCGTCCAGCTCGACGGTGCCCGAGGTGACGTCCAGCAGGCGCGCGGCGAGCCGCGCCGTCGTCGACTTGCCCGAGCCGGACTCGCCTACCAGGGCGAGCGTCTCGCCTGCGCGGATCTCGAAGCTCACGTCGTCCACGGCCCGGAACCGGACCGGTGCGCGTAGCAGGCCGCCGGTCCCCATGACCGGGAACTCCTTGACCAGGTGGGTGGCTCTCAGGAGCGGCTCGCTCATGCGGGGCCTCCGTTCGTGGGGGTGGCGGACGGCGCCACCGCGCGCAGCTCGCCGATCTCGTCGTCGATGCGCGGTACGGCGTCGAGCAGCGCCTGCGTATAGGGATGCTGCGGGCTCGTGAAGATCTGCTCGACGGCGCCCCGCTCGACGCACACGCCGTCCTTCATGACGACTATGTGGTCGGTGATCTCGCTGACGACCGCCAGGTCGTGCGTGATCAGCACCAGGCCGGTGCCCGTCTCGTGGCGGATCTCCTGCAGCAGGTCCAGGATCTGGGCCTGGACCGTGACGTCGAGCGCCGTGGTCGGTTCGTCCGCGATCAGCAGCTCGGGCTCGGTGCTCAGCGCCATCGCGATCATGACGCGCTGGCGCATGCCGCCGGAGAACTGGTGCGGGTAGTGGTTCACGCGCACCGCGGCGTCCCGGATGTGCACCCGTTCCAGGGCGGCGATCGCTACCTTGTGCGCCTCCCGGCGGGTCACTCCGGGCCGGTGCGCGCGGTAGGCCTCCTCGATCTGCAGCCCGACCGTGTAGTACGGGTTCAGCGAGGACAGCGGGTCCTGGAACACCATGGCGACGCGGTCGCCGCGCACCCGGCGCAGCTCGGCCTCGGACATGCCGACCAGCTCCTGCCCGCGCAGGCGGACGCTGCCCGTGCGCCGCGCGGCGCGGGGCTGCAGGCCCATGATCGCGAGGCTGGTCATCGACTTGCCCGAGCCGGACTCGCCGACGATGCCCAGCGCCCCGCCGGGCTCCAGGTCGAGGTCCAGCGAGCGGACGGCGTCGAGCGGGCCGCGCGGCGTCGCGAAGGTGACCGTCAGGTCGCGCACCTGCAGCAGCGCTTCGGAGGGTGTCTCGGTCGTCATGCGTTCACCCGCACTCTCGGGTCGATGGCGGTATAGACGACGTCGACCACGATGTTGCCGACGACGACGAGGAACCCGGCCAGCAGCGTGACGCCCATGATCACCGGCTGGTCGTTGCGGGCGATGGAGTCGGCCGCCATCTTGCCCACGCCGTTGATGCCGAAGACCGTCTCGGTGATGAGCGCCCCGCCCAGCAGGCCGGCGAAGTCCATGCCGAAGATGGTCACCACGGGTGTCAGCGCCGGCCGCAGGGCGTGCCGCCGCCAGATCAGCGACTGGGGCAGGCCCTTGGCGTAGGCGGTCCGCACGTAGTTCTCGCGCAGCACGTCGAGCACGTTGGCGCGGGTCAGCCGCGTGTAGGCGGCCGCGTACCCGACCGCGAGGACTATCCACGGCATGACGAAGTTGAGGAACCACTGCACGGGGTCGTCCGCGAAGGCGACCGCCTGGGGGAACGGCAGCCACTGGAGCTGGACCACCAGCACGTACTGCAGCACGAGGGCGAGCACGTAGTTGGGGATCGACATGCTGGTCAGCGTCAGCCCCGTGGTGAACCGGTCGAGGAACGTGCCCTCCTTCACCGCGCTGAGCAGACCGCCGACGAGGCCGGCGAGCAGCCACAGCACGGCGGCGCCCACGGCCACCGTCGCGGAGACCGGCAGCCGCTGCACGATCATGTCCCACACCGCCTGGCTGGACTGGAACGAGTAGCCCAGGCAGGGCGCTGCGCAGTCGACGGTGGACGCGCCGTCGCCGTAGGTCCGGCCCGCGAAGATGCCGACGACGAACAGGAAGAACTGGGTCCAGAACGGCTGGTCCAGCCCGAGGTTCGCGCGGATCTGGTCGATCAGCTCGGGTGTGCAGTTCTTGCCGCAGATCTGTACCGCCGGGTCCGGCGAGAGAGCGAAGAAGACCAGGTAGGTGAACAGGCACACGAGCAGCAGGACCACGAGGCCCGACGAGATGCGGGTGAGCAGGAACCGGGGCATTCAGCGACCCTCCTGGGCGTCGACGACGGCGCGCAGGCGGTCACCGAGCACGGTGAACGAGAGCACGAGCAGGAACAGGCACACGCCCGGCACTACGAAGTACGCGGGATCGACGGCGTACCACTTCACGGAGGCCGCGATCATCTGGCCCCAGCTCGGTGCGGGTGGCACGACGCCGACGCCGAGGAACGACAGGCCGGCCTCGGTGCCGATGTACCCGGGCACCGCGAGGGTCGACATCACGATGATCGTCGAGCGCAGGTTGGGCAGGATCTCACGGAACACGATGCGCGTCCCGCTGGCGCCGGCGGCCCGGGCCGCCTCGACGAACTCCCGCTGCGCCAGCGACATGGTCTGCCCACGGACGATGCGCGCCAGGTACGGCCAGCCGAAGACGGAGATCACGACGACGAGCAGACCCGACCGGTTGCTCGCCGGCAGGGCGGAGAGCACGGCGATCATGAAGATGAGCGCCGGGAACGCCATGAGGAAGTCCATGATCCGCGAGATGACGAGGTCCACCCGGCCGCCGAAGTAGCCGGCCACGAGCCCGAGCGAGACCCCGAGCACCGTGGTCAGCGCGGTCGCCGAGAGCGCGATGCTCATCGAGACGCGCGCGCCGTAGACGATGCGCGCGAAGATGTCGCGCCCGCTGCCCGGCTCGACGCCGAGCCAGTGCTCGGCGCCCATGCCGCCCCACGGCCCGATCGGCATACCGCCGAGGTTGGGGTCGATGGCGGTCTGGTCGAACTCGTACGGGGTCCAGCCGCTGATCGAGGTGAGCACGGGCGCGAAGATCGCGACGAGCGTGACCAGGACGATGTAGCCGAGGCCGAGCATCGCGCCGACGTCATGGCGCAGGGCCTGCCAGGTACCGCCGGCACCCGCCCGGAGGGCGCCGGCGGCCTGGTCGGCCGCCGGCGCCTCCGCGGTGTCGCCGGTCCCGGACTCGACGGCGCTGCCAGTCGTCCTGGCGGCCGTGAGGTCTGTCTGGGACGGCATCATGGGGTCAGCCCTTCTCAGGGTCCTTGAGACCGACGCCGACGTAGTCGATGCCGCCGGTCGCGGCGTTCGCCGAGGAGTACAGGCCGGTGACGTTCTCGCCCGGCAGCATCACGCCCTTGGCGACCATGAGCGGGACGATCGGGGCCTGCTCGAGGATCTGCTCGTCGAGGTCGCCCCACTGCTCGTTCGCGGCCTCGATGTCCGTCATCGCCTTGATCTCGTCGATCCGCTCGTTGATGGCCGGGTCGTTGATCTGGGCGAGGTTGGCGTTGCCCTTCTCGTAGATGTTGCGGCCGTCGAACAGCGGCGGGATGAACGTCGCGGCCGACGAGGCCCAGTCCGGGCACCAGCCGGTGATCGCGGCGTCGTGCTGCTGCGACGGCGTGCCGATGGTCTCGTAGTAGGTGGCGGTGTCGATCAGGTTGAGCTCGACGGTGATGCCGACCCGCTCGAGTGCTTGCTGGACCGCCTCGGCCTGCGCCTGCATGGACTCCTGCGCTCGGATGTCGAGGGTCATGGTGAAGCCGTCGGACAGGCCCGCCTCGTCCAGCAGCTTCTTGGCGGCCTCGACGTCGCCGGTGCCGTCCTCGGACGGGTACAGGTCGAAGTCCTTGTGGCCCGCGACCGACGGCGGCAGGATCGTCGTGGACGGGTCGCCGAGCTGCGTGCCGCCGCTCGCGTTCACGATGGTGGTGCGGTCGATCGCGTAGCTGATCGCCTGCCGCACGCGGACGTCGTCCATGTGCTTCTTGGTGGTGTTCAGGCCCATGTACGTCGTGCAGATGCCGGGGAACTCCAGGACCCGCTCCTGCAGCTGCGGCGTCTGCAGGCGCGGGAGCGTGGCCGGCTGGATGTTGCCGGCGATCGCGTTCACGTCGGCGCCCTGCCCGGAGATGAGCCGCTCGTCGATCGTGGCGGGGTCCAGGCCGATGGTGAACTCCCAGCCGTCCGGCTTGGCGGCCCGCACCTCGTCCGTGGCCGGGTCCCAGTTCTCGTTGCGTGTCAGCTTGATGGTGCTGCCCGGCACGTACTCCGCGAGCTTGTAGGGGCCGGAGGCGATGATCTCGTGGATGAACTCGTCGCCCGCGCCGCTGTCCACGGGGAACGGCGTCGCGTTCACCTGGGCGAGCACGGCGTCGAACTCGGGGAACGGCTCCTTGAGGTGGAAGACGATGGTCTTCTCGTCCGGCGTCTCGATGGTCGGCAGGTCGCCGGACTTGTACGGGCCCTCATAGCCCTTCGGGGCGTCGATGACCTGCTTGAGGTACGGCGAGCCGATGCCGATCCCCGGGTCCCAGGCCCGGGAGATGCCGAACTTGACCTCGGCCGACGTGATCGGGTCGCCGTTGTCGAACTTCAGCCCGTCCTTGAGCGTGTACGTCCAGGTCAGGCCGTCGTCGGACGCCTCGCCGAGGCTCTCCGCGAGGTCCGGGACGATCTCGTTGGGGTCCTCGGCCGAGCCGGGCGCCGACGTCGTGAGCTGGCGGTAGACCAGCCGGAAGAAGTTGTTCACCCCGCCGTCCCAGCCGCGGGCCGGGTCGAGGTACGAGAAGTCGGCGTTCTGCAGCACGTGGACGGTGCCACCCTCGGCGGGCTCGGCGGTGAACCCACCGCCCCCTGAGGAGCTGTTCTGGCCGCCGCCGCCGCACGCGGCGAGCGCGAGTGTCGTGGCGACGGCGATGACTGCCGTCGATATCCGATGGAGCTTCACGATGTGGCCTCTCGGTCTGTGACGCGGTCGCGTCGAGGGTCGTACGGGTAGGACGTGAGGGCTGGTTCTTCGGGTGTGGCCCTCGGGCGCGGTCGGGTCTCCGGTCAGGTGTGCCGGAGCCAGACCCGCATCGCCCCGGGTTCGCGGTTCGCCCAGAGGTGGTAGGGCACCAGCGCGACCTGCGTCGTCGTCGACGAGGCCGGTAGGTCTGTCCGGTCCGGGTCTGTTCGGTCGGCGGGCGGGTACGGATCGTCCGACGGCGCGGGCCGCCAACTCACGTGTGCGGTCAGCGCATGTCGCAGGACGGGATCCGAGCTGTCGGACGGCGGCGCCTCGCCCGCGTCGTCGACCGCGTGGACCACGACGTCGTCGACGGGCGCCGGGGAGTCGGCCTGCTCCAGGCAGTACACGACCGGCCCGCGCACCGCGGCGACGGCGCCGCGGGTGGCGTCGACCGCCGGGTGCGACGTGACGAGCCGGGCGGGCATCGGCAGGTCGAGCACGACCTCCTGCCCGGGGCGCCACGTTCGGGTCAGGCGCAGCCAGCCGTCAGGCGCGGCGGCGTCCACCGGCGCGCCGTCGATGGCGACCCGGGGCGCGGCCGCCCAGCCGGGGACGCGGACGGTCAGCGTCGCGGGCGCGGCATCGGCGTCGAGCACGCGGACCGTGAGGCGCCCGTCCCACGGATAGTCGGTGACGACGTCGACCGAGAGGGCTGCCGAGCGGACGCGCCCGGCGGTGAGCAGGGCGATCGTCAGCCCGTCGCGCGCCGCCAGGGCCACGTGGTCCTGGAGCTGGCTGACCCAGCGGGTCGCGTTCGGCGGGCAGCACGCACAGCCGAACCAGGGCCGCCGCAGCGGTTCGGCCGGGTCGGCTGGGCGGCCGTCGGTGTGGTCGGGGCGCCGCTGCAGCGGGTTGTCGTAGAAGAACCGCGTGCCGTCGAGCCCGACGCCGGCGGCGAACCCGTTGTAGAGGATCCGCTCGACATGGTCCAGGACCGCGGCGCTCCCGGTGGCCAGGAACAGCCGCCAGCCCCACTGCATGGTGCCGATCGCCGCGCACGTCTCGGCGTACGCGCGCTCCGACGGCAGCTCGTACCGGTCGCCGAAGGCCTCGTCGGAGTGCCGCGAGCCGATCCCGCCCGTGACGTACGACTTGGTGTGCACCATGTCGTCCCACAGGCGCAGCAGGTGGTCGATCCGTGCGGTGTCACCCCGCTCGATGGCGACGTCGGTGGCGCCCGCCGCGAGGTAGACCATGCGTACGGCGTGTCCCGTGACGGTGTCGAGGTCGCGCAGGGGTGCGTGGTCCGCGTAGTAGGAGGGCCCGAACGGCGCCCTGGCAAAGAGGCCCGAGCCGCGCCGCTCGACGAACAGCTCCGCCTGGCGCAGGTACGGCTCATGCCCCGTCTCGCGGTACAGCTCCACCAGCGCGGCCTCGATCTGCGGGTGGCCGCAGTACTCCGCACGTCCGTGCTCGCCGAACCGGTCCACCACGAGGTCCGCGAACCGGCGGGCGACCGCCAGGAGCCGTCCGTCGCCGAGCTGCCGCGCCGCCGCCAGCGCGCACTGGACGAGGTGGCCGAGGTTGTACAGCTCGTGCCCGCCGGCCAGGTCGGACCACGGTGCGGCGCGTGCGCCTGTGCCTTGGTGGTAGGTCGAGAGGTAGCCGTCCTCGGCCTGCGCACCCGCGACGAGGGCGACCGTCTCTTCATAGAAGGCCCGGACTGTGGCTGTCTCTGTGGCCGTCTCTGTGGCGGCCTCGGCGCGGGCGAGCTCGTACGCGGCCGCCTCGAGCGTCTTGTAGGCGTCGGTGTCGGCGAACGGGTAGGCGCCCTTGAACGGTTCGCCGGTCGCATGGGCGACGCGGCGGAAGTTGTCCAGGACGCCCGAGGCGCGCACCTGGTCGATGGCGTGGGGCAGGGTCCTGTCGGTGTTGCGCCGCTGCCACTGGCCCAGCAGGCCGTCGGTGAGCACCACGTGGCCGCCGCCGAGCGAGCTGCCCAGCGGGCCGGCGGGCAGACGGGCGGCGCTCTCCGGTGCCGCGGTCGTCGTCTCGGATGCCATCGTCCCCGCCTTCTGCGCTTGGCCCACGATATGTGATGCGTGATATTCTACTGATCGAGCCGTACGGTGTCGATGGGGTGAATGTAAACGTCGCGTTTCGGCCTCGTCAGCCAGTTATAGCCCGCTCGAGCCCGGCCTCGCGGGCCCTGCTCAGGTACGCTCAGGCGCATTGACGGCGGGATTTCCGTCCCGTGTAATATACTACTAGCGATGCCTGACCATCCCAGGAGTGCACCAATGAGCACAGCATCACCGACCCCATCGGTCCGTCGTCTCCCGCCGGTCGCGAGCCTGCGCGAGCAGGTTCACCGCGCCCTCGTGGCGGCGATCGTCGCGGGCGAGCTGGAGCCCGGTGAGCTCGTCTCGGTGCCGACGCTGGCCGCGCGTTTCGACGTGTCGGCGACGCCGGTGCGGGAGGCGGTGCTGGACCTGGAGCGGCGGGGCTTCCTCGAGGCGGTGCGGAACAAGGGATTCCGTGTCACCCGCGTGAGCGACCAGACGCTGCGGCACGTCGCCGCCGTCCGGCTCGTGATCGAGCCGGTCTGGATGGAGCGGCTGGCCAAGTCGTTCCCGGTGGGTCAGCTGCCGGAGTTCCGCGCACTCGCCGACGAGATCGTCGAGGGCGCGCGCACCGGCGACCTGATCGCGTACCTGCAAGCCGACCAGACGTTCCACCTGCGGCTGATGGGGCTGCTGGGCAACCCCGTGGCCGGCGAGATCGTGGCCGACCTGCGCGACAGGGCACGCCTGCTCGGGCTGTCGACGATGGTCGCGAGCGGCACGCTGGCGAGCTCAGCACAGGAGCACCACGAGCTGCTCGACCTGCTCGCGGCCGGCGACGGGCCCGGTGCCAAGGCGCTCATGGAGCGCCACATCGGGCACTCGCTGGGCACGTGGGCGGGCAAGCCCGAGGACTGAGAACCGGATCGATGACCGAGAGCGGGTGGATGTGGCAGCGGACGTCGTGATCGTCGGCGCCGGGATAGTCGGCGCGGCGTGCGCGCGAGCCCTCGCGCGGGCGGGTGCCCGGGTGACGGTGCTCGACCGCGGGGCGGCGGCGTCCGCCACAAGTGCCCACGGCGAGGGCAACCTGCTGGTCTCCGACAAGGGGCCCGGCCCGGAGCTGGAGCTGGCCAAGGTTTCCCTGCACGGGTGGGCACGCCTCGCCGACGAGCTGGCCGACGAGCTCGGCCCGCGGTTCCCCTCGATCGAGCACGAAGCCAAGGGCGGCCTGGTCGTCGTCACCTCCGCCGACGGCCTGGACGGGCTGCGCGGGTTCGCCGAGACGCAGCGTGCGGCCGGTGTCGAGGCGGTCGAGGTGAGCGCCGAGCGGGCGCGCGGGCTCGAACCGGACCTGGCGGCCGGCGTCGTGGGCGCGGTGTACTACCCGCAGGACGCCCAGGTGCAACCGGTCGCGGCGGCCGAGGCGCTGCTCGCGTCCGCGCGCCGGGCCGGCGCCGTCGTCCGCACGGGTGCCGAGGTGACCGGGCCGCTATTGGGCGCCGACGGGCGCCTGACCGGCGTCGTCACCACCCAGGGCGAGGTCCCCGCGGGCGACGTGGTCGTGGCGGCGGGCCCGTGGTCCGCCGAGGTCGCCGAGCGGCTCGGCTCCTGGATCCCGGTGCGGCCGCGCCGCGGGATGGTGCTGGTGACCACCCCGATGGAGCAGCGCATCCGGCACAAGGTCTACGACGGCGACTACTTCGCCGCCACCCAGTCCGCGGGCGCCGAGCTGCAGACGTCCGCGGTGATCGAGTCGACGCGGGGCGGGACGGTGCTCATCGGGTCGAGCCGGGAACAGGTGGGGTTCGACGACCGGCTGCGCGCGGCGGTGCTCGCCGAGATGGCGCGGCGGGCCGTCGCGGTGTTCCCGTTCCTCGCGCGGACCAACGTCATGCGGTCCTACCTGGGGTTCCGGCCCTACATGCCCGACCACCTGCCGGCGATCGGGCCTGATCCCGAGCTGGACGGGCTGTGGTTCGCGACGGGTCACGAGGGAGCAGGTGTCGGTCTCGCCCCGGCGACCGGCGACCTGCTCGCCGCCACGATGCTGAGGCTCGCGCCCGCGGTGGACCCGAGCGCGTACGCCGTCGACCGGCCGACGCTCCGGAACCATCGCCCCGCCGACGTGTCAGACGTACAGGGCACCGGGGTGACCCGTGCGTCTGACACGTCGAGGGGTGCTCGTGGGGAGGCGCGGACATGACGTCGTACCGTGTGCCGGCGGAGCGGGACCTGGTCGAACCGGGTCCGGACCGCCCGCTGACGATCCTGGTCGACGGCGAGCCCGTCACCGGCACGGCCGGGCAGACGGTCGGCGGCGTGCTGCTCGGCGCCGGACGTCGCGAGTGGCGCACCACCCGCGACGGCGGCTCCCCGCGCGGGGTGTTCTGCGGGATCGGCGTCTGCTTCGACTGCCTGGTCGAGGTCAACGGCCTGCGCGACGTGCGCGCCTGCCTGCGGCGTGCGCGGGACGGCGACGTCGTGACTCGGCAGGGCGGGCGGGCGTCCCGGGAGCCCGACGCCGAAGCGGGCGGCGACGACGCGGGCGGCGACGACGTCGGACGACGAGCGGGCGAGGGGACGAGCTCATGAGGCACGTGGTGGTCGTCGGCGCGGGGCCCGCCGGGCTCGCCGCCGCCCGCGCGGCCGCGGATGGCGGGGCGCGCGTCACCCTGCTCGACTCCGCCGACGGGCTCGGCGGCCAGTACTGGCGCCATATGCCGGCCGAACGCCCGGCGGAGCGCGAGCACCTGCTGCACCACCGGTGGACGACGTTCGGCGAGCTGCGCGATGCCCTGGCGGCGCACCCGGCGGTGACGGTGGTCCCGTCGGCGCAGGTGTGGTCGCTGGAACGGCTGGAGTACGGCGCTCGCCTCAATGTCCTGGTGGGGGAGCCCGACGGCGTCGGGCGGGAGGCGCTGGTGCTCGAACCCGATGCGCTGGTGCTGGCCACCGGCGCCCACGACCGGACCCTGCCGTTCCCCGGCTGGCAGCTGCCCGGGGTCTACTCGGCCGGGGCGGCGCAGGCGCTGGCCAAGGGGGAGCGGGTCGCGGTCGGACGGCGGGTCGTCGTCGCCGGAGCCGGACCGTTCCTGCTGCCGGTCGCTTCCTCGCTGCTGCAGACCGGCGCGAGCGTTCTCGGCGTGCACGAGGCGGCCGGTCTCGGCGCGCTGGGGCGCGGATGGCTGAGCCGGCCCTGGGAGCTGGCCGGCGCGGCGGGCAAGGCCGGTGAGCTGGCCGGGTACGTCCGCGACCTGGTGCGCCATCGGGTGCCGTGGCGGCCCGGCGAGGCAGTGATCGCCGCGCACGGCGACGGGCAGGTCGAGGCCGTGACGATCGCCCGCCTGGACGAGCGCTGGGCGCGCGTGCCCGGGACCGAGCGGCAGGTCGAGGCCGACGCCGTCTGCGTGAGCCACGGCTTCACACCGCGCCTGGAGCTGGCGATCGCCGCGGGCTGCGCGCTGTCTGCGAGCCGGTTCGTCGTCGTGGACGCCGCTCAGGCCACCTCCGTGGCCGGCGTGTGGGCCGCCGGCGAGATCACGGGCATCGGCGGGGCCGACGCTGCGCTTGCCGAGGGCGCCGTCGCCGGGACGGCCGCGGCCGGGGGCGACACCGGTGCGGGGCCCGCCCTTGTGGCCGGGCGCGCCCGGACCCGGGCCCGCGGCTTCGCGGCGCGTATCGAGGCGGCGCACGGTATCCGCGGCGGGTGGGTCGGCTGGCTGCGCGACGACACGGCCGTCTGCCGCTGCGAGGAGACCACCTACGGCCGCATCCGCGAGGTGGCCGAGCTGACCGGGTCGCGCGAGACGCGCTCCGTGAAGCTCACCAGCCGCGCCGGACTCGGCCCGTGCCAGGCGCGGATGTGCGGCCGGACGCTCCAGGAGCTCCTGGGCGGGCCGGAGCCCTCCCTTGGCACCGCGCTCGCACCCGCCGTCGACCGGCGGCCGCTCGTGGTCCCGGTCCGGCTGGGCGACCTCGCGGCCCTGCCCCAACGCCCACAACAATCACCCAACCCTCAGGAGAACCCGACATGAACCAGCGTTTCGACCTCGGCGGCGTGATCGTCGCCACCACCCTCGCCTTCACGCCGGACAGGTCGGCACCGGCCGGGCTCGCCGTCGACTACGAGCGGTTCGCCGCGCACTGCGACTTCCTGATCAACAACGGCTGCCGCGGCGTCGGGCCGAACGGCTCGCTGGGCGAGTACTCGTCGCTCACCGACGAGGAGCGCCGCAAGGTCGTGCAGACCGCCGTCGCGACGGTCGGCGACCGCGGGCTGGTCGTGGCGGGGGTACACGGCGTCGGCTCGCACCAGGCCAAGCACTGGGCGGAGCTCGCCGCCGAGGACGGGGCCGACGGCGTCCTGCTGCTACCGCCCACGATCTACCGCGCGAACCGGTCCGAGGTGATCGCCCACTATGCCGCGGTCAACGAGGTGGGCCTCCCGATCATGATCTACAACAACCCGATCGACACGAAGGTCGACCTCACGCCCGACATCCTGGCCGAGCTGGCGCAGCTCGAGAACGTCGTGGCCGTGAAGGAGTTCTCCGGGGACGTGCGGCGTGTCCTGGAGATCAAGGAGCTGGCACCGGACCTCGACGTCATCGCCGGAGCCGACGACCTGCTCTTCGAGTCGCTCGTGACCGGCGCGACGGGCTGGTTCGCCGGCTACCCGAACGCGTTCCCGCGTGAAGCCGTCGAGATCTACACCCTGGTCACCGAGGGTAAGATCGCTGAGGCGCGCGAGCTGTACAGCCACCTCGTGCCGGTCTTCCGCTGGGACTCACGGACCGAGTTCGTGCAGGCGATCAAGCTCTCGATCGACATCGCCGGGCAGAGCTACGGTGGGCCCACCCGCCCGCCGCGCGGGCCGCTGAGCGCGGAGCACGAGGCCCAGGTCCGCAAGGAGACCGAAGCGGCGCTCACCTACATCGCCTCACGCTGAGGAGAGACCATGCGTAGCAGCAGGACCATCAGCGCCGTCGACTCGCACACCGAGGGGATGCCGACGCGCGTGATCACGGGCGGCGTCGGGCCGATACCGGGCGGCACGATGAACGACCGGCGGCTCTACTTCATGGAGCACATGGACGAGCTGCGGCAGTTCCTCATGAACGAGCCGCGGGGGCACGCCGCGATGAGTGGCGCCATCCTGCAGCCGCCCACCCGGCCCGACTGCGACTGGGGCGTCGTCTACATCGAGGTGTCCGGCTGCCTGCCCATGTGCGGGCACGGCACGATCGGGGTGGCCACCGTCCTGGTCGAGACGGGCATGGTCGACGTCGTCGAGCCGGTGACCGAGATCAGGCTCGACACCCCGGCAGGGCTGGTGGTCGCCAAGGTGGCCGTCAGCGGCGGCCACGCGGACGCCGTGACCATCGAGAACGTACCCAGCTTCGTGACGGCGCTCGACCAGACGGTCGAGGTGCCCGGCTACGGCACCGTGCCCTACTCGATGGCGTTCGGCGGTAACTTCTACGCCCTCGTCGACCTCGACGACCTGAAGCTGCCCTTCGACCGTGCCCGCCAGCAGGACCTGCTGGCCGCAGGGCTCGCCATCATGGACGCGATCAACGAGACCGCCCTGCCTAAGCACCCGGAGCTCGACGGCGTCGAGGGATGCCACCACGTGGAGCTGATCGCGCCCGGTTCCGACGCGCGGCACTCGCGCCATGCGATGGCCATCTGGCCCGGCTGGTTCGACCGGTCCCCGTGCGGGACGGGGACGTCGGCGCGGATGGCCGAGCTCTGGGCGCGCGGTGAGCTGGCCGTCGGCGACGAGTTCGTCAACGAGTCGTTCATCGGCAGCCGGTTCGTCGGGCGGCTGGTCGGCGAGACCACCGTCGCGGACGTGCCCGCCGTCGTGCCGACGATCACCGGGCGCGCCTGGGTGACCGGTACCGCCAACTACCTGCTCGACCCGAGCGACCCGTTCCCGACGGGATTCGTCTTCTGACGCTGTGTCCCTGTCGCCGTCTGAAGCTGCCGTCTGAACCCGCTGTTTGACCTGCCAGCCGAACCCGTTACTGATGAGGAGCGATCCATGACCGCCACCGCGGCGCCCGAGCTTGACCGCACCGTCGACGACGTGGCCCGCCGCGCCCAGGAGGCGTTCGACGGGCTGTCCCTGGCCGCCCCCGGGCTGCGGGCTGACGCCCTGCGCCGCGCGGCCGCCGCCCTGGGCGACCACGCGGACGAGCTGGTCGCCATCGCCCAGGCCGAGACCGGCCTCGCCGAGGTCCGCCTGCGCGGTGAGCTCAAGCGCACGCAGGTGCAGCTGCGCCTGTTCGCGCGGGTTGTCACGGACGGCGCCTACCTCGACGTCCGCCTCGACGAGGCCGACCCCGAGTTCGCCCTCGGCCCGCGCCCCGACCTGCGCCGCACCCTCTGGCCCGTCGGACCCGTGCTGAACTTCGCGGCGAGCAACTTCCCGTTCGCGTTCTCCGTCGCCGGCGGCGACACCGCGGCGGCGCTCGCGGCGGGCTGCCCGGTGATCGTCAAGGCGCACCCGGGGCATCTGCGGCTGTCGGAGCGGGTCGCCGAGCTCGTCGCGGCCGCGCTGGTCGAGGCCGGGCTGCCCGCCGCGACGCTGCAGCTCGTCACGTCGCAGGACGCCGGTGTCGCGCTCGTCGAGCACCCGGCGGTGCGGGCGGCGGCGTTCACCGGGTCGCAGCGGGTCGGGCAGCTCCTCGCCGCCCGGGCGGCCGCGCGGCCCGACCCCATCCCGTTCTTCGGCGAGCTGGGCAGCGTCAACCCTGTGCTCGTCTCGGAGCGCGCGCTGAGCGAGCGGGCGGACGAGCTGCTGAGCGGCTACGTGGGCAGCGTGTCCGGCTCGGCCGGCCAGCTGTGCACCAAGCCGGGCTTCCTCCTGGTCCCGCAGGGCACGGCGTACGACGACGTCGTGGCCGCCGCCGCTGCGCAGGTACCGGAGCACCGGCTGCTGAACCCGTCGATCGCCGACGGGTACGAGCGGCGCGTTGCCGAGGCGCTGGGCGTGGACGGCGTCCGGGTCGTGCACCGGGGCGGGTTCCGGCGGGACGCCGACGGGCAGGGCTGGGCGACGCCGACCTTCGTCGCCGTCGGGCTCGACCTGCTCCGGACCGCCGGATCAGTGCTGCTCGACGAGGTTTTCGGGCCGTTCTCCGTGATCGTGGAGTACCCGTCCGAGGCCGACCTGGGGGCGGTCGTGGCCGAGCTGTTCCCCGGGAACCTCACGCTGACCCTGCACCTGGGGGCGGGGGAGCCGGGTCTGCTGGTCGCCCGGCTGGCCCGGCACGCAGGGCGGATCCTGCTCGGCGGCTGGCCCACGGGCGTCGCCGTGACGCCGGCGATGCAGCACGGCGGTCCCTGGCCCGCGACCACCTCCGACGGGACGTCGGTCGGCACCGCGGCGATCGGCCGGTTCCTGCGCGGGGTCGCCTTCCAGGACGCACCGCAGGAGCTGCTGCCTCCGCCGCTGCGTGACGACAACCCCTGGGGCGTGCCGCGCACGATCGCGCGGCGTGGCGAGTCGCTGGGCTGGTGACGTCTCGGACCCCGGCCTGTGGAGGCGCTACAGGCCCGTCATCCGCAGCATCGCCTCGGTGTAGCGCGCACCGCTGACCTGGATCCGTTCGGCGCCGGCGGCGATCTCGGCCAGGTCTTCGGCGGTGAGGTCGACGTCGGCCGCGCCGATGTTCTCCTCGAGGCGGCTGATCCGGCGCGTGCCGGGAATCGGGACGATCCACGGCCGCTGGGCGAGCAGCCAGGCGAGCGCGACCTGCGCCGTCGTGCAGCCCTTGCGGGCGGCGACGGCGCCGAGCAGCTCCACGAACGCGCGGTTGGCGTCGCGGTTCTCCGCACTGAACCGCGGCAGGCCCGCGCGCATGTCGTCGTCGGCGAGCTGTGTCGAGCTGTCGAGCGCGCCCGTGAGGAAGCCCCGGCCGAGCGGGCTGAACGGCACGAAGCCGATGCCGAGCTCTTCGAGCGTGGGCAAGATCTCGGGCTCGGGATCGCGGGTCCAGAGGGAGTACTCGCTCTGCAGCGCCGTGACGGGCTGGACCGCGTGTGCGCGGCGGATGGTGTCGGCTCCTGCCTCCGAGAGGCCGAAGCGGCGCACCTTGCCGGCCTCGATCAGCTCCGCGACGGCGCCGGCGACGTCCTCGATCGGCACCTGGGGGTCGACGCGGTGCTGGTAGAAGAGGTCGATGACGTCCGTGCCGAGCCGGCGCAGCGAGGCGTCGGCGACCTGCCGGATGTGCTCGGGGCGGCTGTCCGTGCCGACGCTGCGGCCCTCGTCGTCGAGCTGGAAGCCGAACTTCGTGGCGATGACGACCTGGTCACGCACCGGGGCGAGGGCCTCACCGACCAGCTCCTCGTTGACGAACGGCCCGTAGACCTCGGCGGTGTCGAAAAGCGTGATCCCGCGGTCGACGGCGCCGCGCAGGACGGCGATCATCTCGTCGCGGGTGCCCGGGTTGGGGCCGTAGCTCTGGCTCATGCCCATGCAGCCCAGCCCGATGGCTGAGACTTCGAGGCCGGCCGCTCCGGATCCCAGTGTTCGTCGCTGCATTCAGATGACTCCTCGTCGTGGACGGCGCGTGCTGTCGTCCAGCACCGCCGCGATGCGGGGTGTGTCGGTGGGTCCGTCTACTGTCGGTGGCGTGCACGATCCCCTACCGCGAGGTTGTCCACAACCTGAAATCTCAAGATGCGGTCTCGTTGGATCGAACATATATTCGATGCGTACATGATTGTTGGATGGGTTGGTCGTGGAAGGGGGTGGCGGGGATGAGTGGGAGTGTTGGTGACCGGGGTGGTGTCACTGTGGTGGAGCGTTCGCTGGGGCGTGTCCTGGCGGCCACCGTATCCGCCGTGCTGTCCGATGTGCCGGTGGCGGGCGGTTGCGTGCCGGCGTTGAGCTGGAGTGCTCTGCCGTTCGGCCAGGAGGGCAAGCTGCCTGAGGCCATCGTGACCTGGCGTGGCCACACTCGTGTCGTCCGGACACAGGTCGCTCCGACACCGGTCACTACCACTGATGCCGCTGTCGTCGGCGGTGAGGCGCCTTCGCCCCGCCCCGACGCTGGTACGCCCGCCCCTGCCAGCGTGACGGTGGATGCGACGCGTGCTGCTGGGTCGGATGCCGGTGGTCTGGATGAGTTGCCGGTGGGTGGTGGCCTGGTCGATGCCCTGTCCGGTGTCGACGTGGCTGCGGTCGATGACGTCGAGCTGTTGGAAGTCGCGGCGCGGTGGCAGGAGGTGGTCTCCTGGGCGATCGCGTCGCAGTCACGTGCCCTGGGTGAGATCGGGCGGCGGCGGGGCTGGACCGAGGAGCACAACGCGGCCGCGGCGGAGATCAGTGCCCGGCTACGAGTCCCGCAGGACGAGGCGAGCAAGCACCTGGCTCGTGGTGCCGGCCTGGCCGAGCACCCCCCGGTCCTGCATGCCCTGCAGCACGGTGTGATCGATGTCGCCAAGGCGGACATCCTGCTGCGCTCGGGTAACCCGCTCACGGTCGAGGAACGGGCGGAGGCGATCGCACGGTTCGGGCCGCAAGCACCAGACCGTACACGCCGGTGGCTGCGGGAGAAGATGAACGAGTTCGCGAACGAGCTCAAGGGCAGCACGGAGACCGCACGGCATGCCCGGTCGCGGCGGGCGGTGTTCCTGGACCCGGCGGACAACAGCATGGCGCGGCTCAGCGCGCACCTGCCTGCCACGGACGCTGCCGCGGTGTGGGACGCGGTCGAGCAGGCCGCGCACGCCCTGCGCCGTGCCCCGGGCGGGACCCGGACCCTGGCCCAGGCCCGCGCCGATGCCCTGGTCGCGATCACCACCGGCCGCATCATCGTCCCACCCCACCCCGAGTGCGCCCCCGAACCCGCGAGCACCGAACCCGCGAGCACCGAACCGGCCGGCATCGAGACGACCAGCCCCGAGGTGACAGCCGACACCAAGGCGACCAGTAGCAGTAGCAGTAGCAGTAGCAGCAGCAGCGGTGTTGGCGGTGTTGGCGAGGGCGCGGACGAGCCCGCCCTGCCGCGCACCACGGTCCCCGCCACGGGCTGCACCTGCGGGGGCTGCACCTGCAACGGCACCACCATCCGGGTAATCCCGGTCAAGCCGCAGATCCGGATCACGATCCCGGCCACCACGCTCCTCGGCCTGGACAACACCCCCGGCCACCTGCACGGCCACGGCCCCATCCCCGCCGATACCGCCGCACGGATCGCGTCCGACGCGACCTGGCAACGCCTGCTGACCGACCCGGTCACCGGGATCTTGACCGACTACTCCACCACCACCTACCAACCCGGCAAGCTGCTGCGCCAGGCCGTCACCACCCGGGACCAGACCTGCACCTTCCCGCAGTGCGACCGGCCCGCCCAGTTCGCCGACCTCGACCACATCCTCGCGTTCGACCACACCCTCGACCCCCTGGCCCAGCCGCCCGGCACCCCGGGACAGACCCGCGCCACCAATCTGCAGCCCCTGTGCCGAGCGCACCACCTCGCGAAAACACACCAGGGCTGGACCCCCGTGCGTGACCCCGCCACCGGTGTCACCACCTGGACCGCGCCCACCGGACACGTCTATGTCCGACCCGCTACCCAGATCGGACAGGTCAGCAACGACATCACCAGCCTGATCGACGACACCCGAGCACGCCTCGGACAACCACCCCTGACCAACCCACTCACGACGAACGACCAGACCACAGGAAACAACACCACGGACGACGGCCCGACCCCGCACGACCCGAGCACCGAACAACCGACCACCGAACAGCAACTACGCCGCTACCCCGACCAACCACCCTTCTGACGATTCATCTATTCATTACCTTGGCACCGGCGGGCGACGGCGGAGCGTGATGCTCGTGAAGCGCCCGCCGTCGAGCAAGATCGTCGCTCCCTCGAGCTGGTGCAGTGGTCCGCCCCAGCCTGCATGGTCGGCGTCGGGAAAGGCGGCGACCAGGACCGGTTCAATAGATCCACCTGACGAAACAACCAGGCCGGTTCCGCCGTCGGGCACGACGTCGAGGATGCGTCGCCAGTGCGACAAGTGTTCCTGGGCGACTTCGCTCAATCGGCGGCCGTCGGCCAGCAACGCCGCGTAGTGGACGAAGGGTTCGTCCCACGTCCACTGGTCGTGGTGGCGCACTTCTCCGTCGACGTACCCGGAAGGCCATGTGATCTGCCCGTCCACGGCGAACCCCATGGCGATCGCGGTCTCGAGGTGTCGGGGCTGATCACCCACGGCGACGTAGTCCACCCCGGCCAAGGACTCACCGAGCTGCCGCGCGAGCCGGACACCCTCGGGCGACAGCTGGGACGCTTTCCCGCTCTCGGCGCCCTTGCGAGTGAGCGAGTGACGAACGACTTCGAGCGTGCGCACGACAGTCACGCTGCTGTCAGCCGTTCCCGCGGTACGGCCGGAAGAACTCACGCAGCTCCCGCGCATAGAGCTCCGGCTCTTCGAACGGCGCGAAGTGCCCACCACGCTCGGGCTCGGTCACGCGCACCGTGTTGGCGGTGCGTTCGAGCCAGGCCCGGGGCGGCCGGACGACGTCGCCGCGGAACAGCGAGAACCCCGACGGCACCTCGACCCGGCGGGTGAGCTGTCCGGCGTGGATCCCCGCGTTCGCGTGGTACATCCGCATGGACGAGCCGATCGTCCCGGTGAACCAGTAGATCGACAGGAGCGTGAGGATGTCGTCCCTGGTGTAGCCGCGCTCGACGCCGCCGTCGCTCCACGCCTCGAGCTTCTCGACGATCCAGGCGGCCAGGCCGGCGGGAGAGTCGTTGAGCGCGGCGGCCGCGGTCTGCGGCTTGGTGCGGTGCATCGCGCCGTAAGCGCCCTCGGCCGCGCTCCAGGTGGCGGCCTCGGCGAACCAGGCCCGTTCCTCGGCGGTGAGGGTCGCGGGATCACCGGCGAAGACGGGCAGGCCGCCGTCCGTGCGGTGGACGGCGGCGACGCGGTCGGGGTGGTCGAGCGCGAGGTACCGGCTCACGTGGCTACCCAAGTCGCCGCCTGCCGCGCCGAACCGCTCGTAGCCGAGGTTGCGCATGAGCTGCGCCCAGAGTCCGGCGACGTCGATGGAGCTCAGCGGCGGTCCGGTCGGCCGGTCCGAGTACCCGAAGCCCGGCATGTCCGGGACGACGACGTCGAAGGCGTCGGCCGGGTCGCCGCCGTGCGCGCCCGGGTCGGTCAGGAGCGAGACGACCTTCGAGTACCGCCAGAACGAGTCGGGCCAGCCATGGCAGAGCACGAGCGGCAGCACCGGCCCGGTCGGCGCGACAGCCCGGACGTGCACGAAGTGGATCCCCAGGCCCTCGACCTGTGCGCGGAAGCGGGGCAGCCGGGCGAGCGCGGACTCCTGCGCCGGCCAGTCGAACCCGTCCGCCCAGTACGCGACCAGCTCGCGCAGGTAGTCGATGTCGGTGCCCAGGGACCATCCGGCGTCCTCGGGCGCGTCGGGCCAGCGGGTCATCCGGAGCCGGGTGCGGAGGTCCTCGATCGCCTCGGGGGCGGTCTGCGGGACGAACGGCTCGGGGGCGAAGGGGGTGTCCGGCACGGAGCACACCTTACGTGCGGCGGTCGCGCGCGGCCGGCGTGGTGGAGGACGACGAAGGGCCACAGCCCGCGGACGAGGCCGTCCGGCGGCACGGCTGCCGCCCCTGGAGCAACGATAGACGACACTTGATCAATAAATGACACGTGTCTATGATCGCAGTCATGGAGTTCGATCTGGTTCCCGCCCCGCCCGCCAAGGACCGGCGAGTGCGGCGCTCGCGGGCGGCGCTCACCCAGGCCGCCGTCACCCTGGTGACCCAGCGGGGTACCGCCGCGATCCCGATCTCGGACATCGCCGCCGCCGCGGACGTGAGCCGTCAGCTCGTCTACCAGCACTTCGGCGACCGCGACGCCCTGCTGCTCGAGGCCGCGCTCGACCTGGCCCGGACCGAGCTCCTGCCGCGCCTCGCCGAGGCCGAGTCACTGGAAGGGCGCGGCGGCGCACTGATCATGACCCGGTTCTTCGCGGAGCACCGCGCGTTCTACCGGGCGATGCTGAACAGCTCCAGCGCGTTCGTCCTGAACAGGGCTCTCGGGGGCCTGCTCATCCCGGTCAACCGGCGCGCCATCGAGAGGCACTTCGGCGGGGACCTCGACCCCCAGCGCGCGGAGGACCTGGCGTTGTTCGTGACCGGCGGCGGAGCCAATGTGATGAACGAATGGCTGACCGGACCGGACGAATCGCTCGACCCCGAGGACCTGGCGGACCGGATCGCCGCCCTGTTCGACGTCCTCGCCGCCGCGTTGCCCCCGATCGCAGCTTCCACCAGCGCCGCTTGGTCCAGCGCCGCGTCCATCGAGGAGAACCACCGATGAGCCTCATGAGCCACCTCGTGCAGCGTCAGCTCAAGCTCCCCGCACCACAGACCCGGCGGCTCACCATCGACCGCGACCTGCGTGTCCCGATGCGCGACGGCGTCGAGCTGCTCGCCGATCGGTGGGCACCGAAGGGCGGCGTGGACGGACTGCCGACCGCGCTCATCCGCAGCCCGTACGGGCGCGCGGGCCTGTTCGCCGCGATGATGGTCCGGCCGCTGGCGGAGCGTGGCTACCAGGTGCTCATCCAGAGCACCCGCGGGGGCTTCGGTTCCGGCGGCGTCATGGACCCGCTCCGCCAGGAGCGCGAGGACGGCCTGGACACGCTGGACTGGCTGGTCAAGCAGGAGTGGCTCGGCGAGGGGATCGTCCTGTACGGCATGAGCTACATGGGCATGGTGCAGTGGGCGGTCGCGGACAGCCTGCCGCCGCAGGTGAAGGCGATGATCCCCGTGGTCACCGAGTCCGCGTTGACCAGGGAGTTCCTGCGCGCCGACGGCCGGTCCCTGGAGGTCCCGCTGGAGTGGGGTGCCATGGTCGCCACCCAGGAGCGGCGCCTCGCGGTGCTGCGGATGAACGCCCAGACCAAGAGGACCGCCCAAGCGCTGCGCACGCTGCCCCTGAGCGGGTTCGACGTCGCCGCGCTCGGCCAGAGGTCGCAGTACGTCCAGGACGTTCTGGTGCACGACGCCGCCGATCCGTACTGGGACCGCCTCGACCACGTCCACCGGGTGGCCGGCACGAGCGTCCCGGTGAGCTCGGTCGCCGGCTGGTACGACATCTTCCTGCCCGGCCAGCTCCGGGACTTCAAGATCCTGCAGGACGCCGGCAGGCCCGCCCGGCTCACCGTCGGCCCCTGGACCCACACGGAGGCCATGGCCGCCATTCACGAGGCCCTCGACTTCGGCCTGGCCCACGCGCGTGGCGAGGAGCCGCCCGAGCGCGCGCCGGTGCGGCTGCACGTCATGGGCCAGGGCGAGTGGCGCGACTTCGAGTGCTGGCCCCCGAAGGGCTACGAGCCGCAGCGGTTCCACCTCCAGGCCGCCGGCGGGCTGTCCGCGGACCGCCCTGCGGAGTCCGCCTCCGACGAGTACCGGTACGACCCGGCAGACCCGACCCCCGCAGCCGGGGGCATCACCATCAACAGCGGCGGCCGCGTCGAGAACGGAGCGCTGGAGGCCCGGCCCGACGTCCTGACGTACACCACCGGCGTGCTCGAGAAGGACGTCGAGGTCGTCGGTGAGGTGAGCGCCGAGATCTGGTTCCGGTCGAGCCTGGCCCACGCCGACGTGTTCGTGCGGCTCTGCGACGTCGACGAGGCGGGCCGGTCGTACAACGTCTGCGACGGGCTGGCCAGCGTCACGGGAGCGGACGAGCTGTCGCCGGTCGCCGTCACGATGTGGCCGACGGCGTATCGGTTCAGGCGCGGCCACCGGATCCGGGTCCAGGTCTCCAGCGGCGCCTTCCCGCGCTTCGCGCGCAACCCAGGCACCGGCGAGCCGATCGCCATCGCGACGACGCTCCGGGCCGCGGACCAGGAGGTCCACCACGGACCGGAGCACCCTTCGGCGGTGATCCTGCCGATCCGGTCCCTGGGCTGAGGCTGCCCGGGGGCGGCCGAGGGCCGGTGTCAGTGGTCGGTGCCAGACTGAACGGGCGAGACCGAGCCGCAGGGACGAGACCCGGGAGTGACCGACATGACGACGATGGGGAACCTGCCCGAGGTGGTGTCACGCGAGGAGTGGGACGCCGCCCGCAGGGAGCTGCTCGCGAAGGAGAAGGAGCTGACCAGGCTCCGTGATCGGGTCAACGCGGACCGGCGTCGTCTGCCGATGGTCCGCGTCGACAAGCCGTACACCTTCGAGGGCCCGGACGGCCCGGTGAGCCTGCTCGACCTGTTCGAGGGCCGTCCCCAGCTCGTGATGCACCACTTCATGTTCGCCCCGGACTGGGACGAGGCGTGCTCGAGCTGCTCGTCGGCCGCTGACGGGATCGGCCGCCTGAGACAGCTCCACGTGCGCAACACGACGCTGGTGGCCGTGTCACGGGCGCCGTACGAGAAGCTCGCCGCTTTCCGCGAGCGGTTGGGCTGGGAGTTCCCCTGGTACTCCTCGTACGGAACCGACTTCAACTACGACTACCACGCCACGCTGGACAACCGGGTGACGCCGGTGCAGCTCCATTTCCGCACCGAGGCCGAGCTCGCCGACGCCGGCACGCCGTGGACCGGCGGGCCGTGGACCGAGAGCATGAACGGCGAGGAGCTTCCGGGGATCAGCGCGTTCCTCCGGGTCGACGACGACGTCTTCCACACCTACTCGACGTTCGGCCGCGGTATCGAGGAGTTCCACAGCGGCTATCCGCACCTCGACCTGACGGTCCTCGGCCGGCAGGAGGAGTGGGAGGAGCCGAAGGGGCGCGCCGCCCCGCTCGGGCTGCAGGTCGGCGGACCCGCTATGCGGGTGCCGGACCAGTACGAGGTGTGACGCCGGCTCAGCGGAGCCGGTCGTACACCAGCGACAGCGTGCCGTGCTCGCCCGCGGTCTCGTTGACGAGCTCCCACTGCCCGGCCGGCAGGGCGTCGTTGAAGAGGCGAGGCCCCGAGCCCAGGAAGATCGGGAAGACGGCCAGCGCCAGCCGGTCGACCTGGTCGGCCGCCAGCAGCGCCTTGATCACGCTCGCGCTGGAGAGCACGAGGATGTCGCCGCCGTCGGTTGCCTTGAGCTCGTCCACCGCCTCGACGGTCGGCTTGTCGACGACGGTCGTCCGCTCCCACGGTGCCTCCTCGAGCGTGGACGAGAGGACTACCTTCTCGGCGTCGACAAGCCATCGGGCGAAGCCGACGTCGCGCGGGTCGGCGCCCTCCATGTCGATGACGCTGGGCCAGAAGCCGAGGAAGCCTTCGGCGTTGACGCGCCCCAGCAGGGCCGTCGTCGCGGGCTCCCAGAGGCGCGTCAGGTGGTCGCGGGAGACGTCGGTGACGGCGTACGGCATCACCCAGCCCATGTCCTCGGGGTCGGGCTTGGCGTAGCGGCCGTCGAGGGAGATGCTCATGTTGGTGACGACCCTGCGGCCGCTCGTCTGCTCGGTCACTTCGTGCTCCTTGTGTCGGTGTCGGTGCTGCGCTTGGTCTTGCGCCTGCTGCTGGAGGGGCTGGCGCTCCTGTCGGTGCCGTCGGAGGCCACGCCGATGACCGCCGCGAGCTTGTCGAGGCTCTGGCCGAAGCCGATCTCGATGCCCGCGATGAAGTCCGCCGAGTCGATGGTGCTGTCGCTGATCCGGTAGCGGACGTCGAGGTCCGTGCCGCTGTCGGTCGGCGTGAGGCCGAGGTCGACGTGGGCGGTGAAGGCGAGGCTGCCGTCGGGCAGCAGCGGGGACGACCGGTAGGCGAGCCGTTCGGCGGGCACCGCGGCGTCGACGACGCCCTCCGCTCGCCCGACGACGGGGTTCGAACCGTCTGCGTCCGAACCGTCTTCGTCCGAGGTCCCGGCGCCGGACCTGCCGGCGTCCTCGACGTCGCGGTACTCCAGGACGACCCGGCCACCCGGCCGCGCCTCGAAGACGAGCTCGGAGACCCGCAGATCATCGGGCGCCCACCACCGGCCGAGCAGGGACGGCTCGGTGAGGTGCCGCCAGACCTGCTCGGGACTCACGGCCAGTGACCGGTGGAACGTGAACGAGCGGTCGTCGGCCCATCCGGGCTGTTCGGCGGCGAGCCGTTCGGCGCCGAGACTGAGCGCGTAGCGGTCAAAGGTCTCCCGGGCGCCGCCGGCCTGGTCCGCGGTGTCGGCGAGCCGGGTGAGCACGGCCGCCAGGTCGCGCAGCGGACCGGGCTGGAGCGCGTAGACGCGGCGCTGCCCGCTGCGCTGCGAGACGACGACGCCTGCGCGCTCCAAGGTCTGCAGGTGCTTGGTCGTCTGCGGCTGACGTGCCCCGGCGAGCTCGGCCAGCACGCCGACGGGGCGCGGCCGCTCGGCCAGCAGGCAAACGAGCCGCCAGCGCGCGGGGTCCGCGAGTGCGGCGAGGAGTGCGTCCATGACGGCGAGTATTCACCGTCGAGAATATTCGTGTCAAGGAATAGATCGGTGCCCCCGCGCGTCAGGGCTGCGTCGACGCGCGGGACCGGCGTCAGCCGATGTTCCAGGTGCTGCCCTTGTAGAGGTTGTCGGGCGTCTTCACGCCGACGGCCGTGCCGTTGTAGCTCCCGCCCATGTAGCAGCCCACCTGCTTCGAGCCGCTGTCGCCGCTGACCGTCGTCTTCGTCGAGCTGCCCGCCCAGGTCGTGGCGTGGGAGCGGATGTCGTGCCACTCGCGCGGGCCGCCGTTGTTCGACGTGTCGCCCGCCCAGCAGGCCACCTGGTGGTTGCCGGGGCCCATGTTCTTCCAGTGGATGACCCAGTACTCGCAGCGCTCGAACTCGCACCCAGCGGACACCCCGGACGAGGACACCCACAGCTCCGGCGCCGGCCGCGCGTCGGTCCGGCCGTTGGCACTGGACCAGCCGCTCCAGCCTGCGGCGTTGTGTGCGCGAGCCTGCAGCGTGAAGCTCTGGTCGTAGTCGTTCCCCACGTTGATGTTGAACGGCCACGAGGTCCGCGAGCCGGAGGTGCTGGAGCTGCCCGAGACCCGGTACTCGATCCTGTCGACGTTGCGGCCGCCGTTGCTGCTTGGGCCGGTCACGGTGAAGTACCCGCTCCTGGCGTCAGACCGGTGGTAGCCGATCCCCGGGGTTCCCGGCACGGTATACGGGACCACCGCGTTGGACGGGGCAGACCAGTCGGAGCAGGTGTACTCGTTGCAGGCCTGCACCTGGAACGTGTACGACGTCCCGTTGTTCAGGCCCTTGTACGTGTAGGGCGACGCAGTGCCCGCGTTCCGCGCGTCCAGGCCGCTGGCCTGGACCTTGTAGTAGCCGCCCGTGCCGCGGAAGTCCGCGGTCGGGTCCCAACGCACGTCGGCCTGGCCGTTGGTGTTGGAGCCGAGCGACGCCCTCGGTGCGCCCAGAGGCTCGGGCGTGCCGAACGGCACCTCCTCGTTGGACTGCTCGCTGACGGGAGACTTGCCCGCCTTGTTCTCGGCCGTCACCGTGAACCGGTAGCTCGAATCAGTGCTCAGGTCCTTGACGACAGTCGAGGTGCCCGACACCGGGATGGTGTTCACCCTCGAACCGTCCTGGAACACCGCCAGGTAGTACTTGTCGATCGCGTCGCCGTTGTTGGCCGGAGCCTGCCAGGTCACCGTGATCTGGCCGCCGGCGTACGTGTTCTCCCGGGTGGCGGTCGGTGCCGCCGGCTGCGCGGGCGGCGCGGCCGGGACCTCGGCCGCTGACGGGTCGCTCCAGTCCGACGGGTCGGGGGCCTTGTTCTTGGCCTGGACCCGCACGGTGTACGCCGTGCCGTTCTCCAGCCCCGACCAGACGGTCGTGCTGCCCGGGACGCACGACTTCTGGGTCACGCCGTTCTCCGGGGGCGGGCTGATCTCCAAGTTCACGCACTCGATCGGCGAGCGGTCGGTGTAGGTCCGGTTCTTCCACGTGACCGTCAGCTCGCTGTCGCCGAACTCCAGCGTCGGGGCGGCGGGCTTGTCCGGCTTCTCGTCCGGGCGCGCCTCGCGCGACTTCGGCGACGGCTCGGAGTCTCCGACGTCGTTGGTCGCGACGACCGTGAAGGTGTACTTCACGTTGTTCTGCAACCCGCCGAAGGTGCATGTGGTCGTGGCGCACCGCTGCTCCTGGCCACCGCTGGACCGCAGCGTGTAACCAGTGATGTCCGAGCCGTTGTTGTTCGGCTGGTCCCAGGTCAGCACCACGGTCTCGGAGCGGACCTCCTCGACGCGTGGCGCGCGGGGCGTGGCGGGCTTGCCGAGCACCGTGAGCTTGGCTATGCCGTCCATCTCGCGGTCGGGGTCCTTCGTGGCGTCCTGCACGCGATACCGCACGAGCATGGTGCCGGTGAAGTCCTCGTCGGGCGTCACCACGAGCTGATCACCGCTGTACACCGGGCTGCCGTCACCGGTGTCGACGGTTGGGGTACCCACCAGCTTGAGGGGTTCCTCGGGGAACGGATTGACGTCGTTCCTCAGCACGGGGATGGTCGTGGGCGCGCCCTGGTGGGCGTCGGTCACGACGTCCTGGGTGGTCTGCACCAGCGACCTGGTGGAGGCCACGACCTCGACCGTGAGCGTGGTCTGCACCGGCGGGTTCTGCCCGTCGGAGACCGTCATCGGCAGCTCGCGGGAGGTGCCCTTGGCGACTGACGGCTCCACCTGCCCCGTGATCGTGGTACCCGAGACCTCCGTCGTGATGCCGTCACCGCCGGTTACTACGAACGTCAGCGGGTCCTTGTCCGGGTCCTTGGCGTACCGCGACAGGTCGACTAAGGCGTCCTCACCCGCGGCGACCTTCAGCACCGGGGTACCGGTGATCTTCGGCGGCATGTTCTCGCCCGGGGTCACGTCGATCGGCAGCGTCAGCACCGACGTCAGCCCTTCGGCGTCGTCCGGCCCCTTGCCGTCGGTCACCTCGAAGCTGACCGACGCCGAACCGGCGTAGTCCTTCGCCGAGGTGTACACCAGCGTGTCCTTGTCGGTACCCGACACACTTCCGTCCACCACCTTGACCGAGTCCTCGACCGTGATCTGCGGCTCCCGGCCCTCCCGCACCACCACGTAGTCCGCAAGGTCGATCGTCAGCGGCTCACCGCTGGTCGCCTTGAGCGGCTCCAGGCCGGGCTTGACGTGCGGCCGGGACTGGTCGCCCGGCACCCGCACGAACGCCTTGGCCTCCAGGCCGTCCATGTCCCGCACCGTGTACGTGATGACCCGCGTGCCCTCCCTGAGCTGCACCTGCAGTGCCCGGGAGTCGGTGACGGCGACGCCCTCGAGCCCTTCGTCCACCGCCACCTCGAGGTCGGCGGCCACGCCGTCGGGGTCCACGTCGTTGGCGAGCACGTTGACCGTGACGCTGGAGGATCCCTCCACGTCGTCGGCGGTCACGACGTCGTCGTGCGCGACGGGGCGCAGCAGGGGCGCGTCCTGGTCCACGTTCACCGTGATGGCGCCGCTGGCCTTCGCCTTGAACGTGTCCTGGATCTCGTAGAAGAACGAGTACGCACCGTCCTGGCCGGACGCCGTCACGACGACGTCGTCGTCGACCGCCTTGGGCTCGAGGTCCTCGGTGCCCTCGAAGCCCTTCGCCACCAGGCCGATCTGGTTGCCGTCGGGGTCGGAGTCGTTGTCGAGGGCGGCGATGGCCACCGTACGGCCGGGCCGGACCGTGGTCTCGTCGTCCGCGGTCTGCGGCTCCTGGTTGGTCGCGGGCGTCGCCGCGACGCCGACCCGGACGAGCCCCACGCCGGGCGCCCCGCGCGTGTCCATCACCTGGTAGGTGAAGCTGTCCAGGCCGGTCGCGTCGCCGGCCTCGTAGTCGATGAAGCCGTCGACGATCTTCGCGGTGCCCTTGGACGGCGCACCCGAGATCGAGCTCAGCGTCACGTAGTCGCCGTCCGGGTCGGTCCCGTCCAGGGGAAGCGGGATGCGCACGATGCCCTCGCTGAGCACCCGGGCCTCGATGTCCGGCAGCTGGGGCGCGCTGTTCTCCGGGGCGTCCACCACGTTGATCGTGACCTGCGCGGAGTCCTTCTGCCCGAAGGAGTCCTCGACCTCGTACACCGCGTGGAAGGTTCCGGCCTCCTGGCCGGCCCGGAACCGCACCGTCTCCTCGGAGACGAACGCCTCGCCGGCCGACGCCGGAGGCGACTCCTGGAGCTCGTCCGTCACGGTCATCTTGAGGCCGTCGGGGTGGGTGTCGTTCTTCAGCACCGGGATGGTCACGACGTCGCCCGCGTGCACCGTCGCCTCGTCGGGTCCGGCCTCGGGAGGACGCAGCTGCGCCGGCGCCGGGATCGGCACCACGCGGACCTGGCCCGTGACGGTTCCGGTCTCGTTGGCCACCGTGTACTCGACGACCACGGACCGGCTGAGGCGCTTGAGCTCGGAGACCTTGAGGATCTGGTGGTTGAGCACCGATACGTCCACGGGTGAGCCCGGCGGCACGGTCACGCCCTGCACCACGAGCACGCCGCCCGTCGGGTCGGTGTCGTTGGCCAGGACGTCGACCAGGGCGGTACCACCCGTGGGGAGCAGCACCTGGTCGGAGACCGCGACCGGCGCGCCCGCGGCGTCGGAACGGGTGAGGACGTCGACGCGGACCAGGCCCAGCGCCGGCGGGTTGGGCCCGTCGGAGATCTCGTAGGTGACGTCGTACGAGCCGGGCTCGTCGCTCTCGAACGTGAACGTGCCCGCGGTCTGGTTCGTCGTGATGGTCGCCGGCTCCGGCCCGTCCACGCGCGTCAGGCGCAGCTTGTCGCCGTTGGGGTCCGTGTCGTTCTTCAGGGGGCTCACCGTGACGGGCTCGCCGGCCAGCACGGTGACGTGGTCCTGCACGGGGATCGGCGGCACGTTGCTCGCCACGACGTCGACGATGAGCTGGCCCTCGACGGGCAGGCCCGCCGAGTCCGACACCGTGACGTCCACGATCTTGTGCCCGACGGCGGTGCCGCCGTCCCGGAACTCGATGGTGCCGTCCGGCCTGGACCGGACCTCGTCGAGGTTGTTCGCCGTGCTGGCGTTCGACAGGAACAGGTCGTCGCCGTCCGGGTCCTTGAAGTAAGGCAGCACCTTGATGCTGGCCAGACCGTCCTGGCCGACGCGCAGCACGGGCTTGCCCGACTGCACCGGCGGGTTGTTCTGCTCGAGCGGTACGACCTCGATCCGCACCGACTCCTCGGCGGTGCCGTTCTCGCGGCCGTCGTCCACCTGGTAGTCGAAGGTAGTGGTGCCGGTCGCGTCGGCCGGTACGTTCGCCTGCAGCGCCGCGCCGTCCAGCACGCGGTCGACGCCGATGCCGCCGTCCGGCTCGCCCAGCACCGAGGCCGTCATGACGTCGCCGTCGCGGTCCAGGTCGTTGCCCAGCACGTTCAGGACGGTCGTGCGGCCAGGCCGTACGCCGAACGTGTCGGGCTCCGGCTCGGGCGGACGGTTGGTCTTGTTCCGCTGGGCGACGACGTGGTCGACCTGCTCCGGGGTGGCCTCCTCGGACTCGGTCTTCTCGCCCTCGGCGTCCTGGGGCGTGGTCTGCTCCCAGTCGTCGACCAGCTCGAACTCGTCGGCGGCCATCCACAGCTTGCCGTCGTTGACGTCGTTCAGCACGATCACGTTCCGGTTCACCCGGTAGACGAGGCCCGCTCCGACGCTGACACCCTCCAGCACCTGCTCGATGTCGTTGTCCAGGTCGGGGCAGTCGCGGAGCACCTGGCCGGACTCGGACCAGGCGCCGTAGGTGCACCCGCCGAGCTGCACGGGCTCGGACGGGATGCCGGACGCGTCGGGGGCATTACGTGTGGTGGCGGTCCCGCCACCGAGCGGCTGGGAGACCAGGCCGCTCGGGGTGGCCAGCACCACGTTGTCCGCGTCGTCGGAGGGCTGCTGCAGGGTGCCCTGCGCGGCACCGGCGATCTCGACCGTGTCGCCGCCGGGGAGCACCAGCGTGCCGGTGGTCTGGTCCAGCACCACCGGCTCGTCACCGACCGCCGAGATCCGCACCTCGGCGTCGGGCTCGACGGGCAGGTCCGATTCCTCGGGGTCCTCAGCGACGCCCTGCTCGCCCGTGGGAACCGTGTACAGCTTGCCCTGCGACGGCACGGCGAGGAACACCGTGCCTTCGTTGCTCACTGTCAGCTCACCGCCGGTGCCGGCCTTGAGCGTCGGCTTGAGCTTCTTCTCGTCGAAGGCCACGGCGCCGTCGAACGGGAGGACCCATGTTCGGCCGGTCTCGTCGTCGTAGACCGCCGTCGTGGCATCACCCGCGGCCACCTGCGCACCGGCGGGGAACTTCATCGTCCCGTCCAGCGAGAGCAGTGCCGGGTTGACCGGGCTCGCGGACGAGTCGCTGCCCCTGTCCAGCAGCACCCGCTGCGCGTCCTGCTCCACGTCGAAGCTCGTCGAGTTGGCCAGCAGCACGCCGTCCAGCGCCTTGGCCTCGTAGTTGAACCGGCCCAGCTTGCCCTTCGCCACCTGCGTCACCCAGACGCCGGAGTCGTTCAGCTGGACCTCCGCCGTCGCCTCGCCCTCGTAGAGCAGCGCGAAGCCCACCAGGCCCGCGCCGAAGAGGGTGACCGCACCGATGGATGCCGCCGACCGGCGGTTCGCAGACACGCGTGAGAGCAGGCTCATGCGCCCTTCCTAGATCGCTTCCAACGAGGACCATTCCGGCCAGGAACGTCGCCCGGATCACCGCACAGGCATAACGAGAGGAGCGTAGCGAGGGGTCAGGTGAATTGTCGCCGAAAGCCGCGCCGTCGCGCCGTTCTGCGGAGAATTCACCCACTTGTCGGTGCGAGGTCGTTCAGTAGGACGCCGCGCGCTGGTTGATCCACTCCTTGGCCGTGACCGCGTCGTGCCCGGTCGCATCGCGGTAGTGCTTGATCGCTTCGGCCCGCCGGTCGGACCAGATGCACCGGTCGATCTCGGCCAGGACGTCCGGCGGGATCCCCTCGGCGGCCGGGCCCTCGATGCCCAGGTGCGCGATCACGCGGTCCAGCTTGCGTTCGACCCGCTCGACGGTCCGCCCGGTGGAGCTCAGGTTCCCGGCCGCCGTGATGAGCAGCAGCAGGAGGACGACGAATATGGCGACGAGGGTGAATTCGACGATGAGCATGACGGAACCGTAGCGGTCGTCCATGCCGGTCCCGCGGAGTCTCGCCTTGACCAGAATACCCATGGGGGGTATATGGTTGGCGACACAGACGTACCCCCCAGGGGTAGCACCTGAACGAGCGGAAGGTCAAAGATCATGGCGACGAACGAGTACCAGAGCCAGTACCAGGTGACCGGGATGAGCTGCGGGCACTGCGAGGTAGCGGTCCGCGGCGAGGTCGGCAGGCTGCCCGGCGTCGAGCAGATCGACGTGAGCGCGGCGACCGGCAAGCTCGTCGTCCGGAGCGCCGCCCCGCTGGACGAGGCCGCGGTCCTGGCCGCGGTGGACGAGGCGGGGTACGAGGCGGAGCGCGTCTCATGAACGCCCCCCAGCGGCTGGGCCTGTACGGCGGGGGTCTCGCGGCACTGTTCGTCGCCTCCTTCGTCGTCGCGGGTGCGGTGGTTCCGCAGAGCGCCGTCGCCGCCTGGTCGACGACGGCGCAGAACGAGGAGGCAGAGGACATGGACATGGTGGGCATGGACATGGGTGAGGAGTCCGGCACGAGCGGCACGACGCCGGTCCGCGGGCTCTCCCTCGAGCGGGACGGGCTGCTCCTGAGCCCGGTCAGCGTCCCTGACGAGACCGGCGAGGAAGGGACGCTCTCGTTCTCGATCACCTCGGCGGACGGCGAGGCCGTGACCGAGTTCGAGACCGAGCACGACAAGGAGCTGCACCTGATAGTGGTGCGCACCGACGGCGCCCAGTTCCGGCACGTCCACCCGAAGATGTCGGCGGACGGCGTCTGGTCCATCCCGTGGACCTGGGACGCGGCGGGCAGCTACCGGGTGTTCACCGACTTCGTCCCCGCGGCGACCGGCGAGAACCTGACGCTCAGCCGGACGGTCGACGTCGCGGGGCGCTTCGCGCCCGAGCCCGCGACGGCCGTCTCGGCGTCCGACACGACTGACGGCTACACCGTAACGCTCGCGGGAGACCTGGGTGCGAGCGGCGACTCCATGCTGACCGCGACGATCACGAAGGACGGCGAACCGGTCACCGACCTGCAGCCGTACCTCGGCGCGTACGGGCACCTCGTCGCGCTGCGCGACGGCGACCTGGCCTACCTGCACGTGCACCCCGAGGGTGACGAGCCTGCGCCTGGTTCGGTGTCCGGTCCGGACGTCACGTTCATGACGCAGGCGCCCACGCCCGGCCGGTACCTGCTCTACCTCGACTTCAAGGTCGGCGGGAAGGTGCGCACCGCGCACTTCGTGCTGGACACGGCGTCCGGCGAGGTCGCGCCGGCCGAGGAGCCCACGACTGATGCACCGGCCGCCGACGAGCACGGAGCCGGCGAGTCCGGCCACGGCCACTGACGAGCACAGGTCACTGACAAGGAGGACACGATGTCCGACACGACATCCCGGACGGACGAGCCGGGAACCACCGTCGACCTCGAGATCGGGGGCATGACCTGCGCCTCGTGCGCCATGCGGATCGAGAAGAAGCTCAACCGCCTGGACGGTGTGACCGCCACGGTCAACTACGCCACGGAGAAGGCGAAGGTCACGGCCCCGGCAGGGTACGACCTGAACGCGCTGGTCGAAGAGGTGGAGAAGACCGGCTACACGGCGGTCCTGCCCGCGCCGAAGGACACCCCGAAGGACGACGGCGACGCCCGGGACGACGCCCGTGACGCGGAGCTGCGGTCGCTGCGGGACCGGCTCGTCACGTCGATAGTGCTCACCGTCCCGGTCATCGCGCTGGCGATGGTCCCGTCGTGGCAGTTCACGTACTGGCAGTGGGCGTCGCTCGCGCTCGCCGCGCCGGTGATCCTGTGGGCGGCGTGGCCGTTCCACAAGGCCGCGTGGACGAACCTACGACACGGCGCGGCGACCATGGACACCCTGATCTCGCTCGGTGTGTCCGCCGCGTTCCTCTGGTCCCTGTACGCGCTGTTCCTCGGGACGGCGGGCGTGCCGGGGATGACGCACGGCTTCGAGCTGACCGTCGCGCCGTCCGACGGCGCCGGCAACATCTATCTCGAGGTCGCGTCGGGCGTCACGATGTTCGTGCTCGCCGGGCGGTACTTCGAGAAGCGGTCCAAGCGCCGGGCCGGTGCGGCGCTGCGGGCGCTGCTGGAGCTGGGCGCCAAGGACGTCGCTGTGCTGCGCGGCGGCGCGGAGACCCGGATCCCGGTCGAGGACCTCTCCGTGGGCGACGAGTTCGTCGTCCGGCCGGGGGAGAAGATCGCCACGGACGGCGTCATCGTCACGGGCTCCTCGGCGGTCGACGCCTCGATGCTCACGGGGGAGTCGGTGCCGGTCGAGGTCGGCATCGGCGACACCGTGGCCGGGGCGACCGTGAACTCGGGCGGCCGGCTCGTCGTCCGCGCCACGCAGGTCGGCGCGGGCACGCAGCTGGCGCGGATCGCGCAGCTCGTCGAGGACGCCCAGTCCGGCAAGGCCGAGGTGCAGCGCCTCGCCGACCGAGTGTCGGGGATCTTCGTGCCGGTGGTCATCGCCATCGCCGTCGCGACCCTCGGCGTCTGGCTCGGCGGCGGGTTCCCCGCGACTGCCGCGCTGACCGCCGCCGTCGCCGTCCTGATCATCGCCTGCCCCTGCGCGCTCGGGCTCGCGACCCCCACGGCCCTCCTGGTCGGCACCGGGCGGGGTGCCCAGCTCGGCATCCTGATCAAGGGCCCGGAGATCCTGGAGTCCACCCGCAAGGTCGACACGGTCGTGCTGGACAAGACCGGCACCGTCACCACGGGCAAGATGACGCTGCTGGACGTCGTGGTGGACGACAGCACCACCCGCGAGGAACTGCTCCGGCTCGCCGGGGCCCTGGAGGACGCCTCCGAGCACCCCGTCGCGCAGGCGATCGCGAAGGGTGCCACCCAGCAGGTCGGCGTCCTGCCCACCCCGGAGTCGTTCGAGAGCGTCCAGGGTCTGGGCGTGCAGGGGGTCGTCGACGGGCACGCCGTCGTCGTCGGCCGGGAGAGCCTGCTCGCCGACTGGTCGGAGTACCTGCCCGCGCACCTGGCCGAGGCCAAGGCTCAGGCTGAGGGTGAGGGTAAGACCGTCGTGGCGGTCGGCTGGGACGGTCAGGCCCGCGGGCTCCTCGTGGTCGCCGACCGGATCAGGCCGACCAGCGCCGACGCCGTCGCGCAGCTCTCCGCGCTCGGCCTCACTCCCGTGCTGCTCACGGGGGACAACCGGGCGGTGGCCGAGCAGGTGGCCGCCGCGGTGGGCATCACGGACGTCATCGCCGAGGTGATGCCACAGGACAAGGCCGACGTGATCGCCCGGCTGCAGGCCGAGGGCAAGGTCGTCGCGATGGTCGGCGACGGCGTGAACGACGCGCCCGCCCTCGCGCAGGCTGACCTGGGCCTCGCGATGGGCACCGGAACGGACGTCGCCATCGAAGCCGCGGACATCACCCTCGTCCGCGGCGACCTCGGCTCGGCGGCCGACGCCATCCGCCTCTCGCGGCGCACGCTCGGCACCATCAAGACGAACCTGTTCTGGGCCTTCGGGTACAACGTCGCCGCGATCCCGCTGGCGGCGCTCGGTCTGCTCAACCCCATGCTCGCCGGCGCGGCGATGGCGTTCTCCAGCGTCTTCGTCGTCGGCAACAGCCTCCGCCTGCGCTCCTTCGCGAGCCGGACGGCGGACACACAGGCGCCCGCACCGTCCCTGCCGGAGGCGCGGACGCTGCAGCACGCCTGACCGCACCACCACCCCACCACCGACGAAAGGACCCACCATGGGACACGACCACTCCCACGGCGACCACGAGCACGCCGGTCACTCGCCCGAGGGCCACTCGCACGGCGAGCACGCCGGTGGCGGCCACTCGCACTCGGCTGTGCCGGCCGCCCTCGGCCTCAACCTGGTCGGCCCGTCGGCCGACGAGATCGCCGACTGTCCGGTGATGCGTGGCAGCACCGTCGTCAAGGCCGAAGCCGAGGCCAAGGGACTGTTCCGCGACTACGAGGGCCAGCGGTACTGGTTCTGCTGCGCGGCTTGCGAGGACCCCTTTGACGCCGACCCCGCCACGTACGCGGCGGCGGTCTGACCTCGCGAGGGAGCAGATGCCCACGCGGCGAGGTAACGGTGAGGGAGCAATGTTGCCTCACGGTTACCTCGCCGCTGGTGTATCCGTTCCCTCCCGAGTGACCCAGCTCAACCAGCGCGTTCTGCCCAGTGGAGATGACACCATGGTGACCATGACCGACACAGGATCCCCTGCCGACCTCGAGGTGCCCGGGGAGGGTGGCCAGCACGCCGCCCACGGCTACATCACCGACAAGGCCGGCTATCTCGCCCGGCTCAAGCGCATCGAGGGGCAGGCGCGCGGGATCCACCGGATGGTCGACGAGGAGCAGTACTGCATCGACATCCTCACGCAGGTGTCCGCCCTGACCAAGGCGCTGGAGAGCGTCGCGCTGGGCCTCCTGGACGACCACCTCAAGCACTGCGTCGTCGACGCCGCCCGGACCGGCGGCGCCGAGGCGGACGCGAAGGTCAAGGAAGCCTCCGACGCGATAGCGCGGCTCGTTCGGTCCTGACCGGGGCGAGATCGCCTGGTCAGGCGTGCAGCGGCTCGAAGGCACCTGCCCACGCGACCGTCTGGTCCAGCAGGGTGTCCAGGGCCGGGGTGATGTGCTCGCCGGGCTTGAACACCGTGAAGTTCTCGAACTCGGTGAACATCGACAGGGCCACCTGCTGGCGCACGGTCGCGACCTGCAGCTCGGAGAGGATGAGGCGCAGGTGTTCCGCCGCGCGGGCCCCGCCGACGCCGCCGTAGGACACGATGCCCGCGGCCTTGTTGTTCCACTCGTTGTAGACGTAGTCGAGGGCGTTCTTCAGCACGCCCGACGTCGAGTGGTTGTACTCCGGGGTCACGAAGACGTAGCCGTCGAACTCGGCGACCTTCGCGGACCACTCCTTGGTGTGATCGTGGAGGTACTGGCCCATGGTCGGCGACATGGGCTCGTCGAGGTGGGGCAGGGGATAGTCGGCGAGGTCGACGAGCTCGAACTCCGCGTCGGTGCGCTGCGAGGCGATCTCGTACACCCACTTGGCGACGGCCTCGCCGTTCCGGCCGGGACGGGTGCTGCCGAGGATGATTCCGATCTTGAGCATTGCTGGTCCTTGTCTGTAGTGCGTGTTCCGCAGTGCTGCGGTTCGTGGACCGGTGCCGCCGCGCTCCCTGACGGGAACGAACGCGGTGACAGGCTGGTTGGTCCAGGTGTCACAACAGTGCGGAACTGCAGATAATCCAGCTTTCAATTACGCACTTCGCAGTGAGTTGGTTACCCGAGAGGAAGCATCAGGAATGGCCACGACGTCGCGCGACGAGCAGTTCCAGCGAGTGGCGGCGAGGATGCCCGGGGCTCCGGAATCGCTGTGCGACGGCGAGACGCACGAGCTGGTCAAGGAGATGCTCGCCCTGGTGTCCGACCGGTGGACGCTGTCGGTGATCGCCGCGCTGAACGGAGGGCCGCAGCGCTTCTCCACGATCCAGGCGCTGGTGGACGGCGTCTCGCACCGGATGCTGAGCAAGACCCTCCGGTGCCTGCTCAGGGACGGCATGGTCACACGCACCGCGTACGCGGAGGTGCCACCCCGGGTCGAGTACGAGCTGACCCCGCTCGGCCAGAAGCTCGTGGCCCTCGTCAGCGGGCTGGTGGACTGGACGCAGAGCCACGGGCATGACGTGCGGGCGAACCGTGAGCGGTTCGACCGCGAGCGGGTGTAGCCCGGACTCTCAGTAGCGCTCGGTCGTGGACAGGGCGAAGGCGACGGCGGCCTCGGGCGTGGCCGCGGTCGGGGGAGCGTCGGGCAGCGGGTTGCCGGCGACGTCCAGGACCTGCCAGCCGCCGAGGCTGATCACCGGCACCCCGCGCCGCTTCGCCAGGGCGAGCTCAGACAGGGCGCCCCACGAGCCGCCGATGACGATCACGGCGTCCGCCGACCAGACCAGAATCGCGTTGCGGGCCTCGCCCATGTTCGTCGCCAGGACGACGCTGAGATCGGGATTGGCGCCGTCCGCCGTTGGTCCGGGCCGGACGCCGACGACGAGCCCGCCGGCCGAGCGTGCTCCCGCCGAGACGGCGGCCATCACCCCGGTGCCACCGCCATTGAGCACCGTCGCTCCGGCCTGCGCGAGCAGGCACCCTACCTCGTAGGCATGTTCTTCGTCCTGCTCGGTGCAGGCGCCTGGGCCGCACACGGCTACTTGGACGGGCATCGGTTCTCCCTCTCGTGCGGTTGTCAGGCGTCGACCTTACCGCTTGACGAGGATACCCCCTAGGGGTATAAATGGATCTACTGCCGCCCGACGGGTGTCACTGCTCAACTCAGGAGCCAATCCGATGAACGAAGCACACGACCACTCCTCCGGCCAGCCTGTCGCCGACGACCCGGTGGTGCCACCCGAGCACACCGATCACAACGCGCACACGGAGCACGACGCGCACGACAACCACGCGGACCGCAGTACTCACGCCGACCACACCAGCCACGCCGACCACGCCAGCCACGAAGGTCACGGCGGTCACGAGGGCCACGGCGGCCATGCCGGTCATGGTGACCACGTAGGCCAGTTCCGGCGTCTGTTCTGGATCATGCTCGTCCTGGCCGTGCCGGTGGTCGGGTTCTCCAGCATGTTCGCGATGATCCTCGGCTACATGCTGCCCGCCGGCGGCTGGGTGAACGCGATCTCGCCGGTGCTCGGCACGGTCATGTACGTGTGGGGCGGGCGGCCCTTCCTGACCGGCGCGATCAGCGAGCTCCGCTCCCGCCAGCCCGGGATGATGCTCCTGATCGGGCTCGCGATCACCGTCGCGTTCGTTGCCTCGCTCGGCGCGAGCCTCGGCCTGCTCGACCACCAGCTCGACTTCTGGTGGGAGCTCGCCCTCCTGATCGTGATCATGCTGCTCGGCCACTGGATCGAGATGCGTTCGCTCGCGCAGACGACGTCGGCACTGGACTCGCTCGCCGCGCTGCTGCCCGACGAGGCAGAGCGTGTCGACGGCGACCGGATCGTCAAGGTCGCGCCGGCGGACCTCGTCGTCGGCGACGTCGTCGTGGTGCGGCCGGGCGGGAGCATCCCCGCCGACGGCCGCGTCGTGGACGGGCGCGCCGAGATGGACGAGTCCATGGTGACGGGGGAGTCGCGCACGGTGCCTCGGGGCCAGGGCGAGCCCGTGACCGCAGGGACCGTCGCCACCGACTCCGGTCTGCGGATCGAGGTCACGGCCACCGGTGACGACACCGCCCTGGCCGGCATTCAGCGGCTCGTCACCGAGGCGCAGAACTCGTCCTCGCGCGCACAGCGCCTCGCGGACACGGCGGCCGGCTGGCTCTTCTGGTTCGCGCTGGGTGCGGCGGCGATCACCGCGATCGTCTGGTCGGTGGTCGGTATGCCCGACGCCGCAGTCGTTCGCACCGTCACGGTGCTCGTGATCGCGTGCCCCCACGCCCTGGGCCTGGCGATCCCGCTCGTCGTCTCGATCGCCACCGAGCGAGCCGCCCGCGGCGGCGTGCTCATCAAGGACCGCCTCGCGCTCGAGAGCATGCGCACCGTCAATACCGTGCTGTTCGACAAGACCGGCACCCTCACCAAGGGCGAGCCGACCGTCGCCGACGCGCGGCCCGCGGGCAACGACGGCGAGACGGTCGACGTCGACACCCTGGTGGCGCTCGCGGCGGCCGCCGAGTCGGACAGCGAGCACCCCCTGGCCAAGGCGATAGTGCGTGCTGCGCAGGAGCGCGGGCTCACGGTTCCGCGCGCCTCCGGCTTCTCGTCGTCGCCCGCCGTGGGCGTCACGGCCACGGTCGACGGCCACGAGATCCGGGTCGGCGGGCCTCGCCTGCTCGAGGAGAGCGGCCAGGACGAGCTGCCGGTGGCGGAGGCCTGGCGCGGCGACGGGGCGATCATCCTGCACGTGCTGCGCGACGGCGTCGTCATCGGCGGGATCAAGCTCGCGGACGAGGTGCGGGCCGAGTCCGCGGATGCCGTCCGGAAGCTGCACGACCTGGGTGTCCAGGTGGTCATGATCACCGGCGACGCTGAAGCGGTGGCCCGGTCGGTCGCCGACGAGCTCGGCGTCGACAGGTACTTCGCCGGCGTGCGGCCTTCAGACAAGTCCGCCAAGGTGCAGCAGCTCCAGCACGAGGGCCGCAAGGTCGCGATGGTGGGCGACGGCGTCAACGACGCCCCGGCGCTGGCGCAGGCCGACGTCGGCGTCGCGATCGGCGCCGGCACCGATGTGGCCATCGCGTCCGCGGGGGTCATCCTCGCCAGCGACGACCCGCGCTCGGTCCTGTCGGTGATCGAGCTGTCGCGGGCCAGCTACCGCAAGATGAAGCAGAACCTGTGGTGGGCGGCCGGGTACAACCTGATCTCGGTGCCGCTCGCGGCAGGCGTCCTGGCGCCGATCGGCTTCGTGATGCCGATGTCGGTGGGGGCCGTGCTGATGTCACTCTCGACGGTGGTCGTGGCGCTCAACGCCCAGCTCCTCCGCCGGCTCGACCTCCGGCCGGGCAAGTAGAGCGCGCGATGCCCGGTCGGCGGCGAGAGTTGCATAGGCTGCACGGCATGACGACATATCGATCGCAGATGGGGGCGCCGTGGGTGGCCTGATGGGACTCCTGGACGACATCGCCGCGCTGGCGAAGCTGGCCGCGGCGTCGATCGACGACGTCGGTGCGGCCACCGGCCGGGCGACCGCGAAGGCGGCAGGTGTCGTGGTGGACGACACCGCCGTCACGCCGCAGTACCTGCGCAGCGTCGCGGCGAAGCGCGAGCTGCCGATCGTGTGGAAGATCGCCGTCGGCTCGATCCGGAACAAGCTGGTCTTCATCCTCCCGGCGGCGCTGCTGCTGAGCCAGTTCCTGCCGTGGCTGCTGCCGATCGTCCTCATGATCGGCGGCACCTACCTGGCGTACGAGGGCGCGGAGAAGATCTGGCACAAGGTCTCCGGCCATCATGACCCGGAGGTTCCGGCCACGGAGGTCAGCCCCGAGGCCGAGAAGAAGATGATCGCGGGCGCCATCCGCACCGACCTGATCCTGTCGGCCGAGATCATGGTGATCGCACTTGACGAGGTGGCCGACGAGGCCTTCTGGTCCCGGCTCGCCATCCTGGTGGTGGTGGCCTTCGTGATCACCATCATCGTCTACGGCATCGTCGCGGCGATCGTGAAGATGGACGACGTCGGGCTACGGATGGCCCAGTTCAACTCCGGTTTCTCCCAGACGCTCGGCCGGGGCCTCGTCAAGGCGATGCCGAAGGTGCTTGCCGTCATCTCGGTGGTCGGCACCATCGCCATGCTGTGGGTGGGCGGGCACATCCTGCTCGTCAACCTCGGGGCCGACGGCACCGGCTGGGTGCCGGCGCCGTACGAGTGGGTGCACCACCTCGAGGTGGCGATCCACGACGGCACCGGCGCGCTGGGCGGCACGCTCGGCTGGCTCTTCAACACAGTGTGCTCCGCGATCGTCGGCCTGATCGTCGGTGCCGCCGTGGTGGCCGTGCTGCACCTGCTCCCGTCCCGCAAGAAGGAGGCCCCCGTCAGGAGCTGACGGGCGTGCGGACGCTGCTGAAGACCATCCGCCGGCGCAGCGTGAAGCCGAGCTTCTCGTAGAGCCGGATCGCGTTCGTGTTGTTCGCCGCGGCGTGCATCATGGCGCGCGCACCGCGCCGGTGGATGTCGTGGGCGACGTCGAGCACGAGACGCGTGGCCAGCCCCTGGCCGCGGTACCGGTCGTCCGTGGCGACGGCGCTGATCTCGGTCCAGCCGGCGGGCCGCAGACGCTCGCCGGCCATCGCCGCGAGGCGCCCGTCGCGCCGGATCCCGACGTACCGGCCCAGCTCGTAGGTCCGGGGCTCGAACGGGCCCGGCTGCGCGCGCGCCACCAGGTCGAGCATCTCCGGGACGTCGTCGGCGCCCAGGAGCACCGCCTCGTCGTCGGGCACGGGGCGTAGCCGCTCGTTCTCGACGAGCTGGACCCCCTCGAACGGCTCGCTGCGCTCCCAGCCAGGCGGCAGCACCACGGACTCGGGCGGGGCCGGGAACTCGGCGCCGTGCCCGACGAGATCGACTATCGCGTCCCAGACGCGGGGATCGTCCCAGGTCCGGACGGCGGCGAACGGCGAGACGTCGCGCGGGTACCGGCGGACGAGGTCGCCGCCCTCGGCCAGGTGGGCGTGTGCCCCCGAGAGCGACGACCAGATCGGGTCATCCAGCACAGCGTCGTCCGACACAGGGTCGGAGTGCGCGGGGCCGGTGGGGGCCGAGTCGTCCGGGGCGGGGCGGTCCGCGTCGATGACGCTCATGCGAGGCTTCCAGAAGTGATGTCCACGTAGAGCACCAACCGGCACCCGGGCGAACGCATTCCGGCCGGCGCCTCCCCACCGATAGACGCCGGTCAGCCCACCCGCGTGACGGGCGCGAGCCACATCCCGGTGATCGCGTCGATCAGGCCGACGGCGGTCTCCTCCCACGTGGCACGCGTGGTCGGGACGCCCTCAGCGAGGGCCCGCTCGCGCTCGGCGCACACGTAGACGACGAGGTTCCGGAGCATCCGCTCGCGCTCGTCCGCCACCTCGGCCGGCAGGTCCGGCACGCTACGACGCAGCCCTTCCTCGCACCGCCGGCGCGACTCGGACGCCGTCGACTCGTCGAGCTCGGGGAGGTACAGGCTCGGGTCGGTCGAGATCTGGGCGACGAGCCGCGCCCACCAGGTGATGCCGGACAGCGACGCGAGGTGATCGGTCAGGGGCCGGACGGTGCACGCGACCCAGTCACGCACCCCGGCGTCGTCGCCGAGCTCGGCGAGCTGGCGCTCGCGGATCCGCTCCATCGGGATGACGTGACGGCTCACGACGGCCTTGATCAGCGCCGACTTGGTGCCGAAGTGGTAGCCGACGGCGGAGTTGTTGGCCTGCCCCGCCGCCTCGCTGATCTGCCGGTTGGAGACCGCGAACAACCCGTGCTCGGCGAAGAGCCGCTCGGCCGCGTCGAGGATCCGCTCGCGGGTCTGGGCGACCTTGTCCGCCCGCGTCGGCTTGGCCTGCACCACTACCTCGTCTCGATGTCTCTCGTTGGTGAACGTGGGCTATAGCTTATAGAGCTTCCCGGGCGGTGGCGGAGGCGGGCTGGTCCGGAGTCAATTTAAAGCAGTTGCTTGACTTATGAGAAGAGGCTCGATGTACTGAGGCCACGGCGGGCGAAATTTTGGCCTCCGGACCAAGGAACCCCCACCAGAGAGATCCCGTTCATGACCGAGTCCGAGATCCTGTCCTACCCGATCCCCACCGACGCCGCCCTGGAGCCGCCGGCCGAGTGGGCCGAGCTGCGATCGAAGTGCCCGGTGGCCCACGTGCGGTTCGCGAGCGGCGACCCGGCGACGCTGGTCACCCGCTACGACGACGTGAAGGCGGTCCTGTCCGACCCTCGGTTCGGCCGGGGGACCGGCAAGGAGGACGCCGCGCGGGTCGCGGACACCGACGACGGCGGACTCTTCAACAGCGAGATGGCCACCGTGCTGCCGCAGGAGGGCGAGGGCCACCTGACCTGGCGGCGCCTCGTCGGCAAGTGGTTCACCGCGAAGCGGATGGCCGCGCTGCGGCCGGGGATCGCGGCGATGGCCGACCAGCTCGTCGACTCGATGATCAATAGGGGCGGCCCGGTCGACCTCAAGGCCGCGTTCGGGTTCCCGCTGCCGGTCTGGGTGATCTGCGACATGCTCGGGGTGCCGGACAGCGACCGGGACAAGTTCTCGTACTGGTCGGACTGCATGCTCAGCATGACCCGCTACACGCAGGACGAGATGGTCGCCGCCATGACCGAGTTCGGCACCTACATGGCGCACCATGTCGAGCTGAAGCGGGCCAACCGGGGCGACGACCTGCTCAGCGAGCTGATCGACGCGACCGACGCCGACGGGCAGCCCCTGTCGACGGCGGTGCTGGTCGCCACGGGCCAGGGGCTGCTGGTGGCCGGGCACGAGACGACCGCCAACATGATCACCAAGATGGTCGCGATGCTGCTGTCGGACCGTTCCCGCTGGGAGCAGGTGCTCGCCGACCCCAAGCTCGTCCGGTCCACGGTCGAGGAGGCCCTGCGCTACGACGCCAACGCCGGGTTCGGCATGGTCCGCTACATCGACATGCCGATCGAGCTGTCCGGCGTGGCCGTGGCCGGCGGCACGACCGTCGTGTGCAGCATGGCCGCCGCCAACCGCGACGAGTCGGCCTTCGCGGACGCCGAGACCCTCGACCTGAGCCGCAGCCCGAACCCGCACCTCGCGTTCGGCGCCGGTGCGCACTCCTGCCTCGGCCAGGCGCTGGCCCGGACGGAGCTCCAGGTCGCGCTGGAGACGCTGCTGCGCCGCCTGCCGACGCTGGAGCTCGCGGTCGACGCCGCCGAGCTGGTCCGGGTCGACGGCCTCGCCGTCGGCGTCCTGAGCGAGCTGCCGGTGCGCTGGTGACCGTGCCGACCGGGACGGGCGCGGCGACCGGGACGGGCGTGCGCGTCGAACAGGTGGCGGGCACGCGGAAGGCGATCCTCGCCACCGCCGAACGGCTCTTCGCGGAGCATGGCGTCGCCGCCGTGTCGGCGCGCCAGATCAGCGAGGCGGCCGGGCAGGGCAACAACGCCGCGGTCGGCTACCACTTCGGCACCAAGACCGACCTGGTCCGCGCGGTCCTGGCGAGCCACAGCGAGCCGATCGAGGAGCGGCGGGCCCAGCTGGTCGCCGAGCACGCGGGATCGACCGAGCTGCGGGACTGGCTGAACTGCCTGGTCCTGCCGTCGGCGGAGCACTTCGCGAGCCTGCCCGTCCCGACCTGGTTCGCCCGGTTCAGCGCCCAGCTCATGACCGACCCCGTGCTGCGCGCCCTGATCGAGGAGCAGTCGCTGGACGCGCCGTCCCTGCACCAGGTGCTGGACGGCATGCGCGGCTGCCTGTCCGGCCTGCCCACCGCCGTCCGCCACGAGCGGGGCGAGATGGCGCGGCTCCTGCTGGTCCACGCCTTCGCCGAGCGGGAGCGTGAGGCGGCGGACGGCGAGCCCGTCCGCCAGGCCGGCTGGGTGGAGGCGACGGCGAGCCTGGTGGACGCACTGGTCGGCCTCTTCCTGGCGCCGACCACGGCCGACGTCGAGCAACGCATGTCGACTGAACACGACTTACGAGAGAGAGAACGAGATGAAGGTCATCGTTGAGGAAGACAAGTGCTGTGGTGCGGGGACGTGCGTGCTGGTCGCCCCGGACGTGTTCGACCAGCGGGACGAGGACGGCATAGTGGTGCTGCTCGACGAGGCGCCCGGCCCGGACCAGCACGACGCGGTCCGCGAGGCCGTGAGCGTCTGCCCGGCGGCCGCGATCGGTCTGATCGAGTCATGACGCTGCCCGAGATCGCGCCGCCGACGTGTGGTCCGCCGGAGAGCGTCCTGGTCGTCGGCGCCTCGGCCGGCGGGCTGACCACCGCGGAGGCGCTGCGCCGCAAGGGGTTCGAGGGGCGGATCACGCTGCTCGGCGATGAGCCGCACCTCCCGTACGACCGGCCGCCGCTCTCCAAGCAGGTGCTGTCCGGGGCGTGGGAGCCCGCGCGGGCGCGGCTCCGGCCCGAGCCGGCGCTGCGGGCCCTGGACGCCGACCTCGTCCTCGGTGATCCGGCGGTCGCCCTGGACGCCGCGAACCGGACCGTCTGGACGGAGTCGGGCCGCGTGCTCGGCGCCGACGAGATAGTGATCGCCACCGGCGTCCAGGCCCGGGTCTTTCCGGGACAGCCGGACCTGTCCGGCGTGCACGTGATCCGCACCCTGGACGACGCCGTCGCCCTGCGGACGGAGCTTGCGACCGCTCGGCGGCTCGTCGTCGTGGGCGACGGCGTGCTGGGCGCCGAGGTGGCGGCGACCGGCCGCGGCCTCGGCCTGGACGTGACGCTGGCCGGTCCGCAGTCGGTCCCGATGGAGAGCCAGTTCGGGGCGTGGGCCGGTGCCCGACTCGGCGAGCTGCACACCGAGCAGGGCGTCACGTTGCGGCTCGGCACCGGCGTCCGCGAGCTGGCCGCCGAGGCCGGGCGCGTGGTCGGCGTCCTCCTCGAGTCCGGCGAGCAGCTCCCGGCCGACGTCGTCGTGGTCGCGATCGGCGGCGTCCCCGCCACCGGGTGGCTCGTCGGCAGCGGCCTGACGTGCGAGAACGGCGTCGTCTGCGACGCCATGTGCCGGGCCGCCGACGGGATCTACGCCGTCGGTGACGTGGCCCGGTGGCGGCACCAGGGCCTGGGCGCCCTGCTGCGGCTGGAGAACCGGACCAACGCGACCGAGCAGGCGGTGGCGGTCGCGGCGAACATCCTGGGCGCCGACCAGCCGTACGTCCCCGTCCCGTACTTCTGGACGGACCAGTACGACGTGAAGGTCATGGTCCACGGCCTGGTCCCCGCCGGCGCCGAGATCGAGGTCGTCGAGGGCGACCCGGCGGCGCGCCGGTTCGTCGCTCTCTGCCGCACCGACGGGGTCGCCCGCGGCGTCCTCGGCTGGAACATGCCCAAGCAGACCCGGCTCCACCGCCAGCGGGTCGCCGACGCGCTGGCCCTCGCCCCGGCCGGCTGACGGCTGCCGAGCCCAGCCGGGCCTGGCCGGGCGGTCGGCATTTCGTCAGGTGGTCTGTACCCCGGGGTACCGACCACCTGACGTTCTGCCGATCTCCCGTTGGCAACCAGGCTTGCCTTTGAGCGCGCTCGAAGGCCTAGCGTCCCCGTCATGACGAGAACCAGCACCACGACATGGCTCATCACCGGTGCGAGCTCGGGCCTCGGCCTCGCCCTGGCCGAGACCGCGCTCCGGGCCGGTGAACGGGTCGTCGGGACGGCGCGCAGGACCGCCCGGTTCGACGCGCTCCGGGCCCGATACGGGGACCGGCTGCTGGCGGTGGAGCACGACGTGCGGGACACGGCCGGGGCAGCCGCCGTCGTGCAGCGGGCCCTGGACGCGTTCGGGCGCGTCGACGTCCTCGTCAACAACGCCGGCGCCGGACAGGTCGGAGCCGCCGAGGAGATCACGGACGCCCGGCTGCGCGACATGGTCGACCAGCACCTCCTCGGTCCGGCCGCCTATGTGCGTGCGATCCTGCCGCACCTGCGCGAGCGCGGGTCGGGCGCGATCGTGCAGATGAGCAGCCAGGGCGGGCGCATGTCGTTCCCCGCGGTCGGCAGCTACTCGGCCGGCAAGTTCGCGCTGGAGGGCTGGTCCGAGGCGCTCGCCGGCGAGGTCGCGCCGTTCGGGATCCGGGTGCTGATCGTGGAGCCCAGCCGGTTCCGCACCGAGTTCAACGCGCCAGGCGTGCTCGGCACGGCGGCGAAGGACCCGTCCTACGACGCCGTGACCGGCGCGGTGCGCGCCAACATGGCCGACGCCGACGGCATCCAGGAGGGCGACCCGATGCGCGGCGCCTCGGTGATCCGCGACGTGCTCGACGCTTTCGACGCCCCGCTACGGCTCCCGCTCGGCGCCGAGGCGGTCCGCAACCTCCGGCGCACCTACACGTCCGCGCTCGATGACGTCGAGAAGTGGGCCCGGGCGAGCGAGTCGGCGGACTTCCCGGGCGTGCCCCCGGCCGTGCGGGCATTTTGAGGTCCGGCGGTCCAGGGCCGGATGTCAGGGGTGCGATCTAGGGTGGGGCACATGGCCACGGACGAGCTGATGTCGCGGGCGCTCGCGGCGCTGGGCGAGCACGACGCGCCGTCGGTCGAGGTGATCCATGCCCTCGCCGACCAGGGCGCGACGCCCGGGCCGATGACGATCGCCGAGGCAGCCGCGCACCTCGACGTCTCGCCCCACACGCTGCGCTACTACGAGCGAGCGGGCCTGGTCGAGGTGAGCCGCGACTCCACCGGCCACCGGGTGTACGACGCCGCCGCGGTGCGCCGCCTGGTGTTCCTCACGCGGATGCGGCTGTCCGGCATGCCGATGCGCGACCTGCAGCACTACGTCGCGCTCGTCGACGCCGGGAAGCACACGGAGCCCGAGCGCCTCGACATCCTGCTGGAGCACCGCGACACCATCCGCCGCCGGATCCGGGAGCTGACGCTCTCCCTGGCCGCCACGGAGTACAAGATTGCCACGTACGGGGGATCAACCGGACCGGACGTCTCGGACTGACGGGAAAGCGGAGCTAGTCGAGATACCGGACGCCCACCCGGTCGATCCGGCCGTTGAAGGCGAACGGCGCCTTGTCGAAGTAGTCCAGCGACACGGGCCCGCCGAGGCACGTGCCGATGTCGAGGCAGTCGTTGGCCGTGAACAGGAGGGGCGCGCTCACCGGCACGGTCCCCGCCCCGAACGGCGCGCTGTCGACCGAGAACGTGATGGCGAGCGGGCCGGCCGGACGCGCCTCGACGTACTTCGTCTCGATCTGGATCGTCGTGTGCCCGGCGGGCAGGCGACGATCCGACCGGATCTTGGTGCGCATGACGACGAACAGGTTGTACTCGTAGCAGAGGACTCCGTCCTCGACGAAGCACGTGAGGCCGCCGCCGGCGCCGCCGAGTGCGTAGAGCACACCGTTGGCCTGCTCCGGAACGTCCAGGTCGATCGTCACCGTGTTGGCGCGATTGCCGAGCGCGGGCGCGCAGAACTCCGGCATCCGGGTGATGTCGCCGGTGAAGCTCCACTCCCGGTACGGCGTCGAGATGCGCAGCTCCGGATGGAGCACGGGCACCCAGAGTCCGCCGCCGACCGGGTGGACGCTGTTGCGGGCCGCCTCGATGGTGAACAGCTCTCTCATCTCCGCCAGCTTCTGCGGCATCCGGTCCGCGAGGTCGTTCGCCTGCGACCAGTCCGTATCGAGGTCGTAGAGCTCCCAGGTGTCCTGGTCCGGCGTCCAGTCGTGGATACCCGGCGGGAGCCCCGGCACCCAGGGCGCGCGGGGGCCGAACGCGGACGCGATCCAGCCGTCGTGGTAGATCGCCCGACTGCCCATGATCTCGAAGTACTGCGTGCGCAGCCGGCCCGGTGCGGCAGCGTCGTTCAGCGTGTAGGCGAGGCTGACCCCGTCGATCGGGTCCTGCTGCACGCCGCCGACCAGGCGTGGCGGGGTGATGCCGACGACCTCGTAGATGGTGGGCGCTATGTCGTTGCAGTGGTGGAACTGGCTGCGCGGCGTCGCGTCCGGTGTGACCCTCGCCGGCCACCGGACCGCCATCGGGTTGCGGGTGCCGCCGAAGTGCGAGGCGAGCAGCTTCATCCCCTTGTACGGCGTGCTCCCGGCCCAGGCCCACCCCGCGTGGTACTGGTTCTCGACCTTGGGGGAGCCCAGGACGTCGAGACCGCCGAGCTCGTCCAGGGCCTCGATGTGCATGTCCACGGTCGTCGGGATGCCGTTCTGCGCCAGCAGCTCGCTGACCGTGCCCGACTGGCCCTCACCCGAGGAGCCGTTGTCGCCCCAGATGTAGAAGACCAGGGTGTTGTCGCCCTGGCCCATCAGCTCGATCTCGTCGACGATGCGCCCGACCTGGACGTCGCAGTGCTCGGCGAAGCCCGCCGCGACCTCCATGAGGCGGCGCTGGAAGGGCCGCTCGGCCTCCGGGATGTCGTCCCACGCGGGCAGGGTCGGGTCGCGCGGCGTCAGCACGGCGTCCTGGGGGATCCACCCGCGCTCCTTCGCCCGCGCGAACACTCGTTCCCGGTAGGCGTCCCAGCCGTCGTCGAACGTGCCGGCGTACTTGTCGGCCCATTCCTTGGCCACGTGGTGCGGGCCGTGCATGCATCCGCTGGCCCAGTACATGAAGAACGGCTTGTCGGGCTGCAGGGCCTGGTGCCGGTGCAGCCAGCCGATCGCGTCGTCGGCGAGGTCCTCGGAGAGGTGATAGCCCTCGCCCGGGGTCTTCGGGGGCCGGACGACCGTGGTGTTGCGGACCAGGTGCGGCTCGTACTGCGACGCCTCGCCGGCCAGGAAGCCGTAGAAGTATTCGAAGCCGAGTCCCGTCGGCCAGTTGTCGAACGGACCGGCCGCGGTGGTCTCCAGGGCCGGCGTGTTGTGCCACTTGCCGAACGCGGAGGTGGCGTAGCCGTAGTTGCGGAGCACCTCGGCGACGAGAGCGCTGCTGCGCGGGATCTCCCCGGAGTAGCCGTCCCAGTCGTTGGCGAGCTCGGCGATCTGCCCGTTGCCGATCCGGTGATGGTTGCGGCCGGTCAGCAACGACGCCCTGGTGGGCGAGCACATCGCGGTGGTGTGGAACCTGTTGTAGGCGACGCCGCCGTCGCGGATCCGGCTCAGGGTCGGGGTGCGGACCTCCCCGCCGAAGGTCTCGGCGAGGCCCGGCCCGACGTCGTCGATCAGGATGATCACGATGTTCGGCGCGTCGTCGGCGAGACGGCGCGGCCGCGTCCGCTGGGTGTACTGGGACTCCTGCATCGTCCGGCCGGCCAGGCTGGCTGACGGCGTGGCGGGGAACGGCAACGAATCCGGTGACGTCATGGTCGTTTCTCCTCGATGCTGCGGCCCCCGGCCGCGACAACTTACGGACCTCGTCTCCCGAGGGACCACACCCGATTCGGGTGAGTTGCCGCGCGCGGTTGCCGTGACCCAGGTCACGTGTTATGCATGAGTCATGCATGATAGGACGGCGAACCTGCTGGGGGCGGCGTCCCTCGCGGTGACCGATCTGCTGCTGGGGGCGACGACCGCCGCTGCCGCCACCGGGCCGAGCGGCACGGCCGCGCTGGTCGTGCTGTCCCGGGCGCCCGGGCTGTCCGCCACCGAGCTCGGCCGCCGGGTGGGCCTTACCCAGTCGGCCGCGACGCGCATGGTGGACGCCCTGGAGTCGCGCGGGCTGGTCGAGCGCCGCAAGTCGGTCGGCAAGTGGGTGGCCGTGCACCCGACCGAGCAGGGCCTCAGGGCAGCCGAGTCCGTGCTGACCAGCCGGGAGGACCGCGTGGCCGGGCTGCTGTCCACGCTGGACGACGGCGAGCGCGCCGCGCTGACGTCGCTCCTGGAGAAGCTGCTGGTCGCGGCGTATCGCGAGAACCCGGACGAGTTCCAGCTCTGCCGGCTCTGCGACCGGGACTCGTGCGGGGACGGCAGGACCACCCACTGCCCGGTCGGCGCGGCCGACCTCGAGGCACGAGCGTATGGACCGCGGGAGTAGCGCGCTCGAGCGCCAGACGCCGGTAGCGCGCCAGCGGCTACCCGGCGGGGTGATCCCATGACGGAGTCCCTCGCGCTCCTGTCCGCGCTCTGTTTCGGGTTGACCCATTTCGTGAGCGGCGTCGTATCGCGCACCTGGAACGGCGTCACGGTGGCGGCCGCGGCCCAGGTCGGGGGCACGGTCCTGAGCCTCGTGCTGGTCGCGGCGCTACCGGCTGGGCACCCGACCGCAGTCACCCTCCTCTGGGGAGTCGCGTCCGGGATCGGGACGGGAGTCGGCGTCGGCTTCCTCTACCGGGCGATGAGCCGCGGGCCGATGAGCGTCGTCGCACCCGTCAGCGACGTGGCGGGCGTCGCGCTGCCGGTGGTCGTCGGTGTGCTCCTGCTCCGCGAGCGCCCGTCCCCGTGGGCGTACGCCGGGATCGTGGTCGCACTCCTCGCGATCTGGCTCGTCTCCCGGGGACGCGCGGACGGCGGCGACGTGCGCGATCGCCGGGACAGCGGGGATCACCCTCGCCGGACGATCGCGGGCGTTCCCGACGCGCTGATCGCGGGCGTCGGCCTGGCGACACATTTTGTGGCCATCGAGCGGATCCCGGCCGGCGCCGGCCTGTGGCCCGTCGCGGTGAGCCGGGTCGTCTCGATCGTCGTCCTGGTCGTGCTGGTGGTCGGTCTCGGCGCGCCCCGGGGGCTGCCCTGGCGTCCGGCGTCCGCGGCCTTCGTGGCCGGCGCGGTGGGAACGGTCGCGACGATCCTGTACTGGACCGCGGTGGACGGTGGGCTCATGACGACGACCGTGGTCCTGGCATCGCTGTACCCGGCCATACCGGTGGTCCTGGCGATCGTCTTCCTGCGCGAGCGCCTGGCGCCCGGGCAGGTCCTCGGCCTGCTGGGCGCCGCCGTCGCGATCCCCCTGATCTCGGCGTAGGCCCGCCGGCTCAGGGCCGCCGGGGCCGGGCGCTCGACCGGCGTTCGTGGAGCCGCGGGGCGTTCTCGAGCTGCACCGCCGTCGTCCGGCCGGCCAGCCGTTCGAGCAGGAGGCGCGCCGCCTCCCGGCCCATGGTCACGCCGTCCTGGTCGACGCTGGTGAGCGAGACGAGCGGGTGGCGGGCGATCGGCACGTCGTCGTAGCCCACCACCGACACGTCTCGCTCGTCGAGCCCGGCCTCCGCGATGGCGCTCAGGATGCCGATCGCCAGGGTGTCGTTGCCGGCGAAGATCGCCGTCGGCGGCTCGGGGGAGTCGAGCAGCGCGCGGGTCACCTCGTGCGCCTCCGAGCCGTCGAACAGCGTGTGGATCACCGACGGTTCGAGGCCGAGCGCGAGCATGCGCTCGCGGTAGACGGCCGTGCGGATGACGTGCGGCTCGTCGCCGGCCTGGCCCGCCCAGGGCGGCTCCGGCCGCGACGGGTGGATGGTGAGGTGGACGATCCGGCGGTGGCCGAGCTCGATGAGGTGCGACATGACCTGCTCGGCCCCTGACCGGTCGTCGCCGGTGATCGTGTCGTAGCGGTCCGACCTGTCGTGCCTGCCGATCATCACCAGGGGAGTGCGCTCGGCGATCCGTTCGAGCCAGGCGGGGTCCACGCGCGGGGCGATGGCCACGATGCCGTCGACCTGACGGTCCGCGAGGCTGTTGATGGCCACGTCGCTCTTCTGCTCCCGGCCGAGGGGGGCGATGATCATCTGGTACGGGGTGGCGGCGAGCGCCTCGGTCGCGCCGTCGACGATCATCGTCAGGAAGTCGTTGCCCACCTGGGGGATCTCGAAGCCGAGCGTGAAGCTCGCGCCGCGCATGGCGCGTGCGGCGACCCTGGGCCGGTACTCGAGGCGTTCGATCGCCGCCTCGACCTGTGTCCGCATGCGCTCGCTGACGCCGTAGGCGTTGCGGATCACCTTGGAGACCGCCGCACGCGAGACGCCCGCCTCGCGGGCGACGTCCTCTATCGTCGACGGGCGAGGTTTCGGTACCGGAGACCCGTTGTCCGGCGTGGGCTGTGCGGAGGTCACGGCTCTGTTCCCGATTCTGTAGACCGGTTGACACTCTATAGCGCCCCTCGCTAGCGTGGAGGGCGCTGAAAGGATTCAGTCGAGGGAGTGTAGATCGCTCTACGATCCTTTCGCTCTACAAGGAGGTAGAGAGATGTCCCGTGCACTGCGTCACCGTGCGGCGGTCGCCGCCGTAGCGGTCCCGCTGCTCGTTCTCGCCGGCTGCTCGTCGTCCGGAGGTGACGACGCCGGCCCCACCGAGATCACCTTTCTCACGACCCAGGACGCGCCGAACCCCGAGACCGCCGAGGCCCTGGTGGAGGCCTTCGAGGCAGAGAACCCCGACGTCTCGGTCAGCGTCGAGATCCGGCCGGGCGGGACCGAGGGCGACAACCTGGTCAAGACCCGGCTGTCCACGGGGGAGATGGCCGACGTCTTCTTCTACAACTCCGGCTCTTTGCTGCAGGCGCTCAACCCGGACTCGTCGCTGGTCGACCTGAGCGACCAGGAGTGGGTCGGCTCGCTCACCGAGGAGTTCACCCCCGTCGTGAGCACCGACAACGGCCTCTACGGGGCGCCGCTGGGCGCCTCCTTCGCGGGCGGCGTCGTCTACAACAAGCCGCTCTACGAGGAGCTCGGGCTGACGGTCCCGGAGACCTGGGACGAGTTCATGGCGAACAACGAGAAGATCGCCGCCGAGGGGGACGGCGTCGCGCCGGTCATCCAGACCTACGGTGAGACGTGGACGAGCCAGCTCTTCGTGCTGGGCGACTTCGCGAACGTGCTCGCGGTCGATCCCGAGTGGGCCGACCAGTACACGGCGCACCAGCGGTCCTACGCCGAGGAGCCCGCGCTCCTGGGGTTCCAGCACCACCAGGAGGTCGCCGAGGCCGGCTTCTTCAACGAGGACTTCCCGTCCGCGACGTTCCCGGACGGCGCCCGGATGGTCGCCGAGGGCGAGGGCGTGCACTACCCGATGCTGTCGAGCGTGATCCAGACGGTCCTGCAGAACACGCCGGACGCCGTGGACGACCTCGGGTTCTTCGCCCTCCCCGCCGAGGACGCAGAGCACACCCAGGCGACGATCTGGCAGCCGAACGCGCTGTACATCCCGCAGTCCACCGAGGGCCCCGAGCTCGAGGCGGCGAAGGAGTTCGTCGCGTTCGCCAACAGCGAGGCCGGCTGCGACGTGCAGAACGAGATGCTCCCGCCCGCCGGGCCGTACGCGGGCACGTGCGAGGTGCTGGACTCCGCCCCGCCGCTGCTCGACGACATCCAGGCCTACTTCGACGAGGGCCGCACGGCCAACGCGCTGGAGTTCCTGTCCCCGGTCAAGGGCCCGAACCTGGAAAAGGTCACCGTCGAGGTGGGCTCCGGGATCCGCAGCGCCGAGGACGCCGCGGCGTTCTACGACAAGGACGTCGAGAGCCAGGCCAAGCAGCTCGGTCTCGAGGGCTGGTAAGCGAGGGATGACAGCCAACCTCGCGACCGAGGTGCGGCCCGGCAGGCGCCGTCGTGCGACGGGCTCCACCTCGGCCACCCAGCGCAGCATCTACCCGACGTGGTTCCTCCTGCCGGCCGCGGTGCTGTACGTCGTGTTCTTCGCGGTGCCGACGTTCGCGTCGTTCTACTTCAGCCTGACCCGCTGGACGCTGTTCGACACGGAGTTCATCGGCCTGGAGAACTACGTCCAGTTCTTCTCGGAGCCGCAGCTCTCGCGCGGGTTCGTGAACACGCTGATCTACGGCTTCGTGACGTCGGGCGCCAAGGTGGTGCTCGGGCTGGCGCTCGCCGTGCTGCTCACCTCGCAGCTGGTCGGGCGGGGCTACCTGCGCTCCGTGGTGTTCTTCCCGGTGCTGGTCTCCACCATCGGCGTCGGAATCACCTTCAAAGCCCTGCTCGACCCGTTCGACGGCGTGGTCAACACGATGCTCGCCGCGTTCGGGATCGACGGCCCCGGGTGGTTCACCGACCCGAACCAGGCGCTGCTGACGATCGCCGCCGTCGACATCTGGAAGGGGCTCGGCATCGCGACGCTGATCTACATCGCGGGGATCGTCGCCATCCCGCAGGAGTACTACGAGGCCGCGCGGGTCGACGGCGCGGGCCGCTGGCAGCAGTTCCGCTCCATCACGCTGCCCCTGGTCCAGCCGGCCACGGCGACCGTCATCATCCTGTCGCTGATCGGCGGCCTGCGGTCGTTCGACCTGATCTGGGCGACCACGGGCGGCGGCCCCGGGTTCACCAGCGACGTCATCGGGTCCGTCATCTACAAGCAGTACCAGGCCGGCTTCTACGGGCTGTCCACGGCGGGCAACGTGATCCTCTTCCTCGTCGTGACGGCGGTCATGGTGCCGATCTCGATGCTGCTGAACCGGAAGGAGGTCGAGCGATGAGACGCACCGGATCCTGGGCCGTGGGCATCACGGCCATCCTCGTGTCGGTGGTGGTGTTCATCGTGCCGTTCGCGTTCATCTTCCTGACGGCGGCCAAGGACGCGTCGGACGCCTCCCGGCTCCAGTTCTCCTGGCCGCAGGAGTGGACCTTCGTCGAGAACCTGACCGAGGTGCTCACCACACGCGACGGCATAGTGGTGCGCGCCTTCGTGAACAGCACGATCCTCACCGTGGTGAGCGTCGTGGTCATGGTGATCCTCGCGGCGATGGTCGGGTACCTGGTCCAGCGGCGGCGCTCCCGCCTCAACCCGGTCATCAACTTTTTCGTGCTGGCCGGGCTCATCGTCCCGCCCGCCGTGGTCCCGACGATCTGGGTGCTGCAGCAGACGGGGCTGTTCAAGACGATGCCCGGGCTGATCCTCATCGAGGCGACGTTCGGCCTGTCGTTCTGCATCCTGCTGTTCCGCGCGTTCGTCGCGACCATCCCGCGCGAGCTCGACGAGGCGGCGATCATCGACGGCGCCGGACCCCTGCGGCTCTTCTTCGCCGTCATCCTGCCGCTGCTGCGGCCGGTGATCATCACCGTCGTGGTGGTGCAGGCCGTCGCCGTGTTCAACGACTTCACCAACCCGCTGTACTTCCTGCCCGGGGACGAGAACGCGACGGTCCAGCTCACGCTCTACAACTTCCAGAGCCAGATGGTCAGCCAGTTCAACCTGCTGTTCATGGACATCCTGCTGATCACAGTCCCGCCCCTGGTCATGTACATCTTCTTCAACCGCCAGATCGTGGCCGGCATGACGTCCGGCGCCGTCAAGGGCTAGAAGGGCTCACCTGTGAACAACGAATCCCCGACCGCTGACCCGACGAACGCGGCCGGCGCCACCTCGGTCCGCGAGGTGCGCGTCGAGCGCCGCACCGACGGCAGCTTCGCCGACACACCGACGCCGCGCCTGAGCTGGACGGTCGAGAGCGCCGTGCCCGGCTGGTGGCAGGCCGGCGCCGAGGTGCGGCTCGACGGCGAGCACGTGGTCCGCCTCGACACCGACGAGTCCCGGTTCGTGGCCTGGCCGTTCGACCCGCTGCTACCGCACGCCCGGCACACTCTCGAGGTGCGCGTCACGGGCGTCGACGGCGCAACGTCGTCGTGGAGCGATCCGGTCACGGTGCACAGCACCTTCCTGGCCGACGGCGAGTGGGTGGCGCCGTTCGTCGGCCTCGCCGACCCGACCGACCCCGGCACCCCGGGCCTGCTCCGCACCGAGCTCGACCTCGACGGCGACATCACGCGGGCGACCCTCTACGCGTCCGCCCACGGCGTCTACCAGGTGGAGGTCAACGGGCAGGACGTCGACGACGCGGTGCTCAAGCCGGGCTGGACCGCCTACCAGCACCGCCTCGTGCACGAGGCGACCGACGTGACCGCGCTGATGCGCTCCGGCGTCAACGCCGTCGGCATCCGCCTGGCCGGCGGCTGGTGGACCGAGCGGTACGGGTTCCACGGCGCGGCCCGACCGTTCTACGGGGAGCAGCCCGCCGTGGCGGTGCAGCTGCACGTCGAGCTGGCCGACGGGACGACCCGGGTGCTGACGACGGGGCCGGACTGGCGGGGGTCGGCGACCGGCGTCGTCGTGTCGAGCGGCATCTACGCGGGCGAGCGGATCGACGCCCGGCGCGCCGTGCCGGGCTGGAGCCTGCCCGGTTTCGACGACTCGTCGTGGCCGGCAGCCCAGGTGCACCCGACCGGCGCCGTGCCCGAGCCCGCCCTCGCGGAGCCGGTACGCCGGGTCGACGAGATCCCGGTCCGCGAAGTGATCACCACGCCCTCCGGACGGACCGTGCTCGACTTCGGGCAGAACCTGGTCGGCCGGCTCCGGGTGCGGGTCACGGGGGAGCGCGGCCGGACAGTCACCCTCCGGCACGCCGAGGTGCTGGAGCACGGGGAGCTCGGCGTCCGCCCGCTGCGGGCCGCCGAGGCCACCGACCACCTGGTGCTCTCCGGCGGTGACGACGTGCTCGAACCCGAGTTCACGTTCCACGGCTTCCGGTACGCCGAGGTCGACGGCTGGCCGGGCGAGCTGGACCCGGAGGCGGCCAGGGAGGCGATCACCGCCGTCGTGATCAGCAGCGACATGCGGCGCACCGGCTGGTTCGAGTGCTCGGACGACCGCGTCAACCGGCTGCACGAGAACGTGGTCTGGGGCATGCGCGGCAACTTCGTCTCGCTGCCCACCGACTGCCCGCAGCGCGACGAGCGCCTCGGCTGGACCGGCGACATCCAGGTCTTCGGCCCGACGGCGAGCTACCTCTTCGACAGCGACGCGTTCCTGGCCTCCTGGCTGCGCGACGTCGCCGCGGAGCAGGCCGAGCGCGACGGCGTCTGCCCGATCGTGGTGCCGATGGTGCTGCCCTTCGGGGACAAGCCGGCCGCGGCCTGGGGCGACGCCGCCACCGTCGTCCCGGCGACACTGCTGGAGCGGTTCGCCGACCGGCGGGCGCTCGCCGAGCAGTACCCGAGCATGCGGGCCTGGGCCGACGTACTGCTGGACGTGGCCGGCGACCGGCTGCTGTGGGAGGGCATGTTCCAGTTCGGGGACTGGCTCGACCCGGACGCGCCGCCGGACGACCCCGCCGGCGCGAAGGCGGACCCCGACATCGTAGCGAGCGCGTACCTGGTGCGGTCGCTGCAGCTCGTCACCGCCGCGGCGGTCGAGCTCGGGGACGAGGCGGGCGCCATCAAGTACGGCGACCTCGCCGAGCGGGCGCGGCAGGCCTGGGTGCGCGAGTACACGACGCCGTCGGGCCGCATCGTGTCCGACGCGCAGACCGCGTACGCGCTGGCGATCGTCTTCGGGCTGGTCGACGACGCGACGCGGGCCGTCATGGGGGACCGGCTCGCCTGGCTGGTGCGCCGCGCGGGCTATCGCATCGGCACGGGGTTCGTGGGCACGCCGATCATCCAGGACGCTCTCACCACCACCGGCCACGCCGATGTCGCCGCGCGCCTGCTGCTCCAGACCGGCGTGCCGTCCTGGCTGTACGCCGTCACGATGGGCGCGACGACCATCTGGGAGCGGTGGGACAGCATGCTGCCCGACGGCGACATCAACCCCGGCGAGATGACGTCGTTCAACCACTACGCCTTCGGCGCCGTCGCCGACTGGCTGCACCGCACCGTCGCCGGCCTCGCCCCGGAGGCACCCGGCTACCGATCGCTGCGGATCGCGCCCGTCCCGGTCGTGGGGCTGGACCGGGCGTCGACGCGGTACGAGACCGGGTACGGGCCGGCCGAGGCCGGCTGGGAGGCGCGGGACGGGCAGATCGTCGTGCGGGCGGTGGTGCCCCCGAACACGACGGCGGTGGTCGTCCTGCCCGGCGGCGGCCACCAGATCGAGGTGGGCTCCGGCGAGCACGAGTGGACGGTGGCCGACCCTCGGACGACGTCGGCCGAGCCCCGGCCCGTCACGCTGGGCTCGACGCTCGGCGAGATCGCCGACGACCCGGAGGCGTACGAGGCCGTGCTGGCCACCGTCGACGCACTGAGCGCCGACGGGACCAGCAGCCTGCGTTCGCTCAAGGACTGGACCGACCAGCGCGTCCTGCGGGACGAGCTGGTGCGGCTGCCCGCCGTGGCGGTCGAGCGACTGGAGGCGACGCTCGACGAGCTGAACTCCAGCAGGCTGCCGGTACCCGCGCGCCGGCTATGACCGGCTGGCCGCCGCGAACACCACGCCGATGGCTACGCCCAGCACGAACCCCAGGAGCATGTTGTCGATCAGAAGGCCGATGAGCATCCCGGACGCGATCCCGAGTGTGATGCCCTGGAATCCCCAGTGGGTCTGCCTGCCGTTGCGCTCTGCCATGGGTCAGCGCGCGTGCAGCAGCGTGGTGAAACCGAGCTGGTCGAAGCCGCCGCCCCCGGTGCCGTAGTCCCCGCCGCCGCCGTCGGCCCGGATGCTCTGCGCCATCTGCCGGGTCCAGGGCGCGGAGAGGCCCCTACGCCCGGAGTAGTGGCTCAGGACCAGGTCCCACACGGGCCGGACGTGGCCGCGCCCGTAGTCGCTGACCACCGTCTGGGTGTCCCAGCCGACGTGCGCGGCGGTGGTGGCTATAGGGCCGGACTGCCACGTGTACTCGGTGAACGGGACGTCGTGGCCCAGGTTGTACTTGGCGACGTACTCCGCGGCCTTGAGGAAGCGGTTGTTGTCGTAGCCGTAGCAGTCGACGCCCTGGTGCCAGGCCATCTCGCAGAAGGTGGCCATGAGGCCGATGCCCATGACGGTGTGCCCCTGGTCGCGGCCGGCCTCCTGCCACTGGGCCAGCCCTTCGCGGCCGTACACGACGGGGACGGCGTTCCTGATCGACCCGTTGCCCTCGCCGTTCCTGAAGTAGCCGATGGCCCGGTTCACCAGGTCCTTGCGGTCGGTGAAGGCGCCGATGGCCAGGACCGAGCACATGTTGCACAGGTCCCAGTTGGCCCAGTAGTTCGTGATCACCGCGCCGTTGTGGTTGGTGAGGAAGTCCTCGTTCATCGGGTAAAAGATCCCGAGCAGCATCTTCCGGAAGCGCGGCAGGTCGAACCCCGGGTGGTCGCGTACGAGCTCGCCGACGTTCGCCCACTGGTAGCCGTGGATCCCCGCCGCGAGGAAGCGGTCGGCGTTGCCGCTCAGCGACCTCAGGGTGCCGGACCAGGCGTTGAGGATGTTCACGGCGGCCTCGCCGTGGGCCTTCTCGCCGGTGAGGCGCCAGCGCAGGGCGTTCTGGTAGGCGGCGTGGATGTCGAGGTACATCTGGCCGACGTTGTCGCCGGCACCGCCGCGGACCACGTCCCGCAGCGGACGGGGCGACCAGTCCGCGGAGGACCGGCCGTTGGCGGCCAGGCGCTCCCAGCCCGCCGTCCACGGCTGGGCACCGGCGGCGACCTTGCCGGCGACGCGGTCGAGGTCGGCCGCGGAGTGGAGCAGGCCGGGCCGCGTCGGGTCCACGGGCTTGGGTGTCGCAGACGGCGTAACCGATGGAGAGGCCGACGGCGACGCGGAAGCAGAGGGCGACGCTGACGCAGACGCGGACGGCGACCCGGACGGCGACGCGCTCGGCGAGCCGCTCGGCCTCCCGAGAGCGCCGGGGCCGGCAGCGCCGTCGGCTCCCGCGAGCGATGTGCTCCCGGCTCCATCCGGTCGCGCTGCCCAGGCGGACCACGCGATGAAGGGGACTGCGGCGGCCACGCCGGCGATGACGGCCCGGCGGGTGATCGTGCCCGGCGAGGCGATGGGCGAGGAGAGCGGTCCGCGGGCGTGGTTCGCCCGCGGACCGCGGGCGTCCTTCGGGGACATGTTCTTCCGTTTCGTTCGAGGCTGGGGGACTCGAGTGCGGGAGAACGTTATCAGGACAATTCACCCACGCGGACCGGTCGCCCTGGCGCGTCTGCCGGACGGTCGGTCACACGATCCGTCAGACGATCCGGAAGGCGGCGTCCTGCCGTGCCAGGTCCGAGCTGAGCGGGTCGATCCGGAGCAGGTTGTTCTGGTGCCGGAGGTACCGGTCCGGGAAGTTGTGCGACCGGAAGGTTGCGTGCGCGGAGCTGAGCGAGCTGGTCTGCTGCGCGAACGTGGCGTCGCCGCGGAACGTCGCCGTGTTGTCGTACCGCTCGAGCCGGATCGCGTAGTCCCAGTGGCGCAGGAAGTACCCGGGGTGGTTGACCGCCTCGAAGGAGAGGGATCCCGGGTCGGCCAGCCCGCGCCGGATGCGGAACTGGCTGTCCTCCGCCGGTGTGACGTTGGCGTCGAGGCGACCCACGTAGTTGGCGTGCCGCACGTAGCGGTCGGGGAAGTTGTACGACTGGAGCCGGGCGACGGCCCGGTCGGCCGGTGCGAACATCAGCGTGGTGAAGCCCAGCTGGTCGTAGCCGCCCCCGTTGCCGTAGTCGCCGCCTCCGCCCTCGGGCCGGATGCTCTCGGCCATCTGCCGGACCCACGGGGCGGACAGGCCTCGCCGCCCCTCGTAGTGCCCGAGGATCATGTCCCAGACCGGTCGCACGTGCCCGCGCTGGTTGGAGCTCACCTCGGTGTGCGTCTGCCACCCGACGTGCGGGGCGGTGCCGTTGGGGCCGGACTGCCACGTGTAGTCGGTGAACGGGACCTCGAGCCCGAGGTTGTACTTCGCGACGTACTCGGCGGCCTTGAGGAAGCGGTTGGATCCGTGGCCGTAGAGGTCGATCCCCTGGTGCCAGGCCATCTCGCAGAAGGTCGCCATGAGGCCGATGCCCATGACGGTGTGCGCCTGGTCGCGGCCGCTCTCCTGCCACTGGGCCAGTCCCAGGTCGTCGTACACGTACGGGATCGCGTGGTCGATCGACCCGTTGCCCGCGCCGGTCCGGAAGTAGCCGACCGCCCGGCTCACCAGGTCGTCGCGGTCGGCGAAGATCCCCATGGCCAGGATCGCGGCCATATTGCACAGGTCCCAGTTGGCCCAGTAGTTCGTGATCACCGAGTTGTTGTGGTTGGTCAGGAAGCTCTCGCACATCGGGTGGAAGATGTTGAGCAGCATGTCGCGGAATCGGGTGCGGTCGAAGCGGGGGTGGTCGCGTACCAGCTCGCCGGCGTTGGCGAACTGGTACCCGTAGATCCCGGACGCGAGGTAGCGGTCGGCGTTGCCGCTCAGGGACCGGAGCGTGCCCGACCAGGCGTTGAGGATGTTCACGGCGGTGTCGCCGTGCGCGGCGCTGCCGGTGAGGCGCCAGCGCAGCGCGTTCTGGTAGGCGGCGTGGATGTCGGCGTACATCTGGCCGACGTTGTCACCGTCGCCGCCGCGGATCACGTCCTGGAGCGGCCGCGGGGTCCAGCTCGAATGGCTGCGCCCGTTGGCGACCAGGCGGTCCCAGCCGCCGACCCACGGCTGGGAGCGGGCGGACACCCGTCCCGCGGCGGTGCTCAGCTCGGACGCCGTGTGCAGCGCGCTGGGGTGGGCGGCGACCAGCGGTGCTGCCTCCGCTGCGGCGGCCGTGCCACCCGTGAGGGACGCGGCGGCCGGCGTCGTCGCGCCCCAGGCCAGCAGCGGGACGGCGGCAGCACCACCGAGGAAGGTACGCCGGGACAGTGCGCGCGATCGTTCGAGGTCGTTCCGGGACATGGCTCGCTCCGTTCTGGCGGCTCGTCGGTGAGCCGCCGGTCCTGGCGAGGCGGCTCATCGGTGAGCCGCCTCCTGGAGGATCAGCAGTCGGAGGGTGAAAAGTCCGAATGCGGGATAACGTTATCAGCGGCCGAGGTGCTTGGGAAGGGCATCGTCGGAGGGCTGCCGGGACGGCGGTAGGCATGGACTCGGCGGGCGCGAAAGCCTATCGTTGGCATACCAACGAATGGCGACGAGGCCACCAGGAGGAGCGACCATGCAGGAGATGGACGGCACGGCGGACACCGCGGAGCTCAAGCAGCTCTACGCCGACTTCGACACTCACCACCTGTCCCCGCTGTGGACCCAGCGCGACGACCTCATGCCCTTCACGCCGTCGCCGAAGGCGGTGCCGCACGTGTGGGAGTGGTCCACGCTGTTCGGCCTCGCCGAGCGGTCGGGCGAGCTCGTGCCCGTGGGGCGCGGAGGGGAGCGGCGGGCGATCGGCCTGGCGAACCCCGGGCTGCCCGGCACCGCCTACGCGACGCCGACCCTGTGGTGCGCGATCCAGTACCTCGGCGGGTTCGAGACGGCGCCCGAGCACCGGCACAGCCAGAACGCGTTCCGGTTCGTCGTCGAGGGCGAGGGCGTCTGGACGGTGGTGAACGGCGACCCCGTCGCGATGCGCCGCGGAGACCTGCTGCTCACGCCTGGCTGGAACTTCCACGGCCACCACAACGACACCGACCAGCCGATGGCGTGGATCGACGGTCTCGACGTGCCGTTCTCGTACTACGCCGACGTGGGCTTCTTCGAGTTCGGCTCCGAGCGGGTCACCGACGAGGCGTCCCCGGACGTCTCCCGTTCCGAGCGGCTGTGGGCCCACCCCGGCCTGCGCCCGCTCAGCGGGCTCGAGGACACCACCAGCTCGCCGCTCGCCGCCTACCGCTGGGAGCACACCGACCGGGCGCTGACCGAACAGCTCGCCCTGGAGGACGCCGGCCACCCGGCGACCGTCGGCCAGGGCCACGCCGCCATCCGCTACACGAACCCGACGACCGGCGGCGACGTCATGCCGACGCTGCGCTGCGAGTTCCACCGGCTGCGTGCCGGCGCGTCCACGCCGGTCACGCACGAGGTCGGGTCCTCGGTGTGGCAGGTCTTCGAGGGCGAGGGCACCGTGGTGCTCGGCGAGACCGAGCACCGGCTGCACACCGGCGACCTGTTCGCCGTGCCGAGCTGGGTGCCGTGGTCGCTGCACGCCGACAGCCAGTTCGACCTGTTCCGGTTCAACGACGGCCCGATCGTCGACCGGCTGCACTTCGCGCGCACCTACATTCCGGGCCAGCGCAACGAGGACCTCGCATGAGGTTCGTTGTGAACGCCGTCGTGCAGGAGGGCTGAACCATGCCCGCCCGCACCGACAAGACCACCGACCCACACCTTCTCGCGGGTCTCCTGCTCGCCCGCCGCGGGCAGGCGTACTTCTCCCGCAAGCTCAACGAGCTGCGCAACGACCGGCTCGACGCGCCGTCGCTCGTCGAGGGCTGGACGCGACGGCACGTGGTCGCGCACGTCGGGCTCAACGCGCGGGCGCTCACCCGGCTCACCGAGTGGGCGGCGACAGGCGTCGAGACGCCGATGTACGCCTCACCCACCGAGCGCGACCAGGAGATCGAGTTCGCCGCGACGCTCCCCGCCCGGGCCTTGCGTAACCTCTGTGCGCATGCGGCGGTACATCTCGACGTGGAGTGGCGGGACCTGTCCGAGGAGGCCTGGCACGCCCCGGTGCGCACGGCGCTCGGCCGGGTCGTGCCGGCGTCCGAGACGGTCTGGATGAGGACCCGGGAGGTGTGGGTGCACGCCGTCGACCTCGAAAACGGCGGCTCGTTCGACGACTTCCCGGCCGAGCTGGTCGACCGCCTGCTGGCCGACGTGGTCGGCGCGTGGCGGCGTCGCCTGGGGCCGGACGGCGTGCCGCAGCTCGTGCTGGAACCCGTCGACCGGGAGCGGGCGGTGCCGGTCGCCGAGTTCGGGACGGTTGCGGACGGGACTGCGTCGCCCGAAGCCGTGGCCCTGCGCGGAACCGCCGCGGACCTGACCCGCTGGGCGACGGGCCGCGGGGGTGCGGGCGTCGTCGCCTCGAACGGCGGCCCCGTCCCCGCGCCGCCGCGCTGGCTGTGATGATCGGGCCATGACTCAGCGAAGCGGCGTGGCCGCCGCCCGGGCGAGCGAGGCGGACGACGTCGGCGCGCGCCAGTCCCTGTACCTGCCCGAGCACGTGGGCTTCCTCATCCGCCGCGCCCAGCAGGTGCATCTGGCGGTGTGGGCCGAGGAGGTGGGGCAGGGCCTGAGCAACGTCCAGTTCGGGGTGCTCAACGTGCTGCGCCGGACCGGCGGCGCCAGCCAGCGCGAGCTGTGCGACGCGCTGGACCTCGACCGCTCGACCGTCGCGGGCCTTGTCACCCGGCTCGAGGCCAGGGGCCTCGTCGAGCGGGCGCGGGCCGCGACGGACCGCCGCCGCAACCTCGTCCAGCTGACGGAGGCGGGCAGCGCGGAGCTGCGCCGGCTCGTCCCGCACGCCGCCCAGGTGGACGCCTCGCTCACCGCGGGGCTCAGCGAGGAGGAGCACGCCACCCTGCGGCGTCTCCTCACCCGCATCCTCGACACACACGGCCACCACGCCCCCGACGACGTCTGACTTGGTTGTGGGCGTGATCGTTGCGTCTGTGTGCCCGCTGCAGGCGCAACGGTCACGCCCACAACCAAGACGGTCTACGTTGCCGGGAGCGCCGTCCGGTCGCCGCGCTTGGCGCGCTGGATCTGCTCGTGCACGTGCGTGCGCAGCTCGGTGAACCGCGGAAGGGCACGCGTGGAGATCTGGTCGCGCTCGGAGGGCAGGTCGACCGCCAGGTCCTCCTGGACCACGGTCGGCGAGCTCGACAGCACCAGCACGCGCTCGCCCAGGTACACCGACTCGTCGATGTCGTGCGTGACGAAGATGACGGTGACCCCGAGGTCCTGCCACACGCGCCGGACCAGGTCCTCCAGGTCGGCGCGGGTCTGCGCGTCCACCGCCGCGAACGGCTCGTCCATGACGAGCACCTCGGGCTGGTAGGCGATGGCCCGGGCGATCGCGACCCGCTGCTGCATGCCGCCGGAGAGCTGCCACGGGTACGTCGACAGCGCGTGCCCCAGCCCGACCTCTTCGAGCGCGGCCCGGACGGCGTCGTCCCGCTCGCCGCGCGGCAGCCGGCGGGCCTTGAGCGGCAGACCCACGTTGTCCCGCACGCTGAGCCACGGGTAGAGGCTGCGCCCGTACTCCTGGAAGACGACTGCCATCTTCTTGGGCGGTGCGACCACGGCCTGCCCGGCGAGGGCCACGGACCCGGACGTCGGGTGGAGCAGCCCCGAGAGACATTTGAGCAGCGTCGTCTTGCCGCAGCCCGAGGGCCCCACCACGCAGACGAGCTCGCCGGCCCGGACATCGAAGCTGATGGAGCGGATCGCCTCCACCTCGCCAGGCCCGGCGCCGTACGTCTTGCCCAGGTCTCGGACGGAGAGCAGGGTGGTGCCCGCGGCCTCCGCCGGCTTCTCGTGCGTGCTGATGTCAGCCACGTGCCACCTCTCTCATGCCGTGGTACCAGTGCAGGACGCGCCGTTCGGCGATCCCGTAGAGCCCCGCCACCGCTACGCCCACGAGTCCGAGCAGCACGATGCCGCTCCACATCTGGGCGATCATGAAGCTGCGCTGGAAGTAGACGATCCGGTAGCCGAGCCCCGAGGACGAGGCGAACATCTCCGAGATCACCATGAGGATCAGCCCGATCGAGAGGCACAGGCGGATTCCGGCCATGATCTGCGGGCTCGCGGCGGGCAGGACCACGTAGCGCAGCGACAGCCCGCCCCGCACCCGGTAGGAGCGGGACGTCTCGGTGAGCACCGTGTCGACGCCGCGCACCCCCTCGACGGTGTTGAGGAGCACCGGCCACACGCAGCCCGAGACGATGACGGCGATCCGCATCGTGTCGCCGACGCCGAGCATCAGCATGAGCACCGGGACGAGCACGACGGGCGGGACCGCGCGGAAGAACTCGAGCATCGGCTCCAGCAGGTCCCGCAGCCACCGGGTGGTGCCGATCGCGGTGCCGGCCACGATCCCGATGACCATCGACAGCAGGACGCCGGCCGCGAACCGGCCCAGGCTCGGCAGCACGTCCTCGGTGAACGCCGGGCCGAACCAGGTCTCGACGAACGCGTCGGCGATCGTCGCCGGCGGCGGGAAGTAGAGGGAGGCCGACCGGTCCGTGGCCAGGGCCCAGGCCAGCAGGGCGAGCGCGGGCAGCCCGGCGGCATAGCCGAGGGTGCGCAGTGCGCCGAGGACCGGCCGGAGTCTGATCCGTCTCACAGTGCCTCCTCCCTGCGCACCGACGGATGCCAGCGCAGCAGCCGCCGCTCGACCATGCGGGTCGCGAGATTGACGACGATGCCGAGCCCGCCCGTGACCAGCACCAGCGCGTACAGGCCGGGTGCGTCGGGCGCGGACCGGTAGAGCTCGATCTGCCGCCCGAGGCCCGGGTTGCCGATCACCAGCTCGGCCGTGATGGTCAGCACCAGGGCCACCGACGCCGCGAGCCGGAACCCGGTGATCACGTAGGGCAGCGCCGTCGGCAGCACGAGGTGGCGCAAGCGGTCGAGCCTGCCCAGCCCGTAGCTGCGGGCGGTGTCCTGGGCCACCGGGTCGACGTCGGCGACGCCGTGCAGCACCTGGACGAACACCTGCCAGAACGGCGCGTACACGACCACCATGAGCGCGGCCTCCCGGGACAGCCCGGCGACGAGCACGGCGAGCGGGATGATCGCCACCGAGGGGATCGGCCGCAGGAACTCCACGCTGCTGTGCGTGGCCTTCTGGAGGAACGGCACGAGCCCGACGACGGTCCCGAGCGCTATCGCGGCGACGACGGCGATCCCCAGCCCGGCCGACCAGGTGATGACGGTATCGCCGAGCGTGACCCAGAAGTCCGGCGTCGTGAGCTCGCGGCCGAGGCGCAGCAGGGTCGTCGAGGCGGTCGGCAGGTAGGTCCGGCTGACCGCGCCCGAGAGCGCCGCGACCTCCCACGTGACCAGGAACCCGAGGATCCCCAGCAGGCCGAGGACGCGCGCCGTCATTCGACGAGGATCGCGTCGACGTCAGGGGCCTCCTGGAAGTACTCGTGCTCGACGGCCAGGTCGGCCAGCGCCTGGATGACCTCCTGGTCGACGGTGGTCGTGAAGTGCGGCAGCGGCAGGTTCGCCGCGGCCTCCTCGGGCAGCTCGAGGTTGTCGACGAGCGTCTGGCGGACGGCGTCGTCGTTCTCCTCCGCCCAGGTGAACGCGTCGGCCAGGGCCTCGCGCACCGCGGCGACCAGCTCCGGGTCCTGCTCGACGGTCTGGGTGGTCGCCTGGACCACGAGCGTTGGCAGCCCGGGGATGACGGCCTGGTAGGGGTCGACGACCCTGGTGCCGCCAGCTCCGACGATCATGGAGACGAAGGGCTCCGGGACCCACGCGGCGTCGATGTTCCCGGCCTCGAGCTGGGCCGCCGCGTCGGGGAACGCGACCTCGACGAACTCGATGGCGTCGGGGTCCCCGCCGTCCTGCTCGACGGCGGCGCGGATCGTGAGGTCGCCCGCCGCGCCGAGGGAGTTGACCGCCACCTTGGCGCCCGCGAGGTCGGCGGGCCGGGTGATGTCCGTGTCCGCCCCCGCGACCACGGAGTTGACGTCGTCGCCCTCGGCGTAGCTCTCGGCATACCCGGCGATGATCCCCACGGGGAGCCCCTGCTCGGTCGCCCGCAGGACGCCGAACGGCTGCCCGATGGTCAGGTCGACCTCGCCGTTGATCAGGGCGGGCATCGCTTGCGCGCCGCCCTGGATCGGCTGGACCGTCACGTCGAGCCCGTGCTCGGCGAACACACCGGCGTCGACGGCGGCCCAGAGCGGCGCCGTCTCGCTGATGCTCAGCGCGCCGATCGTCACCGCCCGGTTCCCGTCCTCCCCGGTCTCGGCGGGTGGGTCCTGCGCGTCGGCCGTGCACGCGGCAAGGCCGAGCGCCAGCAGCGCAGCGCCGGCGGCCAGGACGCCGCGACGTCGTCGGCTCATGGGTTCCTCCACATTCGTCGTTGAATCGTGGGACTGTCGAATCGGGGCACTACCGAGATGCAACACAAATACATGACACTTGCGTGTACAGCGTGCAGCCAACATGTCATGCATGTCAACGACATGCAGGTCACGACTCGGGCGCTCGCGGCCCTCCGGAATGCTCCCGGCGGGATTCCGCGTGGAACTCCGGTGGAACTCCGGGTGGAATACTGCGAGGCATGCCGGCACCTCAGGACAGCGAGGAACGCGTCGCAGCAGGGCGGGCCTCTCGCCGCCCCGAGCAGCTGCTGCTCGCGTTCCTCGGAGAGCTCGTGCTCGACGCCGACGTCGAGCGCGTCCCCTCGGCCGTGCTCATCGGGCTGCTCGGCGAGCTCGGCGTCGGCGACGCCGCGACGCGCGCCACGCTCTCCCGGATGAGCCGGCGCGATCTGCTCGCCAAGGTCCGCTCCGGGCGGGAGGTGGCGTACGGCCTGACGCCGGCGAGCGAGGCCGTGCTGCGCGAGGCGCGCGGCCGCGTGCTCGCCGACGAGCCCTTCGCGCCCGTCGGCACGGGCTGGACCCTCGTGACGTTCTCCGTGCCGGAGAGCCAGCGGGACGCGCGCCACCGCGTGCGGGCGGCCCTGACCTGGGCGGGCTTCGGCCTGCTGCGGGACGGGCTGTGGATCGCGCCCGGCGAGGTCGACGTCGCCTCGGCGCTCCGGCCGCTCGACGGCGAGCTCGCCGACGTCGAGCTGTCCGCGTTCCGGGCGTACGAGATCGAGGGCTTCTCGGCGGCGCGGGCGGTCCGCTCGGCCTGGCGGCTGGACGAGATCCGCGCGCACCACCTCCGGTTCCTGGAGACCTGGGCCGACGTCGAGGGCTCGGCCCACCCGCTGCGGGACATGACGGCCCTGGGTGCCGACTGGCTCGCGCTGCTGCGCGCCGACCCCAGGCTGCCCGCCGAGCACCTCTCGGCCGACTGGCCGTCCGGGCGGTCCGCCGCCACGTTCCGCCGCCTGCGGCAGGGGTTCATCGGCGCGGCGCGCGCGGACCTGGCCGGGTTGCTGGGCTCGTCGGGCGTTCCGTCGAGCGCCTGACATTCGACATTCGCATGACGGGCGTCACGAAAGTGCTTGACGTCGTCGGGGGAGGTGGGGCACGATCGAAGCCTCGCCGACGTCCGGCTGCCTGAGCCTCGCCTGAGACCCAGAAGCCGGCCGCGGCCCGCCCACAAGGATGTGAGCAGTGGACCAGCCGACCCCGAGCAAAGACCTGAGCCGAGCCAACTACGCCACCATCTGGGAGTCCGTCGCCCGCGCGTGCCCTGACCGGCCCGCCGTCGTCGCCGATGGTCGCACCATGACCTACCGCGACCTGGACGACGCCGCGGCCCGGGTCGCCGGCACGCTGCGCGCCGAGGGGCTCGGCGCCGGGTCGCGCGTCGCGATCTTCATGTACAACCGCGTCGAGTACCTGGTGACCGTGTACGCGGCGTACAAGATCGGCGCGATCCCCGTCAACATCAACTTCCGCTACCAGGGCCGCGAGCTCGCCGACCTGCTGCGCACCTCGCGTGCCGACGCCCTCGTCCACCCGACCAGCCTCGGCCGGCACGTGCGCGACGCCGGCCGGCACGTCCCGCTGCCGGGCCTCGTGCTCACGGTGTCTGACGAGGGCCGAGCGCCTGACGAGGACCGAGTCCCCGACGACGACAGCCCCACTGCGCCCGGCCGGTCGTTCGCCACCGCGCTGGACGCCGAGCCGCTCGACCCCCAGCCGCTCTCGCCGGATCACCAGATCTTCATGTTCACGGGCGGTACGACAGGCACTCCCAAGGCTGTCGTCTGGACCCACGGGAACCTGTTCGACAGCCAGCTGTTCTCGATCTACGGCTCGCTGCCCGTCGCCGTCCCCGAGGACCTCGACGAGGTGACGCGCATCGCCGCGCGCACGGACCTCCCGCCGACCGTGACCCTGCCGCTGACCCCCCTCATGCACGCGACCGCGCTGTTCAACGTGATGAACGCGCTGGTGCTCGGCGGGTGCGTGATCTTTCTGCCGTCGGCGAGCTACGACCCGCTGGTGGCAGCCCGGACCATCCACGAACGGCGGGTGACCCGGCTGATCGTGGCGGGCAACGCCGTCGTCGGGCCGCTCGTCGACGTGCTCGACTCGCCCGACGGTGCCGGGCTCGACGTGTCCAGCCTGACCACGGTGCTCAGCTCGGGTATGGCGTGGTCCGACGACCTCAAGCTGCGGCTCGTGACCCGCGCCCCCCGGGCGACGCTGGTCGACATCTTCGGCTCGAGCGAGGGCGGCCCGTTCGCCTACGGCGTGGTCCGCGGGCCGCAGGACATCCCGTGCCACCCGCGGCTCGCCCCCGGCACCGTCGTGTTCGACGCCGAGCTCCGCGAGGTCCAGGACGTCCCCGGCGCGACCGGCGTCCTGGCGTACCGCGGGCAGATGCCGCTCGGCTACGACGGCGACCCGGAGCGGACCGCCGAGGCGTATCCCGTCATCAACGGCGTCCGGTACGTCATGCCGGGGGACCACGTCCGGGTCCTCGGTGACGGCCTGGTCGAGCTGCTCGGCCGCGGTTCCGCGGTGGTCAACACGGGCGGCGAGAAGGTCTTCACCGGCGAGGTCGAGGCCGTCCTGGTGGCCATGCCGGGCGTGACCGACGTCGTCGTCTTCGGCGCGCCCGACCCCCGGTGGGGCGAGGTCGTCACCGCGTACGTCGTCACCGCACCCGGCACGTCGCTCACCGCGGAGCAGGTCCAGGAGGAGGTCGGACGGCGGCTCGCCGGCTACAAGAAGCCGCGAAAGGTCTTCTTCGTCGACGCCCTGGACCGCAGCCCGAGCGGAAAGCTCGACATGCGCACCCTGCGCACCCGAGTCCCCGAACTAGAGGCCACCGAGCTGGAGGCAGGTCAGCACACATGAGATTCCGCGACGCGCACATCCCCTTCGGCCTGAGCTGGACCTCGCCGTTCGCCAAGTGGCAGGGCCCGCTGGCGGAGGTGAACAGCCTCGACATGGCCGTGGACGTCACCGGCCGCGCGCTGGAGGCCCGCGGGCTGCCGCCCGAGGAGATCACCGAGTGGACGCTCGGCTGCACAGTGCCCCAGCAGTACGGGTTCTACGGCGTGACCCTCGTGTCCCGGCGGCTGGGCGCCGGCCAGTACGGCGGGCCGTGGCTCTCGCGGGCCTGCGCGACGTCGGCGGTGGTCGTGGAGCACCTGGCCACCCAGGTCGAGCTCGGCGCGCACGCCACGACCATCGGCGTCATCACCGACCGGACCAGCAACGGCCCGCTCATGCTCTACTCCAGCCAGCGCAGCGCCGGTGGCGCACCGCTGGCCGAGCACTGGGTGCTCGACCCCATGAAGCTCGATCCGACCACCGGCCAGAGCATGAACGACACCGCGGAGAACACCGCCCTCGACGGCGGATACACACGCGAGCAGGTCGACGACGTGGCACTGCTGCGCTACGAGCAGTACGTGAGCTCGCTCGCCGACGACCGCGCCGTGCAGCGCGAGTACATGGTGCCCGTGCGCATCCCGGGGACAAAGGGCGGGAGGGACGGGAAGGGAGTGGCCTGGGTCGAGGAGGACCACGGCGTCTTCCCGACCACCGCCGAGGGGCTGGCCAAGCTGTCGCCCGTCAAGCCGGGGGGAGTGGTCACCTACGGTGCGCAGACCCACCCCGCCGACGGCTGCGCCGGGGTCGTCGTCGCGACGGCCGACCGGGCCCGGGAGATCGGGCGGGACGGCGTCACGGCGCAGATCGTGGCGACCGGGTTCGGCCGCGCCGAGCCCGCGTACATGCCCAAGGCCCCCGTCGAGGCCGCCCGGGTCGCACTGGCGGACGCCGGGATCAGCATGTCGGACGTCGACGTCGTCACCACGCACAACCCGTTCGCGGTGAACGATCTCTGGCTCTCCGAGCAGATGGGCTACCCGCTCGAGCGGATGAACCCCTACGGGTCGTCGCTCGTCTACGGCCACCCCCAGGGGCCGACGGGCGCCCGGGCGATCACCGAGCTGATCCACGCCCTGCACGCGCGGGGTGGCGGCACGGGGCTGTTCACGGGCTGCGCCGCGGGCGACTCCGCCGGGGCCGTCGTGGTCCGGGTCGACGGATAGCTCTACCCGCCGCCCCCACCCAAGCCTTCTCACCGAACCACCTACCTCGATTGCGAGCGAGCCGATGACCCCAGCACCAACCACGCCCGAGACGGCGACAGCCCCGACGCGGGTGGCCCTGGCCGACCTGCCCGAGCACGTCGGGACGGTGTTCGGCCCGTCGTCGTGGCACACCGTGTCCCAGGAGGAGGTCAACGACTTCGCCGAGCTCACCGGCGACCACAACCCCATCCACGTCGACCCCGACGCCGCCGCACGGTCACCGTTCGGCGGGACCATCGTGCACGGCTACTTCACGCTGAGCCTCGTCGTCCCGCTGATGGCCGAGATCGTCGAGGTCACGGGCGTGGCGACCGGCGTCAACTACGGCCTCGACCGGCTGCGGTTCCCGGCCCCGGTACGGGTCGGGGCGCGGATCCGGGTGGTGTCCACGCTGCGCGAGGTCACCGAGGTGCCCGGCGGGTACCAGACGGTCTTCGAGAGCGTCTTCGAGGTGGAGGACCAGGCCAAGCCGGCCGCCGTCGCCGTGATGGTCCTGAGGTTCCTCGGATGAGCGGGCAGGACATGAGCGCGGAGATCACCCTGGCCGGGAAGGTTGCGATCGTCACCGGCAGCGGGCAGGGCCTCGGGCTGGCCTACGCCAGGGCGCTCGCCGAGGCGGGCGCGCGGGTGGTGGTGAACGACGTCGACGGCGCCGCCGCGGAGCGCGCCGTCGAGGCGATCACCGAGGCGGGGGGCGCGGCGGTCGCCGTCGTCGCCCCCGTGGGCCCGACGGACACCGCCGACCTGCTCGTGCGGACCGCGGTCGAGGAGTTCGGCCGGCTCGACGTGCTCGTGGCCAACGCGGGCGTGATCCGCGACCGCGTGCTGTGGAAGATGACGGACGACGACTTCGACGTCGTCGTGGCCACCCATCTGCGCGGGACGTTCACGACCGTGCGCGCGGCGGCGGCCCGCCTGCGCGAGCAGGGCGAGGGCGGCCGGATCGTCGTGGTCGGGTCCCCGGCCGGGCAGCATGGCAACTTCGGGCAGACGAGCTACGCGGCGGCCAAGGCCGGCGTCGTCGCGATGGCCCGCACGTGGTCGCTCGAGCTGGCGCGCGCGCAGGTGACGGTGAACGTCGTGATCCCGACGGCGATCACCGCGATGACCGCGACCATCCCCGTGTACCGGGAGGTCGCCGAGGCGTACGAGCGCGGCGAGACCCTGCCGCGCGTCGTCCGCCAGGAGCACGCGCTCGGCGGTCCGGAGGACGTGGCGCCGCTGGTCGTGTGGCTCGCCTCGGACGCCAGCGCCGAGGTGACGGGGCAGGCGATCGGCGTCGGCGGCGACAAGCTGTCGCTGTACTCGTACCCCGAGGAGCTCGCCGTGACCTACCGCGACGGCGGCTGGTCGGCCGAGGCGATCGCGGAGGCCTGGCCGTCGGTCTTCGCACCGTCCGGGCAGACGAGCGGCATCACGCTGCCCCCGCTGGAGGACGGCGTTCCGGCCGGTGGCGCCGTCGGTGGCACGGCACAGTGAGCCCGTCCGTGTCGAGTTCGCCGACACGGACGCGGGCGGCCGCATCCATCACACGGCCGCCCTCCGGTGGGCCGAGCGGGCGGAGCACCAGCTGCTCCGGTCGCTCGGCCTGTCCGGGCTCACCGGGGGCGAGCTCACCCGGTTCCCGCGCCGCCGGCTGGAGGTGGACTTCCTCGGACCCCTCCGGTTCGGCGACGAGGCGGTCGTCGAGATCGAGGCCTCGGCGGTCGGCCGGACGTCGGTCACCTACCGCTGGCGCGTGCTGCGAGCCGGCGTGAGCTGCGTGGAGGGCACGACCACATGCGTCCACGTCGACGACGACGGCCGCCCGTGTGCGGTACCGGAGGAGCTACGGGCTGCGCTCGTCACCTGACCGTCGGGCCGGTCGGGGCGGGTGGCGCGGCCGGGGTGGAGCGCTGGGCCACGTGGTCGGCGAGCTCGGGCGCGTGGCGGGCGATGACCTCGCGCACGCGCGCCGAGGCGGGGACGCCGAGCCGCTCGTAGGTGTCGAGGAACAGCTCGCGGGCCCGGGGCCGGGGCCAGCCCGGCGGTAGGAGCGACGCGGGCAGGTCCGGGTCGAGGCCGGGGAAGGCGCGCCAGGCGTCCATGAGCTCGGTGCGCCGCACGAGCGCGTCGACGGGGTCGATCGATCCCCGCCCGAGCGCGGCGTGGGTCGGCTCCCAGGTATCGACGAACGCCTGGTACAGGCCGGCCAGGCCGTCGAGGTCCCAGGCGCTCTGCGGCGGCACGGTCGCGGGCAGGTCGGGCGCGGTCGCAACGAAGGCCGTGGCCGCCGTGACCCCGAGCTCGACAAGCTCGGCCAGCGCCTCGGCGTGGTGCTCGTGGGGCGAGACCCACAGGGCGTCGTAGAGCGGCGCGAAGCCGAGCCACCGCAGGCGCGTGCGCAGCGCCTCGCGGACCGAGCGGTTGGCCTCGGGCACCGAGAACGCGACGACGCTCCAGCGGCCGTCCCAGGGCTCGCCGTCGTCGGCGCCGAAGCTGAAGATCCGGGCGGCTCCGTCGCTCAGCACCGTCTGGGCGCGCGGCGTGAGCCCGTGGAAGGTGTTGCGGCCGGAGCGGGCGGTCTCGAGGAGCCCGTGCTTGACCATCCGGCTCAGCGCGGCCCGGGCGGCGACGTCGCTGACGCCGAAGTCGGCGAGCAGCTCGACGAGCGCCGCCGAGGGCAGCGGCTCGGCGTGTCCCCACCAGTAGTCGCCCAGCAGGGTCAGCAGCAGGCTCGGCGGTGAGCCCTGGCGGGTGCGGGGCAGGCGGGGGTGGTCTCTGCCGTCAGCGTTGCCGTCGGCTCTGGTCGCCTTCGTCATAGGTCGCCTTCCTGTGGTCGGAACTCGATGCTTGACATACCGTACTCCGACCGCCGATGGTTATGTCACATTACCGAAGGAGCACCTGACGATGAGGTTAGCCAGCACCGTCGACGCCCGCCTGCACGCCGTCGTGCGGGACCGTCTCGTCGACCTGACCGATGCCCTGGGCGTGGCCGGGTCCGGAGCGGGTGGTCCGCTGCTCGCGTTCCTCGAGCGTGGCGGCACGCTCGCCGAGCTGGCCGCCCTGCCGCTGACGGAGCTGCCGACCCGCCCGCTCGACGGAGCCCGGCTCGCCGCGCCGATCGCCCGCCCGGGCAAGGTGGTCGGCGCTCCGGTGAACTACCTCGACCACAAGGCCGAGATGAGCGAGCAGAAGACGATCGCCGAATACGGCGTGTTCCTCAAGGCGAGCTCGTCGGTGATCGGCCCCGACGAGGCGATCCGTCTCCCGTACACCGACGTGCGCACCGACCAGGAGGGCGAGCTCGGCGTCGTCATCGGGCGGACGGCGAGCCGTGTGGACGCCGCCCAGGCCCTCGATCACGTGCTCGGCTACGCCCCGGTCCTGGACATCACCGTGCGGTCCACCGAGGACCGTTCGACCCGAAAGTCGTTCGACACGTTCACGCCGTTCGGCCCGTGGATCACCACGACGGACGAGGTCGGTGACCCGGGCGAGCTGGGGCTGCGCTGCTGGGTGGGTGGCGAGCTGCGCCAGCGGGTGGCGACCAAGGAGCTGATCTTCGACGTCGCCGAGCTCGTCGCGTACACGAGCCACGTCATGACCCTGTACCCCGGGGACGTCATCGCGACGGGCACCCCCGCCGGGGTCGGGCCGATCGCCGCGGGCCAGCGGGTGGCCGTCGAGATCGACCGGCTCGGCCGGCTCGACGTCCCCGTGACCGACGACGGCGCGATCCCCTACGGCCGCCGCCCGGGTGCGCGATGAACGCCGCGCGGAACGCGCCGGTGAACGCCGTGACCCACGACCTCGACGCCCTGCTGCGCCCCCGCAGCATCGCCGTGGTCGGCGCCTCGGCCAGCCCCGACAAGGCCGGCCACGCGATGATGCAGGCCCTCACCGGATTCGCCGGCGAGCTGTACCCGGTCAACCCCCGCGGCGGCACGATCCTCGGCCGCACGGCAGTGACCGGTCTGGGCGAGCTGTCCGGCCCGGCGGACCTCGCCGTCCTCGTGATCCCGCCCCACGCCGTCCCGGGCGCGATCGAGGAGGCGGCGGCCGCGGGCGTGCGAGCCGCCGTCGTGTGCGCGGGCGGCTTCGCCGAGAGCGGTCCCGAGGGCCACGAGCTGCAGCAGCGGACGGTCGAGGCCGCCCGGCGTGGCGGCGTCCGGCTGCTCGGCCCCAACACTTCCGGCTTCATGAACCCGGTCGACGGTGTGTTCGCCAACTTCATGCCCGCGGCCGCCGGGCTGCGGCCCGGCACGGTGGGGATCGTCGCGCAGTCCGGCGGCATCAACCTGGCGATCGCCTTCCTCCTGGAGCGCGCCGGCATCGGCCTGCGCCTCGGCGTGGGCCTGGGCAACGCGGCCGATGTCGGCTTCGCGTCGATGCTGGACTTCTTCGCGGACGACGACACGACCACCGCCGTCGGCCTGCACGTCGAGGGCATCACCGACGGCGACGCCCTGGTCGCGGCCCTGCGCCGCGTCACGGCCCGCAAGCCCGTGGTCGCCTTCAAGGTCGGGCGCTCCGACGTCGGCGACTTCGCCAGGTCGCACACGGGATCCCTCACCGGGTCGTACGCGCTGACCCGCGCCGCCCTTGCACAGGCGGGGGCGGTCGTCGTCGACGACCTCGACGAGATGGTCGCTGCCCTCCAGGCGCTGCGGTCCGTGCGGCTGCCCGCGGCGCCCCGGTCCACGACCGGCGTCGCGGTGCTCACCGGCCAGGCCGGGCCCGGTCTCGTCGTCGCCGACGCGCTCGGTGCCAAGGGCGTGCGGGTGCCGGAGCTGGCGCCCGTCACGCTCGACCGGCTCGGCGACCTGCTGCCGCCGCTGACCTACCAGCGCAACCCCGTGGACACCGGGCGGCCGTCGGCCACGTTCCCCGACATACTGCGCCTCGTCGCCGCCGAGCCCGGGATCGACGCCGTCGGCGTCTACGCCCTCGACGAGCCCGGTGTCCTCGACCCGGTGGCCGCCGTCGAGGGCACCGCCGGCCGGGTGCTCTATGCGACGGGCGGCCCCGCCGCCGCGATCGAGCGGCGCCGCGAGCGGCTGGACCGGATCGGCGTCCCGCTGTACTCCAGCCCCGGCGACCTCGCGACCGGCCTGGCCGCGCTGGTCACGGACGCCGCCGCCCGCGCCGTCGTCGACGCGCCGCCCGTGCCGGCGACGCGGACCCTCGGGGCGCTGGACGAGGACAGTGCGCTGGACGAGGACACGGCCAAGTCGCTCTTCGAGGCCCACGGTCTGACCACCATGCGCCGTCGGGCAGCCGCGGACCGGGCCGCCGCCCACGCCGCCCTGGACGAGCTCGGCGGCCCGGACCGGCCGGTGGTCGTCAAGGTCCTCGACGCGGCGGTGCTGCACAAGTCCGACGTCGGCGGCGTGCACACCGGGGTGCGCGGCCACGCCGAGCTGGACGCGGCCCTCGACGCGATCGACAGGATCGACGGCGCCTCGCAGCGCCGCTACCTCGTCGAGGAGCAGGCCCCGCCCGGCACCGAGCTCATCGTCGGCGGGATCCGCGACGCCGCCTTCGGGCCCGTCGTCCTGCTTGGCCTCGGCGGCGTCGGCGTCGAGCTGGTCGGCGGGCCGGGCTCGGAACCCGTGCTGCGCCTCGCACCGCTCTCGGCCGAACGTGCCGCCGAGATGGTCGACACCCTGCCGGCCGCGGTGCTCGACGGCTTCCGGGGCGCGCCGCCCGTCGATCGCGCGGCGCTCGCCGCCACCCTGCTCGCCGTGAGCGACGTGCTCACGCAGCACCACGACGTCACCGAGATCGATCTCAACCCCGTGCGGGTCACGGCACGCGGCCCGGTCGTCCTGGACGCCGTCGTCGTCCGGAATCCAGCAGTCGCCCGGACCCCTGGAGAGGAAAACCATGGTCAGCACAACTCCTGATCCTCAGGCGCGCAGCGGCGAGGCGGTCCGCGAGCGCGAGACCCTCGTGGTCGGCGCCGGGCCCGTAGGCCTGACCGCGGCCCTGGCGCTGCGGTCGTACGGCCGCCCCGTGACCGTCCTGGAGGCCGGGCGGCACGGGCGGCAGCGGCCGGGCAGCCGCGCGATCTTCACGCACAGCCAGACATTGCAGATCCTCGACCGGCTCAGCCCAGGGCTCGGCGCCGAGCTGTACGGGCACGGCGTCTACTGGAACACGCAGCGCACCTTCTACGAGGGCAAGGAGGTCTACGCCAAGACCTACCCCGACCCCGCGCCGGGGACGTACCCGCACTTCACGAGCCTGCCGCAGGTCGAGACCGAGCGGTACCTCTACGAGCGCGCGGTCGCGGCCGGGGTCGAGTTCGCCTGGGAGCAGGAGGTCACGGACGTCGTCTCCGACGACGACGGCGTCCGCATCACCACCCTGGGTGGCGACCGCTGGCAGGCGCAGTACGTGATCGCCGCGGACGGCTCGCGCTCCGCCGTGCGCAAGCAGATCGGCGCCCGGATGGAGGGCGGGCGCGACGACGGCTGGTACATCGTCGTCGACGTCGCCGAGATCGAGCAGCCTGCCCTGCCCCAGGAGCGGCACTTCCACTACGCCCACCCGGCGGTCCAGGGCCGCAACGTCCTGGTCGTGCCGTTCGCGGGCGGCTACCGGGTCGACCTGCAGCTCGTCGACGGCGACGACGCCGACAAGTTCGCCTCGCCCGACGGCGTGCGCACCTGGCTCGACGCGGTGCTCCCGGCCGGGTACGCGGAGAACACCTCGTGGGTCTCGACGTACCAGTTCCTTCAGCTCGTCGCGCACGACTTCGCCGACCCCGCCCGCCGGGTGCTGCTCGCGGGGGAGGCAGCGCACCTGTTCGCGCCGTTCGGCGCGCGCGGCCTCAACTCCGGCGTGCCCGATGCCGAGGCGGCCGCGTCCGCCGTAGTCCTGGCGCTCGCCGCGGGCACCCGGGACTCCGCGTGGACGGCGGTCGAGTCGTTCGCGCTGGCCCGCCGGTCCGCCGCGCTGTTCAACCGGGACGCCGCGGGGGAGGCGCTGGCGCACCTGCGCCCCTCGCCCGAGAAGGCCGAGGAGGTCCGGGCCGCCGCCGAGCTCGCCCCGCAGAACGAAGCCGCGTCCGCGTGGCTCGAGAAGGCGCCCTACGGTCCCCGCGGCGTCCACACGGCCCAGACGATCTACCGCTACTAACCGACTGTGTTGTGGGCGTGATCGTTGCGCCTAAAACGGGCGTGAAGTCGCAACGATCACGCTCACAACCAAGACCTACTCGCAGGAAGATGGCGAAGATGTCCGTACTCAGCAGCGTCCACGTGGCCTCGGCGGTCGCGCTCGGGATGCAGCGCATGTCCACGGTCGGCCTCAAGCTGGCCGCGCGCGGCAAGCCGGCGCCGTTCCCCGAGTACCCCGCGGACGTCGAGGAGATCAGCGTCCCGACGGCGCTCGGACCGGCCAGGGCGTTCGTCTACCGGCCCGCCGGCCGATCCGAGCGCCCGTCCGTCGGTGAGGCCCCGAACCCGCCCGTGCACGTGAACTTTCACGGCGGCGGCTACGTCATGCGCGACGTCCAGCTCGACGATCCGCTGTGCCGCTACCTCGCCGCCGAGGCGGGGGTGGTCGTCGTCAACGTCGACTACGTCGTGGCGCCGCAGCACCGGTTCCCCGCGGCGCCCCACCAGGCCTACGAGGTGGTGCGGTGGGTCGCCGAGCACGGGGACGCCAACGGCTGGGACGGTATCCGCCTCACGGTCGGCGGCCAGAGCGCCGGCGGCGCGCTCGCTGCGGCCGTCGCCCGCCAGGCCCTCGAGCACGGCGACCCGGCCATCGGGCTCCAGGTCCTCCACTACCCGCCGCTCGACCTGGTCACGCACGCCCGGGACAAGGTGGCGGCCGGCACCAACCCGATGATCAAGCCCTGGATGGGCGACGTGTTCGACAACGCCTACATCCCGGACCCCGCCATGCGTTCCGACCGGCTCGCGTCCCCGGCCAACCCCGCCGACGACGCCGACCTGACCGGCATCGCGCCCGCGGTGGTCCTGACGTGCGAGCTTGACCGGCTCCGCGGTGATGGCGAGGCCTACGCCGTCCGGCTCCGTGCCGTGGGCGCGCTGGTCGCCCACGTCGATATCGCGGGGGCGGACCACGCCTACGACATGGACGACCTCGAGACCGCCCGGCGCACCTACGCGTTCATCGCCGAACGGCTCCGGGAGGTCGCACAGCAGTCGGCCCCGTCGGCCTGAGGGCAGGGCCCTTCGCCTGGAAGTTTCTCAACGATGAGAGGAAAGTCATGACCGTCACCGACAATCCCCCCGCTGTCACCGACAGCGTCCAGTTCCCGCCGGGCCGGCTGTTCATCGGCGGCGAGTGGCGCGAGGCGGCCGACGGCGCGCGCCGCGACGTGATCAGCCCGGCCACGGGCCGCGTGATCTCGTCCGTGGCCTGGGCGCAGACCACCGACGTCGACGCCGCCGTCGCCGCCGCCCGCGAGTCGTTCGACTCCGGCGTCTGGTCCCGCCTGAGTGGCCGCGAGCGGTCGCGGATCCTGCTCAAGGCCGTCGAGATCCTTCGGGAGCGCCGCGAGGAGCTCGCGCAGCTGGAGAGCCACGACGTCGGCAAGCCGATCACGTTCGCGCGCATCGTCGACACCGAGCACGCGATCCTGCAGTTCGAGTACGCCGCGAGCCTCGGCCAGCACCTGGACGGCTCGGTGCGCGAGATCCCCGCCAACGCCCACGCGTACATCCGCAAGGAGCCGATCGGCGTCGTCGCGGCGATCACGCCGTTCAACTTCCCGCTCATCCTGTCCTCGACCAAGATCGCCCCGGCCCTCATCGCCGGAAACTCGATAGTGCACAAGCCGGCCGGCGACACGCCCCTGAGCGCGCTGTTCATGGCGCAGGTGCTCAAGGACGCCGGCGTCCCCGACGGCGTCTTCAACGTCGTGACGGGCTCGGGTGCGAGCCTGGGCGACCACCTCGTTGCCCATCCCCAGGTCGACAAGGTCGCGTTCACCGGCTCGACCGAGGTGGGCGCGCACGCCGCGGCGCTCGCCGCCCGGACCCTCAAGCCGTTCACCGCGGAGCTCGGCGGCAACGCGGCCAACATCCTGTTCGCCGACGCCGACCTCGACAAGGCGATCGGCACCGTGATCGGCGCCTTCGTCTTCAACGCGGGCCAGTTCTGCATGGCAGGGCCGCGGCTGCTCGTCGAGCGGCCGATCTACGAGACCGTGCTGGGCATCCTGGGCCAGGCGGTCCCCGGTGTCCCGTTCGGCGACATCACGGACGACGCCACCGTCGTCGGGCCGCTCGCCAGCCAGAAGCAGCTCGACAAGGTCTCGGCCCTGGTCGAGTCCGCGCGCGAGGAGGGCGCGCAGGTGATCTGCGGCGGCGAGGCGGCGGACCTGGGCGGCGGGTTCTACTACCGGCCCACGGTCCTGGCCGGCCTGTCGTCGGACGCCGAGTGCGTCCGCGAGGAGGTGTTCGGACCGGTGCTGACAGTCCAGCCCTTCGACACGGAGGAGGAGGCCATCGCGATGGCCAACGGCACGGCGTACGGCCTGGCCTCGGGCATCCAGTCCTCCGACATCGCGCGGATCCACCGCGTCGCCAAGCGGCTCGACGCCGGGATCTGCTGGGTCAACGGCTGGGCCGTGCTCGACCCGGCGGTGCCGTTCGGCGGGGTCAAGGCATCGGGGTGGGGCCGGGAGTACGGCCCCGAGGCGCTGGCGTCCTACCAGCGCACCAAGTCGATAGTCATCGACCTGGGGGAGGACGCATGAGCACCACGACCCAGGCGGCCGTCCTCACGGCGCCCCAGACGCCGTTCACCGTGCGGGACGTCGAGCTCGCCGACCTGCGCGAGCGCGAGGTCCTCGTGCGGATGGTCGCGACCGGTGTCTGCCACACCGACCTCGGCGTGTGGGCAGGCGGCATCCCGTTCCCGCTGCCCGGGGTGATCGGCCACGAGGGCGCCGGAATTGTGGAGCGGGTGGGCTCGGCGGTCACCACGGTCGCTCCCGGGGACCAGGTGGTGCTGAGCTACACGTCCTGCGGGGACTGCCCGGCGTGCCTGGACGGCCACCCGGCCTACTGTGCGACGTGGCTGCCGCGGAACCTGTTCGCCGGGGCGCGCGAGGACGGCTCGGCGACGCTCTCGCTCGACGGCGCACCGATCGGCGGGCACTTCTTCGCCCAGTCGTCGTTCGCCCGGCACGCGGTGGCGGAGGAGCGCAACGTCGTCGTCGTGGGCGCCGACGCCGACCTCGCGAGCCTCGCCCCGCTCGGGTGCGGGGTGATGACGGGTTTCGGATCGGTGTGGAACGCGCTGGGCGTGCGCCCCGGCGCCCGCGTCGCGGTGTTCGGCGCGGGAGCGGTCGGCCTGTCGGGCGTGGTGGCCGCCGCGCTGCGGGAGCCCGGCCTGCTCATCGCCGTCGACGTCGTGCCGGAACGGCTGGAGCTCGCTACCGAGCTCGGGGCGACGCACACGATCAACGGGCGGGACGAGGACGTGGCCGCCCGCATCGCCGAGATCACCGGCGGCGTGGGTCTGACGCACGCCTTCGACACCACGGGAGTGCCGGCCGTGGCCAGGTCCGCGATCGAGGCGCTCGGCGCACGCGGCCACCTGGTCACCTGCGGCGCCCCGCCGCCCGGGACCGAGATTCCCGTGGACTTCCAGGCGGTCCTCCCCGGCAAGTCGGTCAGCGGCGTGACGATGGGCGACGCCGACCCCAGGGTGCTCATCCCGCAGCTCGTCGACCTCGTCGCAGCCGGCCGGCTCCCGCTCGGGCGGCTCATCAAGCAGTACAAGCTGTCCGAGCTCGACGACGCCTTCGCCGACATGCACCGCGGCGCCACCGTGAAGCCGGTCATCGTCCACTGACTCTGTCGATCGGCCTCTGTCCACCACCGACTCCGGCCATTACCTCTATTGCCATACGTTGACATAGGGGTAATGGCCTCCTACTCTGCACGCAGGTCGGCCAGCGTCGGCACGACTGCCTGCAGCGCAGAAGGAGCGGACGATGAGGTTCCGGACGACGAGGTTCGGCAGACCGGCGGCAGCACCGGTGGTCTCGGGATGAGCGCCGCCGTCAGCGCCACCCGGCGCCAGCAGACGATCAGCGCGTGGATCTTCCTCGCCGTGCCGGTGGTGCTGTTCGCGATCTTCCTGCTGCTGCCGGTGATCATGGCGATCGGCCTGAGCCTGACCGACTACGCGGTCATCGGCGAGTTCGAGTGGGTGGGCCTGGCGAACTACGCGCGCATCGTCGACGACCCCATCTTCTGGGTCGCCGTGCGCAACACCGCGCTCTACACCGTCCTGTACGTGCCCGCCGGGCTCGTCGTGGCGCTCGGCACGGCACTGCTGCTCAACCGCAGCAGCCGCGTGTCGCGCGTGTTCCGCACGCTCTTCTACATCCCGGTCGTGTCCTCGACGGTCGCCACCGCCGCCATCTGGTTCTGGCTGCTGAACCCCCAGTACGGCCTGCTCAACGCCGTGCTGGGCTGGTTCGGCATCAACGGGCCGGCGTGGCTGTACGAGTCCCGCTGGGCGATGATCGCCATCGTCATGATGAGCGTCTGGGCCGGCTTCGGCGCCAACATGATCATCTACCTCGGCGCGCTCCAGGGCGTGCCGGGCGAGCTCGTCGACGCCGCCCGCGTCGACGGCGCCGGAGCCTTCCGCGTGTTCTGGCACGTGACCCTGCCGGCCATCTCCCGGGCCACGTTCCTTATCCTCACGCTGCTCCTGATCGCCGCCTTCCAGGTGTTCGACCAGGCGTACGTGCTCACCAAGGGCGGACCCGGGAACTCGACGCTCACGCTCGTCTACTACATCTACGACCGCGGCTTCGGACGCCTGGAAATGGGCTACGCCTCGGCACTCTCCTTCGTGCTGTTCCTCGTGATCCTCGTCTTCTCCGTCGCCAACGCCCGCGCCACCGGACGGGAGAGAGACCGATGAGCGCACAGACCAGCTCCGCCCCCGCCCGCACCGCGGCCGCGGGTCCCGTGATCACCGCCGCCGGGCCGACGCCGGACAAACGGCCCCCGACCGCCCGGCGCATCCTCGGCAGGTCGGTGTGGACGCTCGCCGTCGTCCTGATCAGCGTCACCACCGTGATGCCGCTGGTCTGGACCCTGTCCACGTCCCTCAAACCCGAGGGCGAGATCCTCTCGTCCTACCTCCAGCTCCTGCCCGAGAGCCCCACCCTCGCGAACTACGTGACCCTGTTCACCGACGGGCCCTTCGGCCGCTACCTGACCAACTCGGCGATCATCGCGCTCGGCGGGGTCGCGACCAACCTGTTCTTCGGGGGCCTGGCGGGGTACGCCCTGGCGAAGCTGAGCTTCCGCGGCCGCGGCGTCGTCTTCTCGCTGTTCCTCGGCTCCATGATGGTGCCCGGCATCATCACGATGGTCCCCACCTTCCTGGTGCTGCGCCGGTTCCCGCTGGTCGGCGGGAACGACCTGTTCGGCGAAGGCGGGGCCGGCTTCATCAACAGCTACGGCGCCGTGCTCATCCCGTTCGCCGCCGGGCCGTTCGCCGTGTTCTTCATGCGCCAGTTCTTCCAGGCGCTGCCCGACGAGCTCGGCGACGCCGCGCGGATCGACGGCGCGAGCGAGTTCCGCATCTTCTGGAACATCTACCTGCCGCTGGCCCGGGCAGGCCTGGCCGTGCTGGGCGTCCTCACGTTCCAGGCCGGCTGGAACAGCTTCCTGTGGCCGCTGATCGCCCTCAACGATCCCGAGATGCTCACCGTCCAGGTGGGCCTCGCCGGGTACGTCAACGAGTACCAGACGGAGTACGGGCCGCTGCTGGCCGGCACGATCCTCGCGAGCCTGCCGGTGCTAGTCGTCTTCATCTTCGCGCAGCGCTACATCATCGAGAACTTCGCCCACTCCGGAACGAAGTGAACGTTCGAGAAACCCTGCAAAGGAGCAGAGTCATGAAGAGCTCGACACGGATCGCCGGGGCGCTCGCCGCGGCGGCGGTACTGGCCGGGACCCTGAGCGCTTGCGGCAGCGGGTCGGGCGGCGGCTCAGACGGCGGGACCGAACAGGTCACCTTCTGGGGCTCCTGGTCCGGGGACCAGGCCAAGCAGCTGCAGAAGCAGGCGGACGCCTTCAACGAGTCGCAGGACGAGTACGAGGTCAAGTACGTCGGTCAGGAGCTCGTCGAGGAGAAGCTGCTCACGGCGCTCGCGTCCGGCAGCGTGCCCGACGTCGTCCTGTGGGACCGGTTCGCCACGCCGCTGTACGTCCCGAAGAATGCGCTCGCGCCGCTCGACGAGTACATCGAGGCCGACGGTGTCGACGTCACGCAGTTCTACGACCAGGCGATGGGCGAGCTCGTCGTCGACGGTGAGACCTACGGACTCCCGCTGCTCGTCGACAACCGGTCCCTCTTCTACAACGCCGACCTGCTGAAGGCGGCCGACGTCGAACCGCCCACGGACTGGGCCGAGCTGAAGGCGGCCGCCGAGGCCGTCACCGAGCGGGACGGCGGGAAGCTGAGCATCGCCGGCTTCGCGCTGGACGACCCGGGCCTGTTCAACATGTGGCTGAAGCAGGCGGGTGGCCAGATGTTCAGCGACGACGGGACCAGCACCGCGTTCAACAGCCCGGAGGGCCTGGAGGTGCTCGAGTTCTGGAAGGGCCTGCTGGACGCCGGCGTGTACGAGCCCGGCTTCGGCGAGGGCGTCGACTCGTTCGCCGAGGGCAAGCTAACGATCAAGTACGACGGGCCGTGGGCGCTGACCGCGCTGGACGAGGCGGGCGTGAACTACAGCATCGTGCAGCCGCCCGTCGGCCCGGACGGCGACCAGGGCGCGGGGATGGGCGGCTTCGGACTGGTCATCCCGCAGGGTGCGCAGAACCCCGACGGCGCCTGGGAGTTCATGAAGTGGTGGACCACCCAGCCGGCCAACAGCGTCGACTTCGCGAAGATCTCCGGCTGGATCCCCGCGAACATGGAGGCCGCCAACGACCCGTACTTCACGAAGGACGACCGGTACCAGGCGTTCATCGAGACCATGGAGTACGCCGAGGTGCGGTCGAACACGCCGGGCTCCTCCGACGTCGAGGGCAAGGCGCTCATCCCCGCGCTGGAGCGGTTCCTCGGCGGCGAGATCGACGCGCAGACGGCGTTGGACGAGGCCCAGGAGCTCGGCGACCGGATCCTGGCCGACAACGCGCAGTGACCGGAGGGGACACCCGAGGAGACCTATGACGCATGCGAATCCCTGGCCCGCCCGCGCCGACCTGGCCCAGCGCAGCCTGGACCACTTCTTCGGCGCGGCCGAGCCGCAGCTGCTCGCCAACACCTACCCGGCCGCGGACAACTCGACGTTCAACTACTGGTGGCTGGCCCACGTCATCGACGTGCGGCTCGACGCCTTCGGCCGGACCGGGGACCAGGAGTGGCTGACGGCGGCGGAGGTGGCGAGCGCCAACCTCCGCGCCCGGAACGGGGGGTCGCTGTTCAACGACTACTTCGACGACATGCTCTGGTACGCGCTGGCCCTCGAACGGCTGGCGCGCGCCACGGGACGGGCCGAGCCCCTTGACGACGCCCGCGCGATCTGGGAGCACGTCGTCGAGCACGGGTGGAACGAGACCCACGGCGCGAGCGTCGCGTGGCGCAAGCAGCAGCCGTACTACAAGAACACGCCGGCCAACGGCCCGTTCGCCATCCTGTCGGCCCGCCTGTACCGGCACGAGCCGGACCCGAGGTACCTGGAGTACGGCACGGTGGCCTTCGACTGGATCACCGCCACGCTCGTGGGGCCCGACGGGTTCGTCGAGGACGGGATCAACCGGGAGGGCGACGGTCGCGTCGACACCCAGTGGCGCTTCACCTACAACCAAGGGCTCTACGTCGGGGCGGCCGTCGCGCTGGAGGAGGTGCTGCCCGAGCTGACCGGCCGGGAGCTGACCGGCCGGGCGCTGCGGACGGCCACGACGGCACTGGCCGAGCTCGCGCCGGACGGCGTCGTCGGCAGCGAGGGCGGCGGGGGAGACGAGGGCCTCTTCAAGGGTGTGCTCTACCGGTACCTGGGCACGCTCTTGGACCGGATCGGGCCGGCGTCGCCCGAAGCCGCGCCCGTGCTGGACTTCGTCCGGTCGAGTACGGACCTCCTCTGGGACACGGGCCGGCGTGATGGCCACCTGCTGGCGGGCGACGACTGGCGCCGTCCCGCCCAGCCACCGGTGTTCTACTCGACCCAGCTCAGCGCCATCATGGCGCTCGAGCTGCGCGCCGCGATCAAGGCACGGCCGTGACCCGCTGTAGATTCATGGGTCACGTCCAACCGGTGAAGGGGCATCTGTGAGCCAGCCGCTCTACCTCGAGGTGTACGAGAAGCTCCGCGACGCGATCCACTCCGGCACGTACCGTGTCGGGGACCGGATGCCCGCCGAGGCCGAGCTGACCAAGCAGCTCAAGGTCAGTGCCATCACGCTCAAGCGCGCGATGGACCTGCTGCGTGCCGACGGATACATCACCCGCCGGCCCCGGCTGGGCACGGTGGTGGTGAGCGAGAGTGCCACGAACGCCGCGGCCGCGAGCGGGCCCGCCCCGCTGATCGGGTGCGTGCTCACCGACTTCGACGACACGTTCGGCACGCGTGTCCTGGCGGGCCTGCTCGACGCGTCGAGCACTGCCGCCAACCTCGTGGTCAAGCGCAGCCTCGGCAACGGTGAGGCGGAGGGCGACCTGGTCCGTGCTCTCGTCGCCGACGGCGTCCAGGGGCTGATCCTCGAACCGAGCTCCTCCCAGTACGTGCCGCCGGCCGTCCTGGAGCTGATCACCCAGTCGTTCCCGGTCGCCATCCTGGACCGTGTGTTCGACGGCGTCCCCGTCTCGTCGGTCTGCTCCGACAACGTCTCCGCGGGCCGGCAGGCCGCCGAGGTGCTCTTCGCCGCGGGGTACGACCACGTGGGCCTGGTGTCGGCGGCGAGCACCGTCTCGACGGTCCAGGACCGGCTCGACGGGGTCGTCGACGCGCACGCCACGCGGCACGTCCCGTTCGACCCGACGCACCAGTTCCGGATGGTCCGGTCGACGGTCCCGGGCAGCGGCGTCGCGCCCGACGACGACATCGCCGAGCTCGAGAAGTTCCTCGCCACGAATCCCGGCCTGACGGGCGTGGTCGCCACCGAGTACAACATCGCCGTCCTGCTGCGCGAAGCCGCGCAGCGTGCCGGGCGGTCGGTGCCGGGCGACCTCGGCATCGTCTGCTTCGATCACCCGGACGCGTTCTACGACAAGGCACGCTACCGGTTCACCCACATCCGGCAGGACGAGGCACGGATGGGCCATGAGGCCGTAGCCCTCGTCCTCGCGCAGGTCCGCGACGTCGGCCAGGTCACGAAGGTGACGCTGCCGACCGAGCTGGTGCCGGGCAGCTCGACGCGCTGAGCCCTGTCCGTCCCGCCTTGCCCGTCGAGCTGGCCGACCTTCGAGCCGCCTTGCCGTCGAGTGGTGCTGTCCTGCTCAGAGCTGTCCTTGCTCAGAAGCTGTCCTTGCTCAGAAGGGTGGTTCGCTCGGATCGGCGGGCTGGTCTGTTGTCGTGTCGGGCGGTACGGCTCCTGGTTCGGTTGCCTGGTAGGGGCGGGGTAGGCGCTGCCCGGTGAGTGCTCGGAGGGTGAGGTCGTGGCTGGTGTCGGGGTCGATGTCGTCGAGGTCGATGTGGGTGTCCAGGACGGTGGGTGGTCGGGTGTGGGTGCGTCCGGTGGGGGTGGTCCAGGTGGTGATGCCGGTGTCGGGGTCGCGGACGATGCCCCAGCCGGCGTGGGTTTTGAGGAGGTGGTGCTTGCGGCACAGGGGGTGGAGGTTGTGGGCGCGGGTCTGTTCCTGTCCGGCGTCCTTGCTCCTGTTCTTGCTCCTGTTCTCGTTCGTGCTCGTGTTCTCGTGCGTGTTCGTGGTCGTGGCCTGGTCGTTGTTGTGGTCGTGGTTGAAGGGTTGGATGTGGTCCAGGTCGCATTGGCTGGCCGTGGTGTCGCACCAGCCGAAGGTGCAGGTCTTGTCGCGGGCTTCGACGGCTGCGCGTAGGACTTTGAACCGGTCCGGGTTTGATGCCGCTGCTGTTTGAGTCCGGAAGGATGAACAGCATGCCGAAGAAGATCGATCCCCAGCTGCGTGCGAGGTGCGTGCGGCTGGTGCGTGAGCACCAGCAGGAGTACCCCACCTTGACCGCGGCGGTGGCAGCGGTGGCTCGTCAGGAAGGTGTCTCGAAGGAGTCGGTGCGGCGTTGGCTGGCCCAGGCTGACGTCGATGACGGAACCCGGCCCGGTGTCACCAGCGAGGAGTCCGCGGAGGTCAGGCGGTTGAAGGCCGAGGTCAAGCGGTTGCGGGAAGACAACGAGATCCTGCGCAAGGCCTCGATTTTCTTCGCGGGGGAGCTCGACCCCCGCAACCGCTGATCTGCGCGTTCATCGACGAGATGAGGAACCAGGTTTACGCAGTCGAGTCGATCCTGAGGGTCCTGCGCCAGCAGGGCCTGCAGATCGCTGCGAGGACCTACCGGGCCTGGAAGCGCCCGGCCCGTATCGCGGACCGCACGATCACCGACGCCGTGGTCGAGGACACGATCCGCGATCTGGCGTGGACGTTCAACGAGACCACGGGACGCAGGCAGATGACTCCGGAGGGCCTGTACGGGCGACGGAAATGGCTCGCCCTGCTGCGCCGGCAGCACGGCCTGGCCGGTACGTCTCGTGGCGCGGTCGACCGGGCGATGCGGACCCTGGGTCTCCAGGGTGTCGTCCGGGCGAAGAGACTACGCACCACTATTCCGAGCCCGGACGGGAAACGTGCCGGTGACCTGCTCAGCCGTGACTTCACGGCCCCCGCACCCAACCGTGTGTGGGTCACCGACTTCACCTACGTCCGCACCTGGGCCGGGTTCGTCTACGTCGCGTTCGTCGTGGACGTGTTCGCCCAGCGGATCGTGGGCTGGCACGCCAGCTCCAGCAAGAAGGTCGGCCTGGTCATGACCCCGCTGCGGATCGCACTGTGGCAACGCGAGAGGGAAGGAAACCCTGTCTCACCTGGGGCTTTGATCCACCACAGCGATGCCGGATCCCAGTACACAGCGATTCGTCTGACCGAGCACCTCGCCCTGGAAGGCATCAACCCGTCGATCGGGACCGTGGGCGACGCCTACGACAACGCCCTCATGGAAACCATCAACGGCCTCTACAAGGCCGAGTGCATCCGCACCACCGTGTTCCACGCCGGCCCCTACCGCACCCTCGCGGACGTCGAGTACGCGACCGCCGGCTGGGTCGACTGGTACAACAACCGACGCCTGCACGGCACACTCGGGATGCTCACCCCGATAGAGTTCGAAACGCTCCACTACCAGGCCCTCACCCGCGAGCCCGAACCCGCAAAGTAGCGGCAAGGAACCCGGGCCGGTTCACTTTGCCGGGTTGGTAGGTGGTGGTGGAGTAGTCGGTCAGGATCCCGGTGACGGGGTCGGTGAGCAGGCGTTGCCAGGTCGCGTCCTGGGCGATGGCTGCAGCGGTCTCGGCGGGGATGGGTCCGTATCCGGCCAGGTCGCCTGGGGCGTCGTTCAGGCCGAGGAGGGTGCTGGCCGGGATGGTGACCCGGATGACGGGGCGGGTCGGTGTGATCCGCACGGGTTGCACGATTTCCTGCACGACGACTTGTTGGACGGGTGCCTTGCCGCCGCACGTGCACACCGGCACGTCCGCGGCGTCGGATCCCGTGCCGTTCGTGTCCGTGCCGTTCGTGTCCGTGCCGGCTTCCGTGCCGTTGTCCGTGCGAGGGCCGGACTCGGTCCTGGTCTCTGTCTCCGTCTCGGTCTCTGTGTCGGTCTCGGTGCAGGGGTCGGTGAAGCGGTCGGCGGGCAGCAGCCGGCCGGTGATGATGCCGGTCAGGGAGTCGGCGCGCAGTTGTCCCAGGGTGCGGTCCTCGCCGGTGGCGTGGCGGAGCTGGTGGGCCATGTCGTCCACGACGCCCCAGACGGCTGCGGCGTCGGTCGCGGGCAGGTACGCGGACAGCCAGCCCATGTCGTTCTCCGCCCGGTCCACGTGCACGGACCGTCGGGCCGCCTCGGCCTTCGCAGTCTGGGCGGCGCCGTGCCGGTTCTTCGCGAACGCGAGCATCTTGTGCTGCAGCCACTTCCACGTCCGTCGTGGCGCGTGGGGCAGGTACCGGCGGATCGCCTCGGCGCGCTCGGCCACGGTCAGCTGGGTGGCGGAGCGGAGCAGGGTGTGCGCCTTGCGTACGTCGATCCGGCCCGCGACCAGGGCCTGGATCACGCTCGGGTGCTGGGCGCCGGACTCTGCCCGGACCACGACCTCGGTCGCTTCGGGCTCGGTCACGACCAGCTCGCTGGTGACCTGCCCGACCAGCGAGTTGTGTGCCAACGGGTGGCTCTCTCGGGTGGCACGCTCGGCGACCACGCGGGCTTGTACGCCCGCCGCCCACGACTGCAGGCGACCCGACGCGACGACCAGGTCGCCCAGGGCGTCGTCAGACAGGTCGGCGAGCAGACCGGTCTCCGGGTCAGTGACCTCGGCCACCACCCGCGCGAGCTGCACACCCGGCACGCCCCGCAACGCCGTTTGCAGGGTCTCGGCCGGCCACAACACGATCGGCACAACATCCGGTGGCCAGTCCGGTGGCGGCCCGTCCGGCTCCCGGTCCGGACGTGCGCCGGCGTCCGCCTCCCAGACGGGCATCAGACAGTCATACGGCGGCAGATCGTCGAACGGTGCGTCGCGGGGCACCGCGTCGCCGCGGTCAGTGTCGCCACCGTCAGCGTCGCCACCGTCAGTGTTCTCGTGGTCAGCCGTGCGGGTGACGTCCAGGAACATGCCGTTCGGGAGCGCGTCGTCCATACAGCCCGCCTCCTTTCACTTTCGAACAATAAGTCTACGGATGCATCCCATCCCTGCGGACGTCTGTTCGATTCTATAGTCGACCACTGACACTCGCCCTTTTTCTGCCGCTCGCGTAAGCACATGTTCGCGCAGCCGGTCGCCCCTACCTCGCGTTCGCTCGCCGGACCCCGGAGTCGCTCATCGGCGGTCGGCACATCCCTGTCTCGGAGGTCCCGAGATCGGCGGTCGTCGCCGTCGTCCAGGACCTGCCACGGACGGGAGAGGGGATGCGACGCGAGCCCATGCAGGGTCGGGCTGATGAACACGGATCCGCGCCTCGGTCGATCGGTGCAGTCGATCGGGCAGATGGGTGCATTCCACCCTTTCCTAATGTAAGTTTTGGGGTGAATCCGGGACGCAGTGTCGCGCCCGGGGGAGGAGCCATCTGATGCTGCGTCGGATCCGACATGTCCTGATCGCCCTCGCCGTGGTCGTCGGCCTCCAGCCGATCGCCGTCGCGCAGGCGGGACCGCCGCCGGAGGCTTCCGTCGCCTCCGATACGAGGGAGGCGGGCTCGGCCGATACCGGCTCCGGCGATACCGGTTCGAGGGACGCCGGTTCGAGGGACGCCGGTTCGAGGGATATGGCCTCGCGCGATACGGCGAGCGAAACCGGCGCGACCGACGTGGCGCGTGCCCGGGTCGCCACCGAGGTGCTGCTGGATTCCTACGACGAGCAGAAGGCGTGGTTCCCGTCGAGCTGGTGGAACTCCGCCGTCGCGCTGCAGACCATCGGCGACTACATGGAACGCACCGGCGACCGGAGCTACGTCGACGAGCTGGACCACAGCTTCGAGACCAACAAGGGCCCGTTCCCGGCCGGGGAGCGCTCCACCGACGAGATCTACGGCAACTTCACCAGCCGCGCCATCGACGACGCCGGGTGGTGGGCGCTGAACTGGGTCACCGCCTACGACCTGACCGGTGACCAGAAGTACCTCGACATGGCGGGGACCATCGCCGACTTCATGCACGGGTTCTGGGACCCGAGCACCTGCGGCGGCGGCATCTGGTGGAACGAGGAGCGGACGTACAAGAATGCCGTCACCAACGGCCAGTGGATCCGCCTGACCGCCGAGCTGCACAATCGCATCCCGGGTGACACGGTCTGGCTGGGGCGATCCCAGGAGGCCTGGGACTGGTACGTCGCCAGCGGTTTGATCAACGCCAACGGCCTGGTCAACGACGGGCTGACCGACAGCTGCGCCAACAACGGCGACACGGTGTGGAGCTACAACCAGGGCCTCGGCATCGGTGCCGCGCTGGAGCTCTACCGAGCCACGGGCGACCCGGAGCTGCTCGGCACCGCGCGCCGGCTGGCCGACGCCGCGCTCGGTTCCGGCGCGCTGGTGACAGACGGCGTGCTGACCGAGTCCTGCGACCCGGTGGGCCGGAGCTGCGACGACAACCAGAAGCAGTTCAAGGGCATCTTCATGCGGTACCTGATGGAGCTGGCCGACACCACCGGCGAGGCGCGCTACCAGGAGTTCGTGGACCGGCAGGCCGAGACCATCTGGGCGAACGACCGCGACTCCTCCGAGCGGCTGGGCCTGCGCTGGGCCGGCGCGTCGAGCGCCGAGAGCCCCAACGTCTTCGACTGGCGCAGCCAGGCCAGTGCGCTGAGCGCGCTGATCGCAGCGGTGCCGGTGGACGCGCCCAGCCGGTCGCTGTCCGCCACCATGTCGCCGGCCCAGCTGGTGGTGATGCCGAGCCCGGGAGCCACATCACAGGTGCGGACGGAGGTCGAGGTAGCGGCGACGTCGGCAGGGCAGCTCCCCGTGCGCGCGGGCGTGCAGGTCAGCGCGCCGGATGGCTGGGTGGTGGACCCGGCTCGGAGCCGGGTCGAGCTGGTGCCCGCAGGCGATGGCACCCCGGCCCGGGCGAACGTCCCGCTCGAGGTCACGGTGCCCGCCGACGCCGAGGACGGCAGCTACCCCCTGACCGTGCGGGTCACCGCGAGGCCGGGGCTCAGCTACACCACGCGGGTCACCGTCCAGGTGGCGAGCGTCGTCGACTTCGACGCCGGGACGACGCAGGAGGTCGCGTGGCTCTGGGACGCCGGGGGCTCGGGCCTGAGCCAGTCGGGGAGCCGGTTCGCCGACGGCACCAGCCACTTCGTCTACAAGTTCCCGTTCCCGGCCGAGGCGACCTCGGCCGAGGCGACGCTGACCATCGACAACCAATACGTGGTCGACGTCGGGCCCGACGGCGCGAGCTGGACCACCGTCATGACCGAGGACGAGCCCATCAGGGACGGGTCGAACAAGGCGGACCACACCCTCGATCTAACGCCTCACCTCGGCCCGGACAAGGCGGTCTACATCCGCGTGACCGACGCCTTCCCCGAGGACGGCTGGGGCGGAGGGGTCTATCACGTCTCGGCACGGTACGGGACGTCGTGAGCCACTGAGGGCTCAGACGTGGAGACCACACCTACTTGACGCCCCGTGACAAGTACTTGCTGTCGTCTGTCAAGTGACGACTGACGAGCATGTCGAGCTGGCCGACGAGCTGCTGCGCCTGATCGAGCGGCGGATCGTCGATCCGCTGGAGATCCTGTTCGGCTCCGACGAGCAGGTGCGGCCGGTCAGGGACCAGCTGCGGATCGAGACCGAGGTGTGGGCGGCGCAGCTGTTGGTCCGCGACGACAAGCTCGCGGTCCATACCGCGGCGCGGCTGGTCGCGGCGCTCTTCCCCGGCGACGGCCCGTTCGACCCGCCCGACGCGTGGTGGCCCGGCGCGTCGGGCACCCGGGCCGGGACTCGGTGCCGTTCTCCGCGGCGGGGGCGATGCTGGGCATCACCCGGCAGGGCGTCCACGACCTGGTCAAGCGCGTCAAGCTCGACCGGCATCCCGACGGCGGTGTGACGACGTCGCCCATCCACGCACGACTCAACCGGCCGGGGGAGCGGTGATGCCGCACGACGTGACCATCACCGACCACGAGATATCGCTCGCCGTGCGCCGGGCATGCCGGGCGGGAAGCTGATGGATGCGTTCCGGAGGGGCGTCCGTCGTGACCTCGCGGGTCTCCCGGCGCAGATCGAGGTCAGGGAGCTGGACGCCAGCCACAACATGGTCGCCGAGCAGCCGACGGCGCTCGCCGCGCCCATCAACGAGTTTTCTGACGGCGCGCGGACACGGGCAGGATGGGGGCATGAGCGAACCTGATGTCACCACCATCATTGCCCAGGTCGAGGCCCAGGAGGCGGAGCTGGTCCTGACCACGTTCACGCACGAGGAGGCCTGGCGGCTGGGCGCCCGGCTCGTCGAGCTGGCGACCGAGCGCGACCTGCCCGTCGCCGTCGACATCCGCAAGGGGACCCAGCAGGTGTTCCACGCGGCCCGGCCCGGCACGACGCCCGACAACGACTCGTGGATCAAGCGCAAGGTGCGCGTGGTGTACCGGTTCGGGGCGTCATCCTACCTGGTGGGGCTGCGCGCGCGGGCGAAGGGCACCGACTTCAACGCCGACCAGGGCCTGCTGTTCCAGGAGTACTCCGCGCACGGCGGTGCCTGCCCGGTCCGGGTCGCCGGGGTGGGCATCGTCGGCGTCGTCACCGTCTCCGGCCTCGCGCAGCAGGACGACCACGCCCTCGTCGTGGAGGCGCTGCGCGAGCTGGCCGGGTCCCAACGGGCATAGGGACGGCGGGATCAGAGCGGCACCCACCGCTGGTTGTCCCCCGCGTGGCAGTCGTAGACGATCACCGGCGTCTCGTTCTCGGTGCCGGCTCCGGAGACGTCGAGGCACAGGCCAGTCGCGACGTTGCGCACCGTGCCGTCGGCCTGCGGGGCCCACTGCTGGTTCGCGCCACCGTGGCAGGTCCAGACGGTGACCGGGGTGCTGGGCGCCCCGCCGCTCGGGTCGTCCAGGCACATCGATCCCAGGGTGCGCAGCTCCCCGGAGGTGGACGCGGTCCACTGCTGGCCCGCGGCGCCGGTGCAGTCGTAGATCTGCAGGGCGGAGCCGTCGGCCGCGACCCCGCCGGGCACGTCGAGACACCGGCCGGACGCGGCGCTCTGCAGCGCGATGACCGTCGGCGTCGGCTCGGCGGGAGGCTCGCTCGGGCTCGGGCTCGGGCTCGCGGAGGCGGACGGCCCGCTCGGCTCGGGCGAGGCCACGGACGCCGTCCCGCCCTGGTCCGGGCTGTGGCCGGGTGCGCTCTGCGGGTCGGACACGTCCCGGTTCAGCACCCACACCGTCCCGACCACCGCCGCCAGGGTGAGCAGGACGGCGAGCGCCCACGCGAGTGCCCCCGGAGGCACGCGCCGACGCGGCGTGACATGGTCGTACACCCTGACGTCTTCCCTTCCGACGGCGTTCCCGCCCCCATGGCGTGAGCGCGGACGAGCCGCACCCTACTGCGTTGCCGTGACTGCCTGCCGTGAGTGCTTCGCCACGACTGCCTTGCCGCGACCGCCGGGCAGGCGACTGTAGGTTCGACGGATGGAAGCACCGAGGTACGCGTAGCTGGAGGTGTAGGACGATGCGCTCGTTCGTGGTGACCGGTGGCAGCCAGGGTGTGGGCCGTGCGATCGCGGAACGGCTGGCCGCGGACGGCCACGTCGTCGTCCTCGACCTGAGCGATGCCCTCAGCTGGGCGGACTCGAATGTCACGCTCGTCAGCGGCGACGCCGGGGATCCCGATACGACGCGCCGCGCCGCGGAGGTGGCGGAGGCCAGGGCCCCGCTCGCCGGCTGGGTGAACAACGCGGCGGTCTTCCGGGACCTCCCCATCACGGCCCCGCCGTCTGACGTCCTCGGGGCCGTCACGGCGAACCTGTCGCTCGCCATCACCGGCTGCCACACCGCCGTCGAGCACTTCCTGTTGTACGGGCGCCCCGGGGCGATCGTCAACGTCTCGTCCCACCAGGCACAGCGACCGGTCCGCGGCGCCCTGCCGTACGCCACCGCCAAAGGCGCCGTCGAAGCGCTGACCCGCGCTGTCGCCGTCGACCACGGGCCGGACGCGATCCGCACCAACGCCGTCGCCCTCGGGTCCATCGAGACCGCGCGCTACGCGGAGTACCGGCGGGCGCACCCCGGCGTCGACCAGCAGATGGCGGCTCTGCACCCGCTCGGCCGCGTTGGTACGGGGCGCGAAGTGGCCGATGCCGTCGCGTTCCTGCTCTCCGACCAGGCGGCGTTCGTCAGCGGCGCGGTCCTGCCGGTCGACGGCGGGCGCGCGGCACAGGGCGCCGACCCCGAGGCCGCCCGGGGCGGCCAGCAGCGCGGCGACGTCCCATAGAACTGTGGACGAAGGTACTTGTTTGCGGTGATGGTGTCGGATGATGTTGGTATGGAATCCGAAGAGACGACCGAAACCGCACTGGGTCACGCGTCCGAGCTGTACGCGAGGCTGCTGGAGTACGCGACAAGCCCGCCGTTCGGCGAGCGCACTGCCGCCAATGTCCGCCGTGTGACGGCGATGACCGAGCATCATGACGGCTGCACGTTGTGCGCGCACCATCAGGTCGGTCGCGTGCTGGCCCTCGCGGCGGCACAGATCGTCTTCGACGTACCACCGCTGGGGATGCGCCTGATCGACCGCTACGCCGACTGGTCCGCGGAACTGACCGACCAGGACCGAGGGCTGCTCGGCGCGTGGCGCACCGACGACATCCACGGCGTCTTCGAGATCACGCGGCGAGCCGGCAGCGGGGTGCGGGTGCGCTGCCTGGGCAACGACCTCGAGTACACGCTGCATGTCGACCCGAAGGCCGCGATGCCCCGTGCGGACCTGCGGACCGGGCGGTTCCTGGCCGGGCACGCCCTCCCGGTCGGTGAGTTCTGGATGCTGGCGGGCAGCGTCGAGCTGTACGCACCGGGGGAGCGGAAGGCGATGCTCGGCCTGATGGCCGAGCTGGTCCGGGACGCACCGGCACTGCCGTTCCGCAACCCGGTGATCGTCGAGCAGGCGCGTGCGGCCCTCGCGGCGCAGCACCAGGAGTTCCTGCGCCTGTTCCGCGGGCAGGGCGTGGCCAGGGTGGGCTCCGCGCTCGTCGAGGACCTCGACCAGCTCTGGGCGTCGTCGGGCACGTGGGACTCCTGGTGGCCGAGTCTCCCGCTGGAGCGCGACCTCTGTGACCTCCGCGAGGCCCTGGACCAGGGGCGGCCCGACGGCGGGACGTGGCACCCCGTACACGACCTCGTCCACGGGCTACGTATCCTCGGGACCTCCTACGGGATGCTCGCGGACCTGCACGGCTCGACGTCGCCGATCAGCCCGGTGACCGTGCGCCAGGTGTCCGAGGTCCTGGACACGGGACACGTCCCCGGCTTCGCGCTCCGGGACCTGGCGGAACGGCATCCTGTTCGCGCGGGCGAGATCTACCGCGCGGTCCTCGGGCGGCCCGGGTTCACCTGGGCGCAGGAGGGCGCCGCATGGCTTCGGGATCGTGCCGGCGACGCAACCACGCACCCGGGGCTGGTGTGGATGCCGGGCGGTGCGATGCCCGCGGGGTCCGGGAAACCCGACCGTGCCATCGCGGTACCGCATCCCTTGGGGGTCACCTTCCCTCCGGTGCCGGTGCCGGTGCCGGTGCCGGTGCCGTCCGGAGTCACGAGCGACGAGTACTGACGGCGTCGCAGGCCCGGTCGGGTCAGCGCCCGCCCTCCAACACGACGTCCCGGACCCACGCCGTGCTCTCCGGCGCGCCCTCCGGGCGGAAGCCGACCCGGCGCAGGTACGCCAGCTCGCCGGGCCCGGCCTCCGGCACGACGACGCGGTCGAACCCCTTGGCCGCGAAGATCCCGCTGCGCCGGTACACGAACTCCCCGGGCGTGAAGTCCCGGAACCGCTTGGTCACCCAGTCCAGCTCGACGACGCCCGTCCCGCCGCCGGCGTCGCGCACCTCCACCACCCCCACCGTCTCGTCGGCCCGCTGCACCAGGAACGCCGACCGCTCCTCACCCGGCGGCGGCACCGCCACGAACCGGGGCGCGACGCTCGCGATGTCCGCCGCATGGGTACGGAGCACGTGCAGCAGATACGCGTCGTCCGGCGCAACCTCGACCACCTCGTACACGGCGGCGTCATGGCGCTCGCGGTTCAGCCGCCACAGCCAGTAGACGTTGATGGCGCTGATAGCGGCGTTCATGGCGACGAACGGCCAGATCCCGACTATCGCGTTGTAGGCGGTCGCGACGAGCGAGCCGACGAGGTTGAGCCAGCGGAAGCGGAGCACACGCGCCTGTGTGAGCGACAGGACGATCAGGGCGGAACCCAGCCAACCAGCGGCCTCGAGCCAGGGGAACATGCCCTGACCATAGGTCGGCCCGCGCGGACCTCGCCTCTCGCCGCCCTTACCTCGCCCTCGCCCTGCCCTCGCCCTGCCCTCGCCCTGCCCTCACCAGGACCAGCCGCGCGAGCTGAGCTCCAGCTCCTCCCGCAGCCGCTCGTCGGCCGCGGAGCGCTCGTCCGCCCGCAGCGGTGCCGTGTCCATCGGCAGGCCCGCGAGGCGGCAGGCCTCGCGCAGGAGCGCGTCGTACGCGCCCTGGACGGCGAACCAGTGGTGGGCGCGCGCGTACACGTCGGGGTCTTCCTCCACACGCCGCAGCTCGGCCGCGAGCTGCCCGAGGCGCATCTGCAGCCGCAGGGTGACGAGCGGGTCGGGGGCTCGTGCCGACCGCGTCCGGAAGGTCCAGGTCATCAGGTTTCGCCGCCACGTCGTCGTCGCGGAACAGGGACACCTCCAGCGTAGGACCGCCGTGGCGCGAGGGCTACGTGATTCCGCCGGCGCGCGGGGTCACATCCATGCCGTCGACCCGTCTGCCCGCACGGGGACCCTGCGCTCCCAGTGCACCCAGTCGTCGTGGGCCAGCGCAGCCTCGTCGATGTCGATGCCCCAGCCGGGCCGGTCGGGCCGCAGCTCGAGGTGCCCGTCCGTGGGGACGTAGGGGTCGTGGCACCAGGACACGTCGTCGGGCTTGTACTCCAGGATCGAGAAGTTCCACGTCGCGGCGGCGAAGTGCACGTTGGCGGCCGTCGCGAGCGGGCCGAGCGGGTTGTGCGGCGCGACGGGGACGTCGTGCGCCTCGGCGAGCGTGGCGATCTTGCGCATCTGCGACAGCCCGCCGACCACGCAGATGTCCGGCTGGATGATGTCGGCACCCTGCACGGTCAGCAGGCCCAGGAACTCGTGGGGGGAGTACAGCGACTCGCCCGTCGCGAGCGGGACCGCCATCTCGGCGCGGATCCGCGCCCAGGCCGGCAGGTACTCCGGACGGATCGGCTCCTCGAGGAACATCGGCTCGTTCGGCGCGAGCGCCGCGGCCAGATCGACCGCCTGCCTCGGCTCCCAGAGGCAGCCGTGCGCGTCGAATCCGAACTCCCACTCGTCCGGATGGGACGCCCGGATGTCCGCGAACCAGCTGCCGAGCTCCCGCGCGACGAGCCCGAACCGCGACCGGTGCAGGTCGCGGCGGTACGGGCTGAGCTTGAAGGCGTCGACACCGAGCGTCGCGTTCAGCTCGGCGGTGCGGTCACGCAGCTCGGGGACGTCGGGGGCGGAGTAGAGCCCCGCGTAGACGCGGACGCGGTCCCGCACGCTGCCGCCGAGCAGCTGGTACACGGGCACGCCCACCGCCTTGGCGGAGATGTCCCAGAGGGCGTGGTCCACCGCGGCGATCGCGGCGAGACCGAGCGCCCCCTGCGGGAACCGCGCCGACTGGTGCAGCAGCTGGTTCACGAAGGCGACGCGCGAGGCGTCGATCCCCGCGATCTGCTCGGCGATGAACTCGATGACGGCCGGGTAGGCGAGGTCGGGGCCGTGGTTGTAGATCTCCGCCCAGCCGTCGATGCCGTCGTCGGTGGTCACGCGCAGCAGGACGCGCGGGCGGTCGCCCACCCGCTGCAGGTAGGTGGTGAGCCTGTCGATCTTCATGCCTGGGCCTTCCGGTCGGTCCATTCTTCGAGGATGCGCGTGATCTCCACCCGGTCGGCGTCGGGCAGGGTCGTGCTCGGCGGGCGGACCGACCGGTCGCACAGGCCCAGCTGGTGCATGGCCTCCTTCACGACGGACACGTTGTCGGCCGACCGGTCGCGGGCGCGCAGCTGCTCGAACCGCCGGATGCGGCGCCACACGGCGGCGGCCCGTGCGGCGTCGTCGTGACGCAGCGCGTCCAGGAGGCCGAATGAGATCTCCGGCACCACGTTGACCAGTCCCGACGTGAACGCCCGCGCGCCCGCCTGCCACGCCGACGTCGCGTACGACTCCGCCAGCCCGGCGATCCAGAGCAGGTCGGCATCGGTGTCCTGCACGGTCTCGGCGAATCCGACGGGATCGGGGACCGAGTACTTGATCCCGACGACGTTGGCCGCCCGTCGCGCGAGCGCGGCGACGTCGGCCCCGCGGATTGCCGGCGAGCTGACGTAGGGCAGGACGGCGAGCCGGGGCACGGCGTCGGCGACCGCCGCCGTGTACTCGACCCAGCCCTGACGTGACATGTACGGGAGCACCGGCTGGTGCACCATGACCGCGTGCGCGCCCAGCTCGGCGGCCCGCTGGGCCTCGGCCCGCGCCGTGGCGAGGTCCAGCCCGACGCCGACGATCACCACAGCGCGGTCGCCGACGGCGTCGACGACGGTACGGGCGACGTCGGCGCGCTCACGGGGCGACAGCGCGTAGAACTCGCCGGTGTTGCCGTTGGGCGTGATCGCGCCCAGGCCCGAGGAGATCAGGCGGTCGGCGAGCTTGCCGGTGAGCGCGAGGTCGACTCCGCCGTCGGGCGCGTACGGGACGACGGGGATGCCGACGACTGTCCCGAGGCGCGCGACGACGTCGGCGAGGGGGCCGCTGTGGCCGGTCATGATTCTCCGTTCTGAAGGGGACTGGGGGTGTCCTGCTCACCGGCGCGTGGTCCGGCGTCCGGCCCCGCGCCCTGCGTACCGGCCTGCTCGACCGGCTTGATGCGGACCCAGAGGCCGTAGATCGCGGCGCTCACCAGGCAGCTGACCGCCGCGAGCACGAGCGGCCAGAGGTAGGAGCCGCCGGAGGCCGTCAGGGCCAGGCCGATCGCGATCGGGCTGACGAGGTTGCCGATCTGCGAGCCGAAGTTCTGGAAGCCGGCCAGGGAGCCGACGCGCTCGGGGCTGGGCGACACCTCGGCGGGCAGGCTGAGGATCGCCGCCCCGGCGAAGGAGTGCGCGGCGCTGGACACGGTGAGGACCACCATGAGGACGACGTTGCTCTCGACGAACGGGCTGAACCCGATGCACGCGCTCAGCACGAGGCCCGAGATGATCGGCACCTTGCGTGCGACGTTCGGGGACAGGCCGGAGGCGAGCATGCGGTCGGAGACGATCCCGCCCAGCACCGTCGACCCGATGCCGATGACCGCGGGAAGGGCTCCGACCATGCCGAACTCCGCCTCGGTGAAGCCGCGCTCGTTCAGGAGGTAGCTGGGGTACCAGGTGAGGAAGAACGCGCCGGCGAGCGACCGGAAGACGTAGCCGAGCAGGAGCGCCCAGGTCTGGTTGTCGCGCAGCAGTGTGCCCCAGCGCACCGGCTCCCCGGTGTGCCGCACCATCTCGGCCTGGTCGGAGCGGATGTGTGCCAGCTCCTCGGCGTTCACGCGCCGGTGGTTCTGCGGGGCGCGGTAGATCGCCAGCCAGCCCACGATCCACAGGAGCCCGACCGCGCCGATGAGGACGAAGGTCCACCGCCAGCCGGCGAAGACCGCTATCGACGTGACGATCGGGATGGACAGGGCGGAGCCGATCTGCTGACCCATGTCGAACAGGCTGGAGGCGAACGCCCGCTCGCGCCGCGGGAACCAGGTGGAGACCACCTTGATGTTCGCCGGCTGCACGGGCGCCTCGCCGATACCGAGGCCGAGCCGGAACACGATCAGGCTCGTGACACCCGTGGCGACGGCGGTCAGCGCGGTCCACAGTGACCACCAGCCGACCGCGATGGGGTAGATGACGCGCGGCCCGAACTTGTCCAGGAGCCAGCCCGACGGCACCTGGAACAGCGCGTAGGTCCAGAAGAACGAGGACAGCAGCACGCCCTGCACGGCGGGGCTGATGTGGAAGTCCTCGGAGATGAACGGCAGCGCGACGCTGAGCGCGGCGCGGTCGAGGTAGGCGATCGTGAGCCCGAGCGCCGAGAACGCGACGATCGTCCAGCGCATCTGGCTGCGCCGGGCGCGGGCTGCGACGGGCGCAGGCTGCTTTGTACTATTGAGCATCGTTGCTCCTTGTTCATCGATTCGTTGATCGAGTGGTTCATCGAGTGGCGTGGGCGCTCCGTCTCGGAGCACCCGTTTCAGAGGTGCGGCCCGGGAACTTGGCGGTGAACGGGCCGTACCTCGTCGTTTCAGGTCCGGTGCGTCAGGCGGTAGCACCCCCTTGGCGAAGCCGGTCGAGGAAGCCGGCGATGTGCCGGCGGGTCAGCTCGGCCACGAGGTCGGCGTCGGACGCCTCCGCCGCGGCCAGGATCCGCGCGTGCTCCTGTGCCTCGTCGCGCCAGCTCGGCTGCTGCGCCCACGTGGTGATCGCGGCGAGCGCCGTCTGGTCGCGCAGGCCCTCGAGGATGCCGACGAGGATCGGGTTGTCGGCCGCCGCCCACAGCGCGGCGTGGAACGCGCGGTTGGCGAGGCTGCGCTGGACAGGCTCGGCCGCCTCCGCCGCGCGCTGGAGCGCGGCCCGGGCGGGCGCGGTGTCCACGCCGCCCAGCACGCTGCGCCGGTTCGCCTCGGGCTCGAGCAGGAGCCGGGTCTCGTAGATCGCCACCGCGTCCGCCTGGGTGAGCTCGCGCACGCGGACGCCGACATAGGGCCGCACGACGACGAGCCCGCTCAGCTCCAGGGTCTTGAGCGCCTCGCGCACCGGGGTCTTCGACATCACGAGCTCCTGGGCGAGATCCGCCTCGACGAGCGGCTGACCGGCGGCGAGGCGGCCGCTCAGAATGCCCTCCTTGATGGTCGCGAGCGCGTGTTCGGTACGCGACGGCAGGGCGGTGGGAGCTGCGGGCGTCATCGGCACGTCGTACATCATATATGACGCTCGCGCGAGGGTGGGCGCTCGCCGGCGCCAGGCCGCTCACTCCTGGGTGTGCAGGGCCGCGAGGATGCCCTCGCCGTACCGCTCCAGCTTCGCCTGGCCGACGCCGCTGATCCCGCTCAGCGCGTCGAGGTCCGCCGGCCGCTCGGCGGCCACGGCGCGCAGCGTCGCGTCGTGGAACACCACGTAGGCGGGCACCCCCTGCTCCTTCGCGGCCGATGCCCGCCAGGCGCGCAGCCGCTCGAAGACCGCCTGGTCGGCGTCCGACAGCTGGGCCACCTCCGGCCGCGGGCCGCGGGACCGCGCGGGCTTGCGCGCACTGCCCTGGGGCCGTGGATCACGCCGCAGCCGCACTTCGCGCCGTCGGCCCAAGACCTCCGCACTGGCCTCCGTGAGCAGCAGGGTTCCGTGGTTGGCGTCCACCTCCAGCAGGCCCAGGGCCAGGAGCTGTCGGGCCACGGACCGCCACTCGCCGTCGGACAGGTCCTCGCCCACGCCGAACACGGTCAGGCTGTCGTGCCCCCACTGCGTGATCTTGGGCGTGGACTTGCCGCGCAGGATGTCGACCACGTGCCCGACGCCGAAGCGCTGGTTGCGCTCGCGGTCGAGCCGGAACACGGCGGACAGGAGCTTCTGGGCGGGGACCGTGCCGTCCCACGCCTCAGGTGGGTTCTGGCACGTGTCGCACGCGCCGCAGCCACCGGGGTGCTCCTGGCCGAAGTAGCGCAGGAGCTGGGCGCGGCGGCACTCGACCGTCTCGCACAGCGCCAGCATCGCGTCGAGGTGGGACGACAGCTTGCGGCGGTGGGCGACGTCGCCGTCGGACTCGGCGATCATCTTGCGCTGCTGGACGACGTCGGCCAGCCCGTAGGCGAGCCACGCCGTCGACGGCAGGCCGTCCCGCCCGGCGCGGCCGGTCTCCTGGTAGTAGCCCTCGACCGACTTGGGCAGGTCCAGGTGCGCGACGAAGCGGACGTCGGGCTTGTCGATGCCCATGCCGAACGCGATCGTCGCGACCATGATCACGCCGTCCTCGCGCAGGAACGTCGACTGGTTCGCCGCACGCACGTGGGCGGGTAGGCCGGCGTGGTACGGCAGCGCGCGGATGCCCTGGTCGGTCAGCTGCTGGGCGGTCTTCTCCACCGACGCGCGGGACAGGCAGTACACGATCCCGGCGTCACCCGCGTGCTCCGTGCGCAGCAGCTCCAGCAGCTGCCGGCCCGGGTTGTCCTTCGGCGCGACCCGGTAGGTGATGTTGGGCCGGTCGAAGCTGGCGACGAAGTGCCGGGCCTCGGTCAGGCCCAGGCGGGTAGCGATCTCCTCGTGCGTGTGCTGGGTGGCGGTGGCGGTCAGGGCGATCCGCGGCACGCCGGGCCAGCGCCCGGCCAGCTCGCTCAGCCGCAGGTAGTCGGGGCGGAAGTCGTGGCCCCACTGGGACACGCAGTGCGCCTCGTCGATGGCGAACAGAGCGATGGTGCCCTGGTCGAGCAACCGGGCCGTGGACTCGACCCCGAGCCGTTCCGGGGCCAGGTACAGCAGGTCGAGCTCGCCCGACCGGTAGGCCCGCTCGACCTCGCGCCGCTCGTCCGGGTTCTGTGTGGAGTTGAGGAAGCCGGCCCGCACCCCGAGCGCGTCCAGGGCGTCCACCTGGTCCTGCATGAGGGCGATCAGCGGCGAGATCACGACGCCGGTGCCCTGCCGCACCAGCGCCGGGATCTGGTAGCACAGCGACTTGCCGCCGCCGGTGGGCATGAGCACGAGCGCGTCGGCCCCGCCGACGACCGTCTCGATGACCTCCTCCTGCTCGCCCCGGAAGGCGTCATAGCCGAAGACCTCACGCAGCACGTCGAGTGCGGGCGTGGTCAGGGCGGTGTCCGGGAGCGTCATGGCGGCCAGTGTGCCAGGGACCCCTGACACACGCAGGCGACGGTGCCCAGGGCTGAACCGTCCATGCTCTTCTGTCGAACTGGCCTTCTGTCGAATTGTGTCGAGGCTTGTACAGAAGTTCCGTCGTTCTATTGACGTAATGAGAACGGGTTTCTCATCCTGGCGTCGTGGCAAAGACGACACTCCGTTCGCGGCGATCGCCGCGTGCGCAGCACGAGGCACAGGTGCTGGACCTGCTCCGCGTGCAGGGCAGCGCGAGCCGTGCGCAGATCGCGGAAGGCACAGGCCTGTCGCGGGCGACCATCTCGGCGATCACCGCCAACCTCCGACGATCCGGCCTCATCGTTCGCTCGGATACGGCGGTGGAGGGCTCCGGCGTGGGCAGGACGCCGGAGCACCTGACGCTGAACCCCGGCTCGCGCGTGATCGTCGGTGTGGAGTTCAGCCACACCCGCGTGACGGTGGTGGTGTCCGACGTGACGCATCGCGTGCTCGGGTCGAAGGTGCGCGAGCACGACCACGACGAGCCCTGGGAGCGGCGGCTCGGAACAGCCATCGGCTTCATCGACGCACTCGTCGGTGCAACGTTGACGCTCATCGCCATCGGGTCGGGTGTGCCCGGTGCGATCTCGGGACGGTCCGGGGTCGTGGACCGGGTCGAGCAGTGCCTGGGGGACAGGTACCGGGTGCCCGTCCGCGTGGAGAACAACGCGCGCCTCGCGGGGCTTGCCGAGTTCTCCTGGGGTGCGGGCAAGGACATGCAGGACCTCGTCTACCTCCGGCTCTCCGAGGGCGTGGGCGGCCTGCTGATCGTGGACGACGAGCCGCGGCTCGGGAACACCGATTCCGCCGGGGAGTTCGGCCACGTCTGCATCGACCCGAACGGGCCGGTCTGCCGATGCGCCAACCGGGGCTGCCTCGAGGCGTACGTCGGGCTGGGTACCGTGCTCGCCCGCGCCGACGCCGCATCCGTCGGCGAGCTGATCGAGGCCCTGGACCGAGCGGAACCGCGGGCGCTCGCCGTCACCACCGACGCGGGTGCGCGCATCGGTCTGGTCCTGGCGAACACGTGCAGCATCCTCGACATCTCTTCCGTGGTCCTCGGCGGTGCGCTGGCGCAGGTCGGTGACCAGCTCGTGCGCGCGGTGCGGCAGATGGTCGTGCGGCACGCGTACAGCGGTGGTGCCGAACAGCTGCGGATCCGCACGGCCGAGCTCGGCAACCTCGACGGCGCGCTCGGTGGCGTCGCCCTGGTGCTGCGCGACCGCTCGATCCCGGTCGGCTTTCGCCCGAAAGCCATGACCAGCACCACCCAGCGTGGGAAGGCACTGACCGCGTGACCGCACAGGCGGACGACGGTGCCCGCCTGTGCGACAACCTCTACCTCCGGACGATATCGATATACCCGGTCGGGAAGATCGGAGATGTGCGACGCCTCTCCGAGCTCCTTCGACCCGGTCCATCGCTGATCCCCGAACGAACAGGACATGACCATGACCAGCAGCAAGCACGGCGCCAGCGGAGTCGCCGTACCCCAGGGCAGGGCTTTCGAGATGAGACGACGCGAGTTCCTGGGAGCCGTCGGCGTCGGGGGCCTCACGGCGGTGCTCGCCGCCTGCACCGGCGGCGGGCAGTCCGCACGGGAGGCCGCGCAGGACGACGGCACCCTGCAATGGTGGGACCAGTTCCGCCCGCTGACCGGGATGTTCGAGGCCAGCCTGTTCGAGCCGTACATGCAGGCGAACAACGGCGTCACGATCGAGCGGCGGCAGATGGAGGGCCCCGATCTGGCGCAAGCGATCCAGGTGGCGCGGCGCAGCAACCAGATGCCGGACGTGCACTCCCTCGCGGGTCTCCAGGCGACGCCCGCGGCCCTGGTCAGCGAGGGCTGGTTCCAGTCGATCGGCGCACACGCCGACTTCGAGGGCAGTGCCCTGGGCGACCAGCTGTTCGACGGCATCCACCGCTTCGACGGCGAGGTGTACTCGGTGCCGTTGTTCTCGGGGCGCATGCACGAGGCCACGCCGTGGGTCAACACGGAGCTGCTGGGCCAGGCCGACGTCGACCCCGCCGAGAGCCCGGCCACGTGGGACGACCTGCGAGCCGCGGCGAAGCGGATCACCGACAGGACCGGTGTGCACGGTCTCGTGGTCCCGTTGAAGGAGGTCGAGTACCTCAAGACCCTGGTGACCGCGCTCGCGCAGAGCGCCGGGGCGCCGGGAACGGTCGGTTGGACGGTCGACTGGAGGACCGGTGAGTACGTGTACGACTCGCAGCCGTTCGTCGACGCCCTCGAGTTCCTCGTGTCGTTGCAGGCGGACGGCGTCGTCCACCCGTCGTCGGCGTCCATGGGCGCCCGGGACGCCCGCGCGCGCTGGGCGGCCGGCGAGGCAGGCATCTACCTGTGGGGGCCGTGGATCATCGGCGGCCTCATGGTGGACGAGCCAGAGGCGGTCGAGCGCGGGATCGACGCGTGGAGCCTGCCGGGCGCCGAGACCACCCGGAACCCGATCGGCCGAGGCCCCGGCACCGGGGTCTTCTGGGTCAACAAGGACTCGCAGCAGCCGGAGGTCGCCGCGGAGCTGCTGCTGCAGATGAGCTCGCGAGAGTTCCAGCTGCAGCTGGCGTCGGCGATGGACCAGCCGCCCGCGCTCGTCGACGTCGTCGCCGAGGCCGACGTGCACCCGGCCTACGCCCGCAACATCGAGCACCTGGCGAAGGACGTGCGCATCAGCCCGGTGCCGGAGGCCGGCAACCCGTCGACGTGGCGCGTGGCCGCCGAGATGCAGGACGTCCACCCGGACCTGGGGGAGATCGCGCAGGCGATCCTCACCGGGAGCGGCGGCGACATCAAGGGCGAGCTGACGAAGCTGAACGACGCCATGAACGCCGAACGCGACCGGGCCATCGAAGCGGTCAGTAGCGAGGGCGCCGACGTCGGCCTCGAGGACTGGGTCTTCGAGAACTGGGACCCCGCGACGGACTACGACCAGGCCGCCTACGGGGCGCGCTGACGTCATGACGATCACGACCTCCGCTCCGCCGTCCGCCACCGGTACGAAAGGTCCCGACGGCCGCGCACAGCGCAGTCGGAAGCACAGCTTCCGCGAGATCTGGTGGATCTACGTCTTCCTGCTCCCGACCCTGCTGGGGTACGGCGCGTACACCGTCTACCCGCTGCTGGCGTCGTGGTGGTACGCGCTGCTCGACTGGCCGGGCTTCGCGGTATCGGGCGAGTTCGTCGGTCTCCAGAACTTCGAACGCCTCCTGACCGACCACCAGTTCTGGAACGCGTTCGGCAAGTCGCTGCTGTTCCTGGTGATCGCCGTACCGGCCCGCGTGGGCCTGGCCCTGCTGCTCGCGCTGTGGCTTAACAGCAAGCGGACGCCGTTCTCCGGCTTCTTCCGAACCCTGTTCTTCCTCCCGGTGGTGACGACCGGCGCGATCATCGGCATCGTCTTCACGCTGCTGCTCGACGGAGGAGGCCCGATCAGCCTCGGGCTGGTGTGGGCGGGGATCACGGAGACCCCGACGAACCTGGTCGCGAACGCCGGCACCTCGCTGTACGCGGGCATAGCGGTCTGGGTCTGGAAATGGCTCGGGATCACGATGATCTACTGGCTCGCCGCGCTGCAGACCGTCCCGCAGGACGTGCACGAGGCCGCGATGCTCGACGGCGCGAACGGGCGCAAGGAGTTCTGGCACGTCACGCTGCCGCTGCTCGTGCCGTTCCTGGTCATCATCACGCTCATCGACACCGTGAGCGCGCTCAACGTCTTCGACCTGATGCAGACGCTGACCGCCGGTGGCCCCGCGTTCTCCTCCGAGGTGATCGAGATCTTCATCTACCGCACCGCCTTCGCGGCGACGGTTCCGCAGCTCGGCTACGCGTCCGCGGCCGCCGTGCTGTTCGGCCTGCTGACGGTGATCATCGCCGTCGCGCAGGGGGCGGGCGTGCGGTGGGCCCGCGCGCGGATGGGAGGCGGATCGTGAGCGCGACGGCGACCCGAACGCTGCTCCGGAACGGGCGGGCCCTGCGGCCGGGGCGGGTCCTGACCTTCGTCGGGCTGCTCGTCCTGGCGCTGGTCTGGATCTACCCGTTCATCTGGCTGCTCTCCGCGTCGGTGAAGGACTCGTCCGAGATCTTCGGGAGCGGGCTCGATCTGATCCCCGACCAGTTCGTCTGGGAGAACTACCTGCGGGCCTGGAACGAGGCCGGATTCGCGTCCTACTTCGTCAACTCGGTGCTGATCACCGCCGGGACGGTCCTGCTGGTGGTCGTGCGCAGCGCGCTGGCGGGCTACGTGCTCGGCAGGTTCGACTTCCCCGGGAAGAAGCTGCTCATCGGCGTCTTCCTCGTGACGTTCTTCCTGCCGGAGGGATACACGATCATCCCCGTCACGCAGCTGACCGACCAGCTCGGCCTGCTCAACACCCACGCCGGCGTGATCCTGGGTCTTGGCGCGGGCGGGCAGATCGCGTCGACCCTGCTGTACGCGGGCTACTTCCGCGGTCTGCCGAAGGAGCTCGAGGAGAGCGCGAAGCTCGACGGCGCCGGCCCGTTTCGCACGTTCTTCCAGATCATGATGCCGATGGCCTGGCCGATCACGGCCACCGTCGTGATCCTGACGTTCCTGTTCGCGTGGAACACCTACCTGCTGCCGCTGGTGTTCACCCTGAGCGAGCCGGACCTGCGCACCCTGGCGATCGGCATGACCGTGTTCGTCGGCGAGTACGGGCAGGACTGGTCGGGTATGGCGGCGGCCGCCGTGATCTCGCTGGTTCCGGTCGTCGTGGTGTTCGTGATCCTGCAGCGCAAGTTCGTCGACAGCATCGCCGGAGCCGTGAAGCAGTGACAGACGCAGTGACCGCTACAGAAAGGACGGGGCCGCCACCGTGCCCAGCAACGTGCCCAGCAACAACACCACTTCACGACGTGAAGCACGCGTCAGCATCGACACGACCCGGCCGCTGGGGACTATCGACGACGACGTCTACGGCCACTTCCTCGAGTCCGCGTTCTTCGGGAACATCGACGGCGGTGTCTTCGACGAGGGGTCGCCGCTGTCGGTCGGCGAGCCGGGACCGCTGAACGGCGTCCGCCGCGACGTGCTCGAGCTGGTCCGCGACCTCGCGGCCGGTCCGATCCGGTGGCCGGGCGGGAACTTCACCTCCGGGTACCGGTGGGAGGAGGGCGTCGGCCCGCGCGACGAACGCCCGACCCGGCTCGACCTCGCCTGGGGCGACACCGAGAGCAACCGGTTCGGCACGGACGAGTTCCTCGCCTGGACCGAAGCGGTGGGCGCGGAGCCGTACCTTGTCCACTCCTGCCGCGACGTCGACGAGGCGGTGCGGTGGGTCGAGTACACCAACTCCGCCCGGGACACGACCCTCACCCGGGCCCGAGGGACGAACGGCCGGGCGGAGCCGTGGAACGTCCGCTACTGGGGCGTCGGCAACGAGGTCTACGGCCCCTGGCAGATGGGGCACCGCACGGCCGAGCAGTACGGCGCCGCCGCCCGCGAGCACGCCCGCTTCATGCGGCTGGTCGACCCTGACCTGAAGCTGGTCGGCGTCGGCATCCCCTGGGACCAGGAGCACTGGACCCGCGCCGCGCTGGAGCACGCGGGAAAGTACTTCGACTACCTCTCGTTGCACCTGTACGGCGCGACGACGGAGCTGTGGACCGGCGACGACTACGAGAACATCGTCGCGCAGTCGCTGTACTTCGAGCAGGGCATGAACACGTACTCCCATCTCGTCACGGGGCTCGCGGACCAGCTCGGTCTGCCGAAGCCCCCGCAGATCGCGCTCGACGAGTGGACGATGCGCCACCTGGAGCCGGCGTCGTGGGCCGAGCCGCTCGCCGGGGACGACGGCGGGATCGCGCCGCGCGAGACGCCGGTGGTTGACGGGTGGCCCGACGGCGTCCGGGTGAACCGGTACGCGCCGCGCACGGTGGGCGACGCGCTGTTCAGCGCCGGGGTGTTCCACGCGATCCACCGCACCGTCGGGCAGGACACGGCGGTGAGTATGGCGAACCCGGTCAACCTCGTCAACGCGAACGGCATAGTCGTCGCCCGACCCGGCGGCGCGTTCGGGTCCGCTCTGTATCCCGTGTGGTACCTGTACGGCCGCCACCTGGGCCGCGTCGTGCTGCGCGCGGAGGTGGACGGGCCCGCCCGCACCGCCTCGGTCCCGCTGGGCGACAACCGTGCGCCGTCCGGCGGGCTCGAGACGGCGACCATGTCGGTGCCGTACCTCGACGTCTCGGCCACCCGCGCCCAGGACGGGACCGTCCGGGTCGCCGTCATCAACCGGCATCGGGACGAGGCGATCCGGTTCCGTCCCGTGCTCGACGGGCGGGCCGACCGCACACCCCCGGTCGCGCACGTGCGCAGCATCGGCGCGGATACGGAGATCACGGCGTCGAACAGCCTCGCGGCGCCGGACGTCGTGGGCATCCGGGACCTCGGCCGCGTCGAGGCGACGGACGGCGGCTGGCTGATCCCGCCGCACTCGGTCAATGTGCTGACCCTGGATCTCGATGGGCGCTGACATGACGGATCCGAACGGGTTGCGCCCCAACATCCTGCTGATCAGCACCGATCAGCAGCGGTTCGACATGGCCGGGGCCTACGGGAACCCGGCCGTGTCGACGCCGCACCTCGACCGGCTCGCCGAGCAAGGTGTCGTCTTCGAGAACTGCTACGTGCAGAACCCCGTCTGCGCGCCGTCCCGGGCGAGCCTGATGACCGGGCAGTACGTTTCCGCCCACGGCCTGCACGCCAACGGTGTCGACCTGGCACCCGACAAGGAGCTGTTCTCCCGGCACCTCGCCGACGCCGGCTACGACTGCGGGCTCGTGGGGAAGTTCCACCTCGGCTCGGCCTTCGCCGGACGCACCGAACCGCGCCTCGATGACGGGTTCCGGGTGTTCCGCTGGGCGCACGACCCGTACCCCGGCTCGTCCGAGAACGCCTATCACCGCTGGCTGCGGGCCCGTCACCCGGACCTGTACGCGGCGGCGCTCGACGAGCGCGCGAAGTTCGACACCATGCCGACCCAGGCGCACTACAGCCACTGGATCGGCGAGGAGACCATCAGCTTCCTCCGCTCGGACCGGGAGAAGGACAAGCCGTTCTTCTTCGTGACGAACTTCTTCGACCCGCATCACGGCTTCGGCGCCCCCGAGGAGTACCTGCGCCGGTACGACGACGTGGACCTCCCGCCGGTCGTCACGCGCGAGGGTGAGCTCGATGGCAAGCCCCCGGTACAGACGGAGGCGTCGCACGAGTCGTACGGCGGGCACGCCCGCGGCTACACCTCGTACAGCCCCGAGGAGCTGCACGGGGTGCGCAAGGCCTACTACGCGATGGTCTCGCTCGTCGACGACGAGGTGGGCCGCATCCTCGACGCGCTCGAGGACGAGGGGCTCGCCGAGAACACGATCGTGGTGTTCACCAGCGACCACGGCGAGATGCTGGGCGACCACCAGCTCATGCTCAAGGGCCCGTTCATGTACGAGTGCGCGGTCCGCGTGCCCCTGATCGTCCGGTGGCCCGGCGCCGCGAACCCGGGGGACCGGCGCGGCGAGCTCGTGCAGTGGATCGACCTCGCACCGACGTTCCTGCGGGCGGCCCGCGTGGACGTACCGGCAGCCGTCCAGGGGGAGAGCCTCGAGCAACTGATCCGCGGTGGGGACGGCGACTGGCGTGACTGGGCGCTGTGCCAGTACCGCGACAGCGGGCACCCCGACGATCCCGCGGTGCACGTGACGATGCTGCGCCATGACCGGTGGAAGCTCGTCGTCCACCACGGGGCGCCTGCGTCCGGCCGCGCGCGGACCGGCGAGCTGTACGACCTCGAGACCGACCCGGACGAGCTGACGAACCTGTGGGACGACGGCGCCGCCCAGCAGGCACGTGCGGACCTGCAGGAGAAGCTCCTCGACGTCCTGGTGGCCGCCGAGGACCGGAGCAACCCCCGCCTCGCCCACTGGTGACACCAGAAGAGAACAGGAACCTGACGTGACCGACCTGGACTACCCCCGCCCGATGCTGGTCCGCCCGCAGTGGCAGGACCTGACCGGGCCGTGGGGGTTCGCCACCGACGCGGAGGACCAGGGGGTCTCCCGCGGATGGCACCAGGATGCCGCGCCGTTCGCCCGGACGATCACCGTGCCGTTTCCCCCGGAGAGCGAGCTGAGCGGCATCCACGAACCGGACTGCCCCGACGTGGTGTGGTACCGCCGCGAGGTGGCGCTGGGCCGTGTCCCCGGCCCCGGGGAACGGCTCCTCCTGCACTTCGGAGCAGTCGACCACCGGGCGCGGGTGTGGGTCAACGGCGTCCGGGCCGGCGACCACGAGGGAGGCCACACACCGTTCACCCTCGACATCACCGAAACCCTCGCGCCGGCACGCGAGCAGGTGATCGTCGTCCGGGCCGAGGACGACCGGGACGACACCTCCCAGCCGCGCGGGAAGCAGGACTGGCAGACCGAACCACACGGGATCTGGTATCACCGCACCACCGGGATCTGGCAGCCCGTCTGGGCCGAGGTCGTGCCCGACGTGCACCTGCGCGCCGTGCACTGGACGCCGGACGTCCCGGGTGCGGCGGTGACGTTCGAGGTCGAGCTCTCCCGGGTACCGGCGTCCCCGGTGGAGGTTCGCGTGAAGCTGACACTCGACGACGAGGCGCTCGCGGTCCAGACCTTCCGGACCGAGCGGCGCCTCGACCGGTGGACGATCTCGCTTCCGGCGGCCCGGCACCAGATGGAGCTATCACGGCTCCTGTGGAGCCCGGAACGCCCCACCCTGCTGGACGCGGTGGTGGAGGTGCGCGACGGCGACGGCGACCGGGTCGTCGACGCGGCCCGGTCGTACGTGGGGCTGCGGAGCGTCGGCATCAAGGACGGCCGGTTCCTCCTCAACGGGCAGCCCCGCTACCTGCGCCTGGTGCTCGCCCAGAACTACTGGCCCGGATCCCACCTGGCGGCGCCGTCCGCCGAGGCGCTGCGCCGCGAGGTCGAGCTCGCCAAGGAGCTGGGCTTCGACGGGGTCCGGATCCACCAGAAGATCGAGGACCCGAGGTTCCTGGCCTGGTGCGACCGGCTCGGCCTGTTCGTGTGGGACGAGATGCCCAGCGCGTACGAGTACTCGAACCGGATGGTGGAGCGAGTGACGCGCGAGTGGCTGGAGCTGGTCGAACGCGACCGCAGCCACCCGAGCGTGATCACCTGGGTGGTGTTCAACGAGAGCTGGGGCGTCTGGCACGGGCTGGACGTCGAGGCGCAGCGGTCCGTCACGCGGGCGCTCTACCACCTGACGAAGTCGCTCGACCCGGACCGGCCGGTGATCTCGAACGACGGGTGGGAGCACACCGAGAGCGACATCTGGGGCCTGCACGACTACGCCCCGACCGGGCAGCCGTTCCGGGAGCGCTACGCCGACCGGGACGGGATCGACCGGATCCTCGGCGACCGGCCACCGGCACGCCGCACGGCGCTGCTCGGCGACCCCGTCTACCGCGGCCAGCCGGTCATGCTGACCGAGATCGGCGGCACCAGCCTCCGCCCGCGCCAGGACGAGGCATGGCACGGGTACGCGACGGTCGACTCGGCGGAGGCCCTGAAGGAGCGCGTGCGAGACATCGTCGACGCGGTGCTCGACAGCCCGGAGGTGGCCGGACTCTGCTGGACGCAGCTCACCGACACCGAGCAGGAGACGAACGGGCTGCTGACCGCCGAGCGCGTACCGAAGATCCCGTTCGAGGAGGTCCGCCGGATCCTGCGGCGGCCGGCCCGCTCGGTCCCGGCCGAGGCGATCGACGCCGCCCGGCGCGAGGCGAGGGAGTAGGAGCGGGCTTGAAGCGCCCCCCGCACGGCGTCCTGACCACGCACGCCTCGGCTGATCACGCACGACTCGAAAGGCGGATCTCGTGACTCGTTCTCCCTCGCGCCCGAACGTCGTCCTCGTCCTGGCGGACGACATGGGGTTCTCGGACATCGGTTGTTACGGCGGTGAGATCTCCACACCGCACCTGGACCGGCTGGCGGCGCACGGCGTCCGCATGGCGCAGTTCTACAACACCGCCCGATGCTCACCGTCGCGTGCCTCGCTGCTGACCGGGCTGCACCCGCACCAGACCGGGGTCGGGGTGCTCACCTACGCCGACCTGCCCGACGCCTACCCGGGGGTGCTGAACGACCGGTGCGTGACCATGGCCGAGGTGCTCGGCGCGGCGGGTTACGCGACGTGGATGGCCGGGAAGTGGCACCTCACCGGTTCGCGCGCCGAGCCCGACGCCGCCTGGCCGACCCGGCGCGGTTTCCAGCGCTTCTTCGGCACGATCGACGGCGCCGCGAACTACTTCAACCCCACCTCGCTGCACCGCGACGAGACCCCGGTGCCCGAGAGCGAGCTCCCCGACGACTTCTACTACACGGACGCGATCGCCGACGCCGCCCTCGGCTTCGTCACCGACCATGTCACCGACCATGTCACCGACCATCCGGACGACCGGCCGTTCTTCCTGTGCACGGCGTTCACGGCGCCGCACTGGCCGCTGCACGCACCCGAGGGAGACGTCGCCGCCGTAGCGGGCCGGTACGACGTCGGCTGGGACGCGCTCCGGGAAGCGCGCCACCGGCGTCTCGTGGACGAGGGGATCCTCGATCCCGCCTGGACCCCGAACGAGCGCGACCCTGAGGTCCCCGCGTGGACGGACGTGGAGCACCGTGCGTGGGAGGCGCGCCGGATGGAGGTCTACGCCGCCCAGGTGGAGGCCATGGACCGCGGGATCGGCCGGATCGTCGCTGCCCTGGAAGACGCCGGCGAGCTGGACGACACCATCTTCCTGTTTCTCTCCGACAACGGCGGATGCGCCGAGGGCCAGGGCGCCGGATACATGGACGAGGTGCGGGACCGGATCGACTCCATGCGCGTGCGCACGCGCCGGGGGGAACGGATCTACCGTGGCAACGTCCCGGAGGTCATGCCCGGCCCGGAAGGCACCTATGGGAGCTACGGCAAGGCGTGGGCGAACCTGTCCAACACCCCGTTTCGCGAGTACAAGCACTGGGTGCACGAGGGCGGCATCGCCACACCACTGGTGGTGCACTGGCCCGCGGGGATCGCCGAGACCGGAGTGATCCGCCAGCAGCCGTTCCAGCTCCCCGACATCCTCGCCACCGTGCTCGACGCGACCGGTGTCGAGTACCCGGGCACCTACCCCGGACGCGACCCGCTGCCGCCGGAAGGGCGCAGCATGCTCGGCGCGTGGCGCGAGGACCGCGCCCCTGACGAGCACACGCTGTACTGGGAGCACGAGGGCAACGCCGCGGTGCGCCGCGGCCCGTGGAAGTTGGTCCGCAAGTACCCGGGCGACTGGGAGCTCTACGACATCGGCGCGGACCGCACCGAGACCCACGACCGGGCAGGGGAGCGGCCGGAGATCGTGGCGGAGCTCGCTCGCGACTACCAGGCCTGGGCGGACCGGTGCGGCGTGCTGCCCCGCGAGCAGGTCATCGCGGTGCGCGACGCCCATCCGTCGTGGATCGCCCGGCAGGCTGCGCACCGATGAGTCCTGTCTTCCCGGAGGGTCAGAACATCGTCAGGCCCGTTGTGGCAACCCTGTGCAGTGGAAGATGAAGGAGATCGACATGCTCACCAGTCTGCGCGGTTTCAGCGGTTTCTCGGTGCGCGACCTCGGGGAGGCGGCGAGCTTCTACCGCGACGTCCTCGGCCTCACGGTGCGCGAGACGCCGATGGGCCTCGAGATCGACGCCACCGGCGGCTCACCCGTGTTCGTCTACCCGAAGGGCGACGCCCACGAGCCCGCGAGCTTCACGATCCTGAACCTGGTGGTCCCCGACATGGACAAGGCCGTGGACGAGCTCGCCGAGTCCGGCACGAGCCTGCTCCGGTACGCGGACTTCGACCAGGACGAGCGGGGCGTCGTGCGCTCGACCGACCCGTCCCAGGGGCCGACGATCGGCTGGGTCGCGGACCCTTCCGGGAACGTGATCGGCCTGATCGAGGAGTGACAGGGGTCGGCCGCCGCTCTGGATGGTCGAACGTATGTTCGACTAGACTCGTGGCATGTCCGCGCCCGGTGCCACGATCCTGCACGCCGACCTCGACGCGTTCTACGCGTCGGCGGAGCAGCTGCTGGATCCTGCCCTGCGCGGGCGGCCGGTCGCCGTCGGTGGCGGTCCCCGTGGGGGCGTCGTGCTCGCGGCGTCCTACGAGGCCAAGGCGCACGGGGTGCAGGGCGGGATGCCCGGCTGGCGGGCGGCCCGGCTCTGCCCTGGGCTCTTGTTCGTCCGGGGTCACTTCCGGGAGTACCAGCGGCTGGGCGATGCCGTGATGGCCGTCCTGGCGGACGTCACGCCGACGGTCGAGCGGATCTCGATCGACGAGGCGTTCCTGGACGTGTCCGGCGCGACGCATCTGTTCGGCCCGCCCGCGGCGATCGGGGCGCGGATCCGCGAGCGGGTCCGCGCCGAGGTAGGGCTGCCCATCTCGGTCGGCGCCGCACGGACCAAGCACCTCGCGAAGATCGCCTCCCAGGTGGCCAAGCCGGACGGCCTGGTCGTCGTCGCCCCGGGCGGGGAGCGGGCCTTCCTCGACCCGCTTCCCGTCGGCCTGATCTGGGGCGTGGGCCCCGTGCACGGGCAGCGCCTCGCTGACCTCGGCATCCGGACGATCGGTGAGCTCGCGCGGACGCCGTCGTCGGCGGTGGAGCACATCCTCGGCAACGCCGTCGGCCACAAGCTCAGTGCCATGGCGCAGGACGAGGACCCGCGCCGGGTCGTCACCTCCCGCCGCGCCCGCTCCGTGGGGGCGCAGTCGGCCCTGAGCCGGCGCCGGCCCGAACGTGACGACGTGCGGGCGGTGCTGGCGCACCTGTCCGACAGGGTGTCCCGGCGGCTGCGCGCCAAGGGGCGCGCGGGCCGCACCGTGACGGTGGCGGTGCGGTTCACGGGCATGCAGCGGGCGACGCGGTCCCGCACGCTGCCGGTGCCGGTCGCCGCCACGCTCACGCTGACCGAGGTCGCCGAGCGGCTGGCCTGGTCCGCGATCGAGGACACCGCCGGGGACACCGCACCCTGCGAGATCACGCTGCTCGGCGTCTCGGTCTCGAACCTCGCCGAGCAGCGGGTGATCCAGCTCGAGCTCGACCTGGAGCCGCCCGACCCGTGGCGCCCCGGCTCCGCGCCGGGGGCCGCGCGGCGCGCTGTCGACGAGTCGATGGACGCGATCCGGACGCGGTTCGGCTCCGACGCCGTCGGCTACCTCCCGGTCGTGCTGCGCCGGGGTGGCGCCGTGCCGGACGAGTTCCGCGAGCTGGCCGAGCACGACCTGTGAGCTGTCAGTCGCAGTACCTCCACTCCGTGGTAGTGGTGCCGTAGACCCCGCCGCCGTAGATCGCCTCGATGGATCCTGTCCACTTGATGCACGTGTCCGCGGCGTAGCCGCTGGCCGCCGCGTAGTGGGCGTAGTTTCCTTCGTCCCTGACAGTCGTCCTGCCCTGACGCTCGAGGACGGCCTCCGTGTGACTGGCGACGCCGTCCGCCCGGGCGACTCGCAGGGTGACCACACAGTTCTCCTGGTAGGTGCCGCTCCACAGCACATAGACCTCGCCCAGGGGCATGTTGTTGAGGTCGTCCCAGAGATCGTGCCTGAGGAGCACCGTGTAGCTGCCGTTCGACCAGCCGCACCCCTGTGCGGAGCGGACGGCCTCGCGGAGAGTGTGGGCCGAGGCGGGCGAGGCGGCGAATGTCATCGAGGCGAACACAAGGCCAAGGGCCACACCGATTCGCGCGAGTATCCACCCGTACATCCGAGACATGACAGATCCCTTCGGCTCACTTACCCGCAGTTGCGGAACGGGGTGTTGATGCCGGCGGATCCGCCGGATCTCGGCGCGACGGATCCGATGACCTTCACGCAGTGTCCGTCGGTGTTGTTCAGGTAGGAAGCGCCGGCGTAGGAGTTGTAGTAGCCGGAGTCGCCGGCGCCACGGTCTGTGGAGTCCACTGTGCGGTTGTCGTTGTCGTCGACCAGGAGGTGGACCTCGGTCCAGGCTCCCGGGCTGTTGGTGTACGTGACCACACAGTTCTGGCCGCCGTTCGCCGACGAGTACCACAGCTCCGTCCGGCCGAAGATCGTCATGCCGGAGACCAGGTCCCAGCTGGCCAGCCTGGTGCCGGAGCACGACGACTTGATCGGCCCGTACGAGTCCGCGTACGCGGGAGCGGCGAACAGGCCTAGGGCCGCGACAGTGGCGACGACAACAGCAAGAGGGCGGCGCAGCTTCATGACGGTTCTCCTTCGAGCGTCGGTTCGTGCGTAGTGGGGTTGCGCGACCGGTCAGCCACAGTTGCGCCACCCGGAGCCGAAGCTGTCGGCCAGGGACCCACTCGCGTTGCGGACCTCGCCGGTCACCCGGACACACTTGCCGTCGGTGTTGTTCAGATAGGACGCGCCGGCGTACGACTCGTAGACGTCGATGTCGTAGGCCTCCCGGTCGGTGCTGTCGAGCTGGCGGTTGCGGTTGTCGTCGACGATGAGACTCACCGCCGTCGGCACCTCTCCGGGCAGGGCGTTGTAGGTCATGACGCAGTTCTGGCCGCCGTTGACCGACGAGTACCAGAGCTCCGTGTGGCCGAGGCTGGTGCCGCCGTCCGACAGGTCCCAGGAGGCGAGCTTCGTGCCGGAGCAGGACGACTTGATGGGCCCGCCCGTGTCGGCGCTCGCCGGGGAGGCGAACAGACCGACGGCGGCAACGGCGCCGAGAACGGCGGCGACAGTGCGACTGAACCTCATGAAGGTCTCCCT
>NZ_UWYY01000020.1 GCF_900608595.1 Promicromonospora panici | reverse complement strand
GGGTGAGACGACGACGCCGGAGTTGTTCGTGCAGACCGTCGCCGTGGACTTCCCCGACCCCGCCGACGACCCGGACGGGACACAGACCCGGGAGCTGATCACCGGTGTCCTGGAGAAGGCGGTCGCGGACGGCACCCTGGCCACCGGAGAAGGCGTGGTACTACGCGAGGCCCGGTTGTTGGACGCGGACCGGTTCCGGAGGGTGGCTAAGGCGTTCGCGTCGGTGACCGACCCGGACACCGACGAGGTGGATGATGACAAGGCCGCCGCCGGTGAGTTCCTGGACCTGGCCAAGACGTTCGGCGGCTACCACCTGGAAGGGTTCCTGACCGACGAGCACGGGCTGCTGGTGCAGACCGCGATCACCGCCGTCATGGGCGCACCGGCTGCGGAGGACACTCGGACGACCTCGCAGCGCAGGGCGCAGGGCCTGGCGGATGTCGCCCGGGTGGTGCTGGACACCAACCAGGCCTCCCCCGGGGCCGCGGTCGCGCCGCACCTGAACGTGACCGTGTCGTGGAAGGAGCTGGTCACCCAGGTCACCCGTACCCGGGACGGCCTGTGCCTGACCTGCGGGCAGGCCACGCCCGCACGCGGCACCCTGGCGGGCCTGGCGGGTGCGACCGGCACGACTGGCGTGGCGGGCGCGACCGGCACCACGGGCACCGCGGGTACTGCGGGCGCACCGGGCTGGGATGCCGCCGGCTGGGCCGCGGTCGGCACCACGACCCTGTCCGGGTTGCTGTCCACGCCCGGTCCGGTGTTCACCGAGACCGGCGGCCGGGTCCCCCGGGCGTTGCTGCGCCGTCTGGCGTGTGACAGCAGGATCACCCGGGTCGTGTTCGGCCCCGACGGCGCCGTCCTGGACGTCGGACGCGCCCAACGCACCGTGACCGGACAGATGCGCCGCGCCGTCATCGCCCGGGACCAGCACTGCGTGTATCCGGGGTGTGATCAGCCGCCGTCACGGTGCGAGGTCCACCACGCCGTCCGCCACTGGGCCGACGGCGGAAACACCTCCGTGGCCAACAGCGCGCTGCTCTGTTGGCATCACCATGCCCTGGTCGACGCCAAGGGCATCAGCATGCACTGGGCCGGCAAACCCACCCAGGACACCAGGACCACCGGTGCCAGCACCCTGGTGGAGACCGGGTGGGTGTTCACCGACGCCCGCGGCCACCGCATCCGCCTCCCCGACCCCATCGACGCCCTACCCCCACCCACCGACCCGACCACGGAGCCACCGGCCGCCGAAGCCGCCTGACCAACAGGCCAGGCGAACGCGTGCCGCGACCCGCCAGGTTGCCGGCCATCCAGCTCGTGCATGAGCTGGGGCCAGCACCTCGGCGAACTTGATCCTGTCCTCGAATGGCGGGCACCGATCAGCGGTCAGGCCGATCTCTCCAGGAAGCAGAGGATCCGACCTACGTGCGCGGTCACGACACCCGGACCTCTGCCCGCGTCCGCCCGGCCAGCGCGACGACGACTGCCGCCAGCACGCCAGTCAGCCCGAGCACTGCGGCGTACGCAGGCAGTCCCGCGACGTCGTACAGGGCCCACAGGAGCGCCCCGGTCGCCGACGACGCGACGGCCGCGGCGACAGCGTCGGCCACCTGCAGCGCCGACGACGCCGAACCCTGCTCGTGCGGCGCCGCGAGCTCGAGCGTCAGTACCGACAGCGTCGGATAGACCAGGCCCATCCCGCTCCCGGACAGCACCCAGAACGCCATCCCGAACCCGGCGGGCACGTCCGGAAGCACCAGGACTGCCGCACCGACCATTCCGAAGGCCAGCAGGCCGCCGCCCAGGCGCACGTAGCCGACGTGGCTCAGGTGCAACAGGTTGCGTCCGCGCACCCACGACGCGCCGGACCAGCCGAGCGCGCCCACCGTCAGGATCAGGCCGGCGCTGCCGGGGCTCAGATGCCGCTCGTGCACCAGGAGCAGGGGCAGCAGTACCTCCGCACCCACGAACGCCGCTGATACCAGGGCCCGGACCGACACCACGGCCGGCAGCCCTCGCCCGGCCCGCAGCACGGCGACGGCCAGGCGCAGCGCTTGCAGCAGTGGTCGCTCGGGCTGCCCGACGGCGGCCGTACCAGACGCGCCGGCGCCACTCCGACCTGTGCTGCTCGGACCTGTGCTGCTCGGACCCATCCCGTCCGGCACAGGATCGCCCCGGGTCATGTCTGCGGATGCACCGTCCGGCATCGAATCAACCTCGATCACGTCCGCCGATGAGCTGTCCGGCGCGAGACGGTTGCCATGGGCCGCCGTCAGGCCGGGCCGCATCAGGAGCGCCGCCGGGACGGTGAGGACCGCCGCGCCCAGGAAAACCCAGCGCCAGCCGAGGTGGTCCACGACGAGCCCGGCCAGCCCCGGCCCGACGATGGCGGGCACCACCCACGCGGCGGCGAACGCCGAGAACACCGCGGGGTGCCGCTCGGCGGCGAACACGCGCGCCACCAGCACGTACAGCGCGACGCCGTAGAGGCCGTTGCCGACACCCTGTACCGCGCGTCCCGCGATGAGGGTGCCCATGCCGGTCGCCGTCCCCGCGACGACCAGCCCGATGACGAAGAGCACCACACCGGTCCACATCGCCGGCGTCGGGCCGCTGCGGTCGCACCAGCGGCCGGCCACCAGCATGCCGACGACGCTGGTCGCGAACGCCACCGCGAACGCGAACGTGTAGTGCCGCAGCCCGTCGAGGTCGACGGCGACGGTCGGCATCGCCGTCGAGACGGCGAGGGCCTCGAACGCCCCGAGTGAGCAGAGCGCGACCATGCCGGCCAGGACGAGGCGCTGGGCGCCGCGGCCGAGCGCTCCCGGCGCTACCGGAGAGGCCGCAGGGGAGGACGAGGGCGACGGTGAAGAGCTCGACTCGGCGGACGGGAGGGTGGCGGTCACACCAGCACCACCTTGCCGGTGGTGCGGCGCTCCTCGAGGTCGCGGTGGGCCCGGGCGGCCTCCTCGAACGGCACGCGGTGCGTCGCCACGCGCCACCGGCCGGAGGCGGCGTTGGCCAGGGCGCGCTCCTGGTACGGTCGCTGGTCGCCCATCGGTGGAGCGTCCGGGCCGACGGCGTAGCGCACCTCGACCGGCGACTCGATCCGCTCGGCGCCCGCCCAGGAGGTGTACCGGTTGGGCGCGCCGGATGCCCAGCCGTACGCGACGAGCCGCCCGCCCGAGCTCAGCGGGTCGCCATCCGGCGACTCGCTCCCGAGCAAGGCGGTCGCTGCGGTTCCGAGGTCGCCTCCCACGCCGTCGAGCACGAGGGTCGCGGGGGAGGGCCCGAGGGCCGCACGCGCCGTGTCCGTCCAGCCGGGGGCGGAGTAGTCGACGAGGGCGAGTCGGCCGGGCTCGGAGCCGGCCGCGTCGCCGGTCAGCTCGCCCGCCGGTGAGCCGGTCAGCAGGTTTTGGAGCACCTTCAGCTTCGCCGCGCCGCCCGCGAGGGCGACGACACGCGCGCCGGCGTGCAGTGCCTCCTGCGCAAAAAGTGTGCCTAGCCCGCCCGACGCACCCGTCACGACCACGACGTCGTCCGCGGCCAGCTCCGCGATATCGAGGGTGTAGACGGCCATGCGGCCGGTGCCGATCATGGCGATCCCGTCGGCCGGTTCCAGCGGAGTGCCGCCGGGGCCGTCAGGGAGGGCGTGCAGCTTGTCGGCCCCGACGACGACCTTCCGGGCGTACCCGCCGCCGTCGGGCACCGGGCCGAGGTGAGCGGCGACCGGGTGCCCGGTCCAGGAGGGATCGACCCCGGCGCCGACGGCGGAGACGGTGCCACCGATCTCGCGGCCGGGGACCGTCGGGAGGGTCGGCAGGGGGAGCGGCGGGCCGGCCTCGCCGCGGCGGAGGCTCGTGTCGAGGAGGTGCACGCCGTGCGCCACCGCGTCGACGAGGACCTCGCCCGGGCCGGGGGTGGGATCCGGGATCTGCTCGAGCACGAGGACCTCGGGGGGCCCGAACGAGTGGTGTCTGATGGCGTCCATGCCGTCATCATTTAACCTGAACCAAAGTTGAGGTCAACCCCAACCCGCTTCGGCCGGTTCCGCGGTATCGGGTCGGCCTGATCGAGCGTTGTCGAGAGCCGTAGGAGGCCACTTCATGGACGCACCCAACCCCGCCGTCCCGTGGGACCGTGACGAGCTCACGGTCGGTGACCTGGCCGCCCGGAGCGGCGTCTCGGTGTCCGCGCTGCACTTCTACGAGCGCAAGGGGCTGATCGCGAGCCGGCGCACGTCGGGCAACCAGCGGCGCTACCGGCGCGAGACGTTGCGGCGGGTGGCATTCATCCGGGTTTCGCAGCGGGTCGGGATCCCGCTCGCGGACGTCGGCGCGGCGCTGGACACGCTGCCCGGCGACCGCACGCCGACCGCGAAGGACTGGCGCCGCATCTCGCAGGCGTGGCACGAGGACCTCGACGCCCGGATCGAGCAGCTGTCCCGGCTGCGCGACCACCTCACGGACTGCATCGGCTGCGGTTGCCTCTCGCTGCGCCGGTGCGCGCTGACCAACCCGCACGACGAGCTCGCAGAGGCAGGCCCTGGTCCGCGGACACTCCTGGTGGAGGGACTGGAGCAGGACGGGGTGTGAGGGTTGATGGCGTGCGTGACGACGGCAGAGCCGACGGCCCATTAGGCTCGCGGCCATGGCTTCCGCACTGCCCCGTGTCCTGGTGCTCAACGGTCCGAATCTCGGCCGGCTCGGCGTCCGCGAGCCCGAGATCTACGGGCACGCCTCGATGGCCGACCTCAAGGTCGCCGCCGCGCAGTGGGGCGACGAGCTTGGTCTGGAGGTCGAGGTGCGGCAGACCGACGGCGAGTCGGAGATCGTCGGCTGGCTCCACGAGGCGGTCGACGCCGGAGCCCACGTCGTGCTGAACCCGGCGGCGTTCACGCACTACTCCTATGCCCTGCGCGACGCCGCCGCCCAGGTCACCACGGCGAATCTGCTGCTGATCGAGGTGCACCTCTCCAATCCCGCGACGCGCGAGTCGTTCCGGCACTACTCGGTGGTGGCGGGCATCGCGACGGGCACGGTCGCTGGGTTCGGTTTCGACTCCTACCGGCTGGCGCTGTCGGCGATCGCGGCGAAGCTGAGGGCGTAGTCGGACTGGCTGGGTGTCGGCGCGTCCGCCGGAGAAGCGCGGTCTGGCGTCGCTGTCTTCAGACGTCGAGAAAGAGCGTCCAGACGTCGATAAGGTCCAGACCCGGTCCTCTCAACCGCTGACTGTGCTCGCGAGAGCGAGGATCGCCCCGGCTACCGCAAAACCCATGGCCAAGCGGATCCTGCGGAACTTCAGGGCGACGACGTGAGACAAGCGCCAGAGCTGATGTCTTGTTCGCGCGACGTGGTCGATGTCTTGTGCGTCGAGTGTTTCAGCCAATGCCGCGAGCGACGTGAACCGTGCGGCGTGACCCCAGTAGTGCACGCCGCCTTTCACGTCGACGCCGTGTACCGGGGCCAGACGGCGGAGCCGGCGAAATAGACGGCAAAGGCGCCTGCGGCTAGCCCGCTCCACCACATCGCTTGGCTCCAGGGGGCGAGTTCGTCGGGGCGCCACTCTCCGGCGACCAGTCCGGACAGTGCGGCGCCGAACCCGAGGCCGAGCACCGCGAGGATCACCGATGCCTTCTGGTCGGCCGAGATCACTTCGTCTCGAGCCTCCTGCAGCATGAGCTGTTCGACTTCGGCCGATTCCACCGTCGCAGGTTGCGCGCGTACTTCGTCACGTCTGCCGGACGCTCGTCTCCGCGCCTGATGCCTTAGCCGGTGAGAAGGATGCACGGGCCTCCGCTCCGGGTCTCAGTCTGATCTGCTGGAAGCCAGATTCTGTTGCGTATCCGCAACGGTACAGGTGAGAGGCTCACGACCTGATCGTTCGCGCAACCGTCGCGACGGGCACGGTCGCGGGGTCAGGGTTCGGCTCCTACCGGTTGGTGCTGTTGGCGATCCGGGTACAGTCGAAGGGCTGGACCTGGCGAGAAAGCATCAAGTCAAGCCCTCAGGCTTGAGTGGAATCGCTAAAGCCCCAGACCTTGAATAAAGCCACTAAAGCCTCTAGCCTTGTCTTGTGATAGTCCTGACCGTCGACCAGCGGGGCTCGACCTACGCGGCCGACCGTGTTCCTGAGATTCTCGCCGAGCTCGCGCGCCTGATCCGCGACCGGGATGGGCTCGTGGTGCCGTTCGAGCGCACCGTCGGCGACGAGATCCAGGGCATCCTCGAGGCGGGCCGCGCAGGTGCGGAGCTCGCCGTCGACCTCGCCCTTCACCTGCTGCGGGACCAGGGCTGGAGTATCGGCATCGGCGTCGGCCAGGTCGACGGACCCCTGCCTGTCGTCTCGCGGGAAGCGCGCGGGTTCGCCTTCTACCGTGCCCGCGACGCCGTCGAGCGGGCCAAGACCCGCAGCAAGGGCATGTCGGTGGCGGTGGAGGGCCCGCCGCCCGGCGCGCCGGACCGAGAAGCCCCGCCCCGGCCCGCCGCAGCCTCGCCCGCCGCAGGGGGCGCTGCAGAGAGCGCCGCGGCGGAGGTCACCGAACCAGATCTTGCCGCCGAGGTCGAGGCCCTGCTGCGTCTTCTCGCGGCGATTCGCGCGCGCCGGACTCCCCAAGGGTGGGAGGTGGCCGATACGCTCGCCTCGCTGCCGGACAAACCGGGGCGACAGCGGATCGTCGCCCAGGCCCTTGCCGTCAGTGAGCAGGCGGTGAGCCAGCGGGTCCGGGCGGCCCTCTGGCAGGAGGAAGAAGGGGTACGCCCGATAGTCGTACGGCTGCTCGCCGAGCTGAGCAGCTCCGTGATCGTCGCGCCGGAGGGCGTGACCGGACCGGTCACCGAACCGGGCAAACGCAAGAAGATGAAGCGCGCCACGAGCTGAGGGGAAACGTCACGCTGTGACCTGGGAAATGCTGGAGAACATCGACGGGTGGCGCTGGGCCGGGGCGATAGCGATCTGGCTGGTCACCCTGCTGCTGAGCGTCGTCGTGGGTTCGTGGGTCGTGCCCTGGGTGCTGCGCCAGGCCAGCGGGGGAGACCTGCCCTGGGCGCGGTACGAGCCGCTGATCCTGCCGCAGGCGCTGGAGCCGAACGGTGACGGAGGGGTTCCCCTGCCGGGTGAGTCGGGCGACGGCGGCGAGCCGCCGTCGGGCACCATGAATCCGCACGCCATGGCGATCCTGCGCGGCGGTGCGTGGCTCGGCATCCTGGAACGCCTGGCGATCACCGGCGCCTTGCTCGCCGGCTACCCGTACGGCATAGCGGTGGTGGTGGCGATCAAGGGCCTGGGGCGCTACGCGGAGCTGCGCGACCAGCCGATCGCGTCCGAGCGGTTCGTGGTGGGTACTCTCGCCTCGCTCATCTGGTCGGTCGCGACGGGCCTCCTGGGGCTCGTCGCGATCAATACCCTCGTGGTCTGACGGGCTCCGTCTGAAGGGCACACTCCGACCGGCGCCCTCTTCAGGGTCGGCCGGATCCGAGCCGTCCGTTAGACTTGATCGCTGCTGCTTGACCCCCGCTAGATCACCCCAGCCGCCGGCCCCCTGTCGGCATGCCCTGGGTACACCTTCACCGACACAGGAAGACGAACGTGGCTACCTCCAACGACATCAAGAACGGCACTGTGCTCCGCATCGACGGCAACCTCTGGTCGGTCATCGAGTTCCAGCATGTCAAGCCGGGCAAGGGTGGAGCGTTCGTCCGCACGAAGATGAAGAACGTGCTGTCCGGCAAGGTCGTCGACAAGACGTTCAACGCCGGGATCAAGGTTGAGACGGCCAACGTCGACCGCCGCGACTTCCAGTACCTGTACATGGACGGCGAGGACTTCGTCTTCATGGACACCGACACGTACGACCAGGTCAACGTGCCGGCCGCGACCGTCGGCGACGCGAAGGACTACATGCTCGAGGGCATGAACATCATGCTCGCCTCGAACGACGGCACGCCGCTCTACATCGAGCTGCCGACGTCCGTCGTCCTGGAGATCACGTACACGGAGCCGGGCCTGCAGGGCGACCGCTCCACCGGCGGCACCAAGCCGGCGACCCTCGAGACGGGTGCGGAGATCCAGGTCCCGCTGTTCCTCGAGCAGGGTGTCAAGGTCAAGGTGGACACGCGTACGGGTGACTACCTCGGTCGTGTCACGGACTGACCAGCGGCAGCTCCCCAGCGGGTTCTGTACCAGAGCCTGAGTAGCGGAGCCTGAGTAGCAGAGCCTCAGTAGCAGAGCCTCAGTAGCAGAGCCTCAGTAGCAAGCTCCAGTAGCAGAGAGAGACCATGGGCGCACGCACCAAGGCGCGTAAGCGCGCCGCCGACATCCTCTTCGAGGCGGAGCAGCGGGGCATCGACCCGCTGAAGCTCCTCGCCGACCGCGTGGCCGTCCCGCACACCGAGGCGGCCGTGCCGCAGTACACGGTCGAGATCGTGGAGGGCGTGGTCGCGCACCGCGACCGCATCGACGAGGTGCTGGAGACCTACTCGCAGGGCTGGACCCTGCAGCGCATGCCTGCCGTCGACCGCGCGCTGCTGCGGATCGGCTCGTGGGAGGTCCTCTTCAACGACGAGGTGCCCGACGCCGTCGCGCTGGACGAGGCGGTCGACCTCGCCGGCGACCTGTCCACGGACGACTCGCCGGCCTTCGTGAACGGCCTGCTCGGCCGGGTCAAGGACCTGAAGCCGACCCTGCTGGCCTGACGGCAGTATGACGGCCTGCGTGAACCGGCAGCACGCGTGAGCACCGGTCCCGGCGCCGAACGGTTCGACGAGCGACGTCTGCTCGTCGCCCTGTTCGGCGCCGGGACCGCTGCGTTCGCGCAGCTCTACGCGCCGCAGTCCGTCCTGCCCGACGCCGCCCGCGAGCTGGCGACGTCGGCCTCCGCGACGGCGCTGCTCGTCTCCGCGGCGACCCTCGGCCTCGCGGTCGGCGTGCTGCCCTGGGCCTGGGTCGCCGACCGCATCGGGCGGGTCCGGGCGATGACCGTGGCGATGCTCGGCGCGACGGCGGTCGGCCTCGCGGTCCCGTTCGCGCCGTCGTTCGGGATGATCGTCGCCGGGCGGGCGGTCGAAGGGCTGCTGGTCGCCGGCGTCCCGGCCGTGGCCATGGCGTACTTGACGGAGATGCTGCCGTCGGCCGTGGTGCCCCGCGCGGCAGGGACCTACGTGGCGGGCACGTCGATGGGTGGCCTGATGGGGCGGCTGGTCTCGGGCGGTGTCGCCGAGCTCTTCGGCTGGCGAGCCGGGGTGGGTGCCGTAGCGGTGGTCTGCCTGGTCGCGGCGGGCATGTTCGTCTGGCTGGCGCCGCGCGACCGCAAGCCGCGTGACCGCAAGCCGCGCGACGGAGTGCCGAGTGACGGCGGGCCGAGCGACGAGCACCCGCCGCGCGACGATGACGGGCCCCGGCGAGCCGGCCGGCTGCGCGCCCTGTTGAGCCCGCGCCTCCTCGTTCTGGACGCCCAGGGCCTGCTGCTCATGGGCGGCTTCGTCGCCGTCTACAACTACCTCGGCTTCCGGCTGGCCGACGAGCCGTTCGGCCTGTCGTCCGGCGTGGTGAGCCTCGTGTTTTTCGCGTACCTGGCGGGGACCTGGTCGTCGGCGCGTACGGGCCGCCTGGTGGTCCGGCACGGGCGCCGGCGGGTGCTGATCGTGTCGACCGGTGTGATGGCGGTCGGCGTGGTGGTCACGCTGTCCGGGTGGCTGCCGGTGGTGCTTGCGGGTCTGGTCGTGCTGACGGCGGGTTTCTTCGGGGCGCATGCCGTGGCCAGCGGGTGGACGCCGGTCGCGGCCCCCCAGGCCCGTACCCAGGCCGCCGCGGTCTACAACCTGGCGTACTACGCGGGGTCGAGCCTGTTCGGCTGGCTCGGCGGCGTCGGGTTCGCGCTGGCCGGCTGGTCGGGGACGGTGGGAATGGTGCTCGTGCTGGTGGCCGTCGCCGCAGGCCTGGCGGCGGCGGTGCTGCGGGACTGACGGAGGTCCCGACTGTGCAACCCAACGGTTGCATAGCCGCCCATGATGAGGCAAGATGGATGTGCAACCAAGGGGTTGCGCAGTGCATGCAAAACCCACTGCATGCGAAACCCACTGCACGCGGAACCCATCACAAGCGAAACTGTTGGAGGAACCCCATGACCACGACCCAGCCCCGCGCGACCATCGACCTCGAGGCGCGGTCCATCACCCGCACGGTCCGGGTCGCCGCCGGTCCCGATGCCGTCTGGCGCGCGATCTCCGAGCCCGAGCACGTCGCCGGCTGGTTCGGCGACGGCTGCGAGACCGACGACGGCGGCCCGCTCGTCGCCGGGTCCCGCGGCCGGCTGCACTTTGACGGCTACGGCTGGTTCGGGTTCGAGGTGACGCGCGCAGAACCGGGCCGTCTGCTCGCCTATCGCTGGGGCCAGTCGCCGGACGAGCCCGAGCGCATGACCGAGGCGGAGTTCACCCTGCGGCCCGATGGCGACGGCACTTACCTCACGGTGCACGAGACCGGCTTCACCGGTGCCACCGAGGACGACGTCCGCGCGGCCCTGGACGGCAACCGCGAGGGCTGGGACGGCGAGCTGGACGAGCTCGTCGAGTACATCGAGTCCCGGACGTGGTGAAGGTGCCACAAGAAGTGACACACGAGGTGACACACGAGGTGACAGAGGAGGTGACAGAGGAGGTGACACGGGCAAGGGCGTCGGCGAGGGCGGCGCCCGCACCGTCGCCCGTCGCCGCGTTCGCCGCCCTCGCCGACGAGACGCGCTGGACCGTGCTCGAGGCGCTGGCGGACGACGAAGCGGTCGGCTCCGGGGGGCTCACGGCGTCGGCCCTGGCCGAGCGCCTCCCGGTCACCCGGCAGGCGATCGCCAAGCACCTCGCCCTCCTCGAGGGCGCCGGCCTGGTCGAATCGGGGATGGTGGGCCGCGAGCGCCGCTTCCGGGCCCTGGGCGCGGAGCTGACGGCGCTGGGCCGGCGACTGGAGCGCATCGGGGACGCGTGGGAGGCGCGGCTGGGTCGTATCGCGACCATCGCGGAGGACCTGGAGCGCGGCTGAGGCCACGCCGGGTTGCCGAGGCGTCGACTGCCCTGAGTTCGGTCATGCCGTCGACCGAACTCGCGCACTGTGGCCGTCGGCCCTGGTGTGAGCAACGCCGCTTCCGCGCCCGGCCGCCCCGGCGTCCGGCACCTGTACGGCGCGTTAAGGTGGTGGCTGTCAGACTCCCTTTAATCCCGTCCTGTGAGGCGGAGAAGGAGGTCGCCAGATGAATCCTGGCAGCCGCATGCCCGAATCCAGCGCACCGTCGAGCCCCACGCCGGGCACGAACCCAACACCCGCCGGCGCAGCAGAACCGACGACAGCCGCGCGGACGGTGCTCGGTGAGGCCGACATCGCTCGAGCGCTGACCCGCATCGCGCACGAGATCGTCGAGCGGAACAAGGGCGCCGCCGATCTCCTGCTCCTCGGCATCCCGACGCGCGGCGTCCAGCTCGCCCACCGGCTGGCGGAGCGCCTGGCGCAGATCGAGCCCTCCTTCGGCGGCGAGTACGGCACGCTCGACGTGACGATGTACCGCGACGACCTCCGCCGCCAGCCCACGCGCGCCGTCGGGCAGACGGTCCTGCCGGGCAGCCTGGACGGCACTATCGACGACAAGGTGGTCGTCCTGGTCGATGACGTCCTGTTCTCGGGCCGCACCATCCGCGCCGCGCTCGATGCCCTGAACGACCTGGGCCGGCCCCGCGTGGTGCAGCTGGCCGCCCTGGTGGACCGCGGGCACCGGGAGCTGCCGATCCGCGCCGACTACGTGGGCAAGAACCTGCCGACGTCCCGCAGCGAGCGCGTGCGGGTCCGCCTGTCCGACGTCGACGGCGGGGCCGACTCCGTGGTGATCAGCGGGGTGACGCCGTGAAGCACCTGCTGACCACCCAGGGCCTGTCCAAGGACGACGCGATCCTGCTGCTGGACACGTCCGCGCAGATGGCGGCCACGCAGTCCCGCGAGAACAAGAAGCTGCCGACGCTGCGCGGGCGCACCGTCGTGAACCTGTTCTACGAGGACTCCACGCGCACCCGGATCTCGTTCGAGACGGCGGCCAAGCGGCTGTCCGCGGACGTGATCAACTTCTCGGCCAAGGGCTCCAGCGTGTCCAAGGGCGAGTCCCTCAAGGACACCGCCCTCACGCTGCACGCCATGGGGGCCGACGCCGTGGTGGTGCGCCACTCGGCGTCGGGCGCCGCGCACCAGCTCGCCCATGCGGGCTGGCTGGACGCGGGCGTGCTGAACGCGGGCGACGGCATGCACCAGCACCCCACGCAGGCGCTGCTGGACGCGTTCACGATCCGCCGGCACCTGGTGGGCAACGTCGGCGAGGACGGCCGGGGCACGGACACCTCCGCCGGCGCGGACCTGGCCGGGGTGCGGGTGGCGATCGTCGGGGACGTGCTGCACTCGCGCGTGGCCCGCTCGAACGTGTACCTGCTGCACACCCTGGGCGCCGAGGTGACGCTGGTCTCGCCGCCGACCCTGGTCCCGGTGGGCGTCGAGACGTGGCCGTGCCGGGTCTCCTACCACCTGGACGAGACGCTCGAGCAGTGGCAGCCGGACGCGGTCATGATGCTGCGGGTGCAGCGCGAGCGGATGTCGGGCGGCGCCGGCGGGGCGTTCTTCCCGAGCCCCATGGAGTACAGCCGCAAGTTCGGGTTCGACGCCCGCCGTCTCGCGGTGCTGCCGGACCACGCGATCGTGCTGCACCCCGGACCGATGAACCGCGGCCTGGAGATCTCGGCGGCCGCCGCCGACCATCCCCGGTCCGTGATCGTGGAGCAGGTGGCGAACGGCGTCGCCGTCCGGATGGCCGCCCTGTACCTGCTGTTGGCTGGAACTGACGAGAGGAACGCCCTGTGAGCACCCCTTCAACCACGGCCTACGTCCTGCGTGGGGTGCGTCCCTACGGCACGGACCCGGTCGACGTCGTGCTGGCGGACGGCGTGGTCGCCGCCATCGGCGCCCCCGGCACGGTCGAGGTGCCGGGCGGTGCCACGGAGATCCCGGCGTCGGGCCAGGTGCTGCTGCCCGGCCTGGTCGACCTGCACACCCACCTGCGCGAGCCCGGCCGGGAGGACGCCGAGACGGTGTTCTCCGGCACCCGGGCGGCCGCGGCGGGCGGGTTCACGGCGGTGCACGCCATGGCCAACACGACGCCGACGCAGGACACGGCGGGCGTCGTCGAGCAGGTGTACCGGCTGGGCCAGGAGGCCGGCTGGGTGGACGTGCACCCCGTCGGCGCGGTGACCGTGGGCCTGGGCGGTGAGCGGCTCGCCGAGCTGGGCGCCATGGCGGACTCCGCGGCCCGCGTCCGCGTCTTCTCCGACGACGGCAAGTGCGTGCACGACCCGGTGCTGATGCGCCGCGCGCTGGAGTACGTCAAGGCGTTCGACGGCATCGTGGCCCAGCACGCACAGGAGCCGCGCCTGACCGAGGGCGCGCAGATGAACGAGGGCATCGTGTCGGCGCAGATCGGCCTGACGGGCTGGCCCGCCGTCGCCGAGGAGTCGATCATCGCCCGCGACGTGCTGCTGGCCGAGCACGTGGGATCGCGCCTGCACGTGTGCCACCTGTCGACGGCCGGATCGGTGGAGATCATCCGGTGGGCCAAGGGACGCGGCATCAACGTCACCGCCGAGGTGACCCCGCACCACCTGGTCCTCACCGACGAGCTGGCCCGCGACTACGACCCGGTGTTCAAGGTGAACCCGCCGCTGCGCACCGCGAAGGACGTCGAGGCGGTCCGCGAGGGCCTGGCCGACGGCACCATCGACATCGTCGCCACGGACCACGCGCCGCACCCGGTCGAGGACAAGGACTGCGAGTGGGCGTCGGCCGCGTTCGGCATGACGGGCCTGGAGACGGCGCTGTCCGTCGTGCAGCAGACCATGGTGGACACCGGCCGCATGACCTGGGCGGACGTCGCCCGCGTGCTCTCGGAGAACCCCGCCCGGATCGGCCGGATCGACGGGGGCCAGGGCCGCGCGATCGCCGTCGGCGAGCCCGCCAACCTGACACTGGTGGACCCGGACGCCACCCGCGCGATCGACGGGCGCTCGCAGGTCACCGCGAGCGACAACACACCGTTCGCAGGCATGGAGCTGCCCGGCCGGGTCGTCGCCACGTTCCTGCGCGGCCGGGCCACGGTGCTGGACGGCGCTGTCGTCGAGAGCACGGGAACCGGCAGCGTCACCCTTGAAGGGGCCGCCCGATGAAGATCCTCGCCGTCGCCCTGCTGGTCGCCCTCGCGATCTTCCTGGTGCTGTACGTGACTCTCATCGGCCGGCGCCGGCTCGCGCAGCGCACCACCACCCTCGTGCCGGTGCCGCCGGCGATCCCGGGCACAGTCCCGGGCTCTGGCCCTGGCTCCGGAGGCCCGGGTACGGGCTCGGCCGCGAGCGGCGTCGGCCCCGTGCGGTTCGGCCCCCTGGAGGCGGTCTACGTCTCCACGACGCTGCACGGCGACTGGCTCGCCCGGGTCGGCGCGCACGGCCTGGGCGACCGGTCGAGCGCGCTGGTCTCGGTGCACGACGCCGGACCCGGGCAGGACGGCGGCGTCCTGATCGAGCGCGACGGCGCCCAGGACCTCTGGGTGCCCGTCAACGCGATCCGCAGCGCGGGTCTCGCGCCGGGCATGGCGGGCAAGTACGTGGGTACCGACGGCCTCGTCGTCCTCACCTGGGCGGTCCCGGAGGCCGACGGCGTCGCGGCGGCCCTGGTCGACACCGGCCTGCGCACCCGGCGTGCCGAGGACCGGGGCGGCCTCGTGGACGCCGTCCGATACGTGCTCGCCGCCCAGCAGGCCCAGCAAGCTCATAACCCCCCGCAGCACCCACAGCAGTACCCGTACCAGCAGGAGGCCCGGTGACCACCCCGATGACACCCGCAGCGACGAACCCTGCAGCTACCTCAGCGGCACTCGTCCTCGAGGACGGCACGACCTACCGCGGCCGGGCGTACGGCGCCACCGGCACCACGTTCGGCGAGATCGTCTTCTCCACCGGCATGACCGGCTACCAGGAGACGCTGACCGACCCGTCCTACCACCGGCAGATCGTCGTCATGACGGCCCCGCACGTCGGTAACACGGGCGTGAACGACGAGGACCCCGAGTCGAGCCAGATCTGGGTCTCCGGCTACGTGGTCCGCGACCCCGCACGCCGCGTCTCGAGCTGGCGTGCCCAGCACTCGCTCGGCGACGAGCTCGCGGAACAGGGCATCGTCGGCATCTCCGACGTCGACACCCGCGCCCTGACCCGCCGCCTGCGCGAGGAGGGCGTGATGCGCGCCGGCATCTTCTCCGGCGAGGACCTGGTCCAGGGTGGCTACCCGCGCCCCGTCGAGGAGCTCGTCGCACAGGTGCAGGCGTCGCCGCAGATGGCCGGTGCCGACCTGGCGCGCGAGGTCTCCACCACGGAGCCCTACACGGTGGAGCCGAGGGGCGAGTTCGAGGGCCGGGCTCCCGTCGCCACGGTCGTCGCCGTAGACCTCGGCATCAAGACCATGACGCCGGTACGCCTCGCCGAGCGCGGTGTGCGCGTCGTCGTCGTGCCCCAGGCCTCCACGATCGCCGACGTCGAGGCGGCCCTGCCCGGCGACGGCACGCCCGTCGGCGTGTTCTTCTCCAACGGCCCCGGCGACCCCGGCGCCGCCGGCCACGAGGTCGAGCTGCTGCGCGCGGTCCTGGACCGCGGGATCCCGTTCTTCGGCATCTGCTTCGGCAACCAGCTCCTGGGCCGGGCCCTCGGGTACGGCACCTACAAGCTCGGCTACGGGCACCGCGGCATCAACCAGCCGGTGCTCGACCGGACGACCGCCAAGGTGGAGGTCACCGCGCACAACCACGGCTTCGCGGTCGACGCGCCGCTCGACGAGTCCGGCTCCCAGGCCCCGCACGACGGTGGCCGGTACGGCCGCGTCGTCGTCTCCCACGTCGGGCTGAACGACCGCGTGGTCGAGGGCCTGACCTGCCTCGACCTGCCCGCGTTCTCCGTGCAGTACCACCCCGAGGCCGCGGCAGGCCCGCACGACGCCGCCTACCTGTTCGACCGGTTCGTCGGCCTCATGACGAACCCGGCGGCCTGGCCGCCTGCCATCAAGTCCCCGCAGTCAGCAGCCCAGATCACCACCGAGGAGAACCACTGATGCCTCGCCGCTCCGACATCTCCTCGGTCCTGGTCATCGGGTCCGGCCCGATCGTCATCGGCCAGGCCTGCGAGTTCGACTACTCCGGCACGCAGGCCTGCCGCGTGCTGAAGGAGGAGGGCCTGCGGGTCATCCTCGTGAACTCGAACCCGGCCACGATCATGACCGACCCCGAGTTCGCCGACGCCACCTACGTGGAGCCGATCACCACCGAGGTCCTGACCACGATCATCGCCAAGGAGCGCCCCGACGCCCTGCTGCCCACCCTGGGCGGCCAGACGGCGCTCAACGCCGCCATCGCGCTCGACGAGGCCGGGGTGCTCGAGAAGTACGGCGTCGAGCTCATCGGCGCCAACATCCCCGCCATCCAGAAGGGCGAGGACCGCCAGCAGTTCAAGGACGTCGTCGAGAAGTGCGGCGGCGAGTCGGCGCGCTCCGAGATCGTGCACTCGATCGACGAGGCCCTCAAGGCCGCGGAGATCCTCGGCTACCCGATGGTCGTGCGCCCGTCGTTCACCATGGGCGGCCTCGGCTCCGGCCTCGCCTACGACGAGGCGGACCTGCACCGCATCGTCGGGCAGGGCCTGCACTACTCGCCCACCACCGAGGTGCTCCTCGAGGAGTCCATCCTCGGCTGGAAGGAGTACGAGCTCGAGCTCATGCGCGACAAGCACGACAACGTCGTGGTCGTCTGCTCCATCGAGAACGTCGACCCCGTCGGCGTGCACACCGGCGACTCCGTCACCGTGGCCCCCGCCATGACGCTCACCGACCGCGAGTACCAGAAGCTGCGCGACATCGGCATCGCCGTGATCCGCGAGGTCGGCGTCGACACCGGCGGCTGCAACATCCAGTTCGCCATCGACCCCACCAACGGGCGCGTCATCGTCATCGAGATGAACCCCCGCGTGTCCCGCTCGTCCGCGCTCGCCTCCAAGGCGACCGGCTTCCCGATCGCGAAGATCGCCGCCAAGCTCGCCGTCGGCTACACGCTCGACGAGATCCCGAACGACATCACCAAGGTCACCCCCGCCAGCTTCGAGCCCACCCTCGACTACGTGGTCGTCAAGGTCCCGCGGTTCGCGTTCGAGAAGTTCCCCGCCGCCGACGACACGCTGACCACCACCATGAAGTCCGTCGGCGAGGCCATGGCGCTCGGCCGCAACTTCACCGAGGCCCTCGGCAAGGCCCTGCGCTCCATCGACAAGGGCGGCGTCCAGTTCCACTGGGACGGCGACGCCCCCTCCGGCGACGAGCTCGCGACCCTGCTCAAGGAGATCGAACGCCCCACCGAGGGCCGCATGGTCGCCGTCCAGCAGGCCCTGCGCTCCATCGGCCGGCCCGACGGCGCCACCCTCGAACAGGTCTTCGACGCCACCAAGATCGACCCGTGGTTCCTCGACCAGATCCAGCTCGTCAACGAGGTAGCCGCCGACGTCGCCGCCTCGCCCACCCTCACCGAGGACGTGCTGCGCCACGCCAAGCGGCACGGTCTGTCGGACGCCCAGATCGCGCGGCTGCGCGGCATGGGCCCCTCCGGCGAGGTCACCGTCCGCGAGATCCGCTACGCCCTCGGCGTCCGCCCCGTCTACAAGACCGTCGACACCTGCGCCGCCGAGTTCGCCGCCAAGACCCCCTACCACTACTCCAGCTACGACTCCGAGACCGAGGTCGCACCCCGCGAGCGCGAGGCCGTCATCATCCTCGGCTCCGGCCCCAACCGCATCGGCCAGGGCATCGAGTTCGACTACTCCTGCGTGCACGCCACCCTGGCGCTCGCGGACAAGTACGAGACCGTCATGGTCAACTGCAACCCGGAGACCGTCTCGACGGACTACGACACGTCCGACCGTCTGTACTTCGAGCCGCTGACCTTCGAGGACGTCCTGGAGGTCTACCAGGCCGAGCTCGCGGCGGGCCCGGTCAAGGGCATCATCGTGCAGCTCGGCGGGCAGACGCCGCTGGGTCTCGCGCGGCGCCTGGCCGAGGCGGGCCTGCCGATCCTGGGCACGAGCCCCGAGGCCATCGACGCCGCCGAGGACCGCGGGATCTTCGGCCAGGTTCTCCTGGACGCGGGCCTGCCGGCCCCGGCCTTCGGCACCGCGCGCTCGCTGGCGCAGGCGCGCGAGATCGCCGACCGCATCGGCTACCCCGTGCTGGTGCGCCCGTCGTACGTGCTGGGCGGCCGCGGCATGGAGATCGTCTACAGCGAGGAGCAGCTCACCGGGTACGTCGAGCGCGCGCTGGAGGCCGCAGCGGCGTCCCACGCCGACTCGGGCGCGCACGGCACGCTGGCCGCCCCTCTGCTCATCGACCGGTTCCTCGACGACGCGATGGAGATCGACGTCGACGCCCTGTTCGACGGCGAGGAGATGTTCCTCGGCGGCGTCATGGAGCACATCGAGGAGGCCGGCATCCACTCGGGCGACTCGGCCTGCGTGCTGCCCCCGGTATCGCTGAGCGAGACCGAGATCGCCCGCATCCGGCGCTCCACCGAGGCCATCGCCCGGGGCGTCGGGGTGCGCGGCCTGCTCAACGTCCAGTACGCGCTCGTGAGCGACGTCCTGTACGTCCTGGAGGCCAACCCCCGCGCGTCGCGCACGGTGCCGTTCGTCTCCAAGGCCACGGGTACGCCGCTGGCCAAGGCGGCGGCCCGCGTCATGGTGGGGGAGTCGATCGCCGACCTGCGCGCCGACGGCCTGCTTCCGGAGCACGACGGCGCCACGCTCGACCTCGGCGCGCCGCTCGCGGTCAAGGAGGCGGTGCTGCCCTTCAAGCGGTTCCGCACCAGCGGGGGCCTGGTGGTCGACTCGGTCCTCGGCCCGGAGATGCGTTCCACGGGCGAGGTCATGGGCTTCGACAAGGACTTCCCGCACGCCTTCGCGAAGTCGCAGGCGGCGGCGTTCGGCGGGCTGCCGACGTCGGGCACGGTGTTCGTGTCGGTGGCCGACAGCGACAAGCGCCACGTCGTCTTCCCGGTGAAGCGGCTGGTGGAGCTCGGGTTCCGCGTGCTGGCCACCGAGGGCACCGCCACCGTGCTGCGCCGCAACGGCATCGAGGCGACGGTGGTGCGCAAGCACACCGAGGGCCGCGGTCCGGACGGCGAGCTCACCGTGGTGGGGCTCATCACCGAGGGCCAGATCGACCTGGTGGTGAACTCGCCCTCGGGCCAGGGCGCCCGCGCCGACGGCTACGAGATCCGGGCGGCCACGACGGCGGCCGACAAGCCGATAGCGACCACGGTGGACCAGCTCGCGGCCGCGGTGCAGGGCATCGAGGCGGTGCTGGCCGGACCGTTCGAGGTGGCGAGCCTGCAGGAGCACATGGCAGCGACGGCGGCCCGGCTGGCGGCGGCCCAGGTCGCGGCGGGAGCGGGCGCGTGAGTGGCGCCAAGCCCTTCGGCGCCCGCCTCGCCGCCGCGATGGACGCGCACGGCCCGCTGTGCGTGGGGATCGACCCGCACGCGTCGCTCCTTCAGGCCTGGGGCCTGCGGGACGACGTCGACGGGCTGCGCGAGTTCTCCCTGCGGGTCGTGGACGCGCTCGGCGGCAAGGTCGCGGCGTTCAAGCCGCAGGCCGCGTTCTTCGAGCGGCACGGCTCGCGGGGCGTCGCCGTGCTGGAGGAAGTGATCGCGGCGGCGCGCGCCGCCGGGCCGGGTAGCTCGAACGGCTCAGGCAGCTCGGGCACGCTGACCATCGTGGACGCCAAGCGCGGCGACATCGGCTCGACGATGGGTGCCTACGCCGAGGCGTTCCTCGCGGACGGCTCGCCCCTGGCCGGGGATGCCCTCACCGTATCGCCGTACCTCGGGTTCGGCTCGCTGCAGCCGGCCGTCGACCTGGCGTCCGCGACGGGCCGCGGGCTGTTCGTCCTGTGCCTCACCTCCAACAAGGAGGGCTTCGAGGTGCAGCACGCCCGCACGGAGGCGTCCGCTGAGCTGGGCACCGCAGAGATGGGCCCTGCTGAGACCGGTGTCACCGAGCTCGGCAGAGCCGTCGGGGGCACCGTGGCCGCCCTGATGGCGGCGCGCGCCGCGGTGCTCAACGCGGGGGCCGAACCGATGGGCTCGGTCGGCCTCGTGGTGGGTGCCACGATCGGCGACGCCGTCGGCGCCACAGGGACGGACCTGGTGGCCGTCAACGGGCCCCTGCTGGCCCCCGGGGTGGGTGCCCAGGGGGCGGGGGAGCGGGAGCTCGCCACGACCTTCGGGGACGCCCGACGCAACGTGCTGGCGTCGTCGTCGCGCGCTGTGCTCGCTGCCGGGCCGGACCCGGACGCGCTGGTGAGGGCCGCACGAGCGGCCGCTCACGAGGCGACCACGGCCTTGCGAGGCTGAAAACTGGTCAGCAGGACAAAGCGCCCTCGATCCCTATGGATCGAGGGTGCTTTCATGTGAAATGTACTAAATGCCGTAAAGCCGGGGTGCATGAGTTTTCACGAAGTGGCGTTCTGCGATTGCCGACCACTGAGGCGGTGGCTACTTTCGATGCAGCAGTTCACACCAGACCGGTTGCGGACCAGGTCACGGACTTGGGCATCCGGCCCGAGCGAGGACCGGATCCGAGCCAGGAGACCGGTCGAGACACGAGTAGGTGACTTGCGTGGCACTACCTCCCCTCACACCCGAGCAGCGTGCGGCAGCACTCGAGAAGGCCGCAGAGGCGCGACGCGCGCGGGCAGAGATCAAGAACAAGCTCAAGTACTCGCAGGGCTCCCTCAAGGAGGTCATCGAGCAGGGCCAGAAGGACGACGTCGTGGGCAAGCTCAAGGTCGTCTCGCTGCTCGAGTCGCTGCCTGGGGTCGGTAAGGTTAAGGCGAGGGCGATCATGGAAGAGATCGGGATCGCCGAGACCCGCCGCGTCCGAGGCCTCGGACCGCACCAGACGGCGGCGCTCATCGAGAGGTTTGGCTGAGATCAGTAAGACACAACTCGCACGGCTGACCGTGCTCGCAGGCCCCACCGCGGTGGGCAAGGGCACGGTCTCCGCTGATGTGCGGGACCGTTATCCGCAGGTCTGGCTCTCCGTGTCGGCGACCACCAGGTCGCCGCGCCCGGGCGAGGTGGACGGAGTGCACTACATGTTCGTGTCGCCGGAGGAGTTCGACCGTATGGTCGCCGCCGGCGAGATGCTCGAGTGGGCCGTGGTGCACGGTCGTAACCGGTACGGGACACCACGGCGGCCGGTCGAGCAGAAGCTCGCCGCCGGGGTCCCCGTCCTCCTGGAGATCGACCTCCAGGGGGCGCGCCAGGTGCGCGACGCGGTGGCGGCCTCGGGCCTCGAGGCCCGGTTCGTCTTCCTCGCCCCGCCGAGCTTCGACGAGCTGGTCCGCCGGCTCGTCGGGCGCGGCACCGAGGACTCGGAGGAGCGCGAGCGCCGGCTCGCCACCGCACGGGTCGAGCTCGCCGCCGAGAAGGAGTTCGACGTCACGATCGTGAACGACGACGTGCACCGCGCGACGGACGAGCTCGTCTCGGTGATGGGTGTGGGTTCCACCACATCTGTCGCGGGCTAGCGGAACGGCGTCGTGCCTGGCGCCTGCGAGCGATACCCCCGAGCGATCGAGCAGGTAGACTCGTCCCTCGGACTTTATGTAGTACATCAGCCAGCCACCTCAGACTTCTGGAGCTTCACCATGGCCGGAACCGTCGCCGCCCCCGAGGGCATCACCGACCCGCCGATCGACGAGCTGCTCGAGCGCATCGACTCGAAGTACGGCCTCGTGCTGTACGCCTCCATGCGCGCCCGTCAGATCAACGCGTACTACTCGCAGCTCAACGAGGGCCTGCTGGAGAACGTGGGCCCGCTCGTCGAGACCCGCAACCAGGAGAAGCCGCTCTCCATCGCGATGCGCGAGATCACCCAGGGCCTCCTCACCATCGAGGAGGTCGACCCGGCGGAGGTCCAGGCGCAGGCCGACGCCGCTGCGGCCGCCAAGGCGGAGCAGCCGCTGCCCGAGTTCCCGGCCTGACCGGTCTCGACACGCGGCCCTGAGCTTCCCGATGAGCCTGTCGTCGAACGTGCCGAAGGGCGATCACCGATGAGGATCCTCCTCGGCGTGACCGGGGGGATCGCCGCGTACAAGGCGGTGCTCCTGCTGCGTCTGCTGCGCGAGCAGGGGCACGCCGTGCGGGTGATCCCCACCCGTGCGGCCCTGGAGTTCGTGGGCGTCCCGACGTTCGAGGCGCTTTCGGGTGAGCCCGTCAGCACCGAGGTGTTCGACGACGTTCCCGGCGTTCAGCACGTGGCGCTGGGCAAGGGCGCCGACCTCGTGATCGTCGCCCCGGCGACCGCCGACTTCATGGCGCGCGCCGTCGCCGGCCTGGCCGACGACCTGCTGACGACCACGCTGCTCGCGGCCCGCTGCCCGGTGGTGTTCGCCCCGGCGATGCACACCGAGATGTGGGACCACCCCGCGACGCGGGCCAACGTGACCACCCTCCGTGAGCGTGGGGTGCACGTGATCGAGCCGGCGTCGGGCCGCCTGACCGGCGTGGACACCGGCCCCGGCCGGCTGCCCGAGCCGGAGGACATAGCGCGCGAGGCGCTCTCGCTGGTGCAGCCCTCGTTGGTCGGACGTCCGTTGGTCGAGCCTGTCGAGACCCCCGAACCTCGCGACCTCGCCGGCCGCCGTGTCGTCATCTCCGCGGGCGGCACCCGGGAGCCCATCGACCCGGTGCGGTTCATCGGCAACCGGTCCAGCGGCCGGCAGGGCGTAGCCCTCGCGCAGGCCGCCGCCGCGCGGGGTGCGGACGTGACGCTGGTCGCGGCGAACCTCGCCGCGGACGTCACGGATCAAGTCATCGCGGGTCCGCAGCCCTGCTCCGTGGTCCGGGTGGAGTCGACGGCGGAGCTGCGCGACGCCGTGCGGGCCGCCGGCGCGGACGCGGACGTCATCATGATGGCCGCGGCGGTCGCCGACTTCCGCCCCGCCGCCACGCCCGACGCGAAGATCAAGAAGGTGCCCGGCCAGGGTCCCGCGCCGATCGTGCTGGTCGAGAACCCCGACATCCTTGCGGAGCTCGCCCACGAGCGGCTGCGCGCCGGCCAGGTGGTGGTGGGCTTCGCCGCCGAGACCGGGGACGAGTCCGGTAGCGTGCTGGACCACGGCCGCACCAAGGCGCGGCGCAAGGGCGCCGACCTGATCGCGGTGAACGCCGTCGGCGCCGGGCGCGGGTTCGGCACCGAGGGCAACGAGGTCACCATCCTGGACGGGACCGGCGACGTCGTCGGGCAGGCGTCCGGGTCCAAGCGCGAGGTGGCGGACGCCCTGTGGGACGCCGTCGCCAAGCTGCTGCCGTGAGCACAGCGCGACTGTGACACAGGTGGTGACACGGTTCGTGAGCCGAGCCGTGATACCTGTCTCACCTTTCAGGATCGACTGTTCGCTGTGCGAGACCGTAGGCTGGGGCACATGAGCGAGCTGCGTCTGTTCACGTCCGAGTCCGTGACCGAGGGTCATCCGGACAAGGTCTGTGATCAGATCAGTGACGCCATCCTCGATGCCCTCCTGGAGCAGGACCCGGCGTCGCGCGTGGCGGTCGAGACCATGGTGACCACCGGCCTGGTGCACGTAGCGGGCGAGGTCACCACCGAGGCCTACGTCGAGATCCCGCAGATCGTGCGGGACGTGGTGCGCGGCATCGGCTACACGTCGTCGACCATCGGGTTCGACGCCGACTCGTGCGGCGTGTCCGTGTCGATCGGGCAGCAGTCGCCCGACATCGCACAGGGCGTCGACAAGGCGCTCGAGATGCGGGACGACGCCAGCGACCTCGACCCCCTGGACGCCCAGGGCGCCGGCGACCAGGGCCTCATGTTCGGCTACGCGTCCGACGAGACGCCGTCCTACATGCCGGTGGCCGGGTGGCTGGCGCACCGCCTGTCGGAGCGACTGGCCACGGTGCGCAAGTCGGGTGAGCTGCTCGGCCTGCGCCCCGACGGGAAGACGCAGGTCACCGTGGGGTACGACGGCGACCGACCCGTCGCGATCGACACGGTGGTGCTGTCCACCCAGCACGACGCCGACGTCCTGCAGGAGAAGCTGCACGTCGAGGTCGCCGAGACGGTCATCGCCCCGGTGCTCGACGCCGCCGGCCTGGACTGGTCGAGCGCGAAGCAGTTCGTGAACCCGACCGGCAAGTTCGTCATCGGCGGGCCGCAGGGCGACGCCGGCCTGACGGGCCGCAAGATCATCGTCGACACCTACGGCGGGATGGCACGGCATGGTGGCGGGGCCTTCTCGGGCAAGGACCCGTCGAAGGTGGACCGGTCGGCCGCGTACGCCATGCGCTGGGTGGCCAAGAACGTGGTCGCCGCCGGGCTTGCTCGGCGCTGCGAGGCGCAGGTCGCCTACGCGATCGGCAAGGCGCACCCCGTGGGCCTCTACGTCGAGACCTTCGGCACCGAGACCGTGCCCGTCGACCGGATCATCGCGGCCATCCGTGAGGTCTTCGACCTGCGCCCGGCCGCCATCGTCCGGGACCTCGACCTGCTGCGCCCGATCTACCGGCAGACGGCGACCTACGGGCACTTCGGCCGGGACCTCCCGAACTTCACGTGGGAGCGCACGGACCGCGTCGACGACCTGCTCAGCCTGTTCTGACTCGGCCGGTTCTGAGTCTTCCCTGTGCACGCGCCTCGGGATGTCGGTGGCGCGTGATGGGATAGGGACGTGAACGGGGAAACGGAGCAGGACACGCTGCCGGACGGCGCGCTGCTCGGGCTGGACGAGGTCGGCGGGGGGCCCGCGCGAGGGCGGGACCCGCTCGACAAGGCCGAGACGAACGGCATCCCCATCACCGAGACTCTGCCGGTGGCGCGGGTCGTCCTCGACCTGCAGCCGGCCCACCTCGACCAGGCTTACGACTACCTGGTCCCCGTCACGATGGCGGACGATGCCCAGCCCGGCGTGCGCATCAAGGCCCGGTTCGGGCGGCAGGACGTCGCCGGATACGTCGTGGCCCGCCAGGAGACCTCCGACCACGACGGCCGGCTCGTGCCGCTGCGCAAGGTGGTGTCCGGCGAGCAAGTGCTGACCCCGCAGGTCCTGGACCTGTGCCGCGCGGTCGCCGACCGGTACGCGGGCACGTTGGCGGACGTGCTGCGGCTGGCTTTGCCGCCACGGCACGCGCGCGTCGAGAAGGAGCCGCTCGCGCAGGCTGAGCCGGCCCCAGGGGTCGAGCCGCCTCCGGTGGTCGTGCCTGTCGATACCGGTCCGGCCACCTCGCCCTCGGTGGTCGAGGCGGTCGAGACCCCTGCGCCCGGACCCCGGCTTCCCTCCACGTGGGCTCCGTACCGCGGGGGCGACGCGTATCTGCGGCGGATCCAGGCGGGCGAGGCGCCGCGAGCCGTGTGGTCGGCGCTGCCGGGTGTGGGCGCAGACAGTGTGGGCACGGACACCTGCGCCGACGGCACGCCGCACTGGGCGGCCGCCGTCGCGCAGGCCGTACGGGCGTGTGTGGCGGGCGGGCGCGGTGCGCTCGTCGTCGTGCCGGACGCCCGGGACGCGGAGCGGGTGAGCGCGGCCCTGTCGGGTGCGGGGCTGAGCGCGGACGACGTCGTGCGGCTCCTCGCGGACGACGGGCCCGCGCCCCGCTACCGCGCGTTCCTGCGGGCGCTGCGCGGTGCCGCACGCGTGGTGGTCGGCACTCGCGCGGCGATGTTCGCACCGGTCACCGATCTCGGCCTGGTGGTCCTGTGGGGAGACGGCGAGGAGACGCTGGCCGAACCGCACGCTCCGTACCCGCACGCGCGGGACGTGCTGGCGCTGCGGGCGGAGCGCGAGGACGCTGCGTTCCTGCTGGGCTCGCCCGGCCGGACGGCGCAGGCACAGGCGCTGCTGGCCTCGGGCTGGGCGCGCGAGCTGGCGGCGGGCCGGGACGTGGTGCGGGCACGGGCGCCGCGCGTGCGGGCGCTGACGTCCGTGGAGCTGGCGCGGGATGGCGCCGCGGCGGCGGCCCGGCTGCCCTCCGTCGCCTGGAAGGCCGCACGGGACGCCCTGGCGCGCGGTCCGGTGCTGGTGCAGGTGCCGCGGTCGGGCTACCTGCCCGTCGTGGCGTGCTCGCGTTGCCGGGTCGCGGCCCGGTGCGGCCACTGCCACGGGCCCTTGGGCCTGCCGCACGCCGACGGTGCGCCGCAGTGCACCTGGTGCGGGCGGCTGGCGGGCGGCTGGCACTGCGCGGAGTGCGGGTGGACGGGCCTGCGGTCGGTCCGGGTCGGGTCGGCGCGCACCGCCGAGGAGCTGGGGCGCGCGTTCACCGGCGTGCCGGTGCGCCTGTCGTCGGCGTCGGCCCCGGGCGGAGTGCTCGACGCCGTCCCGGCGACGCCCGCGCTCGTCGTGGCGACGCCTGGCGCCGAGCCGGTGGCCGCGACGGGGTACGCCACGGCGCTCCTGCTGGACGCCGCGGTGATGACGGGCGGCACGGGCCTGGCCGCCGGCACGGAGGCGCTGCATCGCTGGCTGGCGGCGGCATCGCTGGTCCGTCCCGGACCCGAGGGGCAGGTGCTGCTCGTGGGCGACGGCGCCCCCGGTCCCACCCAGGCCCTGGTGCGCTGGGACCCAGCGGGCTTCGCGGCGCGCGAGCTGGACGAGCGCGCGGAGCTGCACCTGCCGCCGGCCGTCCGGGTCGCCGCGGTGACGGGTGACCGGACGGCGGTCGACGCCGTCGTCGCGCGCGTCGGGCTGCGCGAGGATCTGGGAACGGGCTCGGGCGTGCTGGGCCCGGTCGAGGTCGACCCGGACGCCATGGGCCGCGGGCCGGGCGGCCGGGGCGCGGCGGCGCCGTCGGCCGGCCGGGGTACGGCGGGCAGGAGTACGGCCGGCCGGAGTACGGCGGGCAGCGTGGCGGTACAGGCCCTGGAGCTGCCCGTACGAACCGTGCTGCGGGTACCGCTGGCTCAGGGTGACGAGCTGGCCCGTAGGCTCAAGGCGAGCCTTGCCGTCCGGTCCGCGCGTCGCGAGGGCGGCACGGTCCGCGTCCAGCTCGACCCGAAGGAGATGCTGTGAACTCTGCCGACCCCGTGACCGACCCCCTGACCGACCCCCTGACCGACCCAGCGGCCGGCCCCGAGATCGACACCGTCGTCTACGACTTCGGGAACGTGCTCGTCGGCTGGGACCCGTTCGGCCCGTACGAAGGCCGGCCCCGGGCCGAGATCGCCGCGTTCTTCGAGGCCGTGGACTTCGACTCGATCAACCACGCGGCCGACGCCGGGACGCCGTACGCCGTCCTGCTGGAGCGGGTCGAGCGCACGCACCCCGAGCTGGTCGACGACCTGCGCCGCTACGTGGAGCACTACGAGTTGTCGCTGACGGGCCCGATCGAGGGGTCGGCGGAGCTGGTCGCCGAGCTCAAGGGCCTGGGCCTGCGGCTGTACGGGCTGACGAACTGGCAGGCCGAGACGTTCCACGCGGCCGAGCCGTCGGCGCCCGCGATCGGTCTGATGCAGGACGTCATAGTGTCCGGCCGCGAGGGCATGGCCAAGCCCGACCGGCGCATCTTCGAGCTGGTCGTCGAGCGATTCGGGGTCGACCCCTCTCGCGCCGTGTTCGTGGACGACAAGACGGTCAACGTGGACGCGGCACGCGGCGTCGGGTTCCACGGCGTGGTGTTCACCTCGACCGAGGCGCTCCGCAAGGACCTGCGTGCGCTGGGGCTCCCCGTAGCCGAGTAACGGCCCGCCGCACAGGACGACGCCGTGCAGGACGAGGCAGCGCAGGACGTGTCACTGCGGGGACCTGTCACTCCACGGAGACGTCGACCGTGCGTTCCTCCGTCGCGGCGTCCCGCAGCTCGTCGAGGGTGTCCGCGTCGGCCTCCGGGTGGGCGTCGGCCGGGTTGTTCGCCACTATCGCCTCCGCGACGGGCCAGGTGAGCGTGCCGTCGTCGTGCACGTCGCCCAGGAACGCGTCCTCGAAGACGACGACCCACTCCGGCGGCGGCCAGGGCTCGGGACCCACGTGGTTCATGAGCAGCACGACGTCGTCGAGCGCGAGGAGCTCCTCGGCCACGCGGCCGTCGTCCGCGCAGCCGTCGATGCTCACGTGCACCGTGACCGTGCCGCCCTCGAGCATCGTCAGGTCGCCGAGCGAGTCGATCACCTCGCCGACCTCGAACGTCAGGTCAATCTCCTGGAGGTTCGGATAAGCCGGTTCACCGGGCTCCCAGCCCGTGAAGCGCCCGACGGCGGCGAGCTCGGAGGCGTGCGCTTCGCCGGCCCCGTCGACGTACCGGACCGACGGCAGCGCCGAGGTGACCGTCTCCGGGTACCAGGCGTAGTCGGCCGTCGGCGCCGAGCGGGCGAGCACCTCCGCGAAGCCGGCGCTACCCGCCCCGTCGTCGCACTCGCCCGCACCACCCGTTGCACCCTCATTGGCGGCGCATCCCGTCAGCACGACGGACGTGACCACGGAGAGCCCCGAGAGCACAGCGACGATCGGTGGGGCGAGCATGGTTCGGCGCATCGTGGTGGCCCTCCGACCGGGTCTCGTGCTGTCCCAGCGCTGTCGCAGAGCTGGCACAGCGCTGGCACAGCGTCTGTGCTGACTCTGTGTGCCGAGGGGCACGGCCCTTGCGCACCGCGCGACACCACGTCGTCGGGCCGCCGAACTTACACTGACCGGGTGCGTCTTCTCTTCGCCGGAACCCCCGAACCCGCCGTCGCCTCGCTGGAGGCCCTGCTCGCCTCGCGCCACGAGGTCGTGGCCGTCCTGACCCGCGCCGACGCGCCGTCGGGCCGCGGCCGCAAGCTCACACCGAGCCCCGTGCGCGCCCGCGCCGAGGAAGCCGGGATCCCCGTCATCACCGACGTCCCCCGCGGCGACGAGTTCATCACACGCCTGCGCGAGCTGGAGATCGACGCCGCCCCCGTCGTCGCCTACGGGCACATCCTGCGGCCCGCCGTGCTCGCCGTGCCCCGCCTCGGCTGGGTCAACCTGCACTTCTCCGTCCTGCCCGCCTGGCGCGGCGCCGCACCCGTGCAACGGGCCGTCATCGCCGGCGACGAGGTCACCGGCGCCACCACGTTCCTCCTCGACGAGGGCATGGACACCGGACCGGTCCTCGGCACGGCCACGGAGACCATCCGGCCCACCGACACCGCCGGCGACCTGCTCGGCCGCCTCGCGGTCTCCGGCGCCGAGCTCCTCGTGGCCACCCTCGACGCCCTCGAGGACGGCACGCTCCAGCCACAGCCCCAGCCCGCCGACGGCGTCTCCGTCGCCCCCAAGCTCACCACCGACGACGCCCGCGTGGCCTGGACCGACCCGGCGCTCGCGGTCGACCGGCTGGTGCGAGGCTGCACCCCGGCGCCGGGCGCGTGGACGGTGCTGCCGGACGGGTCCCGGCTCGGGCTCGGGCCCCTCTCGCCGCGTCCGGAGGTCACGGACCTGCGGCCGGGTGAGGTGCGGGCCCTGAAGCGCGAAGTCCTGGTCGGCACGGCCACGCATGCCGTCGTGCTGGGCGAGGTGCGGCCGGTCGGCAAGAAGGCGATGCCCGCGCCCGACTGGGCGCGGGGCGGCGGCCGGTCGTTTGTCGAGGCGGGGCTGGTGCTTGGCGGTTCGACGACGGGCGGTTCGACGACGGACGCTCAGACGACGGCTGCCTCGACCGACGCCACGGAGGTGTCGGCGTGAGCGGGTACGAGGGTGATGGCGGCGCACGAGGTGATTCCCGCGACGGCGGTGCAGGCGGCCGTCGCTTCGACGACGACCGGCGCAACTCTTCCGGGCGCCAGCGCTCGGCGTCGCGGTCCCGGGGCGGTGACCGGCCGCGCACGTCGCAGGCGCCGTCGGAGCGCCGCAAGCGCACGGACCCGGCCCGGATGGCCGCGTTCGACGTGTTGCGCGAGGTCGACGAGTCGGACGCGTACGCGAACCTGGTGCTGCCCCCGCTGCTGCGGGAGCGGCGCATCCGCGGTCGCGACGCCGGCTTCGCGACCGAGCTGACCTACGGCACGTTGCGCCTGCGCGGCCGCTACGACGCCATCCTGGCCACCTGCGTGGACCGGCCGCTGCCCGGGCTCGACCCGGCGCTGCTGGACGTGCTGCGCCTCGGCGCCCATCAGGTCCTCGGCATGCGCGTGCCCGTGCACGCGGCGGTCTCCGAGACGGTGGGGCTCGCGCGCAACCGCGTGGGCGCCGGGCCCGCGCAGATGGTCAACGCGGTGCTGCGCCGGGTGTCGGAGCGCCCGCTGGAGGAGTGGCTGTCCGTGCTCGAGAAGGAGGCTCCCGACCCCCTGACCGGTCTCGCGGCCACCGAGTCCCACCCGCTGTGGATCGCCCGGGCCCTGCGCGAGGCGCTGGTCGGCAACGGGCGCGCGGCCGACGAGATCGCGGACCTGCTGGCCGCCGACAACGCCTCGCCGCGCGTCACCCTGGTGGCCCGGCCCGGCCTGGTCGACGTGGCCGACGAGGCGGCATGGGGCGACGCCGACCTGGTCGCCGGCCGCTGGGCGCCCACCGCGCTGCGGCTGGAGGGCTCGGACCCGTCCGGGATCCCCGCGATCCGGGAGGGCCTCGCCGGCGTTCAGGACGAGGGCTCGCAGCTCGTGACCCTCGCCCTGGCAGGAGCGCCTTTGAGCGGTGTTGTGGCCGGGGGTACTGCGTCTCCGAGCACTGCGTCCGATGGCACTGCCGTGTCGGACGGCGCGGGCGAGCGCTGGCTGGACCTGTGCGCCGGCCCGGGCGGCAAGGCGGCCTTGCTGGCGGCGCTGGCCGCGCAGCGGGGGGCGACCCTGGTCGCCAACGAGGTGACGCCGCACCGCGCCCGCCTGGTCGCGGGTGCGCTGGCCGCCATGCCCGACGGCGTGGTCGAGGAGGTCCGCACCGGCGACGGGCGCGAGGTCGGCGCGGACGAGCCGGGCGCCTACGACCGCGTGCTCGTCGACGCTCCGTGCACGGGGCTGGGCGCGCTGCGCCGTCGGCCCGAGAGCCGGTGGCGGCGGACGCCGTCGGACCTCGCCGCGCTCACCGGCCTGCAGCGCGAGCTGCTCGCCTCGGCGCTGGACGCCGTCCGGCCCGGGGGAGTGGTGGCGTACGTGACATGCTCGCCGCACCTGGCCGAGACGCAGCTCGTGGTCGCGGACGTGCTGAAGAAGCGCGACGACGTCGAACGGCTCGACACCCCCGCAGCGGTGCGCGCCGCCGTCCGCCCGGGGCCGGACGCCGCGGAGATCCCCCTGTCGGACCGCGACGACGTGCAGCTGTGGCCGCACGTGCACGGCACGGACGCGATGCACCTGACGCTGCTTCGGCGGACGGTGTGAGCCGAGGGCCGGTCAGTCAGTGGACCTCGGGTTCGGATTGCACCCGAGGTTCCTGGGCTGGCGTTTGCGGCGCCCGGCACGACGCCCGATCAGCTCGACGGTCTGGAACAACCACAACCCAGCCATGATGGTCAAGACTGCCCCGAAGAGGACCATGAGGCCGCCGAGCTGGGTGTCCATGGTCGGAGCGAAGTTCGTCGGATCCCGAGGGTCATAGCGGATCGTGACCACGTCGCCGACGGCGAGTGCGTCATCGGGGCTGGCTACGTAGCGTGCTTGGCCGCCCCCCTTGGCCAAGATCTCCAGTTGCAGCCGGTTTTCGTGCTCAACGACGACGGCGTCGACTACGACACCCCTGCTCTCCAGGATGCGCTGCGACTCGTAGGTATCTGCGATCAAGAAGATGCCGAGCACGATGACGCATGGGAAGACGAGCGCGTTGAACCAGAGGCGCCTGGTGCTCATGGTGCGGAGGTCGTACGTCTCGTCGTGGAACTTGCGGAACATTCCGTGCTCCTACCTGGCGTCGGTTCGTTCGTGCGTCCGGCGCAGCAGCGGTGGGACAGCGGCTGGAATGCTTGTTGCGGCGAACGCTCCGGCGGCGATGAAGACGGCGGTCGCGGTCCACTCGGCCCAGCCCCACGGGATCGCGCCCGCTTCGATCGCATTCTCCGGGTGCTTCGGGTCGTAGACGATCCTGAGGGACGTGCCCTCGAAGTGAGGTTCGGCGAGGTGGGTGGTCGTCGTCCGAACGGTCCTGTCCGGCGACCCGTTCACCGCGAACTGGATGTCCGCGTACTCGAACGGCCCCGAGACCATGTTTGTGCGGTCGACGATTGCCATGCCTGACGTCCCTCGTTGGTACAGCGCGGCGGCCTGTGCGGCCTGGACCACGACGAAGCTTCCGCTTGCGAGGGTGACCAGTCCTGGAATGAGCAGGAACAGGGTGAAGGCCATGATCCGCGGCTGTGTCCGGGCATCGTCGCGCAGGTGATGGACAGCGAACCTGTACCCCCGACGCAGGTCTTGGAGCGGACTTCGTGGCGTCCCGTCGCTGTCCTTCAGCGCTGTCCTCGCGACCAGGCCGCTCCTCGCGCGGCGCGCGAGCTCTCCGAGGATCGGAACAAGCAGGATTCCCCATGGCAGGAAGAACAGGTCCAAGAGGACGAATTCGCTGATTACGGCATCGACCCAGGGTGTGCCTTCCGCGGACGCTCGGGTCGGCTGCTGCGGGTCGTACGTCAGCTCGAACCGGTCGCCGACCTCCAGATCCCGGGGCCAGTGGTGGAGGGTGATCGAGAACTGCGGTTCGTCGAGGGTGCGCACCTCAAGCGAATGGGCACCTCTGCCGTAGCTCCTATGGTCGACGGTCGCCTCGACGGTGACGCCACGGGTGTCGAGGATGAAGGGCGTGGCCAGGTGTTCGGCGGTGATCCAGGCGAAGGGAATCCAAAAGATCAGGATGCCGAGGACGGCTCCCCAGACACTCGTAATCGGAGCTTTGGAGAGGTTGGTCCGCGCAGCGGCGTGGCTGTCGCGGAGTCGCGCCCATACCGATCGCCGCGCGCTCTTCGGCTGCGATAGGGCAGCGATCCGCCGCTCCATTGCCCGGCGAGCTTCCTTCTGGCGCCGCGTCGCTCCGGCCGCCTGCGGCTGATGCGTCGAGCGAACGATCCGATCGTCGCCGGAATGGAGACGGGGAGAACCCAGAGCGCGATGACTGCCACGACGGGGCCGAGGAACCAGGAACCGACGGCTCGGCCCTCACGGATCGCCTCGTAGGCGACCAAGGCGCCGACGGCTATGGCCAGGATTGGGGTGACGAGAATGCTGAACACGACAATTCCGCTCACGCCGTCGAGCCAGCGCCCCATGTCCCTGCGGCCCTCTGCGGTGAACTTGGTGGCCGAACGGGCAAGGCGTGGCAGTAGCGGACCGTCATCCCGTGTGACGAAGCGCCACGCCCGCTGTGCGAGCTCCGCGATCGCGACGCCCAAGCCCGGCAGGCAGAACAGAATCGTCAGGTCTGCGATGAGAAGGAGCGCAATCCATACCCAGTCGAAGGGGGCGCCCTCGTAGATGCGCGTGATCGTCATCCACGGGAATGCGATCGCAAGGGAGACGATTGCGACGAGCTGCGGCGTCGATCGAGCCCGGATCTCCGCGACGCGGAATAAAGCGCTCCAGTAGGCGGCGCGACCGCCGGGGTTCGCGGGCCCTGTTGTGCCGCCGGACTGCGCGGGTCCCTGCTGCTTTGCCACTCGGGGAGGCTAGTCCGTGGCAGGAAGTCGGGCCACGATCTAGGGATACAGCGCGGGTGAACTCCAGGACGGCGGGTTGCGCCGTCGGCTGCTCGGACCGCGCCGCGCTCACAAGGCCGCAGCGACGTTGGCCAGTCAGCAGCTGTCGCCTTGGGACTTCAGGTCTCGCTGAAGACCCGTCGGTAGGCGCCAGGCGTCGTGCCCAGGTGCGCCCGGAAACGGCGTCGGAGGTTGACGGCGGACGTGAGACCCACCCGGGTGGCGATCGCCTCGACCGGCAGGCCGGTCTGCTCCAGCAGGACGCGTGCCGCGTCGAGGCGCTGGCGGAGGAGCCACTGTCCTGGGCTGATGCCGAGCTGTTCGGCGAACCGGCGGGCGAGGGTCCGGCTGGACAGCCCGGCGTGCTCGGCGAGCCGGTCCAGGGTCAGCGGGGTATCGAGGCGGGAGGTTGCCCACTCCAACAGCGGGGCCAGGGACTCGTCCGTCCGGGCCGGCGCGGGCTGCGTGGCGTACTGGAGCTGGCTGCCCTCCCGGTGCGGTGGCAGGACCATGTTCCGGGCGACCTGGGCGGCGTAGGCGGCCCCGTGGTCTGATCGCACCAGATGCAGGCACAGGTCGATGCCCGCGCCGGATCCCGCGCTCGTCGCCACGTCGCCGTGGTCCACGTAGAGCACGTCCTCGTCGACCTGGACCTCGGGATGGTCTGCCGCGAGCTTGGCGGCGTTACGCCAGTGCGTGGTGGCCCGGCGCCCGTCGAGCAGCCCGGCCTGAGCGAGGACGAACGCCCCCGTGCAGATCGCGACGACCCGCGCTCCCCGGCGGTGTGCCGCCCGCAACGCCTCCAGGACGGCCGACGGCGCAGCGGCCCCGGGCGGCTGCCAGCCGGGGACGACGACTGTGTCCGCCTCCCGCAGGGCCTCCAGCCCGGCGTCGACCAGCACCGAATAGCCGACTGTGGTCCGTAGCGCACCGGGGCGTTCAGCGCAGATCCCGAAGCTGTAGCGGGCCGGATCGCCCGGCAGGGCGGTGTCGAAGACCTCGGCGGCACAAGACAGCTCGAAGGGCGACTGGGGCTCGTTGAGCAGGGCGACCACCCGGTGCAGGTCCATGGCAGGAATATACCCAAGGGTGTCTTTCCTGACTCTCGACCGGGAAGCCGGCGGCGGCCACAGTGGTCCCATGAGCGAAAACACTGGGACGAGAGTGCTGAGGACCACGGTCCAGGTCGACGGCGAAGCGGCGAGCTACCTGACCGTCGAACAGGACGGCCCGCCCGTGCTGCTGCTGCACGGCACGTACTGGAGCCGGGTCTGGCTCCCGGTGCTGGACCAGCTCGCCGAGGCCGGGCTGCGGCCTATCGCGGTCGACCTCCCCGGCCTCGGCCGTTCGGGCGGCGAGCTCACCCTGGCGACGGGCACGGTCCCGGCGCTCGCGGACTGGGTGGTGCGCTTCGCCTCGGCGCTGGAGCTCTCCGGGCCATTCGCGGTGGTCGGCCATGACATCGGCGGCGCCATCGCCCAGCACCTCCTCGCGCACGACCGGCTGGAGGTGTCCCGGTTCGCCCTGATGAACTCGGTCACCTACGACTCCTGGCCGGTGCCCAGCGTGGCCCGGTTCCGCGACCCCGAGGTCGCCGCCGCTACCACCGCCGACGAGGTGCTCGACGCGCGCAGACAGGCCGTGACCGGCGCGCTGGCGGGCGCCGCCACCGAGCAGCTGATCGCGGAGTACCTGGATCCGTGGACCGACGCGCGGGTCCGCCGCTCTTGGCTTGCCCTGGCGGGTGCGGCCGACAGCCGCTACACCCTTGATCTCCTGCCCGCGCTCCGGGAGTCAGCGACGCCCAAGCTGCTCGTCTGGGGCGTGGACGACGGCTTCCAGAAGCTCGAGTACGCCGAGCGGTTCGCCGCGGAGATCCCGCACACCACACTCGTCCGCATTCCGGGTGCGGGCCACATCCCCACGGAGAACGCGCCCGGCAGGGTCGCCGGTGCGCTGAGCGGCTTTCTCATGGCATAGGGGGACGAGCCGCCTGCGGGACAAGACAGCGCACCCCGGCCCTACGAGCCGGGGTGCGATGTTGAGGCGTCAGACTCCCGCCGGCGGCCACACCCCGATGATCACAGCCATGACCAGGATCGTGACCAGTTCATGCGCCAGGTTCAGGGTGGTGAGCGCCGGCGGGCGGCCCTCGAACGCGTCGTGCGTGACGATGCGAGCGGCCGTGAACCCGATCCAGAGCAGGACGGCGGTGACGACCGCTGCCGTGAAGAAGCTGCCCTCGTAGAACTCCCAGGAGATGTAGACCGCGCCGGCCAGCACCCACGCGGTCAGGAAGCTGACGATCACGGTGACGACGATGGGCCAGATGCCGGCGGCCTCGGCGGCCTTCGGGTCCACTTTCGCCAGGCGCATCCAGCGGGTGCCGAGAACCTTGGGTGTGTACCAGAGCGAGCCCACGACCAGCGTGGACAGCGTGGCCACGATCACTGCCCAGTAGTTCACTTCGGGGATCATCTTTGCTCCCGGTCCGTTGCGCTTGTGGAGTTGCGTGGTGCGGTTCGGCGGCACGACGAGGTGCAGAGGGAATCGCGCTCTACGCTGGCATCATGGCAGCCCTCATCGCCCCGAGCATCCTGTCCGCCGACTTCGCGAACCTCGAGCGCGACCTCGGCCGGATCGCCTCCGCCGACTACGCGCACGTCGACGTCATGGACAACCACTTCGTGCCGAACCTGACGCTGGGGCTGCCGATCTTCGAGCGGCTCGCGAAGGTGTCGCCGATCCCGCTGGACGCGCACCTCATGATCGAGAACCCCGACCGGTGGGCGCCCGAGTTCGCGGAGGCGGGGGCGGCGTCTGTCACCTTCCATGCCGAGGCGGCGCAGGCCCCGGTGCGCCTCGCCCGCGAGCTGCGCAAGCTCGGGTCGCGGGCGGGTGTGGCCCTGCGCCCGGCGACCCCGGTGGAGCCCTACCTCGACCTGCTGGCCGAGATCGACATGATCCTCGTGATGACGGTCGAGCCCGGGTTCGGTGGGCAGTCGTTCATCGAGGGCACGCTGCCGAAGATCCGGCGCGCGCGGCAGGCCGTGAGCGAGTCCGGCCTCGACGTCTGGATCCAGGTCGACGGGGGAGTGTCCCGCGACACGATCGAGCGGGCGGCCGACGCCGGCGCGAACGTCTTCGTGGCGGGTTCGGCGGTGTACGGGGCCGAGGACATCCCGTCGGAGATCGCGACGCTGCGTGAGCTGGCGGCCAAGCACACGCACTGACGCCGGGCCTTTTTGAGCGCCCTTCGCGCCTTGCGTTCCGTAGAGAAAAAGTGTGCCAAGCGCCGAGCGCACCCAACGCCACGACCGCGACACCGCACCACCAGCCCCGACCAGGAAGGTGAACTCGTACTTTTGCCCGGTCCGGGGCAAGTCCGGCACTCGTAGCATGAGCCCGTGTCCGCCATCCGCTCGGTCTGGGACGAGCCGCCGCCGTCCGATCCGCCGGTGCGGGTCTGGCGGGACTGGGCTCTGGTCGGGGTGGTGGTCCCGGCCCTGGTGATCGAGGGCCTGGTGCGGCCCGAGCTGCCGTGGCGCTGGCTGCAGGTGGCCGCCGCGCTGGTCCTGGTCCCGACGCTGCTCTGGCGCCGCACGCACCCGCTGCTGCCCGTGGTGGCCACGACGGTGGTCTCTACCGCGGTGATGCTGGCCACGGGAAACGCCGGAGACCTGGTCACGGCGGTGTACGGCGCGGTCCTGGTCTACGCGCTGTTCCGGTGGGGGAGCGGTCGGCAGGTCGTCGTCGGGGCGGGGCTCCTGGTCGCGTCGCTGGGCCTGACGTGGGTACTGGGGCATGCCACGGGTGCCGACACGGTGGGCGGAGCCTCGGTCGTCGCAATGCTCGGCGCCAGCGGGCTGGCGGTCCGCTTCCGGTCCACGGCACGGCAGCGCGCGCTCGCGCAGGCGCGGGCCCAGGAACGCGAGCGCATCGCCCGGGACATGCACGACATCGTCGGGCACCACGTCTCCGGGATCGCCGTCCGGGCGCAGGCCGGCCTCGCCCAGGCCGAGGCGCGGCGCGGGCGTCCCGACGGGGCAGACAGCGGGAGCATCGGAGATCGCGGAGACGACGGCGACCCGCTGGAGGCGGCCCTGCGAGTCATCGAGGGCGAGGCGAAGGAGACACTCATCGAGATGCGCGCCCTGGTCCGCACCCTGCGCGAGGAAGAGCAGACCGCGGACGGTTCGGCTGGTACGCCACGGGTACCGGCCCCGGCCTCGCCCCTCAGCACCGGTAACACCCCGGGCACCGACACCGCGGACACCGCCAGCGCGAGCACCCGCACCGTCGAGCCCAGCCCCCGAGCCGCCGACGTCGTCCGGCTCGCCGCCGGGCCGCCGTCGCCCGTGGTCGTCACGGTCCGGGGCGAGGTCGAGAGCGTCCGGCCCGACGTCGGTGCGGCGGCCTATCGCATCGCGCAGGAGTCGGTCACCAACGCGCGCCGCCATGCCCGCGGACGGACGCGGGTCGACGTCGCACTCACGGTCGAGGCCGGGACCCTTCGCCTGCGTGTCTCCGACGACGGGGAGCCGCCGACCTCGCCGTTCGTGCCCGGGAACGGGATCGCCGGGATGCGGTCACGCGCCCGGGAGCTGGGCGGAGACGTCACCGCCGGACCGGAGCGGTCGGGCGGATGGGCCGTGGAGGCCGTCCTCCCGCTGACGGGCGGGCACGCGTGACCGGCCCGACGCCGGGGCCGGGTCCTGGGCCAGGTCCGGAACGACCCGCAGACCGCGCCCTGACCGTGCTCGTCGCCGACGACCAGGAGATCGTCCGCACGGGTCTCAGCATGATCCTGGGCGTCCAGGACGGCATCGAGGTCGTCGGTGAGGCGGCGGACGGCGCCGCCGCCGTCGAGCTCGCGCGGCGGCTCCGGCCCGACGTCTGCCTGTTCGACATCCGGATGCCCGTGCTCGACGGCATCGAGGCGACACGGATGCTGGCCGGTGCGGGAGTCGCCGATCCGCTCGCCGTCGTCGTCATCACGACGTTCGACCTGGACGAGTACGTGTATGCGGCGCTCCGGGCGGGCGCGCGGGGCTTCCTGCTCAAGGACGCCGGCCCGGCACTCCTGGCCCAGGCCGTGCGGGCCGCCGCGGCCGGCGACGCGCTCATCGCTCCGAGCGTGACGACGCGCCTGCTCAGGGCCTTCGCCGACGTGGGACCCGACGCGCCGCCCGCGCAGCCCCTCGACCCGCTCACGGCGCGCGAGGAAGAGGTCTTGCTGGCCGTGGCACGCGGGCGGACCAACACCGAGATCGCGCGCGAGCTCTTCGTCACGCTCAGCACGGTGAAGTCGCACGTCGCGAACCTGATGACCAAGCTGGGGGCGCGCAACCGCGTCGAGGTCGCGCTCTGGGCATACGACACGGGGCGCGTGCGGACCGGACGCTCCTGACCCTGCTGCCGCTGACCAAGCAACGGGCGTCGCGCGGCTCGTACTTTCGGCCAGGACGAGACCGGTCCACGGGCCCATGACCAGCCCGTATGCGGCCGGGCAGGCTCGGCACATGACAACCTCCCAGGCGATGACCAGGCCCACCAGCCGCCGCGAGTGGCTCGTGCCCGCGGGGCTGCTCCTCCTGGCGGCCGTGCCGGCTCTCGCCGGCTCCGTGCGGCTCACCGAGCTGGCCTCCGACCCCGTGGTCACCGAGGCGAACGCGCGGTTCGTGACCCAGCCGCTGCCCGTCGTCGTGCACATCATCTGCGTGACGACGTACAGCATGCTCGGCGCGTTCCAGTTCGTGCCGAGCCTGCGCCGACGCCGCTGGCACCGGCTGGCCGGACGGGTCCTCGCGCCCGCGGGGCTCGGCGTCGCGCTGACCGGGCTCTGGATGACCGCGTTCTACGACCTGCCGGCCCACGACAACATGATCGTCAACGGGGCGCGGTACGTGGTCGGCACAGCCATGGCCGTGTCCATAGTGCTGGGCGTGCGCGCGGCGCTGCGCCGCGATTTCGTGAACCACCCGGCCTGGATGATGCGGGCGTACGCGCTGGCGATGGGCGCCGGGACGCAGGCGGTGCTGCTCGGGCCGGCCACCGTGATCGCCGGCCCGCTGAGCACGACGGTCTACGCGACCGGGATGGTCGCGGCGTGGGTCATCAACGTGGCCTTCGCCGAGTGGCTGATCCGACGGCGCAGGACGGGTCGCAGCACGGGCGGTACCGCTCGGCGCCGGGCATGACGACGGCGTGAGTCGGGGACTGCGGCATGGCATGCGGCACGGTGTGACGCATGCCATGCCGAACCACCGCCCGCGATATGGCATGCTGACGAGCAGCAGTACGCACACACGTGCTCCGGGGTCGGTGTAATTCCGAGCCGGCGGTAACAGTCCGCGACCCGCGTCTCCCGCAAGGGGGACCGGTTGATCTGGTGGAACTCCAGGACCGACGGTGAAAGTCCGGATGGGAGGAAGCACGTGCGGCGCCACCGTCCTCCGGGACGTGTGTCGCCGTGACGTCGTGCGCGCGGTCCGGGCCGAGAGGCCTCGTCCGCGTACCCGTCGTCCACCCCGGAGCGCCGAAGCTCGGGGAGGACGAAGAGCATGACCCAGGCACCGCAGGGCCGCACCGCCGCGCACACGGCGACACGCACCGCACCGCAGGCCGTCGAGACGGCGATGCGCCGCGCCCTCGCGCTGGCCGCGATGGGCCCGGCGTACGGCCCGAACCCGCGCGTCGGCTGCGTGCTCCTGGACCCCGGCGGCCGCATGGTCGCCGAGGGCTTCCATCGCGGCGCGGGCACGCCCCACGCGGAGGCTGCGGCCCTGGCCGCGGCCCGGGCGAGCGGAGTCGACCCGCGCGGCACGACGGCGGTGGTGACGCTCGAGCCGTGCGCCCACCAGGGCCGCACCGGCCCCTGTGCCGACGCCCTGATCGAAGCCGGCGTCGCGATCGTGCACGTCGCGGTCGCCGACCCTAACCCGGTGGCGACGGGCGGCGCGGACCGGTTGCGGGCCGCGGGGATCGAGGTCACCACGGGCACCCTCGCGGGCGAGGGCGAGGAGCTCCTGCGCCCCTGGCTGCACGCCGTGCGCACCGGGCGTCCCTACGTGACGCTGAAGCTCGCGACCAGCCTCGACGGCCGGGTCGCCGCCGCCGACGGCACCAGCCGCTGGATCACCGGCCCGCAGGCGCGGGCACATGCCCACACGGTCCGCGCGCAGGTCGACGCAATAGCCGTCGGCTCGGGGACCGCCCTGACCGACGACCCGTCGCTCACCGCCCGGACCGTCGACGGCGGCCTCTTCGAGCACCAGCCGCTCCGCGTGGTGCTCGGCCGCCGCGCCGTGCCCGACGACGCCCGCCTCCGCGGGCCCGGCGGCCCCCTGCTCCAGCTGCCCGAGCACGATCTCGACGCCGCCCTGCGGCAGCTTGCCGAACGGGAGGTGCGCCACCTCCTGGTCGAGGGCGGGCCCACGCTGGCCACGGCTCTGCTGGCCGCCGACGCCGTCGACGAGCTCCACGCCTACGTCGCCCCGGTGCTGCTCGGCGCGGGGGCCACCGCCGTCGGCGACCTCGGCGTCACCACGATCGGCGAGGCCGCGCGCTTCGCCACCCACGACATGACGCGGCTGGGCGACGACGTGCTGCTGGTCGCGCGCCGCGCCCGGTCCGAGGGGGCGGCGCCGCACGCCCACACGCAGCCCGCCCTCGCCCAGCCCGCCCAGACAGGTCGGCCCAGCCGGCACACCAAGGAGGAGATCTGATGTTCACCGGAATCGTCGAGGAGCTCGGCTCCGTCGTCGCGCTCGACCGGCCCACCGGCGACGCCGGCGCGGACGCCGAGACCGGCACGGCGCCCGACGCCGTCCTGACCATCGCGGGTCCGCTCGTCACGTCGGACGCCCGGCCGGGCGACTCGATAGCCGTGGACGGCGTGTGCCTCACCGTCACGACTGTGCTGGCCGGGGAGGACGGGAACGCCGCCGCGTTCGTGGCCGAGGTGATGCCGGAGACTCTGCGCCGCACGTCGCTCGGAGGCCTCGTCCAGGGCGCGCCCGTGAACCTGGAGCGCGCCCTCCCGGCGAACGGCCGGCTGGGCGGGCACGTGGTCCAGGGGCACGTCGACGGCGTCGCGACGCTGGTGCGCCGCACCCCCGGCCCGCGCTGGGACGACCTAGAGTTCTCTGCGCCCGACGCACTGACCCGGTACGTCGCCGAGAAGGGCTCCATCACGCTGGCGGGCGTCTCGCTCACCGTGACCTGGGTGTCGGACGACGGCTTCGGGGTGTCGCTCATCCCGACCACGCTGGCCGTGACGACGCTCGGCCGGCTGGTGCCGGGTGACAGAGTGAACGTGGAGGTCGACGTGCTCGCGAAGTACGTCGAGCGGCTGCTGGCGACCGGCGCGGTGGGCCGGTCGGCGGCGACCGACGTGGTGGGCGACCTGGCGACGGGGGCCGCACGATGAGCGCGGACAGCACGGTGCGTGCCGTGGACGTCGCGGTGGACACGGCAACGAACACCGCTGCGGACGCCATGGGCGTCGTCGTCCCGGAGGGGCAGGGCGAGGCGGACAGCCCCAGCACCGTGGTGGAGCGTGCCCTCGCCGAGCTCGCCGCCGGACGTCCCGTCCTCGTGGCCGACGACGCCGGCCGGGAGAACGAGGTGGATGCCGTCCTGGCCGCCAGCACCGCGACCGCCGAGTGGGTGGCCTGGACGGTGCGGCACTCGTCGGGCTACCTGTGCGCGCCGATGCCCGCGCACCGCGCCGACGAGCTGGAGCTGCCGCTGATGGTCGAGCGCGGCGAGGACCCGCGGGGGACCGCCTACACCGTCTCGGTGGACGCCGCGGCGGGCGTGACGACGGGGATCTCAGCGGCGGACCGCGCACGGACGCTACGGGTGCTGGGCGACCCGGTGTCGGGGGCGCGGGACCTGATCCGGCCCGGGCACGTGCTGCCGCTGCGGGCGCGTCCGGGCGGGGTGCTGGAGCGTGCTGGGCACACCGAGGCGGCGGTCGACCTGGTGCGGCTCGCGGGCCGTGCGGGCAGCGCTGGTAGCGACGCGAGCAGCGCGAACGACGGAGACCTTGGCGACGTGGGCGCCATCGCCGAGCTCGTCCGGGACGACGGGGCGGTGATGCGGCTGCCCGAGGCCCAGGCGCTGGCACGGGAAGCGGGCCTCGTGGTGCTGACGGTCGCCGACCTGGTGGCCTGGCGCCGGGTGCACGACCCGGAGCCGGTCGCCGGCACGCCGGATCAAAGCGCCGCCGCAGACAGTGCAGACAGTGCAGACAGTGCAGACAGTGCAGACGGTGCTCCGGCCGACGGAGTTTCCGCGGACCGGGTGCACCGGGTCGCGGAGGCGTCGCTGCCGACGCGGTACGGCGACTTCCGGGTGGTCGCGTACCGGGACCTGCTCACGGGCGCCGAGCACCTCGCGCTGCGGCCGGTGGCGCTGTCCGGCCCGCGGCGCGATACGCCGGGCCGGACAGCAGCGCGGGACTCGGCGCACGGGCGGCTGGTGCGCGTGCACTCGGAGTGCCTGACGGGTGACGCGCTGGGCTCGCTGCGGTGCGACTGCGGTCCCCAGCTGGACGCCTCGCTGGCGGCCGTGGCCGCCGAGGGCGGCGCCGTGGTGTACCTGCGAGGGCACGAGGGCCGGGGGATCGGCCTGGCCGCGAAGATCCAGGCATACGCGCTGCAGGACACGGGCCGGGACACGGTCGAGGCGAACGTGGACCTCGGGCTGCCGGTGGACTCGCGGGAGTACGGCGCGGCGTCGGCGATCCTGGCGGACCTCGGGCTGGACGGCGTGACCCTGCTGACGAACAACCCGGACAAGGTGACGGGCCTGCGCGAGGCGGGCACGGACGTCGTCGGGCGGCGAGGGCTCGTGGTGGGGCGAGGGGTGCACAACCACCGGTACCTGGAGACGAAGCGGGCGGTGCTGGGACACCGGATCGAGAACCTGACCGGCCTGAACACCGTGAACGAGCTGGACGAGGACGAAGGAGCATGCGCATGAGCGGGGCTGGAGCACCGAAGGTGACCGTGGACGGTACGGGCCTGCGGGTCGTCGTGATCGCGGCGAGCTGGCACGAGCAGGTGATGGACGGCCTGCTGGACGGCGCCCGCCGGGCGCTGCGGGCGTCGGGCGCGGGCTGGACGGAGGTGCGCGTGCCGGGCTCGTTCGAGCTGCCGGTCGCCGCGGCGCGTGCGGCAGCCGGGGGAGCGGACGCCGTCGTCGCGCTCGGCGTGGTGATCCGGGGCGGTACGCCGCACTTCGAGTACGTGTGCTCGGCTGCGACGTCGGGCCTCACGGACGTGAGCGTGCGCACCGGCGTCCCGGTCGGGTTCGGGGTGCTGACGTGCGACGACGAGGCGCAGGCGCTGGACCGGGCCGGGCTGGAGGGCTCGCACGAGGACAAGGGCGCCGAGGCCGCTGAGGCGGCTGTCGCCACGGCGGTGACGCTGCGCGATCTGAAGCTCGCTCCGGTCTGACGTTCCGCAGCGCGGACCCGGCCGCCCGATTCCGTTGGTTGCTTCCCTCATTAATAGTGTGCCAAGCGTCTGCACCATCACCCACGCCGACCCAACAACCCACCGACAGCCTGAAAGAACTGCGCGGTCGGCACATGTACCGGGTATGAGAACCTCACGTGCTCGACGGTCGGCATCGCGGCCGGCGCCTCTCCTGGGATCACGATCGGCGCTGACGACGGTGGCCGTCACGCTGGTCATGGCGGGGGCCGCCGCGGGCGGCCTCACCGGTTGTGCCTCGGCGCAGCCGGCAGGGGGAGCCGAGCCGTCGGGCACGGCGGAGACAGCCGATGCGTCTGGCCCTCCGACGGAGGATCCGACGCAGGATCCGCCCGCTGTGGCCTGCGTCGACTGGATCTTCTTCGAGACCCCGGCCGAGGCGGCGTCGGACGCCGGCGCCGTGCTCCGCGTGACCGTGGTGGAGCAGGACGGCACGGCGCAGATGTACGGCGTCGAGTCCAACCGCTGGCTGGTCGACGTCGAGGAGGTGCTCGAGCGGCCCGATCCTCCCGCCGGGCGCCCGCAGACACAGCCGGAGCTCGAGGTCTCGGCCGGGGAGCAGATCGCCGTCGTCTCGACGCCCGAGACCTGCAGCGAGGAGGCCTACCCCGGGGGCGACCCGCTCGATCCGGCGTCGGGCCTCGTCGGCGCGGACGGCACCGTGATCATCCTCCTGTCCGCTGCCTCGGGGGAGGAGAGCGACGTCGGCGGCTTCCACCTGATCACGCCGTACCAGGGCGTCCTGACCCCGGCGCAGGACGGCGCGCTGCCGTCGGAGTGGCCCGCGTCATAGCGCGGACATGGCCACTCCGTGGGACGGCGGCGGGTAGTGCCCCCGGTGCCCGACTACTCTGAGCCCGTGAAGACCTTCGAGACCCTGTTCGCCGAGCTGACCGAGAAGGCCGAGACCCGTCCCGCGGGTTCCGGCACCGTGGCCCAGCTGGATGCCGGCGTCCATGCGATCGGCAAGAAGGTCGTCGAGGAGGCCGCCGAGGTGTGGATGGCGGCCGAGTACCAGTCGGACAGCGAGACCGCTGAGGAGATCTCTCAGCTCCTGTACCACCTGCAGGTTCTGATGGTCGCCAAGGGACTGACCCTCGAGGACGTGTACACGCATCTGTGACCCGGCCCCGGCAGGCTCCACCACTGGTGAGGCCCGTCGGGAGACCGGGGTTCCGCAGACCCGTCGTACACCCCAGAGAGGAACCAACCATGCTGCGTATCGCCGTCCCCAACAAGGGCTCCCTGTCCGGGCCCGCCTCCGAGATGCTGAGCGAGGCGGGCTACCGCCAGCGCCGGGACCACCGCGAGCTGGTGCTCGCCGACCCCGAGAACGACGTCGAGTTCTTCTTCCTGCGGCCGCGCGACGTCGCGGTCTACGTGGGTACCGGCACCGTCGACGTCGGGATCACCGGTCGCGACCTGATGCTCGACTCGGGCGCGGACGCCGTCGAGCACCTCGGCCTGGGGTTCGCCCGGTCCACGTTCCGGTACGCGGCGCCCGCGCTGCCCGGTGAGCCCGCAGCCGTGACCCAGGTGAGCGACATCGCGGGGCGGCGCGTGGCGTCGTCGTACACGACGCTCGTGGCGCAGCACCTGGCGAAGCAGGGCGTCGAGCCGGCCGCCATCGTGCACCTCGACGGCGCGGTGGAGTCGAGCGTGCGCCTCGGCGTCGCGGACGTCATCGCGGATGTCGTGGAGACCGGCACCACGCTGCGGGCCGCGGGTCTCGAGGTATTCGGCGACCCGATCCTGCGCTCGGAGGCCGTGCTGATCCGGCAGGCGGACGCCGAGCCGCCCGCGGGCCTGAGCATCCTGACCCGCCGCCTGGAGGGCGTCATCACCGCCCGCGAGTACGTCCTCATGGACTACGTGGTCCCTGCGGCGCGGCTCGAGGAGGCGGTGGCGATCACGCCGGGCAAGGAGTCCCCGACGGTTTCGCTGCAGCACCACAGCGACGCCCGCGCGGTGCGCGTCATGGTGCCGCGCCGGGAGACCAACCGGATCATGGACGCGCTGTACGACGTCGGGGCGCGCGCCATCATCGTGACGTCCATCCACGCCTCCCGGTTGTGACGCCGACCGGGTCGTGAGTCGATGGGGGTGGAGGCACGTATGAGCGCTACGGGCGATGACCGCTTCCGCACCTTCCGCGGCCGCTTCGGCACGCCGACGGCGTACGGGCTGGCGTTGTTGTGCGCCGGCGGGTGCACGTTCGTGGCCCTGGCGGCCAGCACCGCCGACACCGCGAACCGGATAGCGATCATCGTGTTCGGTCTGCTGGGCGCCGTGATCGCGTGGCGGTTCGGCGCCGTGCGCGCCGTCCCCGACCCGACCGGCCTCACCGTCGTGAACTACGCGACGAGCCGGCGCCTGGCCTGGGCCGAGATCGTGACGGTCCGGTTCGGTCCGAACGACCCGTGGGTGCACCTGGACCTGGCCGACGGTGACGTGCTCGCCGTCATGGGCATCCAGCGCGCCGACGGCGAGCACGGCATGGCGGAGGCCCGCCGCCTGGTAGCGCTCATCGCGGACCTGGGTGAAGCCGCAGAACCCGGCCGCCCCTCCCCGAGGTAGGACTGTGGCGAGGTAGGACTGTGGCGAGGTAGGACCTGGCTTGTGTGGTCCTACCTCGCCAGGGTTCTACCTCGCCACAGTCCTACCTCGAGGGGCGCGGGTCAGCGGGAGGTGCGGGATTCCCAGTGGGCCCCGCGGCCGCGGGGGCCGCGCTCGCCGTCCGGACGGCGGTGGTCGCCGCCGCTGCGCGGAGCCCGGTCCCGGTCGCCGCCGGGACGTGCCGGACCGCGGTCGAGCGTGATGCGCAGCGGCTTGCCGGCCACGCGGGCGCGGGCCAGACGGTCGAGCGCGTCGTTGTCGAGCGGCGCGATGATGTCCACGAGCGAGAAGCTGCCGAAGATGTCGATCTTGCCGACGTCGGCGCCCGTGATGCCGCCCTCGCCCGTCAGCGCGCCGACGATCCCGCCCGGCTGCACGCCGTGCGTGTGCCCGACGGCGATGCGGTAACGCGTGCCCCGGGCCGGACGGCGGATGCCGCGCTCGCCCTCGGAACGGCCACGGCGGTCACCGGAACGGTCGTGGCGGTCGCCGTCACGCGCAGTGCGACGGGCGGCGGCGGACCGGGCCTCGGCCTGCTCGCGCTCGTACTCCTCCTGCTCGGCACGGGCACGGGGGCCGTCGTCGCCGACCGCGAGCGCCGCCATGGCTGCGGCGATCTCGATGGGGTCGGTGCCGGTCTCTTCGGCGTAGGTGCGGATGAGGTCGGTGTACATCTCGAGGCGGCCGGCTTCGCGGCGGGCCTGGACCTTGCCGAGGGTGCGCTTGACCTGGTGGGCGGAGACGTCCCGGGGGGAGGGGATGTCGACCTCTTCGAGCTGGGCGCGGATGGTGCGCTCGATGCTGCGGAGCTTGCCGCGCTCGTGGGGGGTGACGAAGGTGAGTGCTTCGCCGGTGCGGCCGGCGCGGCCGGTGCGGCCGATGCGGTGGACGTAGGCCTCGGGCTCGCCGGGGACGTCGAAGTTGACGACGAGGCCGATGCGGTCGACGTCGAGGCCGCGGGCGGCGACGTCGGTGGCGACGAGCACGTCGAGGGCGCCGGAGCGGAGTCGCTCGACGATCTTCTCGCGTTCCTTCTGTGCGACGTCACCGGAGATGGTGGCGGCGGAGATGCCGCGTTCGACGAGGGCGGAGCCCACGTCTTCTGCGGCACCACGGGTACGGGTGAAGACGATCGCGGCGTCGGCGTCGGACGTCGCGAGGACGCGAGCGAGCGAGCCAACCTTGTGGCGGAACGGCACGACGGCGTAGGTCTGGCGGACCGCGGTGACGGTGGAGGCCTGCCGGGTGACGGCGATCTGCACGGGGTCGGTGAGGTGGTGGTCGGCGACCTTGCGGATCGCGGGGGGCATGGTCGCGGAGAAGAGGGCGACCTGGCGCTTGGCGGGTGCCTGGCCGAAGATCTCCTCGACGTCCTCGGCGAAGCCCATGCGGAGCATCTCGTCGGCCTCGTCGAGGACGAGGAAGCGGATGTCGTCGAGCTTGAGGGCGCCGCGCTCGAGGTGGTCCTTGATGCGGCCGGGGGTGCCGACGACGACGTGCACGCCGTCGCGCAGGGCGCGCTGCTGGGGTACGTAGGGTGCGCCGCCGTAGACGGGGAGCACGCGGACGTCGTCGAGCTTGGACGCGAACGACTCGATGGCGTCGGCGACCTGCATGGCGAGCTCGCGGGTCGGCGTCAGGACGAGGGCCTGCACCTTGCGGAGCTCGGGGTCGACGGCGGCGAGCAGCGGGAGGCCGAACGCGGCGGTCTTGCCGGTGCCGGTCTGGGCGACGCCGGTGATGTCGCGGCCGGCGAGCAGCTCGGGGATGGCGCGGGCCTGGATGGCCGAGGGCGTGACGAAGCCGAGCTCGTCGACGGCTGCCTGGAGCTGCGCGGGCAGGTTGAGGCTCGCGAAGGTCGGGCCGGTGGGCTCGGGTGCTTCGGCCTTGGGGGTGACGTCAGGAGTGGCGTCGGGGGTGACGGCCTCGGGGGTCGTCTGGTCGCCGGTGTCGGCGATGGCCTGCTCGGTGTCCTGCTGGGCAGGCGCGATCAGGTCATGGGTGTCGATAGACATGCAGTGCTGCACCGTTCGTCGTCGGGAGGGCGGAGTCAGGGCCGAGGTGAGGGCCCTCGCGTCGCTCGCTCCCGAAACACCTTCCCCGCAGCCAGGGCTGCGGGCCTGCCTCGCACGTTGTGTGCACACACGGGAAGACGACGAACTCCAAGGGGATGTGGCATCACCCTATCGGTTCACGGGCGCTTCGGCACAGAGCTGGGGAGCGTGACGTGCAGCACGCGGGGTGATGTCGTGCGTGGTGAGGCGGGTGGAGCAGGGGTCGGACGGCGTGCCAGTGCGGATACGCAACGGCTGCGACGTAAGATGGCGGCCGAGACGGAACCGGCGTGAGCGAGGGCGGTGTGCGTGTCCACTGGGGCGGAGATGAGCTCCCGGGTGCTGACCGTGCCCAACGTGATCAGCCTGGTGCGGCTGGCTCTCGTGCCGGTCTTCGCCGTGCTGATCGTCGTTGGCGAGGACGGTTGGGCGCTGCTGGTGCTCGCGGTCTCGGGCGTGTCGGACTGGCTCGACGGTGTGCTGGCCCGTCGCCTGAACCAGGTGACCCGGCTGGGTCAGATCCTGGACCCGTTCGCCGACCGTCTCTTCATCTTCGTGACCCTGATCGGTCTGGCGTGGCGCGAGGTCGTGCCCCTGTGGCTCGTCGTGGCGATCGTGGCGCGTGACGTGCTGCTCGCGCTGACCGTACCGGTGCTGGCCCGGCTGGGGTACGGGACGCTGAACGTGACGCTGGTCGGCAAGGTCGCCACCTTCGCCCTGCTGTACGCGTTCCCGCTGCTGCTCCTGGCGGAGGTGCCCGGCTGGGTCGGCGCGGCCGCGCACGTGGTGGGCTGGGCCTTCACGTGGTGGGGCGTCGGCCTGTACTGGCTGGCGGGGCTGCAGTACGTGGCGCAGGTGCGCCGGCTGGCGGCCGGGCCATGACCGCACCGGGCACCACGGTGCGGGATGCGACCGCGCCGGCCCGCGGCCGCCGTCCGGACGAGTCGATGACCCTCCTGCGGGAGGTCACCGAGCGCCCCCTGGACCCCGGGTACGCGCAGATGGCGCAGCGTCGCGCCGAAGCGGGTCAGGCGACGTCGCGGCGCGCCGTGCCGAGCTTGATCGCCCTGCTGCTGGTGGCGGTACTGCTCGGCGCGGCGACGACGGTGGTGGTCCGTGAGCTGCGAGCGCCGCAGCCGGTGGTGGCGAAGGGCCGGTCGGTGCTGATGGAGCAGATCCAGGACCGTAGTGCCGAGGTGGAGGCGTTGTCGCAGCGTGCGGCGGTGCTGAGCGCCGAGGTGGACGGGCTGCAGAGTGATGGGTTGCTGCCGTCGGCGGTGCGGGAGATCAACGAGCTGGACCGGTGGGTGAACGGTGCCGTGCCGGTGCGCGGTCCTGGCATGGTGGTGAAGCTGACCGACGGTTCGGGCGGTGGGCTGGTGGAGCCTGGTGACGCGCCGGCGGAGTCACGGGTGCGGGACGCGGACGTGCAGTTCGTCGTCAACGAGCTGTGGGCGGCGGGTGCGGAGGCGGTGGCGGTGAACGACGAGCGGTTGACGTCGTTGTCGGCGATCCGGAACGCGGGTGACGCGATCCTGGTGGACCTGCAGCCGTTGAACGGTCCGACGTACACGATCGAGGCGGTGGGTGACGCCGAGGCCATGCAGGTGGAGTTCGCGCGGTCGGCGGGGCTGGGGTTTCTGCAGCTGCTGAGCGCGGAGTACGACATCGAGAACGAGGTGACCACGAGCGAGGGGATGTACCTGCCGGGTGCGAGGTCCTCGACGCTGCGGTACGCGCGTACCCCGCAGTCCGGGGACGCGGGCACGACACAGGACGGTTCCGAACGGGACGGTTCCGGGCAGGGCAGTTCCACACAGGACCGTTCCGAGGAGGACAACGGATGATCGCGATCGTCGGGCTCGTGATCGGGGTGGTCGCCGGTCTGCTGCTGCAGCCGACCGTCCCGCTGATGCTGCAGCCTTATCTGCCGATCGCGGTGGTGGCGGCGCTGGATGCCCTCTTCGGAGGGCTGCGGGCGATGCTGGACGGCCTGTTCGACGACAAGGTGTTCCTCGTGTCGTTCCTGTCGAACGTGGTGGTTGCCGCGTTCATCGTGTTCCTGGGTGACCAGCTGGGTGTCGGCGGGCAGCTGTCGACGGCGGTCGTGGTGGTGCTCGGTATCCGGATCTTCTCGAACGCCGCATCGATCCGACGGCACATCTTCAAGGCGTGAGCATGAGCGACGAGCGGGACAGGGCCGACGACCCGGTCGAGGACCGGGTTGACGAGAAGCCTGACCGGACCGAGGCCGACGACGTCGGCAGTGAAGCTGCGGACGTCGACAGCGACACCGTCGAGGACGCCAGGGATTCCGGCGCCGAGGTTGCCGACGGCGCCGGGGCGCGTGCGGACGAGCCCCGCGCTGATCAGCCAGGCCCCGATGCTGCAGGCTCCGACGAGCCGGTGACGCCGGAGGCTCTCGAGCCCGCCACCTCCGCGGAACCGGAGCCCGAGCCGGCGTCGGGCTGGAAGCGCGTGGCGCAGCTGCTGCGGCCGCGCGGTACCCGTTCGGAGCTGCTGACGGGCCTGCTGTGCCTGGCGCTGGGCTTCGCCCTGGCGGTGCAGGTGGGGCAGTCGACGGGGGACCAGCTCAGCAGCCTGCGGCAGGACGAGCTGGTGCGGCTCCTGGACGAGGTGACGCAGCGCGCCGACCAGCTGGACGCGGAGGTCTCGGACCTGGAGGCGATCCGCGACGACCTGCAGTCCGAGGACGGGCGCGACCAGGCGGCGCGGGACCTGGCGCGGCAGCGCGCCGAGCAGGAGGGCATCCTGTCGGGCCGGCTGCCGGCCCAGGGCCCGGGCGTGCAGATCCACGTGGCCGACGGCGACCGCCCGCTCGAGGCACAGGCGCTGTTCAACCTGCTCGAGGAGCTGCGCAACGCCGGCGCCGAGGCGATCCAGGTCAACGGGGTGCGGCTGGTCACGACGAGCTACTTCGTCGACTCCGGCGGCGGTGTGGTGCTCGACGGCGCCGCGATCGCGTCCCCGTACGAGTGGACGGCCATCGGCGACCCCGAGACGATCGACCGCGCGCTGGAGATCCCCGGCGGGGCGCTGCCCCGGATCCGGGAGGAGGGCGGCGAGGCGACCACGACGGTGTCCGACCAGGTCAGCGTCGACGCCGTACGTATCCCGGGCGAACCGGAGTACGCCGACCCGGCCGACGAGGAGTGACAGAGCCGGGACGGGGGAGTGACGCCCGACACGTTCACCGCGTCCGCGCGGGGCTCGACGGCCTCACCTGTGGAAACCGGCATGCGGAACCGCCGCGAGGTGGGTAGTTTTATCCGGGTTGGTTCCCAACTTTGGTTCCCGCTTCCATCCCGATCGGGGTAGGTTGAGTGGAACCCGGACGAGGTACCAGGCGTTGTCCGGACGTAGTAGCAAACGCACCAGCCAGCTCATCCCCACAGCACCCGAGGAGACCTGATGACGGACCCCAGCGCCCATCCGGTCGGGCCCGATACCACGGCCAACCTGGGTCGCATCGCGTTCCCGACCTCTGACGAGCAGGCGCCCCGCACGGCGCTCAGCCCGGAGGAGGCCGCGGCCGTCGCCGCCCTCCCGCGCCACTCCGCACTGCTGATCGTGCAGCGCGGCCCGGGCTTCGGCGCACGTTTCCTCCTGGACACCGCTCGCAGCGTCGCCGGCCGCAGCGAGCAGGCCGACATCTTCCTCGACGACGTCACGGTCTCCCGCAAGCACGCCGAGTTCGTCCGCGAGGGCGACTCGTTCGTCGTCCGCGACATCGGCTCCCTGAACGGCACCTACGTCAATCGCGGCCGCATCGACGCCGCGACGCTGGTCACGGGTGACGAGGTGCAGATCGGCAAGTTCCGCCTGACCTTCCACGCCAGCCCGCAGTCGCCGGCGCAGTGGGGCGCGGGGACGCCCGCCCCGTGACGGCCGGCGCCGCACGCGTCCACCGCGGCACCGACCCCGCGCAGGAGCACGAGCTGGGCAATCTCCAGGGCGGTGAGCAGGGCCACGACCAGGCGGACGCCGACGCGCCGTGGCCCCGGGGCATCTCCCGCCAGGCCACCATGCGCATCAGCGACGTCCTGCGCGCCCTGGGCCAGGAGTTCCCGTCCGTCTCGCACTCCAAGCTCCGCTTCCTGGAGGAGCAAGGCCTGATCGATCCGGTGCGCACCCCCTCGGGCTACCGCCAGTACAGCCAGGCCGACGTCGAACGTCTGCGTTTCGTCCTCACCGAACAGCGCGACAGCTACATGCCGCTGAAGGTGATCAAGGAACGCCTCGCCGCGATGGACGCCGACCCCGACTCCGCCGAGCACCCCGCACCCCGCCTGGCCGGCGCCGGCGAGCCCGCCCGACGCCGCTGGACCGCACAGTCCGTGGCGCAGGCAGCGGGCGTCAGCGAGGAGTTGGTGCAGAACCTGGCCCAGGCCGGCCTCCTGCCGTCGTCGGGCAGCACGTTCGGGTCCGGCGCCGTCGAGGTCGCCCGCATCGCGGGCGCCCTGGCCGAGTTCGGCGTCGAGCCCCGGCACCTGCGGTCCTTCCGCACGGCCGCGGACCGGCAGGTCACGCTCGTGGACCAGGTCGTAGCGCCCCTGCGCAGCCAGCAGGCCAGCGCCGCCCGCGGACGCGCCGCGAACACGGCGAGCGACATGGGTGAGCTGTTCACCCGCCTGCACGCCGCCTGGATACGCCAGGGCATCGACGACCTCGGCTGAGCCATCCCCTCCCGCCCGCCGCTCAGTCCCAGGCGCGACGCGGGCGCGGCCCCGGTGCGGCGGAGCTGGATCTCACCCGGCATTTGCCGCCTGACAACGATTCCGTGGCCAGAAATTTGATCCGCGCGCGCGACGAGTGACCGCCAGAAGCCGTACGGTGAAAGCGTGAGGCCGGACGACGTGCCGATGGTCCCCGTGGAGATCCTCGGCGTTCGACAGCAGCAACGCGATCAGGAGATCGTCGTGCTGCTGCTGGACAGTGCCGCTGACCTGGCCATCCCCATCGTCATCGGCGCCCGCGAGGCCAGCGCCATCGCCATGGCCCAGGCCGGCCTCGCCACACCCCGCCCCATGACCCATGACCTGCTGCGGGACGTGCTGGGCGCCGTCGGCGTCACGCTCGAACGGGTGGAGATCGTGGCCCTGGAGGGCGGCATCTACTTCGCCGAGCTCGTCCTGAGCAACGGCGTCCACCTCGACTCCCGCGCCTCCGACGCGATAGCCCTCGCCGTGCGCACCGGCAGCCCCGTCCTGTGCTCGGCAGAGATCGTCGCCCTGGCCGGCGTCGAGATCGTCGACGTCGACCAGCAGGCCGAGGTCGAACGGTTCCGCGACTTCCTCGACCACGTCACCCCCGAGGACTTCCTCGGACCACCCGGCGGAGGGAGCCAGGGCGGCGGGCGAAACGGCTGATAGTGGACCAACTCGCGACACGCCGGGGCGTTTCACAGCCAGCATCTTTGAAATCACCTTCGACGCGCCATAGCGTGGCCACGACACCCCAGGAGGCACAGTGAACACCAGCGGTGAGAGAGCCACACGCGCTACGGTCCCGCACGGCGCGCAGGGTCTCCTCTTCGGTGAGGACCTGACGGAGCAGGACGCCACGACCGGCTATCGCGGCACCACGGCGTGCCACATCGCCGGCATCACCTACCGTCAGCTCGACTACTGGGCGCGCACCGGCCTCGTCGAGCCCAGCATCAAGCCCGCCACCGGTTCCGGCACGCACCGGCTGTACAGCTTCCGGGACATCCTGGTGCTCAAGGTCGTCAAGCGACTCCTCGACACCGGCGTCTCCCTGCAGCAGATCCGCACCGCCGTCACCGCACTGCGCGAGCGCGGTGTCGAGGACCTGGCGCAGATCACCCTCATGTCCGACGGCGCGAGCGTGTACGAGTGCACCTCACCGGACGAGGTCGTCGACCTCGTCGCCGGCGGCCAGGGCGTGTTCGGCATCGCCGTCGGACGAGTGTGGCGCGAGATCGAAGGCACCCTGTCCCAGATGCCGACCGAGACCCTCGAGCAGGGCGAGCCGGGGGAGGTCCCCGCGGTCGAGGGCGACGAGCTCGCACAACGCCGGGCCGCCAGGTCCGCCGTCTGAGGACGCAGCACCGCAACGACTCACCCAGCCGTCTGGAACGGGGTCACCACGCACCCCGGCCAGGCGGTCTGCCATACCCGGCGAGCGGGCGTAGCCTGCGAGCATGCAGCTCACCTTCCATGGTCACGCATGCGTCTCCCTCACCCTGCCCGACGGCGGCGGCACGCTCGTCATCGACCCCGGCACCTTCAGTGACACGGCCTCAGCGCTCATGGGCGCCGCGGCCGTGCTGATCACCCACGACCACTTCGACCACGTGGACGTCCCGACGCTCGTCGAATACCTCGCGTCGCACCCCGACGTCCACGTTCGGGCCAGCGGCCCCGCCACGGTCGCCCTGCGTGACGGCGGCGCGCCGTCGAACCAGGTGCACGAGGTCGAAGCCGGCCAGGTGCTCGACGTCGCCGGCACGCGGGTCACGGTCGGCGGCGGCGACCACGCGGTGATCCACCCCGAGGTCCCGCGCGCGGTCAACGTGACCTACCTGATCGAGGTCGACGCGCAGAGCCTCTACCACCCCGGCGACTCGTACGAGGCGCCCACGCGGCTGCCCGAGGACGGCCTCGACGTGCTCCTCGTCCCGGTGTCAGGGCCTTGGACGAAGCTGGCGGAGGCCATCGACTTCGCACGCTCCGTACCAGCCGGAGCCGTCGTGCCGATTCACGACGCCCTGCTGTCCGAGATCGGGCACACGCTGACCGCCCGGTGGCTGGACACCGCGCGCCTCGGCGGCGAGTACACCTACTCACGGCTCACGGTGGGCGACCTGCTGGCAGTCTGACGCGAGCGCCCCGGGCGCTGGTGCCGCATCCCGGACCTACCTGCCGCGCCCGTACTGCCCGGTTTGCGAGGTGTGGATGCCCTGGGCGACGCTGTGCCGGTGGCAGAGCAAGAGATCGAACAGGCAACCGACCTCGCCGTGACCCTCGGGTGGGTGGTTCTCGCCATCACCTTGGCGTTCGTCGTCGTGACGCTCGCCTCCAAGCTGGTCCGGTTCGCGGCCCGTCGCCACGACACGGTCCGGGAGATCGCGCTGCGGATGCGCTGGCCCGCGCACGCGACCTTCATGGTGCTGGGCATGTGGATCGCCGTATGGTCGACCGCCAACCGCGACGACCCCTGGCTGCCCGTGCTCGAGCACGTCGTGCTCGTGTCGGTCATCCTCAGCTCGGCGTGGATGGTCGCCACCATCGCGCTCGTCATCGAGGACCGGGCGCTGCACCGGGTCGGCAACCGCCTGTCGGGCCGGCACGCGCGCCGGCTGCGTACCCAGATCATGGTGGTGCGACGCCTGACCATCGGACTGGTGTCCGTGGTGGCCTGCGCCGCCGTCCTGTTCACCTTTCCCGAGGCGCGGACCGCGAGCGCGAGCCTGCTGGCATCGGCGGGCGTCCTGTCCGTGATCGCCGCACTGGCCGCCCAGTCGTCCCTGGGCAACGTGTTCGCCGGGCTGCAGATCGTGTTCAGCGACGCGGTACGGGTCGGCGACGTCGTGGTCGTGGAGGGGGAGTGGGGCAGGATCGAGGACATCACCCTGGCGTACGTCGTGGTGGGCATCTGGGACGAGCGGAAGCTGATCCTGCCCTGCACCTACTTCACGTCGACGCCCTACGAGAACTGGACGCGACAGTCGTCGGAGGTGCTGGGCACGGTGGAGATCGACGTGGACTTCCGCGTGCCGCTGGACGACATGCGCGCGGAACTACGACGGATCGTGACCGAGTCGCCGTTGTGGGACGGGCGCGTGGTCAGCCTCCAGGTGACGTCAGCGGTCTCCGGGGTCGTGCGGGCGCGGGCGCTGGTCAGCGGTGCGGACAGCTCCGCCCTGTGGGACCTGCGGTGCGAGGTCCGCGAGGGTCTCGTGTCGTGGCTGCAGCGCGAGGCGCCCGACGCGCTGCCGCGGAGTCGGTGGGAGAGCGGCGCCGCGGGCGCCGTCGCGGAGGGGGCCGCGCAGATCCGGGTGTGACCGGCTCACGGCTCACAGCGGGGGAGGTCCTCGCCGTCTGAGGTCTGAGGCCTGGCCCGGGTCACGACCCGGCTCGTAGGTGGTCTCGCGCCCACTGCTCGAAGCTGGTCAGCGCGATGCCGAGGTCCCGCGCGTACTGCGGGCGGCCCGGCTGGCCCGCCACGTTCATCCACTCGAGCGACGCGCCCATCGCCGGCATGCCTGCCGCGAGGGCTTGCTCCTCGGTCATGTCCGGCGCGGACAGCGGCACGTCCAGAGCGCGGGAGAGCACCTCGGCGATCTCGGTCATGGACAGGTAGTCGCTCGCCAGCTCCAGCTCGACGCCGTCGAACCGCTCCGGCGCCACGAGGGCCGCGGCCGCGGCGGTGCCGATGTCCCTGACCGCGACCAGGGACAGTCGGGTCCGGGGATTCAGGACGCTCACGAGACCGCCCTCGACGCCCCGCGGGAACATGTATGCCATCGACGGGTGGAAGTTCTCCATGAAGGTGCCCGGCTTGAGCAGCGTCCAGCGCGGAAAGCCGGCCTCGCGGGCCCGGTCCTGGACCGCGGTCTTGGCGCTCAGGGAGGGTTCGACCGCCCAGCGTCCCTCGGCCCAGCCGGGAACCTCGGTGTGCTGGCCCGCGCCGGAGACCGACGTGTGCACGAACTGCGGCACTCCCGCGGCCCGCGCGCCCTCGATGAGGTTGGTGCCCTGGGTGACCTCCCCGGCGAAGTCGAAGCCGTCCGGGGTGTAGGCGGGCATCTGCACGGAGAAGACGGCGCGAGCGCCCGTGGCTGCCCGGACCACGGAGTCGACGTCGTGCAGATCGCCGGTGACCAGCTCGGCGCCCAGCGCCTCGACCGCCTTGGCCCGGACGCCGGCCGGGTCACGCACCAGGGCGCGGACGGGAACCCCCGCGGCGAGGAGCGCGCGAGCCGTCGCGCCGCCCTGCCTGCCGGTGGCGCCGGTGACCAGGACAGGTCGGGCGTCGACGGGTGTGGTGGACAGGGCTGACGCCGACATGGGTGCTCCTCGTTGCTCATCAACTAAATGGCGGGTCCCGCCGTTTACTGGGCGCTACGATATGGCGAGCCCCGCCATTTAGCAAGGAGGTGCACGATGCCCGAGCGTCAGCGCGCCGATGCCCGGCGCAACTACGCGCGGATTCTCGCCGTGGCCGAGGAGGAGGTGGCGGCCCATGGCGCCGGTGCGTCCCTGGAGCAGATCGCTCGCGTCGCGGGCGTGGGTTCGGCGACGGTACGCCGGCACTTCCCGACGCGTCGTGCGCTGGTGGAGGCGGTCTCGCGGGAGCGGATCGACGCCCTGGTCGCTCGCGCCCAGGAGCTCGCCGGCGTCGGCGACAGCAGGAAGGCGCTGCTGGACTGGCTGAGCGACGTCGTCGCCTACTGTGTCTCCGCCCGCGGGCTGGCGGCCGCACTGACCTACGAGGGGACCGAGCCCGAGTCGATCCACGAGAACAGCTGCACGACGGCGCTGGAGAACGCGGGAAAGCCACTCCTGCACCGTGCCGTGCGGGACGGCGCGGTCGACGCGGGGGTCACCGTCGTCGACCTGATCACGCTGGCTGTCGGCGTGGTCCTGGCGACGGAGCACCATGCGGACCGTGGCGCTGCGGCGGAGCGGCTGTTCGGGCTGGCTGTCGGGGGACTGAGCCCGCGTGGCTGAGGAAGGGTCCCGGCTTCCTGCGGAGGCAGACCCACTCGTTTGCCCGTCCGGCCCCGGGTAGTCGGCGTCCGTTACAGCAGGGGCCGCAGGGGGACCAGGAGGGCTTCGCCGATCTTGGCGAGCGCGCCGCGTTCCTCCCACTGTTCGAGCGTGAGCTCCTGCGCGTTGGACAGGTCCATGGTGAAGACGTCTTCCATGCGGCCGGCCAGCCCGGGGTCGACGATCTCGAGGTTGACCTCGTAGTTGCCGGTGAGGCTGAGGCGGTCGATGTTGGCGGTGCCGATCGTGGTCCAGCGCCGGTCGATGGTGGCGGTCTTCGCGTGGACCATGGCGCCCTGGTACAGGAAGATCCGCACCCCGCCGCGCAGCAGGGAGGCGTAGTGGCCGCGGGCGAGCCAGTCGGCCACGACGTGGTTGGAGCGGTGCGGGACCAGGACGCGGACGTCGACGCCGCGGGCGGCTGCGGCGAGCAGCGCGGTGTGGATGTCGTGGTCCGGGATGAAGTACGCCTGGGTGATGTAGATGTGGCTGGTGGCCCGGTCGATGGCGTCGAGGTAGATGCCGCGGATGGGGAACACGAGCTCGGAGGGCGCGTTGCGGGCTGCCTTGAGGTGGGGCATCCAGGTGCCGGAGCCGACGTCCGACAGGATCGGGTGGCGCGGCTTGCGGTGCCGGTTCCAGAAGTCGACGAACGCGTTGCGCAGTTCCCACACGGACGGCCCGGCGAGGCGGACATGAGTGTCGCGCCATTGCGTCGCGTACAGGGAGCCGATGTTGTAGCCGCCGACGAAGCCGACCTCGTCGTCGACCACCAGGATCTTGCGGTGGTCGCGGCCGGAGGTGCGGATGTTGAGGTAGGCCATCCCGGGGCGCAGCACGGGGAAGCGCAGCACGTGCACGCTGGGCGGGAAGCGGAAGAACGAGTAGGGGACGACGAGGTTGGCGAAGCCGTCCACGATGACGTAGACGTCCACGCCGCGTGCGGCCGCGTCGATCAGCGCCTGCTTGAACTGCTGGCCCACCTGGTCGCTCTTCCAGATGTACGACTCGAGCATCACGGTCTTGCGTGCACCCTGGATGGCGTCGAGCATCGCCTCGAACAGGTCCGCGCCGTAGGTGTAGACCGTGGTGGCGGTCTCGTCGATGTGCTCCGTGAGCGGCTTCTCGGTGGGGAACTTCGAGGTGAGCGGGTGCACGCGCCGTCGGATCTTGTCGGTCACCATGAGCGCGACCGCTGCCCCGACCGGCACGGCGGCCGCGACGATCGCGGCGCGGGTCGCGAGCGTGCGGGCACGCTGCATGAAGCCGGACGGGATGTCGAGCGTGAGCTTCGGGAGATTACCGGGGATCTTGCGGGACGCCACGACCTCACGGTACCCGGTCTCGGCAGATCGGCCCGGCATTTTACGGGGTCTCACTCGATGGCCGCGGCCAGCGGGTGGGAGCGGATGGCGGCCGCGAGCTCGCCCTCGATGCGGTCGAGGTAGACGCCGGTCGTGGCGATCGACGCGTGGCCGAGCAGCTCGGCCACGACCTTGACGTCCCAGCCGTCGGCCACGAGCAGGGTCGCCGTGGTGTGCCGCAGCGCGTGGGGCGTGGCCTCACGCTGGTAGGGCGCGGGCATACGGGCCACCGCACGCGTGAGCAGGGCGCGGATCGCCTGGGTGTCGATGCGGCGTCCGCGCCAGGACAGCAGGAGCGCACGCTGGGCGTCGTCGTCCTGGGGGCGTTTGGCCGCCAGGACGGGTCGCAGGTGGGTGAGGTAGTCGTCCAGGGCACGGGCCAGCGGCGGGGACAGCGTCACGGTGCGGGTGTTCCCGCCCTTGCCCCGGATGCGCCAGGTGGCACGGCCGGGCTCGCGGGCCATGTCGTCGACGTCGGTCCGGGCGAGCTCCGAGACACGCGGGCCGAGCACCAGCAGCAGTGCGACGACGAGCCGGTCACGCAGGGCGAGGTCCTGGTCGGTACGGGCGGGGGAGTCGGCCGGACCGGTGGCCAGGAGGCTGCGGGCAGCTCCGGCCGACAGGGCTGTGCGCGCCGTGCGCAGCGTGCCACGCACCTTGGCGGGCGGGGCCGCCCACTGCATCGGATCGGCCTGCACCCAGCACTCGCGGGCGGCGTACGCGAAGAACCGGGTCACGGACTGCCGGAACCGGTTGACCGTGGCTGTGCTGCGCCCCGGGCCCGGCTTACGCCCCGGATCCGTGTACCGGGCGTCGGGCGCCGACTGGTAGCGCACCAGGACACTGTCGACGTCCGCACCCGTGACGTCGTCCAGGATCCGGTCGCGGCCCGTGAGCCTGCCGAACTCCGTGACGTCACGCGTGTAGCTGCGCGCCGTGGCGGGTGACAGGACACCACGGATCGTCTCGACCTCGACCGCCGCGAGATAACGGCGGGTGGCTTCGTCGACGGTGATGCGCTCGAGGCGCGGGGGAGCGACCATGAGCGTCACCCTAGGCGGCACCACTGACACTCCCGAATTGCCGGAATAAGCCCCTGACCTGCGACGAGACATCCGTCCAGAGATGTCAGACGTACGGGTCACCTGAGTGCCCCGTACGTCTAACACGGCAGCTCTGACACGGCAGCGGGAGCGGGTCAGGCCAGGTCGCGCCGGCGCATCACCGTCAGGACCACCACGACCAGGCCCACGACGTACGCCGCGACCGTGAGCACCGCCTGTTCGCCGCCGATGACGTCGAGCACACCCGGCGTGCCGGAACCCGTCCCCGTGAGCGACCCCACCAGGGAGCCCGCTGCCGTGCCCGGCAGGAAGTGCGTGAGCTGCTCGATCGCGTCCAGCAGGGAGCCGACACCACGCAGCAGGTTCTCCACCACCAGCGCCCAGACCAGACCCAGGCCCACCGCGAGCGCCGGACCGCGGGCGATGATGCCGACCGCGTAGCCGAGCAGGGCCCACATCTGAAGGACCAGGAGCCCGCCGCCCACCGCCCGCGCGAGGTCGCCCGCCGTCGGCCAGGTGATGGCCTCGCCCTCGGTCAGGGCGATCCCCGCCGAGACGACGGTGAACAGGACGAGCGTGATCGCGACGATGAGGACCACGAACGCGCTCAGCGCCATCAGGGATCCGCCGACGACCGCCGGCCGGGACGGGCCCTGTGTGAACGCCGTCTTCCACGTACCCCAGCCGAAGCCGTTGCCCGCCACGAGGGCGCCGAGCACCATCGCGAGCGCCCCGCCGAACATGGGCATGCCCTGCACCAGGACGTCGGGCACGGCCTGTGGCAGCAGCCCGGTCAGGAGGGCATCCCGGGCCGCGCCCGCTGTGGTGCCTTCGGTGGCGAAGCTCTCCGTGCCGGTGGCGTAGGAGACGTAGTCGAAGACGTACCCGAAGGTCAGGGCCAGGGCGATCCAGGCGCCGACGGTGATCCACACCGCGGGCCACTTGCGCAGCCGGAGCAGCTCCGCGCGGGCGCTGTCGAGGACGGCGGTCATGAGACGGTCTCCTTCATGTTCGCGTTCGAGGCGCTGCCCGGGGCGGCGGCGCCGGTCGTCATCTCGAAGAACACCTCTTCGAGGGTGCGTTCACTGGGCGCCACCTCGTGCACGTCGACGCCGGCGGCGACCAGCGCCCGCGTCAGATCGGGCGCGGCCGAGGCGGGCAGGCCGACACCCAGGGCGCCGTCGGGCAGCGTGCGGACGCCGTCCGGGCCGGCCATGCGGGTGGCGACCGCGAGCGCCGTGTCCGCAGGAGTGGCACGCACCCGCACGGTGATGCCGCCCCGCAGGTCGGCGACCGCCGCCTCACGCAGGAGACGACCGTGGTCGATCACGCCCACCCGGTCACAGATCTCCTGTACCTCCGTCAGCAGATGACTGGACAGCAGCACCGTGCGACCGCCCCGGGCCAGCGACACCACCAGCTCACGCATGTCCGCCATACCCGCCGGGTCCAGCCCGTTGGTCGGCTCGTCCAGGATCACCAGCTCCGGGTCACCGAGCAGGGCCGCCGCGACCCCGAGACGCTGCTTCATCCCCAGGGAGTACCCCTTGTACGCGTCGTCACCACGCCCGGCCAGATCGACCAGGTCCAGGACCCGCTCCACCTCCGCACGCGGTAGATGCCGGTAGCGAGCCAGGGAGCGCAGGTTGTCCCTGCCGGACAGGTACGGGTAGAAGCCCGGCCCCTCGACCAGGGCACCGACCCGGCCCGTCACGTCCGCTCGCCCCGCCGGACGGCCCAGCACCGACGCCCGACCCGCGGTAGGCCGGACCAGGCCCAGCACCATCCGCAGCGTCGTCGTCTTACCCGCACCGTTGTGGCCCAGGAAGCCGTACACCTCACCACGCCGCACCGTCATGCTGACGCCGTCGACGGCGACCCGGTCGCCGTACCGCTTCGTCAGCGCGTCGGTGCGCAGCACCAGCTCGCCCGTCTCGTTCACGCCTGTGTCCATGTCCCCACCGTGCGCCCCGGAGGAGGGGTGCGGCGTCCGTCCAGGAGCGACACCCGCCTACGCAGGTTTGCGTACGCACCGACCCCTCCGGCTCAACACCGGCCCGATGCCCGACGGCGCTCCGGACTCCGGCTCGTGTCCGGCCCGGCACCTGAACTCTGCTGAAGTCACGGTCGGGCGCGTGGTTGAATCCGCTGATGCGTGCCATCGTCTTCGACCGGTTCCGGGGCCCCATCGACGTCCGCGAGGTGTCCGCACCGCAGGCGCCCGACGGCGGGGTGGTCGTGCGGGTGCATGCCACGGGCCTGTGCCTGAGCGACTGGCATGCCTGGTCGGGGCACGACAGCGACATCACCGAGCTGCCGCACGTCCCCGGCCACGAGCTCGCGGGCACGATCGACCAGGTCGGCGCCGGCGTCACGAGATGGCAGGTGGGGGACCGGGTCACCGTGCCGTTCGTGAGCGGCTGCGGGACGTGCGAGTGGTGCCGCGGCGGTCAGGCGCAGGTCTGCCCCGACCAGACCCAGCCCGGGTTCACGCACTGGGGCTCCTACGCGGAGCTCGTCGTGCTGCACGCGGCCGACGCCAACGTGGTCGCCATCCCCGACGGCGTCTCGTTCGAGACCGCTGCGAGCCTGGGCTGCCGGTTCGCCACCGCCTACCGGGCCGTGGCCGGGCGGGCACGGGTCGAGGCAGGGGAGTGGGTCGCCGTGGTCGGTGCGGGGGGCGTCGGGCTCAGCGCCATCATGATCGCCGTGGCCCGCGGCGCGCACGTGGTGGCGGTCGACCGGTCGCCGGTAGCGCTGGAAGCGGCCCGCCGCGCCGGTGCCGAGCGCACGGTGCTCGCCGACGGCCTCGACGTCCCGGCTGTCGTGCAGCAGCTGACGGACGGCGGGGCCCACGTCGCGGTCGACGCCGTCGGCAGCGAGCAGACGTGCGCCGACGCCATCGGAAGCCTGCGCCGAAGCGGGCGCCACGTCCAGGTGGGGCTGTTCGCGCCCGTCGACGGCGGACCGCGCGTGCCCATGGGCCGGGTGATCGCCTGGGAGCTCGACGTGCTGGGCAGTCACGGCATGGCCGCCGCCGATTACCCGGAGATGCTCGCGCTGGTCGCGTCCGGGGCGCTCCGGCCCCAGGATCTGCTCGACCGGGTGGTCGGTATGACCGAGGCGGCCGCGCTCGTGCCGACGATGGATTCCGCGCCGCGAGCCGGGATGGTGGTGCTCGACCCGCGGCTGCCCTAGGGCTCTGAGACCCAGTGCAGGACGGCGTCCAGCGGCGCGGGCACCCGGTCCAGGGCGACCGCCTGCGCCAGGCGGCGCCCGTAACGCTCCTTGCGGCCGCTCTTGGAACCGATGAAGCGGTGCAGCTGCTGGATGGTGGTGCGTTCGCGCTGCGCCGGCTGGCCCTGCAGCAGCTCGAACCTGCGCAGCTCACCCTCGGACTCGATCAGGGCGAGGAGCCCGTCGACACCGATCGCCCGGATGAGCTCGTCCTCGAGGTCGCGGTCGCACCGGAAGAAGCCGAGATCGGCCAGGGGAGTGGCTGCCGCGAACGGGCGCAGGCCCATCCGGTCCAGTCCCTTGATGACGAAGCGCTCCTCCGCGGCGTCGTACAGGCCTCCGACACGGACGTCCTGGCCGGCGAGCGCGACGAGGTGATGCCCGACGTTGGTGATCCCGCCCATCGCCACGACCTGCACCCCGAGATCGGAGAGGGGGAGGCCCCTGCGTGCCGCGAGTGTTTCGACCGCCGCACGGTCGCTCTCGCCCTCGACGAGCACGGCGGTGCTCGTCGAGGCGGAGAGGATCCCGGCGAGATTCATGGTCCGAGGATGGTATGCCTCGTGCCCGGGAGCGGCCGCAGGATTTTCGGGGTGTTACTGTGTTGACCTTCTTTGCTGGCTGTAGACCGATGTGTTGCGCTATACACAATGCTTTGGATGTGTTGGTGTCCTGTTGGTGGGGCAGGGGCGCTGCCGGCTGTCCGCGTGGCGGGGTGCGGCTTGGCCAGGTGCTGGTGAGCGGCTGCATGCCGGTGTTGAGCAACCGACCGAACTCGGAGCGCCTTCGTCGCGGGCGATTGTGCGCCGGCGCGAACGGCGAGGCTGAGCGCTCGCAACGAGGCTGAGCGCTCAAAGCGCATGTCACGGGCGCAGCGCTGCGAGTGCACAGCATGCACGGCCCAGGGCAGCGGTCTCCGGGTCGATCCTCGCCATAATGACATAATGTGCATTATCGGATGTATCCGGAAGGAGCTCTGGGACCAGCCACCACACCGCTGAATCACTGACAGAGCCCGCAGCACACATGCGAGGCTGAGCGCGTGCGCCAGGACCCGATAGTCATCCAGCCTCACGACCCCGGCTGGGCCGAACTCTTCGCCACGCAGAAGGCAGCGCTCGAGCCTGTGCTAGTCAGCTGGCTCGTTGCCCCCATCGAGCACATCGGCTCGACGTCGGTCCCTGGGCTTCCCGCCAAGCCGATCATCGACATGGTCGCCGTGACCGACGACTACACAGGCTTCGCTCCGGCGCTCTCGGAGCTGCAACGGATCGGCTGGACCCACGCACCGGAGCCCGGCGACGAAGTTGAACGCAAATGGTCGGTGTGCTTCCCGACGGTGGAACATCGCACGCACCACCTGCACGTCGTGGAACGGAACTCCGCCTCGTGGCGCGACTGGCTGCTGTTCCGTGACTACCTGCGCACCCATGCCGAGCCGGCCGAGCAATACGCCGCCCTGAGGAGCGAGCTCGCCGTGGCAGACCGCCACGACCGCGTCCGCTACCGGTCCGGCAAAGCACCCCTGATCGGTGAGCTGATGCAACGGGCACGCGCCTGGAACGACAATTCGCTGACATAACTGTACTCAGCTGACACCGTCCCCCGTGGTCGTGCGACCAGGCAGAATCGCCATGATGACCTCAGCACCCGCGATTCCCGCCCTCGCCGCCGCGCTCCGCGCCCGCCCCACGGTTCGCCTCGGCGACGACGTCGACCCGGACGTGCGTGACGCGCTCGTCGCCTGGGCGCAGGCGCAGAACCTGAAGGTGATCGAGCACGGCGCGACGCTCGCGGTCACGACAAGACCCGAGCACGCCGTGGGCTCCGCATGGGTGCACTGTCCCTTCGCCGGCGTGGAGCACCTGGTTCCGGCGTTGCCCGACGGCGTGCTCCTGACCCGCACCACCGGCACGATGCCGCAGCGCATGGCCGAGTACGTCCTGACCTGGGTCCTCGCCGAACGCTGGCAGACGGCCCGCTACGTCGCCGACTCGGCGTCGGCCACGTGGGATCCGTCCAGGCCATCCGCACCGCCCACCCGGGACGGCGCGATCGTGGTGGGTACGGGAGCCGTGGGAAAGGCGATCGGCCGGGCGCTGGCCGCCGTCGGGCACCGGGTCACCGGACTGAGCAGGAGCGGGCGACCCGACGACGCCTTCGACGCCGTCCTCCCCCTGGCCGACGCGCACAGCACGCCGGCGCTCGCCAGGGCCGACGTCCTCGTGCTGGCACTCCCCCACACGGCGCAGACCGCGGGCCTGATCACCCCGGAGCTCCTCGCCGCCTTCGACGCCGTCCACCTGGTCAACGTCGGACGCGGGTCGGCCGTGCGCACCGCGACCCTGCTGGGCGCACTCGACGCGGGCCGAGTCCGGCACGCGACGCTCGATGTCACCGAACAGGAGCCGCTGGAGCCGTCGTCGCCTCTGTGGCGCCGTCCCGACGTCACGATCACGCCCCACGTCTCCGGCCTCACACTGCCGTCCGACGTCGTGACCAGCCTCGACGCGGCGTTCGTCGAGATCCGTCGCGGTGTTCGTCCGGCGTCGGCGGTCGTGCGGGAACGCGGCTACTGAGCCACCACGCTGTTGACTCAGCTACTGGGGAACCGTGGGCTGGTCGTGCCCGTCGGGCTGCCCCGGCGCGAACGGCCACTCCTCGAACGCCGCACAGCGCCCGTCCTCGTCGAACTGGAGGACCCACAGGTCGCGCCAGCGGCTGCCGAACGCACCAGGCTCGCCGGAGCGTTCGGGGGCGCCGTACTCGACGCTCACCCGCACGACCGCCGTCGGACCGTCCACAGCGATCACCTCGGACGTCATCGTGAACGACTCGTCCGGTCCCGAACGCTCCGACTCCCAGAACTCCGCGAGCGCCGGGAGCCCTACGACGGGTGTCGCCCAGGGTGAGGGCAGGTAGGACGCGTCGGTGGTGAAGAGTTCTGCGAGCCCGTCGGTGCCGGGTGTTCGCCAGAGTCGTTCGTAGCCGCGGACCCAGGCCTCGGTGGTTGCGCGCTGTGTCATGTTTCCGAGGTTACTCAGCCGGCTTCGGGTGTGGGCCGGTTGACCTGTGCGGCGAGGGTCTGTGGTGCCTGGATGCAGTAGGAGTCGGTGAGCAGCTCGGTGAGCTCGTCCCAGTCGGTGTGCTGGTCGAGGACGATGCCGACGACGTTGGTTCCCCAGCTGGCCTTGAAGTATTGCGGTCCGAGGTGCTGGAAGGCTTCGACTTCGTCGGGTTCGGCGCGGAAGGTGATCCGGACGAGGCCGTCTTCTCCGCCGAAGACGTGTGCCACGGTGGCGTCGTGGGTCTTCCAGGCGACGCCGGTCCAGGCGTCGTGCTCGTGGCACTCGGGGAGGCGTTCGAGGATGGCGGCGAGCCGCAGGACGGTGTCGGTAGGGACGGGTGCACGTTCGCTCACGGGTGGAGTCTTGCACCCGCCACTGACACGGTCAGACGAGGCCGAGCTCTCGGGCGCGTGCGCCGGCCTGGAACCGTGACTCGGCGCCGAGGGCGTCCATGAGCTCGGCTACTCGGCGGCGGTAGGTGCGGACGCCGAGGCGCAGGGTCCGGGCGGCGGCCTCGTCCTTGACACCTTGGCTGAGCAGGTCGAGCACCTGGGGTGCGAGCTGGCGGATCTCGGCGATCTGGGTGTCGTAGACGGCGAGCTCGGTGGCCGGTCGCCAGGCGGCGTCGAACAGGGAGGTGACGCCCTGTACGGCCTCGCGCTGGGTGATGATGCTGTAGCTGCGGCGGCCGCCGCTGAGGTCGCCGGCCAGGATGACCAGGCGGCGGTCGAGGATGATCGTCTCGTTGATCTCGTCGGTCGTGATGCGGATGTGGGCGCCGTGCCGGTCGCGGTCTCGCGCCAGCCGCTGCGCGGCCACGGGGTCGAGCAGCAGGGCGGACCGGTACAGCTTGCGGAGGCGGACGTCGCCGGGGTGGCGGTCTCGGACCAGTTCGGCGAACTCGTCGGTCGACTGTGCGGTTGCCCAGGTGGCGAGGTCGTCGGCGGCGCAGGCGACGTCGGTCGCGGTCGCGAACAGGTGCATGGTCCGGGCGAGGAGCTCTTGCTCGCCGTGGACGATCGTGACGGCCTCACCGGTGTGCATGGGACCGATCCTGCCCGGTGCCACTCCCCCGCGCTACCTACCTCGGGCGGTTGGCAACAAGTTGCCAGCGCCGTGGGACGGGGCGGGCACGGCGTGATGCTGGCTGCATGACCACTGACACGAAGACGAACACGATGACTGGCACCGCGGACGCGGCGGCGGCCGGCACCTGGCAGCTCGGTGACCTCACGATCAACCGCATGGGTTTCGGCGCGATGCGTCTCGTGGGCATGCCGTGGGAGAAGACGCCGCGCAGCCGGGACGCGGCGATCGCGGTCCTGCGGCGGGCCGTCGAGCTCGGTGTGAACCACATCGACACCGCCGCGTTCTATTTCGCGCCGCTGCGCTCGTCGAACGAGCTGATCAGCACGGCCCTGCAGCCCTACCCGGACGACCTGGTGATCACGACGAAGGTCGGGCCGGCCCGGTCGCGCGACGGTGAGATGGCGCCGATGGCACGCCCCGACCAGCTTCGTGCGCAGGTCGAGGAGAACATCCGTCAGCTCGGCCGCGATCACCTCGACGTCGTCAACCTGCGCTGGGGCACGAGCATGGCCGGGCAGGGGCGCGAGCCCGAATCGGTCGCCGAGCACTTCGGGGCGCTGGCGGAGCTGCGCGAAGCGGGTCTGATCCGGCACCTGGGTATCTCCAACATCCTTCCGGAGCAGCTGACCGAGGCGATGAGCATCGCACCGGTCGTGTGCGTGCAGAACCAGTACGGCCTGACCAGCCGGGAGGACGACGCCCTGGTCGACCTGTGCGGCGAGCACGGTGTCGCGTTCGTACCGTTCTTCGCCGTCGGGGCCGCGGTCCCGGGCGCCGGGCTGGTGGGTGGCCCGGACGAGACCGGGCAGGCGGAGGTGGCGGCCGTCGCGCGGGCCCACGGTGCCACCGAGGCGCAGGTCCGCCTGGCCTGGACCCTGCACCGGGGTGCGCACGTGCTGGCGATCCCTGGGACCGGCAGCGTGGCGCACCTGGAGGAGAACGTCGCGGCGGGCGCGCTCCGGCTGAGCGAGGACGAGCTCGCCCTGCTCGACGGGCTGGTGCCGGCCGCCGGCGCGTCGATGCCCAGGTAGCCGGGTGCGGGACCTGACGGCCGACGTCGACAGATGCCGCCAGGTCCCGCCCCTCCCGCGCTACCGGTACTGCGCGGCGACCGGGCAGTCCATCGGGTCGGCGTGACCGAGGCCGACCCGGTTCAGGTACGCGGTGATGATCCCGTACGACTCGAGCAGGCCCGTCTCGGTGTACGGGATGTCGCGCTCGGCGCAGAACGCCTGCACGATCGGGCGGGCGTGCTTCAGGTTGACGCTGGCCATCCGCGGGAAGACGTGGTGCTCGATCTGGTAGTTCAGCCCGCCCATCGCGACGTCGACGAACCAGCCGCCGCGGATGTTGCGCGAGGTGAGGACCTGGCGGCGCAGGAAGTCGACCTTGACGTCCTTCGGGATCAGCGGCATCCCCTTGTGGTTCGGGGCGAACGTGGCGCCCATGTACAGGCCGAACGTCGCGAGCTGCACGGCCATGAACGCCGCGCCGAGCGCCGGCCCGAGCGTGAGGAATACGAGGGTCGGGAACCCGACGAGCCGCAGCCCCAGGAGCCAGGCCTCCGCACCGCGGTGCTTGATCGCCGGCGTCGTCGCCAGCGTCTGGACGGCGTTGGCGTGCAGTGTCGGGCCGAACAGCGTCAGCATCGGGAAGAACAACCAGCCCTGGTGCCGGGTGATCCAGCCCCAGAACCCGGTCCGCCCGGCCTCCTCCCCCGGCACGAACACGAGCGCACCCGTCTCGATGTCGCCGTCCTTGCCGATCACGTTCGGGTTCGCGTGGTGCTTGTTGTGCTTGCGGGCCCACCAGCCGGCGCTGAGCCCGACGACGAGGTTGGCGATGATCCGCGCCGCCCACTCGTTGCGCCGTCCGGACCGGAAGATCTGCAGGTGCGCGGCGTCGTGACCGAGGAACGCGCCCTGCGTGAACACGACGCCGAACAGGACGGCCACCGCGAGCTGCCACCACGTGTCGCCCAGCGTGAGCAGCAGCCAGAACGCGAGCGCCAGGCCGGCCGCGAGGAGGGCGGTGCGGGCGGCGTACCAGCCGACTCGGCGTCCCATCAGGCCCGCGGCGGTGGCGCGTTCGGCGAGGTCGAAGTAGTCGTTGGTCTGCTTGTTGCGGGCTGTGCGCGGCCGGCGGGTCTGGACGGGTTGGGGAGCCGGGCGGGGCGCTGCGTCGGTCGTCGTCATGCGCGTCAACCTAGGAACGGGTCCACGGTCCGCGCGTCCCCCGCTGGAGCCAACCTCACCCCCTACCTGAGTAGCGGGTCGCCGGTGGGTTCTCAGTCCTGGGCGACGGGGAGGGTCGCGGTGAGCTCGAAGCCGCCGTCGGGCGTGGGGCCGGCGGTGACGGTCCCGCCGAGGGCGTGGGCGCGTTCGCGGATGCCGGCCAGGCCGAGACGGGCGCCGGGTGTGGGCTCGTCGGCGCGTTCCGGGGCGGTGTTGGTGACGCGGACCCGGAGGTCGTGTCCCTCGTCGGAGACGGTGACGGTGACGGCGGATCCGGGGGCGTGCCGCAGGGCGTTGCTCAGCGCCTCCTGGACGAGGCGGAAGGCGGTCAGCCCGACGGCGTCGGGCACCTCGGCGTCGGTGCCGGTGTAGGTGATCTCGACGCCGGAGGCGCGGGTGGACTCGACGAGGTCGGCGACGTCGGACAGGCCGGGCAGGGGCGCGGTGGGGGCGGTGTCGTGGCCGCGCAGGATGCTGAGCAGGCCGCGCATCTCGCCCAGCGCGCGGCGGGAGGATGCGGCGATCTCTTCGAACTCCTGCTGGATCGCCTCGTCGAGCCCGGGCTGGCGGTAGCGGGCCGTGGAGGCCTGGACGGTGATGACCGACATGCTGTGCGCGACGACGTCGTGCAGCTCGCGGGCGATCCTGTTGCGTTCCTCGAGCTCGCGACGGCGGCCGGTCTCGGCGGCGCTGAGGCGTTCGGCCTGCTCCATGCGGACCATGCTGAGGATCCACAGCCGCACCAGCACGCCGACCAGGGCTACGCCGCCGCTCAGGGAGACCAGTACGACGCCGTTGGCGACGGCGCCCTCACCGGCCTCGTGGACGATCGCCGCGGGAGCCAGGACCGTCAGCATCGCGCCCGCAGACCAGAGGGACGCCGCCCAGTACCAGGGGTGTCGCAGGGCGAGCACGAACACTGTGAGGCAGTGCGCGAGCAGGACCGTGACGGGCCACGGCCACGGCCACACGGGTGCGGCGGAGGCGGTCAGGATCATGACGGGGAGTGCGCCGGCGACCGAGGCGCTGAGCCCTGCCCATGGCCAGCGCACCGCCAGGATCGGGGCGGCGCAGTACACGAGGGTGAAGGTCATGGCCGCGGCGGGGTGGGTGCCGTACCCGGACGCCGTCACCGGCCAGCCGATCGCGACGAGGGCGACCGAGATGATCGAGACCAGCGTCCACAGCCACACGACCTCCCGGCGGGCGATCGAGGCCGTGGTGACGTCCAGCCGGGTCAGGGCACGCAACCCCGGGGAGAAACGCCGTGGGCGCCGGGCCTGCTGGCCGGGGGCGTCGGCGCCGCGTGGTTCGGGCGTCGAGTCAGGTGGGTGGTCCATTCTCTGCAGGTTATGCGGTGGGCAGCGCTTGCCGCGTCACCCGGTGGAGCGAACCGCCGTCATACTTTCGGGTCTCGGTTACGTTGGTCCCATGTCGCCACCTCCCGATGTCACGGCGCACGGCGCGTCCGTGCACGAGTCCTCCGCGCACGATGCGCCCGGGCGCGCGATCCGCGTGCTGATCGTCGACGACCAGTCGATGATCCGTGCTGGGTTCGCCGCGCTGCTGAACGCGCACGAGGGGATCACGGTGGTCGGCACCACGGACGACGGTGTGGGGATCTCCGACGCCGTGCGCCGCATGCAGCCCGACGTCGTCCTGATGGACATCCGCATGCCGAAGGTCAACGGCCTGGACGCGACGCGCACGATCATGGCCATGCCCGGCACGCCGCCGAAGGTGATCATGCTGACCACGTTCGACGCCGACGAGTACGTGTTCTCGGCGCTGCGCGCGGGTGCCAGCGGGTTCCTGCTGAAGGACTCGCCTCCCGAGGAGCTGACCCAGGCCGTCCGTGTGGTGGCCGCCGGCGAGGCGCTGCTGTCGCCGAAGATCACGCGCACGCTCATCGCCGACTACGCGGCGCGCCCGACGCTGCCCGTCTCGCCGTCCGCCACGCTGTCCGCCCTGACCGACCGTGAGCTCGACGTCATGAAGCTGGTCGCCGCCGGCCGGTCGAACGCCGAGATCGCCACCGAGCTGCACCTCGCCGAGCAGACGGTCAAGACACACGTCTCGCGCATCCTGAACAAGCTCGACCTGCGCGACCGGACCCAGATGGTGGTCTGCGCCTACGAGTCGGGCCTGGTGCGCGCCGGCCGCTGACGTGCCAGACGTACAGGTCACTCCGCTGACCCGTACGTCTGGCACGTCAGGCGTCGACGTACTGCGCCAGGTGCTCCCCCGTGAGCGTCGCCCGCCCCGCCCGGGCTTGGGCGACCAGCTCGGCGGGCGTGCCCTCGAAGACGACCCGGCCGCCGTCGCGCCCCGCACCGGGGCCGAGGTCGATGATCCAGTCGGCGTGCGCCATGACCGCCTGGTGGTGCTCGATGACGATGACCGACTTGCCCGACTCGACGAGGCGGTCGAGCAGGCCGAGCAAGTTCTCGACGTCGGCCAGGTGCAGGCCCGTGGTGGGCTCGTCGAGCACGTAGATCCCGCCCTCGCGGGCCATCTCGACGGCCAGCTTCAGCCGCTGCCGCTCGCCGCCGGACAGCGTGGTCAGCGGCTGCCCGATGCCGAGGTAACCGAGGCCGACGTCGGCCAGGCGCTCGAGGATCCTGTGCGCGGCCGGGACCGGTGCCGGCCCGTCCTTCGCGAAGAACGCCTCGGCCTCCGTGACCGGCATCGCGAGCACCTCGCTGATGTCCTTGCCGCTCTTCTCACCGTCACCGCTGCCCGGGTCCCCGCCCAGCGTGTACACCAGCGCCGAGGCGTCGAACCGCTTGCCGCCGCAGTCCTCACAGGTGGTGGCCACGGTGTCCATGAACCCCAGCTCGGTGTAGATCACGCCGGCGCCCTTGCAGGTGGGGCAGGCGCCCTCGGAGTTGGCGCTGAACAGCGCGGGCTTGACGCCGTTGGCCTTGGCGAACGCCTTGCGGATCGGGTCGAGCAGGCCCGTGTACGTGGCCGGGTTGGACCGGCGCGAACCCTTGATCGCGCCCTGGTCGACCGAGACGACGCCCGCGTCCGCCGGGATCGACCCGTGGATCAGCGAGCTCTTGCCCGAACCGGCCACGCCGGTGACGACGGTCAGCACACCGAGGGGCACGTCGACGTCGACGTCCTGCAGGTTGTGCGTGCTCGCCCCGCGGATCTCCAGGGCACTCGACGCCGGGCGCACCGCGTCCTTGAGCCGCGCCCGGTACCCGAGGTGGCGGCCGGTGAGGGTGCCGCTCGACCGCAGGTCCTCGACGGTGCCCTCGAACTGCACGGTGCCACCCGCCGAACCGGCGCCCGGACCGAGGTCGACCACGTGGTCGGCGATGACGATGGCCTCCGGCTTGTGCTCGACGACGAGCACCGTGTTGCCCTTGTCCCGCAGCTCGACGAGCAGCTTGTTCATGCGCTGGATGTCGTGCGGGTGCAGGCCGATCGTCGGCTCGTCGAAGACATAGGTGACGTCGGTGAGCGCGGAGCCCAGGTGCCGGATCAGCTTGGTGCGCTGCGCCTCTCCCCCGGACAGCGTGCCCGACGGGCGGTCGAGCGACAGGTAGCCCAGGCCGATCTCCACGAACTTGTCGAGCTGGTGGCGCAGGTTCGCCAGCAGGGGCCCGGCGCCCGGCGCATCGAGGCCGCGCACCCAGGTGGCGAGGTCGCTGATCTGCATGGCGCACGCGTCGGCGATGCTGATGCCGTCGATCTTCGAGGACCGCGCGGCCTCGGCCAGGCGGGTCCCGTCGCAGTCGGGACAGGTCACGAACGTCACCGCCTGCTCCACCCACGCCCGGATGTGCGGCTGCAGCGCCTCGACGTCCTTGCTCAGCATCGACTTGCGGATCTTGGGGACCAGGCCCTCGTAGGTGATGTTGATGCCCTTGGCCTTGATCTTTGTAGGCTCCTTGTGCAGGAAGTCGTGCCGCTCCGTCTCGGTGTACTCGCGGATCGGCTTGTCCGGGTCCAGGAACCCCGACTCGGTGTAGCTGGCCACCATCCACCCGTCGGCGGTGTACCCCGGGATCTTGATGGCACCCCCGTTGAGGGACTTCGAGTCGTCGAAGAACTTGGTCAGGTCCAGGTCGGAGACCTGCCCGCGCCCCTCGCACCGCGGGCACATTCCACCGTGGTAGACGGCGTCGCGCACGATCTGCTTCTCGCCCGTCGCCGACGTCATCACCCCGCTCGCCTTGCGCGCTGGGACGTTGAACGAGAACGCGATCGCCGGCCCGATCTGCGGCTGCCCCAGCCGGCTGAACAGGATGCGCAGCAGCGCGTTGGTGTCCGTCACGGTGCCGAGAGTGGACCGCGGGTTCGCGCCGAGACGCTCCTGGTCGACCACGATCGCCGTCGTCAGCCCGTCGAGCCGGTCCACCTCCGGGCGGTCCAGCGACGGCATGAAACCCTGCACGAAGGCGCTGTACGTCTCGTTGATCATCCGCTGCGACTCAGCGGCGATCGTCGCGAACACCAGCGAGCTCTTGCCCGACCCCGAGACGCCGGTGAACACCGTCAGCCGGCGCTTCGGGATCTCGAGGCTGATGTCCTTGAGGTTGTTCTCCCGAGCGCCCTGCACGCGGATCAGGTCGTGGGTGTCCGCCGGGTGGGCCGCGAGCGCCGGTGCGTCCGCTGTGGCCGTGTCCGCTGTGGTGGTGCTCGCCGTGTTCATGCTCGACCTTCCATGACGGTCACGAGGGGTGCTGGTCGGGGTTCCATCGTGTGCTCTTCGTGGGTGGTTGTTCCAGCGGCGGGTGCGTCGGTGTCGGGTGATTCGGCGTCGGCCTGCGGGCGGCGGGGACGGGATGTCCCCGCCGCGGCCGCGTGTGCCGCCAGTCCTGGGATGCACATGGTGTCGGGTCAGAGCTGCTTGATGCGGACGGTGTTGCCGGCCGGGTCGCGGAAGGCGCAGTCGCGGAAGCCGTAGGGCTGGTCGACCGGCTCCTGCATGACTTCAGCGCCGCTGGCCTGGACGCGTTCGAACGTGGCTTCGAGGTCCTTGGCGCCGAGGATGACGGCGGCGTAGGTGCCCTTGGCCATCATCTCGGCGACGGTCCGGCGCTCGGCGTCGGTGACGCCGGGGTCCGCGCCGAGCGGGGTCAGCACGATCGAGGTGTCGGGCTGTCCGGCGGGGCCGACGGTGATCCAGCGCATGTCGCCCTGGCCGACGTCGAGCTGGACCTCGAAGCCGAGGGCGTCGCGGTAGAAGGCGAGGGAGGCCTCGGGGTCGGTGTGCGGGAGGAAGGTCTGGTGGATGGTGATGTCTGTGTTCGTGCTCATGTGTGTGTTCATGCGGCCACGCTAGGACCGGGCTCTGAGCGGCGCTTCTCGATTCCTGACCGGTCTGGTGACTTGTTTGGCGATGCAGGCGGGCAGCCCGGCGGTGTCGATCGCCTCGGCGGCGAGGGGGTCGTTGCGGTACACGCTGGGTGGTACGCCGACGAGCTCGGTGAACCGGGTGCTGAACGTGCCGAGCGATGAGCAGCCGACGGCGAAGCAGACCTCGGTGACGCTGAGGTCTCCGCGGCGCAGCAGCATCATGGCGCGTTCGATGCGCCGGGTCATGAGGTAGCTGTACGGGGATTCTCCGTAGGCGGCCTTGAACTGCCGTGACAGGTGTCCGGCCGACATGTGGACCCCGGCCGCGAGCGCCGCGACGTCGAGGGGCTGGGTGTACTCGCGGTCCATGCGGTCGCGGACGCGGCGCAGGAGGACGAGGTCGCGCAGGTGGTCGGTGTCGGCGGCTTTGCTGGTCACGTGTGTGATGTTGCCACGTGCTGGTGGCTCGTGTCTGGTGTCTTGTGCGGTTTTCGGTGGCGTGGCCTTCCGGAGACCGGGTGTTCCGGGGCCGGGGAGGTGTGTCGGTGTGCGTCGCTAGGTTGAGGGGGTGCCTGCGCCGGAGCGTGACCTGTGTGACCTGATGGTGTCGGCTCTTGAGGTGTTCGGGGTGCGTCTCACGGGAGGGGCCTCGCCGGCCGACGCGCGTTCCGGCGCGGGGGTGCGTCGTGTGTGGCTGCCCGACGGCGGTTCGGCGTACCTGAAGGTCACGGGAGCCGAGCTGGGTGGTGACGCGCTTGCCGCTGCCGGGCGGGAGCTGCGGTTCTATCGCCGGGTGGGTCCGGACGCGCCGGTGTGCGTTCCCCCGCTGCTGGGGGCGTTCGAGGCCGATGCGGGCGTCGCGTTGCTCCTGGGCGACGCCGGCGAGCAGCGCGATGTCGCGGTCTGGTCGCCGGAGCTGTGGCGCGGGCTCGGTGGCACGCTGGCCCGGCTGCACACGATGCCGGTGCCGGCGGGCGACTGGGACCGTCCGGACGCCCTGCTGAGCGCGCTCGCGGCCCCGGACCTCGACGCGGTGGCCGGGTTCTGGTCGGGTCGTCTTCCGCGGCTCGACGAGCTCCTGGCGGGTCGTGGCGCGCTGCGCGACCGGCTGGGGTCGGCGCCGCCGGTGTTCGTGCACGGCGACTGCCACACCGGGAACGTGGTGCACGGGAACGACGTCGTGCTCTGCGACTGGCAGGAGTCGGGTACGGGGCGCGCGACGTCGGACCTCGCGCTGCTCAGCGTCCGGGCGACGCCGTCCGGCACGCGGGTGCCGGCCGTGCTGTTCGAGGAGTACCTGCGGGAGTGTGCGTGTGCCGGCGTCCACCTCGATGCCATCGAGCTCGAGCGGAGCCTGATGCTGGAGGAGCTGGCCGTCCTGGTCTTCCTGTGGCCGCCGTTCGCCGCCTACAACGACCCCGCGGGCATCGATCGCGTGCGGCGTCGGGCGCGGTATCTCGCCGACCGGCTCGGCGTGTAGCGGCCGGCCGGCGACAGCCAGGCCTGCGACGGGCGGGCGTCAGTCCTCCCGGTAGAAGTCCTCGGTGAGGACCAGCTCCGAGCCGTCAGACCCGTGCACGACGAGGTGGTCGCTCTCGAACGCCACGTCGATCTCCTCGGCCGTGTCGTGCTCGAGATCGGTGAACGGGCTGGCGACGTAGCTGATGCGCGGGCCGAGGTCCGGATCCTTGCGGGCTACCCACAGCACACCGCCCGGTGTCCCGTCGTCGCGCAGCTGGACGCACACCGGCGCCGAGTCGGCGCCGGGGTCGCACACCTCCTGGACCAGGCGGGGTCGTAGGTGGTCGGCGACCACCGACCAGGTGCCGATGCCCGCCAGGGCGATCACCACACCGGACAGGACGCCGAGGAGGAAGCGCTTCACGCGGCAGACCTTAGCGGGATCGCCGGACCGGCGATACAGGTCCCGACCAGCCAGGACTCACCGCCGAAACCGGGAACAAACGTGACGGTTTCGTCCGTTCTAGGGGTGAAATGAGCATCCGGCGACCTGCGCCGACGGGATCCCGCCCCGTGCCCGACGCCGAGGCTCGCCCCGGTCCGTGAATCGCGTCCAGCATCCTCTCAGGGTGTTCCCGGCGATCCTGGATCGGCTCGCGCGATGCTGCTCACCCGGCCCCCTACGCATGGAGGACCACGTGACGACTTCCGCTCCCCTGTCCTGGCTGCGCCCGGTACCTGGCTCCCCCGGTGACTCCCCCCATCGTGCGCCTGGCAACACCCCCGACAACCCCGCCGGCAACACGCCCGGCAGCACGCCCGACCCGCTGCTGATCGTGGTGGGAGGCGTCCCCGGCGCCGGCAAGAGCACCCTGCTGGCCCGGATCGCCGACGACGTCCCCGGCAGCGTCGTCCTCGACCCCGACCGCTACCGCAGAGGCTTCGCCAGGCGCCTGCCCTCCTGGGTGCCGTACGCGGCCTACCGGTGGGCGGTGCACACGCTGCACGCCGCCGTCACGCTGCTGTACCTGCTGCGCGGACCACGCTCGGGCGCACCGCTCCTGGTGCACGACACCGCCACCCGTGAGCGCCGGCGAGAGAGCCTGGGGCTGCTGGCCCGGTCGCGGGGCTGGGATCCCGTGCTGGTGGCGGTCGACGTCTCCCTGGACGACGCGCTGGACGGGCAGCTGGACCGTGGCCGGGTCGTGCGACCCGAGGAGTTCGTGCGGCACTGGGAACGGTGGACGGCGCAGCGCTCGGCGCTCGCGGACCTCGACGGCGGGCCGCGTGGCCCGTGGTCGGGTGTCTACCTGATGGCGAGGTGTGACGCGTTCCGGCCGGTCCGTGAGCTGGCTAGGCGCCGGCTCCCGGCCGGAGATCCTCGACGCTAGAACCCTCCGGGTCAGAGCCCTTCGACGAGCGCGTCCCGCAGCGGCTCGGGCAGGTCGGGTGGCACGTCCGGGACGACGGCGAGGGCGTGCAGTGCGCGGCTGTAGTAGTTGCGCGCTGCTGCCGCGAGCACGACGTCGACGATCTGCCGGTCGGTGAGTCCGAGCTCGCGCAGCCGCAGGCTGTCGGCCTGGGTCATCGCCGAGGAGTCGCGGCTGAGCCGCTCGGCGACGTCCATCGCCGCCACCTCCAGCTCCGTGAGGCCGGCGGTGCGGAAGTCGCGGGCGATCCGCTCGAGCTGGGCGTCGTCGAACACGGTGCGGGACTTGCGCCCGTGCGCGAGCCGGCAGGCCCGCGACCCGATCGCGCCGGCCGCGGCAAGGGTCACCAGCTCGTACAGTCGCAGGCCCAGGCTCGGGACGACGGCGCCCACGAGCGCTTCGAAGGCGTGCTGCGCGTCGGGGTTGGTGGCCATCACGCGGGTGTGGCTGGGCACGTACCCGAGCGACTCCTGGTCGCCCGCGTACACCTCGGCCCAGGCTCCCGTCGCCTCGGCCGGCTCGGGCGTCCTGATGATCGTCATGCTCCAGCGTGCCACCGCTGTCGTCGGCCCGACAGAGAAGCACCGGGTGACATCGCGGGGTCCGGCCCGCGCGCGGCCTGGTCGGCGGTCAGCCGGGCGCTCAGCGGCGGTAGGCCTGGTGGACGACGGCGTACGCCATGGACGACAAGGGTATGGCGTTCTGCGCCGCGAGGTCGACGAGCGCCGTGTACGCCGTCTCCATGTCGACGTCGAGCTGTTGGGCCAGGACGCCCTTGGCCTGCTCGATGATGACTCGACCGTCGAGGGCGTGGGCGAGGCCCGTGGCGACGTCGTCGTGCTCGAGCCGTTCGGGCTGGACCAGGACGAGCGCTGCCATGTCGGCGAAGGATCTGGCGGTCGCGGTCTGCTCGGCGTCGTCGGCCCGGGCGGGGTGACGGAACAGGTTGAGGCCGCCCAGCGCGCCGTCGCGCCAGTTCAGTGGGTAGGCGTGCACGGCGCTGAAGCCGGCCTGGACGATGGCGGCGCCGACGGTCGGCCAGCGTCGTCGGATCGCGTCGGCGCCGACGGCAGCGACCGGCTCCCCCTGGCGCAGGACGTCGACGCATGGGCCCTCGTCGACCTGCGCCTGGTACAGCTCCAGCTCGACGGCGGCGTGCGACGTCGCGCTCAGCAGCTCCAGGGCGCCGCCCGCGGTGCGGACCAGCAGCCCGGCCGCGTCCGACCCGGTGAAGCGGGCGCTGTCGCGCACGATGCTGTAGAGCAGGTCCGTCACGTCGTGGTCGTGCAGCAGCGCGGCCGTGGTCAGCGCGAGCGTGTCGGCAGGGGTACGCGGTGTCATGACTCCTCGGTTCGTGGGTGCTGTTTCGAGATGATGCCGTCGGAGTCGGCGTCTGCCCTCTCGTACGAGAAGGACAGTGTGCGGTCCAGGACGTCGTCCACCACGGACTCCAGGGTCGACGCACGGCCGAAGGCGTGCGCGCGCAGGACCGCGAGGGCGTCCGCGGGTGCGATCCCGAGCTGGGCGACGACGAGCCCGGTGGCCTGGTGCACGCGGGCGCGCTGCGCCCAGGACGGCTGGGCATCGACATCGGCGGTTCCGGGGTCGCCGAGCAGTGCCGCGCCCGCGGCGTCGGCGAGGAACTGTGCTTCTTTCAGGGTCCGGGCCAACCTGTCGGCCCGGAGGTACAGGGTCAGGACGCCGACGATCCGGCCGCCGGGTCGCATCGGCACTGCGCACACGGTCAGCGGCCCGTCCAGGTCGGACGCCATCGAGGTGAAGACGGGGAACGAGTCGGTGTCCCTCTGGTGCTCGCTCAGGTGCGTGACCACGGCGCGTTGCTCGGCGAGCGCGAGCTGGGCCGGGCCTTCGCCGAGCACGACCTGGAGGTCCTCGAACTGTGCGAACGGGAACTCCGCCGTGCGGACGGCCAGGCGTTCGGTCGCCGAGTCGATCGTGAGCGTGCCGGCGTCGGCGCCGAGGATCTCCGTGCACGCGTCGCACAGCCGGGCCGCAAGGTGCCCCTCTGACTGGCCTGCCGTCTGCTTGCGCGCCAGGGTGCGTGCGAGCAGCGCCAGGATCTCGGCGCCGTCCATGACCGTTGATCTCCTCCTTGCCCGCGATTGTCCCACTTCTGAGGCAAATCGCAGCCGCAGAGATGCCCCCGATCCTGGCGGTACGGGGCCGGTGGCAACTTCGCTCACCGCCACCCGAGCGCGGGCGCCACCTGCTTGAGGATGTTCTCGATGACGTGCGCGTTGTAGTCGACGCCGAGCTGGTTGGGCACGGTCAGCAACAGCGTGTCGGCGGCCTGGACGGCTTCGTCCTCGCGCAGGTCCTCGACGAGCTGGTCGGGCTCGCCCGCGTACGTCTTGCCGAACCGGGCGGGACCGGTGTCGAGGTGGCCGACCTGGTCCTCGCTGTAGACCTCCATGCCGAAGTACTGCCGGTCGCGCTGGTCGGTGATGGGAAAGATGCTGCGGCTGACGGACACCCGTGGCTCGAACTCGTGCCCCGCCTCGGCCCACGCGTCGCGGAACCGCTGGATCTGCTCGGCCTGCAGCCGGTGGAACGGCACCCCGGTGTCCTCGGTCAGCAGCGTGGACGACATGAGGTTCATGCCCTGCGCGGCCGTCCACTCCGCGGTGGCGCGCGAACCCGCACCCCACCAGATGCGCCGGCGCAGCCCCTCGGAGTGCGGCTCGATCCGCAGCAGCCCGGGCGGGTTCGGGAACATGGGGCGCGGGCTCGGCTCGGCGAACCCCTCGCCGTCGAGCACCTCCAGGAACCGGGCGGTGTGCTCGCGGGCGAGGTCGGCGGCGCCGGCGTCCTTCGGCGCGGGCTCGTACCCGAAGTGCCGGTAACCCTCGATGACCTGCTCGGGTGACCCCCGGCTGATGCCGAGCTGCAGCCGTCCGCCCGAGATGAGGTCCGCCGCCCCGGCGTCCTCCGCCATGTACAGCGGGTTCTCGTAGCGCATGTCGATGACGCCCGTGCCGATCTCGATGCGGCTGGTGCGCGCCCCGATCGCCGCCAGCAGCGGGAACGGTGAGGCGAGCTGGCGCGCGAAGTGGTGCACGCGGAAGTAGGCGCCGTCGGCGCCCAGCTCCTCGGCGGCCACGGCCAGGTCGATCGACTGCAGCAGCGCGTCCGACGCCGAGCGCGTGCCCGACTGCGGATGCGGCGTCCAGTGACCGAAGGACAGGAACCCGATCTTCTTCACGCTGACCTCAACTCCTCCGGGGTGTGCGCCCCGTCCCGGGACCGCGGACCGTTCCCGAACTGTTATCGGCACCGGGGCATCGTTTTCCGGTTCCCACGCGTCTTAATCAGTGTGAGCAACAGTGTGAACAACAACTTCCCGAACCGCACCAACAACCGTGACCAGCCGGAGCCCGTCCGCTGGTGGATCCCTCTCGTCGCCTCCACCGGCGCCCTGCTCGTCCTCGTGCTCGGCACTGCAGCGGTGGTCAGCAACATCGTGAACACCGCGATCGCCGGCATGGGCTGACCAGAGGCTCTCGCGGGTCAGTTCTCTCGCAGGTCAGGGCGCCGGCACCGGTCCGGTGCTGTCCCTGACGACCAGCTCGGTCGGCAGTGTGTGCGACGATGCGGCACGGCCGCCGAGCAGATCCGCCAGCGCCCCCGCGGCCAGGTGCCCCTTGGTCGTCACGTCCTGTCGCACCGTGGTCAGCGCGGGAACACCCGCCGTGGCGACCCGGCTGTCGTCGTAGCCGACCACCGACAGGTCACCCGGCACGGACCGCCCCAGTGCGGCGGCCGCCGTGATCACGGCACGGGCGAACACGTCGTCGAAGCACAGCACCGCCGTGACGTCGGACGACTCCAGCAGCTCCGTGGCCGCCTCCAGGGCCGCCGACCGGGGCAGGAGCGTCGTCCGCGCGACGACCGGCTCCACCCCGGACGCCGCCAGCGTCTCCCGCCACCCGAGCAGGCGGTCCCGGTTGGGCGGGTCGAGCGCGTACTGCTCGGTCAGTGCGAGGACCCCGATCCGGCGATGGCCGAGGTCGAGCAGGTGCTGCGCCCCGGCCCGCGCGCCGCTGACGTCGTCGACGCCGATGGTGGTCACGTCGGACCCAAGGTCCTGGTCGACGGCGACCACGGGCAGCTTGCGCCGCCCCAGCCACACGACCCCCGCGGAGTCCGGGTCGCACGTGTAGACCAGGGCACCGTCCACGGCGACGTCGCGCGCGGGCAGGAACCCGTCGTCCTGCGGCGGGGTCAGGACGGTCAGCGCCAGCCCGCGACGGGTCAGCTCGTCGGCGACGGCGGCCACGAACTCCGCCGAGACATCGTCCTCGAACGCTTCGCTGAGCGGGCCGTTCAGCAGGAGCCCGACGGACCCGGTACGGCCCCGGGCCAGCGCCCGGGCCGCCGGGTCTGGCCCGCTGTAGCCGAGCCGCTCCGCCGTGGCGAGAATGCGCTCCCGCAGGTCCTTGGACAGCTGGTCGGGGCGCGAGAAGGCGTTCGACACCGTCATCCGGCTCACACCGACCTCGTCCGCGACGGACTGCAACGTCACCTTGGCCATATCCACGCCAGTATCGCTCACACCGCTCCCCCACGTTCCCGACCCGCCGCGTGCCACGGCTTACCGCAGAGCCTGCGGCGTCGGGCACGGTGGGTCGAGCCGGGCCGCAACCCCGCGCAGCGCACCCGCCAGCACCACCCGCAGCCGCGTACCACGGCTTACAGGACGGCGGGCGAGACGGCGCGAGACCCGGGCAGGGCGCCCGCGCCGGTTCTGCCCTCCGTCCACGACCGGGGCGTCCGGGCGGGCGCTGTTCACCTCGGCGACCACGCGCCGCAGCGCGAGGTTCCCACCGGCGTACTCGTGCATCACGGTCACCTCCTCCTGGTTTCTTGACCGGTACAGAACTTGTACGCCTCACGGTAACCCTGCGTTTCTGTACCGGTCAAGAGGAGGGTGGGGACAAACGTCGGAGTCGCTGGCCGGCGCGTTCCGCCCGACCTCACACCCGCTCGCGCCGCGCTAGCTCACGCCTGCTTGCGCACCGCGTCGGCGACGGCCTCCGCGACCCGGTGGTCGAACACGCCCGGGATGATGTAGGCGCTGTTCAGCTCGTCCGGCCCTACGACGTCCGCGATCGCCACCGCAGCCACCCGCAGCAGCTCGGTCGTGATGTCCTTGGCGCCCGTGTCCAGCAGGCCCCGGAACAGGCCCGGGAAGGCCAGCACGTTGTTGATCTGGTTGGGGTAGTCGCTGCGGCCCGTGGCCACCACGGCGGCCGTCTCGGCAGCCTCGAGCGGGTCCACCTCCGGCGTCGGGTTCGCCAGCGCGAAGACGACGGCGCGCTCGGCCATCTGAGCGACGTCGGCACCCGAAAGGATGCCCCCCGCCGAGACCCCGACGAACACGTCGGCGCCCTTGAGGCCCTCCTGGAGCGTGCCCGAGAACCCGTCCACGTTCGTGTTCTCCACGATCCAGCGCCGGTGCGGGTCCTCGGTCACCACGCCGGGGTGCAGGGCGCCGTCGCGCCCGAACGCCACGATGTGCCGCGCCCCCTGCGCCTTGAGCAGCCGGATGATCGCGTTGCCCGCCGCGCCGACGCCGGACACGACGATCCGCACGTCCGCGAGCTTCTTGTCGACCACCTTCAACGCGTTGACCAGGGCCGCCAGCACCACGATCGCCGTACCGTGCTGGTCGTCGTGGAAGACGGGGATGTCCAGCTCCTCGCGCAGCCGCGCCTCGATCTCGAAGCAGCGCGGCGCCGCGATGTCCTCCAGGTTCACTCCCCCGTACACGGGTGCCATCGCCTTGACGATCCGCACGATCTCGTCGGTGTCGGTCGTGTCCAGGCACACCGGCCAGGCGTCCACGCCGCCGAACTCCTTGAACAGGGCCGCCTTGCCCTCCATGACCGGCAGCGCGGCCGCCGGCCCGATGTCGCCCAGGCCGAGCACCGCGGTGCCGTCCGTGACCACCGCAACGGTGTTGCGCTTGATCGTCAGCCGGCGCGCGTCCTCGGGGTTGTCCGCGATGGCCAGGCACACGCGGGCCACGCCCGGCGTGTACGCACGCGAGAGGTCACGGCGCGTCTTGAGCGGCACCTTGTTCGTGACCTCGATCTTGCCGCCCAGGTGCATCAGGAACGTCGAGTCGCTCGACTTGAGCACTTCAGCGCCCTCGATCGCATTCACGGCCGCCACGACGCGCTCACCGTGCTCCGCGTCGATCGTGTCGCACGTGACGTCAACGACCAGGCCGTGCGACGTCGAGTGCGCGATGTCCACGCCCATGACCGCACCGCCCGCGTCGGCTACGGCCGCTACCACCGAGCTCGTGGCGCGCTGCGATGCGGCCACCTCCACGCGCAGGGTGATGGTGTAGCTCGGGCTGGGCAGCGACATCGTGGTTCTCCTTGGTTGCACACGCGGGAGTCCGCGCACGAGGAGACATTCCTACCCGCGCGACGTGACGTGCGCCACACGGGCCCGCGATGCGGACGGCGATCGCGCAAACTACTGCCGTGAAGATCGCCCCAGACTCCCCCGCTCGCGACGACGTCCGCGTGCTCCTCGACGAGCACCTCACCGACATGTTCGCCACCTCCCCCGCAGAGAGCGTGCACGCCCTGGACCACTCGGCCCTGCTCGCGCCGACGGTCACCTTCTGGACCGCGCGGGACCACGACGGCGTACTGCTCGGCTGCGGCGCACTGAGCGAGCTCGACCTCGGCGCCGAACCGCGACACGGCGAGATCAAGTCCATGCGGACGACCTCTCGGGCCCGCGGCCGGGGCGTAGCTTCGGAGGTGCTGAAGGCCGTCCTGGCCGAGGCGGAGCGCCGCGAGTACTTGCGCGTCAGCCTGGAGACGGGATCCCAGGACTACTTCGCCCCCGCACGCCGGCTCTACGCCCGCCACGGGTTCACCGAGTGCGGCCCGTTCGGGAGCTACACCCTCGACCCGAACAGCGTGTTCATGACCCTGGAGCTGCCGGCCGTCGCAGGCGAGACCGCAAGCCCGTGATCCGTCCCTCGTCCAGCCCCGCGTACCGCAGGTAGGCGACCGGGTCCAGGTCGGCCAGCCACTCTAGGAGCGCCGCACGGCGCTCGCGGACCCGCTCGTCCATCTCGTGCGCCGTCCACGTTTCCCTCTCGGCCTGCACCCAGGCACCCTGCACAGGGTCGTAGGCGATACCGCCGCGGTGGACGGTGCCGCGGAACGCCTGCTCGTAGTCGTCGGCAATCGCGCCGTGCTCCACCCCCGTCAACGACAGCAGCATCGCCGTGATCATCCCAGTACGGTCACGACCCGCTGAACAGTGCACGAGGACGGGACCTGCGGCGTCCGCGAGCGCCCGGAAGACCGCGCCGAACAGGTGGGGGTACATGGCGGTGTTGGGCGCGTAGGAGCGGGGGTGGTCCAGCCAGGGCCCGCAGGCCTCGAGGAAGTGGGGGTCGCCGGGGTCCTCGGTCGGGGTGTGGTGCGTGACTATCCGGCCCGGGCGGACGGCGTCGGGCAGGTGGTCGTGGGCCTGGGCGATCTCGGCGGCGTTGCGCAGGTCGACGACGGTGGTCAGGCCCGCCTCGAGCGCCTCGGCCCACCCGGTGGGGGTGATGGGTTCGGGGGCGCCGGAGCGCCAGACCTTCCCGGGCACTGTCGTGTCGCCGTCGTCGAGCGGGAGGCCGCCGAGGTCGCGGAGGTTGACGGCGCCGTCCCAGATCCCGGCCCAGGTCCCGTCCCGGTTCGTGCGCATGGCTGGGTTGCTCATGGGCGGCATCGTGGTTCGGCGCCAGGGGCAGGTCAACGGGGAGAACTGCCCCTGGACACGGTCCTGGCCGCTGCCTCTGGTGCCGAGAGGTGTGGTCATTCCTGCAGGTCCACGACGACCACCGTCGGTCCCGGCCGGGACGATCGCGCGGTTGAGCAGGTTGCGGTCGGAGTGCGAGAGCGCCTCCTCCTCGGTGAGGCGCCCCTCCTCGATCAGTGCGGCGACGACTGTGGTCCCGGGTCAGCTGCTCGGCCCGGCCTTGTCAAGGGCGACCCGTCCTACCTGCGTCGCGGTACCGGGATCCGGTCCAGGTCGGCTGCAACGGTGAGGTCGCCGTCGAACATGGTGCGGGCCTCCTTCTCGAACTCCGTCGGGTCGGTGTACCGCTGCGAGAAGTGGGTCAGTACGAGGCTGCGCACCCCGCACCGGGCGGCCACGGTCGCCGCCTGCAGGGCGGTCAGGTGTCCGTGGTCGCGGGCCAGGTTCCGGTCGCGGTCCAGGAACGTCGACTCGATGACGAGCAGGTCCACGCCGTCCGCCAGGCTCTCCACGGCCGCGCACATCCGGGTGTCCATGACGAATGCGAACGACTGTCCCGGACGCGGGTCGCTGACGTCCTCGACCCGGACCGTGCCGCGCGCCGTCCGCAGCGTGCCTTCCCGGGCCAGGCGTCCGACGTCGGGCCCGGTGATACCCGCGGCCGCCAGCCGGTCGGGGTCCATGCGCCGGCCGTCGGGCTCGTCGAGCCGGTAGCCGTACGCCTCCAGGGAGTGGTCGAGGCGCGCCGCGCGCAGCGTCGCCGGGCCGTGCAGCTCGCCGGGCACCCGCGGCACGACGCCGTCCCTGGTCAGCCCTTGCAGGGCCAGGCGTTCCTGGTGGTAGTAGGCCGTGGCGTCGCACAGCGCCTCGACCCAGCGCCGGCCGGACGCAGGGAACGTCACCGGCACGGTGTGCGGCACGGCGTCGAGGCTGATGCGCTGCACGACACCGGCCAGGCCGAGGCTGTGGTCGCCGTGCAGGTGCGTGATCGCGATCCGCGTCAGGTCCGTCGCGGAGATCCCGGCGTACAGCAGCTGGCGCTGGGTGCCCTCGCCGGGGTCGAACAGGATGACCTCGTCGTCCCAGAACAGGGCGTAGCCGTTGTGGTTGCGGGTGCGCGTCGGCACCTGGCTGGCAGTGCCGAGCGTCACGAGCTCCCGGCTCGAGACGCGGTGGTTGGCGGGGCGCTGGAACACGTTCGCATTGTGTCCCAACGCGCCGGAACCGACACGCGAAATCACCGGGCGTGCACCGCCGGCACCAACTTCCGAAAGATCACCCGCAGCCTGGCAACGCGTTCAGCGGGTCACACCCATACTTGGCCTGCGCCAGTACGAGAACCGCCCAGACGAATCCGAGCAGCATGGCTCCGCCGACGAGGATGTTGAGGACGGGGTAGGTTCCGTCCTGGAGCACCGGCGCCAGCGCCAGTGCCGCTCCGGCGAGCAGGCAGCCCAGTGTCACAATGGTAATTGGGCTGGTCAGAGCGTCGGATGCGGAGGGCTCCAGCCACCCGAACCGATCCCCCAGAAGCACCAGCGCCACGTACGGAAGAGCGAACCCCAGCGCCGCGATCGCACGCCAGTCCATCACCGAGAGCTTCGACAACACCGTGACCTCCCTTTTGACCCACCCCAGACGGTGGCCAAACACCCTCTACAAGTGTTAATAATCGGGGGGCGGCCCGCCAGCTTTGGCAGTGATTTTCACGAAATCCGACATATTCGTACGATCTCCACTTTCGGGACTCTCGCACTGATGGCACTCTGTGGCGCGTCGTAGCGCTACCGGCGGCACGGCTGTCGAGAAAGGACGCGCATGGCGAGGGATGAACGCGTAGGCAAGCCTGCGTACGCAGCGGTGTCGACAAGGATCACCGGCATCGAGGTCGCTCGTGCGCGCCTGCGGGAGATCGCTGTCGTGCGCATAGACGAGCGCGGCGCCGTCGTCGACGAGTGGTCCGCGGTGCTGCACCCCGACGGCGCGTGGATCGCGCTCGCCGACGTCGCCTCCACCCTGCGCGAGCGCCTGTCGCAGATGGCGATCGTGACGCACAACGGCCGGCTCGGCATCGAGGTGCTGCGGGCGGAGCTGGCCCACCTGGGATGGCAGCTTCCCACGTTCGCTCAGATGACGACGCTCGACGCGAGCTACCACTACCTGCCGGGACTGGCGCACCGCCGCCTGTCGGACTGCTGCACCGCCGCAGGAGTCCCGTTCGAGGGCGGCGGCAGCCCACCGCACACCAGCCCGGTGAACGAGGCGCGCGCCACCGCCGGCCTGCTGTCCCGGTTCGTGCAGAGCGTGGGCGGGGTGCCGGACCTGCCCGAGCTGCTGCAGGTCACTCTGCGCGCCTGGGTCTACCCCTGGCCCGAGGGGCCCAGCCGGGTGGCCAAGGCTCCGCGCCCGTGGCCGGGCCGCCGCGGACCGGGCATCCTGACGATGCTCGGCGGGCAGCCGCTCGCGGACGCCATCTCCGCCGTCGCGGACGTGCACACCCACGGCTACCTCGCGCTCGTCGCGGAGACGCTCCAGGACGGCCGGCTCACGCCCGAGACCGCCGCCGGGCTGGCCGACACCGAGCCGCTCTACCGGCTCACGCCCGAGGCGGCGTCCGGCATCCGTAGGAAGTTCTTCGACGCGCTCGTGCACCAGGCGATCGAGGCCGACCGCTACCACCTGGAGGCCCGCCAGGAGCTGTGGCGCGTCGCGGACACGCTCGGCTGCCCTCGGGACGCGGTGATCGAGCCGATCGTCGAGGCGACACCTGTCGAGTTCCCCAAGCTGGTCGACGAGTCGGGCGCCAAGAAGCCCACGGACGGTCGCAGCGTCGCGACCCCCGCGCAGATGCGTGCCTGGGCCATCGCCAACGGGTTCGACGTCGAGGGGTACATCCGGCTGCCGTGGTCGATCGTGCGGGCCTTCGAGGAGGCACACGCGGAGCCGGTCGACCGGACGGCGCATGCGGCCGCGCGGGATGGGGCCCAGCAGGACAAGGCTGCACAGGACCAGGCGACGAAGGGCCAGGCGCTTACCGACCAGACGCTGCACGACCTGTCGGTGCCCGACCCGCCGGCGCGCGAAGCCCGGCACGCGTCCGCCGAGCTGCGGCCCATCCTGCGGCCGACCCGGTCGGACCGCCGGCCCGGCGACGAGCCCGACCCGGACGAGGGTGTGCCCCAGCTCGAGTTCGACCGGCTGGAGACCCCGCCGATCGGCAACCCGGTGATCTGACCCGGCCCACGATGGGCTGACTCGTGTCCAGCCCCGAGGTCAGGCGTCCGGGAAGCCTCGCGGGTTCTTGGACTGCCAGCGCCAGGTGTCGGCGCACATGTCGTCGATCGTCTTGGTCGCGTGCCAGCCCAGCTCGGTGTTCGCGCGCGTCGGATCGGCCCAGAACGCGGGCAGGTCACCGGCCCGGCGCGGCCCGAACTCATAGGGCAGCTCGCGACCGACCGCACGCTCGAAGGCCTTCAGCAGCTGCAGCACCGACGTCCCCGTGCCCGTGCCCAGGTTGAACGCGCGCGCCGGCTCGGCCATGTCGTCGAGGTGCTCGAGCGCGGCGACGTGCCCGGCCGCTAGGTCGGTCACGTGCAGGTAGTCACGCTCGGCCGTGCCGTCCGCCGTCGGGTAGTCGTTCCCGAACACCGTCAGCTTGTCGCGGCGTCCGACCGCTACCTGCGCGATGAACGGCATCAGGTTGTTCGGGATGCCCTGCGGGTCCTCGCCGATGTCGCCGCTCTCGTGCGCGCCCACCGGGTTGAAGTAGCGCAGCAGCGCCACCTTCCAGCCCTCGGAGATCTGCGCGATATCCGTCAGGACCCGTTCGATCATCACCTTGGTCTGCCCGTACGGCGACGAGGAGGACAGGTGCTCGTAGTCCTCCCGGTACGGCACCGGGGCCTTCTCCCCGTACACCGTGGCCGACGACGAGAACACCAGCTTCGTCACGCCGTACTTCGTCATCGACGTGGCCAGGGCGAACGTCGAGTCGAGGTTGTTGCGGTAGTACTCCAGCGGCTTCGTCACCGACTCCCCCACCGCCTTGAACCCCGCGAAGTGGATGACCGCGTCGATCCGCTCGTGCGCGAACAGCGCCTCGGTCTTGTCGGCGTCGGTCAGATTGAAGCCGTGGAACGGGATCTCGCGACCGGCGAGCGCCTCCAGGCGGCCCTTGACCGAGGGCTTCGAGTTGGAGAAGTCGTCGACCACCACGACGTCGTGACCAGCGGCAACCAGGGCGAGGACGGTGTGCGAGCCGATATAGCCGGCCCCACCCGAGACGAGTACGCGCATGATCCCAAACTACCGGTCGACACGCCGCAACAGGGGCAGTGCCCAGCCCACGGGACGGGCCGCCGCGCCCCGCGTCGCTCCCTGACCTGCACCAGCACGCCCGTTACCCTCACCACGTGGCGTACACCGAGCAGCGCACCGACTCCGACGGACGCACCGGCTACATCGGCCGGTTCCGGGTCGACGGGCGCCTGCGCAGCACCCGCCGCTTCACCGTCAAGCGCGAGGCGCTCGCGGAGGCCCGGCGCCAGGAGGAGGCAGGCAAGCACGCCGAGTGGGTGGATCCGGCCTCCAGCCGTGTCACCGTCGCGCAGTGGTTCGCCACCTGGCAGGAGTCCCGCGTCGACCGCGCGCCGCGCACGATCGAGGCCGAGCGCGAGCGCTTCCGTTCCCTGGTGGAGCCCGCTTTCGGCGATCGGCCGCTGCGGCAGGTCACGCACGAGGACGTCGCCCGCTGGGCCGCCACCATGACCTCCCCCACCACCGGCGAGACCGCCTCCCCGGCCAGGCGCCGCGACGCCGCCCGCCTCCTGGTCGCGCTGCTCGACGCAGCCGTCGACGCCCGGCGCCTGCGCACGAACCCCGCGCGGACGCCGTCGGGCAAGGTGCCCACCCTGCCCCGTGCACCGAAGACCAAGCCGCACCGCTACCTCTCCCACGAGCAGCTGCGGCGCGTGGCGGACGCGGCCGCCTCCCCGCAGACGCGCACGCTGGTCCTGCTCACGGCCCTGACCGGCCTGCGCTGGGGCGAGGTCAGCGCGCTGACCGTGGCCGACGTCGACCCGCTGCGCCGCCGGGTCCGCGTCACCAAGGCCTTCACCCGCCTCGACGACGGCACCCTCCTGCTCGGCGACACCAAGACGCACGCCCGCCGGGAGGTCCCCCTGCCGGCGACACTCGTCGACGCGGTCGCGGTGCAGGCCGCCGGCCGCGCGCCCGCTGACCTCTTGTTCACCGGGACCCGCGGCGGCCCGCTGCGCCGCGAGAGCTTCGACCGGTCCGCGTTCCGGCCCGCCGTCGGCGCGGCCGGCCGCGCCGTCCACTCGCTGCGCGAGGCCCTGGGGCTGCCCGGCTCCGGCCTGTACGACGACGGCGTGGTCACCGCGGTCCGCCGTCTCCAGTCCGACGGCGGTATCGAGCCCACGGGCGTCTGCGACCCGACGACCTGGTCCCTGGTGTCCGACGCCGACCGGGCGCACCGCGACCGGCGGACGCCCGCACTGACCCGCGGGGAGAAGGCGAGCCGCACCCGGCTGCTGAACGCCCTGTCGCGGACCACGCTCGGGCCGGGCGCCGAGGACTTCGACACGCTCACGCTGCACGACCTGCGCCACACCGCCGCATCGCTCGCCATCTCCGGCGGGGCCACCGTCAAGGCGGTGCAGCGGATGCTCGGGCACGAGTCTCCGGTGCTCACCCTGTCGACGTACGCGGGCCTGTTCGAGGACGACCTGGACGCGCTGGGCGACACGATGAGCGCGGCGTTCCAGGCGGCCGCCGTCGGGCCGGGGCTCGCGCCGGGCGGGTCGGGCGCGCCTGCGGAAGCAACCGCGAGCGTCACCGCGATCGGGGCCGGCGGGCGGGCCCGGGCCGCCGTCTGACGTGGCTCCGAAGCGCAGCGCCAGACCCTCCGTGAAGTTTCTGCGAAGTCTTGTCTGCGCATCAGGATCCTGATGTCGAGACGATCCAGCCGGCTCCGTCCTAGGGTCGGAGGGCGCGAACAGCGTCCCTGACGCAGGGCCGACGACGGCCCTCGACCAAGGAGAAAATCATGGCGAAGTACCTGCTGCTCAAGCACTACCGCCGCAGCGGCCCCGCGCCCGTTCCCGGCACGGACGCACCGATGGACGAGTGGACGCCCGAGGAGATCACGGCGCACATCGACTACATGCGCCGGTTCGCCGAGAAGCTGACGGAGCGCGGTGAGTTCGTCAGCGAGAGCGCGCTCCTGCCGGAGGGCACGTTCGTCCGGTACGACGGCGAGGGCAGGCCGCCGGTGACGGACGGGCCGTTCGCGGAGACCAAGGACCTGATCGCGGGCTTCATGATCATCGACGTCGAGTCCCAGGAGCGGGCCTACGAGGCCGCCGCCGAGCTGTCCGCGGCGCCCGGCCAGGGCGGGCGCCCGATCTACGAGTGGCTCGAGGTCCGGCCGTTCCTGACCGAGTCGCTGACCACGGCCGAGTAAGCCGGACGACAGCATGCACGAGGACCAGGTGAACGACCTGATGCGGACGCTGGCGCCGCAGGTCCTGGGCGTCCTCGTCCGGCGCGGAGCGGACTTCGGAGGCGCCGAGGACGCCGTGCAGGAGGCGCTCATCGAGGCCGTGCGCCACTGGCCCGACAGCCCGCCCGACGACCCGAAGGCGTGGCTCCTGCGGGTCGCCGGCCGCAAGCTCATCGACGCCCAGCGTTCCGAGGCGGCCCGACGGCGGCGGGAGGAACGCGTCGGCGACGAGCCGCCGCCGGGACCCACCGAGCAGGCGGACGACACGCTGCTCCTGCTGAGCCGCTGCTGCCATCCGGCGCTGAGCCCGGCGTCGGCGATCGCCCTGACCCTGCGTGCCGTCGGAGGGCTCACCACCGCACAGATCGCCCGCGCCTTCCTGGTCCCCGAGGCGACGATGGCCCAGCGGATCTCCCGCGCGAAGCGGACCATCAGCGGCGAGCGGTTCGACACGCCTGGCGACGTCCGCGCCGTGCTGCACGTGCTGTACCTGATCTTCAACGAGGGGTTCACCGGCGAGATCTCGCTGGCCGACGAGGCGATCCGGCTGACCCGCCAGCTCGTCGCCGCCGAGGCCGCCGAGCCGCTGCGCATGGACCCCGAGATCGCCGGGCTGCTCGCGCTGATGCTGCTGCACCACGCCCGCCGGGCCGCCCGGTACACGGCCTCGGGCGAGCTGGTGCCGCTGGACCAGCAGGACCGGTCGCTGTGGGACACCTCGATGATCGCGGAGGGTGTCGCCGTCCTGCAGGGCGCCCTGGCCCGCGACCGCCTCGGCGAGTACCAGGCCCAGGCCGCGATCGCCGCCCTGCACGACGACGCCCCCACCGCCGACGAGACCGACTGGCCGCAGATCCTGGAGTGGTACGACGAGCTCACCCGGCTCACGGACAGCCCTGTCGTCGCGCTCAACCGGGCCGTCGCCGTCGGACAGGTCGACGGCCCGCGCGCCGGGCTCGCCGCCCTGGCCGACGTCGACCCGAGCCTGTCCCGGTGGGACGCCGTGGCGGCCCACCTGTACGAGCGGGCCGACGACGTCCCCCGGGCGATCGAGCACTACCTAACCGCCGCGGACCGGGCGAGCAGCAAGGCGGAGCTGACCCACCTCATCAAGCAGGCGGCGCGGCTGCGGGCTCGGGCCTGAGCCCGCAGCGGCCCGTTCATGACGCCGGCAGCTCATGACGGCGGCACGCCCGGCGGGTCGCCCGCAGGTAGAGGGCGGTGAGCGGAGCCAGCGCCAGCCCCCAGACGGTGAAGCAGACGTAGACCATGGTGAACGCCCACCCGGCGATCTCGACGTCGCCGGTCGGGGGCGCCGTCACCAGGAGGAAGACGCCGACCACGCTGACCGGCACCAGCATCAGCGAGCCGATCACCCCGAACGCCGCGGTCACCGTGCGCACCACGGCGCCCCGAGCGCTCGTCGGGACGACGCCCGCACCCATCACGAGCGAGACGGCCACGGACACCGCCGTCAGCACCACCGTGTCGCCGAAGCCGGGTGAGAGGAAGGTGACGTCGTCGAAAGCGCTGCCTGTGAGCCCGATCCGTGCGCCGAGGCCCCAGGCGAGCTTGAGCGCGGCGTAGGGCAGGACGGCGAGCACCGCGACCGTCGCCAGCAGGCGAAGGGCCCGGCGCACCCCGTCGCCGACGACGGGCGGCTCGGCAGCGGCTCGCCCGCACCGTGCGCACAGTCCGCGTCGCGACCGGCGCTGCGTCACCAGCCAGGCCAGCACGAACGAGCTCGCGACGACCACGGCCAGATGTGCGCCGGCCGTCGCCCAGGGGATCTCGAACTCGAAGGAGCCGCCGACGCCCGTGACCAGGTTGACGACCCCGACCACGAGCATGAGCACCGAGTGCGGCACGGCGAGCAGGCTCCCGCTCAGCATCCCCGCCCCCGTGCCCGCGGCGAGGAGCGTGCGCCACCGCGGGGCGGGCCGTCCGGTGGGCAGCACGAGCAGCACTGTGGCGGCGGCCATGACGGCGGCGAACCACCTCGGTGCGGTGGGCATCGCGACGGGATCAGGGACTCCCGCGAGCTCGATCGCCGTCAATGCGGCAGCGGCGAGCAGACAGGTGAGGACGACGGCCCGGGAGACGAGCCGGACGACGTCCGGCACGGTGTGCGGTTCGGTGTGCGGTTCGGTGTGCGATCGCGGACACGGATCTGCGTGGGTGTTACCTCCGTGGGCGTTCGGTGTGTTGTTCATGCTCACGAGCGTGCTCGGCCACCGAGCGGCACTGCTCCCGCCGTCGGGTGAACCCGCTCCCCCGTACGGGGGAACTCGTGGCACGGCTGCCAGGGCCGGGACCGGTCGGGTTGCCGGGCGCTCTGCGGGTCAGGGCAGCGGGTCACGCTGGTCGAGGTACGCCTGCAATGCCGCGGCCCCGGCGAGCAGCGCCCGTCCGCGGGCGGCCAGGCCTGCGTGCCAGCCGGCCAGGGTGGCCTCCAGCGGCTCCAGACCGCCTGCGGTCCGCACCTGGGCGATCAGCGGGGCTATCTGCTCGAGCAGGTAACCGCCGCGCCGGAGCTGGTGAGCCAGCTGGGCGTCCCGCACGTCGGCCTCGTCGTAGACGCGGTAACCCGTCTGCGGGTCCCGCCGCGGGCGGACCAGCCCCGCACGCTCCCACGTGCGCAGCGTCGCGGGCCGGATCCGAAGCTTCCGCGCCAGCGGTCCGATGAAGGTCTCGCGGGGGCCGGGCGCGGGCACCGGCCCGGACCCGCGCCCGCGCCCCGGTTCGAGCCCGGTGGACTCCAGGTCGCGCAGCGCACGCTCGACGGCCTGGAGGGTCCGGCGGTCGTCGAGGAGCTGGGCGTGGCTCTCGTCGATCAGGCGGAACGCGTCCGCGTCCGCGCCGTCGTGCACGGCCCGCATGATCGCCGTCGCCGTCCGGTGGCCGTGACCCGGAACCAGGGCGAGGAAAGCACGCAGCGCCTGCGCGTGCTGCGGGGTGTAGGTGCGATACCCGTGGGCTGTGCGGGCCGCGGCCGGCAGGATGCCCGCCTCCTCGTAGTTCCGGACCGCCTGCGTGGACAGACCGTGCTCACGCGCCAGGTCGACCGGCCTCAGCCGAACGTCGCTTTGAAGGTTCTGCGCCATCATCCCGCCCATATCAGGCCAGTGTCGGGCCTAGGTCTCAACCGATCCTTCAACGATACCGTTGAGGGAATGGCAACAGATATCAAGGACACCCTTCATCCCGTCGACCCCGAGGCGATCATGCGCCTGCTCGGGACCCGGCCACGGCTGCTGGCACTCGGTGAGCCCACCCATGGCGCGGAGACCCTGCTCGGCCTGCGCAACGAGCTGTTCCGGCAGCTCGTCGAACGGGAGGGCTACCGGACCATCGCCCTCGAGGTCGACTGCCTCGGCGGCCTGCTCGTGGACGACTACATCACCCGTGCGGGCGACCCCGACCTCGGCCTGGACGAGGTCATGGAACGCGGCTTCAGCCACGAGTGGGGCGCCTTCCCGGGCAACCGCGAGCTGGTGCGCTGGATGCGCGCTCACAACGAGGGCCTGCCCGCACCCGACCGGGTCCGCTTCGCCGGGTTCGACGGGCCGCTCGAGATCACGGGCGGCGCGAGCCCCCGGCCCGTGCTCACCGCGCTCCACGAGTACCTGTCCGCGCGGGTCGACGCCGACCTGCTGCCGTGCACCGCAGAGGCGCTCGACCGGATGATCGGCGCCGACGCCCGCTGGACCGACCCGGACGCGATGCTGGACCCGTCCCGGTCCGTCGGGCAGTCCGCGGAGGCTCGTGAGCTGCGGCTGCTCGCCGACGACCTGGTGGCCCTCCTCGACGCGCAGGCCCCGCACCTGATCGCCACGTCGTCACCGGAGGCGTGGGAGCGGGTGCGGCTGTTCGGGCGCACCGCCACCGGGCTGCTGCGCTACCACTTCTGGCTGGCCGACACCTCGCCCGGACGTATGACGTGGCTGCTCGGCGTGCGGGACGCGATGATGGCGGCGAACCTGCACGCCCTGGCCGAGCGCGCGCCTACGCTGGCGTACGGCCACAACAGCCACCTCCAGCGCAGCCCGAGCGAAATGACCATGTGGGGGCACCCGCGACTGGAGTGGTGGGGCGCAGGGGCGCTGGTGAGCGCACGGGCCGGTGCCGGCTACGGCTTCCTGGCCACCGCGCTCGGCACGATCCCAGAACACGGTGTGGGCGCCCCCGCGCCGGACACCGTCGAGGGAATGCTCTACGCCCAGCTCCAGGAGGCCCAGCTCCAGGAGGCTCCGCTCGACGAGACCCTGCTCGACGAGATCCTGCCGCGGGCCGGCGCCGTCGTCGACGCCCCGCGGCTGGCCGCCGCCCTGGGCGCGCCGCCGCCTGCCCGCGTATCTCCCTGGTACGGCTACGCCCCGCTCAGCCCGGCCCACCTCGCGAAGGCCGACGGGATCGTGTTCGTCAAGGACGTCCTGCAGCGGTAGCCACCGCGTCGTGCACGCGGCCGACGACAGGCGCCCGGCCGCGTTCATGCATACCGTCGAAGCGAGGCCGGGACAACAGGGGCGACGTCGCCCACCGCGTGCAGGAGGGTCGATGACGGACGACACAGCCAACGCTCCACCCGACGTCTGGTCCGCGCTGGTGGTGGAGGACGACCCCGACGCGGGGGCGTTCGCCCGTACGGTCCTCGAGAAACGCGCAGGCATGCGAGTCGTCGTGGCCGCGGACGCCGACGCCGCGCTGGCCGCGCTGCGGGCCGAGCATTTCGACCTCGTGGTGATCGACGTCGAGCTGCCCGGGCGCTCCGGCCTGCAGATCCTGCCGGAGGTGCACCGGCTGGCCGCGGGGGTCCCCGTCATCATCCTGACCGCGCACAACCGCGTCGACTACGCCGTGGGCGCCCTGCGTGGCGACGTGGACGACTTCCTGGTCAAGCCCGTCGACGTCGGGCTGCTCGCCTCGCGGGCGACCATGCTGGTGCGCCGGGGCAGGCAGCGCCGGGAGGAGAATCGGACGAAGACCGTGCTGGCGGTGGGCGCCCACCCGGACGATGTAGAGATCGGCGTGGGCGGCACCCTCGCCGCCCACGCGAGCGCCGGCGACCAGCTGGTGATCCTGACGTTGTCGGGTGGCTCGCTGGGTGGGGATCCGGAGGCGCGGCACAAGGAGTCGCGAGCCGCCGCGGAGATCGTGGGCGCGCAGCTCATCGCCCTGGGCTTCGAGGACTCGCACCTGGACCCGGCGTCGGGTCCGATCACGGCGGTGGAGGAGGTGGTCCGGGAGGTGGGCCCTGACCAGGTCTACACGCACAGCAACCATGACCGGCACCAGGACCATCGAGCGGTGCACCAGGCCGTGCAGGTCGCGACCCGGGAGGTGCGAGACCTGGCGTGCTTCCAGAGCCCTTCGTCGACCGTCGACTACCGGCCCAATCGATTCGTGGACATCGCCGAGCACCTGGAGACCAAGCTGGCGATGCTGCGGGCGTTCGAGTCGCAGTCCCACCGGGACTACCTGGCGGAGGACCTCGTGCGGGCCACCGCCCGCTACTGGGCGCGGTTCACGACGGGCCGGTACGCGGAGCCGCTGGAGACCGTGCGCTCCACGCTGCGGCTCCCGCACGCACCCGGCGGGCTGCCCGGGGATCCGGGGCACGGGTGAGCACGAGGAGGGACGCCGAGGCAGGGCTCGTCGACGCGGCGACCGGCCATGCGATCTTCGCGACCGATGACGACGGTGTGGTGGTCGTCTTCAGCCGCGGCGCCGAGATCCTGCTGGGCTACCCGCGTGACGAGGTGCTGGGCAGCCACGTCACCCGCATCCTCGACGAGGAGGAGCTGCGGGCCGCGCTCGCGGGCGACCTGGACACGGACGCCCCGGCGCCTCGCGACCGGACGCTGCGCCGTCGCGACGGCGTGCCTGTCCTGGCCCAGGTCGTGGTGACCCGCGGACCCGACGTCGAGGGCGCCCCGGCGGGACACCTGTTCGTCGCCATCGACGTGACCGAGCGGCGCAGGGCCGAGCGGCTCCAGGACGAGCTCATCGCTCAGTTCGGCCACGATCTGCGGTCGCCGCTGACCTCGGTGGTCGGGTACGCCCAGCTCCTGGACGCGGAGCCCCTGACCGACGAGCAGCACGCGTACGTGAATGCCATCGAACGTAACGGACGGCGCCTGCTGGACCTGATCAACGAGCTGCAGGCCGAGAAGCCGTGATCGAGGTCGCCAGTAGCTCCCTCAGCGGGTGAACCAGGGTCACTGTGACTCCGCCGGCGATGACCCTGCCGGCGATGACTCCGGCGACGGGCTCGTCGGCGGAAGCTCGGTCCACACATCGCTGAGCGCGGCCCAGTACGCATCGGACATCAGGTCGTACGGAGTGACGTTGACCGACGTGATGCCGTGCGCCTGGACGGCGCGGACCGCGCCGGCCATGTCCTGCGGCGAGATCCTGCCCCTCGGCCCTGCACGGTGGTCCCAGAGGCCCACGGACATGGTGAAGCCGTCGGCCGGGGCATCGGCGTCCGCGAGTGCCGCGGCGACCGTTTCGAGCTCGGCGGCCGTCCGGTTGTCGCTGGCGAGATAGGCCCACAGCACGAGCCGGTCGGCGTGCTCGGCGAGCAGGGGGTAGCTGAGGCCGGCCTCGGGCCTGCCCGCTTCCGGGTCTTCCCAGTTGATCAGGACGTCCATCGCGAGGGTGGGTCGTTTTCCGGTCTCGGCGGCCACGTCGTCCAGCACGTCGCCCGCGCGGTCCAGGAAGTCGGCGAGCACCCGTGATCGCCAGTCGGCGATCTCGGGCGCTTCCTCGTTGATGCTCCCGTCCGGCAGGCGCGGCCAGTCGTGCGCGCCGGTCATCTCCCGGTACAGGGCCGCGTCGTCGTCGCCGAAGGTCTCGTCGTCGAACTTGAGCTCCGTGAAGGTGATCTGGTCGGGCTGGTAGCGGCGGGCCAGCTCCCCCACGAGCTCGAGGTAGCGCTTGCCGACGGGGCCGTGGTGCACCGCGCTGGCCGACGGCGTGTACCGCGAGCGGGAACCGTCCTCCGCCACGCCGGCGACCGAGGGCTCGTTCTCGATCCAGCGGGGAATCAGGGCGTCGATGACGAGGTCGACCAGTCGTGGCTCGTCGCCGGGCCCCCGTGCCGTCTCGGCGATCGCGTGGGCCAGGTGGTCGCGGCCCGACTCCGCCGCGGTCTCGGGGTGGGCGTCCCAGTCGAACGCGACGAACTCCGGCCGGCCTGCCGCGAGCGTGACCGCGTTGGCGTTCACCGCCTCGAGCCGCTGCCTGACGGCATCCCAGTCCTGCTCCGGATCCGCCACGTCCTCGATGCCGAAGCTGATCGAATGCATGTCGGGTGCGCGCACCAGGGGGCGGTCCACGGTGGGTGGGACGGGACCCGAGCACGTGGCGAGAGCGCTGGCGAGGGCCGCGACAGCGACGGTCGTCATGGCCCGGCGAGCCTGGGGACCACTCATGGGCTCTCTCCGGTGTCGACGGAGACCCTCCCGCTGCGGTCCATCTTGTTCCACCGGCTCTCGGCGCCGCGCAGCTCCAGCCAGGCCGCGCGCAGCATGACCAGGCTCATCATGGTCGAGAAGAACGGCCACAGCGGCAGGGTCCACGCGTGCCGCAGGTCGCGCGGCGAGCGGTCCAGGAAGATCGCGAACGCGAGCAGGCCGAGCGAGAGCGGCAGGCTGAGGAACAGGAGCACCTGCCAGAAGGTGACCGGCACGATGGTCGGGTCGCCCAGGAACGCCAGTGCCGTGAACGCGGCGAGCGCGAAGACCTGGGCCATGGGCCCCAGAACCTGCGCGACGAGGTTGAACGCCAGGTAGAGGCCGAACGATCCGTAGCGTGGGTTGCCGGTCATGTCGTAGTGCAGGCGGATGGTCTGCAGCAGGCCACGTCCCCAGCGCACGCGCTGGTTCCAGAGCGTGCGCAGCGTGGACGGGTACTCGGCGTAGACCAGTGCGCGTGGCGCGAAGGCGGCACGGTATCCGGCCCGGTAGACCCGCCAGGTGAGCTCGAGGTCCTCGCCGATCGTGTCCTCGCGGAGCGGTCCGGTGCGTTCCAGCACGTCGCGGCGCCATGCGCCGGTATTGCCGGAGATGATCGGCAGGCAGTGCAGCACGCTCAGCGCGCGGCGCATCAGTCCGGTGCCGAGGTGGTTGATCACTGTGAGGAACCGGGTCTGCACGCCCTCGAGGTTCAGGGTCCGGTCGTCCCCGCACACGGCGCCGATGCGCTCGTCGGTGAAGCCGCGGACCATCTCGGTGAGGGTGTCGGGCCCGAGCATGCCGTCTGCGTCGACCATCACCAGGATCTCGCCCGCGGCGTTCCTGAGGCCGTGGTTGAGCGCGGCGCCCTTGCCGCTGTTGGGCTGTGTGTACGCACGCACACCGGGGAGCTCGGCGGCGAGCGCCTGGAGCTTGGCGTAGGTGTCGTCGCTGGAGCCGTCGTCGACGCACACCACCTCGAAGTCGGGGTAACGGCTGCGCACGATGGAGCGTACGCAGTTCTCCACCACGACGCTCTCGTTGTATGCGGGCACGATCACCGAGATCGAGGGCGGTGCGGTGCGGTCTGGGCGGTCGAAGATGGTTCCGGCATGCGGCGGGGCACCCGAGGGCCGGCGCGGGCGGCGGATCTCGTACCGGACGGCGAACGGGACCATGAGCAGCCGCACGATGCCGACGACGAGCATCGTCACGCCGACCACGAGTGTGAAAGCGGTGAGCACCTGGATCACGTGGGCGGCCTTCCGTGCGACTGCTTCTCAGGCTGCGGCGCCGCTCGCCGCGGTCCCCAGAGCTCCGGTGCGGCCCGTAGGGCGAGCACCGCGTCCAGCAGCTCGGGCGCGTGCGCGCAGTTGGCACCGAACCGGCCGTTGACCTCCAGCACCACGGGCTTGCCCGTGACGTCGCGGCGCACGTCCATGTCGATGGGGCCGACCAGGTCCAGGGCGTCGGCAGCGCGGCGCGCCGTCTCCTCGACGTCGGGCACGGCACGCTCGGCCAGGCGCACGACGGCGGCGGCGTTGCCCACCCGGCCCTGCTTGAGCACGGTCTTCTCCAGGACCACCACGTGGGACTCGCCGGAAGGTGAGCGGTACACCTGCGGGTTGTACTCGGTCCCGCCGGCGAACGGCTGGACGATCCAGGAAGCGTCCAGCCGGTCCCAGTTCGGGGGGCCGGGCATGTCCTCGGACGACTCGATCAGTCGCACGCCGCGCCCGCCGCGCGAGACGCGGGGCTTGATCACGATCGGGCCGCGAGCCCAGGCGAGGGCCTCACGCATGCTCGCGAAGTCCGTGGTCAGGGCATGCCTGGGGACGGGCACGCCCGTCCGGTCGAGCGCCAGCATCGTCAGGAGCTTGTCGGCGGCGATCGCGGCGGAGCCCGGGGCCGCGGTCACCACGGCGCCGGCCGGGCCGGGCATGCCGTTCGCTGCGCGAAGCGCCCCGGTCGCGCCGCCGGGCGTGGCGCGGCCGAGCGCCTCCGCGAGGACCGCGACCTGGGGCAGCTCGTCCTGCACCGTGGGGATCACGAGGTCGGGGGCGTGCTTGTCGATCAGGTCCCGCATACCGGTGGCGTAGTCCCAGCCGTCGGCGCGCGGGGCGTGATCGGTGGCCGGGAAGTGCGGGTCCGTGACGGGTGCGATGTCGACGCCGACCCACGTCAGGTCAGCGCCCGCGCCGGCCCGGGCCGCGAGCTGCGCGCCGAGCGCACGGCCGGCGGGACCGCCCGCGCCGGTCACGAGAAGGGAGGTCATCGGGTGGACCGCATCGGCAGGCTCCTCGGCTCGACGTCTAGTGCGAGTCTCGCGCGCCGGGTGTGCGGGCGCATGCGGAACTCCCCCAGCACCTCCGGAGGGCCGTCACGCCGGGTGAAATGGGCGGCCTCTCGTTACGCTGCCGCCATGGGGGAAGCGGACGAGGAGACCGCGCGCGGCAGCACTGCCGCGAAGCAGGGCGGCTACCTGTTCGTCGTGGCCGGGTCTCTGGCCCTCGTGGGAATTCCCGCGACCCCCGGTTCCGCGTCCGCGCTCGTCGGGGTCGCCGTCGCCGACCTCGTCGTGGCACTGCTGTGCTTCCTCCTGCCCTGGTCGCGGTGGCCCGTCTCCCGGGTGGCGTGGGTCAGCCTCGCCGGGTTCGCGGTGGCAGGGTTCTCGACGTGGGCTTTCGACGGGTTCATCGGCGGGACTCTGCCGTTCTACGTGCTGATCTTCGTCTGGCTGGGGCTGCACCAGGCGCCGAGAGCGGTCTGGTGGGCGGCCGTCCCGGCCACCGTGTCCTACGCGGGGGGCCTCGTCCTGTCGGACGCGCCACCCCCGGTGATGGGCTCCACGGTGGTCGGCGTCCCCGTCATGGTGACCGTCGGGCTGGTGATCTCCCGCTACGTACGCCACCTGCAGGACGCCGAGCAGCAGCTGCGGGCCCAGGAGCGCTGGCGGACGGCGATGGTGTCGGCTCTGGCCCATGACGTCCGCTCGCCGCTGACCGCGATCGCCGGTGTGCTGGAGATCGTCGGCGACGACGAAAGGGTCCCCGCCCACCTGCGCCCGATGCTCGACTCCGCGACTCGGCAGACCCATCACCTGACCCGGCTCGCCGGCGGACTGCTCGACCTGGAGCGGGTCGAGCACGGCAAGCTGCAGCTGCAGCTCGAAGACCTTGACGTCACGGAGATCGCCGCCGGCGTCGTGCAGCTGACCGATCCCGGAAAGGTCACCGTCGACATCCCCCCGGGCACGACCGTCCACGCGGACCGCGACCGCCTCGAGCAGATCCTGCTAAACCTGACCAACAACGCCCTGCGGCACGGCCTGGGTCCGGTGGAGATCGGCGCCCGCTCCGAACCCGGCGCCATGGTGCTCGCCGTCCGGGACCACGGGCCGGGCATCAGCGACCGCGACGCGTCCAGGCTGTTCACTCGCCTCGCCGAGGGCCGGCCGCACACCGACTCGGTCGGTCTCGGGCTGTGGATCGTGCGGATCCTCACCGAGGCGCACGGCGGCACGGTGAGCTTCGAGAACACCGACCCCGGTGCGGTCTTCCTCGTGCGCCTCCCGGCTCCTGCCTGACAGCGGGTGCGCCCTCGCCCAGCCGTGTCACGATGAATGACCAGGCGCTCCAACCGCGAGGAGGTCGAACGGCAGATGCACGGACGACTCGAGACGGAAGCTACGGAGGCGGCCGGATGAGCCGCCGGATACTGGTCGTCGACGACGAGGAGACGATCCGGGAGGTCGTCCGGACCGGCCTGGAGGTGCTCGCCGGATGGAAGGTGGAGGCCACCTCCAACGGAGCACAGGCGGTCGCGATGTGCAGCGCGGATCCACCGGACGCGGTCCTGCTGGACGTCATGATGCCCACGATGGACGGGCCCACCACCTTCGCTCGGCTCCAGGACGACCCGCGCACGCGCAGCGTCCCCGTGATCCTGCTGACCGCCAAGGTGCAGCCCGCGGAGCGGCGCCGGTACGAAGATCTCGCCGTCGCCGGCGTGCTCACCAAGCCGTTCGACCCGCTCGCCCTGCCCGACCAGATCGCCGGCCTGCTCGGCTGGCGACGCTGAGGTCTGGCCCTCGCCAGCCCCCTCACCAGCCCTCTCTCTTCGTCAGCTCGCCGGTCCTCGATCGCAGCGCTGAACTGCGGGGCCTGCGGCCCTGACCTACGCTCTGGCATATGCGGGCGGAAGGCGCTGCTGCGCGATCACGGGCGAGTTTCGTGCGTTGGTGCTGGACTGCCGGCATCGCGGTACTCCTGTTCGTGCTCGCACTCTCCGGCCCGTTGGACCAGGCCACACGCGAGCTGATCTCCATGTCGGCGCTCGCCGCCGCGGGCCTCGTCGCCGCGACGAGCTGCGGTTGGCGCGCCGCACGGTCGATGGGCCGTCGCCGGCGGGCGTGGGGAGCTCTCTCCCTCGGCGGAGTCGTCGGCCTGGCCGGCAATGTCTACGCGGGGCTCGTCGGCGATCCGGAGGCAGGCGACGCCGCCTACATCGCGGCGCTCCTGCTCGGCGTCGTCGGCCTCTCGCTCTTCCCGGCATCCCGCACGCGCGGCCAGGAGATCGCGCGCATGCTGCTGGACAGCGTCGTGGTCGGCGGCTCCGTCCTGTACATCGCGATCTTCGCCGTCGCGCTGGAGCCCGTCGCAGCGGCAGCGGATCCGGCCCCCACGGCATACGCGCTGCCCGTGGTCGACGCCCTGCTCGCCACCCTCGCGGTCCTCGTCATGACCCGCTCGACCGCCGCCGAACGTGTGCCACTCGTGCTCGTGGGTGGCGGGTTCGTGCTGTACGCCGTGGCGGACGTGGCCTTCGCGCTCCTGTCCGCGACGGGCGACTTCGCATTCGGCAGCCCGGTCGATGTGGGCTGGGTCGGCGGCTACGTGGCCATCGCGCTCGCCGCCCGCCATCCCGCGGCGTCCGGGAGCACGGTCGCCGGCGCGCCCGGGGACTGGTCGCCGCTGCTCGGCACGGCCGTGACGTTCGGCCTGTTCCTCGCTGCGGCGCTGGTGCGCGTCGGCCAGATGAGCCAGGCCCTCCCCGGGGTGGCGAACATGCTGTGGGTCGCCGTCCTCATCGCCGTCGTCGTGCGCCAGGTCCTCGTCGTCGCCGACAACGAGTCCCTGCGCCAGGGGCTCGAGCGGCGGGTGCACGAACGCACCGCACAGCTGCGCTCACTGGCGAGCGAGCGTGAGCGGACGCTGGAGTCCGTGGCCGACGGGATCTACGGCGTGGACCTCGAAGGGCGGGTGACCTTCATCAACGCCGCCGCGGCGCACACCCTCGGCGCGTCCGCCGCGGACCTCGTGGGGCGCGAGGCACACGCCACCTTCCACGTTCCGGCCGACGACGCCACCGCGCACCTGCTGGAGGACTGCCACATCACTCAGACCCTGCGCGCCGGGATCACGGCCACGGCGGAACAGGACGTCTACCGGCGCCTCGACGGGAAGGACGTGCCCGTCGAGGTCACCACGAGCCCCCTGCGCGACGACGGGGCGATCCGCGGTGCGGTCGTCGCTTTCCGCGACGTCACCGAGCGGCGCGAGATGGAACGCATCAAGGACGAGTTCGTGTCCGTGGTGAGCCACGAGCTCCGCACCCCGCTGACGTCGATCCGCGGTGCACTCGGGCTGCTCGACAGCGGCGCTCTCGACGACTCACCCGAGCAGGCGGCGCGCATGGCCCGGATCGCGCTCACGAGCAGCGAGCGACTCAGCCGCCTCGTGGACGACATCCTCGACATGGAGCGCCTGGACGCCGGCACCACACGCCTCGAGCTGGCGGACCACAGGGTGAACAAGCTCGTCGCCATGGCGGTGGACGAGGTCTCCGTCCAGGCGGAAGAAGCCGGCGTCGTCCTGATACCCACCGGCTCCCTGGAGGTCGTCCGCGCCGACGGCGAGCGCATCGTGCAGACACTGACCAACCTGCTGGGCAACGCCGTGAAGTTCTCCCCGCGGGGCAGCACCGTCCGGGTGACGGCAGAGCCGGTCGGTGACCTGGTCGAGATGCGCGTCGACGACGAAGGCCGGGGCGTCCCACAGGACAAGCTCGAGGCGGTCTTCGGCCGGTTCGAACAGGTCGACGCCTCCGACACCCGTGAACGAGGCGGCAGCGGGCTCGGGCTCGCCATCGCCCGCAGCATCGTCGAACGACACGGCGGGCGGCTGTGGGCGGTCAGCGAGGGCGAGGGCCGGGGATCGAGCTTCCGGTTCACCCTCCGCCGCGTCACCCCGCAAGGTGCCCGACGAGCAGCGAAGCCTCCGCAGGCCACGTCCGCGACGACGAGGGTCGTGGTCGTAGGCGACGACCCCGGGGTCATCGAGGTCCTGCGCACCGTCCTGGAGGGTCGCGGGTACGACGTCGTCGGCGTCACGGACGTACAGACGGCGCTCGCGGCCATCGGTACCGAACATCCCACCGCACTGGTGCTCGACCTCGCGACCCCGGGCACCAGCGGGGCCGAGGCACTGACGCGGCTGATCCGCCGGCGGCCGCACCAGAACCGGGTGCTGGTGGTCGAGGACGACGACGACCTGCGGCGGGTCGTGGCGACGGTCCTGCAGGACGGCGGCCTCGCGGTCACGCAGGCGTCCTCGGTGGCCCAGGCGCGAGACGCCATCGCGCGCGGCGACGAGCCGGACCTGGTGGTCCTCGACCTCGTGCTGCCCGGCGGCTCGGGGTACGAGCTCGTGGCCGCCCTGCGCCGCGACGGCCAGCTGCGGCGGGTCCCCCTGGTCGTCTACTCGGGCGCGGAGGTGGGCACCGAGGAGCGTGAGAAGCTTCGCCTCGGCCGCACCGTCTTCCTCACCAAGGGGCGCACGGCGCCGGAAGCCGTCCTGGATTTTGTGCTGGACCTGCTGGACGCATCCGCCGGACGGACCGACGTCGACGACGAGTCCCGCGACCTCCCGCCCTCGAGGACCTGATGACCGAACCCTTGATCATTCGCGTGAGCGCCGGTACCGGCACCGGGCGGACCACGCTCGCCGCGTTCGACGCCGCGCTCGCCGGCGCCGGCGTGAGCGACTTCAACCTCGTCCGGCTGAGCTCCATCGCCCCTCCCGGCAGCCGGATCCTCCAGGTGGACGGTCCGGAGCAGCTCCAGGGCGCCCACGGGGACGCCCTGTACTGCGTGTACGCGCGTGCCCACGCCTCGCTGCCCGGGCACGAGGCCTGGGCGGGGCTCGCCTGGTCCCAACGCGACGACGGCAGTGGTGCCGGGCTCTTCGTCGAGCATGAAGGCCCGTCGCAGGAACAGGTCTCCACGGACCTCTTGCACAGTCTCGAGGACCTCTCGGCCACGCGCGGCGGCAGGTACCACCCGGCCGGCCGGAAGCTCGTCGGCATCACGTGCAGTGCGCTGCCGGTGTGCGCCGTCGTCGTCGCGACGTTCCGCCGCACGGGCTGGGAGGAACCCGACGGTGGACGCTGACGTCACTTTCGAGCAGACGGTGGACGGCGACGTCGCCCAGCGGTTCTGGGACCTGTACCTCGAGGCGTTCGCGCCGTTGCGGACGCGCGCTGCCGCTCGGCACGTCCTGCGTCGCGAGGAGTTCGACGAGGAGATGGCCGACCATCGCGTGACCAAGCTCCTCGCCCGGGACGACCGGGGCGAGGCCGTGGGGCTGACCACGCTCGCGACGGACCTCGCCGCGGTGCCCTGGGTGAGCCCGGAGTTCTACGCCGCCCGCTATCCCGAGCACGCGGCGCGCGGGGCGATCTGGTACATCGGGTTCACCCTCGCGCACCCGGGCCGGCGGTCCACACGCACGTTCATGGACATGATCGACGCCCTGGTCGCCCACCTCGCCGAGAACCGCGTCGTGTGCGCCTACGACGTCTCCCGGTTCAACGACGACTCGCTGCGGTTCGCCGACAACCTGCGCCGCCACCTCGAGCACACCCAGGACGTCACCGTCGAGACCGTGGACCGGCAGACGTACTACGCGACCACGTTCCACTGACGCCGCCGGACGACCGTTGCGTTTGCGCCGCACTTGCCCCGGTGCTACTCACGAGGGCATGACCACAGGGGGCGGGGAACGGATCCTGGTTGCCGAGGACGACGGCGATATCCGCGACATCATCGAGTTCAAGCTGGGCACGGCCGGCTACACGGTGGACACGGCGGACGACGGGCAGGCCGCGTGGGAGGCGTTCCAGGCGGCGCCCCCGGATCTGGCGGTGCTCGACATCATGATGCCCCGCCTGTCGGGTATCGACGTGCTGCGCAAGATCCGCGACAGCGACACCCCTGGCGTTCCGGTGCTGCTCCTGAGCGCCAAGCGGAAGACCGAGGTCGGCTTCGACGTCGGCGCCACCGACTACATGGCCAAGCCGTTCAGCCCACGGGAGCTGCTGGACCGCGTCAACGGGATCCTGGCCCGGGCGCGATGACTCGTGCACCGTGGCTCCCGCTGCCGGCGCGCCGGAACTGGCTCGGGCTGACGCCCCGGGTGCGTTTGAACGCGGCGCTGAAGGCGAACGCGTCGGAGTAGCCCACGGCCCGGGCGACCTCGGCGACGGTCGCTCCCTCGCGCTCGGTCAGCAGGTCCGCCGCGAGCGTCATGCGCCAGCGGGTCAGATAGGTCAGCGGCGGTTCGCCGACCAGGTCGGCGAACCGTTTGGCCAGGGTGGAGCGGGAGACCCCGGTGCGGTGGCCGAGCGTCGAGACGGTCCAGGGCGCGGCCGGTTCGGCATGCAGGAGGCGCAGCGCGTCCCCGACGACAGGGTCCCGCTGGGCGGCGTACCAGGCCGGCGGCTCGCCGCCGGGCCGGTCGAAGTACGCGCGCACCGCGCAGACCAGCAGCCAGTCGAGCAGCCGGTCCAGCACCACCTGCTGACCCGGCACGTCGGCGGCGACCTCGGCCGCGAGATGGTCCAGCACGGCGTCGCCCGGTCCCCCGGCCTCCACCCGCAGGACGACGGGCAGCGTGTCCAGCAGCCGGCGGCTGATCTCGCCGTGCACCGGGTAGGCGCCGACGATCAGTGTGGTCGAGCCCTCGCAGGAGCCGGGGTCGCCGTCGTTCCAGCCGCGCCGGTGCCGGGTCCCGCCCTCCTCGGGCAGCGCGCAGTGCTCGCCGCACTCGACCGGTTCGGCCCGGGTGCCGACCTCGTCGACGAACGTGAACGGTGCGGGGCCCCGCACGACGACGGTCTCGCCGGCGCGGAGCTGGACGGGCGGGCGGTCCTGCGGCACTATCCAGCCCTCCCCGCCGATGACCGTGCACAGGGTCAGTGGCGCGCCGTCCACGAAGTGCAGCGCCCAGGGCGCCGTCAGGGTCGAGCTGCCGAACAACGAGCCCTGGGCCCGCATCCCGCGGAAGAGGTCACCGAACGCGTCCACCCGCCGAGGCTAGCCGACGACGTCGGACGATCACACAGGCGATCCGGCTCCTCACCCATGGATCCGTCCGAGCGGGTGCCGTTGAATCACGATCATGAGCGAGAACACCAATCAGCTGACCGCCGACGACGTCGAGTTCCTCGGACGCCCCCTGCACGGGTTCCTGTCCGTGGCCAGTGGGTCCCAGCCGCCGCAGCCGCGGCCCGTGTGGTTCGAGGCCACTGCCGAGGGGACGGTCGAGCTCTTCACCGAGCGGGACTCGCTGAAGGTGCGCCGGGTGGGCCGCGATCCTCGCGCTTCCCTCGTCGTCGCGGCGCCGGTGGGTGAGCGGGAGCGCTGGGTGTCCGTCGCCGGCCGAGCGACGGTAGAGGCCGACGGGGCGCACGAGCTCGCCTCCCGGCTCGCCGCGCGTTACTGGGACCTCGCCGACGAGACCCGGGCCCGCGACCTCGCGGCGATCCTGGCCACCGAGCAGGTGCGCATGGTCATCCACCCCGAGACCGTGCACCGGTACGCGTACTGACGCCGTCCCTGTGTACCGTTCGGGACGCCGTTCGAGGAGCCGCGTCGGACCCTCCGTAAAACCCGTTCGCGGATCACGCGGCCACTGTTAACCTTCCGGAGGCCGTGCAAGAGAACGAGGAGGTGGTACCCGTGAACGCAGTATCGACATGGGTGCTCCCCTCCGGGGTCATGGTCGGGCGATAGGTCGTCCGGGAGCGCCGCACATGCGCACTCCCGAAAGGCACGACCATGCGATTCATCTCTGAACAGCGCCTCGACGACGGCGTCCTCGAACGCGAGTTCACCCTCGGCGAGATCCCCGGCACCCTGTGGACGCCTGGGTCGGCCGCACCGGCCCCGCTGATCCTGATGGCCCACAACAACGGCCTGCCCAAGAGCGCGTCGCGGCTGGTGGCGCGGGCCCGGCTGTCCGCGGCGGCCGGCTACGCGGTGGCCTCCATCGACGCCCGCGGGTGCGGTGACCGGCCCCGCTCCGCCGACGAGGAGCGGGCTCGCGCCGACTTCCGCCGGGCCATGCAGGCCGGCGACCCCGCCGATGAGGTCTTCGAGTCCTTCATCGGCCCGCTGGTCGAGAAAGCGGCCCCGGACTGGCGGACCGCCCTGGACGCGCTCCTCGCACTGCCCGGGATCGGCGGCCCGGTCGGGTACTCGGGCTGGACGGCCCTCGGCATCCGGCTGGCGACTCTCGAGCCGCGCATCGCGGCCGCGGGCTTCTTCGCCGGGGGCTACGTGCCCCGCGCCCAGCGCGAGCAGGCCCCGCAGGTCGCCATCCCGCTGCTGCTCCTGCTGCAGTGGGACGACGAGGGCAACCCCCGCCAACGGGCCCTCGACTTGTTCGACGCCTTCGGCAGCACGGAGAAGACGCTGCACGCCAACCTCGGCGGACACCTCGGCACGCCGTGGTTCGAGCGGGAGGACGGGGACCGGTTCTTCGGCCGGCACCTGAGGTGAGCCCGGGCGTCCGGCCGGCAGCGGTCCCTGACCTTGCTGTCGGCCGGACGCCGGTTGTCATTGCCAGCCTGGCTAGTGGCGTTCCAGCTCGGGCAGGTCGTCGCCCTCGAGGCCTTCCAGCTCGGCCAGTACCGCCTGCGCGTCGCCCTCGTCGAACATGACGCCACCCGCCTCCCCCGCCTGGAACGCGCCAGGCTCCGGGCGGGTCGGACGGTCGGCTACGCCGGCCACGCCGGCGGCGAGCAAGACCGCCCCGGCGATCCGGCCCAGGACGCGGCTCCCGGCCCGGTCAGCCAGGCGGCCCCAGCCAAAGGTGAGCACGACGCCGGCGGCCAGGGCGGCGAAGTAGGCGACCGTGCGTGCGCGCGGCAGGAGCGTCTCCGACCCGGTCATGGCTACTTCACCCCCGAGAACCGCGTGTGGAAGGTGGCCGCCGCGGCTTTTGAGTGGTCGCCCCACACCCCGTCGATCCGGTCGGTGTACAGGCGCCCGACGTACGAGCGGGCCAGGATGGTCTGGAGCCACTTGATGCGTTCCTTGGTGGCTTCCTTTGCGCGGATGTTGTTCATCAGCCCGTCCCATGCCCTCTCCGTGTCGGTACCCCAGTACGCGTCGGCCGCACCCCTGAGGAATCCTGCTTTCCTGAGCTTGTTCTGCAGCTCGACGACGGCCCGTGAACCGTCCCGCGAATTGCTGACGTGCTCCCAGTGCCACGGCTCCTCCTTCTGGAAGCCCGAGGCGCCGAACGTGGCCCAGTTGGGGTTGTCGAGGCCGAAGTGCTTCGCCTCACGCTGCATCCACTCGTGCTCCTTGGACGTGCGCACGTTGATGCCCCCGCCGAGATCGAAGGCCAGGCCCCAACCGTGGTTCGACGTGCCGGGCACGGCGGCGAGGAACCCCTTGGCGATCTTCAGGGCGACCTGTTGGTCGAAGGTCCGGTAGGCATCGGTGACCGCTATGTCGTGTTGGAACTCGCGTCGGAAGCGGGCCGACAGGGCGGTCAGGGAACGGGCGGCGTCCTTCTGTGCTCGGTGTCCTGGAGCGAATGCGAGGGGCGTCAGGCTGGCCGCCGGCAGGCGGCCGTTCAGGAGTGCCATGGGGTCAGGTCCCTTCGGGGCAGCAACGAGACGAGCGTTACTCCCCCTGGCTTCTGCACAGCAGAACCGTGTTACCTGGCTCACACGCTACGCCGCCCCCGACCGCGCGCCAGCCCTCGCGCTCCAGTTCACCCGGCCTCCTCACGCGGGCCGGGTGAACTGGCGCGCTGAGACGCAAAAACACCCTCTGACCAGCCAATCAGAGGGTGTTACCTGCTCTCCGGCACGTCACCTCGTGGAACCGGCACACGAGAGACCCGCGCTTGTTCCGCTTTCCCGGGCGATCGCACTTCCCTCGTCGCCGACGCCGTCGCGGACACAGCCGATCTCGACCGCCAGGCCCCGCCGCCTGTGCTGGGCGCGGCGCGCCCGGCGCACTCGACGCTCACTATGTGCTCCCGTTGACGCGTTGCGCGCAGTCCATGGGGGTTCACAATCGGCGTGAACTAGCCGGTTGTACTTCAAGTGCACACCCGCTTTAGGAAAGCGGGTGCGCACTTTGTGGATACCAAAGTAGTAGTAGTATTGTGCTCCTCCTCGTACTACTACGAGAGTGGCAAAACCGGGACGACGAACTGATCGGGGAACGACGTGCGGGACAAGGAACGGGTCTTCCAGGCGGCCGAGGACCTGACAGCGGAGGGCGCGCCGGTCACGGTGACCAACGTGCGCGAGCGCGCGGGCTGCTCCAACGCCACGGCGACGAAGTACCTGCGGGAGTGGCGTGACGCCAAGGCCGCCGAGAACGAGGCACGCCAGGCCCTCCCCGACCTACCGGCGGTGGTCGCCGCGCTGGCGGAGCGCGGCATCGAGGCGCTGTGGCGCGCGGCGGTCGAGGCCGCGCGCTCCGAGCACGAGGCGGCGGCCGCGGCGTCGGACGAGGCACTGGCCGCCGTCGTCGGCGAGGCGGATGCTCTTGCCGCCCGCGTGGACGAGGCCGACACCGAGCTGGCGCAGTTCCGTGCCGTGCTGGAGTCGGCGCGCGAGCACGCGCGCTCGGCGGAGGAGGAGCGCGGCGCGGCGGAGAAGGAGCGTGCGGCGACGGCGGCGGCCGCGGCCCGGCTGGAGGGCGATCTCGCGGCGACGCGACAGGCGCTCGACGCCGCGCGGGACGAGCTCGCCCAGGAACGAGCCGCGACGGCGGCGGCCGAACGCGCCCGGTCCGACGCCGAGGCGGCAGGCGCGCAGGCGGAGGGCGCCGCCGTCGGGCTGCGGGAGTCCCTGACCGATCTGCGCGGCACGCTCGAGGCGGCGCGGGGCGACGTCGCACAGGCTCACCGGGATCGCGCGACCGCCGAGGCCGCTCGCGCTGCCGCGGAGGCGTCGGTGGCCCGGCTGGAGGGCGAGCTCTCCGCGTCGCGCGGCGCGCTGGAGGCCGCCCGCACCCAGGCGACGGAGGCCGAGCGGGCGCGCCTCGCCGCCGTCGCGGGTCAGGCCCAGGCCGAGGGCACGGCCGCCGGGCTGCGGGAAGCGCTGGAGGCCGCGGGGACGACCACCCCGGCCGCTGCGGAACCGTCGACGAACCGCAGCTGACCACCGGGCCCGGCTACCGTGCCAGGCGCGCGACCTTGCCGATCTCCAGGGCGGCCCACACCGCGCCGTCCGGTCCGATCGTGAGGCCGTGAGGCTCGGACGACGGCGTCGGCAGGTCGTGCTCGGTGACCTCACCGCCCGGCGTGATGTGGCCGATGCGGTTGGCACCCCACTCGGTGAACCAGCAGCCGCCCGAGACGTCCGCGACGATGGCGTGAGGCTTGGCGGTGCGGTCCGGGAGCGCGAACTCCTGGATCTCGCCGTCGACCGAGATCCGCCCGACCTGCCCCGCCGCGATCTCGACGAACCACAGGGCCGCGCCGTCGCTGGTGATGCCGACAGGTCCGGCGCCCGGGGTGGGCAGCGGGTGGATAGCGACGTCGCCTCGGACGGTGATGCGGCCGATCGCGTTCGCCTGGTTGAGGGTGAACCACAGCGCGCCGTCCGGGCCCGTGGTGATCGTCGACGGCATGCCGCCGGCCACGGGAACCTCGAACTCCGCGATCCGGCCGTCGGCGCCGATGCGGCCGATCCGGTCCGCGTTCATCTCCGTGAACCACATCGCGCCGTCCGGTCCCGGAGTGATGCCGTACGGACCGCTGTTCGGCGTCGGCACGGGGAAGGCCTGCTCCGTGCCGTCGGGCACGATGCGGCCGATCCGATGGTCCTGGGAGCGGCTGAACCACAGCGCTCCGTCGGACCCGAGAGTGATGACCGTGGGGAGGCATGCGACCGTATCCAGCGGGTACTCCGTGACCTCGCCGGCCAGGGTGAGGCGCGCGATGCCGCCGCCCTGCGCGAGCGTGAGCCAGAGGGCACCGTCCGGCCCGGCGGCTATGCCGTAAGGACCGGCTTTCGCATCGGCCACGGAGACCTCCGTGATGGACACGGCTTCGGAACGGTGCACAGCAACTCCTTGCGATGAAAGTCGGCACGGACGGACGGCAGAATCGAATGACGGATGCACTACCGCCCCGAGACCGGGGCCGTCTGCGGCGGATGGCTGTCCCGGGCGGTCACCGCACCCTGCCTGGGACAAGACCGTGGTGCAACCCGGACGACCGCGGCGGGGATAGCCTCGGTGCGTGACCCGCGAGGAACGCCGCCTGCGCCTGTTCGTCGACGACCAGATCGAGAACCGGTACCTCGAGGTGCCGTTCGAGCTGCCGGCCGGCGGCACACCGGCTTTGGAGGTGACCCTCGCCTACAACCAGGACGCCGCCGTCATCGACCTGGGCTGTCGTGACCCGGAGCGGTGGCGCGGCTGGTCGGGCGGCGCCCGCTCCCGCTTCGTGATCGCACCCGACGCGGCCACGCCCGGGTACGAGCCGGGTGAGCTCGTCGCCGGGCAGTGGGCGGTGGTGCTCGGCCTGCACGCGATGCCGGCCGAGCCGGTCGACGTCACCGTCACCGTCTCCACCGGGGTGGATGCCGGCGAGGTCGAGGACGAACCGCCGGCGCCGCCCCCGCCGTCGGGCATCGCGCCGGGCAGGACCCGGCTCGGGCGCGACCTGCCCGCACCCGACGGCCTGACCTGGTACGCAGGCGACCTGCACGCACACACCACGCACTCGGACGGGACGCTGAGCATCGCCCAGCTCACGGCCGCCGCGGCGGGCCGGGGCCTGGACTTCCTGGCCGTGACGGACCACAACACCGTCTCGCACCACCCGCACCTGCCCGCCGTCGGCGCCGCCTACGACCTGTGCCTTCTGCCCGGGCAGGAGGTGACCACCCACGCGGGCCACGCGAACGCGTTCGGCGACATCGGCTGGGTGGACTTCCGGCGCCCGGCGGCGCAGTGGCTGTCCGACGTCGAGGAGCGGGGCGGGCTGCTGTCCGTGAACCACCCGGTCCAGGACGACTGCGGCTGGCTGTATCCGGTGCGGACCGGCTACCTCGAGCTGTGGCACATCTCCTGGTTCCTGGACCTGACGGCCACGGGTCCCTGGGCCTACCTGCGGGCGCTCGCGGGCGCCGCGGGAGCGCCGGGCGCGACCGAACGCCCCGTGTTCCTCGGTGGCAGCGACTTCCACACGCCCGACCAGGGGTATCCGCCCGGCACGCCCACCACCTGGGTCGCGGCCGAGGACCGCACGCCCGAGGCGATCCTCGACGCCGTCCGACATGGACGGACCGCCATCAGCCGGTTCCCCGGGCCGGGCGAGCCGGTACTGGTGCGCGTGGGCGAGGACCTGGTAGCGATCGACGCGGACGGCACGGTCCTGGTGGACAGCACGGGCCTGGCGGGCGACCGCACGGCTGAGGAGTCGACGCGATCAGGCGGCACCGGTCGCCGACGGCGGATCCGCGGCGACCGGGTGACCCTCGTCGCCCCGCCCGAGCACGGCCCTTACCGGCTGGAGGCGCCCGACCGAACCCTGCTGGCCATCAGCGTGTGACCCTTGCCGGCGTACCTTGCGGCCATCTGGTGGTCGGCGTGTCGTGCTGGGCCTGGGCGGGGTACCGGACGCCACAGTCAGGGTCGGTTCGGGTCGGAGTGCACCACCATGAAGAGCGACCAGGCGGGCGCGGCAGGGTCGTCCGGGCGGGCGGCGAACTCTTCCAGCAGATCCTTGAGCCGGGTTTCTGTGCTTCCTGTTCTTCGTCCTCACGAAGGCATGACCGCCGCCCGTGGGCGCCGGCGTCGGCTCAGGAGCCGGCCTCCTGTGAGCCGGCCTCCTGCGGAGCGGCCGGCAGGCGGATGAAGCGCGAGACCGTCGTCCCGATCAGGAGCAGCGCGAACGGGTAGAGGGAGAGGTACACGCGGAACGCCTGCCCCGGATCGGGCCCGGGGTCGGCGCCGTTCCGGTAGCCGAACCACACGGCGAGGGATGCCAGCGCGCCGGCCGTCACCAGCGCGTTGAGCCGGCCCAGCACGCCGAACGCCGCCAGGAACAGGCCGCTGCGGTGGGTGCCGTGGCGGGCGGCGTCGGCGTCGAGCACGCGCGCGATGACGAGGTCGTTGGTCGCGAGCACGCCGGAGTACCCGACGGCCACCGCGAGCCCGGCGAAGATCCCCGTGATCAGGTCCGTCGCGAAGTACATCGGGATGAACCCGACGGCCGCCACCGGTAGCGCGAGCCGCCACGTCCAGGCGGCACCCTTGCGCCGCACGACGGCGGCCCACACGCTCAGCATCCCGATCGCGACGACGATCACGACGAGCTGCAGGATGCTGGCGTCCAGCGCCGTCCCGCCCAGCGTGTGGTGCACGTAGAGCTGCAGGCCGCCCAGGACCAGCGCCATCGCGGCGCCGTAGCAGGCGTTGACAACACCGACGGTCCAGAACTGCGGCGTCGACAGGATCTGCCCCACCGAGCGGAAGAACTGGGGCTTGGGTTCCGCGTCGAGGGCCGGGTCCTCCCGCACCCCGAACGCCGTCCACAGGATCACGGCCGCCGCCACGACCGCGAAGATCACCGCGAGGCGCCCGTAACCGACCGTCGAACCCTCGGTGCCCAGCACGTTGCGGGCCAGGACCGGCGTCAGCGCCAGCGCGATGACCAGGGCGATCAGCTGCGCGCCCTGCCGCACCGCGTTCGCCGTCGCCCGGCGCTTCTCGTGGGTGAACAGCTCGGGCAGCAGCGCGCCGTAGCTGGCGTTGATCAAGGAGTCGGCAATCTCGGTGGTGATCGCGAAGACCGCGAACCACACCGCCAGCCCCACCGCCGACTCCGCCACCGGGCCTGGCACGGAGAACAGGGCGATCGTCGTGCCGGCCAGCACCAGCGCACCGGTCACCAGGTACGGCCGACGCCGCCCCCACCGCGACCGCGTGCGGTCCGACAGGTGCCCGAACACGGGGTTGTCCACCGCGTCGAGCACCCCGTACACCGCGTACACCGTCGCGTAGACGACGGCGTCCAGGCCGAGCAGCTCCACGTACACGTAGAGCATTGAGCCCTTGACGAGGTTGATCGGCAGCGAGGTGCCGAACATCCCGATGCCGTAACGCAGCGGCGACGTTCCGGCCCGCGGCGGAAGTCCCTCGGGCGGCTCTCCTTCGGACGACCCTGCCCCTTCGGACGACCCTGCCAGGGGCCCGCTCTCCGGCCCGCCCGTTGCCGCTCGCTCGGCGTTCACGCTCGTGACCCTACTCACCAGCTGCTGACGAGGTCGATGCCCTGCCGCTCGATCTCCCGGATGAAAACCGGGTCGCCCAGCAGGCGCAGCTCCCACGTCCGCTTGCGCCACCACCCCGCCGACGCCTCCCGGAGCCGCGCCGTGTCCGGCGCCGGGTGCAGGAAGATCTCGCTCGCACCCTCGGGCAGTCGCTCGAGCAGGCGCAGGTAGTGGTCCCGCAGTGTCGCGTAGTCCCGGGCCTCGGCGTCGCCGCCCCGGCGGGTGGCGATCACCCGTGGCAGCCGCACGCCCGCGGCGTCCGCGGCTGCGACGGCGCTCGCATGCCGCGCCCGGACCGCGGGCGTGGCGAGCAGCGGGTCGTCGTCCCCGTACAGCTCCAGACCCCGCGGCAGGCGGAACGCCATGCCCCGTCGCGCGCACACCCCGAGTGCCTCCGGCAGGTAGGAGCGGCCGAGCAGCCCGTAGAGCGTGCCCTCGTGGGAGTCCATCCGGGCCGGCGCGGGCAGGCCGACGGCGGCAGCGGCCCGCGTCAGCGTGTCCGCCTGCGTGGTGATCCGTTCGACGACGTCGTCGAAGCCACCTTCGGGCTCAGGCGTCGGCAGCACGACGTGCACGCCCGGTGCGACGTCGGGCGCCGCCTGGGCGAGGAGCTTCACGGCCCGCGCCACGCCGGGATTCTCCGGGCCGTTGCCGGGTGCGCTCCCCAGCCCGTTCTCCGATCCGTTCTCCGGATCCGCGGCGATCACGCCAACCGCTGTCAGCGGCGAGCCGGCCAGCAGTGCGGCGATCTCGCGGTCGGCATCGGGATCGGTACCGGCGTCGTCCGCCGTCAGGACGAGGCTGCGCGTCATACGCCAAGTCTGGCCCAGCAGCCGGGTCAGGCGCTCCCGATCACGCTCGTCCCGAGTGCCTCGCCGACCTTGCCGAGCTGCACCTCGAGGTCCCACGGGGTGGTGACGTGCGGGATCGCCGCGGGGACGCACGCGGCCATCGCCGTGTGCAGCGTCAGGCTGGCGCCGAGCGTGTCCGCACGCCAGACGCCCGGGCCGACCACCTCGAACTCCCCCGGCCCGGTTCGGTGCAGGACGACCACGTACTCCTGGCCGTCCCGCAGGACGGCGGGCAGACCGTCACCGGGCGGCGACGCCGTGGAGCCCACCTGGGTGACGGCGATGCTGGCGTTCTTCGCGACCACGCCCAGCAGCACCTTGCGCAGCTGGAGCTCGGTGCGGGTGTAGGGCACACGGTCGACGACGTCGACGCCGGAGTCACCGGCCTGCACCAGGGCGACGACGTCGGCGTCGGCGACGAGCTGCTCGACCGTCCCGTACTCCTCCGGTGCGGTGAAGTTGGCGGCGCTGGTGTCGGTGGCACAGCCGCTCAGGAGCCCGAGCGCGGCGAGTGCGCCGACCAGAACCCCCGCTTGCCGTCGCATCGCCGGTCTCGTCCTCCTCGTGCGGGCCGCCAGGCACCTCGTTCGGTGCCCCTCCACAGAGAGGTGCCCCTCCACAGAGAGAGGGACCGGACGTTGCGCTTGGTGCACTCGTTCACGAACGCCACGTCGCGCGCTCGTCGTGCAACGAATATTCCTCCGTTGCACGAATGCGGGACAAGGCCGGCACTGGGCGAACCTCACCGGATCGAACGGTCAATTTGCCACCATGTGAAAACACGGGGGCTACCAAGAGAATCTGTGGGTTCAGGCGGCGTGGGCGCGGCCGATCGCGCGCACGAGGCCCGAGGTGGAGATCGAGCCCATGCGGTATCGCTCGACGGCGCGGACCAGCGCATCGCTGACGTCACGCGGCACCCGCGAGGAACGCGCGGCCGGGTACCAGATCTCTCGCTCGAAGACGCCGGTCCGCCGGGCAGGGCCCCGGTACAGCCGCCCGGCGAGGGGCGGGGGTCCGCCGACGGGATGCGCCGGGACGGGCGGTCCCTGGACGGGCGGTCCCGGCACCGGAGGCGGCGGGACGCGGAGCTGCCCGGCGGGTCCCGAAGCGGGTGTCGCGGCCGGCGTCGCAGGCTCCGCGGCGGACGCCGCCGGCAGAGCCGGCCGGTCGGCCAGGCGCGACGCGCGGTACCGGGCGCCGGGGTTCCAGCGCAGGGTGGGCAGGGCCGGCGCGGCGGGGCGGACGCCCGTGGTCTCCCGGCGCGGTGCGGGCGCGTCCGGCATCTCGGCGGTCTGCGTCGCCGAGCCTGTTGCCGGGGCTGCCGAAACGGACTCCGAGGCGGACTCCGAGGCCGAGTCTGAAACGGACTCTGCGACGGACGCCGAAGCGGGCTCGGGCTCAGAGACCGACGCCGCGACGTTTTCGGCGGGCGGCGCCGGAACGGGTGCCATGACAACCGCGGTGGCCGACGAGGCTGCCGCCTGCTCGGCGTGTGCCTTGCGCAGCGCCGCGACGATCCGGGCGACGCGGTCGGTGTCGGTGTTCAGGAGGTGCACGTCGGTGCTCTTCTCGCTGCCTGAGTGGCTGTCCGCGCCCGAATCTTCCGAGACCTGGCTCTCCGTACCGTCCGCCATGACGCGCTCCTCACCTCGACGCGGCCACGACAAGTGGCGACCGCTGTCCCATATGTTCCCTGCCAGGCCCTGGGGGTGCAAGCCCCGGGGCCTGGTGCGACCTGGTGCGGGCAGCGCGCGCGATCGGCCGGCCGGGTCAGTCGCCGCCGAGCATGTCCAGGAAGCTCGGGGTGCTGGAGAACGGGTCCGCCGGCTTGGTGTGCTCGCCCCGTTCGGACACGAGGCCGGCGAGGGTCCGGCCGGCCCGCTCGATGCGCTGCGGCAGGGAGCTGCCGCCGTCGTCGTGCTTCTCGCCGGCGGACTGTGCCCAGTCGTCGGTGGCGGCGAAGACCGACGTCGTGACGACGTCGGCCCGCAGGTAGGTGAACAGCGGGCGCATCGAGTACTCGAGCGCGAGCGAGTGCCTGGGGGTGCCGCCGGTCGCGCCGAGCAGCACCGGCATGCCCGTGAGCGCTTCCTTGTCGAGGATGTCGACGAACGACTTGAACAGCCCCGAGTAGGTGGTGGTGAACAGCGGCGTGACGGCGATGACGCCGTCCGCCTGTGTGATCGCCTCGATGTCCCGGGCCAGGTCGCCCGTGGGGAACCCGGTGAGCATGGCGTCGATGATCGCGTGGCCGTGGTCGCGCAGCTCCACCATCTCGACGGTCACCTCGTGGCCGAGGGCCTCGAGCTCACGCGTGGTGGCGTCGGCCAGGCGGTCGGCCAGCAGGCGTGTCGAGGAGGGCTGACCCAGCCCGGCGTGCACGACGGCGATGGTGCGCGGGGTCCGGTCTTCCGGCCCGCCGGCGCCCTCGGCGCCGAACGTCGGAACGGTGGTCACGAGAGGACCTCCTCGGCCCGCTTGCCGGTGTACTCGTCCCCGCCGTCGCCGACGTGCGTGGCGCCGGCCTCACCCTTGGCGCGGGCAGCGGCCACGCGCTCGGCGTGCGTCGGCGGGTTGGCCGGGACGTCCTGCGGTCGCTTGGCGTCAGCGATCTTGCGCAGCTCCGGCACGACGTCGGAGGCCAGCAGGTCGATCTGTTCCAGGACCGTCTTGAGCGGCAGGCCGGCGTGGTCGGTGAGGAACAGCTGGCGCTGGTAGTAGCCGACGTCGTCGATGAAGGACCCGTAGCGGTCGATGACCTGCTGCGGGGAGCCGACGGTCAGCGGCGTGTCGCGCGTGAAGTCCTCCATGCTGGGGCCGTGCCCGTAGACGGGCGCGTTGTCGAAGTACGGGCGGAACTCGTCCCAGGCGTCCTGGCTGTTCTTGCGGATGAAGGCCTGGCCGCCGAGGCCGACGATCGCCTGGTCGGCGCGGCCGTGGCCGTAGTGCTCGAACCGCTGGCGGTAGAACTGGATCATCTGCTTGGTGTGGCTCATGGGCCAGAAGATGTTGTTGTGCAGGAACCCGTCACCGTAGAAGGCGGCCTGCTCGGCGATCTCGGGGCTGCGGATCGAGCCGTGCCACACGAAGGGCGGGACGCCGTCCAGCGGGCGCGGCGTGGCGGTGAAGCCCTGCAGCGGGGTGCGGAACTTGCCCTCCCAGTCCACGACGTCCTCGGTCCAGAGCCGGCGCACGAGCGCGTAGTTCTCGATCGCGAGCGGGATGCCCTGGCGGATGTCCTGCCCGAACCAGGGGTAGACGGGTCCGGTGTTGCCGCGGCCCATCATGAGGTCCATCCGGCCGTCCGAGATGACCTGGAGCATCGCGTACTCCTCGGCGATCCGGACCGGGTCGTTGGTCGTGATCAGCGTGGTCGCGGTGGACAGCGTGATGTTCTCGGTGACGCCGGCCAGGTAGCCGAGCATCGTCGTCGGGCTGGAGGCCACGAACGGCGGGTTGTGGTGCTCGCCGGTCGCGAAGACGTCGAGGCCCGCCTCGTCGGCGTGCTTGGCGATGGTGAGCATCGCCCGGACACGCTCGGTGTCGTCCGGGGTGTGCCCGGTCGTCGGGTCCGTGGTCACGTCGCTGACGCTGAAGATCCCGAACTGCATGTTGTCGCGCTCCCGATGGTCGTGTTGCTCGATGGCCGTTCCGATGACCTTGCTGGTCGTGCGACGGCCGCTGGTTCATGCATCTGCATGCACATGGGCGTCAACCGGCTGCTAAGGTCGATTGTTCCCACGGCCTCCGCTCCCACCAGCCGTGACGTACGTGAGATCGCGCACATCAGCGCCCAGTTTGCCCGGAGTGCGCTTGCGAGCGCACATCCGACGCGTAGCCTGATCAGACGGCTGGAAAATAGACGGCTGGAACGGCTGGAACATCACAGAGGGTCCCTGCGTTGGCACTACGGACCTCTTTCCGCCACCTATCCCGACAACCCTCTGGAGGACATCGTGCCCGACCGGTCACTGCGCGGTATGAGCATCGGTAGTAAGAGCATGGAGTCCGACGAGGGCGTGGACTTCGCCCCTCGGTTCCAGGCCTACTACGACTGCCCCAACGGCCACACCATCATCCTGCCCTTCGCCACCGACGCGGACGTCCCCCCGATCTGGGAATGCCGCTGCGGCGAGGAGGCACTCCTGCGCGACGCCGAGAAGCCGGAGCCCAAGGCGACCAAGCCCCAGCGCACCCACTGGGACATGCTCCTGGAGCGCCGCACGGTCAAGGAGCTCGAGGACCTGCTCGACGAGCGCCTCGAGCTGCTGCGCGCCGGCAAGCTCCGCCGCTCCGCCTGACGGCAGGACGGCCAGCAGCGCAACGGCTGGCAGCAACAACGGAATAACCGCAGAACGACCGTCGGGTCCAGGCCACATGGCCTGGACCCGACGGTCGTCTCTACGCCTGCCCTTACCGAGCCTGCCCCCTACCGGGTCAGGGTCTCGGCGGCACCGTCGACCGCAGCCGCGGCCTCCGCACGAACCCTGCCCCGCCGGGCGCGGATCCCGCCCACGACACCGGCCACCACCAGCACGAACGCGAGACCGCCGACCACCCAGCCCGGCCAGTAGCCAGCCGCCACGGCCGGCGTGATCGAGGACCGCAACGGCAGGTTCGCCACGAACACGTCATCGGTGAACAGCCCCGTCCGCCGCACCACCGTCCCGTCCGGCGTGATCACGCCCGACACCCCGACCGTCGAGATCTGCACGGCGGCCCGCCCCGTCGTCATCGCCTGCATCCGCGACATCGCCAGCTGCTGCGTCGACTCCGCGGTGAACCCGAACGACGCGTTGTTCGTCGGGATCACCAGCACCTCAGCACCACTCAGCACCGCGTCCCGGATGATCTCGTCGTACGCCACCTCGAAACAGATGATGGTGCCCATCCGGTACCCGCCCTGCCCCAGGCGGCTCGGCACGTCCACGTACGGCGGGTTCACCCCCGCGATCATGTCCGTCGTCACCCGGTCCACCTGGTCCGACAGCAGCCGCAGGAACGACCGCATCGGGATGTACTCACCGAACGGCGCCGGATGCTGCTTCGCGTACCGCCCGATCACCCCGCTGCCCGCCTGCCACAGCAACGACACGTTGTACCGCCCACCCGACTCCGGGAACTCCTGCGCCCCCACCAGGATCGGCGCACCCACCGCCGTCGCGGCCGCGTCCAGGCCCCGCGCGACGTCCGGCGTCGTCTGCGGATCCAGGTCCGAACCGTTCTCCGGCCACAGCACCACGTCCAGCTCGCCCGCGAAGTCCTCGGCCAGCGTGTACGTACCCTCCAGGTGGTTGTTCAGCACCTCGGCCCGGTTCGCGAACGCCCCCAGACCCGGCTCCCCCACGTCGCCCTGGACCGCACCGGCCCACAGTGTGCCGTCCTCCGCCAGGTCGCTCCCGGCGTCGTACACCTCGTTGCCCTCCGGCGTCTCGACGGGCCCGGCGCTCGCGGAGGTGGGCAGCGGCAGCACCAGGGGCACGACGGCGACCGCGACGCCCAGCGCGAGGGCGCCCACGGCGCGGCCCCCGTCGCGCGGTGCGCGGCGTCGGACCGCTCGGACCAGGGCCGCGACGGCCAGGGCGAGCAGCACACCGGCGAAGGCGACCAGCAGGCTCACCGCGACGGTGCCGCCGAGCCAGGCGGCGCGCCCGGTCGGGGCGTCGACCATCGCCCAGGCCAGGCGTCCCCACGGGAACCCGCCGAACGGGACGTCGGCGCGCCACTGCTCGACGGCGACGTAGAGCACGGCGAACGCGGCGGCGAGCCGCCAGCCGCGCCGGCGCAGGAACGGCGCCCGGCGTGCCCAGGTCCACAGGACGCCGAACGCGCCCAGGAACAGCGCCTCCACGGCCGAGATCGCGATCCAGGGGGCGGCCTCCGTCGACTCGTGCGCCCACCACAGGTGGGGCAGGAAGAACGTCATGCCGAACAGGGACCCGATCAGCAGGTTCCACCAGGCGTTGTCGCGGCCGAGCGACCAGTACAGGACGGCGATCGCGACGAACGCGGCGGGCCACACACCGGCGTTGGGAAACGCGGTCCACAGGACGAGGCCACCGGCCACCGCCAGGAACAGGGACAGCAGCCGAGACGGCTCACGCAGACGCACAACCGCAGCCTACCGGCGCCAACGCCGTCCTCCTGGCTGTGAGCGTGACCGTTGCGCCTAAATCGGGCGGGTAGTCGCAACGGTCGCGCCCACAACCAAGGCCCACAACCAAGGGGCGCGCGGGTCAGAAGGTGTCGTGCAGGATGACGCCGTCGCGCAGTGTGTGCAGGCATTCCGGTTCGACGGCGTCCGGGGAGAGGTCCGGGAGCAGGGGCGTGCCCGCGCGGGCCTCCTCGCTCCAGGAGCTCAGGCGGCCGGGTGCGGCCTGCACGGCGAGCCGTTCGGCCCGCCAGACGGCGAGGTGGGCGGGCGCGCCGACCCGCAGCTGGCCGGCGCCGGTGTGGTCCAGCCCTGCCAGGCGCCAGCCACCGCGGGTGTGGGCGCGGAAGGCGGCGCCCGCGGAGATGCGCTGGTCGGGGTCCTCGTGGCCGGTCGCCGCGCGCACGCCCTGCCAGGGGTCGACGGGGGTGACGGGGGTGTCGGAGCCGAACGCGAGGGGCACGCCGGCCTGCGCGAGGTCGGCGAACGGCATCAGGGAGCCGGCGCGTGACGCGCCGAGGCGGGAGGCGTACACGCCCTTGCTGCCGCCGAACGCGGAGTCGAACGCGGGCTGCACGGACAGGCCCACGCCCTGCACCAGGAGCGCGGCGAGGGTGGCCGCGTCGACGAACAGCCCGTGCTCGATGCGGTGGTGCGCGGCGCGCACGGCGCTCTCGCCGGTGAGCTGGGCGGCGACCTGGAGCCCGAGCACCATCTCGTCCATGGCCCGGTCCCCGATGACGTGGAACGCGGCCTGCACGCCGGCGCCGTCGCCGCGGGCGTTCTGGACGGCGGCCAGGTGGTGGGCGATCTGCTCGGCGGTCAGGTACAGGTTGCCGGTCCACGGGGTGCCGTCGGGGTTGGTCAGGACGCCGGTGAAGGACCCGGAGGACGGGTCGACGGGCAGGTCGGAGTATGGGCTGCGCAGCGCGGCGGTGCGGGAGCCGATGGAGCCGTCGACGTTGAGGTCCCCGCCGATGCCGGTGAGGAAGGGCAGCTCGGCGAGCAGCGCGCGGGCGTCGTCGGCACTCCGGCACAGCTCGCCGCGGTAGGCGACCAGGTGGGGCAGGGCGGGGACGCCTGGGTCGGCCTGTGCCTCGGCGGTCACTGAGTGGGTGGTCATGGCGTGCAGCTCGGCCAGGCCGGCGCGGGTGTCGAGGTGCTCGCCGTTCATCTCGTGCACGGACACGATGCCGCGGGCGGCCCAGGCGGCGAGGGTCTCGCGGTAGAGGCGGGTGCGGCGTTCGGGCGACAGCGCGTGGGCGACGTCGCGCACGGTGTGGTGCAGGTCGGCGGTGACCAGGCCGGTGTCGGCGGGGGCGTCGGACCAGCCGGAACCGGACAGGCCCATGCCGGTCCAGGCGGGGTCGTGCTCGATGCCGGCGCGGGCGGCCATCGAGGTGGAGACCACCGCCGAGTGGACGTCGACCCGTGCCGCGTACACGGGGCGGCCGCCGCAGGCGTCGTCGAGCTGCGCGCGGGTGAAGGCGCGCTGCTCGGGCCAGGCCTGCTCGTCCCAGCCGAAGGCGAGCAGGACCTCGTCGCCGGAGGGGTCTGTGGCCGCGAGCCGGCGGGCGCCCTCGTGCAGGGCGGCCAGCGCGTCGGCGAGGGAGTGCACGCCGCCGGCCGGGGTGAGGTCGACGGAGTCGCTCGACAGGCCGGTCTCCAGCACGTGGGCGTGCGCGTCGACGAACCCGGGGGTCACGAGCGCGCCGTCCAGGTCGATCACCCGGTCGGCACGGGCGGCGAGACCGGCGGCGGTGTCGTCGGCGCCCAGCCAGGCCACGACACCGTCGTCGACGAGGATCGCCTCGGCGAAGGGGTCGGCTGCGGAGTGGATGACTCCGTTGCGGTACAGGATGGATCGGACGGGCTGGCTCACGGTCGGAACTGTATGCGATCTGCCGGGTCCGTGCCCTGGTCAGTGGCCGGTCGTTGGCTGGTCAGCGGGCGAATGACGGCACGATCGTCCGGCTGTCACCCGCTGACCACGGCTCACAGGCTCGAGTAGGCGACGACCCCGCGCAGGACGGCGTCCTGCGCCTTGCGGGCCGTCGTGCGCAGCTTGTCGGACGGCGCCGCGCCGCCGAGCTGGTCGAGCACGTCCACGACCTGCTTGCACCAGCGCACGAAGTCGCCGGCGGCGAGGTCGGAGCCGCGCAGCACGCTGTCCAGGCCCTTGCCGGACGCCCACCGGTGCATCGCGCCGACCAGGCCCAGGTCGAGCGGACCGGTGGCCTCGATGCCGTGCGCCTCCTCGAGGTCGTCGACCTCGGACCAGACGCGCTGGGTGTCGTCCAGGACGCCCGCGAGGCGCCCGGTCGGCCCGCCGGGGATGTAGGGGTCGGGGGCGTCGTCGCGTCGCCCCTGGTACACGACGGTGGAGACGACGGCGGCGAGTCCCGCGGGGTCGAGCCCGTCCCAGACGCCGCGCCGCAGGCACTCGGCCAGGAGCAGGTCGTTCTCGGCGTACAGGCGGCGCAGCCAGCGGCCGTCGTCGGTGACCCGGATCCGGCCGGCGCTGCCCCGGCCGCCGCCGTCGTGCTGGTCAGTGGTCCCGGTGTGCTGCAGGTAGCCGAGGGTGAGCAGGACGTCCAGGGTGCGGTCGAAGGTGCGGGCGATGGAGCCGGTGCGGCCCTCGACGCGGCGCACGAGCTGGTCGTGCTCGCGCTTGAGCTTGTTCCAGCGTTCGGCCCAGCGGGCGTGGTCGTCGCGTTCGGGGCAGGCGTGGGACGGGTGTGCCTTGAGGGCCTTGCGCAGGCGCGCGAGCTCGGGGTCGGTGGCGGGGTCGGTGCGGCGGCCGAGGGCCTTGCCGCCGCGCGCGGCCCGGCTGGCTGGGCTGCTGGCGGGGCTGCTGGTCGAGTGGGCGGAGGGCACGTCGTCGGCCATGGCGCCCAGGGCGTTGCGCATGGAGGAGACGAGGTCGCGGCGGGCGTCGGGCTTGCGGGGGTTGAACGCCTTGGGGATCTTGACGGTGGTGACGGTCTCGAGGCCGTCGGGCGCGTCGGCCAGGGTCAGCTTCTTGACCTGGCGTTCCTGGGTGAGCACGGTGGGGCGGGGGCCGTCGAACCCGCCGGGCTCGCCGGGGTCGAGCACGAGGACGTAGCCGCGTCGCCGCCCGGAGGGCACCTCGACGACGTCGCCGCGGCGCAGCTGTTCCAGGGAGGCGACGACCTCGGCGCGGCGGGCACCGGAGGCCGCGCGGGACAGCTCCTTCTCGCGGTCCTTGATGGCGCGGCGCAGGTCCATGTACTCGCCGAAGTCGCCTTCGGTGCAGGTCATGGCCTTGGCGTACCCGTCGAGCGCTTCGGCGTGCGCCTGGGCCTGCTTGGCCAGGCCGACGACGCCGCGGTCGGCCTGGAACTGCGCGAACGACGTCTCCAGGACCTCGCGGGCGCGGTCGCGGCCGACCTGGGCCACGAGGTTGACGGCCATGTTGTAGGTGGGCCGGAAGCTGGACTTGAGCGGGTACAGGCGCTTGGACGCGAGGCCGGCCAGGGCCACGGGGTCCAGGGCGGGGTGGTCGACGACGACGGCGTGGCCCTCGATGTCGATGCCGCGGCGTCCGGCGCGGCCGGTGAGCTGGGTGAACTCGCCGGGGGTGACGGAGACGTGGCTGGTGCCGTCCCACTTGACGAGCTTGTCCAGGACGACGGAGCGGGCGGGCATGTTGATGCCGAGCGCGAGGGTCTCGGTGGCGAACACGATCTTGACCAGGCCGCGCGAGAACAGGTCCTCGACGGTCTCCTTGAAGACGGGCAGCATGCCGGCGTGGTGGGCGGCGATGCCGCGTGCGAGGGCCTGCGACCAGGACCAGTAGCCGAGGACGTCGAGGTCCTCGGGCGGGATGGCGGCGGTGCGTTCCTCGACGACGGAGCGGATGGTCGCCTCCTCCTGCGGGCTGGTCAGCCGCAGGCCGGCCTTGAGGCACTGGTCGACGGCGGCCTCGCAGCCGGCGCGGGAGAACACGAAGTAGATGGCGGGCAGCAGCCCGTCGGCGTTGAGCGCGTCGATGACGATGAACCGCGGCGGGGTGCGCCGGTTCGGGCCGATGCCGCCGCCGTTGTCGCTGCTCCGGTCGCCGTTCCTGCGGCCGCCCGGCCCGCGGTAGCCGCGGTCGCCTCTGCCCCGGCCGCGGCCGCGCCCGCCGTGGTCGCCGGGACGGTTGCCGCCGCGCCCGGACCGGAACGCCGCGGACAGGTCGGGGTTGATGGGCGGGCTGGTGCCGGGGTCGGTCGGGTCGACGTGCCCGGCGTACAGGTCCAGGAGGCGCGGCTTGCCACGCGGTTCCGGCGACGACATGAGGACGTGCTGCCACAGGGGCACGGGGCGCCGCTCGGAGACGACGACGGCGGTGTCGCCGCGCACCATCTCCAGCCAGTCGCCGAACTCCTCGGCGTTGGACACGGTCGCGCTCAGGGAGACGAGCTGCACGTCGTCGGAGAGGTGGATGATGACCTCTTCCCAGACAGGGCCGCGGAACCGGTCGGCGAGGTAGTGCACCTCGTCCATGACGACGTAGGCCAGGCCGTCCAGGGTCGAGGACCCGGCGTACAGCATGTTGCGCAGCACCTCGGTGGTCATGACCACCACGGGCGCGTCGCCGTTGATCGTGGTGTCACCGGTGAGCAGTCCGACGTTGTCGATGCCGTGGCGGCGCACGAGGTCGGTGTACTTCTGGTTGGACAGGGCCTTGATGGGGGTCGTGTAGAAGGCCTTGCGTCCGCCGGCGAGGGCCAGGTGCACGGCGAACTCGCCGACGACGGTCTTTCCCGCCCCCGTGGGGGCCGCGACCAGCACACCGCGGCCCTGTTCGAGAGCCTCGCAGGCCTGCACCTGGAAGTCGTCGAGCTCGAACCCGATGACCTCCCGGAAGCTGGTCAGCTCGGGGTGCTCGGCCGCTGAACGGCTCTGGGACCGGAAGGCCGTGTACCGCTCGGCAGGGCTCAGGTCGCTCATGGGGACAGCCTACGGTCACTGTCCGACACACCTGTGCGTGACAGACCGGTGCCCGGTCCGCGTTCGTCGCAGGACCGGGCACTCAGGGCTCGAGAACGGCTGGCTGTCAGACCTCAGCGGCCGCCAGTCGCCTCTCGACCCGCCGGTCGTGCAGCACCGACACCCCGACCGCGCCGAAGTACAGCACGCAGATGGGCAGTGCCACGAGGATCATCGTCAGGGCGTCCGGCGTCGGCGTGATGATCGCGGCGAACGTGAACGCGACGAGGATGGCCCACCGCCAGCCGCCCAGCAGCGCCTTGCCCGACATCAGGCCGGCGAAGTTCAGGCCCACCAGCAGCACCGGGGACAGGAACGCGAGCCCGAACGCGATGAGCAGCCGCATCACCAGGGACAGGTACTCCTGGGCGTTGGTGAACGCGGTGGCGTCGTCCGGCAAGAACCCCGACAGGATCTGGATCGCGTGCGGGAACACGAGCCACGCCATGTAGGCGCCACCGAGGAACAGCGGGAACGCCGCGCCGACGAACCCGTACGCGTACTTCTTCTCGTTCGAGTTCAGGCCCGGCGTGATGAACGCCCACACCTGGTACAGCCACCACGGGCAGGTGATGAACACGGCCAGGAACAGGGACGACTTGATCTTCAGGTCCAGTGCCGCCATCGGCCCGGCGAAGTTCAGGGTCATCTCGTTGCCCCGCATCTCCTCCGCCACCACGAGCGGACGCTGGAGCAGGACCAGCAACGGGTCGTACAGCAGCCATCCCGCGATGGCGCCGACCACCAGGCCGAGCGCTATGAGGACGAATCGCTTGCGCAGCTCGAGCAGATGCTCGAGGAGAGGCATACGGCCGTCGGACGGCCGCCTCGTTCGTGCCACCGGTCAGGCCTTGGGGATGTCGCGGTCCCTGTTGTCGATCAAGCCCGGTACCGAGTCGGTACCAGAGCTCGCGCCCGGTCCCGTCGTGGAGCTGGGGCTCGAGGTGGTCGTCCCGCCGGGCGCGTCAGCAGCGTTGCTGTTCGCGTTCCCGGAACCGTCCTCACGCAGGTCCTTGACCTCCTTCTTGAAGATCTTCATCGACTGGCCCACGCTCTTGGCCAGCCCCGGCAGACGGGAGGACCCGAAGAGCAGCAGGACGACGACGAGCAGGACGATCCAGTGCCACGGCTGCATTGCGCCCATGGTGACTCCTTACGGTGCGGTGCTGTTACGCGGTGCGGTGCGGATATGACCGATCCTACGCGGATCCAAGGGGCACAAAGGTAGCCCTCCGGTGGACGGAAGGTAGCGGCAACCCACCAGAACAGCGCGGAACGGCCCAGAACGGCCCAGAATCGCGGCCCGGATCAGTCGTTGAAGTGCTTCCACTTCTGCCACGTCACCACGTGCCGCGCCCGCCGCGCCTCCTTGCGCCCCGCACGGGCCGCCCGCTGCGCGTTGACGCGCTGGTAGTGAATCGTCACGTCGTCGAACAGGCTCGGCCCGGCGTGCTGCGTGCTCGCCACCTCACGCGCCCGGTCGGACAGCTCCTGCAGCCGGTCGCTCGACTCGCCGATCCGGGCCGACGCCCGGCCGAGCTCCTCCAGCAGGCCCTTTGCGGACCGCCAGAGGTAGCGGGCCAGAAAGAACGCTCCGACGAGGCTGCCGACGATCAGCAGGGTCCACACCCAGAACCACATGGTCGCCAAGCCTAGTGGTGATTCGCGGATGTGGCTCCGTCTCGGGGCACCGAGCTTGCGCCGTAGACGTCCAGCGCCTCCCGGGCGGCGCCCGCGACGTCGTCGGCCAGCGGCCTCGGCGCGACCGACCGCACGTACGGCGCGAGCTGGATCAGCGTGCTGCGCAACCAGCCCGGGTTGGTGACCCGCAGCGTCACCTCGAAGTCGCCGTCGGGCAGGTTGCGCACCGACTCGACCGGGACCTCCTCCGCGAACCACCGAGCCCTCGGCGCGAACCGGATCGTCGCCAGCGGCGACGACCCGCCCGCGAACAGGGCCGCGAAATCTATCTCGGCCGACGGCTCCCCCACCCCCGGGTGCTCCTGCACCGGGACGTCCGTCTCGACCGCCTCCAGGATGCGGTCCACCCGGAACGTGCGCGGCGCCGCGGCCCGGTAGCACCAGGCCGCGAGGTAGGCGTACTCGTCCTGCGTGTGCAGCCGTACGGGGTCCACCTCCCGTTCGCTGACGACGTCGGAGGAGGTCACGTACCGGATCCGCAACCGGCGGTGCGCCACCAGCGCCGACGAGATCGCCGCCACGACCTGCCGGTCCCCGCCCGGCGCGAGCCGCACGTCCACGGCGCTCGCGGCCTCGCCGGTGGCGTCGGTGAGCTTGCCGAGGGCGGACTCGACCACGGCGGACCGTGCGGGGTCGGCCTGGACGGCGCCGGTCGCCTTCATGGCGCGCAGGGCCGCGACCAGGGCGACGGCTTCGCGGGTGCCGAGCCGCAGGGGGCGGGTCATGCCGCGTGCCTCGGTGAGGTGCACGACGCCGCGGTCGATTGATGCGGCATCGAAGTCGATGAGGTCGTCGGGCCAGTAGCCGGGGGTGCCGGAGACCCAGAGGGCGTCGACGTCCTTCTGGATCTGCGCGGGTGTGGTCCCGAACCGCTTGGCGAGGTCGGCCACGGGTACGGGGCCGGCGCCGTCGAGGTAGGCGACGATGCCGAGCAGGCGCAGGAGCCGGTCGTCGGCGCGTTCAGCCACGGGTTGCCTCCGCCTGTGTGCCCGCGGTGGAACCGGTCTCCGGCCCGGAGCCCAGGGCGGCCGCGGCTGTGAGGCGGCGCAGCGTCTCCTCCCGGACCGCCTGGGGTTCGAGCACGACGAGGGCTGCCCCGTATCCGGCGGCCTCGGCCGCCATGCCGGACAGGGACCGGTACGGCACCTCGAGGATGTCCCACCCGGCGCGCGCACCTGCACGGTCGTCCGCACGGTCGTCCGCGCCGCCGTCCGCGCCGCCGGCGGGGCGGGGCAGGCGTCCGTTGTAGGCCTCGCGTTCGCCGTCGGGCACGGGTTTGGCGCGGGCGCGCAGGGCTCCGGCGCGTTCGGGGCGGACGGCGACCACGGCCTGCCGGACCTCTCCGTGCGCCTTGCCGAGCATGACGTCGGTCTCGAAGTCGGGGATCTCGTAGGCGTCCGTCGGGCCGGTGATGCGGACGCGGGACTCGATGCGTGACATGCGGAACACGCGGGGTGCCTGCCGGTCGCGGTCGAAGCACATGAGGTACCAGCCGCCGTCGCGAGCCGCGATGCGCCATGGTTCGACATGCCGGGTCAGCACCGCCCCGTTGTACGCGGCGCGGTAGCTGAACGTGACGGCCCGGCGGGCCTCGATCGCTTCCATGAGGGGCCCGTAGGCGTCGCCGACGGCGCGTACGGACGGCGCGAGCCCGGCCAGGGCGTCGGCGGACGGGTCGCCCGCTCCGGCGGCCCGCAGCTTGACCATCGCGCGGTTGATGTCGGTCTGCAGCGTCTTGTCCTGCCAGAACTGCGCGGCCAGGGACAGCACGCCGAGCTCGGCGGGGGTGAGGTCGATCGGCGGCAGAGCGTAGGCGTCCTGGTCGATCCGGTACCCGAGCTCGTCGGTGTGCCCACCGGTCCCGACCGTCACGACGGGGATGCCCAGGGCGCGCAGCATGTCCTTGTCCCGCTCGAACATCCGCTCGAACGCCTCGTCGCTGGGCGCGTCCGAGTACCCCGCCACGGCGGTGCGGACCTGTTGCTTGGTCATCGCCGCGTTCGTGTTCACGAGCGCGATGACAAGGTTCAGGAGCCGTTCGGCGGGGTTCAGTGCGGGCGCCGCGGGCGAGGGCATCGGTGAGGACATGGATGGAGACGTGGTGGAGGACTGACTGGGGGACGGGTCGGTGGGCATCAGGACAACGGTATCGGCCGGTAGCCTCCACCGTGTGATGACGTGGCGGATCGGGACCGTGATTTCCACAGGCAGGTCGACGGGCAAGGCCTGGCGGGGAGCCCTCGAGCTGGAGGTGGCCCTGGACCGGCCGCTGCCCGGCCGCGGCGGCGCCGAGCTCGAGGGCGTGGCGGGCGGTGTGATCGACGGCGCGCACGTGACCGTACGCGCCCTGGCGTACACGGACCTGGTCGGTGAGCCCGTCCCGGGTGACGCCCTGCTGCTCAACGTGTCCGCGCTCGCGCGAGGGCTGGGCACCGGCGGGTACGCGCTCGTGGTCGGGCCCGCGGCCCAAGGCACGCGGCTGCCGCCGGACCCCGCGCCCGGCCCCGGCCACCTCGTCAAAGCGCGGTACACGCCCCTGCAGACCATGGTGCTCGGCGTCGACGAGCAGGAGTCGCCGCACCACGCCACCCTGGCCGACGCCGACAGCCTCGACGGCATGCCCGTCGTCGTCGCGGACCTGCACTCCGCGCTGCCCGCCGTGGTCGCGGGACTGCGGCACGCCGCCGCCCGGACCGCCGCCCGGACGGGAACCGGGACCGGCGCCGACGGCCTGAAGATCGCCTACGTCATGACCGACGGCGGTGCGCTGCCCGCCGCGTTCTCCCGCACGATCGCCGCCCTGCGCGACGCCGACTGGCTGCACACCTGCGTCACCGTCGGCCAGGCCTTCGGCGGCGACCTGGAGGCCGTCACCGTGCACACCGGGCTGCTCGCGGCCCGACACGTCGCCGGGTGCGACGTCGCGATCGTCGCCCAGGGCCCCGGCAACCTCGGCACCGGCACCCGCTGGGGCTACTCCGGCGTCGCCGCCGGCGAAGCGGTCAACGCCGCCGCCACCCTGCGCGGCCGCCCCGTCGCGTCCCTGCGCGTGTCCGGGGCCGACCCCCGCGACCGCCACCTCGGCGTCTCC
>NZ_UWYY01000019.1 GCF_900608595.1 Promicromonospora panici | reverse complement strand
CAGCGTCAGATGGGTATAAGGGACAGGGGGCGGGGCTGGTACGCGATCCGGCGTGGTGCGCCATGCGCCCGTCGGAGGCCAGCATGATCGCAAAATACCTGGTCCCGCCTGTTCGTCGCGCCGATCCGGGCCGACCGGCGCGGGTGATCTTCGCTGGTTGTCAGTGGTGGCACGTACGGTGGCGCCCGTGACCTCATCGACCTCCAAGCGGGCCCGGCCCGCGTACCGCTGTACCGAATGCGGCTGGACCACCGTCAAGTGGGTCGGCCGCTGCGGGGAGTGCCAGGCGTGGGGCACCGTGAGCGAGGACGGGCCTGCGGTGTCGGGCCCGCGCACGGCCGTCGTCTCCCCCGCGCGTGAGCCCGCCCGGCCCATCGCCGACATCGACGTGGAGGCGGCGCGCGCCAACCCGACCGGCGTCGGCGAGTTCGACCGGGTGCTCGGCGGCGGGCTGGTTCCGGGGGCCGTGATCCTGCTCGCAGGCGAGCCGGGCGTGGGCAAGTCGACGCTGCTGCTCGCCGTCGCGAGCAATGTGGCCGACGGCGCCCTGGGGCCCGACGGGTTCGAGTCGCCCCGCACGGTGTTGTACGTGACGGGCGAGGAGTCCGCCGGTCAGGTTCGGCTGCGGGCCGAGCGCATCGGGGCGTTGTCGCCCACCCTGTTGCTCGCCGCCGAGACAGACCTGGGCACGGTGCTCGGCCACCTGGAGGCGAACCAGCCGGACATGCTCATCGTGGACTCGGTCCAGACCATCGCGTCCGGCCAGGTGGACGGCGCGCCGGGCGGCGTGTCGCAGGTGCGGGAGGTCGCCGCGGCGCTCATCGCGGTGGCCAAGGAGCGGCAGATCCCCACGATCCTCGTGGGCCACGTGACCAAGGATGGCTCCGTTGCCGGCCCGCGCACGCTGGAGCACCTGGTGGACGTGGTGTGCCAGTTCGAGGGCGACCGGCACTCGCGTCTGCGCATGATCCGCGCGGTGAAGAACCGGTACGGCCCCACTGACGAGGTGGGCTGCTTCGACCTTTCGGAGGCCGGGATCGTCGGGCTGCCGGACCCGTCCGGCCTGTTCCTGTCGCACGCCGGCTCGGGGGTCGCCGGGTCGTGCATCACGGTGACCCTGGAGGGACGGCGTCCGCTCGCCGTCGAGGTGCAGGGTCTCGTGGCGCCGAGCCCGCTGAACAACCCGCGCCGGGCGACCAGCGGCGTCGACTCCAGCCGGCTCGCCATGATCCTCGCCGTCCTGCAGCGGCACGGCGGGCTGCGCCTCGCCGACCAGGACGTCTACGCGTCGACGGTGGGCGGCGCCCGGATCACCGAACCGGCGTCGGACCTCGCGGCGGCGCTCGCGCTCGTGTCCGCGCGCACCGGGCGCCCCCTGCCCGGGGCCACGATGGCCGTCGGGGAGGTGGGTCTGGCCGGGGACCTGCGCCCGGTCGCAGGGCTGGACCGACGCCTGGGCGAGGCCGCGCGCCTGGGGTTCGCGCACGCCGTCGTACCGCACGGAACCGGTGTCAAAGCGCCCGACGGGCTCCAGCTGGTGGAGGCGGCTCATATCCGAGATGCCGTGGAATGGGCGCAGTCCGCGGGCCGGGGAGCTGGCGGCCAGATGGACAGCCAGTGACCGGTTCGTGAAACGAACTGCTTGTGACCCAGCGCACAGCGTAGGATTTCTTCGTGGCCATGACCTCCTCGCACCCTGACGAGCTGCTCCGGGAGACCCTGGCCGCCGTCGCGCCCGGGACCGAACTCCGTGACGGACTCGAGCGCATCCTGCGCGGCCGTACCGGTGCACTGATCGTGCTCGGCCTTGATCCGACCGTGGAACAGATCTGCTCCGGCGGCTTCTCGCTCGACGTCGACTTCTCGGCCACGCGCCTGCGCGAGCTGTCCAAGATGGACGGCGCGGTGGTGCTCGACCGGGGCGCCACCCGGATCCGGAAGGCGGCGGTGCAGCTCCTGCCCGACCCGACCATCGAGACGACCGAGTCCGGCACGCGCCACCGCACCGCGGAGCGTGTCGCCAAGCAGACCGGATTCCCGGTCATCTCCGTGAGCCAGTCCATGCGGATCGTCGCCCTCTACGTGGGCGGGCAACGGCATGTGCTGGAGGACTCGGACACGATCCTCGGCCGCGCCAACCAGGCACTCGCGACGCTCGAGCGGTACCGCGCCCGGCTCGACGAGGTGTCCGGCACACTGTCCGCACTGGAGATCGAGGACCTGGTCACGGTGCGCGACGTGTGCTCGGTGGTGCAGCGGCTCGAAATGGTCGGCCGGATCTCCGACGAGATCGCCGGCTACGTGATCGAGCTCGGTGTGGACGGCCGACTGCTGGCCCTGCAGCTCGACGAGCTGATCGGCGACGTCGGCGCGGACCGTGAGTTCGTGATCCGCGACTACGTGCTGAGCCGCAAGGACCGCACACTCGCCGAGGTCCAGGCCGAGCTCTCCGCGCTCACGTCGCAGCAGCTGCTCGACATGAGCCAGATCGGCCGGATCCTGGACCTGCCCGGCGGCGGGGACGCCCTCGATGCCGCCGTCGCGCCGCACGGCTACCGGCTGCTGTCGAAGGTGCCGCGACTGCCGAACATCACCATCGAACAGCTCGTTGGACACTTCAGCAGCCTGCAGAAGCTCCTCGCGGCGAGCGTCGACGACCTCATGTCGGTCGAGGGCGTCGGCGAGCAGCGCGCCCGCACCATCCGCGAGGGCCTGTCCCGCCTAGCGGAGTCGAGCATCCTGGAACGCTACGTCTGACACCCGTTGAGTGCTGGATATTCGCCCCGTCAGAGCTCGAGACGAGGCGAATATCCAGCACTCAACGATGTGTTCCTGGCTTCTTGCTCGGGTGGGACGACGCGTTTTCGGACGGGTTTGCCGACGGACGTCCGGACGGACTTCCCGACGCGCTTTCGGACGGGCCTTCAGACGAGCTTCCCGACGGATTCCCGGACGGATTCCCCGACGGCGACCTGCTCGGTTCCGGCACCGTGTACGTCAGCCGCACGACGTCGCTGGCCACACCCTCGACGTCGGCGAGTGTGGCCTGCGCGGTGTACTCCCCTGCGGTCAGCTTCGGCTGGCCCGGTTCGCACCCGGGCGCCGATCGGGCGTCGGACCAGTTCGCATCCGTGATGTCGACGTCGCCTGGCCCGAGAAGCAGCAGCCGCTCCTCGTCCGGGTCGGCGCAGTCCGCCGACGACCAGACGCGTTCCGCCGTCGGCTCGCCCACCTCGCCCTGGTACACGGTGACGGCGAGGCTGTGCCGGGGTCCCTCGACGAGGCACTGCACCTCGCCCTCGTTCTGCAGCGAGACCGTGAACTTGACCGGCACCCCGGGCGTGACCGCGAGGCGGTCGGCGGCGAGGCCGATGTCGAGGTCCTCGGCCGTGCACGGCGACGCGGCGGCATTCGGGTCCACAGGCGCCGGCGGGTCGGTCTTGTCGGACACGATGGACGGCTCCGCCTCGGGCCAGGTCACCGCCACCCCGATCCCGCCGAGGGCCAGCACGACCAGCACCGCGATCAGGCGGCCGCGGCCACGCGGGCGCCTGCCGTCGGGTTCCCGATCCGCGTCCGGGCCCGGGGGCCGCTCGGCTCGCTCCGGTGCACTCACCACCTGCTGAACCCCCTGCTGAACTACTGCTACCTGGTCTGACGTGCGGTGACATCCTGCGCCACCAAAATACGACGCCGCACACCGCCCGCACGGCAGCCGCGCCGCCGAGTCGGTCACGTGTCCTACTTCACGAGTTTTGCGCCCCGCCTCCCCATACGGGCGGGGGAGCACGGGCGGTGCGGCAGGATGAGTTCTCGTGACAGTACGAGAGGCGACACGACGCACGGAGGTGCGCTCCGGCGTCGTGCGATGGTTCGATGACTCCGCGCGCGACCTGCCCTGGCGCGCGCCGGACCGGACGCCCTGGGGCGTGCTCGTCAGCGAGATCATGCTGCAGCAGACCCCCGTGGTGCGGGTCGAGCCCGCCTGGCGTGCGTGGCTGGAGCAGTGGCCGACACCCGCCGACCTGGCGCAGGCGCCGACCGCCGACGTGCTCCGCGCCTGGGGCCGGCTTGGTTACCCGCGCCGGGCGCTGCGGCTGCAGGAGTGCGCCAAGGCGATCGTCGAACGGCACGACGGCGTCGTCCCCCGAACCGATGCCCAGCTGCGGGCCCTGCCCGGCATCGGCGAGTACACCGCCGCCGCGGTGCTGGCGTTCGCCTACGGGAAGCGGTCGGTGGTGGTCGACACCAACGTGCGCCGGGTGCTGGCACGGGTTGTCGCCGGGACGGCGCTGCCCGCGCCGTCGTACACCGCCGCCGAGCGCGCACTGGCGACCGCCCTCACCCCGGACGGCGACGCCGAGGCCGCGCGCTGGGCCGCCGCTTCGATGGAGCTGGGGGCTCTGGTCTGCACGGCGAAGGCACCGAAGTGCGGCGCCTGCCCGGTCGCCGGGCTGTGTGCATGGCGCTCGGCGGGCTCGCCTCCGGACGCCCACGCGGGCCGACGCCGCACCCAGGCCTGGGCGGGCACCGACCGGCAGGCGCGCGGCCGGGTCATGGCGGAGCTCCGGCGGGCGACCGAGCCGGTGGACCGTGCCCTGCTCGCGAGACTGTGGCACGACCCGCGGCAGCTCGACCGCGCGATCGCCGGCCTGGTCGAGGACGGCCTGGCGGAACAGGATGACGCAAACCGCCTCCACCTCCCGAACTAGCTTGGTTGTGGGCGTGATCGTTGCGCCTAGAACGGGCGCGTAGTCGCAACGATCACGCCCACAACCAAGAGCGTCAGAGTTCCAGGAGCATGCGGGAGTTGCCCAGGGTGTTGGGCTTGACGCGGGCCAGGTCCAGGAACTCGGCGACGCCCTCGTCGTACGACCGCAGCAGCTCCGCGTACACCTCGGGCGTCACGGGCGTGCCGTCGATCTCGCGGAACCCGTGTGCGGCGAAGAAGTCGACCTCGAAGGTCAGGCAGAACACGCGGCGCAGCCCCAGCGCACGGGCGCGCTCGACCAGCGCCTCGAGCAGCGCGTGTCCCACCCGGCGGCCGCGCCAGTCGCGGTGCACGGCGAGCGTGCGCACCTCGGCGAGGTCGTCCCACATCACATGGAGCGCTCCGCAGCCGACGGCGGGGTCGTCAGGAGCAGTACGGTCGGTCGCCACCAGGAACTCCTGGACCGCCTCGTAGTACCCGACCATCTCGTACGGCCGGAGGATGCGCTCCTGGCTGAGCGGCTCGACGAGGTCACGGATCGTGCGCACGTCGGCGGGGAGGGCGGGGCGGATCACGGGCGCGACCCGCGCCTCGGGTGTCGTCACGGCGACACAGTACGGCTGCTGCACCGCACCGCGCCCGGCGCGCACGCCAGGCGGACACCCCGGCACGCCACGCGGACCACCCCAGCACCCCGGCACGCCACTCGACGCAGATCAGGCGAATCGCATGCCGAACCAGAAAGTGAGCAAGAGAACCTCCCCACATACCCGGCCACACAGGGCAAAGGTCTTGCCAAGTGAGGGAATGCGTGGTGAGTTTGGCGCATGGCATCCACACGCCTGACCGCAGACGCGAGGACGCAGGCGCTGGCCGCTCTCGAAGCCAGCGTCAGCCCCTCGGCCGAACTCGACGTACTGGTGATCGGGGGCGGCGTCACCGGCGCTGGAATAGCGCTGGACGCGGTCACGCGCGGGTTGTCCACCGCCGTCGTCGAGGCGCAGGACTGGGCGCAAGGAACCTCGAGCCGCAGCAGCAAGCTGGTCCACGGCGGACTGCGCTACCTGCAGATGCTCGACTTCGAGCTGGTCCACGAGGCCCTCACCGAACGCGACCTGCTGCTCCGGGACCTCGCACCGCACCTGGTGCGACCGGTCCCGTTCTTGTATCCCCTGGAGCACCGGGTCTGGGAGCGCGCCTACGTGGGTGCGGGCATCGCCATGTACGACGTCCTGGCGACGCTGACCCCGGGCCGCCGTCCGATGCCGTTCCACCGGCACCTGAGCAAGAACCAGATGGAGGCCAAGTTCCCGGACCTGGCGCACGACGCCGCCGTCGGCGCCGTCCAGTACTGGGACGCGTCGGTCGACGACGCCCGCCTGGTCGCCACCCTGATCCGCACCGCGGCCAGCTACGGGGCGCACGCCGCCAGCCGCACCCAGGTGGTGAGCCTGACACAGGGCGCGACAGGCGCCGTGAACGGCGCGGTCATCGTGGACCTGGAGACGGGCCAGGAGATCACCGTCCGGGCGCGGGCGGTCATCAACGCGACCGGCGTCTGGACCGAGGAGACCGAGGCCCTCGCGGGCTCGGAGGGCGGGCTGCGGGTGCTCGCCAGCAAGGGGGTGCACATCGTCGTGCCGCGCGAGCGCATCCGCGGCCACGCGGGGCTGATCCTGCAGACCGAGAAGTCGGTGCTGTTCGTCATCCCGTGGAGCCGGTACTGGATCATCGGCACCACGGACACCCCGTGGAACCTCGACCCGACGCACCCGGTCGCCACGAGCGCCGACGTCGACTACGTGCTGGACCATGCGAACGCCGTCCTGGCACATCCCCTGACCAGGGAAGACATCATCGGCACCTACGCGGGCCTGCGCCCCCTGCTGCAGCCGGGCACCAAGGCGGGCACGAGCAGCGCGAAGGTCAGCCGCGAGCACACCGTCGCCTCGCCGACGCCGGGCCTCACCGTCATCGCCGGCGGCAAGCTGACCACCTACCGGATCATGGCCAAGGACGCCGTCGACTTCGCGATCGGGCAGCGTTCAGCCGCTCTCCCCTCGATCACGCACCAGATCCCGCTCACGGGCGCCGTCGGGCTCCGCGCCGTGCAGCGTCAGGCGCGTACGTGGGGCAAGCGGTTCGGCTGGACTCCCCCGCTGCTGGACCACCTGCTGCACCGGTACGGGGCCAATCTCGCCGAGATCGTCGAGCTGTGCGACGCCGATCCGACCCTCGCCGAGCCGCTCCAGCACGCGCCCGCCTACTTGCGCGCCGAGGTGCACTACGCGGTGAGCCACGAGGGCGCCCTCCACCTGGAGGACGTGCTGGCGCACCGCACGCGGCTCGTCTACGAGGTCGCGGACCGCGGCACCGAGGCGGCCGAGGAGGTCGCGTCCGTCATCGGGCCTCTGCTGGACTGGGACGCGTCCGACACGGAGCGCGAGGTCCGCGCCTGGCAGCAGCGGATCGAGGCGGAACGGCACGCAGAGGAATCACCCGACGACGAGGCTGCCGAACGGGCACGCCTGGCCACCCCGGACGTGGCTGCCATGCAGCCGCTTCGAACCTGAGGACACCAAGGACACGACAACGAGACCGCCGACGAGCTACCCCTGAGGAGCCGCCGGGTTCACCCCCGTACGCCGACAGAGCGGTCGGCAGAAAGCGAGTCAGCGATGAACGCATTCACGGACATCATGGTGCCGGAGTTCTTCGGCACCCTGATCCTCATCCTCGGCGGTGCCGGCGTCGTGGCCAACGCCATCCTCCCCAGGACCAAGGGGTTCGGCGGCGGCTGGCTGCTGATCAACTTCGGCTGGGGCCTCGCGGTCTTCGCCGGCGTGTTCGTCGCTTTCAAGTCCGGCGGGCACATCAACCCCGCCGTCACGCTGGGCATCCTCTCGAGCGGTGCCGAGGAGTTCGCCGACGGCGTGCCGGCGAACTTCGTCAACCTGCTCCTGTACTGGGTCTCGCAGCTGGCCGGTGCCTTCGTCGGCGCCGTACTCGCGTATCTGGCGCACAAGCAGCACTTCGACCAGGAAGCCGAACCAGCAGTGAAGCTCGGCGTCTTCTCGACCGGCCCGGAGATCCGCTCGTACACGTGGAACTTCGTCACCGAGGTCATCGCCACGTTCATGCTGGTCTTCGTGATCCTGTCGTTCGCCAACTGGCCGGGCGACCTCGGGCCGCTGGCCGCCGCCCTCCTCGTTGTCGGCATCGGCGCGAGCCTCGGTGGCCCCACGGGGTACGCCATCAACCCGGCCCGTGACTTCGGCCCGCGCATCGCCCACTTCGTCCTGCCCATCCCGGGCAAGGGCTCGAGCGACTGGGCCTACTCCTGGGTGCCGGTGGTCGGGCCGCTGGTCGGCGGCGCGCTGGGCGGCCTCCTGGCCACCACGCTCGCCTGAGCCGCGGCCCCGCCGCGGGAGCCGCGGCCGCAACCTCAACACGGACTGAGACACAGACAAGGGAGTCAACACCGATGGCTGACTACGTACTCGCGATCGACCAGGGCACCACGAGCACCCGGGCGATCGTCTTCAACCACGGCGGGACCATCGTGTCCACCGGCCAGCTCGAGCACGACCAGATCTTCCCCAAGGCCGGCTGGGTGGAGCACAAGCCCGACCAGATCTGGGACAACACCCGCCAGGTCGTCGGGCTCGCGCTGACCAAGGCGAATATCAACCACACCGACCTCGCCGCCGTGGGCATCACCAACCAGCGCGAGACCACCGTGGTGTGGGACAAGACGACCGGCAAGCCGGTCTACAACGCCATCGTGTGGCAGGACACCCGCACGCAGGCCATCGTCGACGAGCTCAGCGGGTCCGAGGGCGGGGACAAGTACAAGTCGATAGTGGGCCTGCCGCTCGCGACCTACTTCTCCGGCCCCAAGGTGAAGTGGATCCTCGACAACGTCGAGGGTGCCCGTGAGGCGGCCGAGCGCGGTGACCTCCTGTTCGGCAACACGGACGCGTGGGTCCTGTGGAACATGACCGGCGGGCCCGACGGCGGCGTGCACGTCACCGACGTCACGAATGCGTCGCGGACCATGCTGATGGACCTCGACACGCTGTCCTGGCGCGAGGACATCGCCGCCGACATGGGCATCCCGCTCTCGATGCTCCCCGAGATCCGCTCCTCTTCCGAGGTGTACGGAAAGGGCCGCCCCCGCGGCATGGTGCCCGGCGTGCCGATCGCCGGAATCCTCGGCGACCAGCAGGCTGCGACCTTCGGGCAGGCGTGCTTCGAGGTCGGTACGGCCAAGAACACGTACGGCACCGGCAACTTCATGCTGCTCAACACCGGCACGGAGAAGGTCCCGTCCGAGAACGGCCTGCTCACCACGGTCTGCTACAAGATCGGCGACGCCGCCCCGATCTACGCGCTCGAGGGCTCGATCGCCGTGACCGGGTCACTGATCCAGTGGCTCCGCGACAACCTGGGCCTGTTCCACGACTCGCCCGACGTCGAATGGCTCGCCCGCAAGGTCGACGACAACGGCGGAGCCTACTTCGTGCCGGCATTCTCCGGCCTGTTCGCGCCGTACTGGCGGCCCGACGCACGCGGCGCGCTCGTCGGCCTGACCAGGTACGTCAACCGCAACCACATCGCTCGGGCCGCGCTGGAGGCCACGGCCTACCAGACCCGCGAGGTCATGGACGCGATGAAGGCCGACTCCGGCGTGGAGCTCACCGAGCTCAAGGTCGACGGCGGCATGGTGGCCAACGAGCTGCTGATGCAGTTCCAGGCCGACCAGCTCGGGGTCCCCGTCGTCCGGCCGGTCGTCGCCGAGACGACGGCGCTCGGTGCTGCCTACGCGGCGGGTATCGCCGTCGGCTTCTGGAAGGGCGAGTCGGACGTGACCGCGAACTGGGCGGAGGACCGGCGGTGGGAGCCGGTCGCCGAGGAGGTCGAGCGGGAGCGGCTGTACCGGAGCTGGAAGAAGGCAGTCACGAAGACGTTCGACTGGGTCGACTCCGACGTGCACTGACCACTCACGTGTCAGACGTTCAGGTCACTCCGGTGCCCTGAGCGTCTGACACGTCACGGGGCCAGGAAGCGCCTCGCCGTGTCGACCAGGGTGGCCTTCTCGCCCTCGGCCGTGAAGTTCTCCTCGTCCGCTGTGCGACCCAGGAAGCCGTCGGTCAGCAGGTAGAGCCACGAGGTGATCCGCTCCGGGGTGAGGTCGGTCCTGATCTCACCCGCCTGCTGCGCCTTCTCCACCCAGGGCCGGAGCAGGTCGCGCTGGGCCTGGGCATCCTCGTCGAGCTTGGCGGCGACGTCCGGCTGGTGCATGATGCCGCCCACCGCGCGGACGAACCCCGGCATCCGCGGGTCCGCCGCGTCGTCCGCGCCCTGCTTGACGATGTCGAGGAGGACGCCGAGCGGGTCCGTCCGGTCCGCGAAGACCTCCCCCGCCTCGCGGACCTCCTGTATGCCCAGCGTCAGGATCGCCAGCAGCAGGTCCAGCTTGGTCGGGAAGTAGTGGAAGAACGTGCCCGAGCCGATGCCCGCACGCCGGCAGATCGCCGCTGTGGTGGCGCCGTCGTACCCACGCTCCGCGAAGACGGTCAGGGCGACATCGATGATCACGAGCCGGCGCGCCTCGTGGCGCGCCGGATCAACGGTCCGTGCCACGCGCGCCTTCGTCGGCCGACGTCGTCCGGCGCACCTGGATCCGGTCGTCCCGGACACGGGCCACCAGGCCCAGCGCGGCCAGGTCCTCGTCCGCCTTGCGGAGGGCGGACGCATCCTTGCGCTCCTCGAGCCGACGGCGGAGCGCCTCGTTTTCAGCAGCGGTGAACCCGGGGCGGCCGTCGAGCCAGCGCTCGAACCTCTCCTCATAAGGATCCGTGTCCCGCCACGGCCAGCGGTGCTGCTCCAGCGCGGCCCGGATCCTGTCCGAGGACAGGGTGTCGGCGTCGAGCCGGGCGCGGAGGCCGCCGTCCGGCCGCAAAAGCACGAGGTACCTCGTGTCGCGGAACGCGGCGCCGACGTCGGAGCGCTCGATCCACACCTCGCGCTCCTCCTGCCGGTGCTCGAGGTGGTCGTCGGCGACGGTGAGCTGGGGCGCCTCCCCGACCGTCATGAACGCGAGGAACCCGCCGCCGAGCAGGCCGAGGCCACCCAGGATGCCGAGGGTCCACGCCAGCGGCAGAGTCTCGACGAGCTGGAGCGGCTTGGGTACCGGCAGCGGAGACGCCTCGATCAGCCCGGCGAGTCCACCGGCCAGCGGGGAGGCGAACCAGCCGAGGACGAGGCCAAGGGCGAGCACGCCGAGGCCGATCAGGACGGGGAGTGCCGGGGGCTGGCGCACCTCTGTGGTCGTCATGGCTCAATTATTAGAGCAGCGACTCCATTAATGCAACGATAGGCGGTCCGGCGCTGCCCACCGATAGCGTGACCCAGTGCCTATCAGCTACACCCTTCCCGGCGTCCACATCACCGACCACTCCGTCGACGTCCCGCTCGACTGGTCCCAGCCCGACGGATCCCCCACGATCTCCGTGTTCGCCCGCGAGCTCGTCGATCCCGCGCGCCGTACCGAGGACCTGCCGCTCCTCGTGTTCCTGCAGGGCGGCCCCGGCGGCAAGGGCCCGCGCCCGACCGGCCCGGAGGGCTGGGTCGGCACCGCGCTGAAGCGCTTCCGTGTCGTGCTGCTCGACCAGCGCGGCACCGGGCGGTCGAGCGCGGTCCGGGCCGCGGCGCTCAACGCCGTCGGCACGCCCGAGGAGCAGGCGGAGTACCTCGCGCACTTCCGCGCCGACAACATAGTGCGCGACGCCGAACACGTGCGGACGACCCTCTTCGACGGCCGCCGCTGGACCTCGCTGGGCCAGTCGTACGGCGGCTTCATCACGATGACATACCTGTCGTTCGCTCCCGAGGGCCTCAACGCGAGCCTCGTCACCGGCGGCCTGCCCGGCCTGACGGCGTCGGCCCGCGAGGTCTACGAGCGCACCCAGCCACGCGTGGTTGCCAAGAACGAGCGGTTCCGGGCGCGCTACCCGCACGCCGTGAAGGCTCTCGGGCGCATCGCCGACCGACTCTCGACCGGCCAGGTGACCGAGCCGGGCGGCGACACGCTCACGGCCCGCAGGTTCCAGACGCTCGGCATGGACTTCGGCATGCAGCCCGGATTCGACCGGGTGCACTGGATCGTCGACGAGGCGTTCGACTCCCCGCACGGCGGTCCGCTGAGCGACACGTTCCTCGCCACGGTCGCGGCCGAGACGTCGTTCGCGACGAACCCGCTGTACGCGGTGCTGCACGAGTCGATCTACGCGCAGTCCCACACCGGCCCGACGGCGTGGGCCGCCCAGTCCGTGCGCGAAGCCGACCGGGCGTTCGGCGAGGACGCGCGCCCGCTCCTGATGACCGGCGAGATGATCTATCCCTGGATGTTCTCCGAGATCAAGGCCCTGCGGCCGTTCGAGGCCGCGGCGAACGCCCTTGCGGAGCGGCAGGGCTGGCGCGACCTGTACGACCTGCACCGCCTCGCGGAGAACGAAGTGCCGGTCGAGGCCGCCGTGTACTTCGACGACATGTTCGTCGACTCGTCGCTCTCGCTGGAGACGGCGGCTCAGGTGGGCAACGTCGCGCCCTGGGTCACCAACGAGTTCGAGCACGACGGCCTGCGCCTGGGCGACGTCCTGTCCCGCCTCCTGGACCGCCTGGACGCGAGGGGCGGCCCGCTCCGCGACTGACGCGGCGCTCGACCCGGGCCGAGCCCGACGGTCAGGCGCGCAGGGACGGGATCGACGCCACCACGTAGCCGTCCACCTCGACCACGTCGCCCGGGGCCAGCGACGGGTCGCCCGCCGGGACGCAGAGCGTCACCTGGAAGCCGTCGGTCTGCACGCGCGCGGCGGTGAACGCCTGGCCCGTCCGAGCCACGGCCCGCTCCTCGACCGCCAGCACGACGCCGGTCAGGTGCGCGACGGCGTCGGTCGACGCCGCGTACGCCCCGGTGGGCTTGAAGACCAGACCGGGCACGCCGCCATCGACCCGCCCGGTGACCCGCACGGAGTTGCCCAGCACGACGACGGACACCGGCCCCTCGACCGGCGGTGTCGCCCCACCGAGCAGGGCGAGCTCCTCGAGCTGGCAGGCGATCTCGGTGAAGACCTCGTCCTGGTCGTTCACGAGCTCGGCGAGCACGAGCCCGCCGTCGACCGCCTGCGGCTCCGACATGATCGCGCCCGGCGCGGCGTAGAACGTGGGCGTGACCACCCGGACCAGGTCACCCTCGGTGGTGATGATCAGGCGGGCACCGGACGCATCGGTCCAGATATGGACGCCGACCTCGCCGTCCTTGGCAATGGTCTCCGCTTCGGCGCGGGCAACCGCCACCATGTCGCGAAAGTCGCTACGTCGCCAGACGTCCAGTCCGATACAAGCCAGATTCGATGCCACGGTCGCCTACGCTAACCCGGCACCCACCCGGATCGCGCGATACACCGTGAACCCGTCATTCGGGAGCGTGCTTGTCCAGGAACGCGTACACCTCGGCGTCGTCCACCCCGGGGAAGGCGCCGCGCGGCAGGGCCGCGAGGATCTGCTGGTGCATACGCCCGGAGGGCCAGGCCTCGCCGGACCAGCGCTCGGTGAGCTCCGGCGCGGGGCGCTGGCAGCAGGCGGGGTCGGGGCACGTGGACACGCGCCGCACCTGGGTGTCGCGCCCGCGGAACCACTTGGCGTGCGCGTAGGGCACGCCGACCGTGATGGAGAACGCGCCCGACCCGCCGTCAGGCCCGCCGGCCGGCGACATGGATCCCGTCTGGGTGGAGCACCAGAACGTCCCGGCCGGGGTGTCGGTGTACTGGTAGAACTCGGTGGCCCGGTCGCGGCGCTCGAACGCCTCGCGGGCCGCCCACCTGCGGCAGATCAGCTGCCCCTCGATGGCGCCCGTGACGTCCTGCGGGAACGGCAGGCCGTCGTTCGCGTAGCCGCGGAACAGGGCGCCGTCCGCCCCGACGCGCAGGAAGTGCAGCGGGATGCCGAGGTGGTGCGTCGCGAGGTTGGTGAGCCGCATGGCGGCGGCCTCGTGCGTGATCCCGAAGGCGTCACGGAAGTCCTCGACCGCGAGGTCGCGCTCACGCTTGCGCGCCTCCAGGAACGGCACCGCGACGAACTGCGGCGCCAGGCACGCGGCGGCGAAGTACGTGATCTCGACGCGCTGCCGCAGGAACTCCCCGTAGGAACGCGGCCGGTCGTGCTCGAGCACCCGATGGGCGAGCGCCTGCAGCGCCAGCGACCGCAGCCCGTGACCCCCTGGGGTCGACGCCGGGGGCAGGTAGATGCGTCCGTTGCGCAGGTCGGTCACCGAACGGGCGGACCGCGGCAGGTCGTCCACGTGCAGCAGGGTGAAGCCCATCTGCTCCGCCATCCGCGCCACGGTGCGGTGCGTCAGGGCGCCGCCGGTGTACCCCGCGGCCTTGACCATCTGCTCGGCCAGTGCCTCGAACTGCGGGTAGTGGTTGTCGCGGGCCTCCCGCTCGAGGCGCAGGTCGGTGTTCGCGCGCCGGGCCTCCTCGGGTGTCGCGATGGCCAGCTGCTCGCGCCGGGCCAGCTCGTCGTGCAGGCCCACGAGCTGCTCCAGCACGGGCATCGGCAGCTTCTGGCTGGGCTTGACCGACGGCACGCCCAGGGTCGTGAACAGCGGCCCGCGCTGCGCCCGCTCGAGCGCGATCTCCAGGGCCGCGCGGCGCGACGGCGGCTCCGCGCTGAGCAGCTCGCTCATCGGCACGCCGAGCGCCTCCGCGACCGACCGCAGGAGCTTGAGCCGCGGTTCGCGGCGGCCGTTCTCCACCAGCGACAGCAGGCTCGGGGCCGAGCCCACCTTCTCGCCGAGCGCGTCCAGCGTGAGCCCCTGCGCGGTGCGCAGATGCCGGATGCGACGACCCAGTGTGATGAGGTCGGTCTCGCCGCCGGCTGTCGTCTCGCCCGAGCTCGGCACGTCGTTCTCCGTCCAGTCGTGTGATGGCGGTCACCCGGAGACACCCGGGACAGACCAACAGGATTCCGCTCCTTCACACTACGTGAAGATCGGTGATTCTTGACAGCCCGAAGACTGGAATTCGCGCGGATCCGCACACAAGAGTGGAAACAAGCCCGCCACCGTGGCCAGCCGCATGACGATCGGAGCGCACATGTCCGTCCTCGCGAACCCCCGCCGAACCCGGCTCGTCGCCGAGCTCGTCTCCGACATGACGACCGACCAGGGCTCCGCCTCCTCGTCCGAGGCGGCGGCGCACACCCTGCCTCCGGTCGGCGAGCAGGACGTGCACGCCTGGGTGGCGAGCGTCGCCGAGCTCACGCAGCCCGACGAGATCGTCTGGTGCGACGGCTCCGCGGAGGAGAAGCAGGGCCTCATCGACCAGATGCTGGCCGCCGGCACGCTCGTCGAGCTGAACCAGGAGAAGCGCCCGGGCTCGTACCTGGCCCGCTCCAACCCGGCCGACGTCGCCCGCGTCGAGTCGCGCACCTTCATCTGCTCGCAGGACGAGGACGACGCCGGCCCCACCAACAACTGGGTGGCGCCGGACGAGATGCGCACCGAGCTGAAGGGCGTCTTCCAGGGCTCGATGAAGGGCCGCACCATGTACGTGGTGCCGTTCTCGATGGGCCCGGTCGGCGGCCCGATCTCGCAGGTGGGCATCGAGATCACCGACTCGCCGTACGTCGTCGTCTCGATGCACGTCATGACGCGCGTCTCGGGCGAGATCCTGAAGCTGATCCGCGCCGGGCAGCAGTGGGTCCCCGCCGTGCACTCGGTGGGCGCACCCCTCGCCGAGGGCGAGTCCGACGTCGCCTGGCCGTGCAGCGACACCAAGTACATCGTGCAGTTCCCGGAGACCCGCGAGATCTGGTCGTACGGTTCCGGCTACGGCGGCAACGCCCTGCTGGGCAAGAAGTGCTTCGCGCTGCGGATCGCCTCGGCGATGGCGCGCGACGAGGGCTGGCTCGCCGAGCACATGCTGCTCATCCGCATCACGTCGCCCGAGCAGCGCCAGTATCACCTGGCCGCCGCCTTCCCAAGCGCCTGCGGCAAGACGAACCTCGCGATGCTCCAGCCCACCATCCCGGGCTGGAAGGTGGAGACCCTGGGTGACGACATCGTGTGGATGCGCCCCGGTCCCGACGGCACGCTGCGCGCGATCAACCCCGAGGCGGGCTTCTTCGGCGTCGCGCCGGGCACCGGCATCGACACCAACCCGACCGCCGTGGCGACCTTCGACCGCGACACCATCTTCACGAACGTCGCCCTGACGGACGACGGCGACGTGTGGTGGGAGGGCCTGACGCCCGAGGCACCGGAGCACCTGATCGACTGGCAGGGCAACGACTGGACGCCCGCCGACGCCGACGAGCGGCCGGCGGCCCACCCGAACTCCCGCTTCACGGTGTCCGCCGCCCAGTGCCCCACCATCGCGGACACCTGGGAGGACCCGGCCGGCGTGCCCGTCGACGCCATCGTGTTCGGCGGCCGCCGCGCCACGAACGTGCCGCTCGTGGCGCAGTCGCTCGGCTGGGAGCACGGCGTGTTCATGGGCGCCACCATCTCCTCGGAGCGCACGGCCGCCGCCGAGGGCGCGCTCGGCGAGCTGCGCCGCGACCCGTTCGCGATGCTCCCGTTCTGCGGCTACAACATGGCCGACCACTGGGCGCACTGGCTGGAGGTCGGCGCGGGCATCGAGGAGTCGAAGCGCCCGCGGATCTTCCAGGTCAACTGGTTCCGCAAGGGTGAGGACGGCCGCTTCCTGTGGCCGGGCTTCGGCGAGAACTCGCGCGTCATCGAGTGGATCGTCGGCCAGGTCGAGGCCGGGCGCGGCCTGCGGCCCGACGCCTCCGTGGTCTCCCCGGTGGGCAGCCTGCCCGCGCCGGGCAGCCTCAACCTGGACGGCATCGAGGTGTCGGACGCCGACCTGGCGGCCCTCTTCGACGTCCCTGCCAAGCCGTGGCTGGCCGAGGCAGAACTGACCGAGGAGTTCTTCGCGCGGTTCGGTGACCACACGCCGGCCGCGCTGCGCGCCCAGCTGGACGCTCTCAAGGAGCGCCTGGCCCGCTGACTTCGGGCGGCGGACGGCGCGACTGAATCGGGTGGCTACCCGTCGCGCCGTCGGCCGTCCGAACAGGTTTCCTTCCCCGGCCGGGTTATTGAGGCATCCCGGCCGGGGATTCTCCTTGCCCGATCAGCCGCAGAGGCCCCGGACAGTGGTCGTGCGCCAGTCACCCCGCCAGTAGATGCCGCCCTGCGCCGCGACACACACTCCGTCGACGTTGCTGAACACCACCCTGTCAGTCCGGTAGGCATAGGTACCGCTCGTCCCGGACATGAGGCGGCCGCTTGTCATGCGCACCGCCGTGTTGGCAGTCACTCCCCAGCTCGGGCCGGTGTGCACCGTCACCGCGCACTTGGCGTCGGTGCTGCGGTTGTAGTAGACGTCCAGCCAGGCGACCCTGCGGCCGCCCGCGTGGATGCCCTTGTGGACTATGCGCTCGCCACAGCCGATTCCCGTCGGCGCGGCTGGCGCTTCCGGCGCGGCCGCCACGGTCGGCGCCGGTGCCGCGGTCGCCGGAACCGCCGCGGCACCGGCGACGGGCAGCGCCAGGGTGACTGCCGTGACCAACGCCATGGCGCGCTTGCCCCAGGGCCTCCGAAGTGCGGTGATCATGTCTGGCCTCCTCGATCGACACGCGTGCCGTCTGCACGCGGGCTCACGGTAGGTACGGCCACCCGGGACCCCTCCCGGGTACGGCCACCCGGCACCTTCCGAGCGCTCAGTACCGCATCCCCATCAGCCCGCGGACGTCGTCCAGGGTGCGGTCCGCTATCTCGTTCGCCCGGGCGTTGCCCCGGGCGAGCACCTCCGCGAGGTGCTGGGGCCCGGCGGAGGCGAGCTCCCGCCGTCGGGCACGGAGGGGGCGCAGGCCCTCCACGACCGCCTCGGTAACCACCGCCTTGAGCCGGCCCGCGCCGGCGGCGCCCACCTCGTCGGCGAGCGCCTCCGGCGACGTCCCGGTGAAGTACGCGCCGATCTGGAGCAGGTTCGCGATCTCGGGCCGCCGTTCGGGCTCGTAGGTGATCACGCGGTCGGCGTCGGTCCTGGCCCGCTTGAAGAACGCCGCGGTCTCGTCCTCGGAGGCGCGCAGCTCGAGCGCGTTGCCCCGCGACTTGGACATCCGGCGGCCGTCGTCGCCGAGGACGGTGGTCGAGGGCGCGATGAGCGCGTCCGGCTCGGGGAAGTACGGCTGCGCGGCCGCGTACCGCTGGTTGAACCGCCGGGCCACGGTGCGGGTGATCTCCAGGTGCGGCAGCTGGTCCACGCCCACCGGCACGAGGTTGCCGTGGCAGAACAGGATGTCGGCGGCCTGGTGCACCGGGTAGGTGAACAGGAGGCCGGAGATGCCGCGCTCCTGCCGCAGCAGGGCAGCCTCCGCCTCGGCCTTCACGGTCGGGTTGCGCTCCAGCTCGGCGACGGTGACCAGCGAGAGGAACGGCAGCAGGAGCTGGTTCAGCGCGGGCACCGCCGAGTGCGTGAACACGGTGCTGCGCTCGGGGTCCAGGCCGGCCGCGAGGTAGTCGAGCAGCACCTCGCGGACGGTGGCGGGCAGGTCGCCGGTGTCGTCCCGGTCGGTGATGACCTGGTAGTCGGCGACGATCAGGAACACCTCGACGCCCAGGTCCTGCAGGCGCACGCGGTTGGCGACCGTCCCGAGCAGGTGGCCGAGGTGCAGCGCCCCCGTGGGGCGGTCTCCGGTCAGGACGCGGTACTCCCCCGGGTTCCGGGCGATCAGGTCCTCCAGGACCGCGGTGCGTTCGCGGGCCGCGGCGACGGAGCGGGTGGTGCTGCGCACCTGCCGAGGGGTGGACGACGGCGGGGTGGTCGCCTCGGGCGTGGTGGTGACGGACATGTGGGTCTCCTTGGTCAGGGAGCCGCCCGCGCACGACGTCGGGCACAAAGAAGTCCCGGGCTGCGGCGAGCAGCTCGGGACTTCTGTGCGGGTGGGCGCGTCAGGTCACGGCTGCGAGTGCAGCCGCCACCAGTTCAGCCCGTGTGTCATGGCGCCCAGGCTATGCGGACGCACGGTGGTGGGCAAGACGTCTTGCCCTCAACTTTGGTTGAGGTTCTAACGTGGCCGAAGGACGCCGGCCGCATGGGCCGGTCCCGGTGCCGGACGGACTGGGCCTGCGCGAGGCCGCGGCACTCGTGACCGACGGCGTCACCGCACTGCGGCCGGCCCGGCACGCGCCAGCGGGCGATGGGCGGCCGTGGGTCCTGGTGGCGGCCGCCGCGGGCGGAGCCGGGTCATTGGCGGTCCAGATCCTGCGCGACGCCGGCGCTCGCGTCATCGCGGCCGCCCGAGGCGAGCCCAAGCTGCGCCTCGTACGCGAGCTGGGTGCGGAGGTCGCCGTCGACTATTCCGAGGAGGGCTGGGTCGACCGGGTACGCGAGGCCACCGGCGGGAACGGCGTCGAGCTGGCGCTGGACGGGGCGGGCGCCGCGCTGGGGGAACAGGTCTTCGAGACGGTGGCCGACGGCGGGCGCTTCGTCACCTACGGCACCTCGGGCGGGCGGTTCACCGAGATCGACCCGGAGGTCGCCGAGCAGCGGCAGATCGAGGTGATCAACGAGCTGGCAGACGGGACACCCGACCCCGAGCTCGTCCGGACGCTGCTCGAACGGGTGCTGGGCCTCGGGGCGGCGGGGCGGATCCGCCCGGCGATCGGGGCGACGTTCCCTCTGGCCGACGCCGCGGCTGCCCACGCCTCGCTCGCCGAGCGCGCCACCGTGGGCAAGTCGCTGCTGCTGGTCTGACGGCGGCTCCGCCGCAGGCCGATGCCGGCTGCCCGACGGCGGGACCACGCTCCGCCGTCGGGCAGCGAGAATGGACCCGTGCCGCACCAGCCTGACGTCCCCACGCTGCCCGATTCCCCGCTCGCCCACGTCGTGTACTTCGAGCCCCGCATCCCCGGGAACACCGGCTCTGCGATCCGGCTCGCGGCCGTCACGGGCGCGCGGCTGCACCTGGTGGAGCCGCTGGGCTTCGACCTGTCGGAGGCCAAGCTCAAGCGCGCGGGCCTCGACTACCACGACCTCGCCGTGATGGACGTGCACCCCTCGCTCGACGCGGTCCTCGACGCCCTGCCGGAGGCCCGCGTCTTCGCGTTCACCACCCGGGCCACCACCCGCTACACCGACGTCGCGTACCGGCCGGGCGACATCCTGCTGTTCGGGCCCGAGCCCACCGGCCTGCCGCCAGAGGCGCTCGCGCACCCGAGGGTCACCGACGAGCTGCGAATCCCGATGCTGCCCGGGCGCCGGTCGCTCAACCTGACGAACGCGGCGTCGATAGCGGTGTACGAGGTGTGGCGCCAGGCGGGGTTTGCCGAGGGGGCGTGACGCGACGCTCGTGTCGCTGCCAGGCCGATCAGATCGACCGACGCCAGTCGAGAGCCACAGCCGCCCAGTGACGTGGTTCGCTCGCAGAAGCGACACTGAGATCATCGCAAAAGTGCTGTCGAAACGATCGCAAAAGTGATGTTGAGATTCTCGCAAAAGTGATAACGTGGTCCGGTGAACGGCTACAGAGGGCGAATCGTCGACCAGATCGTCCAAGGCGCCCTGGACACCTTTGGCGCCGTCATCATCCAGGGCCCACGTGCAGCAGGCAAGACCACGACGGGTCTGCAGATGTCCGCCAGCAGCATCCGCCTAGACTCGACTCCTGAGCTTGCCGCTCTGGCCGAGACGTCACCTAGCACTGTCCTCACGGGCAAGACCCCACGGCTGCTTGACGAGTGGCAGCTCGCACCAACGCTCTGGAACGCCGTCCGCCACGAGGTCGACGAGCGCGCAATCCCGGGTCAGTTCATCCTGACCGGCTCTGCTACGCCAGCCGATGACATCACGCGCCACAGCGGCGCCGGTCGATTCCGCCGTGTAACTCTCCGCCCCATGACGTTGGCTGAGAGCGGCGAGAGCACGGAAACCCTCACTCTCGCGGACCTGTTCAGTAGCACAACGATCGGCGGGATCGGCGGCCCCACCGTCGAGGACTACACCGACCTTCTGGTGCGCGGCGGCTGGCCCGCCCTCGTTGCACAGCCCAATCGTTCGGCCCAGGAGTACCTCAGAAGTTATCTGGACGATGTCGCTCGTGTCGACCTGCCCAATGCCGATCTTCGAGCCGATCCGATGCGCATGCGGGCCCTCATCCGCGCATTGGCGCGCAACGTTTCAACAGAGATATCCGCGGCGAAACTCAGCAAGGAGTCCGAGATCGGAGAGCCGGACACGGAGGTCTCTGCCCCGACGGTCCGCAAGTACCTCGACGCCCTGACGAGGGTCTTCGTCGTCGAGGAACAACCAGCTTGGGCAACACACCTGCGCTCCAAAGTTCGGCTACGCACCCACCCCAAGTGGCACTTTGTCGACCCGTCGCTCGCGGCCGCCGCTATGAGGGCGAGCCGAGGAGCGCTCCTCAACGACCTCAATACTCTGGGCTTGTTGTTCGAATCCCTTTGCATCCGCGACCTGCGGGTCTACGCGCAGCAGCTCGATGGCTCCGTGTACCACTACCGCGACGAGGTTGGTCTGGAGGTCGACGCGATAGTCGAGCTCGACGACGGTCGCTGGGCCGCATTCGAGGTGAAGATGGGCGGCTCCAAGAACATCGAGCTCGCCGCTCACAATCTGACCGCTCTCGCAGCCAAGGTCTCCGAGAAGCGCGCGGACCAACTCGCCTCACTTAACATCCTCACTGCCGGCAACACCAGCTACACCCGCCCCGACGGCATCCACGTGGTAGCTCTCGGTCATCTCGGCGCAGCCTGACAGGAGTCCGCCCCGAGTTACGTCGACAGAGCCTCGTCAGCCTCAAGCCCAACAGCCTCGGCGAGGTCCCAGACTTCGGCGTCTCCTGAGTCGCACCACTCAGCGATCGCCTGTTCCGCCTCTTGTGTCACCGACATGGTCACAACCATATTCCTACCGGTGTGAACTACGGCCGGACGACGATTATGCGGCCCGGCGCGAGCTCGTATTGCCCGGGCACGACGCCGCGGCTCGCCGCGCCAGCCTGCGCGATCACCGTGACGGGCGGCTCGCCCACCACACGGTCCGACGTCGGGAACCACGTGCGGCCCGGGCTGACCAGGATGAGCATGCCGTCGATGTGCCCGGTCGGGCTGAACGTCGCGGACCCGGCCGGATAGCGGCCGATGCCGGCTTCGGTGAGGCGGTCGGCGGTGGCGACGACGTCGGGCACCGCGATGCCGACCTCGCTCACGGAGAGCAGGTCGCCAGGACCGAACGGGACGAGCTGGGTGCCGGGCACGTGCGGGCTTGAGGCCTTCGCCCCCGTCACGTGCCCGGCACCCAGGTTTCGGGGGAGATCACGGCGCGCGATCACTTCCAGGACCGATCGGTCCGGCCCCGGGAAGTACAGCGACCGGGCGTTCCAGGCGGCCTGCGCCTCGAACTCGGTGCGGTCGCCGTCGCCCAGCAGTCCGGGGCCCGCCTCGAGAAAGGCGCGAGCGGCGTCGAACCGGTCGTCGTCGATGAGGAAGGCGCAGTGCTGGTCGCCCGTCGTGTCCGGGTCCTCCCGGAATCGGATGACCGACCGGCCGACCGTGACCTCGACGGCCCCGATCTCCTTGCGCACCGAGAGCCCGAGGACGGTCTCGTAGTACGCGGCGGTCTCCGCCGTCGAGCGGGTCACGGTGTCGACGCTCATGATCTCCATGCGGCCCAGCCAACAACCTCAACGACAGTTGAGGTCAAGACCGGCGTTGACGACGCGTTACGACAGCAGCCAGGACGCCGATCGACGCAGCAGCTCCTGGTGCCCCTCCGAGGCGAACGAGCGGACGTCGTGGCCCAGCGCCGAGTACACGCTGCGGCCACCGTGGGCGTCGTTGACCCACAGGACAGGCTGCGCGGCGCCGTCGTCGTCCAGGGTGGTGCCGAGGACCCGCGCGCCGGGCGCCACCCGCAGTCGGCAGTACCTCTCGTCGAAGGTGTCGACCGCGTCGAGGCCCTCCGTGACCGGGTGGCTCTGCGCCAGCTCGAACCGCGCCGGGCCGATCGGTGGGTGCATGGACTCGCCCGGCACCCAGCGGCCGCCGAGCACCTCGGACCAGTCAGGTGCGTCGTAGAACGTGTTCGCGGCCTGGTGCAGGCCGAGCACCGCGCCCCCGGCCCGCGCCCAGTCCGCCAGCCGGGCGTGGAAGCCGAGCCAGTCGTCGTCGGAACCATCGAAGTCAGGGTCGCGGCGGCCCGAGCCGCCGTTGACCACCAGGAGGCCGACCGAGTCGAGGTCGTCGAGCGCGTCACGGAAGAGCCCGCGCACTTCGACTTCGCCCAGGTCACCAAGGATGCCTGCGACCACATGCGACGTCGCCGCGTGGTCGTGCCAGGGGTCCTCGTAACGCCCGCGGCCGGCAAGGATGAGGATGCGCGTCGTCGTCACGGTGCGATCCTGCCACGGCGGTCGCGCTACGGAATCACCAGCACCTTTCCGCGGGCCGCACCGGACTCCAACCGGCGGAACGCCTCTACCGCGTCGCCGAGCCCGTAACGCCGGTCGATCCGCGGACGGACCGCGCCGGAGACGATCAACCCGCCCAGCTCGTCCAGGTCGCGCCGCTGGTTCGGGGTCCATAAGAAGGCGCGCATCCTCGTCCCGGTCAGCCCGCCGATCAGCGGGCCGAGCAGCGCCTTTTCCGCCAGGGAGCCGATCCCCCGCACGATCGGCACGTACCGGCCGCCCGGAGCCAGGCAGCGGCGGAACGCCAGCACGGACCGGGTGTCGGCGATGTCGACGACGGCGTCGAACCTGCGGTCACGTCGTGTGACGTCCTCGCGGGTGTAGTCGATGACGTGGTCCGCGCCCAGCTCCCGGAGGAAGTCGAGCTTGTCGCCGTGGTCGACGGCCGTGACCTCAGCGCCTCGGGCCTTCGCGATCTGCACCGCGAACGGCCCCACGCAGCCGCCCGCCCCGTTGATCAGTACGCGCTCGCCCGGCCGGATCGGCCCGACGGCGCCCAGGCCCTGCAGGGCGAGCGTCCCGGAGTGCGGTGCGGTAGCGGCGTCGTCGAACGAGACGCGGTCGGGGAGCGGCGTCAGGGCCGACGCCGCGACGCGCACCTGGTCCGCGAGCGCACCGTGCCCGGAGTCGAACAGGTCGGCCCACACCCGGTCGCCCGGCTGGAACCCGGTCGCGTCCGGGCCGAGCGCCTCGACAGTCCCGGCGACGTCGACCCCGACCCCACGGTTGGTAGGCCGGAACAAGCCTGTAAAGACGCGGGAGGCGCGGGGGCGGCCCAGCAGGTGATCGAGGTCCGCCATGTTCAGCGAGGCGGCTCTGACCCGGACGATCACCTCGCCCGGACCAGGAACCGGCGGTTCGACCGTGGCAACCCGCAGGATGTCCACCGGACCGTACGCGTCCCGCACGACAGCCCTCACGAGGCGCCGCCCGAGACGACCGGTGCACGCTCCAGCACGAGGAAGTCGGTGACACCGAAGAGACGCGCTACCAGGCGGTCCCGCGCGGAAAGGTCGGGCAGCGCCTCGTCGGGGCCCACGATCTGCGGGACAACGCGGTGCGTCCGCCCGTCGACCCGCAACTCGGCTGAACCCGCCGCACGCACGTTCCGCAGCCAGTCCACACCGGGTCCGTACGGGAGGTAGACGAGGAAGTCGTCGCCCTTCGGATAGACCCCGACCGGGGTCGCGTACGGCGTCCCCGACCTGCGCCCGACGTGCCTGATCACCGCAGTGGACGAGCCGGATTCTCCGGCGTCACGCATCGCCGCGCGATTGGTGACCCGGTTGAGGCGACGGATGATGGCAAGCCCGCGCTGGTTCTTGGTGCGCATGGTCACCACGAGCGCTACGAACCAGACGAGTCCCAGAGCCAAGAGCCCCGCGACGACCCACAGAATCCAGACCCACATGACGTCCTGCCTTCCGATGGAGACTTACGACGTAAGTCTTACGACGTAAGGTAGGGCCGAGGCTTCGACCCGTCAAGCGATTGGCCGACGTAAGATCGCGACATCATGACTTCACCCCGGACGGCAGGCACGGCGCCACGAACAGCCCTGACGCGCGCCCGGGTGCTCGAATCGGCGGTCGCACTGGCCGACCGAGACGGCCTCGGCGCACTCACGATGCGCAGCCTGGCCCGCGAGCTCGGAATCGAGGCGATGTCGCTCTACCACCACGTCGCCAACAAGGAAGACCTGCTGGACGGCGTGGTCGACGTGGTCGCGGCAGAGATCCAGGAGGCCGTCGGCGAGCTGGAGCCCCTGGCCGACGACGCGCCCCCGTCCGCCTGGAAGCCCGCCATGCGCCGGCAGATCCTCACGGCCCGCTCCGTGCTGCTCCGCCATCCCTGGGCGACGACCGTCCTGGAGTCCCGCACCTCGTTCAGCCTGCACATCGTTCGGTACTACGACTCGCTCCTCGGGCTGATGCGGCACGGCGGCCTCTCGTACGACCTGGTCCACCACGCCATGCACGCCCTGGGCAGCCGTGCGCTCGGCTTCTCGCAGGAGCTCTTCGAGCCCGACGGCGCGGCGGCAGGCTCGGCGGCCGGCGGCGCCGCCCAGGAGGGCGCCGACGACGCCGCCACCGCGATGCTCACGCAGATGGCCGACGAGGTACCCCACATGGTCGAGATGCTGGCCGAGATCAGCCACGAGGAACCGGGATCAACCCTCGGCTGGTGCGACGACCAGACCGAGTTCGAGTTCGGCCTCGACATCCTCCTCGACGGGCTCGACCGGTTGGCCGAGCGAGAGAAGCGCTGATCGCCCGGATCAGCGCAACGGGTCGAAGGGCCGGATCTCCGACGGCGTCAGCCCCGTCGTGACCAGGCCCGCCAGCGCGCGGCCGGTCGCCGGGCCGAGCACCATGCCCCACATGCCGTGGCCACCGGCCACGTAGACGCCGGGGGCGGTGGTCCGGCCCACGAGCGGCAGCCCGTCCGGCGTCACCGGCCGGGAGCCTACCCACTCGTCCTCCCGGGAATCCAGGTCAACGTCCTCGAAGAGGTCCCGGACGGAGTTCACGATCGCCCGGATGCGGCCGGGCTGGAACGGCTCGTCCGGCCCGCGGAACTCCATGGTCCCGGCGACGCGCAGCCGACCCTGGTAGGGCGTGCAGGCCACGCGGCGGGCCGGGAAGTAGACGGGGTGGTCGATCGGCGGACCCTGGACGGGCACGCTGAACGAGTAGCCCCGCCCCGCCTGCACCCGGGTCCGCACACCGAACTGACGCGCCAGGCCCGGGAGCCACGCGCCGGTGGCGATCACCACGGCGTCGGCGGTCATCGTGTCGTGGCCATGGACGGTGACCTCGACGCCGGCCGGCACAGGCCGGATCTCCGTGACCCGGGCGTCCGTCAGCAGCTTCGCACCGCGCGCGCTGACCGACGTCGCGAGCGCCTGCACGTACGGGCCCGGCTCGATGTACCGCTGCCCCTCCAGCGTCCAGGTCGACCGGACGGCGTGGGAGAGGTGCGGCACGCGGACGCCGTCGGGCACCCGTGAGAGGCGGACCTCCTGGCCCGCCTTGGCCACACCGCGCAGCTCGTGCACGAACGGGACCGACTCGCGCTCCCGCTCGAACCCGATCACCCAACGGCTGGGGTGCGACGTCGCGTGCACGCCGCCGGCCTCGAGCTCGTCGTACGCCTCGAGCGCCATCCGGTCGATCGGCGTGAGGTCGGCCATCGCGCGCCGCCACGCGCCCGGAGTCGCGTGCGTCATGAACCGGGCGACGAAGCCCCAGAGCGCCCGGTCGAACCGGAACGGGACGCTGAGGGTGGCGTCGGGATCGAGCATCGCCTTCGGGCCATAGGTCCAGAGCGACGGATCGGCCAGCGGCATCGCCATGCCCGGGGTGAGCCAGCCGGCGTTGCCCCAGGACGCGCCGGCCGCGACGCCGTCCCGGTCGAGGACCGTCACTTCCACGCCACGTTCTTGCAGGTGCCAGGCGGTCGCGAGGCCGACCATGCCGGCCCCCACGACGATCGTGGTCTTCGTCTCGCGCACGCTCGTGCTCCTTCTCGTCAGGGCTGTACCTCCCAGTACCCCTCCCCGTCGAGCGGTGGATGCTCCTATCGTCCGCCCGCCGGGTCGATTCGGCGCAACGGCTCCGTGAAGTGCGGTGGAACGTGTGGTGTGGATTTCCTGGTTGTCCGGCTCAGCCGAGCGGCTGCGCGAACGGCTCGATCGCGGCGACCTCGTCGTCGCTCAGCGGACCCGCCGCGAGCGCCGCGACGTTGTCCTCGAGCTGCGCCACCGACGACGCACCGATCAGGGCCGACGTCACCCGCTCGTCCCGCAGCACCCAGGCGAGCGCGAGCTGCGCGAGCGTCTGGCCGCGGCCGACGGCGATCTCGTTCAGCGCCTTGGCGCGGCCGAGGTAGTCCTCGGTGAGCGCGCCGGACGAGAGGAACGGCGAGTCGGGGCGCGCGGCCCGGGAGCCCTCGGGCGCAGCGCCCGTGAGGTACTTGCTGGTCAGCAGGCCCTGCTGCAGCGGGGAGAACACGATGGTCCCCACACCGAGCTCACCGACGACGTCGAGCAGCGACTCGGTCTGCGCGCCGTCGTACGCGTCCTCGTGAGCCGGGTTCTCGATGTGCCGGTTGAGCATGGAGTAGGACGGCTGGTGGATGAGCAGCGGGACGCCCAGGTCGGCGAGAATCATGGCGGCCTGGCGCGTGCGCACGGGCGAGTAGTTGGAGACGCCGACGTACAGGGCCTTGCCCTGCTGGACCGCCGACGCGAGTGCGCCCATGGTCTCCTCGAGCGGCGTCGAGGGGTCCGGCCGGTGGTGGTAGAAGACGTCGACGTAGTCGACCCCCATCCGGGTGAGCGACTGGTTCAGGGACGCCATGAGGTACTTGCGCGAACCGTGGTCGCCGTACGGGCCGGGCCACATGTCGTAGCCGGCCTTGGTCGAGAGGATCAGCTCGTCGCGGTACGGCTTCAGGTCGGCCGCGAGGTGCCGGCCGAAGTTCTCCTCCGCGGAGCCGTACGGCGGGCCGTAGTTGTTCGCCAGGTCGAAGTGCGTCACACCCAGGTCGAGCGCCCGGCGCAAGATGGCGCGCTGCGTCTCGAACGGGCTGGTGTCGCCGAAGTTGTGCCAGAGCCCCAGCGACAGCGCGGGGAGGTCCAGGCCGGAACGGCCGGTGCGGCGGTAGGTCATGGTGTCGTAGCGGTCCTCAGCTGCGAGATACCGGGGTGCGAGAGGCATGCGGCCATGGTGGCACGGCGCCGGCCCTCACCTCGCCCGAGCCCATATTCGAGCGCAGCACTTGCTGCCAGATCGGCCGCCCTCTGGCAGCAAGTGCTGTGCTCGATGACGTCAGCCCACGTCGGTGGGGTGGGTCAGCAGCTGAGGTTGCCGCCCGGGTCTACGCTCAGCGCGCTGGTGAAGCGGAGGTAGGTGTCGATGCGGCTCTGTACCTGGGCGGGGTTGCCGCCGTTGCACTCGATGCTGCCGTTGATGGAGCGGATCGTCTCGCCGAAGCCGCGGCCGTTCACGATCGCCGCGTGCGGCGTCATGGTGCCCGGCCCGTTCTGGGTGTTCCAGTACCAGAGCCCGGTCTTCCAGGCGATCGCCGAGTCGGTCTGCACGAGGCGCGGGTTGCGCAGCAGGTCGATGCCGAGGGCGTCCCCCGCGGCCTTGTAGTTGAAGTTCCAGCTGAGCTGGATGGGGCCGCGGCCGTAGTACTGGTCGTTGCCCGCCGGGCAGCCGTAGGGCTGGGACGTGTCGCAGTAGTGCGGGTAGTTCGCGGTGTTCTGCTCGACGATGTGGACCAGACCGCCGGTCTCGTGCGAGACGTTGGCGAGGAACGCCGCGGCCTCGCGCTTCTGGACGGTCTCGCTGCCGCTGTTGGCGAAGCCGGGGTACGCGCTGAGCGCGGCGACGAGCCCGGAGTAGGTGTAGAACGAGTTCCGGTTCGGGAAGAACTGGTTGAACTGCGCCTGGCTGACCGGGAAGTCGTCGGTGCCGGGCGGATCGGTCGGCGGATCGCCGCCGTCGCAGGTGCCGGTGCGCTCCCACACGCCCCACTCGCCGGTGGTGCCGGGCGTCTCACCCTGGGTCCACCACTTGGCGCGCCAGGCGGCGCCGGCATGGGTGACCTGGTTGCCGCCGACGTAGACGGCGCTGCTGCTCCAGGCGGGCGCGCTGCAGCTGGCCACCGCGGCCTGGGCCGCGGGCACGACGACGGCGGCGCCTGTGGTCAGGAGCGCGGCCACGAGAGCCGCGATCAGTAGCGGTGCGCGACGAGATCTCACGGGGAACCACCTCGCTTCGGGTCCTTGGCCGTCGCGGTCGACGGCCGATTTGTTCAGGAACCTAGCAAGCGGTCGCCGAGCGGGAGTGAGGGATTCCCACACGAACAACCCGTACAGGTCACCTGTCGCGCCACGGAGAAGATCCCCGCCGCCTTCGGGGGATGCTGGAGGTCCCGATCGCCCAGACGACATGGGCGAGGACGGCGTCACCGTCACCTACGGATTCGCGTACGACGGCGAGCCGCTGCCTGGTATCGAGATCGTCGGGCTGCCCGCCGAGCCGCTCGCCGCATGCGCCGTCCACCTGGGACCCATGGAGGGCATCTCACGGAGCTGGATGGCCCTGATGACCGAGGCGACGGAGCGCGGGCTCACGCCGTCGGGCGCCGGCCGCGAGCTGTATGTCCGGGCCGAACGAGAGGACCAGGCCGACTAGGGCCACCGAGCTCCAGCAGCCGGTCACCCGCGCGTAACCCCTTGGTTGTGGCCGTGATCGTTGCGACTACGTGCCCGGTTTAGGCGCAACGATCGCGCTCACAACCAAGGAGTCAGGTGACAGCGCCCATGTGCCAGGGGATGAACTCCTCGGCACCGATCTCCAGCTCCTCGCTCACCGTCTGCTCCCCCGATGCGACCGCGAGGATCCGGTCGAAGATCTGCAGGCCCACCTCGGCGACCGTGGCGGTGCCGTCCACGACGACGCCCGCGTTGATGTCCATGTCCTCGGACATCACCGAGTACATCGGGGTGTTGGTCGCCACCTTGATGGACGGCGTCGGGCGGCACCCGAAGACCGAGCCGCGCCCGGTGGTGAACACGACGACGTTCGCGCCGCCCGCGACCAGGCCCGTCACGGACACCGGGTCGTAGCCCGGGGTGTCCATGAAGGCGAACCCGCGCTCCGTGATCGCCTCGGCGTACTCGTAGACGGCGCCGAGGTCGGCCTGCCCGCCCTTGGCGACCGCCCCGAGCGACTTCTCCAGGATGGTCGTGAGCCCGCCGGCCTTGTTGCCCGGCGACGGGTTGTTGTCCAGCGTGCCGCCGCCCGCCGCGACGTAGCCGCGCCACCAGTCGATACGGTCCAGCAGTTTCTTGGCGACGCCCGGCGACGTCGCCCGGGCGGTGAGCAGGTGCTCCGCGCCGTACACCTCGGGCGTCTCGGCCAGCACGGAGGTCGCGCCGTAGGCGACCAGGCGGTCCGAGGCCCAGCCCAGCGCGGGATTGGCCGTGATGCCGGAGTAGCCGTCCGAACCGCCGCAGTTCAGCGCGAGCACCAGCTCCGACACGTCGCACTCGACCCGCTCGCGGGCGTTCACCAGCGGCAGCATCTCGCGGACGGCGGCCACGCCCGCGCGCACCGAGGCCCGTACGCCGCCGGCCTCCTGGATCGTCAGCGAGCGCACGACCGTGTCGTCGGGGATGGCGGCCAGCAGCCCTTGCTTCGCGTCGTCGGGGGCGCCGATCCCGGGCATGCCCAGGTCGGCGACCTGGCCCGAACGGGCCGACAACGCCGCGCCCGGAACCATCTCGCAGCCCAGCCCCAGCACCAGAAGGCCGGCCACGTTCGGGTGGGCGGCGTACCCGCGCAGAGTGCGCAGCAGGATCTGCCCGCCCTCGGAGTCCGGGACCAAGCCGCAGCCCGAGGTGTGGGTGAGCGCGATGACGCCGTCGACATTCTCGAACTCGTCCAGGACGGCGCCGCGGAACTGGTCGGCGATCATCTTGGCCGTCGAGGCCGAGCAGTTCACGCTGGTCAAGATCGCCACGAAGTTGCGGGTGCCGACCCTGCCATCGGCCCGGCGATAACCACGAAACGTGGGGCGGGCACCGTCGGGCACCGGGAGCTCCGTGTGGGTGCCGCCCAGCGGCGCCTCGCGCGCGCCCTCCTCGAACCCGAGGTTGTGCGCGTGCACGTGATCGCCCCGGGCGATGTCCGCGGTCGCAACCCCGATGACCTGCCCGTACTTGTGCACCTCCGCGCCTGCGGGCACGTCCTTGAGCGCGATCTTGTGCCCCCGCGGCACCGGCTGCCCGACGGCGACCGGGGCCGTCCCGGAGGCGGAGACCTCGTCGCCCGGGCTCAGGTCGCGGGTCGCGACGGCGACGTCGTCCCCCTCGCGCAGGACGAGCAGATCGACCTGGGACACGTCGACACCTCTCTGTATGAACCGTTTCATCCTACCGATCTGCCGAGGTAGAACTGTGGCGAGGTAGAACCCCAGCGGAACTGGAGTTCTACCTCGCTACAGTTCTACCTCGCCACAGTTCTACCTCGGCAACCTGAGGGGGGTCAGCCGGCTATGGCCGCGTTGACCTCTTCGATGAGCTGGGTCGCCGCCTCTTCCGGTGTGATCCGCTCGAAGAGCACCTCGGTGTTGATGCGCTCCATGATGTCGGCGAGCTCGGCCGAGCCGTGCGGCGGGACCGGCGGCGTGTCGACGATCTCGTCCTCGATGTCCGCCATGAACTCGGCCACCTTCTGTTCCGTGGGCGGCAGGTCGCCCAGGACCGCCTCACGCACCTCGGTGTTCGCCGGCAGACCGCGGTCGGTCAGCATGATCTCCGCTGCCTCCTGCGAGTTCAGCATGAAGTCGACGAACTTCGCGGCAGCCTGCGGGTACTCGGTGTCCGCGGAGGCCGAGTAGAACATGGCCGGCTTGTAGTACATGCCGGTGCGCTCGCCCTCGGTCTCGCCGGGCAGGCGCAGCAGCTCCAGCTCGTGGCCGGATGACTCGCTCAGCGCACCGAGCTGGTTGGTCCACCAGACGCCCATCGCGCCCTGGTTGGTGCCGAGCAGACCGCCCTCGGGACCGGCCGCCTGGTACTCGACAGTGCGTGCGGCGTCGGGCTGCCCGCCGCCCTCCATCAGGTCGAGCGAGACCTGGAAGAAGTCGGCGATGGTCTCCTCGGAGACCCCGAGCTCACCCTCGGGCGTGAACAGGGACTCGCCACGCTGCCGCGCCATCACGTTGAGGCCGGCCTCGTTGAAGCCGTAGTCCTGCGTGCCCCAGACGTCGTCGCCCGCACCCTCCGAGACGGCGTTCGCCGTGGCGACGTAGTCCTCCCACGTCCAGGTGGTGTCGTCCGGCACGTCGACGCCGGCGTCGGCGAAGAGCTCCGGGTCGGCGACGAGCGCGTAGGCGTTGATGCCGGTCGGGATGCCGTACTGCGTCCCGTCGATCTGGCCACCGGCCAGGACGCCGTCGTCCACCTTCGACGTGTCGATCTCCAGCGAACCCAGGTCGGCGAGCACGCTCTTGGTCGCGTAGTCGGAGATGTAGCGCTCCTCCATGGTGATGACGTCGGGGGTGTCGCCGGCGGCCACCGAGGTCGCGAGCTTGTCCCAGTAGCCGTCCCAGTCGGTGAAGTCGGGGACCACGGTGATGTCCGGGTTCTCCGCCTCGAACGCCTCGATGATCTCCTGCGTCGACGCGTGGCGGGTGTCGGAGCCCCACCACGAGAAGCGGATCTCGCAGGGGCACTCCTCCGCGGCGGGGGGCGGCTCGTCGCCACCCCCGCCGATGCCTGAGTCGCCGCCCCCGCACGCTGCGAGGGTCAGCGCCACGGCCGCGATACCCGCGGCCGAGGCGGCGAGGCGCTTGCCGCGCCTCCTGGGTATTCCGTTGCCGGTGGTGCTCATGTGTTTCTCCTTCGGTGACGTTGACGTCGTTGTCGCATCTCGGGCAGAGCTCCGGGACTGCTACTTGATTCCGGTGGTCGCAATGCCCTTGACCAGGTACTTCTGTCCGAACAGGAAGGCGATGAAGACGGGTATCAGCGACACGATCGACATCGCGAACAGCGATCCCCACGAGCTGTTCCCCGTGGAGTCGACGAACGTGCGCAGGGCAATCGGCACGGTGTACATCTCGGGCCGGGTGAGGAAGATCAGCTGGCTGAAGAAGTCGTTCCACGTCCAGATGAACGTGAAGATCGCCGTGGTGGCGAGGGCCGGCATCGACAGCGGCAACATGATCTGCAGGTAGATGCGCAGGTGGTTGGCGCCGTCGAGGGTCGCGGCCTCGTCCAGCTCGCGCGGGATCCCCCGGAAGAACTGGACCATCAGGAAGATGAAGAACGCGTCCGTGGCCAGCAGCTTCGGCACGATCAGCGGCAGGAACGTGTTGATCCACTCGAGCTGGGAGAACAGCACGTACTGCGGCACGATCACCACGTGGATCGGCAGCATGATCGACATCAGCATGACCGCGAACCACAGCCGCTTGCCCTTGAACTCCAGCCGCGCGAACGCGTAGGCCGCCAGGGAGCAGGACAGCAGGTTGCCGAGCAGCGACCCGAGCACCACGAGCGCGGAGTTGATCAGGTAGTGGCTGAACGGGTGCAGCAGGGCGTTCCACCCGTCCGTGTAGTTGGACAGGTCGATGTCGGTGGGGATGAGCCCGGGCTCGCGGAAGATCAGCGCGTTCGGCTTGAACGAGCTCGCCAGCATCCAGAGCAGCGGGTACAGCATCACGAACCCGAAGGCGATCAGGCCCGCGTGCTTCAGCACGCTGCCGATCCGTGCTCGCAGGTGCCGGCCGCGTGGCCGGACGATCGGACGGCGGTCCTCGGGCGGCGGCCGGTCGCTGCCGGACGGCGGCAGCACCGCGGTCGACGTCGCGGTCCGGGTGGGCGTGGAGGCGTCAGTCATCGTAGAAGACCCAGTACTTGGAGGCGAGGAAGTTGACTACCGTCATGCCGCCGATGATCAGCAGCAGGAACCAGGCCATCGCCGACGCGTAGCCCATGTCGAGCGAGCCGAACCCCTTGAGGTAGAGGTACAGCGTGTAGAGCAGCGTCGAGTCGGACGGGCCGCCGTTACCGCCGCTCACGACGAACGCCCTGGTGAAGGACTGGAACGCCTCGATGAGCTGCAGGACGAGGTTGAAGAAGATGATCGGCGTCAGCAGCGGCACCGTGATGCTCCGGAACTGCCGCCACCGGGAGGCGCCGTCGATCGAGGCCGCCTCGTAGTACATCTGCGGGATCTGCCGGAGGCCCGCCAGGAAGATCACCATCGGCGCGCCGAACGTCCAGACGTTGAGCGCCATGAGGGTGTCGAGCGCGTAGTCCGGGTGCGACACCCAGCCCTGGCCCTGTACGCCGAAGAGCGCCAAGACCTGGTTGACCAGGCCGTCCGCGCCGAAGATCTGACGCCACAGGATCGCGATGGCCACCGAGCCGCCGAGCAGCGAGGGCAGGTAGTACACCGAGCGGTACAGGGCGAGCCCGCGCATGCCCTTGTCGAGCAGCAACGCCAGGCCCAGGGCCGCGGCGAGCTGCAGCGGCACGGACACGAACACGTAGGTGAACGTGACGCCCAGGGACTTGAGGAGCCGCGGGTCCTCGAACATCCGCGTGTAGTTCTCGAGGCCCACCCACTGGGGCGCCGAGAGCAGGTCGTAGTCCGTGAAGGAAAGGTACAGCGAAGCGCCCATGGGTCCGGCCGTGATGAGCGCGAGCCCCGCGAACCACGGCGCGAGGAAGAACAGCGCCCAGCGCCCGTCGCCCTTCTTGCGTGGGCTGGCGCTCCGTCTGCTGCGGGAGAGCTCTTGGATCACTGACATGGGTTCACCCCCGCGGTGGCGGGCGGGGGCTCGGACCGCCAAGGTCCGGGCTCGCGGTTCGGGTGGCGCATCGCGTTTGTCCTCCGGATCGTCGTCGATCCCCGGTCATCTCGGTGAGAAACCGGTCTCTGGTGGAGGAACGTACCACACGAGGAACCGGTTTCCCATGGTGTACGGTCGCATCGGGAAACCGGTACCGGCCCAGCCCGCGCCAGGACGCGGGAGATCGCCGAGGCAAGCCGGTCATGTGACGGACGGAGAGCAGATGGTCAGCGGCAGCGCAGGGGGCACAGGTCAGCGCGCAGGTCAGCGACGTGTCACGGCCACGATCGGAGATGTCGCGACGGCGGCCGGGGTCTCGCGGGCAACCGTCTCCCGCGTCATGAACGGGCGCAGCACGGTCGACGCCGCGATCGCCGAGCGCGTGCGCGACGCCGCGGCGTCACTGAGCTACCGGCCCAGCAACGCCGCGCGCAGCCTGGCGCTCGGCCGCACCCAGACGGTGGCCCTCGTGGTACCCGACCTGGGAAATCCCGTGTTCCAGCAGATCCTGCGCGGCGTCATGGACGGCGCCGCCGAGGACGGCTACCGCGTGCTCGTCGCTGACACGGTCGAGGACGATCAGCAGGAGGGCGCCATCGCCCTCGAGGCGCGCATGCGCTGCGACGCCCTCGTGCTCGTGTCCCCGCGCATCGGCGACGCCGAGCTCAGCGCGCTGATCGCCGACGTCGAGCCCGTGGTCCTGGTCAACCGGGAGACCGGTGGCGCGGCGCCCAGCCTCGTCGTGGACTACGAGGACGCCGCGCTGCAGGTCGTGGAGCACCTCGTCGCCCTCGGCCACCGCCGCATCGTCTACCTCGGCGGACCCGTGCGCAGCGCCTCCGACGAGCTGCGCCGCGCAGGCCTCGCCCGCTCCCGGCGGCAGCACACGGACCTGGAGATCCTCGACCTGCCCGCCGGGCCGGACATCCAGGCCGGCCACGCCGCCGCCCCCGCCGTCCTGGCGACTCGTGCCACCGCTGCGGTGGCCTTCAACGACCTGGTCGCGTTCGGCCTGCTCGCAGGCCTGAACGAGGCCGGCGTCGCCGTGCCCGCCGACATCTCGGTGGCCGGTTTCGACGACATCGAACTGTCCCGCTACGCCACACCCGCGCTGACGACGGTCGCGGTGCCGCAGGCCGAGCTCGGCCGACACGCCTGGAGGGAGCTGCACGCCGTGATCGACGACGACGCCCACCCCGCAAGCTCTGCCCGATTCACGCCGAGCCTGGAGGTGCGCGGCAGCACCGGGCCCGTACCGCAGGGGCCGGAACGTGTGCACATCACGGACGACGACGGCGCCGTCGTCGTCCAGCGGGAGGAGATCCCGACCGTGCCGCCCACCGCCCCGCCCATCTGGTCACTCCCCGCGGACCCCGAGGCCGACGCCGTGGTGCTGACCGTCGGCGACGGGCTGGAGCTGGTGCGCCGCGACGCGGGCGACCGCATGCCGAAGGTGCACGCCCGGCGCCCTTACCTGCACCCCGTGCACACCCTGGGCGGCGTGCCGCTCACCGACGTCAGCCCGGTGGACCATCGGCACCACTACGGTGTCGGCATCGCCGTGCCGGACGTGAACGGCACCAGCTACTGGGGCGGCCGCACCTTCATCGAGGACGTCGGCCCGACGCTGCTGAAGAACCACGGCCGGCAGACCTCTCGGGGTATCCGCGTCGAGGCCACGCCCGCCAGCCCACGGTCCGGAGCCGGAGCCGACGAGGCCCTGGTCGAGGACGTGCTGTGGTCCGACGAGCACGGCGACCCGCAGCTCCGCGAGGAGCGCCGCATCACCGGCCGCCTGCTCCCCCAGATCCCGGGGTCAGCGGCCGCACCCGGCTGGGTCCTCGACTGGCGCTCCACGCTGCACGCCGACCACGGCCCCCTGGAGATCCGGTCGCCCGCCACCAACGGCCGCCCGGGCGCCGGCTACGGCGGCCTGTTCTGGCGCCTGCCGATCGCGGAGAGCACCAAGGTCCTGTCGGCGGCGGGCACGGGCGAGACCCGGGCACACGGCAGCACGTCGCCGTGGGTGGCGTTCGTGCAGCAGCAGGGCGGCCGGTCGACGACCCTCCTGCTGGTGCAGCCGAGCCAGGTCCGGCCGTGGTTCCTGCGGAGTGCCGAGTATCCGGGCGCGGGCCCCGCGCTCGCCTGGGACTCACCCCTGCTCGTGCCCGACGGCGGTTCCGTGCAGCTCGACCTCGTCGCCGTGCTGCTCGACAGCGCGCTCACCGGTACGGCGGCCGCCGCGCTGGCCGCCGACCTCACCGACGGCGGCCGGCGGTGAGCCTGGTGAAGGTTGCGGTCGTCGGCATCCACGGCCACGGCGGCTCCCACCTGCGGACCGTCGCAGACCTGGAGGAGAGAGGGCTGGCGCGGCTGAGCGCCGTCGTCGACCCCCGGGAGCCCGAGGACGCCCCGGCGCCCTGGTTCGCGAGCCTCGGTGACCTGCTCTCGGCCGACGCCGACGCGCTGCCCGACGTCGTGGCCCTCGCGACACCCATCCACACCCACCTGCCGCTCGCCCGCGCCGCGATGGAGGCGGGCATCGACGTCCTGCTGGAGAAGCCGACCACGGCGTCCCTCGCGGAGCACGCCGAGCTCGTCGCCGTCGCCGAGCGGACGGGGCGGCTGTGCCAGGTCGGGTTCCAGACCTTCGGGTCGCACGCGCTGCCCGCCGTCGCCGACATGATCGCGCGCGGGGAGGTGGGGCAGGTGACCGGCATCGGCGCCGTCGGGACCTGGGTCCGGACCGCCGCGTACTGGGCGCGCTCGCCCTGGGCGGGACGCCGCCGGATGGGCGACCGTGCGGTGGTCGACGGCGTGGTCACCAACCCGCTCGCACACGCCGTCGCGACGGCGCTGTGGGTGGGCGGCGCCCGGGCCAGCACCGACATCGCCTACGTGAACACCGACCTGTGGCGCGCCAACCCGATCGAGGCGGACGACACGTCGTCGCTGCGGGCCGTCGGCACCGACGGGACGCGGTACGGGTTCGGGCTCACGCTCTGCGCGCCGGAGCGCACCCCCGCGCGCGTGATCGTGCAGGGCACCGCCGGCGAGATCGAGCTGGAGTACGAGCGCGACCTGGTCCGGCTGCGCACCGGGCGGGTCGTCGCAGAGAAGCAGTACGGACGGACAGGGCTGCTGGAGAACCTGCTGCTGGCGCGTGCCGCCGTTGATGCGGGGGCCGGTCCGGAATCCGGCGCGGCGAACGGGGCGCCGTCGGGCCGCGCCGGGGAGCGGCTGCTGTGCGACGTGCGGGACACCGGCGCGTTCATGCAGGTGCTCGAGGCAGTGCGGACGGCGGCGGACCCGGCGCCGATCCGGGACGCGTTCGTGGAGTGGGTCGACGGGGGTCCGGGGCCGGGTCCTGGTGCCGGCGGCGGGGCCGGTCCCGGTGCCGGCGGCAGGCCAGGCGGCGGCTTGAGCGGTGCGCAGGGCAATCCCGAGGGCGACGCCCGGCACCCGGTCGTGCGCGACGTCGCCGAGTGGTGCGAGCGGGCCGCGCGCGAGCAGCGCACGTTCACGGAGCTGGGCGCTCCGTGGACAGCTCTGACCTGACCCGCCGGCCCGTGGGAGGGTGCACATGTGCTACCCGTGCTGACTGCCATCGGTTCCATGGCCTGCGTGGTCGCACTCGGCTGGGTGATCCAGCGGACCGGGCTGCTGTCGGGCCGTAGCCTCCCGCGCGGTGTCGCGCGGGGCGGCTCCGGGGACGCCGACGGCGGTGCGGGCGCACGGCGGACCCTCGCGACGCTGTCCTTCACGATCTGCGCGCCCGCCCTGATGTTCAGCACGCTCGCCTCGACCGACCTGGCGCACGTCCTCTCGCGCGGCGCGGCCGTCACCTGGGCCACGACCGCTGGGCTCGGCCTGGTCACCGCCGCGGTGGCGCGGTGGCTCCTCCGGCTGCCGTCCGGACCGGCCGCCGTGACGACGCTCGCCGCGGTCTACGTCAACGGCGGGAACATCGGCATCCCGCTCGCGGTCTACCTGTTCGACGACGCTCTCGCCGTGGTGCCGACCCTGCTCTTCCAGCTGCTCGTGCTGGCGCCGCTGGCGCTCTCCGTGCTCGACCGGTCGGTTGCGGCCGACGGGCGAGCGACGACGACGTCGGCCTGGCGTTCGATGGGGCACGTGTTCCTCGCCGCGTTCCGGAACCCGATCACGCTCGGCACGGTCGCGGGCCTGCTGGTCGCGGTGCTGGGCGAGCTGACCGGCGTCCGACTGCCCGACGTCGTCCTGATGCCCTTCGACCTGATCGGCGCCGCCGCGCCGCCGCTCGGGCTGCTGGCGTTCGGCATGACGCTCGCGGTGCCGCTGCCGCCGGCGGGCGGCGTCGACGGTGACGAGGGCGTTGACGGCGGCCAAGGCGCGCGCACAGGCAAGGGCAAGGGCCGCACGCTGGTGCGTTCGGTGATCGCGGTCTCCGTCCTGGTGCGCAACGTCCTGCACCCCCTGGCGGCGTGGGGGTTGGGGCTCGCACTGGGCCTCGACGGGCCGGCCCTTGCGATCGTCGTCACGATGGCGGCCCTGCCGACGGCGGTGAACGTCACCACGTACGCGACGCGCTACGGCGTGTTCGACGGCGTCGCCGCACGCGCCACCGTCTGGACGACGGCGCTGTGCGTGCCGGTCCTGGTGGCGGTCGGCGCACTCCTGGCGTGACCCGCCCGTAAGTCACCCCGCGCTGGGTCTTGTGGTGGAGCGTCCGGGCTGCCATCGTACGTACGAGAAACCGGTTTCCCAGCATCGGGAGGACCGGGGTCATGGACGAAGGAGTCACATGCGAACACCACTATCTCCGCGACTGCGCCGCACCATCGGCCCGACGCCGGCACGCGCCCGCACTTTGCCGGCCGCCGGTCCCCTGAACCGCCGGCTGGCCCTGCCCCTGGCGCTGGCGATCGGCACGGCCGGCGCGCTGGCCGCCGTCGGGCAGCCGGCCTCGGCGAGTGCGGCGGACGGGGCGGCGACCGCCGCCGTCGAGCCGGCCCAGGGCGGGTCAGCTCTGGGCGGGTTCGCTCAGGGCGGCTCGGGCAAGGGCGGGTCGGGTCAGGGCGGGTCGGGTCACGGCGGGTACCGCGAGGACCTTGGCCGCGAGACCATCGCGCCCGGCGACGGGTGGGCCGCCTGGTCAGGCCCCACCTTCCCGGAGGGCGTGGAGCGGCAGGCCGGGCCCACCACGGGCGGCGCGGCGGCCGGACGCGGCGAGATCTACGAGGTCGACACGTGGCAGGAGCTGCGGGACGCGCTCGCGGGGCGGGAGGGCGGCAGCCAGAACGACGCCCGGTACAACGAGACGCCGCGGATCGTGTACGTCACGGACGCCATCGACGCCTTCACCGCGGCGGACGGAACCCAGCTGACCTGCGAAGACTTCGCCGCTCAGGTCACGGTCGGCGACACGGGCGAGCCGTTCTCGATGGACGACTACATCGCGCACTACGACCCGTCCGGCCCGTGGGGCTGGGCCGATCCGGCCGGTCCGCTGGAGGAGGCGCGCGTCGCGGCGGCACGCCTGCAGGCCGCCCAGACCCAGCAGCACGTCGGCTCGAACGTGACGATCGTCGGCGTGGGCGACGACGCCCGGATCTCCGGCGCCAACATCCGGGTCCGGGACGCGCACAACGTCATCCTCCGGAACCTGCGGTTCTCCGACGGCTACGACTGCTTCCCGCAGTGGGACCCGGGCGACAGCGCCACCGGGAACTGGAACTCCGCCTACGACAACGTCTCGCTGTGGACGTCCACCAGCGTGTGGGTGGACCACTCCACGTTCGACGACGGTGAGCACCCCACCGAGTCGCTCCCCGTCGTCTTCGGGCGGCCGTTCGAGGTGCACGACGGCCTGCTCGACATCACGCACGGCTCGGACCTGGTGACGGTGTCGTACAACAGGTTCCTGAGCCACGACAAGACGATGCTGATCGGCTCGTCCGACTCGCGTCTTCAGGACCGCGGGCAGCACCGCGTGACCCTGCACCACAACTACTGGCAGGACATCGGCCAGCGCGCACCCCGGGTCCGGTTCGGCGACGTGCACGCGTACAACAACTACTACCGGCAGACTCGCCGGCAGGCCGCTGGTGCGTTCCAGTACTACTGGGGCGCCGGCAAGGAGTCGAGCCTCGTGGTCGAGAACAACGCGGTCTCGCTGGCCCGCGGGACCGATCCGGCCCGCGTGGTCGGCGCATACGGCGGCACGATGCTCAGCGAATCCGGCACGACGCTGAACGGCCGCCGCGCGGACCTGCTGGCGGCGTTCAACGCCACGGCGTCGACCCCGCTCGCGGACGAGGCCCGCTGGACGCCGTCCGAGGCGTACCGCTATCGCCTGCTCCCGACGATCGCGGTCCCGTGGGTGGTCGCCACCCACGCGGGCGCAGGCATCCTCCCCTCCACTCCGCCGAGGTAGAACCAGGGCGAAGTAGAACCGCAGCGCGACTGCGGTTCTACTTCGCCAGACTTCTACCTCGCCCTGGTTCTACCTCGCTGTGGTTCTACTTCGGCGGGGTGGGGTCAGAGGCCTAGGTTCAGGTCCTCGATGCGGACCGGGTCTCCTGTTTCCAGGGAGCGGTTGCCCGCGTAGCCCACCGACGACGCGCGGACGCCGTCGACGTAGCCGGCCGCACGGCCGAGCGGGTCGGGCTCGCCCGCCGGCGCGAACACGCTGGCCAGCAGCAGCGCGTCGCCGCCGCCGTGCCCGCCGCCACCGCGCACGATGGGCCGTTCCTCCGCACGCTCCCAGTGCCGCTGCACCACGAGGCGCTCCCCGATGGGCCGCACCTCGTTCCCGGCGAACACCTCCGTGGCGCTCGGGTCGAGGATCGCCGCTCCGTCGGAGCCGAACTCGACGGAACCCCGCTCGGTGACCTCGAGCTCCGCCCGGCCGCGCGTGCCGTTCACGACCACGCGGTAGCCCTCCCACGGCGCGTGCGCGGTGAGCGAGTAGGTCAGCAGCGCGCCGCCCTCGTACTCCACGACGAGGCCGAGCGTGTCTTCGGTGGTGATGCCGGCATCGAAGACCGAGCGGTTGCGCACGTAGCCGTCGACCGCCTGGGCGTCAGGCCCGTACAGCGTGGACAGCCACTCGTTCTTCTCGACGGAGAGCTGCCACGGGTCGACGCCGCGCTCGTTCAGCGCGCGCTCGGCGTCGGTGGGCTCGTAGTCGGTGGCGTGCGCGCCGTCATCGCCGTAGAAGCGGCGCCCGCCCGTGGCGAAGACGCGCTGCGGCACGCCGTCGATCCACCAGTTGACCAGGTCGAAGTGGTGGCTCGACTTGTGCACGAGCAGACCGCCGTTGTTCACCTTCTCGCGGTGCCAGCGGCGGAAGTAGTCGGCGCCGTGCACGGTGTCGAGGGCCCAGTCGAAGTGGACCGAGAGCACCCGGCCGATCTCGCCGCTCGCGATCACCTGGCGCAGCGCACTGTTGCGCGGCGAGTAGCGGTAGTTGAACGTCGTGACCAGGTCGCGGCCCGTCTCGGCCACCGCGTCCACGATCTGCCGGGCCTGGTCGGCGTGCGCTGCGATGGGCTTCTCCACGACGACGTCGGCGCCGGCCCGCAGCGCGCGCGCCACCAGGTCGCCATGCGTCCGGTCGATCGAGGTGACGATCACGCGGTCCACCGACTGCTCGGCGATCGCCTTCTCGAGGTCGTCCGGCTGGTAGACGGGGCGGATGCCGCCGAGCGCCGCCGCGACCCGCGCCTCGTAGGCTGCCGCGCGAACATGGTTGGGCTCGACCCAGGCGACGATCTCCCCGTCGGGGGCGTGCGTACCGATCAGGGCGTTGATGTACATGGAGGCGCGGTGCCCGGTACCGACCACCGCATAGCGGCGCCGCCCCTCGGGCAGGGGACCTGACGGTGGCTCGGGCGCGCGGGTCGGACCGGTGATCGGCTCAGTGGTCGGCTCAGTGGTCGGCTCGGGCATCGGTAGAGAGCTCCTTCGGTCGTCGTCGACGTCGGGTGGATGGGATTGAAACGATACGACGCCCGGAAAGCGCTGTCCATGGTCCTCGGGGCGCAAGCCACGGACAGCGTTCCGGGTTCGGAGAGCAGGACCGGGGTCACCGCTCGGGCGTCAGCACCACCTGGCCGGCCCAGGCGAACCCGCCGCCGAAACCGAACAGCAGCGCGGGCGCACCCGCCGGGATCTTGCCGGCATGCCACCACTTGGACAGCCCGAGGGGGATCGACGCCGCGGACGTGTTGCCCGACTCCGTGATGTCCGTGACGACCACCTTGCCCTCCAACCCGAGCGCCTTCGCCAGCGGCTCGATGATCCGGAGGTTCGCCTGGTGCGCCACGAGCACCTCGATGTCGTCGAGGCTCAGCCCGGAGCGCGCCACGACGTCGCGCGCCCGGTCGGCGGCACGCGTGATCGCCCACTTGAAGACCGCGCGGCCGTCCTGCTGGAACTTCACCTCCGGCACCTCTATCCGCACGGCGGGCGTGAGCTCGGGCTCCGTACCCCAGACGACCGGCCCGACGGCGGGGGCGTCAGAGGCTTGCAGCACCGCCGCCCCCGCGCCGTCGGCCGTGAGGATGCACGTCGACCGGTCGGTCCAGTCGGTGTACGCGGTGAGCTTCTCCGCCCCGATCACCAGTGCCGTGCGCGCCGAACCCGCGCGGATCGCCTGGTCGGCCACCCCGACGCCGTGCGCGAACCCCGAGCAGGCCACGTTGAGGTCGATCGCCGCCGGTCCCACGACGTTGCGCAGGTCCGGCGCCTCCTCGCCCTCGGGGGTCGAGGCCCCCGGCTGAACCCCGGTGTGCAGGGCGTACGCGACCCGGCCCGCGGTGTTCGGCGAGCGGTCGTCGTTGGTAGCCGTCGCGACGATCACCAGGTCGACGGCGTCCGCGGACACGCCGGCGTCGCCGAGCGCGTGCTCCGCCGCGGCGGTCGCCATGTCGGCGACCGTGACGTCGTCGGCCGCGGCGTGCCGCGTGACGATGCCGGTACGGGACCGGATCCACTCGTCGTTGGTCTCGACGAACTGGGCGATGTCCTCGTTCGTGAGCGTCTTCGGCGGCTGGTGGTGACCCAGGCCGATGATGCGGGACCCGGCGGCGCCGGCGGGGAGGTTCAGTGTGGGCGGCTTGGCCATGAGGTCAACGTAGCGCGCTCAGGTCGAACGGTTCGACGGCTAGCCCGGGAACCCTCTCCCGCGCCGCCCGGACTATGCGCTCCTCGGCGCCCGGTCCGGTGTCCGGCACCTCGCCCACCTCGCGGAACGCACCGCGCAGCTGAGCGTCGTACCGCTCCCCCATCGCCGCGTTGCGGCCCTTGTACGTCCACGCGATCAGGTTGCCCAGGTCGAACCTCGACCCGCACGCGCGGCACGACATGATGCCCGGCGGCCGCCGGAACCGCGTGGTCCGGTGGCCGGCCGGGCAGGCCCCGACCCACGGCCCGTCGATCGAGGGCGCGGCGGGATCCACGCACCGCCGGCCCGAGCACCCGATCCGCACCGCCACTTCGCGCCACGCCGGCCCGTGCTTCGCCCTGGACCCCGCGAGCGCGTGCGCCACCTCGTGCAGGATCGTGTCCCGCACCTCCCGCTCGTCGTGGATCCGGGTGAGCGGGGCGGACAGGCTGATGCGGCTCTTGGTGTAGTTGCACATCCCTGCGCGCCGGACGGCGTCGTCGAACTCGAACGTCCAGGCCTTCAGGCCGTGCTGGTCCATCAGCTCGCGCGCCAGGCGCGAGGCGGCGACAAGGTTCATGGGTTCCCCTGCGTTGATCGTGAGTGGGTCGATGCGTCCGGCCGTGCCGGACGCGGTCGAACCTACGGGCCCTCACTGACACCCCCGCGGAGTTATCCACAGCCCCATGCCACAAAGCAGACCAGTCAGGCATCACTCCCCGAGGTGTCCGACGGCGGTTCGGCCGGCGGGATCGGGAAGTTCGTCCGGAACACGTTCGACGGATCGTAGACCGCCTTCACCGTCCGCAGCCGCGCGAACGTCGGCTCCGGGAACGCCTCCAGCAGCCGTTCGGGCCGGCTGTCGGTGTCGAACGAGAGGTACGAGCCGTCCATCACGGGCCCGATCTCCGCGTCCCATGCCTGGTTGAGCCGGTCCTGGCTGCCCCCGAGAGCCGAGAGAGAGAAGTTCTGGTGCCGGTGCGAGTAGGCCGTGGCGTCGGGCGCGACGTCGTTCCCCGCACCACCCGTGGCCCGGATCGAGGTGAAGTACGACTCGCCCGAGGTCAGCAGCCGCTCGATCGCCCGGCTCGTACCCTGGTCCAGGTGGTCCAGCAGGCCCGACCGCGCCGACGGGTCGCCGCCGCCGGAGTGATGCGCGTCCTCCTGCCGCACGATCCCTGAGTAAGGCAGGAGCTGCGCCTGGTGTCCCAGCAGCGGCCCGGCATCGGCCAGCACCTCGAGCTGGGCGATCGCCTCGTCCGGGTCGGCGTCGGCGCCCTCGGCGGCGAACACGGTCATGAGCTGCGCCATCGGCCCCTGGCCGCGGCGCCCGGCGGACAGGTACATGAACGAGGTCAGCCCACGCGGCGCCGCCTCGACGGCGGCGCCCCACTTCTCCAGCAGCCCCGCGGTGTCTGTCGCGTCGAGCGTCATCTGCGAGAAGACGACGTCGCCGACGGCGCCGACCTCGATCTCCAGCCACGTGACCACTCCCATGTTCCCGCCCGCACCGCGCAGCGCCCAGAACAGGTCGGGGTGCTCGTCGCGGGAGGCGTGCAGCACCCGACCATCGGCCGTCACGACCTCGGCGGCGACCACGTGGTCGATCGTCAGGCCCTGCAGCCGACCGAGGAACCCGATGCCGCCGGTGGTCCCGAGCCCGCCCACGCCCACACCGCCGTAGTCGCCCGAGGTGATGGCCCAGCCGCGTGGGGCCAGCGTCGCCGCGACCTCGCCCCAGGTTGCCCCGGCGCCGATCCGGACGCGGCGCGTGGCCTCGTCGACCACCTCGACCGACCGCATGCCGCTCATGCTGAGCACCACACCGCCGTCGTTCGTGGACCGGCCGGAGATCCCGTGCCCCGCCGAGCGGACGGCGAACTCCACGTCCTGCTTCTGCACCCACGCCAGGCTCGAGGCGACCTCGTCCACGTTCGCCGGGCGCAGGACCAGGCCGGGCGCGCCGGAGCGCAGGTAGTTGTGCCGCACCGCCGGGTACTCGCGGTCGCCCGGCTCGACGGCGCGGGCCGCCAGCTCCGACGGGAGCGAGTCGTAGTCGATCCCCGGCCGCCGTGCGGCCAGTGCGGCGGTGCCCCGGTGGGCCGACGCCGGGGCGGTCCCGGCTGAACGCCGTTCCGCCGCCACGGCCTCCCGGACCGCGGGCGCGACCTCCTCCGCGAACGCCCGGATCTGGTCCGGGTCGTCGCTGGTGAGGATGAAGGCGCTGGCACCGTCCTCGACAGCCAGCTGCGTGAGCTCCTCGGCCCACTGGTCGGCAGGACCCTGCAGCGGGCCGGTGGAGCGGTCGGTGATGGCCCCGCCCACGTTGAGCAGGCGGCGGATCTCGCTCGGCGAGCGCCCGGCCTCCAAGGCCGCCTCGTCGATGGTCGTGTTGCCGCGCGCCAGGTCGCCGTCCTTCATGTAGGGCAGCGAGGGCAGCCAGCCGTCCGCCTTGGCGCCGGTGAGCCGAAGCATCCGCTTCTTGTACGCGCCGAGCCAGATCGGGATGTCGTGCGCGGGTGCCGGGCCGCGCTTGGCGCCGTCGACCCGGTGGAACCGCCCCGGAACCCGCAGCGGCGTGCGGTCGGCCGCGTTCCAGATGCCGCGCATGATCTCTATGCCCTCCTCGAGGGCCTCGACGCTCTCGGCAGGCGTCCGGCGCGGGACGCCCATCGCGGCTATCGCGTCCCAGAAGCCGCCGGCGCCGACGCCCATCTCGAACCGGCCGCCGCTGAGCAGGTCGAGGCTCGCGGCCGAGCGGGCCACGACGGCCGGCTGACGCATGCCCAGGTTGAGCACGTTCCCCGAGATGTGGATGCGCTCGGTCTGCGCGGCGACCCACGACATCAGCGTCCAGGTGTCCAGGAACGACGGCTGGTACGGGTGGTCCTGGAACGTGACCAGGTCCAGGCCGAGCCGGTCGGAGAGCTGGGCGAGCTGTACCGGCGCCTGCGGATCCGCGTTGGTCGGGGTGATGAACGTACCGAAGAGCAGCTCGTGCCCGTAGTCGGTCATGGGTGCGGTGTCCCTCGTCTCGCTTCGTCTGCCGCGCGTCACGGCAGATCGTCTGTATGGCAGACGATATAACTCACAACTCTTCTTGATTGCCGCACATTCCCGTAGGATGGGGGCATGAGCACCACACCCACCACCACCCGCGCGGGCCAGCACTCCCTGTTCGGCTGGTCCCTCGCCGCACTGCTGCGCGAGTGGAGCGCCCGGGTCGACGCCGCGGCCGACGACCTGCCCCAGGGCACGCGCGGCTATCAGCTCCTCACGGCCGTGGTGCACGGCGACCTGCCGAGCCAGGCGGCGCTCGCCTCCACGCTCGGCATCGACCGCACCGTCATGACCTACCTGCTGGACGCGTTCGAGGGCTGCGGGCTCGTCGAGCGGCAGCTCGACCCGGCCGACCGGCGCGCGCGGCGCATCGTCGCCACGGACAAGGGCCAGGAAGTGCTCGCCGCGATGGAGGCCCGTGTCGCCGCGGCGGAGGAGGAGCTGCTCGCGGGGCTCGAACCGGGACAGCGTGCGATGCTCCGGGAGCTGCTGGAGCGCGCCGCCATGGGTACGGGCCCGGACGAGGATCCGTGCCGCACCGTGGCCGAAGCGACCACGCCTGGGTAGCTGCCCGACGCACATGTCAGCCACGTGACGCGAGCGTCTGACATGTCACCGAGCGTCTGACGGGTCGGCGCAGCCGGCCGCGCCGCCAGGGTCAGCGCTCGCCCAGACCCGTCTCGCGGTAGAAGCCCTCGATGTGGTCGCGCATGAGGTGCTCGGCCTCGGCGCCGTCGTGCCGCGCAACGGCATCGACGATCCCGCGGTGCTCAGCGCGGAGACGGGCAGCGGTCCTCGGCCATTCCTCGACGGCGGCCGCGCCCGCCGCCACGTACGAGGCGACGGCCGCCCGCATGCCGCTCAGGATCGCCTCGACGAGCTGGTTGCCGCTCAGCCGGGCCAGCTCGATGTGGAAGTCCTGGTCGTGCTCCAGGAAGGCAGCGACATCGAGCTCGGGGTCGGCCATCGCCTCGACGTGCTCCCGCACGCGCGCGAGCGCGGCGTCGTCCGTGACCCGCGCGGCGGCGTCGCGCACCGCGCCAGCCTCGAGCAGCACGCGCGTGCGCACGACGTCGGACACCGGCAAGGTGCCGGACGCCACGTGCAGCCGCACCGCCGCACCCAGGCCGGCCGCAGGCCGGTCGATCACGGTGGCGCCCGCGCTCGGGCCGGACCCGACGGCGGTGCGCACGATGCCCATTGCCTCCAGGATGCGGATGGCCTCACGCACCGACGGGCGGGACACCCCCAGCTCCTCCGCGAGCGCCCGCTCCGCCGGAAGCCGCTCGCCGATCGGCCACTTGCCCGCGTTCAGGCCGGTCTCGATCTGGGCCAGGACGCGCTCGTGGGTTCTCACCGGGCCAGTGTACTTCTGTGGTCTGTCCACAGTGGGCTATGGTGAGGACAGACCTCGAAGGAGAGTGCCCATGCGTATAGCCCTGGCTGCCACCTGCATCGCCGACGCCATGTTTCCGCAGGCCCCGAGGGCCGTCGTGACGCTCCTGGAGCGACTGGGCCACGAGGTCGTCTTCCCGGCCGGGCAGGCGTGCTGCGGCCAGATGCACGTCAACACCGGCTACCTCGCCGAGGCGGTACCAGTGGTCCAGAACCACGTGCGCACCTTCGCCCCCGTGGCCGACGGCGAGTGGGACGCCGTCGTCGTGCCGTCCGGCTCGTGCACGGGGTCGATCCGGCACCAGCAGGCGATGGTGCTGGAGCGCGCGGGCCTGCCCGCCGAGGCCCGCGCCGCGACCGCCGTCGCCGAGCGCACCTACGAGCTGTCCGAGCTGCTGGTCGACGTGCTCGGCGTGACCGACGTCGGCGCCTGGTTCCCTCACCGCGTCACCTACCACCCCACGTGTCACTCGCTGCGGATGCTCGGCGTGGGCGACAAGCCGGAGCGGCTCCTGCGGGCGGTCGAGGGCCTGGAGCTCGCCCCGCTCGCGGAGGCCGAGGGCTGCTGCGGGTTCGGCGGGACGTTCTCCCTGAAGAACGCGGATACGTCCGCAGCGATGCTGCAGGACAAGGTGGCCACCGTCGTCGACACAGGGGCCGAGGTGCTCACCGCCGGCGACTGGTCGTGCCTGATGCACATCGGCGGCGGGCTCTCGCGCGGCGGCACGGCGGTGCGGCCGATGCACCTGGCGGAGATCCTCGCCTCCACCCGCGAGGCACCGGTCGTCCTGGGCCCCCCGGCCGGATCCGGCACCCACCAGGAGGTCGCCCGATGAGCACGTTCCTCGGCATGCCCGCCGCCCGCGACGGCCGTGGGCCGAGTCCGGAGGCCGCGCCCGGAACCCTGTCCGGCGTCGGCCGGCCGGAGGACCCGCTGCACTGGGGCGCGTCGTTCCCCGACGCCGCCAAGGCCGCGCTCGACAACGGCCAGCTGCGCCGCAACCTGGGCAACGCGACGTCGACGATCCGGACCAAGCGGGCGCGCGTGGTCGGTGAGGTGCCCGACTGGGAGCCGCTGCGCGACGCCGGGTCCGCGGTGAAGACCGACGTCATGGCGCGCCTGCCGGAGCTGCTCGAGACCTTGGAGCGCAACGTGACCGCGCGCGGCGGCGTCGTGCACTGGGCGCGGGACGCCGCCGAGGCGAACCGGATCGTCGCCTCGCTGGTCCGGGAGAAGGAGACCGACGAGGTCGTCAAGGTCAAGTCCATGGCGACGCAGGAGATCGGGCTCAACGAGGCGCTCGCCGAGGAGGGCATCGCGGCGGTCGAGACGGACCTGGCGGAGCTGATCGTGCAGCTCGCCGACGACATGCCGTCACACATCCTGGTGCCGGCGATCCACCGCAACCGCACCGAGATCCGAGACATCTTCCTGGAGCGGATGGCCGACGCCCCACCCGACCTGACCGACGTCCCGCGCGAGCTCGCGATGGCGGCCCGCGCGCACCTGCGGCGCAAGTTCCTCTCGGCGAAGGTGGCGATCAGCGGCGCCAACTTCGCCGTCGCGGACACCGGCACGCTCGCCGTCGTGGAGTCCGAGGGCAACGGCCGCATGTGCCTCACGCTGCCCGAGACCCTGATCACCGTGATGGGGATCGAGAAGCTGATCCCCACGTTCGACGACCTCGAGGTGTTCCTGCAGCTCCTGCCGCGGTCCTCGACGGGCGAGCGGATGAACCCGTACACCTCGATGTGGACCGGCGTGACGCCCGGTGACGGCCCGCAGGAGTTCCATCTGGTGCTGCTCGACAACGGGCGCACCAGGGTGCTGGCGGACGAGGCGGGCCGCTCGGCCCTGCACTGCATCCGCTGCTCCGCGTGCCTCAACGTCTGCCCGGTGTACGAGCGGGTGGGCGGCCACGCCTACGGCTCGGTCTATCCCGGCCCGATCGGGGCGATCCTCACGCCGCAGCTCACCGGCGAGAAGTCGGACCTCCCGTACGCCTCGACCCTGTGCGGCGCCTGCTACCAGGTGTGCCCCGTGAAGATCGACATCCCGTCGATCCTGGTCGAGCTGCGTGCCCGCGAGGTGTCTCTGGCGGGCTCCTCGCCGGACACCGCGGACCGGGTCTGGAAGGCGGCCATGAAGGCCGCGTCCTTCGCGATGGCCGACGGCGCACGGTTCCGCCGGGCCGCCCGCGCCCCACGACTGCTGCGCGCGATCTCGCGGAACGGCGTGATCCGGAGGCTGCCGTTCCCGGGCTCGCTCTGGACCCGGTCGCGGGATCTCCCGGAGCCGCCCAAGCAGACGTTCCACGACTGGTGGGCCGGACGAGAGGACGGACGATGACGGACGCCAGGACCGAGATCCTGTCCCGCATCCGGGAGGCGCTGGGGCCGGACGGCGGCTCGGTGAGCCCGGCCGATGCGGTGCCGCGCGAGTACCGGTCGGCCGGGGAGCATGTGCCGGGCTCCGATGTCGTGCTGGACCTCCTGATAGACCGGCTCGAGGACTACAAGGCGCACGTCCACCGGACGCCCGCCGCAGACTTGCCGGGTGTGCTGGCCCGGGTGATCGCGCAGCGGTCAGCAGAACGTCAGGAGGTCGGCAGCTCGGACTACCGATCGCCTGACATTCCGCCGACCACCCGAGACGCCGTGCGCGGGTCCGTGGTGGTGCCCTCCGGGATCGAGGAGGGCTGGCTTTCCGGGCTGGACGGGGTCGACGTGCACGTCGACTCGCGGGACGCGCCCCTGTCGGCGGCCGAGCTGGACGAGATCGACGCCGTCGTCACGGCCGCCCGGGTCGCCGTCGCCGAGACCGGAACCATAGTGCTGGACGGCGAACCCGACCAGGGCCGGCGCGCCATCTCGCTGGTGCCCGACGTGCACGTGTGCGTGGTCCGGGCCGACCAGGTCGTGCAGACCGTCCCCGAGGCCGTACACCTGCTCGGCGCCCATCCCGACCGGCCCTTGACCTGGATCAGCGGCCCGAGCGCCACGAGCGACATCGAGCTCGACCGGGTCGAGGGCGTCCATGGCCCCCGAACCCTCCACGTGGTGCTGCTCTCCTGACGCGTCAGGAGTGCAGGCTCGCGCCCTTGACCACCTTGTCCACCACGCGGCGCTCACCGGCCACCGCCACCCCGACCAGGTCGAGCTTCTCGGTGGCGACGCTCGCGACGGCCGCCCGGTTGTCGACGTCGTTCCCCGTCGCGAACAGGTCCGCCGTGTAGACGCCGATGCGCAGCCCCCGGGCGTCGGCGCGCTCGCGGATCGTGGCGAGCCGGTCGCCGTCCGCCACCATGACCATGACCGGGGTGCCGAGCATGGCGAGGTACTCGCGCCCGTCGGCGTCCCGGTAGGTCTCCCCGATCAGCTCGGGGTAGGCGGCGGTCACGGCGCTGGCCAGGAACGCCGTCACGTTGTTCTCCTGCCAGCCGAGCAGGTCGTCCCGCAGGACGATCACGATCTTGGCTTGTTCGAAGGTCATGACGCCCAGGGTGCGGGCGGGACGGGGCGCGGATCTTGTACGTTCTTGATATGCACCCGACCGATGCGTCCCCGGACGTCGTGCGCGCCTGGCGCCCCGGCCTACCCGGCGTCGCCGAGGTGCTGCACGCCGCCTGGCACGAGCACGCCTACCCGGCCCACACGCACGACACCTGGGCGGTGCTGGTCGTCGACCGCGGCCTGATCGGCTACGGCCTGGACGGCCACGAGCACGCGGCGCGGCGCGCCGGGGTGACCGTGCTGCCGCCGGGCGTGGTGCACGACGGGCGGTCCGTGACCGCCACCGGCTTCCGCAAGCGCGTGGTCTACCTGGAACCCACGGTGCTCGACGACGGCCTGGTCGGCCGCGCCGTCGACGCGCCGCTCGTCCCGGACGACGCGCTCCGCTCCTGCTTCGTGGGCCTCGACCGCGCCCTCACCGCACGCGAGGACGTCGCGGCCGAGAGCCTGCTCGCCCTGGTCACGGAAGGCCTGGCCTGGCATCTCACCGGCCACCCGACGCCGCCACGCGAGCCGCCCGCCGCCTCGACCGCCCGGCGCGCCCGCGGGCTGCTCGACGCTGATCCCACCCGGCCGGTCCGGCTGGCCGAGGTCGCCGCCGAGCTGGGTGTCACCGTGCCGCACCTGGTGCGGGCGTTCACGCGCGAGCTCGGCCTCCCACCGCACCGGTACCTCGTGGGACGGCGCCTCGACCTGGCGCGGCGCCGGCTGCTGGCCGGGGAGCCCGCCGCCGACGTCGCCACCGGCACCGGGTTCCACGACCAGGCGCACCTGACCCGGCACTTCCGCCGCCTCCTGCGCACCACCCCGACCCGCTACCAGCGCGCCGCCCAGTAGGACATTGCTTGTGGGCGCGATCGTTGCGCCTAAAACGGGCACCTAGTCGCAACGATCACGCTCATAACAAGCGGATGCGGTGCGCGACCCTCCAGTACCGCAAGGCACGTACGGGAGGCGGCTCCGGCGACGTCGGGCAGCGCAGGAAAGGTGCCGCCGGGTGGCGGATTCTCGCGTGAGCCGACGGCGAGACGGTGGATCCGTGGACGCCACCGGGGCGTCCCGGAACCGGAGGTACCGAGATGGTCACCATGACGAACACCCGGTCGGCCCGCCCCACGGGCACGCTCCGCCCGGCCGACAAGCTCCGCACGGCGTCCGCGGCGCTGGAGCGCCTGCTCGCCGCACACAGCATCACCGCGCTGCGGATCAGCATCGGGCTGATCTTCACCTACTTCGGGATGCTCAAGTTCTTCCCCGGGGCGTCCCCCGCCGAGGCGCTCGCGACCCGGACCATCGACCTCCTCACGCTGGGGATGGTCCCGGCAGGCGCCGCACTGCTGATGACGGCGGTCATCGAGACCTTCGTCGGGCTCTCGCTGATCACCGGCGTCGGCCTGCGGACCGGGCTGGTCGTGCTGTACGGGGCGTTGGCGGGGATCGTGTCGCCGCTGGTCCTGTTCCCGGGCGAGCTGTTCGACGGCGTCGTGCCGACGCTGGAGGCGCAGTACATCCTCAAGAACGTCGTGGTGGCCTGCGCCGGTGCGGTCGTCGCGGCGAAGGCCCTGGGCTCACGGCTGGTTGCGTCACGCTGAGCGCACGCGCAGCTCGTGTGATCGGCAAGAGGTCAGGTGATCGGCATCCCGGGATGCCGATCACCTGACCTCTTGCCGGTCACACGCCCGCCCGTGGCGGTACCGCGCGCCCACGCCGCGCGGTACGGGAGAATGGCCTCTCGTGACCGACCCAGCGCCCGAACCCACACTCTTCGCACTCCCGCCGGGTGCCCGGCGCCCGCGGGCACGGGTGGTGCTGCTGACCGGGCCCTCGGGGTCGGGCAAGACATCGCTCACGCAGCGCCTCGGTCTGCCGACGGTGCAGCTCGACGACTTCTACCTCGATATCGACCATCCGGGCCTGCCGCAGCGGTACGGCAGCGTGGACTGGGACAGCCCGGCGACCTGGGACGCCAAGGGCGCGCTCGCCGCGCTGCAGGAGCTGGCCACGGAGGGCCGGGCCGACGTCCCGGTGTACGACATCCCGACGTCGCGCCGCACGGGCATGCGGCGGCTCGACATCGGCGACTCGCCGCTCGTCCTGGCCGAGGGCATCTTCGCCGCGCACCTCGTCGCCGACTGCCGCGCCGAGGGCCTGCTCGCCGATGCGATCTGCCTGGTCCGGCCTCGCCTGGTCACCTTCTGGTTCCGGTTCCTCCGGGACGTCGCGGAGGCGCGCAAGCCGATCGGCACGCTGCTGCGCCGAGGGACGTCGCACCTGCGCGCCGAACCCGCGCTGATCGAGCGGTGGGTGGCGCTGGGCTGCCGCGCAACCTCACCCGCTCAGGCCGAGAAGGACATCCGAAACCTGCTTGTGCAGAAGTCCTTGGATACGTAATCCTCGTGTAACCGCTTTGCCATGTAACGCACATCCGTAGGGCTCACTCTGGGCGCAGGAGGTGGTGTCTGTGATTCAGCGCAATGGCTTGCGTGTGCTCTCGCTGTACGAGGGCTTTTTTAGTGGCGGGGCTCGTGTCCTGCACTCGACGGTGGTCGCCGGTCTGCATCAGGGCGGTCGCCAGCAGCATTCTGTGCTGAGCCTGCACCACGAGGTCCGGCGGGAGGCCACCCTCCAGCGGATGGAGGACGACCCCCGCTACCGCGCCCTGCGCGCCGCGGGCGTCCGGATCGGCTCGCTGGGCCGGAGCACCGACGCCGGCCACGACCCGCGGGTCTTCAGCGAGACCGAGCTCCGGGCGGCGGCCCGCCAGGCCGAGAGCTCGCACGTGGTGCTGTCCCTCAAGGAGCAGCCGCTCCGGCTCGTGAACCAGGGCGGGTTCCCGGACCGCCCGGTCATCGCCTGCCTGCACCGGTCCGATCCGGAGCACCAGGGTGACGCCCTGGGCGACCTGCTGACCGCGGCGGACCGCGGCCGGCTCGCCGCCGTCGTCTGCTGCGCGGAGTCCACCCGGGACGCGTACCGCGAGGCCGGCGTGCCCGCCGAGCTGCTGCGCGTGGTGCCGAACGGCATCAACCTCGCCCGGTTCCGCCCCGTCCAGGGTGCGCGCCGGCTCGCCCTGCGGGGCGCGGCCGGGGTGCCGAGCGACGCGACGGTGATCGTCTACGCGGCGCGGTACGACGAGATGAAGAACCCCGAGCTCTTCCTCCGGTCGGCCCGCACGTTCCTCGAGCTCGAGCCCAAGGGCCACGTACTGATGTGCGGCGCCGGGATGACCGCGGCCAACCCGGACCTGCAGAGCGACCTCGCCCGCATCTTCGGCGACCGGCCGGACCTGCTGGAGCACCTGGACCTGCTCGGCGTGCGGCACGACATGGAGCTGGTCTACGCGACGGCCGACGTCGTCGCGCTCACCTCGACGTTCGGTGAGGCTGCGCCGCTGTGCCTGATCGAGGGCTCGATGTGCGGGGCCGTGCCGGTCACCACCCCGGTGGGCGACGCCCCGTCGATAGTGGAGCGCATCGGCTTCGTGACCTCGTTCGACCCGGCCGAGATCGCTGCGACCTGGATCGAGGCGGCGGCCCGGCGCGAAGAGCTCGAATCGGCTCGGACCGCCGTCCGTCCTCGGTTCAGCCACGTGCGAATGATCGCCGGGTACTCGACGATCATCGAACGCACGCACCGCGAGGCGGCGTTAAGGCCGCTTCGCGTCTGATCCCCCTCTCCGCCGAGGTAGTCAGGTGGCGAGGTCGTCGCCATCTGACCACCTCGCCAGCTGACGAGGCGCGCAAGACCCGGCGGACACGGCAGGATGACCTCATGCCCGACGCCCCCGTCACCCTGAGCCAGGTCGCCCGCGAGGCCGGCGTCTCGCTCGCGACGGCGTCGCGCGCGATCAACGGGAGCGCCACCCGCAGCGTCCGCGAGGACCTGCGCGAGCGCGTCCTGGAGACCGCACGGCGCCTCGACTACTCGCCCGACCCCAGCGCACAGGCCATGGCCCGCGGCCGCACCACCGCGCTCGGGCTCGTGGTGCACGACATCGCCGACCCGTACTTCTCGACGATCGCGGCCGGCGTCGCGCGCGCCGCCGAGCGCGAGGGCCTCATCGTCACCCTCGCCTCGACGGAGCAGCGCCCCGAGCGCGAGCTCGCCTTCGTCGAGCTCGCGCGGCGGCAGCGGTCCCGCGCGATCATCCTGGCGGGCGGGCGCCTGGAGCCGGACGACGGGACGCGCCCCGCCGGAGCCCTGGAGGCGGCCCTGCACGCGTTCCGCGACGCCGGGGGCGGAGTCGCGCTGATCGGTCAGCCGATCGACGACCTGCCGGTCGTCGAGATCGCGAACGCCGACGGCGCCGCAGATCTCGCCCGGACACTGCACGGCCTGGGCTACCGGCGGTTCGCGGTGCTGGCCGGGCCGGTGGGTCATCGCACGGCGGCCGATCGCACGGATGGATTCACCGGGGCACTCGCCGAGCTCGGTAGCCCTGTCGCGCCCGACGACGTTCTGACGTGCGCGTTCACCAGGGACGGTGGGTATTCCGTCATGCGCGGCCTGATCGAGCAGACCGGCGGGGCCGAGCCCGGCCGGAGCCTGCCTGAGCTGGTGTTCGCGGTGAACGACGTCATGGCGGTGGGCGCGATGGCGGCGGTCCGCGACGCCGGCCTGGGCGTGCCGGACGACGTCGCCGTGGCCGGGTTCGACGACATCCACACCCTGCGCGACGTCTCGCCCGGGCTGACGACCGTGCGGATCGCGCTGGCGGAGGTCGGCGCGCTGGCGACCGAGCTGGCGCTCGGCCGCTCGGCCCAGACGCGCACGCGGGTGCGCGGGGAGGTCGTCCTCCGGGACTCCACGCCCAAGAGGTGATCATTCCCGCACACAGCCCTGGTGCGCTATTCTCCTCGGGAAAGCGCATTCCCAGTCCGACGATGGAGTCTTGCCCGTGACCACACTTCGCATCGCCATGAACGGCGTCACCGGCCGCATGGGTTACCGCCAGCACCTCGTGCGCTCGATCCTGCCGATCCGCGACCAGGGCGGCGTCACGCTTCCCGACGGTTCGCGGGTTCAGGTCGAGCCCGTGCTGGTGGGCCGCAACGCGGACAAGCTCAAGGAGCTCGCCACGCTGCACGACGTCGAGCACTGGACCACCGACCTCGACAGCGCGATCGCCGACGCCGACATCGTGTTCGACGCCGCCATGACCAACCTGCGGCCCACGACGCTGTCCAAGGCCATGCGCCAGGGCAAGCACGTCTACACCGAGAAGCCGACGGCGGAGACCCTCGACGAGGCGATCGAGCTCGCGCGGCTCCAGGCCGAGACCGGCGTGACCGTCGGTGTCGTGCACGACAAGCTGTACCTGCCGGGTCTCGTGAAGCTGCGCCGCCTCGTGGACGAGGGCTTCTTCGGCCGCATCCTGTCGCTGCGCGGCGAGTTCGGCTACTGGGTCTTCGAGGGCGACTCCCAGCCCGCCCAGCGCCCCTCGTGGAACTACCGCGCCGAGGACGGCGGCGGCATCACCACCGACATGTTCTGCCACTGGAACTACGTGCTGGAGGGCATCCTCGGGCAGGTCAAGACGGTGACGGCCAAGACGGTCACGCACATCCCGGCCCGCTGGGACGAGTCCGGCAAGGAGTACGTCGCCACCGCCGACGACGCCGCCTACGGGATCTTCGACGTGACCACGCCCGGCGGGGACGACGTCGTGGCGCAGATCAACTCGTCGTGGGCCGTGCGCGTGTTCCGCGACGAGCTCGTCGAGTTCCAGGTGGACGGCACCCACGGCTCCGCCGTCGCCGGCCTGCGCGAGTGCCGCGCCCAGCACCGCTCGCACACGCCCAAGCCGGTGTGGAACCCCGACCTGCCCGTCACGGAGCCGTTCCGCGACCAGTGGCTCGAGGTCCCCGCGAACGCCGACCTCGACAACGGCTTCAAGCTGCAGTGGGAGGAGTTCCTGCGCGACGTCGTCGCCGGACGCCCGCACCGCTACGACCTCCTGTCGGCGGCGCGCGGCGTGCAGCTCGCGGAGCTGGGACTGAAGTCGTCCGCGGAGGGGCGGCGCGTGGACATCCCGGAGATCACGCTGTGAGCGGGGCAGCAGTCGCGTTCCCCGTGTTCGACGGCAACGGCCGGGTCACCGGGTCGGAGACCGTCGAGCTGGGCGCGCCTGGGCCCTGGACCACGCCGTCGGGCCCGCTGACCTCGCGCGTCGCCTTCGCGGCGGCCCACGTGGTGCCGCAGATCGGTGCGGAGAACGTGCCGGGCGCGCCCGCCGTCGTCGACTGGGACTCCACGCTCGCCTATCGGCACCGCATCTGGGAGCACGGGCTCGGCGTCGCCGACGCGATGGACACCGCGCAGCGCGGCATGGGGCTCGACTGGACGGCGACCCAGGAGCTGGTGCGGCGTTCGGCGGCCGAGGCCGCCTCCGTGGGCGCGCGCGTCGCCTGCGGTGCGGGGACCGACCAGCTCGCGCCCGACGTCGTCGCCGGGCTGGAGCCGGGCGAGGCGGGCCTGACCGCGGTGACCGACGCGTACCGCGAGCAGGTCCACCTGGTGCAGGACGCCGGCGCGCAGGTCATCGTCATGGCCTCGCGCGCGCTCGCGCGGGTCGCCCGCGGGCCCGAGGACTACGCCCGCGTGTACGACGCCGTGCTGGCCGAGGCCGAGCAGCCGGTGATCCTGCACTGGCTGGGGACCATGTTCGACCCGGCGCTGGCGGGCTACTGGGGCTCGGACTCCGTGGACTCCGCGACGGCGACCTTCCTGGACCTGATCCGCGCGCACCAGCCGCGGATCGACGGCGTCAAGGTGTCGCTGCTCGACGCCGCCCACGAGGTGGGACTGCGCCGCGCGCTGGCGGCTCTTCCGCCGTCGGGCACGGGGACGAGGCCCCGCCTGTACACCGGCGACGACTTCAACTACCCCGAGCTCATCGCGGGTGACGAGCAGGGGCACTCGGACGCGCTGCTGGGCATCTTCGCGGCGATCTACCCGGCGGCCTCCACGGCGCTGCAGGCGTTCGACGCCGGGGACGCCGTCGGCGGGCACAAGATCCTGGCCTCTACCGAGGCACTGGGCCGGCACATCTTCACCGCGCCCACGTACTACTACAAGACCGGGATCGCGTTCCTGTCCTGGCTCAACGGGTTCCAGCCCGGGTTCTCGCTGGTAGGTGGGCTGCACTCCGGTCGATCGCTGCGCCACCTGGTCGAGCTGGCCCGCCTGGCCGACGGCTGCGGTTTGCTGCTCGACCCGCCCGTGGCGGCCGCACGCCTGCGCGCCTTCCTGACGACGAACGGGGTGATCGCATGAGCCGGGCGTCGCTGAACACCGCCACCGTCAAGCATGCCTCGCTCGCCGAGGCGTGCGAGGCGGCGGCCACCGCCGGCTTCGGCGCCGTGGGGCCGTGGCGCAACGTGGTGCAGGACGTCGGCGCGCAGCAGGCGGCGCGCATCATCGCCGACGCGGGGCTGCGCGCATCGTCCCTGTGCCGCGGCGGCTTCCTCACCGCCGCGGACGACGCCGGGATCCGCGCCGCGCTCGACGACAACAAGCTGGCCATCGAGGAAGCCGCGACGATCGGCACCACGGAGCTGGTGTTCGTCGTCGGCGGGCTGGTGGGGTCGACGCCGGGCGGGGCTCCGGCGTCGGACGTCGACCGGGACCTCGTCGCCACGCGCGGCCGGGTCGCCGACCGGATCGCCGACCTCGTACCGTTCGCCGCAGAGCACGGCGTGCGGATCGTGCTCGAGCCGTTGCACCCGATCTTCGCCGCCGACCGCGCGGTGATCTCCACGCTCGCGCAGGCTCTCGACCTGGCGGCGCCGTTCGCGGCGTCCGAGGTGGGAGTGGTGGTCGACACGTACCACGTGTGGTGGGACCCCTCGCTCCGGAAGTCGATCGCGCGGGCCGGGCGGGAGGACCGCATCGCGTCGTACCAGGTGTGCGACTGGGTGCTGCCGCTGGCGGCGGAGCCGCTGAACTCGCGCGGGCACGTGGGCGACGGGTACATCGACTTCGCGACGATCACGGGCTGGGTGCGGGACGCCGGCTACATCGGCGACGTCGAGACGGAGATCTTCAACGAGGAGGTCTGGGCCCGCCCGACGGTGGCGACGGCGGCGACGGTGCTGGACCGGTACGAGAAGCACGTGGCGCCGCACCTCTGATCATTCGACTGCCGCGTCGGCCGGCACGCGGGCCGTCGAGCCGACGCGCCCGCCGGGGAACGCGTACGCACCCGGGTAGGTAACTGTGAGGGAGCATTGCTCCCTCACAGTTACCTACCCGGGTGCGTATCTGTTCCCCCGAATGGCCGGGCCAGTCCGACAGCCCTTATCGCGCCGGGCGCAGGACGAACCGGCAGGCGCCCCACGCGGCGTACAGCAGCGGCGCCGCGGCGAAGCCGAGGCCCACCACCGGGCGCACCGCCACCACCGACGCCAGCAGCCCGAGCACGAGCAGCGCCCCCGCCGAGAGGTACCAGCGCCGCGCGCCAAGAACAACCGCCGCGAGCAACACGGCGCGCAGGCGGGCGCCCGCCATCTCGGGTACGGCGACCAGGGCGAGGACCGCCGTCGTGACGGCCCCGGCGGCGAGAGTCACCAGGACCGGGATCGCCACAGCACCCGTGGTGCGGCCCCAGAAGAAGGCCACGTCGACGGCGGCCACGACGACGGCGCCGGTCGCGAGCGCCCCGATCGCGAGGCCCCGGCGCAGGTGTCGGCGCCAGGCGCGGGCGAAGGTGCGGACCACCGTCGTCGACCCGTCGGTGCTGAAGGCGGCGAACACCGCGAAGGCCGCGGCGAGGGCCGGCCCCAGCAGCGGCGCCGTCAGCGCGGCGAGCGGCCAGGTCGTGGCGAGGTCGGTCGCCGCGACCAGCGCCACGAGCGGCAGGCAGGCTACCGCCAGGAGCAGGTTGGTCATCAGCCCCGTGTAGACCGTGCCGAACACCATCTCGTAGGTCTCGGGCCCGATCAGCAGCCGACGCCGCGGAGCGGCACCTGCGGCACCCATCGTGCTCACCCCTTCACGCCCGTCGTCGCGATGCCTTCGACGAAGTACCGCTGGCCGAGGAAGAAGATGAGCGCGATCGGCAGCACGGACAGCACGGATCCCGTCATGATCAGCGCGTGCTCGGCGTTGTACTCCCCGACGAACGACTGCAGGCCGAGCTGGATGGTCCACAGCGGGCGGTCGCGCAGGTAGATGAGCGGACCGAGGTAGTCGTTCCAGGTCTGGACGAACGTGATGATCGTCAGCGAGGCAAGGGCCGGAACCGACAGCGGCAGGATGATCCGCGCCCAGATGCCGTACTCGGAGAGCCCGTCGATGCGCGCCGCCTCCGACAGGGAGTCGGGGATGGACTCGTAGTACTGCTTCATGAGGAACACACCGAAGGCGCCGAACGCCTGCAGCAGCATGATCGCAAAGAGGGTGTTGTTGAGCCCCCAGCCCGAGATCATCTGGAACTGCGGAATCATGTAGGACTGCCAGGGCACCGCGATGGTCCCGATGTACAGCAGGAACAGGGCATCGCGCCCGGGGAAACGCATCTTGGCGAAGCCGTAGGCGGCGAAGCTGCCGGTCAGGACCTGCAGGAACGTCACAGCGACCGACACGATGAGCGTGTTGCGCACCCAGGTGACCATGTCGGCCTTGGCCCAGATATCCACGTAGTTACGCCATTGCACGGGGTCCGGGATCCACTGCACCGGTGCTGTGAACACCTGGTTGTTCATCTTCAGGGACGAGACGACCATCCAGATGAACGGCAACATGATGCCTGCCGCGGCGACGATCATCACCGCGTAGAGCAGCACCCGGCCGGACCTCTGGAGCGGGGACGTGCGGGCGGCCATCACGCCTCCTTCCGCTTGTTGTACAGGAACTGCACCACGGTCACGGAGATGCAGATAAGGAACAGGACGACGGCGACGGCGGAGGCGTACCCCAGCTCGAACTGCTCGAAGCCCTTCTGCCAGATGTACTGGCTGAGCACGAGGCTCGACTGCCCCGGACCGCCGTCAGTCATGACGAGGATCAGGTCGAAGACCTTGAAGCTCTGGATGGTGACCATGACCGTCACGAAGAACATCGTGGGCCGCAAGCAGGGCAGCGTGACGTTCCAGAACCGCTGCCAGGCATTGGCGCCGTCGATGCGGGCGGCCTCGTGCAGCTCACCCGGCACGGTCTGCAGGCCGGCCAGGAACAGGAGCATGTAGTAGCCCATGTCCTTCCAGGTGCCCACGATGATCACGGCCGGCATCGCCCAGTCCTTGGACACCGTCCAGCCGGGGAGGTCGCCGTCGATGAACAGGCTCAGGAACTGGTTGATCGGCCCGAACTCGGGGCTGAACAGCATGTTCCACACCACGGCGACCGCGACGATCGACGTGATGTAGGGGAAGAAGGCCACGGTGCGGAAGAACGCGGCACCGCGCAGCTTCTGGTTGAGCAGCAGCGCCAGGCACAGGGACACCACGATGGTGAGCGGGATGTGCAGGGCGGCGTAGTAGAAGGTGTTGCCGAGAGCCTTGTGGAAGCTCTTGTCCTCGACCAGCCGCGTGAAGTTCTCGAGGCCGACCCATTCCGCGTTGCCGAAGATGTTCCAGCTCGTCAGCGAGAAGTAGAACAGCGCGAGCACCGGGCCGAGGGTGAGCACCGCGAAGCCGAGGAAGTTCGGCAGGATGAACGTCCAGCCGACCAGTGCGTTGCGCAGCTTGAGCGACGTACGTGGCTTCCTGAGCGGTTGCTGGGGTGCGGGCTGCGAGAACCCGAGGGTCCGCTGGTTGCCGACGACCGGTGTCGTCATGGGTCTTTCTCCTCCGGGAAGACGGGATGGTCCGGAACCCGCGACAAGCTCTTGGTTGTGGGCGTGATCGTTGCGATTACGCGTCCGTTTGAGGCGCAACGATCACGCCCACAACCATGGCCTTACCGCGCTAGGGGTCAGCCGACCTCGTTGGCGACGCGCTCCTCGGCCTCGGTGATCGCCTCGTCCACCGGGGTGGACTCGGACATGATCGCGGAGTGCGTCTCACCCAGGATGGTCTGGATGGCCGATGTGTTCTGACCCACCGGGTTCTCCGGCAGCGTCTCGTGCGTCGTGTAGGCGAAGCGGGACAGGTCGTCCTGCGGCACACCCTCCAGCGAGAAGATCTCGTCGGCCACGGTGTCGTCGATCAGGGCCGGCGTGATGCCGATCCCGGCGAGTGCGGCGGCGCCCTCGGGGCCGGCGGCGAACTTCAGGAAGCCCTTCGCGGCCTCGATCTTCGATTCGTCGATCCCCGCGTTGATGCCCATCGTGGTCGGGTCGCCGAAGGTGACCGGCGTGTTCTCGGTACCCGTCGTCGACTCGTCGAGCTGCGGGATCGGCGCGATGCCCCACTCGAACGTCTCGGCGGCACCCGATTCCTGCTCGGCCACCAGCGTGCCGATGTACCACGAGCCCATGGGCATCATCGCTGCCTTCTGGGTGCCGAACTGCGCCTGGTAGGTCAGCTCGTTCGTGGTGACCGTGGCGTACGACGGCTGCGCGCCGGCGTCCTGCAGCGCGAGCTCGCGCTCGTAGTACGGCGCGAGGAACGAGAAGTCGCCGCTGTCCAGCGCCGCCCCCTCGGTCTGCGCGAGCGCGAAGCCCTGCACGGTGGACTGCCAGCTGTGCAGGTAGGTGCCCATGACCTCCTTCTCGTCGATCTCCTTGGTCAGCGTCTCCGCGGCCTCGGCGTAGTCGTCCCAGGTCCAGGACCCGTCGGGCAGGTCGACGCCTGCCTTCTCGAACAGCTCCTTGTTGTAGAACAGGAACCACGAGTCCTGGCGGTAGGGCACCGCGTAGGTCGCGCCGTCGACCGCCATCGGTTCCAGGCCGCCGGTCGCCGGGTCGAGCTCGGCTGCCACGTCCGAGATGTCGAGCAGCGTGCCGCCCTCCTGGAACGTGACGTAGTTCTTCAGGTTCTTCACGATGAAGACGTCTGGCGCCGCGTCCGCAGACAGGTCGGCGGTGAGCGCCGTGTCGTACTCCTCGCCCGCCGGGTACTCCTTGAGCTCCACGGTGACGTCCGGGTTCGCCTCGTGATAGGCGTCCGCGAGCGTCTGGAACTCCGGCGTGGACGCGAAGTCCCAGCCGGCCAGGGTGATGGTGACCGGGCCTTCGGCGGCCTCGGGCTCGGTCTCTCCGCCGCACCCCGTCAGGGCCAGCGACGCGGCGGCAGCGACGCCGACCGCGCTCATGATCTTGCGGTTCATCTCTACTCTCCTTCGAGTGATTGCTGTCCCACGACCTCGATGGTGTCCATCGGGAGCGCGTGGGTGGTCAGGGCAGGGTTGCCGTGGTCCGTTTGCCATCCGGCCAGGTCACGGCGGCCTGTCCGGTGGTGAGGTCAAGCTGTGGGTGCCCGACGGCGGGCGTGCGCGCCAGGTGTACGGCGGCGGCGACCCAGCCGGCAGGGACCGGGGCGTACCGCAGCCAGGGGGTGGTCGTCGGCCCGGCGAGCGGGGTGGCGTCGTCGGAGGTCGTCTCGCCGCAGACCGGCGCGACGTCGCCCGACAGCGGGACCAGGGCCGAGGCGAGCTCTGGCCCGGCGGCCCACCCGCCGATCCGCAGCGCCGTGGCCGCCTCGGCCGAGCCTTCGACCCGCACCAGACGGACTTCCCACGCGCCCCGGACGATCGAGACGGTGGTGATCCGGCCCGCCGGCGTCGACGAGCCCGGCCGCCCGGACCCGTGATCGGGGACGGAGAGATCGGCCTCGACCCAGTGCGCGTCGGCCGTGGAACCGAGCGCAACGACCTCACCCGAGCCCGTTGAGTGCTGCACATTCGCCCTGTCGGAGGGGTCGGACGGGGCGAATGTCCCGCACTCAACGGGGTGGGGGGTGAAGCCTGTTCGGTGAGTTGCCTCGTTCTGCGTGTTCAGCAGCACCACCGCCTGGTCGAGCGGTGAGGTCCAGGCGTCGGCGTCGAGCAGCGGGGACGTCGCGGTCGAGTAGCCGAGCCGCGCGTACAGCGGCGAGTCGCCGCCGTCGGCCCCGGGCAGCGCGTGGTCGGTGCCGTGGTTGATGACGCGGACTATCCCGTCGTCGCGCGTGGCGCTGATCGCCCAGCCGGGCGCGGCGGCGATCGCGAGCACGTCGCCGTCGTCCACGGGGAGCGGCTCGGGGGCAGCCGTCCACACCTCGTGCGAGGCGGGGAGTGCGAGGCCGAGCAGGCCCTTGCTCGCCCAGTACGGCGAGCCGGGGCCGCTGTACCGCTGCGCTATGGGACGCCATGGGCCGTGCCAGCCGAGCGTGAGGAGCCCGTCCGGACCCGGCACGCCGTGGTCGGCGAAGTGCCGCACGATGCGGGTCGCCGCCTCGCGCAGCTGCCCCGGCCGGCCGACGCCCGCGAAGGCACCGGCCCAGAACGGCGCGGCGGCCGCGAAGCGGTAGGTGAGGCTGCGGCCCTGGAGGAGCGGAGCGCCGTCGGACCCGACGAGGGCCAGCGCGTCGGTGAGGTAGCGCGCCAGGTGCTCCCGGTCGGACGCCGAGCGGACGGCCAGGTCGTCACCCGCCGCCTGCGCGACCTCCGCCGCACCCGGCATCCGCTGCCACAGCGCGGGGTAAAGGTGCAGGGCCCAGCCGGCGTAGTGGTCGAAGCTCCGCTCGGGTCCGTCGGCGAACCAGCCGCCCGGTCGGCGGAACCGGTCGTGCGCGGCGAGGTCGCGGGCGACGTCGTCGGCGGAGAACGGACCGCCGACCGACCGCAGGAACGTCTCGACGACGATCCGGAACCAGACCCAGTTGTTGTCCGGGTAGTCGCGGTCACCGACCACCGAGCCGAGGTACTCCACCGTGCGTTCCTGCACGTCGGGTGCCAGGCGGTCCCAGATCCAGGGCCGTGTCATGTCGAGGACCAGGGCGAGCGAGGCGGCCTCGACCTTGGCCTGGCCGTGCTCCTCGGGCCGGGTCCAGCGCTCGGGATGTGCGGTGTCGGTGCCCGCGGCCAGGCCGGCCGCGTACCGCTCGGCGAGATGATGCGGGTCCGCCCCGTCCTCCCCCGCGAGCCGGAAGCCGGCGAGGAGGAACGTCCGCGCAAAGCCTTCGAGGCCGTCGACGGCGGTGCCGTACCCGCCCGGCGTGCCGGGCAGCGTGATGAGCGACCCGCTCGGCGACACGTACGGCTGGACCGCGGCCAGGAGCCCGTCGGCGTAGGAGGCGAGCCAGGCGCGCGCCTCGGGCCCGGTGGCCCCCGACCTGTCAGGCGCAGAAGTCACCGGGTTGACCTGGGCATCGGACACGTGGCGGGTCATGCGACGAACTCCATGTCCGCGCGCGTCACCGCGCTGCGCGCCGCCTCGCCCCGCGCGTACCGCTCCAGCTCGTCGAGTGCGGCGGCCGTCATCCGGCGTGCCTCGGTGCCGAGCGAGCCCGCGATGTGCGGGGTGATCATCACGTTCGGCAGGTCGTACAGCACGGACGACGCCGGCAGCGGCTCCGGCTCGGTGACGTCGAGCATCGCGTAGATGCGGCCGGTCGCGCACTCGCGCTCCAGCGCGGCGGTGTCCACGACGGCGCCGCGGGCGGTGTTGATCAGCGTGGCGCCGTCCGGCATCAGGGCCAGCTCGCGTGCGCCGATCAGGTGGCGCGTCGAGGGCAGCTCAGGGGCGTGCAGGGAGACGATGTCGGACGACGCGAGCAGCTCGTCGAGGGGCACCAGCCGCCCGCCCGCCGCAGCCACGACCGCCGGGTCCGCGAACGGGTCGGCGACGAGGATCTCGCGGGTCTCGGGACCCGAGCCGGCCACGGTCAGCCGGGCCACCACCTGCCGCCCGGTCCGGGAGAACCCGACGATCCCGACGGTGCGCTCCCGGTTCGAGAGGATGCCGTGGTCGCCGAGGTAGGACCAGTCGTCACGGCGCGTGCGGGCAAGGTTCGCGAGGAACGGCGCCTTCTTTCCTGCCATGAAGATCGCGGCCACCGTGAACTCCGCGACCGGCAGCGCGTTCTCGGCCACCGCGTTGGTGACGAGCAGCCCGCGCTCCCAGACGGCGTCGGACACGAGCGGCCGGACCGTGCCGGCGCAGTGCAGCACCGCGCGCAGGTTCGGGGCCAGGTCGAGCACGTCGGCAGTGATCCGGGGAGCTCCCCACGAGGTCAGCAGCACCTCGACGTCGGCCAGACGTTCCTTCGCCTCCGGGGTGTCGTAGGCGGTGACGCGCACCGGCTCGCCCAGCGTCGCGAGCGCACGCAGCCGGGTGTCCTCGTCGGGACCGAACTGCATGCTCCGCGCCCGGTCGTCCATGACGAGCAGGGCCTCAGGTCGCCGCACCACCGCGCTCCTCTCCTTCGAGTCCGCGTTCGCCCGGCCGTCCAGACGAACAATTCCGATCAACTACGATCGGCCGGTGCCCATTGAAGCCTAGGACACGGCACTTGGCAAGCCCTGGCACCTTTCGAAGAGTTCCTATACGATCATTTTCGATCACTGGAGGAACAGCACATGACAGCAGCGTCGCTGCCCGCTCCCGACGTCACGGACCGGAGCTTCTGGGTGTCCGGCCACGTCACCGAGGCTCTCGCGCCCGTGCTCACGGCGGCGGACGCCGAGCGCGGCACCCCCTGGCCGCAGACCCTCGCCTCGCAGTACGCCCGGTTCTTTCGTGACGGCGACCGCACGGTCTACGAAGCGCAGGTCGCCGCCCGGCACTCACGGTTGACCCGCGCCACGCTGGCAGCGCTGCACGACCCGCGCGTCGATCGCATCGACGAGGTGGTCGACGGTGTGCTCCTGCTGTGCGAGCAGTCGACCTGGTGCTGGGCCGCGCACGACGACACGCACGACCGCTTCGGCCGCGTCACGCCCACGGTCACCGAGCCGTATCTCGACCTGGGCGCAGGCGAGGTCGCCGCGCAGCTCGCGTGGATCGACCACCTGCTCGGGCCCGCGCTCGACGACCGCGCGCCCGGCGTGCGCTGGCGCATCCGGCTGGAGACGCAGGCCCGGGTGCTGCGGCCGTTCAGCGAACGGCGCGACTGGTGGTGGCTCGGCGTCGACCACCCGATCATGAACTGGAGCCCGTGGATCCAGGGCAACGTGCTCGCCGCCAACCTCGCGCTGGAGGAGGACCCGGACCGGCGTCGGGTAGTCTCCGCGCTCGTGGCGGAGGGGATCGCCGCCTACTGGGCCTCGCTGCCCGCCGACGGCGGGGTGGACGAGGGCTATCACTACTGGTGGCAGGGCGCCGCCCGCGCGCTCGAGGCGCAGGACCTGCTGGGGTGCGCCGGGATCGAGCCGGAGCCGGAAGCACTGGACCGCATCCGCGCGACCGTCGCCTTCCCGCACTCCATGCATCTCGGCGGCGACTGGTACGTCAACGTCGCCGACGGCGCGGCACGCCCGCTCGCCACCTGGCCATGGAACGTGGTGCACACGTGGGCCCTGCGGGTGGGCGACGACGAAGCGGCCCGGCACGCGGCGTCGTACCGCGGGCTGCCGGGCGGCCCGTTCGACGAGCGCGACTCGCTCCCCCGCGCCGTCCGGACGCTGTCGGACACCGCCTGGGCCGGCGCCCCCGCCACCCCGTCGCCCCTGGTGGGACGGGTTGTCCTCCCCTCGACCGGGGTGGCGGTGGCACGCACGGCGCCCGGCTCCACGCGCGGGCTCGCGGTGTCGGTCAAGGGCGGCCACAACGGCGAGAACCACAACCACGTGGACGTCGGTTCGGTCATCGTGGCGCTCGACGGCGTGCCACACGTGGTCGACGCCGGCAAGCCCACCTACCGCGCCGGGACCTTCGGGCCGGACCGGTACGAGCTATGGGTGGTCCGCGGCGACTGGCACAACGTCCCCCGGATCCGCGGGGTGGAGCAGGCGCCGGGCGAACAGTTCGCGGCGCGCGACTTCGAGGTGTCCGATGCCGGCGCGGGCGCCGAACGTAGGGCTGGTCGCTCTCTGAGCCCTGATAGTGCGACGAAGCCTACGTTCGGCGACGAGTCGCCAGTCGGGACCTGGCGGGCCGGGCTGGATCTGGCCGGGGCCTACCTGGTGGACGGGCTCGAGCAGTGGTGGCGCGAGGTCACCCTCGATCCGGGTGCCGAGGTGGTGACGGTCGAGGACTCGTGGACCTTCTCGGACGCAGGTTCGCCGGTAGCCACCGACGGCCCGACGGCGTGGCACTGGCTGCTCGCCGGCGACGTCACACTCGCCCCCGGCCGCGCGGTGGTCCGGTTCACCCCGGACGACACACCGCGGTCGGCCCGCGCGCTTGCCCTCACCTGGGACGCTGAGGCCGTCGACGCCGCGCTCGACGTGCGTGAGCTCGACGACCCGGAGCTGGCGGCAGTATGGGGCGAGCACCTGACCCGGTTACGGCTGACGGCGCGCGCGGAGGCGCAGTCGGGCACGTTCCGGGTGACCATGGGACCCACCGGGTCCGGACCGCAGGAGGATGCATGACGGACGAAGCGCCGCTCCCGAGCGAGCGTCGGGCGCGCCTCATCGCGCGGGTGCGGGAGACCGGCTCGGCGCGGGTGAGCGACCTGTCGCGCGCGCTCGGCGTGACCCCCGTGACCGTGCGGCGTGACCTCGCCCTGCTCGTCGCCGAGGGCACGCTGGAGAAGGTGCACGGCGGCGCCCGGATCCCGGTCCGCGCCGCGGGCCTCGGAGCGCACACCGGCGCCGGCACGGGGATTGCTCAGCCCGATTTGGCGTCCGCGGGCCGTGCCGACCCGCTGACGATCGGCATGGTCGTACCGTCCATCGACTACTACTGGCCCGAGGTGATCCGCGGCGCGCGGGACGCCGCGCACGGAGGTGCGCGGCTGATCCTGCGAGGCGCGTCGTACGAGGTCGACCAGGTGCGGCGCCAGGTGGCCGCGCTCGTCGGGGACGACGGCGGACCAGGCGTCGACGGCCTGCTCGTGGCACCGCCCGTCGACGGGCCCGAGGCCGCCGAGCTTGGCGAGTGGCTGGCCGGCCTGAGCCTCCCGGTGGTGCTGATGGAGCGGCGACTGGCGACGGGCCCGTACCGCGAGCCGCTGGAGTCGGTGGCCACCGACCACGCACTCGGCTCCGGAATGGCCACGCGGCACATCGCGGAGCGCGGGCACCGACGGGTGGGGCTGGTGACGTCACGGACGAGCCCGACGTCGGCCGCCGTCCGGCGCGGCTTTCTGGCGGTGGCGGACGAACTGGGGCTCGAGGTCGCGCTCGACCTGGAGACGGTGCCGCTGTTCGACGCCGGCTGGACCGACGAGGCCGCCTCCGTGCTCGACAGGTGCGCGGAGGCCGGGGTGACGGCGCTCCTGGTGCACTCCGACCGGGAGGCGATCTCGCTGGTGGAGCAGGCGCAGGAGCGCGGCGTGCACGTGCCGGCGGACCTCGCGATGGTCGCCTACGACGACGAGGTAGCGGGCCTGGCCGATCCTCCGCTCACCGCGGTGCGGCCGCCCAAGGCGGCGATCGGAGCGGGCGCGCTGGAGCTCCTGACGCGCCGGCTTGCCGCCCGGGCGGACGCCGCCGCCTCGCGCGACAGCGACGGCGGTGACGCGGTGACCGGGGCGGACCGGCCGGTGCACCGCATCGAGCTGAGCCCGCGGCTGATCGTCCGCGCGTCGAGCGCTCCCCGCGCCTGAGCCGACCGCTACCGCACCGACTCAGCGCACCGACTCAGCGCACCGACTCAGCGCACCGACTCAGGAACGAAGCGTGTCTCGCCCGACCCGACCTCGAACACGGCGACGCCGTCGTCGACCCCGAGGAACCGGGCCTCGTCACGCCCGGTCGGCCGGTACCGCACGCCATCGAGCACCGGGAGCTCCACGCGCGCCGTCATGTTGACGGGCACATCCACCTCCAGGCGGACGCCGTGCCTGGTGCGCTGCCACGACGCCGATACCTCGCCGCGCTGCGTCGGTACGGAGCCGGAAGCGTGCCGGAGCCCGGTCCGCGGCGGCGCCACGACGACGCTCACCCCGCCCGGCGCCCCGGGCCGCACCCCGAGCATCGTCTCCATCACGTCGACGGCGGCCTGCGCCCCCCACCCGTGGGACTGGCTGAAGTTGGACCCCTCGTCGAGCGTCCACGCCTCCCACGTGAACGTCCCGCCTTGGTCCAGGATCCGCGCCCACCCCAAGTCGTCAGGCGCGGTCAGCAGGGCGAGCACGGCGTCGGGCCGGTCGGCCGCGGCCAGCGCGTCGAGCAGCCAGTGCGCGGTCATCGGGCCCTGCTTCATGCCCATCGACACCAGGTGGTCGGCCAGCTCGGGAAGGTCCTCCCGCGGTGCCACCCCGAACGCCACGGCGTACGACGTCGCGTGCTGACCGGCGTGCGCGCTCTGCGTGCCGTCGGCGAGCAGCCCGTCCACGTACGCACCGTCCGGCCGCCTGAGCGCGGCATTCATGGCATCGACCAGTTCGTGCTCGGCCCGGCGCAGGTCGCTGACCTCGCCCGCCGGCCGGCCGAGCACCTCGCCCATGTCCGCCGTCCGCCGCAGCACCTCCACGCCCAGCGCGTTGATGACCGTCCGTGCCGACGTGTCCATGTCGTAGCCGAACCGCCCCGGCTCCGGCCAGTCGACGATGCCGTACCGGTACGCGCCGCTACCCCCGGAGAGGTCGGTGACCAGGCCCGCCGTCGGGCCGTCGTCCGGGATGTGCCGGCGCACGTACCCGGCGGTCTCCAGGATCGCCGGGTACGCGTCCTCGAGCAGCGCCCGGTCGCCCGTGACCTCGTAGCACCGCCAGACCCAGTTCACGAACATCTCGGTGTAGTCCGGGATGTCCCGCCCGCCGTCACCATTCGGATAGACCGCGTTGTACCGGCCGGCGCGGTCCCCGTCCGCCCAGAACCGGTCCTGCGAGGCCAAGAACTCCCGGATCGCCTGCTGCGTGGCGTCCCGCTCGCCGAACCCCTGCATGGTGGCGTAGGAGATGTTCGCAGCGTCGCCCAGGAACTGCCCCTTCTCCCGGGTCGGGGTGTCCACGAACGCTTCCTGCACCGACCACAGGGCGGAGCGCTGCATCATGTCCCACACCGCGTCGAGGGTTCCGTCGGAGCTGTCGAACCGGGCAACCGGACCCTCGGTCCGGGTGTGCACCAGCACCGCCGCGACGTCCTGGCGGCCGATTCGTTCGTCCGCGGCCGGGATCTCCAGGTACCGGAAGCCCAGGTGCGTGAACGCCTCGTAGGTCTGTCGGCCGTCGGTCTGCACGTACGGGAACGACATGTCGGTGCCCTGCGTCGAGAGCGTCGACGTGTCTACCCGGCCGTCCTCGGTCAGCTCGTACCCGGCCCGGATCGGGACGGTGCGGCCGGCCTCGCCGTCGTCGAAACGGACCACCGCGCGCGCCGGGATCACCCGGCCGAAGTCCGCGACGACCGTACCGTCGTCGGCCGTCAGCATCCGCTCGGGGCGCACGCGCCGCTCGACGATCCGGGTCTCCTGCCCGGTCAGGTGGCTCAGCGTCGCGGTCGGGTGCGCCCCGACGACGTCGGCCGGCGCCCAGGCGCCGTCGTCGAACCTCGGCTCGGCCCAGCCGTCGACGATGCCGCGCCCGTCCTGGTGGTCGATGCGGTCGCCCTCGCCGTTGCGGCGATCCGCACCGGCGACGAACCGGGTGTCACGCGCGACCGTCCAGTCGCCGCCTGTGGTCACCACCTGGCGTGTGCCGTCGGCGAGCTCGATCACGAGCTTGTGCAGCAGACCGCGCTCTGCCGCCGGGCGGCCCTGTCCGGCGCCGTACCAGTGGTAGCGGACGCCGATCGCGAGCCGTTCGCCGGCCCGCACCAGGTCCGTGACGTCCGCCGCCTGGTAGTAGCCCTCGCCCGGGTAGCCGAACGATGCGCCACGATCCGCCCGACGGCCGTTCAGGAACAGCTCGTAGGTGTGGTTCGCGGCAGTGTACGCGCGGGCACGGACCACCCGGCCGTCGGGAACCGTCACCTCGGTCCGCGCGAGCGTGTAGTCGTCGGCCTCGGTAGTCGCCCGCCGGATCCAGGAGGCGCCCTCCCAGTCGGCGTCGCCGATGCCGGTCTCGAAGTGGCCGGCGGGCGACCAGGGCGAGGCCAGGTCCGTGCGGTCCCACGTGCGCACCTGCCACGTGTATGCGGCCCCCGGCGCCAGTGCCGGGCCGTTGTACTCGACGTAGGACTGCTGGTCGGACGACACCTGTCCGGAGTCCCACACCTGTTGGCCGGTCGCCGCCTCGCGGACCCGCACCTGGTAGGCCGTCTGGACCTCGCCGGGGTCGCGGTCGCGCGGCTGCCAGCCGAAGAGCGGTGTGCCCTCGACGTTCAGCGGGCGGGCCTGATCCCCCACAGCCAGGGCCGTCGGCCGGAGCGGGGCCGTGGATTGCGCTGACATGGCGGCGTGTGCGGGCGCCGCGGCAGCGGGGCCCGCGGGCGCGGGCGCGCCGGCCGCGGTGATACCCGCGGCGGTCGCCGCGGCGAGAAGAGCTCGGAGCCAGGAGTGCCGGACGTCGTTGTTCGGTGACATGGTCTTCCTTTCCACTCGGGTTTCAGAACATGCGCAGATCCGTGCTCTCGCGAACCACGGCCCGCAGGCCCGCGAGCGTCTGCGGTCCGACGCCGGACGCGCGCGCCTGGACCAGGACGTTGCCGAGCGCCGTCGCCTCGGCCGGGCCGGCGATCACGGGGAGCCCGGACGCCTGGGCCGTGAGCCGGTTGAGCAGCTCGTTCCGGGAGCCGCCGCCCACCACGTGCACGGCCCGGATCTCGGTCCCGGCCAGCTCACCGGCTTGCCGAACCACCCCGGCGTACGCTTCCGCCAGGCTGTCCAGCACGACCCGGGCCAGCGCCGCCCGGGTGTCGGGGACCTCGGCCCCGGACCGCCGGATCGCAGTGCGCACCCGGGCGGGCATGTCGCCGGGAGCCAGGAACTCGTCGCCGTCCACGGCGAGGAGGCACCGGCCGCCCGGCTCGGCCGCCGCGTCCGCGAGCAGCACGTCGAGGTCGACCGGAGGCCCGTTCGCACCCGGCGAGTCCGCCGCCGTCCACTCCCGGACGCACTCGTCGAGGATCCACAACCCCATGACGTTCCGCAGGTACCTGACGGTGCCGTCGACGCCGAGCTCGTTGGTGAAGTTCGCCTCGCGGCTCGCGTCGGTGAGCACGGGCCCTGGCAGCTCCACCCCGACCAGGGACCACGTCCCGGAGGAGATGTAGGCGGCGGTGCCTTCCTCCGGCAGCGGCGTCCCGACGACGGCGGACGCGGTGTCGTGGGAGGCCACGGCGAACACGGGGACCGGGCCGAGGCCCGTCATCTCGCGCACCACGTCCGTCAGGGGACCGACGACGGTTCCCGGTTCCACGAGCTCCGGTAGCCGTTCGCCCAGCCCGGAGAGCCCGGGGTACTCGCCGACCAGCTGTTCCAGGAGGCCGGATGCCCAGGTTCGCGTCCGGACGTCGAGCATCCCGGTCGTCGACGCGTTCGTCACCTCCGCGACCTGCCGTCCGGTCAGCCGGTACGTGATCAGGTCGGGCACGAGCAGCAGGCGGGAGGCGCGGGCCCACTCGGCCGAGCCCAGCCCGCCGTCGGCCCCCGCCACGAGCTGGAACTCCGTGGTGAACGGCAGGTGCTGCAGGCCGTTGACGGCGTAGTGCCGCTCGAAGGGGATGCGCTCGTAGACGCGGTCCGCTACGCCATCGGTCCGGGCGTCCCGGTAGCACCACGGGTCCCCCACGAGGCGGCCGTCCGGCCCGAGCAGCCCGTGGTCGATCGCCCACGAGTCCACCCCGATGCCGCAGATCTCGACCCCGGTCCGTGCCGCAAGGGTGCCGGCGGCGCGCAGCCCGTCGAGGATCCCGGCCCACAGCGACTCGATGTCCCAGCGCAGGCCGTCGCCGGAGTCGACGGGACCGTTGGCGAACCGGCCGCACTCGACCAGCTCGACCCGCCCGCCGTCGAGCACTCCGAGCATCACCCGGCCCGACGTCGCCCCGAGGTCGACGGCGACGAAGGCAGGGGTCTTGAGCGGTTCGACCACCGGCGCCGCGCCGTCCAGCGACGTACTCACCGCAGGAACGCCGCCGCCACGCCCGCGTCGACCGGGACGTGCAGGCCTGTCGTGTGCGAGAAGTCGGACGTGCAGAGCGCGAAGACGGCGGCCGCGACGTTCTCGGGCAGCACCTCGCGCTTGAGCAGCGTGCGCTGCGCGTAGAACTCGCCGAGCTTCTCCTCCGGCACCCCGTACACAGCGGCCCGCTGCGCGCCCCACCCGCCGGCGAAGATGCCCGACCCGCGCACCACACCGTCCGGGTTCACGCCGTTCACGCGGATCCCGTGCTCGCCCAGCTCGGCGGCCAGCAGCCGCACCTGGTGCGCCTGGTCGGCCTTGGTCGCGGAGTAGGCGATGTTGTTCGGCCCGGCGAACACGGAGTTCTTCGACGAGATGTAGACGATGTCGCCGCCCAGGCCCTGGTCCACCAGCACCCGCGCCGCTTCACGTGAAACCAGGAACGAGCCCTTGGCCATGACGTTGTGCTGGAGGTCCCAGTCGGCCTCGGTGGTGTCGAACAGCGACCGCGACAGGGACAGCCCCGCGTTGTTCACCACGAGGTCGACGCCACCGAACGCCAGCACCGCCTCCCGCACCGCGGCCTGCACGGCCGCCTCCGACGACACGTCCGCGGCCACCCCGACGGCGACGTCGGCCGAGCCGAGCTCCGCAGCCGCCTCCGCCGCCTTCCCCGCGTCCAGGTCCGCGACGACCACGCACGCGCCCTCGGCGGCCAGCCGGCTAGCGATCGCCTTGCCGATGCCCGACGCCGCCCCGGTCACCAGGGCGACTCGCGTCGCCAGCGGCTTGGGCGCGGGCATGCGCCGCAGCTTCGCCTCCTCGAGCGCCCAGTACTCGATGCGGAACTTCTCGTCCTCCGCGATCGGCGCGTACGTCGAGATGGTCTCAGCGCCGCGCATCACGTTGATCGCGTTGACGTAGAACTCGCCGGCCACGCGCGCCGTCTGCTTGTTCCGCCCGTACGAGAACATGCCCACGCCCGGGACCAGCACGATCGCCGGGTCGGCACCGCGCATCGCGGGTGGCTCCTCGCCGCGCGCCCGCGCCGCGGCGGCACCCCGCTCGTAGTACGCCGCGTAGTCCGCCCGGTACGCCTCGTGCGCCGCGCGCAGCGCGGTCACCGTCTCCTCCACGGTCGCCGACGTCGGCACGTCCACCACCAGCGGCTTCACCTTGGTGCGCAGGAAGTGGTCGGGGCACGAGGTCCCGAGCTCCGCGAGCGGCAGCAGCCGCTCGCGCGCCAGGAAGTCCAGCACGACGTCGGAGTCGGTGAAGTGGCCCACCTGCGGGGCGTCCGCCGACGCGATGCCGCGGATCACCGGGGCGAGCGCCGCCGCACGCGCCCGCCGCTCGGCGTCAGGCAGCGGCTCGTAGCCGGCGCGCACGGGCCCGAACGGGTGCGTGTCCCGGGCCGCGGCGCGGTCGGCGATGAACGCCTCGGCGCGCCGGATGATGTCGAGCGAGCGTGCCTCGCACTCCTCGCTGGTGTCGCCCCAGGCCGTGATGCCGTGCCCGCCCAGGACGCAGCCGATGGCCTGCGGGTTCGCCGCCTTGATCGCAGCGATGTCCAGCCCGAGCTGGAACCCGGGGCGGCGCCACGGCACCCAGACGACATCGGAGCCGAAGATCTCCCGGGTGATCGCCTCGCCGTCGGCCGCGGCGGCGACCGCGATCCCGGAGTCGGGGTGCAGGTGGTCCACGTGGGCGGCGTCGACCAGGCCGTGCATGGCCGTGTCGATCGACGGCGCCGCGCCGCCCTTGCCGTGCAGGCAGTAGTCGAACGCGGCGACCATCTCGTCCTCGCGGTCCAGGCCCGGGTACACGTCGACGAGCGCGCGCATGCGGTCCAGCCGCAGCACGGCCAGGCCCTGGGGCTGGAGCGTGCCCAGGTCTCCGCCGGATCCCTTGACCCACAGCAGCTCGACGGGCTCGCCCGTCACGGGGTCGGTGGCGGTGCCCTTCGCGGACGTGTTGCCACCCGCGTAGTTCGTGTTCCTCGGGTCGGCGCCCAGCCGGTTGGAGCGGGCGACGAGCGAGGTGACGGTCGGGGCGTCTGTGGCGTCGGCGGTCTGGTTCGTCATCGGGCTGCTGCTTCCGTTTCGGGTCGGTCCTCTTCGCTGGTCGAGCTCGTCGAGACCCGGGTCTCGACGAGCTCCGCCGGCGGGGGCGTTGCGTCGTGCTGGTGCGGTGCTTCGTGCGGCGTGCCGACGAGCCCGTCGACGGTGAGCCAGGTCGCGAGACGCGCGATGCTGCGGGCCGCGCCGGCGGTGTCGGGCTCGTTGAGGTGGCCGTGATAGGTGCTGTCCTCGCGGACGAGCAGCACGTCGACCCCGGCTGCGGCGAGCTCAGCGGCGTATGCCTCGCCGGAGGAGCGCAGCGCGTCGTGGTCGGACGTGACGACAAGAGTGGGCGGCAGACCCCGCAGGTCCTGCCCTCCGGGGTGGGCGTAGGGGGAGACCGGGAGGTCGCTGGGCCCGAGGTAGTTGGCGCCCATCGCACGCATCGCCTCGGGCGGGAAGTTCCGCTCCGGCGGCAGTGCCGCGATCTTCGCGGCGAGCTCCGGGCTCGGTGTCGGGAGCTCGTAGTGCGCCACGGGATAGGCGAGCACGACCGAGCGCGGCTGCGGCCCGCCCGCGTCGCGCAGGCGCAGAGAGGCGCCGGCCGCCAGGTTGCCGCCGGCGCTCGCCCCGCCCAGTGACCACCGTTCGGGCCCGACACCGAGACCGGCGTCCCGCGCCCAGCCGTAGGCGAAGGTGACCTCCTCCGACGCGACGGGGAACCGCACCCCGCCGACGGCGGCCGAGCCGGCCGGGTCCCGGTAGTCGAACTCGGGCGCGAGCCGGTATTCGACGCTCACCACCACGACGCCCACATCCGCGAGGCTCCGGGCGACCCAGTCCGCCTCGGGCATATCGAGATCGCCGTGCATGAACGCACCACCGTGCGCCCACACCAGACCGGCGACGCGCCCGGCGTCGGCCGCCGGCTCGTAGACCCGCACGCGCAGGTCGCCGTGCGGGCCGGCGAGCACCCGGTCGCCGACGACGACGCTCACGCGCCCCACCCGGCCTGCGCGCCTCCGACGCGTTCAGCGGCGATCTTCTCGGCGTAGCCCGACGCCGCGAAGGCGGTGGTCGGGTTCGGGTCGAGGCCCATCCCCTCACGCACCTCGGCGACGAGCGGCCGGACGTCGGTGTTGTACGCGTCCATCAGCACGCCGTGCGCGCCGAGCACGTCACCGGACAGCTGGGCCGCCGTCAGCGCCTCGACGTCGACGAGCAGCGCCTTCGCCGTCGCCTCCTGGACGTTCATCACCGAACGGATCTGGGCGGGGATCTTCGGCTCGATGTTGTGGCACTGGTCGAGCATGAAGTTGACCCCGCTGTCCGGGGCGTGCGCGCCGGCCTGCACGATCTCGTGCATGATCCGGAAGAGCTGGAACGGGTCCGCGGCGCCGACCATGAGGTCGTCGTCGGCGTAGAAGCGGCTGTTGAAGTCGAAGGCGCCGAGGCGGCCCTGCCGCAGCAGCTGGGCCACGATGAACTCGATGTTGGTCCCGGGGGCGTGGTGGCCGGTGTCGAGCACCACCTTCGCCCGGTCCCCCAGGGCCATGACGTGCAGCAGCGACGTGCCCCAGTCCGGGACGTCGGTGACGTAGAACGAGGGCTCGAAGAACTTGTACTCGAGCACCATGTGCTGGTCGTCGTCGAGCGCGCCGTAGATCTCGCTCAGGGACTCGGCGATCCGGTCCTGGCGGGCGCTGATCGAGTCCTGGCCCGGGTAGTTGAGGCCGTCCGACAGCCAGACCTTGAGGTCCTTCGACCCGGTGGCCCGCATGACGTCGATGCACTGCTTGTGGTGGTCCACGGCTTTGGTGCGGACGCGCGGATCGGGGTGCGCGAGCGAGCCCAGCATGAAGTCGTCGTCCTGGAAGACGTTCGAGTTGATCATGCCGATCTGCACGCCCAGGTCCTCGGCGTGCCGGGCGAGGACGCCGAAGTCGTCGACGAGATCCCACGGGATGTGCAGGCTGACCCGGGGCGCGACTCCGCTGTACCGGTGCACCTGGGCGGCGTCCGCCAGCTTCTCGAACGGGTCCCGCGGCACGCCCGGCTGACCGAAGACCTTGAACCTGGTGCCAGAGTTGCCGAACGCCCACGACGGCAGCTCGATCGTCTGCTGCCGGAGCGCGGCCTTGGCCACCTCGGTCCGTGTGGATGCCGCCATGGCGTCCTTCCTCTCCGCGCACTTCCTCGTGCACAACCTTGAAACGATTCAGTGCGACCCTATTCCGACGACGGCAGGCGGTCAAGAGGCGTGACAGGGAGCAGCGCGCTGATCGGCAAGCAGTCAGGTGATCGGCAGCTCGAACTACCGATCACCTGACTTCCTACCGACCAGCCGCCGCCGTGCGGCCTGGGGTCAGTACAGCGCGTCCGCGCGGGCGGTGTACTTGCCCGACACGATGAGGCCGCGACGCAGCGGAGCCTCGCTCAGGCCCGCGTGGTTCGCCAGCTTGGCCTCCCAGAAGTCCACCTGCGACGCCGTCGGTGCGACGCCCAGGTAGTGCTGGTACGCCGCCGCGATCCGCAGCCGCACCGCCTGGGGGTTTTTCCACAGCGAGTTCGCGACGCCCGCGCGACCGAGGGTCGGCAGACGGTCCGTCCAGTGCTGGAGCTGGGACGCCGTGGGCGAGCGGTGCAGGATGTGCCGGTACAGCGCCGTCACGTATGCGTTGTCCGTGCCGCCCACGCGGCTGTAGTACTTCGGGTTGCCCAGCAGGAACAGCTCGACCTCGTCGATCACCCGGGTGCCCTTCTTGATGGCCTCAAGGTGGGTGGAGATCGCCGACGACGACGGCGTGTAGCCCAGCGTGCCCTCGTACGCCGAGACGATGCGCGCCGAGCGGTACTTGGTAGAGACCTCGATCGCGTCCGCCAGCGGGCCCGTGCCTCTGTCCTCGACCTTCTCCGCCCAGAAGTCGATCTCGCTCGCCGTGGCCGCGCGCCCCAGGCTGTCCATGTAGACGGCCTGGACCACGTTGACGTGCTTCTCCTCCACCGTTGCGTTGTACTGCTCCGCGTACAGCGCCGCCTTGTCCCGGATACCCGGGAGCAGCGGGTAGGCGAGTGTGCCGGGGCACTCCGTGTAGTGGGTGTCGCGGTGGCCGAAGATGCGCGGCAGCGTCACCTGCTGACCCGCTGCGAAACGACCGCCGGAGCTGGCGGCCGTGAAGGTCGCCGACTCGTCCGGGTTGATGTCGTACTCCGCCAGCCGGTAGCCCGCGATGTGCGCCACGCCGTCCTGCTGCGCGGCGGACGGCGTCACGCCCGCTTCGGTGGTGAAGGTGCCGAGCATCGCGATGCCCACCGTGCCCGTGTTGAAGCCCCCTGCGTGGGCGCCGATGATCGGCTCCTCGATGCTGCCGTCGGCCCCCTCGTAGATGTTGCCCCACTTGTCGACCAGGAAGTTGTAGCCGATGTCGCACCAGCCGTTGGTGTGCTGGTGGTACGCCTGGTCGTTGCGGATGGCCCGCATGGCCTCGGCGACGGTGCTGTAGTCGTTCGGGTTGACGGTGTGGTGCACCGTGGCGCCCTTGAGGCCACCCTCGGCCGGGAACCAGGTGGGACCGCTGCCCGGGTCGGCGCACTGGGGCGCTGCGCCCCACTCCTCGCGCGTGATGATGGTCGGTCCGTCCGTCGCGGACGCCGGCGCCACCTCACCGGACGTGCTCGCCGCGGACATCGTCGTCGCCTCGGAGGACACGAGGCTGAGCTCGACCCCCTCGGGCACCGCCTTCGTCTCGTCCACGGTCGCGAGCTGCACCGCGTCGGCCTCACCCAGGTAGGCCGGGTCGGAGGCCATGACGGCGGAACCCTCGTCGGCGCCCTGGGGCGCCTTCTCGAGGACTGCCCACGGGCCCCAGGTGCCGTTCAGGGCGCGGGCGCGCACCTGCAGCTCGGGAACCAGGCCGTCGATGGGAGCCGGCCACGACGCGCCGACGGTCTGGAAGCCGCCGGGCGCCTCGACCGTGCCGGCGATGCGTCCTTCGGCGTCGGTGGTGTCGAGCACGATCTCGCCGTCGGCCACCTCGCCGGTCTCGGCGCTCGGCTCGGGCTCCGTCGCGGTGACGTCCTCGACCGGCTCGCTCCCCGCCTCGGGGGCGGCAGCGACCTCGAGAACGTCGACGGTCGCCTCGGCGGTGCCGGTCTCCGGGAGCGCCGAGTCGGTGGCGTTGGGGACGGCTGAGGTCCCCTCGGGTTCGAGCGCGGGCGCCAGCGTCTCCGCCGTCGCCGTCGGCGCGAGCGCGCCGCCGAGCACTATCGCCGGCGCCACGCCGAGGATGATCGTCCTGCCCACCACGGTGCGGGCGACCGAAGCCCCTAGCTTCGATCGCGATGCCTGTGCTGCCGCGTGCCGAGCCACAAAGTCCTCCTCGTGTCGAGTGTCGCTCGCGCCAGCGCAAACGACACAAATAACACAGGGACCCTAGGCGCACCCGAGCGCCGTCGACCCGGCTTTCACCCCGGGAACGCGGGTGAACTTCCTGCCCGCTCCCGCCGTATCAGCCCCTCCTGGTTGTGAGCGTGAAGTTGTGGCTGCACGCCCGTTTCAGGCGCAACGATCATGCTCACAACCAGGACGTCGGGCGGCGGGGTCAGAAGTCGAAGTCCGCGATGTTGCTCTCGTCGAACACGAACGGCTCGCCGAGCAGCACCTCGCCGTCTGCCCCCACCGTGAACTCGCCGAGGCGGCCGGCCTCGAAGGTGTCGCCCTCCTCGCCCGTGATGTCGCCCGCGGCGAGGGCGGCGGCGGCCTGCGTCGCCAGGTAGCCCAGGTCGGTCGGGTTCCACAGCGCGAACGCCTCGACGGTGCCGTCCTCGACGTACTCGCGCATCTGGTTGGGGGTACCGAGCCCGGTCACGGCGACCTTGCCCTTGTACTCCGACGTCGACACGTAGCGCGCCGCCGCGGCGATGCCGACAGTCGTGGGCGAGACGATGCCCTTCAGGTCGGGGTGCGACTGGAGCAGCGCCGCGGTCTTGTCGAACGACGTCTGGTCGTCGTCGTCGCCGTAGACGGTCTCGACCAGCTCGATGTCCGGGTAGTCGGAGGCGAGCTTCTCCTCCATCAGCGCGATCCATGCGTTCTGGTTGGTCGCGTTGGCCGACGCCGACAGGATCGCGATCTCGCCCTCACCGCCGATCTGGTCCGAGATCAGCTCGAGCTGCTTGTCCGCGATGCCCTCTGCCGAGGCCTGGTTGACGAACAGGTCGCGGAACTGCGGCTCCGTGTCCGAGTCGAACGTGACCACCTTGGTGCCCGCGTCCCGTGCCTCCTGCAGCGCGTCGCCGATCGCCGTGGGGTCGTTGGCCGACACCACCAGCGCGGCGACGCCCTGCTGCGCGGCGGTGTTGATGAACGGCACCTGTGCGTCGGGCGAGGCGGTGTCGGGCCCGACCTCCTCGACCGTGGCGCCCAGCTCCCCGGCCGCCTCCTCCGCGCCCGCCGTCGACGCCTCGAAGTACGGGTTGCCCAGGTTCTTGGGCAGCATGGTGATGGTCACGTCCTCGGTGCCACCACCGCCCCCGTCGTCGCTCGAACCGCACGCGGTCAGCCCCAGTGCCAGCACGGCGGCCGTTCCGGCCGCGAGCACAGATGTGAACTTCATCGTCCGTCTCCCTATGTTCCTTGCCCGACGGCGGGGTTCCGCCGTCGAACTCTCAAGCCGCCCGCGATGCGCGGTGCGACCACCGACACGACAAGGGCCGCGCCGATCACGATGTTGATGACGTTGACGGTGACGCTCTCCAGGCGCAGCGCGCTGCCGAGCACCCCGATGAGCAGGACGCCCGCGACCACGCCGTGGATCGCGCCGCGCCCGCCGAAGATCGACACGCCGCCGAGCAGCACGGCCGCGACGACCTGCAGCTCCAGTCCCGTCGCGTTGTCGCCGCGGGCGCTGCCGTAGCGGAGCGTGTAGTAGACGCCCGCAAGCGCCGACACCGCGCCGGACAGCACGAACAGGATCAGCAGGGTCCGCTTGACGTCGACGCCGGAGAACCGGGCGGCCTCGCGGCTGCGGCCGATGTCCAGCACGTTCCGGCCGAACGGCGTCGCGTGCAGCAGGACCGCGAACACGGCGATCAGCGCGAGGAGCCCGAGGGTGATCACCGGGTAGGGCGACTCTCCGAGGTTCTCCGTGGCGCCGTCGGTCCAGGACTCGGGGAAGCCGGTGACCGCCGTCGTGCCGAGGAGGCCGACGGCCAGGCCCCGGTACAGGGCGAGCGAGCCGATGGTGACGGCCAGCGAGGGCAGGCCTCCGTAGGCGACGAGCGCCCCGTTGACCGCGCCGCACACCGCTCCCAGCAGGACCGAGACCAGCAGCCCCACGCCGAGCCCGAGCCCCGCCTGGTACAGCAGCCCGAACGTCACGCTGGAGAGCCCCACCACCGAGGCGACCGACAGATCGATCTCCCCGGTGCCGATGATCAGGGTCATCGGCAGCGCGATGAGCAGCACGGGGGCGACGTCGAGCACCAGGTAGGTGATGGTGAGCGGGCCGTCGAAGCCCTGCACGACCGAGGCCGCGACGATCCAGGCCACGACCAGGATCAGGATGGTCAGCATCTCGCGGGTGAGCAGCGCACGCTGCCACCACGGGCGGGCGTGGGTCCTCATGCGGTCGCCTCCTCGCGGTCGCTCGGGCCTGCGCCGGGCGGCGTCTGTTCTGGCCGGGACCCGTCGGGCGGTCCGGCGCTGCCGGGCGGTCCGGCGTCTCGTTCGGCGGCCAGGCGCCGCGAGCGGCGGTTCGCGAGCACGCGGTCCAGCGCGATGGCGCCGATGATGAGCGCGCCCACCACGGCGCGTTGCCAGAAGTCGGGGATCCCGACGACGGGCAGGGCCCGGTTGATCGTGAGCAGCAGCATCGCGCCGAGCGCGGCGCCCGCCACGGTGCCGCTGCCGCCGAAGATCGCGACGCCGCCCACCACCACGGCGCCGACGACCTGCAGCTCCATGCCGGTTCCCGCACCCGAGGACACCGTCCCGTACCGGGCGGCGAACATCACCCCGGCCAGGCCGGCGAGCGCACCGTTCAGCGCGAACGCCCACAGCAGCCGACGGCGGACGGGCAGGCCCTGCAGCGTCGCGGCGTCGGGGTCCGACCCGATGGCGTACAGCTGCCGGCCGCCCCGCGAGGTGTACATGTAGTAGCCGACGGCGGCCAGCACGATGGCGGCGACGATCGTCAGCACGGGGATCCCCAGCACCTGCCGGGTGCCCAGGGCGAGGAAGGTGCGTGGCATGTCGCCGGCGTCGATCCGGTCGCTGCCGGCCCAGGTCAGCGTCACCCCGCGATAGACGTACAGGGTGCCGAGCGTGATGACGAGGGCGGGCACCCGGGCCAAGGCCACGATGGCACCGTTGACCAGGCCCAGCAGCGTGCCGGTGATGACGGCGACCAGCGCCACCACCACGATCGGCAGGTCGGGGACATCGATGAACAGCCGGCCGGTCAGGTAGGCCGTCAGCCCGAGCACCGACCCCACCGACAGGTCGACGTTCCGCGTGATCACGACCACCGCCTGGCCGACGGCGAGCACCACCAGGATCGACGGCGTGAGCAGCAGGTCGCGCCAGCCGCCCCCGCTGAGCAGGAACCCGGGCTGGATCGCCGTGGTCACACCGATGACCACCAGGAGGACGAGGGCGATGCCGGCCTCGCGGCGGCGGAGCACCGTCCTCATGCCGCACCCCCGGACGCCTGCTCCGCGGACGCGCCGGGTGTCGCCGCGCGCATCACGGCCTCCGGCGTCGCCTCGGCGCGAGTCAGCTCGCTGACGATGCGCCCTTCGCGCACCACGAGCACGCGGTCGGCCATGCCCAGTACCTCCGGCAGCTCGGACGAGATCATGAGGACGGCCAGCCCTTCGGCCGCCAGGGTGGACAGCAGCCGGTGCACCTCGGCCTTGGTGCCGACGTCGATGCCGCGGGTCGGCTCGTCGACCATGAGTACCTTCGGGTCGGTGGCCAGCCATTTCGCCAGCACCACCTTCTGCTGGTTGCCGCCGCTCATCGTGGTGGCCGGCGCGTCCAGCGCCCCGGCCTTCACCGAGAGCCGGCCGGACCAGTCGCGCGCGAGGCGCGCCTCGGCGTCGGGCAGCAGGATGCCGAGGCGGGCCAAGCGACGTCGCGCAGGGCCTTCGCGCCCTTCTCCTCGGACGCCGCCCTCGTCCCTCGGGCCGCGTCGTCGTCGAAGCACGACCGAGGAAACGTTGCGGCTCACCGACGACTCCGTGACCAGGCCCTGCAGGCGCCGGTCCTCCGGGACGAGGGCGACGCCCGCGGCGATCGCCGCGGCGGGGTCGCCCGGTCGCAGCGTCCGCCCGCCGACGACGACGCGCCCAGCGGAGTAGTGGTCGACGCCGAACACCGCGCGGGCGATCTCGCTGCGCCCCGCGCCGACGAGGCCTGCCAGGCCGACGATCTCGCCCGCCCGGACGTCGAAGGACACGTCGTGGAAGGTGCCGGTGGACTCCAGCCCCTCGACCCGCAGCACCACCTCGCCGACCGTGCTCGGCACCTTGGGGTAGAGCTCGGAGACCGCGCGGCCCACCATGCGCCGCACCAGCTCGTCGGACGTGACGTCGGCGACTGCGTCCGTCGAGACGTGCTCGCCGTCGCGCATGACGGTGACCGTGTCGCAGAGGTCGGCCACCTCGTCGAGGCGGTGCGAGATGAAGACGACGGCGCGGCCGGCGTCACGCAGACCCCGGGCCACCCCGAACAGGCGGCGTACCTCGACGGCGCTCAGTGCCGCCGTCGGCTCGTCCATGATCAGGAGGCGGGCATCGAGGGAGATCGCCTTGGCGATCTCGACGATCTGCTGGTCCGCGATGGACAGGCCCTCGGCGGGACGGTCCGGGTCGAGGTCGACGCCGAGGTCCCGGAACAGCTTGCGGGCGCCGTCGCGCATGGCGCGGCGGTCGATCCGGCGGAGGCTGCCGAGCGGCTCGCGGCCCAGGAAGATGTTCTCGGTGACCGTCAGGTCCGGGAAGCTCGCGGGCTCCTGGTGGATCACGGCGACGCCGGCGGTCTTGGCCTCGGCGGGTCCGGCGAAGTCGACGGGCTCGCCGTCGAGCTCGACGGTTCCCGCGTCGCGGCGGTGCACGCCGCCCACGATCTTGACCAGCGTGGACTTGCCCGCGCCGTTCTCTCCGACCAGGGCGTGGATGCTGCCCGGCTGGACCACCAGGGTGCCGGAGCGGAGCGCGGCCACGGGTCCGAAGGATTTGGCAACTCCCTCGAGGCGCAGCGTCGGTGCGGCGTTCGGCATATCTCTCCGTCGAGCGTGCGGGCGGTCGGCGGTGACCGCTGGGCTACCCGTTGAATCGTTCAAACGGGTACTTCGGAAGATAGACCTGCGAGGTCAGAGCGTCAAGAACTTCCGGCGAGTCCGTTGCCGTGCTGTTGCACTTACGGAACCCTTGGCCAATCAGGGGTGAACGCTGCCCGAACCAGTTCACGGAGGTGACCGGTATGAGCCAGCCAACGGCCGAGGAGCACGCAGCTCTCGGCGAGGAACCAACCGAGCTCAAGCGGGTGATGGGCCCGAAGCTCCTTCTGCTCTTCATCGTCGGCGACATTCTCGGAACGGGCGTGTACGCGCTGACGGGGCAGGTCGCGGCCGAGGTCGGCGGCGCAGCATGGGCGCCGTTCATCGTCGCCTTCGTCATCGCTCTCATCACCGCGTTCTCCTACCTGGAGCTGGTGACCAAGTACCCGCAGGCGGCCGGCGCCGCCCTGTACACGCACAAGGCGTTCGGCATCCATTTCCTCACCTTCATGGTGTGCTTCACCGTCATGTGCTCCGGCATCACGTCGGCGTCCACCGCCGCCCGGGCCGTCGGGTCCAACCTGCTCGTGGGGTTCGGCGTCGAGGAACCCAACACCTGGGTGGTGGTCGGCGTCGCCCTGGTCTTCATGGCCCTGGTCGCGGCCGTGAACCTGCGGGGCGTCGGCGAGTCCGTGAAGGCCAACATCGTGCTCACGATCGTCGAGCTGTCCGGCCTGCTCTTCATCATCCTGGTCGGATTCTTCGCCGCTTTCGGCGGGCAGGCCGACTTCAGCCGCGTGATGGTGTTCGAGAGCCCCGGCGACAAGAACGCCTTCCTCGCAGTGACTGCCGCGACGTCGCTCGCATTCTTCGCGATGGTGGGGTTCGAGGACGCCGTCAACATGGCCGAGGAGACGCGGGATCCGGTGAAGATCTTCCCGCGCATCATGATCACCGGCATCGGCATCACCGGCGTCATCTACGTGCTGGTCGCGATCTTCACCGTGGCGATCGTGCCCGTGGGGGAGCTCGGCGACAGCGAGACACCGCTCACGCTGGTGGTCCAGCGGGCCCTGCCCGACTTCCCCATGGGCAGCGTCTATCCGTTCATCACGATCTTCGCCGTCGCGAACTCGGCCCTGATCAACATGCTGATGGCGTCACGCCTCCTGTACGGCATGGCCAAGCAGAAGGTGCTGCCGCCGTTCCTCGGGAAGGTGGCGCCGACCCGCCGGACGCCGTGGGCGGCGATCCTGTTCACCACCTTCATCGCGTTCGGGCTCATCGTGCTCGTGACGCTGCAGGAGGAGTCCGGCGTCATCGCCGCGCTGGGCGGTACCACCTCGCTCCTGCTGCTCGCGGTGTTCACCATCGTCAACGTCGCGGTGCTCAAGCTCCGGAGCAACATCGTGGAACGGAAGCACTTCGTGGCCCCGACGGTGCTGCCGATCCTCGGCGCGCTCCTCTGCGGGTTCTTCGTCGGGCCGTGGACCGGGCGCGCACCGCTCCAGTACCAGATCGCGGGCTGGCTGCTGCTCATCGGCGTGATCCTGTGGTTCGTCACTTGGGCGTTCAACCGCCCGGAGCCCACCCAGATCACGGATCCCGACGCGCTCAGCGAACGCGAGGGCGGCGTCAACTAACCCGGGATCGACCGCGAGGTAGAACCCTGGCGAGGTAGGACTACAGCTCGCGCTGCGGTCCTACCTCGCTGGAGCCCTACCTCGCCAGGGTTCTACCTCGCGGAGGCGTCTGTGATGGTGGGCAGGCCCAGGGCCGACAGCTGGGACTCCAGGTGGAACACCTCGTCCAGCAGCACGAACCCGTCGTCCGGGTTGCCATCGTCGACGAAGAAGCCCGACATCTCCGCCTGCCAGCGCGCGTTGACCTCGGTCGCGGCCATCCCGCGCTGCGCCGCTTCGTAGTCGTCGGTCTCCAGGATGCCGACCAGCAGCCCGTCGTCGCGCAGGAACAGGTGGTAGTCGCGCCAGCCGGTGTCGCGCAGCGCCTCCAGCATCTCGGGCCAGACGGCGGCGTGCGCCGCGCGATACTCAGGGATCCGGTCCGCCCGCACCCGGGACGTGAAACAGACGCGTGCGCCCGCCGTATTACTCGACATTCGGGTCCTCCGGTTCCTGAGCAGGTCGAAGGCGACCCACTCCATCATGAATCGGTTCATAATGTAGCCCGAAGCAAGGAGGCGCTCCATGACCCAGCCGATCGCTCACCGTCGAGCATCCATCGCCGACGTCGCCCGTGCCGCCGGCGTTTCCGTCGGCACCGTTTCCAACGTGCTCAACCGGCCCGAACGGGTGCTGCCCGGGACCCGGGAGCGGGTCGAGGCCGCGATCGAGGAACTGAGCTTCGTACGCAACGGCTCCGCTCGCCAGCTGCGCGCCGGGACCATCACCACCATCGGCGCCATAGTCCTGGACATCGCCAACCCGTTCTTCACCGATGTGGCCCGCGGCATCGAGGAGCGCCTGGACCGAGACGACTTCACGCTCATGGTGGCGTCGTCCGACGACAACCCCGACCGCGAGCAGCGCTACCTGCGCCTGTTCGAGGAGCACGGGGTGCAGGGCGTGATGGTGGTCCCTGCCACGAACGACATCGAGCACCTCCTCGCGATGCGGCGCCGGGGCACCGGCGTGGTGCTGCTCGACCGCCCGTCGTCCGATCCGAGCATCTCGTCGGTGGCCGTCGACGACGTCCGCGGTGGGGAGCTCGCCGCCGCCCACCTGCTGGACGAGGGCCACACCCGGATCGTGTTCCTCAACGGCCCGCACACGATCCGGCAGTGCGCCGACCGACACGAGGGCGTGGTCAAGGCGCTGGCCGCCGCCGGGCTGGATCCGGCGTCCGCGCTGGTGGAGGTCACGGTGACCAGCCTCAACGCCGAGGGCGGCGAGGCGGCGATCCGCGGGCTGCTCGAGTCGGGCGACCAGCCCACCGCCGTGTTCTGCGTCAACGACCTGGTCGCGCTGGGCGTGCTGCGCACGCTCCGCACGGAGAACATCGCCGTCCCCACCGACATGGCCGTGGTGGGGTACGACGACGTCGCGTTCGCGGCCGAGCTGTCCACGCCGCTCACGTCCGTGCGCCAGCCCACCCACGAGCTCGGCGCCCGCGCGGCCGATCTGCTGCTCAGCGGGGGCGACACGGCGGCCGAGCACGTGATGTTCCAGCCCACCCTGGTGGTGCGCGGCTCGAGCTCGGGTTCGCCGGCGTAGTCGTCCGGGACGCGCCACATGACCATGCACCTGCTGCCAGCGGCGGGCCTGCCTTGGCAGCAACTGCATGGTCAGCTCGGTCGGTCAGGCGTCATGGCCGACGCTATGGCACGGCTTCCCGGCCCGTCCCCTGAACTCGGGCAACGCGGGTGAGGAACTCGGCAGCGACCGTGGCGAACCTCTCCGGGGCGTCCCGCCGCACGAAGTGCGACGCGCCGTCGATCACCGCGAGGCGGGCGCCGCAGCCGGCGAGCATCCGCCGGTGCCTCGCCGTCATGCCGACCTCGGGCGAGATCGCCCCCGTGATGACCAGCACGTCCACTCCGCCGGTCGTGAGGCGACGCACCAGGTCGGGCCACGGCAGTGTCGGGATGACGTCGCCGTTGCGCACGAGAGCGGGATCGGCGTCGTGCTGCGCCCTGGCCCAGGCGGGCAGCTCGCGCGGGTCCCACCCCGGGTGCGCGACGGCGCCGTCCGCCTCCAGCTCGACGAGGGACCGCGCCCGCCTGGCCAGCAGGTCCCGGCATGCCTGCTCGGCGACCGCGCGGTCCTGGTGCGGCGTGACCGGGAGGCGCCAGAACGGGTCCTCGAGCAGCACACCCGCCACCCGCCCCGGGCGCTGAGCGGCGGCCGCCGTCACGACGCCGCCTCCCGCCGAGTGCCCGAACAGCACGAGCGGTTCCTGTGCGCGTGCTCCCGGACCCGCTTCCGAGCCCTCAGGCAGGTCGTCCAGGACCGCAAGGAGGTCCTCGGTGAGCCGGTCACCCGGGTGCAGCTGGTCGTCCGGGCCCCAGCGCGGCGATCGGCCATGTCCGCGCAGGTCAGGAGCCAGCACTTCCCAGCCGCGCGCCGCCCAGGCGTCGGCCGCGGCCTGCAGGGTCGGGCCGCTCTCCATGATTCCGTGGACGGCGACCACCGTTCCCCGCCGGATACCGCGCGCCTCAGTGCGCGTCACATGCAGCCCCGCTCTGGTCACCGCGTGCTCCTTGCCGTCGTGCACGCGCCGCCCCAAAGACCGCGGCGCTGCGGTCCACCGCCGCGTCAGGCGGCGGGTTCGAGAACCGGGTCGCGTCCTCCCGAGCGGGCCGCGGGAACACAACCCCGTCCTCGAACATGTACGCCTGACACGACGAGGGTGCGCCCGCCCGGAGGAAAGCGCGTTCCATGTCGGGCAGATGTTCGCATAGTTCGCCGGAGGATGTCGATACCTTCTGGGCTCTAAGCCGGGCTAGCGAATGGAACGCGCTTTCCATTGTTTCTTGACACGGCTGTTCCGCGAGCCCTAGCGTGCACGGTGCAGCGACAGCACGACCCCAATCGCACCGAATCTTCAACGAAGAAGAGAGCCCGCCGTGGACCCGAACCCGCACGTCCGGACATCACCGGACCCCCGCCACGGCGGAGGTCCCGGGCGATGAGCACCGACCTCGGCATCGCGAGCACCAGCCTCGCGACCACCGGAAACACCCGCAGCGGAACCACCCCCGGTGGAAACCGCCGGAAGATGCGCAGCCGCGACTACGGCCTCGTCGTGCTGGCCGCCCCCGCCGTCATCCTCCTGGTGGTCTTCGCCTACGGCCCGATGGCCGGCCTGGTGGTCGCGTTCCAGGACTTCAACGTGGCCGACGGCGTCTTCGGGTCGCCCTGGGCCGGCTTCGAGAACTTCGAGTTCTTCTTCACCTCGGGCGGCGCCGGCCGGATCCTGTGGAACACGCTGTTCCTCAACATCCTGTTCCTCGCCGCGACTCTGGGCGCGGGCGTCCTGCTCGCGATCATGCTCAACGAGATCCGCGGCCGTGTGACCAAGCGGTTCTTCCAGTCCGTGATCTTCGTGCCGTACTTCGTGTCACCGATCGTCGTGAGCATCTTCCTGCAGGCGTTCCTCGCGGGACCCAGCGGGCGCGGCGGCCTGGTGAACGACCTCACCGACGTCTTCGGGCTGCCGTCCATCTCCTGGTACACCGAGCCCGGGCCCTGGCCGTGGATCCTGACCGTCGTCAAGGTCTGGCAGATGGGCGGCTACATGAGCGTCATCTTCCTCGCGGCGATCACCGCGATCCCCGAGGAGGTGTACGAGGCCGGGGTGATCGATGGCGCGAGCCGGGCGCAGATGGCCCTTCGGATCACTGTTCCCCTGCTCAAGCCGACGGCGGCGATCCTCCTGGTGCTCGGCGTCGGCCGGATCTTCTACGGCGACTTCGGCACCATCTACGCGATCGTCGGCGACAACGGCACGTTGTTCTCCACCACCGACGTGATCGACACCTACGTCTTCCGGGCGCTGCGCACCATCGGCGACTTCGGCACCACCGCGGCGATCGGCCTCTTCCAGTCCGTCATCGGCTTCGTGCTCGTCGTGGTCGCGACGCTGGTCCAGCGCCGCTACGCGAAGGAGACCTCGCTGCTATGACCACCGTCGACACCCCGGCCGCCGCCCGCCCCCGACCCGTGTCGGCGACGCCGCCCACCGGCCCACGCGTCCGGCAGCGCCAGCGCCCCGAGCCCTTCACGGTCGCCAGCTACGTGGGCGTGATCGCCTTCGCCGTCGTCTGCATCGTCCCGTTCTGGATGGTCGTGGCCGGCTCCTTCACCGCGGAGTCGACGCTCTCGAAGACGGGGTACTCGTTCTGGCCGGACCCGTTCTCGCTGGACGCGTACAGCACGATCTTCGCCGGGTCGCGAGTCTGGCTCTCCTACGGCGCCACCATCTTCATCACGGTGGTGGGCACGGTCATCGCCGTCATCGCGACGTCGGGCATCGCCTGGGTGATCGCGCGCGGCCTGCCCCTGGTGAGCCGCCCGCTGGCAGTGTTCGCCTACATCCCGATGCTGTTCACCGGCGGCCTCGTGCCGATGTACATCCTGGTCACGCAGGTGCTGCAGCTCCGGGACTCGTGGTTCGCCGTGATCCTGCCGATGGCCATCGCGCCGTTCCTCGTGTTCGTGCAGGTCAGCTTCTTCCGGGCGACACCGCAGGAGATCCTCGACGCCGCGCGGATCGACGGCGCGGGCGAGCTGCGCATCTTCTTCCAGGTGGTGCTGCCGCTCTCCAAGCCGGTCATCGCCGTCATCGCCCTCTTCTATGCGGTGGCGTTCTGGAACGAGTGGTTCCACGCCCTGCTCTTCATCAGCGAGCCCGCCAAGTACCCCTTGCAGCTCGTGCTCCAGAACCTCATCACGAGCGTCGCCAACGCGGCCGACCTCGGCACGGTGTCCGCTGCGCCCGTCTACCAGATGCGGCTGGCGATGACCGTCATCACCATCGGCCCGATCCTCCTGGCCTACCCGTTCGCCCAGCGCTACTTCGTCAAGGGCCTCACGCTCGGCGCCACCAAGGGCTGATCCCGGCAGTACCTGTCGCACCCCCGTCGCACGACCCAAGTCTTTCGAGAGGAAAGCACCATGGCACAGCTCATCGATGCCGCTGGACTGTCATTGCCTGTCTCCCGCCGAGGTTTCCTTGCCGGAACCGGCGGCCTGCTCGCCGCCGCCACCCTCGCCGCCTGTTCCCCCGGCGGTGCCGGTGGCAACGCGGGTGCCGCCACGTACGGCCACCTGCTGCCCGGCGACGTGCCGGCGCAGTGGGACCGCGTCCGCGCGGCCGTCAACACCAAGCTCAAGGCCGACCTCGGCTTCGAGTTCAAGCCGTCCTTCATCAACTGGAGCAACTACGCGGCACAGTCCCTGCTCAAGTTCACGTCGGGCGAGGACTTCCAGACGGCGCTCTCGGCGCGCTGGCTCAACATCGCCCAGCTCATCGAGTCGAAGGCGCTCGAACCGCTGGACGACGCGCTGACGAGCGGCAAGTACCCCAACCTCACGGCCGCCGTCGACCAGAGCGCGTTCGACGCCAACCGCTGGCCCGACGGTTCGCTGTACGGGATCCCCGCCGTCAACAGCGCCGCCCGGATCCACCACATCGTCGCCCGCGGCGACCTGATCGACAAGCACGCCCCCCAGGGCATCACGACGTTCGATCAGCTCGAGCAGTTCTGGTACGACGTGGTGCAGAAGGAGGGCATCCCGGGGTACGTCAAGAACAACTCGGTCTTCGACGTTCTCGGCGCGCCGACCGGCGCGCTCTACGCCCAAGGCTGGGAGAGCCCCGACTTCCTCCCGCTCTACTTCTCCAGCGACTCCCTCATGTTCGTCCCGTCCCGGAGCGCGGCGACCACGGGTTCGACGGACGCGGTGCCCTTCTGGCAGTACGAGCCGTATGTCGAGTCGCTGCACCGCATCCGCAAGTACTACGAGGACGGCATCATCAACGCCGACCGCCTCAACGCCGACTCGGCCACCATCACCGCGCAGTTCGACAGCGGCGGTGCGGCCACCTGCTGGGGCATCACCGACGGCCTGGACACCTCTGGCCACCTCGAAAAGCTCGAGAAGGCGGTCCCGGGCGCCTCGCTCGTGAGCCTGCTCCCGTTCCGCGACGGCCTGTCCGCGAAGCCGAACCAGACCTTCCAGGCCGACAACCTCGTGGTCGTGAACGCCGCGGCGGCCGACGCCGAGGCCGCGCTGCAGCTCCTGGACTGGGTCTCCATCCAGGAGAACCACGACCTCCTGCAGTACGGCGAGGAGGGGACCGACTGGAAGGCCGTCGGGGACGACGCGTACGAGCCGGTCAGCGACTACGCGAACTTCCCCGGGTACGCGCTGAGCTGGCGTATCCCGCTCGAGCGGAAGTACTCGCGGATGTCCGAGAGCGAGGAGACCTGGTTCGAGTGGTCCAAGGACTACGACAACTTCACGCTCGACCCGTTCGCATCGTTCATCCCGGACCTGACCGAGATCGAGAAGGAGCACGCCCAGATCACGGCGGCCGTCGCCGAGTTCGGCAACCCGCTGTGGGCCGGCGCGGTCGACGTCGACGAAGGGCTCGACAAGCTCAAGAAGGCCGTCGACACCGCCGGCCTGCCGAAGGTCCAGGAGGAGCTGAACAAGCAGGCCGACGCCTACCTGGCGGCGCAGAAGTAGCCGCGGGCCGTCCCACCGACCGTCCCGGGGCCGGGTGCGTACCTCCCCCCAGGCCCCGGGATATCCCACGTAGTCCCGGGACCTCCCACCTGAGTCCCGCATGAGTCCCACCCGAGGAGCAAAGTGATCGAGTACGCAGTCGCGGTCGGGTCCGACCGCCTGACCGGGCGGTTCTTCGGCCCGTCGTTCGAGGCGCTGGCCCACGTGCCCGCGAGTCGAGTAGGTGACGCCCTCACCGAGTTCGACTCGGACGCCGCCCGCGAGACGCTCGGCCGCGCCGAGGTGCTGCTGACCGGGTGGGAGACGCCGCACCTCACGGCCAAGGTGCTGCGCCACGCGCCCCGGCTGCGGCGGGTGATCCACCTGGGCGGCTACGCGCCCGGACTGTTCCCGGACGGCGCGGCCGGGATCACGCTGTCGGACGTCGGAGTGGCCAACTCGGTGCCCGTCGCGGAGTACTCGCTGGCGATGATCCTCCTGGCCAACAAGGACGCGTTCCGCGCGCAGCGGCTGTACCGGGAGCGCCGGGCGTTCATCGACCGCGAGGCCGAGTTCGAGGTGTCCGGAAACTACCGGCGGACCGTCGGAGTGGTCAGCGCGTCCCGGACCGGGCGTGCCCTGATCGAGCTGCTGCGGCCGTTCCCGGCGCTCCGCGTGCTCCTGTACGACCCGTACGTCACGGAGCACGAGGCGGCGGAGCTCGGCGTCGAGCCGGTGACGCTGCCGGAGCTGATGAGCCGCAGCGACGTCGTCACACTGCAGACGCCCCTGCTGCCCGAGACGGTGGGGCTCATCGACGCCGCCCTGCTCGCCCGCATGCCCGACGGGGCGACGCTGATCAACACGGCGCGCGGCGCGATCGTCGACGGCGACGCCCTCGAGCGTGAGGTGGTCGGCGGCCGGATCAATGCGATCCTCGACGTGACGGATCCCGAGCCGCTGCCGGCGTCGTCCCCGCTGTACGACCTGCCGAACGTGCTACTCACCCCGCACATCGCGGGTTCGATGGGCACCGAGCTGCGTCGGATGGGTGACATGGCGGCCACTGACCTCGCTCGATACGCGCGCTCCGAATCGTGACGGATACGATCTCCGAGCAACTGAAGTGACGACCGACGCAGGGAGGCGAGCAGCGACGATGAACGACTCGGCACCGTCCCGGGCCGCGCGCCTCGCCGACGTGGCCGAGCTGGCCGGAGTCTCCGCTGCGACGGCGTCGCGCGCCCTCAACGGGAGCGACCGCGGCGTCCGCGAGGCCAACCGGGCCAGGGTGCTCGAGGCGGCCAAGACGCTCGGCTACACCACGAACTTCGCCGCGCAGGCCGTCGCCAAGGGCCGCTCGCGGGGGGTGACGCTGGTCGTCAAGGGCATGCCCGACGACTTCGCCAACCCCATCACGGCGGGCGTGGTGGCCGCCGCGCAGCGGCGCGGCCTTCCGTTCACGCTCATCTCGGCCGGCACCGACCCGGCCGACCTCGTCGAGGCCGTGAACCTGGCGCGCGGCCACCGGCCCGAGATCCTGATGATCGCCGGCGGCCGCACCAAGGACGACGCCACGCTCCCCGCGCTCGTCGAGGCGCTGCAACGCTACGAGGCTGAGGGCGGCCGGGTCGTGCTCGTCACGCAGGAGGGCCTGCCCTTCGACACCGTCGCCTACGCCAACCGGCAGGGCGGCTACGACATGGCCACCGTGCTGGTGGGCCTCGGGTACCGCGACTTCGCGGTGATCTCCGGGCTCAAGCACGGCCTCACCCAGCGCGACCGTACCGAGGGTTTCGCGGCCGGGCTGGCGGACGCCGGCATCGAGCTGTCCGCCGACCGGATCCTGATCGGCGAGTTCGACCGCGACGCCGCCTACGCGCTGACCGGCGAGCTGCTGCGGCGCAACATCGCGGTGGACGCCGTCTTCGCCGTGAACGACGCCATGGCCCTCGGTGTGCTCACGTTCCTGCGCGACTCCGGGGACCCGAAACGCATAGCGGTGGCCGGGTTCGACGACATCAAGGCCCTGCGCGACGTGACGCCAGCGCTGACGACGGTGCGGCTCCCGTGGGAGCAGGTGGCCGAGGAGGCGCTGGACCTGGCCCTCGGCCCGCGCGCCGACGCTCCGCGCACGACGGTGGTCGAGGGCCACGTCATAGTCCGCGAGAGCACCCCACCGAAGTAGTTCGTTGTTGTGGGCGTGACCGTTGCGCCCAAAGCGGGCACACGGTCACAACGATCACGCCCACAACCAACTACTTCTGGGGGATCGGGGTCTTCGACCAGTCCGTGTCCGATGCCAGGTAGAAGCTCGGGTAGGACGGCTGGTTGTACGTCGTCTGCTGACGGGCCACCTCGACGCGGTACTGCCGGTCCTGCATCAGCGTGTACAGCGCGATATCGCTCGGCTCGGTCGACATGAACAGCCGCAGCGAGCTGGAGTCGGTGGTCCGCACCAGCACCTCCTCACGCCAGTCGCCGAGCACGTCGGCCACGAGCGACGGGTTGCCCTTGGTGCCGTTGTTGGTCAGCGTCCCGTCCAGGGTTGCGACGGTGCCCCGCGACCAGTCCACGATCGTCGGCGTCTGGTCGCCGGAGCCGGAGACGATCTGCGTGGTCCCGTCCCCCGCCCAGCGCACGGACTGGTTGGTCCCCATGGTCGACGTCGCGACCTGCTCCCCCGTGGCGCTCAGCGTGCCCGACCCGAGGGTGCCGTCGGGCATGGAGGCCCACACCTCGATGCCCGGCACGTCAGGCCGGACGTCGCCGATCATGGACCGGCCGGTGTCCCGCCCGGAGTACTCGCCGAACAGCACCTCGCCGGTCGCGGCGTCGCGCATCGCGGAGCCGTACGGCGCCCACGCGCCACCCTCGTGGCAGGTCCAGATCTCGAGCCCGGGCCGCGCCGGGTCGATGTCGGTCACGTGCATGGCGTCGCCGTGGCCGAGCCCCGCGCTCGCCCCGGGGTTCGCGGAACCCTCCGGCAGGGTGTCGAACGACGAGTACAGCAGCGAGCCGTCGTCGTCGAGCGTCGCAGAACCGTAGACGATCTCCTGCTTGCCGTCCGCGTCGACGTCGGCCGCGGACAGCGAGTGGAAGCCCTGCGTGGTGAGGCTCCCCCACTCGGGCGAGGTACCCGGCACCCCGTGCGGGCTGTCGTTGAAGGGGTTGCTCATCGGCGTCCACCCCGAGTCCGCGAGCCAGCGCTGGGTCAGGTGCCGCCCGTTCCAGTCGTACGCGGCGATCGTCGAGCGGGTGTAATAGCCGCGCGCGAAGATCGCACTCGGCCGGCCCTCGGAGAGGTTGGCCACGCCGGACAGGAACCGGTCCACCCGGTTGCCGGGCTCGATGCGGGACATCGCGTAGTCGCCCCAGCGCAGGCCGTCGTCGGTGCGCCCGGGCTCGTAGTCGACGGTCTCCATCGGCCGGCCGCTGCGCCCGTCGAAGACGGTGAGGTACTCCGGGCCGCTCACCACGAAGCCCTCGAACAGCCGCAGCTGGTTACGGGTCGAGCGGGACGGCGCGTAGACGTCGATGAAGTGGTCGGCGGCGGCGCGCGCGTCGGCGTCCGACAGCGGGTAGGTCCACGCGGCGTCGATGCCCCACGCCTCCTCCAGCGTCGCGGGCCAGTCGCCGGCGACCACCTCGGGGCGTGCCGACCAGCCGCGGAACATGTCCACGAGGTGCTCGTAGTAGTCGTCGGCCGACATCCGGTAGTCGTCCGCGTGGGTCACGCCCGCGGCACGGTCGTCACGCGGGATCTTGACGTAGCGCTGCCCCGCGGGCCGCCCGCGGTCGTACGTGGTCACGCGCGTACCGGGTGCGGTCTTGACCATCAGCTCGGCGCGGCCGTCGCCGTCGTAGTCGTAGACGGGGAACTGCGTGTAGTGCGCGCCCGCGCGAATGTTGACACCCAGGTCGATGCGCCAGAGCTGGGTGCCGTCGAGCTCGTAGGCGTCGAGGTACTGGTTGCCCGTGTAGCCCACCTGGGAGACGTCCTTGGAGTTGGACGGGTCCCACTTCACGACGATCTCGTACTCGTCGTCGCCGTCGAGGTCCGCGACGGACGCGTCGTTCGCCCGGTACGTGTACGCCTCGCCCACGGGGGTGACGCCGTCGGCCGGCTTGTTCAGCGGGATGTCGAGGTGCCCGTCGCCCCACACGGAGGCCGACGCCGCCCGGCCCGCACTCGGCCCGCTCAGCGGCACCACGCGGTACCGGGAGTCGGCCGAGCCCTCGGCGTCGAGGTAGTTGGTCGAGCCGGTGACCTTCGCGATCCGCTTCCCGTCGCGGTACACCGCGAAGCCCGGGCCCTTCAGTCCGGCGTCGGTGTGGCCGGTGACCTCGGGGGCGAGCAGGCGCCAGCTCAGGAACACACCCTCGCTGGTCGCGGCGGCGACCAGCCCGCGGCCGAGGCGTTCGGTGCCCGACGCCGTCCTGCTCGGGTCGCCCTGGGCAGTCGTCTGCACGTTCGCGGGGACGGACGCCGCGCCCGCCGGCGCCGCGACGCCCACCCCGCTCAGGCCGAGGCAGAGCGCCGCCGCCACGACGGCACCCGCCCGGATTCTTCTGGGGACCATGTTCGAATTCCTCTCTGAATTCTGCACTTGGGAGGGTGCTCGACGGCGACGTTGCGGCCGAGCACCGCACGACCCTGAAAGGATTCAAGGTCAGGAACGAGGCTGGCCCTAAACCGATACAAGGTCAAGGGCAGGTCCATCCACCGGCTGCTCAGAAATGTCCGTTCGGCCACCGGCCAGGCCACCTCGCTCTAGTTTCGCTCTGCAGCCCGCCATGAGTCGACGACGACCCGGCGGAGTCCGTCACTCGCGTGCCCCCGAAGGAGATGAACACCGTGGTTCATGTCAGCCGTCGTACCGTCCTCACCTCGGCCTTGACCGCAGGCGCCGCAGCCCTCATACCCCGCGACGCGGTCGCCGCTGCGGCCCCGGCCGCCACCGTCCCCCTCGCCCTGCGGTCCCACGACCCGATCGAGCTGCGCTGGCTCGATCGCGACACCCCCGGCGCGCTCGCCGGCGGCACCACGTGGGGCGTGCCGTGGCCGCGCGGCTCATTCGCTCCGGATCAGGAGTTCGCCCTCAGCACCGCGGCAGGCGAGGCCGTGCCCGTGCAGACCTGGCCGACCGCCTGGTGGCCGGACGGCTCGGTGAAGTGGACCGCGCACGCCGTCAGCGAGGACGCGCCACGCGCCCAGACCTACCGGCTGGGCGCCGGCCGGCCCGCCACCGGCGCGCACGCGGTCGCGGTCCGGGAGTCGGCGGGCGAGATCACTGTGGACACCGGCGTCGTCCAGGTCTCCTTCGCCCGGAACGGGAACCAGGTGGTCCGGTCGGTGCGACGCGGGGACACCGTGATCGCGCACTCCGGCCGCCTGGTGGTCTCCCGCCAGGACAAGCCTGACACCGACGACCCCCAGGCGATCCGCTTCGAGTCCTTCACCGGATCCGTCAGCTCGGTGGTCGTGGAGCAGTCCGGGCCGGTCCGTGCGGTGGTCCGGGTCGAGGGCAAGCACCGCAAAGGCCCCCGCGAGTGGCTGCCGTTCGTACTCCGGTTCTCCCTGTTCGCCGGCTCCGACGGCATCCGCGTCGTCCACACGTTCGTCTTCGACGGCGACGAGGAGCGGGACTTCATCAACGGCATCGGCGTCCGGTTCACCGTGCCGATGCGCGCCGAGCTGCACGACCGGCACGTGCGCTTCGCGGGGGCCGACGGCGGCGTGCTGTCCGAGGCGGTCCGGGGCATCACCGGGCTGCGGCGTGACCCCGGCGCCGCCGTCCGGCAGGCGCAGGTCGCCGGTGAGGCGCTGCCCGACCCCGCAACCTGGGACCAGCGCGTCACGTCCCGCCTGCACTGGATCCCCGCCTTCGGCGACTACAGCCTGAGCCAGCTCACGGCGCACGGCTTCGAGATCCGCAAGCGCACCGGCCAGGGCCACTCGTGGCTCCGGGTCGACGCCGGTCAGCGCGCCGCCGGGCTCGGCTACGTCGGGACGCCGTCGGGCGGGCTGGCCTTCGGGATGCGCAACTTCTGGCAGCTCCACCCCACCGAGCTGGAGGTCACCGGGGCGGCCGACGACGAGGCGGAGGCGACCGTATGGCTGTGGTCGCCCCGGGCCGGCGCGATGGACCTGCGGTTCTATCACGACGGCCTGGGCCAGGACACCTATCCCGAGCAGCTCGACGCACTCGAGATCACGTACGAGGACTACGAGCCCGACTTCGGCACCCCGTACGGCGTGGCGCGCACCACCGAGCTGATGTTCTGGGCGCTGGACGCCACGCCGACGGCCGAGCGGTTCGCGGAGCTCGCCGCCGCGAACAGCGCGCCGCCGCTGATCGTGAGCAGCCCGGAGCACAACCATGCGGCCGGGGTGTTCGGCTCCTGGGCGCCCGTGGACCGTTCGAACCCGGCCCGGGCCGAGCTCGAAGACCGGCTCGACGCCATCCAGGGCTACCACCAGGACCAGGTCGACCAGCGCTCCTGGTACGGGTTCTGGGACTACGGCGACGTGATGCACTCCTACGACGGCGACCGGCACCAGTGGCGGTACGACGTCGGCGGGTACGCCTGGGACAACTCCGAGCTCTCCACCGACCTGTGGCTCTGGTACCACTACCTGCGCACCGGCGACGCCGCGGCGTTCCGGCTCGCCGAGGCGATGACCCGGCACACCGGAGAGGTGGACGTCTACCACCTCGGCACGTGGAAGGGCCTCGGTACCCGGCACGGCGTCATGCACTGGGCCGACAGCGCCAAGCAGGTGCGCATCAGCAACGCGAGCTACCGCCGGTTCTATTACTACCTCACCGCCGACGAACGGGTGGGCGACCTGCTGCACGAGCTCGTGGACTCCGACCGGACGTTCCTCGTGCTCAACCCGACCCGCAAGATCGACGGGTCCACCGGCCCCTACGATCCCGACCCGGCCGCTCTGCCGGTGGGCAAGACCACCGACTGGGGTGCGCTGGCCGCGGCATGGCTCACCGAGTGGGAACGCAACGGGGACCCGGCCGCGCGGGAGAAGCTGCTCAGCAGCGCGCGGTCGATTGCCGCCCTGCCGAACGGCTGGGTCCAGGCGGACGTGACCTACGACCTGGCGTCCGCCACCTTCAGCTCCGGCGCTGAGCCGACGGTCTCGGTCGGCAGCCTGAGCTCGGTATTCGGCCTGATCGAGGTCATGGCCGAGCTGCTCGACCTGGTCGACGAACCGGAAGTCGCCGCCAAGTGGGTCGAGTTCTGCCGCCTGTACAACGCGACAACGGCCGAGCAGCAGGCGGCCACCGGCTCGTCCTGGGGCAACCTCAACCTGCGCCAGGCCTACTCCCGCGCCACCGCTTACGCGGCGGTCCAGCTGGACGACGACGCCCTCGCCGACCGGGCCTGGCGCGAGCTGCGCACCGGCCACGCCGGATACCCGGACGACCACTCGTTCGGGACCGTCCGCATCGAGCCGCCACGGGTGCTGCACCCGATCGACGAGGCCGGCTTCTCGACCAACGCGAGCGCCCAGTACGGCCTCGCGGTGATCCAGTGCCTGGCGCTGGTCGGGAACCGACTCACCTGAGCGGGGCCCGGCAACGGCGCGGCGGGTGGTCGCCGCCTGACAAGGTAGATCGTGCCGGTCAGAGGCGGTTCAGTCGCCGCGCCTCGACGGCGGTCGCCGCCAGGCTGAGCAGCCCGCCCGTCACCAGGACCAGGGGCAGGAGCATCCAGACGAGCACCGCGCACATCACCAGGGCGGCGAGCAGCAGCGCCGACCCGCTCAGGTCCTCCCTGGTACGCACGACGCCGCGGGACAGCTCCCACCACAGGCCGACCGATCCGGCGGGCCGATCGTCGTCGGACCACGCGGCCGCGGCACGCACGACCACTACGGCCGCGCAGGCCGCGGCCGCCCACGTGACCCACCGGACGACGGATCCCCCTGGCAGCTCGCCCGACGCCGTCAGCCCTGTGTTGACCCAGACCGCGACGGCGGCCAGCGGTATGAGCACACCCAGGGCCCAGAGGCTGCGCGCGGCCGCCAGCCAGTCGTGGAAGAAGAAGCGGACGGAGGTGTCGTACCCGCCGAGGTGCCGGCGCAGGTGGGCGGCACCGGCGGCGAGCGCCGCCGGCGCCGTCACCACGGGGAGGCTGCCCACCAGCGTGAGGAGCCCCGTCAGCAGGGTTTCCCCGAGCAGCGCGAACCATCCCTCGCCGGCCACGCGGCGGCCGCGGGTCGGCTGCTCGTCGGGCTCGTCGGCCCGCTCATGAGAGTTCACGGCGCGCGGCTCCTCTGCTGGAGGGCCGCCGGCTTTCACGTTGCTCCGCCACAGACCCTGAAACGATACAAATCTGGACCCTAGCAGGAGCCCTGCAGAACGCCACGAAAGTGCAATTGCTCCGGGCGACGCCGACCGGGTGCGCCGGGCCCTCCCGTCGCACCCGGCCCACCCCCGCACCCGCCGCATCCGGCGGCCCGGCGCGCCCGACCTACGCGTCTACCCCGCGAGCGCCGCCTCCGCCTCGGCGAAGAACTGCTCCACCGCCTCGTCGAGGGTCAGGGCGCCGTGCGCCAGGTCGCCGTCGATCCGCACGAAGGCGGCCTCGATGGTGCCGAACCCGGCGACCGGCGGCGGCGCCGCCCCGGTGAGGTGGGGTTCGAGCGCGGCTTCGTAGTCCGCGACCTGCGCGTCGAGTCCCTCGGGCTCGAAGCCCTCCATGGCCGCCGCCGACGCCGGGACGCCGCGCGAGATGCCGAAGATCTCGCCGACCTCGGGGTCGTTGGTGATGAAGTCGATGAGGGCAGCGGCCTCCTCGGGGTGCTCCGAGCCGGCCCCCAGGGAGAGCATCAGCGACGGCTTGAGGAACAGGCCGCGCTGCTCGGGGTCGTCCGCCGGCAGGGGCAGCATCTCGAGATTCGCACCGCCGCTGCCCTCGCTGTACCGCACGAGGAAGTTGTCCCAGCTGATGTCGGACGCCGTCTCCTTGACGCCGATCGCGTCGACCCCTTCGAGCTGGTCGAGCCGCTCCGCCGGCAGAAAGGACCCGTCCTCGTGCAGCGGCGCCGCCCGTCCCCACCACTGCACCAGGTCCTCCTCGGTGAAGCCGAGCGCGCCGTCCTCGAACAGGGTCTTGCCCTGCTGGCCGAGCCAGATCTGGAAGAGCCACAGGAGCTGCGTGTAGTCCACGGAGCCGTGCACCACCGGGTCCTGGTCGGCGCCCGCCTCGGCGATGTCCGCCAGGAACGCGTCGTACTCGTCCCAGGTGAGGTCGCCCTCGGGTACCTCCACGCCGAGGTCGGCGAGCAGGTCGGCGTTCACTATCGTCGCCAGCGTGTTGGTGCTGGTCGGGATCGCGTACGTCTGCCCGTCGAGCTGCGTCGACTCGACCAGCCCGTCGGGCAGCGTCGAGGTGTCGATCTGCTCGCCCACGTACTCGTCGAGCGGGACGATGCGCCCGCTGGTCCCGTACTCGGCGAGGTAGGCGAGGTCCATCTGGATGACGTCGGGCAGGCTGCCGCTCGCGGCCTCGGTGTTCCGGGCGCTCCAGTAGTCGCCCCAGGCGGCGAAGTTGGTGCGGACCTCGACGCCGGGGTTCCGCTCCTCGAAGAGCGCGACCGCCTCCTCGTACCGCTCGGCGCGCGTCGTGTCGCCCCACCAGGCGAAGTCGAGCACGACGGTGCCGTCCCCGTCGCCGGTGTCACCAGCCGAACATCCCGTCACGACCAGCGGCAGCACAGCCGCCGCGGCAATCAGGGCCCGGGCGCCGCGTGCGTCCGTTCGTTTCATCGTGAGCCTCCTTGCTCAGCCGTCTGCGCCTCCGCGCACGGCAGAATGCTGCCCGCCGTGTGCGGGGAACCGACGAAAACGGACAAGAACGGTCAGGCGCCCGTGACATGTCGGACGCACAGGTCACTCTGGTGACCTGGGGTTCTGACACGTCGGTTCAGCGCGGCCTGCCGCCGCACGACTCCCGGATCGTCAGGCGCGGCAGCAGGTCGACGTGGCGTGGTGGGCGGCGGTCCTCGTCCCGGTCGCCGCCCTGCTCGGCGATCCGGTCGACGAGGAGCCGGAGCGCCTCGCGGCCCAGCTCCCAGCGTGGCGGTGTGACGGCGGTGAGCGGCACCGCCGCCAGCTCGGCGTTCTCGTCGTCGTACGCCACGACGGCGAGGTCCTGCGGAACCCGCATCCCGCGGTCCAGCGCGGCCTCGACGAACCGCGCCGCGTGATGGTCCGTGTGCACGATCACGGCGCGCACGCCCGCCCGGGTGCACTCGTCGAGCAGTTGCCCGACGGCGTGCTCGAGCGCGGCGGGATCATCCTCGCCCTTGGGCAGGGACGCCGTGGGCGCGGGCGCGAGGCCGAGCCGGTCGACCGCCTGCCGGTAGCCCTCGCGCACGTAGGGCGCGGTGGGCGTCCGGTCGTACACGGCGAGCGCTATGCGGTGGTGGCCCAGCGCCGCGAGGTGCTCGACGGCGACCACCGCGCCGTGGGTCAGGTCCGTCCGGGCCAGGTCCAGCTCGCTGAGCCGGGTCATCCCGTCGATACGCCGCTCCACGAGGACCACCGGTACCGGGATGGCGGACGCCCACGCGGCGAGCTCCGCGGGCTCCCGGCCGCGGGTGGTCGGGGCGATGGCGATGCCCGCGGCGCCCAGGGCAATCATGCGCGCGACCTGGGCCTCCTCCACCTCCGGCCGGTAGTGCGACACCCCGAGCACCAGCCGGGCCCGGACCGCAGGGGCCAGGGACTCCATGCCGCGCACGAACTGGGGAAAGTGTGTCGCGGTGCTGGGCACCACCACACCGACCAGGACCCGCGCTGCCTCGGGCCCCCGGGACGAGCGGAGCGCTATCGCCCCGCCGTGCACCCGCGCCAGCTTGCCGGCCCGGTCGAGCGCCATGATGTCGCGGCGGATCGTGACCTCCGAGACGCCGAGCCGTTCCGCGGCCTCCGCGGAGCGCAGGCTTCCGCGCAGCTCCACCTCGCGCAGCAGGTACTCGTGCCTCGCCCGCGGCAGCTGCATGGTCAGCTCCTCCCTCGCCGGTGAGGTCCGGGGCAGCACTGTAGCGACCCGGCCGACCGGCAGTGACTGGAAATGTCCGATCGGACGCACCGCTCACGCGGGTCGGTGAGACTCCCGCAGTGACGAGTCCTGACACCGCTGTCCACGCCGCCCTCCGACCCGCCCGGCGCTGGACGCGCGACCGCTGGCTGACCACTGCCGACGAGCTGCTCGGCGCGACGGCCGCCCACGCCTCGCCCGGTCGCTCGCTCATCCGGCTGCCCGGTCCCGTCAGCGCCTCGGGCGCGTGGAGCGACGGGCTCGAGGGCTACGCCCGCACGTTCCTGCTCGCCGCATTCCGCCTGCGCGGCGAGGACGGCGACGACCCGGCCGGGCTCCTGGAACGCTACGCCGACGGACTGCGGCACGGCACCGACCCTACCCATCCCGAGCGCTGGCCCCGCATCGACGAGCGCCGGCAGGCGGTCGTCGAGGCCGCCTCCGTCGCGATAGCTCTGTCCGAGACGCGGCGGTGGCTCTGGGACCGGCTCGACCAGGTGACGCAGGAGCGCACCGTCGACTGGCTGGCGGGGATCGTCGGCACGCGCGGCTACCGCAACAACTGGATCTGGTTCCAGAACATCATCGAGGAATTCCTCGCGTCGGTCGGTGGCCCGTGGGACCAGGCGGACCTCGACCGCAACGAGGAGCTCCAGGAGCGCCTGTACGTGGGCGACGGCTGGTACTCGGACGGGCACGGCCAGGACGGGCGGCGTCAGTCCTTCGACTGGTACGCCGGCTGGGCCTGGCACTTCTACCCCGTGCTGCACGCCCGCATCCAAGGCGGGCCGGTGCCCGAGCGGCACGCCGACCGGCTGCACGCCTACCTCGGCCAGGCCCGGCACCTCGTGGGCGCCACCGGCGCGCCGCTCCTGCAGGGCCGGTCGGCCACCTACCGGCTGGGCATGCTCGCCCCGTTCTGGGCGGGCGCTCTGGCCGACGCGACGCCGCTCGTGCCGGGACAGACCCGCGCGCTGACGGGCGCCGTCGCGGAGCACTTCCTGGCCGCCGGGTCTGTCGACGAGCACGGGCTGCTCCCGGTCGGCTGGCACCACCGCTACGACCGGGTCCGGCAGCTCTACACCGGGGCGGCGTCGCCCTACTGGGCGAGCAAGGGCTTCCTCGGGCTGCTGCTGCCGCCGGACCACGCCGTCTGGACGGCGGAGCCGGAGACGCCAGAGGCCTGGCACGACGACGCCGTGGTGCCGCTGCGCGCACCGGGCTGGCTGGTCTCCAGCACGCCGGAGGACGGTCTCGTCCGCATCGTCAACCACGGTTCGGACCGCCTCATGGAGCACGCGGTGGAGCCGCACGCCGACGACCCCTTCTACCGCCGGGCCGCCTACGCCAACCTGGTCTCGCCCCAGCTCTCGCAGGACGCGATAGCCGCACCCGTCGAGTCGCACGTCGCGCTGCTCGACGCCGACGGCGCGCCGTCCCACCGCGACGGCATCGACCGGCTCATGCTCGGCGATCATGTGGCCACCTCGTGGTCTCGGGTGCACTGGCTGGACCTGCCGTCGTCTGCGGCCGACGGCGCCGCCGCCACCTGGGCATCGATACGCCGTGGGCCGCGGCTGGTCACGGCCTCGGTGGTGCGCGGCCGGTTCGAGGTCCGCATCGGCTGGTACCTCCAGGACGTGCCGGACGGCGTGTCCGGGAACGGTACGGACGTCGACGCCGCGGCGTGGCCGCGCGACGTCGGCCCGTGGCGCCTCCACGTGGGCGGCTGGGCGTTGGCCGCCCCGGACGCGAGCGGCCTGACCGTCGAGACCGGCGCGAACTGGGTGCGCGTCGTCCGCCCCGACGGGCTGTCCTCGCTCGTCAAGGGGCTGACCGGGCTGGGCGTGCCAGGGACACGGCGGCGGCTGGGGGCCGACCCGCTGGCAGCGGCGTCGGCGACGCCGTGGCTGCGCAGCAGCCTGCCCGTGACGGCGGGCGAGGTGGGCGCGGCGCTCGTGGTGCTCACGGGGGTCCCGTCGCCGCTCGATCTGGACGCCGTCGAGTCGGTGACGAGGCTGCCCGACGCCGGCCGCACCCGGGTCGCCGTCCGCTGGCGGGACGGGCCGGTGGACGTCGTCGAGGGGCCCACCGGCCCGGTCCCGTGACCCAGCGGATCAGCCCTTGAGGCCCTGCGTCGCGACACCGTCGACGAGGTACCGCTGGAACAGCACGAAGAACAGGAGCACCGGCACCAGCGCGAGCACGGCCATGGCCATCTGCGCGCCGTAGTCGGACACCGACGTCTGGTCCACGTAGATGCGCAGCGCGATGGGCAGCGGGTACGTCTCGGGCTGCTTGAGGTAGAGCAGCGGCCCGAGGAAGTCGTTCCACGACCAGATGAACGCGAAGATCGAGCTGGTGATCACCGCCGGCCGCATCAGCGGGAGCAGCACCAGCCGGAAGATCCCCCAGTGCCCGCAGCCGTCGATCCGCGCGGCCTCGTCGAGCTCGCGCGGCAGCCCCCGCAGGAACTGCACCATGAGGAACACGAAGAACGCCTCGGTGGCCAGGAACTTCGGGGCCAGCAGCGGCAGGAACGTGTTCACCATGCCCATCGAGTTGAACAGGATGTACTGCGGGATGATCACCACGTGGAACGGCAGCAGCATCGTGCCGATCATGATCGCGAAGTACACCCCGCGCCCGGGGAAGCTGATGCGGGCGAACGCGTAGGCCGAGACGGTGGCGGACAGGACTATGCCGACCACGGAGCCGACCGCGAGGATCAGTGAGTTGAGGACGAAGCTCCAGAACGACACACCTCCGATCCCGCCGAGCGCGGACACGTAGTTGTCGAGCGTCCACGTCTCCGGCCACAGGTTCACGTTGCCGACGATGTCGCCGTTCGGCTTGAACGAGCTCATCACCATCCACACGCCGGGGTACAGGATCACCACGGCGACGGCGATCACCAGCGTGTGGAACACCACGGAGTTGGTGCGCCGGCGTTGGCGGGCCTGGCTCGAGGGCGAGCCGCCTCGCTCGGCGAGCAGCGTCGCCCCGGCCTCCTGCGCGGTGTGGTTCGGGTAGAGGTTCTCGCTCATCGCTGGTCTCCCGTGTAGTGGACCCACGCACGCGAGGTGCGGAACAGGACGGCCGTGATGATGCCGACGACGAGCACGAGCACCCAGGCCATGGCCGACGCGTACCCCATACGGAACTCCGTGAAGCCCTTGATGTAGAGGTAGAACGTGTAGAAGAGCGTGGAGTCGGCCGGGCCGCCCGTGCCGCCCGAGATGATGAAGGCCGAGCTGAACACCTGGAACGCGCCGATCGTCTCGAGCAGCAGGTTGAAGAACAGCACCGGGGACAGCATCGGGATCGTCACGGACACGAACCGCCGGATCGGGCCCGCGCCGTCGACGGCGGCCGCCTCCAGCAGCTCGGCCGGGATCTGCTTGAGCCCGGCCAGGAAGATCACCATCGGGGCGCCGAACTGCCACACCGCCAGCAGGATCATCATCGGCATGGTCATGCTGGGATCACCCACCCAGCCGCCGGCCGGGAGGCCGAAGAACTGCTGGACCCGGTCGGCGATGCCGTCGTCGATGAACATCGCGCGCCACACGATCGCCACGGACACGCTGGCCCCGATGAGCGACGGCGCGTAGAACATCGAGCGGTACGCGCCCTGCCCGCGGTGCTTGGCGTTGAGCAGCATCGCCACCGCCAGCGCGGCGGCCAGCTTCACCGGGACGCCCACCAGCACGTAGATCGCCGTGACCTGGGCCGACTTCAGGAAGCGCGGGTCGGCGAACAGGGCGGTGAAGTTGTCGATGCCCACGAACTCCGGCGCCCGGAACAGGTTGTAGTCGGTGAACGCGAGGTACAGCGACATCAGCATCGGGCCGGCCGTCAGCAGGCCGAACCCCAGCAACCACGGGGACAGGAACGCGTAGCCCGCGCGCGTATCGGCCCGGCTCCGCGGCGGCTTGGCGGTGCCGCCCCGCGCGGGGGACGACGCCGTGGTCGCCCCCCGCGCGGTGCCGTTCCCGCCGGGCCCGCGCCCGCCGGGCCCGTCGCGTTCGGTGGTGGTAGCTGACATGGTCAGGACCCGCCGAGGTTCGATTCGGCGTACTGGAACCACTGGGCGGCGAACTCCTCGGCGGTGACGTTGCCGTACGCGAGCTCCTCGCCGAGGCGCTTGAACTCCGCCTCGACCACGCCGTAGCCCTCGACCGGGAGCGGCGTGTCCGCCGTGACGCGCTCCGCCACCTCGTCCTCGTAGGTCACGATCTTGTCGTCGATCGAGCCGTCCGCGATCTCCATCGCGTCCCGCTGGGCCGCCACCGCCGGCACGCCCTTCGAGGTGCCGAAGATCTGGCCCACCTCGGGGTCGGTCACGAGGAAGTTGATGAGCGTGGCGGCGGCGTCCGGCTCCTCAGTGGTGGAGGACGCCGAGAGCAGCATCGACGGCTTCCAGAACTGGGCGGATCCGTCGTCGCCCGTGGGCAGCGGCAGCAGGTCGAGGTTCTCGGACTCGGCGCCGGCCGAGTACCCGGCCAGCATGTTGTCCCACGACATCTCGGTCGCGGCCTGCCCCACCTGCATGCCCGTGAGGGGCTCGACCTGCTTGACCCGCTCGATCGGGAAGAACACACCGTCGTCGCGCAGAGGCTGGGTGCGCTCGACCCAGGCGACGAGGTCCGACTCCTCGAAGGCCGGCATGCCGTCGTCGCCGAACGGCGTCTTGCCCTGCTGGATCAGCCACTGGATGAAGAGCCAGAGGGTGCCGGTGTAGTCCGTGCCGCCATAGATCTGCGGGTCGCTGTCGGCCCCGGCTTCGCTGACCTCACGGATCCAGGAGTCGTACTCGTCCCAGGTGAGCCCTTCCGCCGGCGGGTCGATGCCCACCTCGTCCAGGAGGTCCTGGTGGTACATGATGCCGAGCGTGTTCGTGCTCGTGGGGATGCCGAACTGCCCACCTTCGAGGGAGCCGGAGGCGAGCAGTGTCTCGTCGAGCCCCTCGGTCTCCAGGTTGATGCCCGCCTGGCTCGACAGGTCGAGCAGCTGGTTGTTCGACGCGTACTGGTGGATGTAGGCGAGGTCCATCTGGAAGACGTCGGGCAGGGTCTGCCCCGCGGCCTCGGTGGTGCGCGCGGTCCAGTAGTCGTCCCATGCCTGGAACTGGGTCTGGACGTCGATGTTCGGGTACTCCGCCTCGAACAGCTCGACGGCCTCCTCGTACCTGGACGCGCGGTCGTCATCCCCCCACCAGACGAGCGACAGCTCGATGTCGCGGTCGGTGGCGACCGGGGCCGCCTCGGCCGAGGGGCCGGAACCGCCCCCGCACGCCGAGAGGGCGAGGGCCGATGCCGCCGCGAGGGCAGTGACCTGGACGGCGGCCGTCCTTGTGGTGGTGCGTGTGCGGACCACGTGAGCCTCCTTGCTCGTACTGCTGTTGGCACGCCGGCTGCATCCTCGACGGCCGACTGAATCGATACAATACTCACTCGGGAAGCGTTGTCCAGGGCCTGAGGTCAGGAATTCGTAACGAAGTGCATCGATACAGGTCGAAGCGACCCATGGCCCCTGAAGGGGACGGCGGGCAACTGGCCGATCGCAGGGGGTGCGACTGCGGGTGGCGGACGGCGCCCCCTGCGGCTCAGCCCCGCGTCGACCAGACCTGCAGCCGGCCGCACATCCCGTAGCGCCGGTGGCCGGGCTCGGCGTCGCGAGCGGCGACCCGCCCGAACTCCAGGTGCCCGACGACGGCAGCCTCCGCCGCGCCCGGATCCGCACCCGACTCCGGGGCCAGCGCGGCCAGGGCCCAGTCGGTCTCGGCGACGGCGCGCCCCACCGACGTCGTCCACACTTCCCGCCAGCCGGCCGCCTGCGGGGCGACCAGCTGGGCCGCCGCCACGTACAGGCCGTCGAAGGCGGCCTCGCCGTCCTCCTCGACCGCGTCCCGGAGCACCTGGAACCCCGCGAGCGCCAGGTCCCGGCGCGCGAGCGCCGCGGCGGCCACTGCTGGGTCGTCCTCGGCGGGGTCGGCCCCGGGTTCGGCGGCATCGGCCGTCTCCCGGCCGCCCGAACCCGCGCCGGTCGACGGGCTCGGCAGCGTCGCCGCGGCGCGGTACGCCGCCGGGTCCACGAGGATCTCGGGCGGGAACGTGAGCACGGCGTCCCCGGCCTCCGGCAGCCCGGCGTTGGACATCACGACCAGCACCTCGAGGCCGCCGTCGTTCACGGTGCGGTGGATCACGCCGGGGCTGAACCAGACGATCCGGCCCGGCCCGAGCTCGTGCTCCGCGAAACCCTCCTGGCTGAGCGTCTGCACCCGGCCGCGGCCGGCGAGCGTCACGTAGGCCTCGGTAGAAGCCGTGTGGAAGTGCGGTGAGCCGGACCCGCCGGGCGCGTCCGGCGCGGGCCAGTCGTAGACGCGCAGGTGGGACACCGACGTCCCGCCGGGAAATACCGGGGCGCTGATTGCGTCGGTCATGGTCCTCACCTCTCTGCGCCGGCCATTCTCACCTCCATCAAACGCCGATCGACGCGATAGCGCACCACACCACTGACTCGCGGCACCGGAGGCCCCGAGTCAGCTGCTGGCGCCGGCCCGCACCGCGTCGACGTCCTTGACGGGCGCCCAGGCCGGGCCCGATCCGCGCATGGACGCGTAGAACGGGTCCCCGGGCCCGATCTCTCCGGTCCGCACCACGGCTCCCGTGAACGCCGACCGGTAGATCGCCGCGACCAGCTCCAGGGTGCCGCGCGTGTCGCCCACCGTGACCGGCGGCGCCTCGCCCGCGGCGAACGCCCGGTAGGTCGGCACGAGCTGGGCGAGGTGACCGGAAGGCAGCGCGGCGCGGTCCGGCTGCCACAGCTGCCCGACGTCGTCCCGGCCCTTCGCGGGCGTGAACGTCCAGTCGGCGTCCGAATACCCGTACAGGTGCGACAGCTCGATGGTCGCCGCCTCGGTGTCGAACCGCAGGTCGGAGGTCTCGCGCGGGGACAGCAGGGAGTTGGTGACCGTCGCCATCGCGCCGCTCTCGAACCGCACGATCGCCATCGAGACGTCCTCGGTGTCGACGTGCCGGGCGAGACGGCCGGCCATCGCCGTCACCTCGGACCACGGGCCGAGCACCGCCAGCAGCAGGTCGAACTGGTGGATGCCGTGGCCCATCGTGGGCCCGCCGCCCTCGGTGTCCCAGCGCCCGCGCCACGGCACCTCGAAGTACTCGGGCGCGCGGAACCACAGGGTGTCGCAGGTGGCGACGAGCGGGCGGCCCAGCGCGCCGTCGTCGAGCAGCCGGCGCAGCTGCCGCACACCGTGCCCGAACCGGTGCTGCACGACCTGCGTGAAGCTCGCGGTCGAGCCGGCCTCGGCCTCCGCGATCCGGTCGATCTCCGCGAGGGAGAGGGTCGCGGGCTTCTCCACCACCACGTGCACGCCCGCGTCGAGCGCGGCCACGGCCGCGTCCACGTGGGCGCCGGGCGGCGTGCAGACGTGCAGCACATCCGTCTCGGCGAGCATGGCGGCCAGGTCGGTCCCGTGCGCGGCGACGTCGTGCTGCTGGGCGAACGCCTCCGCCCGAGCCGGGTCGATGTCGACGGCGTGTGCCAGGACGGCGTCCACCCCATGGGCCGGCAGCCCTGCTATCGCGCCCGCATGGGCCGCGGCGATGGCACCGGTACCCAGGATCGTGACTCTCATCTCGCTCCGTCCTCGTCGACGTATGGATCGAATCGTTTCAAAACGCCTTGACCCTACCTGGCGCTGCGTGGCGCCGCAGTGACTTCGGTCGGTTGCTCTGACATCGGTCATTCAACGGACCGATGTCAGAGCAACCGACCGAAGTCAGCTGGGCGGCGGTGCAACCGACCGAAGTCAGCGCCACGCCGGCCGCAACCAGCCACCCGCCGCCGACCTGTCAGAGCACGACGGCGTCGATCTCTGCCGCGACCGCGTCGACGAAGCTCTCCGGGGTTCCGGCGGGCAGCAGACCCGGGAGCGCGAGCAGCGCCCGGAGGTCCTCCTCGGCGCCGGCCAGTCCCGCGACGTCGCCCAGGCCGTCGGATCCGCCGGGCACCTCCGCGGCGGTGACGAGCGCGGCCAGCTCCTCGGCCCGCGGGTCGTCGACGCCCTCCCCGGAACGCGTCCGGCGTCGGACGAACTCCGCCCAGGCGGCCAGGCCGAACGCCACCCCCTCGGGCTCCCGCCCGGCCGCCAGCGCGTCCGTGAGCACACCGCCCCACCGGAACGGGATCTTCTGGGTGCCGTCCATCGCCACCTGGGCGGTCGTGTGCCCGGTGTGCGGGTTGGCGAACCGGGTGAGGATCTGCTCGCCGTACTGGTGCAGGTCCAGGCCGTCGGGCGGAGTGAGCGTCGGCAGCGCGTCCTCGAAGAGGTACTGCCGGGCGCGCTCGGCGATCTCCGGGTCGGTCACGGCCTCGGCGATCGTCGCGTGCCCGGCGAGCCACCCGGAGTACGCGACCAGCGAGTGCGTCCCGTTGAGCAACCGCAGCTTGGCCTGCTCGAAGGGCGCGACGTCCTTGGTCAGGGTCGCGCCGGCGGCCTCCCACGCGGGGCGCGGCCCGGCGAACCGGTCCTCGATCACCCACTGCGCGAACGGCTCGCCCACGACCAGACCCTCGTCCCGCACGCCGAGCGCCTGCCCGACGTGGTCGCGCTGCTCCGGCGTCGTCGCGGGCACTATCCGGTCGACCATGGAGCACGGGAACGTGACGCGCGCGTCCAGGAAGCCGCGCAGGACGTCGCCCTCAGCCCCGGGCAGGCCCGCGTCCACGGCCTGACGCACCAGACTCTCGAGCACCCTCCCGTTGTCCACCATGTTGTCGCAGGTCAGCACGGTAATGGGCAACCCGGTCGGCGCCCGCCGGGCCAGCCCCCGCACGAGCAGCCCGATGGCCGACGAGGCAGGCTGGGCGTCGGCGCCGTCGGCCAGGGCCGCCAGGTCCCCGGCGACCGCATCGAGATCGAGCGACCCGTCCGGGTTCCGGGCGTAGCCCTTCTCCGTGATCGTGAGGGTGACCACGTGGGTGGTCGGCGCCGCGAGCGCTGCCAGCACCAGCTCGGTCTCCTCGGCGGGGTAGGCGACGTCGACCACCGAGCCGATCAGCTCGACCGTGGACTCCTGCTCCCCCGCAGTGAGGACCGCGTAGACCCCGCCCTGGGGGCGGAGCTGGTCGCGGACCCGCGCGGACCGCTGGGTCACGCCGAGGATGCCCCACGAGGTGTCGCCGGTGGCTATCGCCGCGCGTTCCGTGTAGACGGCCTGGTGAGCCCGGTGGAACGCCCCGATGCCGAGGTGGACGATGCCCACCGCCGTCGGGCGCACGGGCGCGTCGATGCCCGCGGGGACGCGGTCCCTGTGCAGGCGGTCGTCAGTCATCGCGTGTCTCCTTCACCTGTGCCACGAGCTGCGTCGGGTTCACGAACCGCAGCGCCACCACGAGCATGACGAGCATGGTCGCTGTATAGATCACCGACATGGCCGAGATGAGCTGTCTCGCCTCGCCACCACCGGCGGATGTCATGCCACGGTAGATCGCCACGACGAGTGTGTCCGATCCAGGGCCCGACACGAGGAAGGTCAGCTCGAACAGGCCGACGGTCCGGACGAGCACCAGGATGGCGGCGGCGAGGATGCCGGGGACGAGCAGCGGCGCGAGGATCCGGGTGAAGACCTGCCGGGTCCGCGCCCCGCACATCCGGGCCGCCGACTCGATGGCGGGGTTGATCTGCTCGATGAACGGCGTCATGGTCAGGATGACGAACGGCACGGACGGGACCAGGTTGACCAGCACGACGGCGGTCAGCGTGCGCCCCAGCCCGAACGAGTACATGACGGTCGCGAGCGGGATGCCGTAGGTGATGGGCGGCATGAGCACCGGCAGGAGGAACAGCAGCATGACCGCACGCTTGCCCGGGAAGTCGCGGCGGGCCAGCACGTACGCGGCGGGCACGCCCACCAGCACCGAGATCACCACGACGAGCAGGGCCACGCCGACGGTGACGCCGACGACCTCGCCCAGCGCGAACCGGTCCCAGGCCTCGGCGTAGCGCTCGGTGGTCAGCCCCTCGGGGAACCAGGTGTCGAACCACTGGCGCCCGAACGAGTCGACGACCACCGCGAGGAGGATCCCGAGCAGGAACACCCCGAACGCGGTCATGCCGGCCCACACGAACCAGGTGGACGGTCGGGCGGCGAGCGGCCGCTCCAGCGTCGAAGCGGCCATCAGCCCTTCCCTCCCGTGGTCCCGCGGTACAGCAGCGACCGCAGGCCCAGCACGGCCACCACGACGATCAGCTCGACCGCACCCATCATGAGCGCGATGGTGGACGCCATCGCGTAGTCGTTCTGCTCACCGAACGCCCGGAAGGCCATGAGCGACATGACCCGGGTCTCCCCCATGGCGTCACCAACCAGCCGCGCCGACGGGAAGACGGAGAACGCGAGCACGAACGTCAGCACGAACGTGGTGGCCAGCCCCGGCGCGAGCAGGGGCAGGACGATCCGCCGGAACCGCTGCCACCAGCCGGCACCCAGCGTCTTCGCGGCCTGCTCCAGCGACGGGTCGATGCCCGACAGGTAGGACGAGATGAGCAGGAACGCGAACGGGAAGCCCGTGATCACCAAGGAGAACATGACGCCCAGGTAGTTGTTCACCAGCTGGAGCGGCTCGTCGATCAATCCGATCTCCAGCAGCGTCCGGTTGAGCCAGCCCTGCCGCCCCGCGAAGATCAGCAGGCCCTGCGCGGTGAGCACCGTACCCAGCGTGATCGGCAGCACGAGCAGCGACGTCAGCAGCCGCTTGCCGCGGAACCGGTGCCGCAGCACCATCGCCACCGGCACGGACGCGAGCACGTTGAACAGGGCGGCCGGCAGGGCGAGCCGCATGGTGAGGCCGACGGAGTCGAACACGAACGGGTCGCTGAAGAACGCCACGTAGTTCGCGAAGATCCCCCCGCCCCACTGCTCCTGCATGGCCGCCGTCGGCTGGATCGTGAGCCCGATCCCGTACGAGAACGGGTAGACGAACAGCGCGAGCGCCACCACCAGCCCGGGCACCAGCAGGAGCAGGGCGGCGTCCACCCCCCGCTCGGCCAGACGGTGCCGCAGGCTCGCGGTAGCCCGCTGCTGCCCGACGCCGCTCACGGCGCACCCCCCGCCTTTGTTGTGGGCGCGATCGTTGCGCCTAAAACGGACACGTAGTCGCAACCGTCACGCTCACAACCAATGGCGGTCGCGCGGGTCATGCCGCCACCTCCTGCGGTACGACGGCGTCCAGCGCCTCCGGGAACACCAGGACCCGCTCGACGGGCGCGGTCAGGGAGACGGGCGCGCCGACCTGCGGGGCGGCCGGGGTGCGCGCGTGCAGCATGGTGTCGCCGGTCTGCACTCCGACGGCGTGCTCGCGCCCGTGGTACTCGACCACCGACACGGCGCCGGGAATCGACCCGGCCGCACGCCCGGTGGGCGAACCCGCCGACACCCCGCTCGACACCAGTACGAAGTCCTCCGGCCGGATCGCCACCCGCACGTCGTCCCCGGCGGCCAGGCCGCCGACCGCCCGCCCTGTGAGCCGGGCGCCGTCGCCGCCGCCCGCGGTTCCGGGCAGCTCGACCACCGCCTCGCCCGCGGACGTCGAGACGACGGTAGCGGGCAGGATGTTCCGGTACCCCATGAAGTCCGCGACGTACCAGCTCGTCGGGCTCTCGTAGAGCTCGTCAGGAGTGCCGACCTGCTGCACCCGTCCCTCGCGCATGACGACCAGGCGGTCGGCCAGGGAGAGCGCCTCCTCCTGGTCGTGCGTCACGTAGATGGTCGTCAGCCCGAGCGACTGGTGCAGACGCCGGATCTCGGTGCGCATGTCGAGCCGGAGCTTCGCGTCCAGGTTCGACAGGGGCTCGTCCATGAGCACCAGGGACGGCTCGAGCACCACCGCGCGAGCGATGGCCACGCGCTGCTGCTGCCCGCCCGAGAGCTGGCCGGGCAGCTTCTTGGCGTGCTCGCCGAGCTTCACGAGCGAGATCGCCTCACGCACCCGCGAGTCGATCTCCGCCCGCGGCAGCCCCTGCATCTGCAGGCCGAACGCGACGTTCTTCTCCACGGAGAGGTGCGGGAACAGCGCGTACGACTGGAAGACCATGCCGAAACCGCGCCGTTCCGGGGGCAGCGTGTCGATCCGCCGACCGTCCAGCAGGATCTCGCCGTGCGTCAGCGGGAGGAGGCCTGCCAGGCAGTTGAGCGCCGTCGACTTGCCGCAGCCCGACGGCCCGAGCAAGGCGACGAACTCACCCGACTTGATCGTCAGGTCCAGCCCGGACAGCGCGTCCACCCCGCCGAACCGCCGTCCGACGCCGCGCAGCTCCAACGACTCGAAGTCACTCACTCTGCTTCTTCCTCCACCTTGCCGCCGCCGACCTCGCGGTCCCAGATGTCGAACGCGGTCACCATGGACTCGGCGTCGAGCGGGACGACGGCGTCCTGCGACTCGATGAGCTCGTCGAACTCGGGCCGGCCGAACTCCTCGATCACGTCCTGCGACTCCTGCGGAGCGAGGTCGAGCGTCGCGCCCTCCACGGCCGGGCCGGGGTAGAAGTAACCGGCGTCGTACGCCTTGGCGTTCTGCTCCGGGGTGAGCATGTCCTGCAGCAGGAGCATGATGGCGCTGATCTTGTCGGCGCTCTGCCCCTTCGGGATGGCCGCGTAGTGCGCGTCGGTCACCCAGGTGAAGTCGTCGAACGCTGCGGCCTGCAGCGTGTTCGGCAGCTGGCCCTCGGCACGCGGTGCGATCTCCCAGCCCGTGGTGGTCGGGACCATCGACCAGGTGCCGTCGGCCATGTTGGTAATGACCTGCCCGGTGCCCGTGGGGTAGGTGTCGACGTACTGGCCGAGCTCCTTGAGGTAGGCCCAGGTCTTGTCCCAGCCGTTCTCGGGGTCGGTCGGGTCCTCGTCGCCCAGGAGGTAGGGCAGGCCCATGAGCAGCGTGCGGCCCGGGCCGGAGTTCGCGGGGCGCGCGTACCCGAACTTGCCCGGGTTGGCCTCCGCCCACTCCAGCAGCTCCTCGGGCGTCGCCGGCGGCGTGTCGACGACCTCGGGGTCGTACTGCAGCAGCGGCCCGGACGGGTAGTACGTCGTCACGATGCCGTAGCCCTCGGCCAGCTCCTGCATGTTCGCGGCCGGCTCCAGGTAGTTCTCCTGGTTCGACACGCGGTCGCCGTAGTCGTCCACGATCGGCAGCCACAGGTCCTGGCTGATGCCGGCCGCGAGCCCGTCGTTGCCCGTGAAGACCACGTCGATGGACAGGTTGCCGCTGTCGACCTGGGGCTTGACGATGCCCGTGACGTCGGGCGCGCCGCCGGTCTCCCAGGTGACCGACTCGATGACGTCGGGGTTCTCCTCGACGAACTCGTCGACCATGCCCTCGGTGAGCCGCTGGTTGCCCGCGACGTCGAGGATGTTCAGGGTGACGGGCTCGGAGGGCGTGTCCGGGACGTCGGCCGGATCGGTGACGGCGCCGCCGCCCTCGCCGCCCGGGGGCGCCGGCGGGGCGCAGGCGGTCAGCAGAGCCAGTGCCGCGACGCCGACGAGCGCCACGGCCTTCTTCGAGGTGCGCATAGTGCTTTCCTCTCTCTCGGGCTTCTTCGCCCATGGTTCGTTCATCGGGACGGGCCTCGGTCGACCGTCTCGGCAGGGGCGGGTCCTGAGGACCCACGGATCGTGAGCTCCACGGGGAGCTGGGTGCCCGTCGGCGTACCGCCGCGCAGGCGGGCGAGCAGCAGGTCGACGGCTCGCCGGCCCAGCCGGGCCAGCGGCGCGCGCACCGTCGTGAGCGCGGGTGAGACGAGGGTGGCGAGCTGGACGTCGTCGAACCCCACCACGGACATCTCGCCCGGGACGTCGACGCCACGGTGCCGCAGCCGGTCCAGGATGCCGAGGGCCATGAGGTCGTTGAACGCGACGACGGCGGTGGCGCCGCTCGCCACCGCGTAGTCGGCCGCCTGGGTGCCGCCCGCGAAGTACGGCTGGAAGGTGCCCAGCTCCACCAGCTCGACGTCCCAGCGCTCGGCGGCGGCGAACAGCCCGGCGACACGCCGTCCGCCCGACCAGGACGACGGCGGGCCGGCGGCGATGCCGACTGTCCGGTGGCCCAGCGCGTACAGGTGACCGAGCACCTGGGCGGCGCCGTCGGCGTCGTCGACGCACACGGACGGGACGGGCGGTGTCTCGGAGCCGGGCTCGGCGGGCAGCTCGCGGTTGGCCAGGACGGCGGTCACGCCGACCAGCGCCGCGCGGAGCTCGGCCTCGCCCGACCGCGGCGAGGTCACGAGCAGCCCGTCGGTCCGGGTGGCCAGGGCATCGATCAGCTCGGCCTCGACATCGGCGTCCTCGTCGGAGTCCGCGACGAACACCTCGTATCCCTCGGCCCGCGCCCGCGCCTGCACGGCCTTGGTCACGGTCGCGAAGTACGGGTTCTCCAGGTCGGGCACCAGCAGGCCGACGGCGTGGGTGCGTCCCATCCGCAGGCCGCTCGCCGCGCGGTTGGGCCGGTAGCCAAGCTCTGCGGCCACGCGTGTCACGCGGTCTCGGGTCTCGGCGGCCACGCGCTCCGGCGAGGCCAGGGCGCGCGACACGGTGGAGATCGACACCCCGGCGGCGCGAGCGACGTCGTGCACCGTGACCATGGCACCTCCTCGTGACCCGCGACGCTGCGAACGTTTGCACCCTAGCGCACGGTTTAAGTGCAAACGTTCGCAGCCTGGTCCGAAAGTAGCGGGCACGCACCGACGAACGGCTCGCCGGACACGTCCTGACGACGCTGTTGCGCCGGCCCCGCTCCGCCGAGGCTGGATCACATGATCCGAACAACGAAGCTGACCAAGAGATACGGGGAGCGCGCCGCCGTCGACAACGTGTCAAGGTGCGGCACAGCCCGAGCCTCTGGGTGCTGCTGCTCGTCACCCTGGCGATCGCCGTCGGGCTCACCGCGGCGGTGACCGGAGCAGGGGGTGCCGAGGCGCTCTACGAGCGGCAGGCCGACGGCGGTGGGAGCCGCTACTCGGTCATGTTCTTCGGGCCGGGCCTGGCCGTCTGGGCGTACGCGTTCTTCGGAGCGACGATGAGCGCCGGGGAGTTCGGCAACGGCGTCATCAGGTACTCGTTCGTCGCGACGCCGAACCGGACGCGGCTGCTGCTGGCGAAGCTGATCGTCGCGTGGGGGATCGGAGCGGTGGCGGGCCTGGTGATCTCGCTGGTCAACTTCGCGATCACCCAGGGCATGCTGCGGCTCGGCGGTTATCCGGCGCTCTCGCTGTCCGACCCGGAGCTGGCTCGGGTGCTGCTCATCTTCATCCCGGTGCAGATGCTGGTCTGGGGCGGCTTCGCGATGCTCTTCGGGGTCGTGGTGCGCAGGCCCGCCGCCGCGGCGATCATCCTGCTCACGCCGGGACGCGTGACGCGTGGGCTCCGCTCACGTCAGGTGGATCAGCAGACCGAGGATCATCCCCAGACCGAGCACGACGAGGAAGGCACCGGCGATCTTGGTCAGCCACGAGAGGACGCGGGAGAGCCCGGTCAGTGCGCGTTCGGAGCCAAGAGTGATCGCGACGAACAGGTCCCAGACCAGCACGAGCGTGACCATCCACGCTCCGTAGATCACCAGCGATACGGGCGTCGCGTCGGCGAGGACAGCGGCGAGGCTGACGTAGAACAGCGCGTTCTTCGGGTTGAGCAGGCCCGAGGCCAGCCCGAGCCCCAGGTTCTTCACCCAGGTGGTGCGCAGAGCTCGCGGCCGGGCCGGCTCGATGCTCGCCCGGGCGCGGAGGAACGCGATCCCGATGTAGGTCAGGAACATGCCGCCGGACGCCTGGACGACGTTCAGGATGACCGGGTGCGAGATCAATGACAGCCCTGAGAACGCGGCCGTGATGAGGATGCCGTTCGCTGAGGCGATGCCGATACAGACACCGCTCGCGTTTCGCCAGCCGCCGGCCATCGCGGTGCGGGCGACGAGGAAGAAGTCCACTCCGGGAATCAGCAGGGCGAGGAAATGCGCAACCGCGACGGCAAGGAACTGCTCCATGTCTCCCCTGAGGCTCGACGACGAACGTCGGCAGTCTGGGGCGCCGTCGCCCACGGGGTCTTGAACGAAATTGCGTCAGCGGCGGTACGCACCCGGAGAGGCAGCGACGTGGGCTCGGAAGACACGGTGGAAGTGGCTCTGGTCGGCGAAGCCGAGCGCGTGGGTCGTCTCCGCCAGTGATCGTCCGTCGCGGAGCATCGCCCGCGCGGTGATGACCCGGTCGTTCTGCCGCCACGCCACCGGCGAGAACCCGGTGGCCCGCTTCATCGTCCGGATGAGCTGATACTTGCCCATCCCGACCAGTTCCCCCAGCTCGTCGAGCAACGGGTTCGACTCGTCGTGGTGCAGCCGGTCGAGTACCGGCCGCAGTCGAGCCACGAGAGCCGTCTCAGTGGCCGGCGTGACCCGGCGATGCGGTGGGAGGGTCGAACACTCGTGCAGGACGCGGCGGAACTCGGCCTCGACTCGTTCGATGCCCGTATCGGCGAAGAGCAGATCGTTGACCGCGCTGAACCGTCGATGCAGGCCCCGGTGCCGGAACACGGTGATCTCGGTCAGGAGGCCAGCTGCCGCGTCCGGAGCGAGCGTCGCGATCCAGTCCTGATCGGCCTGCATCATCTGATACTGCCAACGGCCGTTCTCCGGGTTGCAGGCGTGGACGTGCCCGGCGGGGATGAGAATCACATCGCCTGCGGCGAGCGGGACGGGTCCGCTTGCCGCACCGGTGAACGTTGTCGTGCCGGAGTCGATGAGCCCGATCGAGAGGCGGTCATGGGTGTGCGGCCGGTAACAGGCGACCTTCTGACAAGACCGCCGCGATTCGAGCTGCGGCATCTGTGCGCTGTGCCAGAACTCAGGCATCCGCCGTCATCCACCTCTCCGGCACCGGCCCTGGTCGGTACCCATCCGGTCAGCGTATGGGGCCCGCGGTGCATGCCGCGTCCCCCGCCGGGAGTACGCGGAGGGTGCCCTACGATGGCCGAGCAACCGCTTACCCACCCGGCAACGATGCCTCAGGAGGACCTCTGTGACCGACACCTGGACCCTGCACCCCGACCGCGCACTGCCCGCCGACCCGGTGACGCGGCCGATCGCCCGCGAGATCTACCAGACGGTGCGGGACCTGCCGATCGTGTCGATGCACGGCCACGTCGACGTCACGGCCTTCGCCGACGACGAGCCGTTCGGCGACCCCGCCCAGCTCCTCGTGGTGCCCGACCACTACTTGACGCGGATGCTCGTGTCGCAGGGCGCGAAGCTGCCTGAGCTCGGCGTCGGCCCGGCCGAAGGGCCTGGGTTCGAGAAGGACCCGCGCGAGATCTTCCGGCGCTTCTGCGCCGGGTGGAAGCACTTCCGCGGCACGCCGACGCGGTACTGGCTGGAGCACGAGCTCGTCGAGATCTTCGGCGTGACCGTGCGGCCTTCCGCCGACACCGCCGACCAGGTCTACGACCAGATCGCCGAGTGCCTGGCGGATCCCGCCTTCCGGCCGCGCGCCCTCCTGGACCGGTTCGCGATCGAGACCATCGGCACCACCGATCCCGCCTGGAGCACGCTCGAGGAGCACGCCCGGCTCGCCGTAGAGCTGCCGGGCCGGGTGCTGCCGACGTTCCGCCCGGACCCGCTGCTGCACCCGGCCCGGCAGACGTGGCGGGGCGACCTGGAGCGGCTCGCCACGGCGTCGGGCATCGCAACGGACACCTACGCGGGCTACCTGGCGGCGCTCCGCGAGCGCCGCGCCGCCTTCGTCGCGGCGGGCGGCCTGGCGACGGACCACGGTCACTTCAGCGCGGACACCACCCCCCTGCCCGACGACGTCGCGGGTGCCCTGTTCGACAAGGCGCTGGGCGCGGGATCGTCGACGGACGGCCCGGGGATCAGCGCCGCCGAGGAGGCCGCGTTCTCGGCGCACATGCTGTTCCAGATGGCGGCGATGTCGGCAGAGGATGGCCTGGTCATGCAGTTCCACCCGGGTGTGCTGCGGGATCACGACGCGACCGTCGCCGCGACGTTCGGGCCGGACAAGGGCTACGACATCCCGGTCGTCACCGAGTTCGCGCGGGGGCTGCGGCCGGTGCTGGAGGCGTTCGGGAACTCGGAGACCTTCCGGATGATCGCCTTCACGGTGGACGAGGACGTGTACTCGCGGGAGCTGGCGCCGCTGGCCGGCGTCTACCCGGCGCTCCGGCTCGGGGCGCCCTGGTGGTTCCTGGACGCGCCGGACGCGATGCGCCGGTTCCGGGAGGCGGCCACGGAGACGGCGGGCTTCTCGAACATGTCGGGCTTCGTCGACGACACCCGCGCGTTCTGCTCGATCCCGGCCCGCCACGACCTGGCGCGGCGGGTCGACGCCGGGTACCTCGCGCGGCTGGTGGCGGAGCACCGGCTCGACCTGGACGAGGCCGTGGACACCGCCGCCGACCTGGCCTATCACCTGCCGAAGCTGGCTTACGCGGCCCGCTGACGACCGCGGTACCGACCTGCGGCGGCGTTAGGGTGGAGACTCTCCCCGCAAACCCGCACATCAAACGCAAGAGGGACGGGACGACTACCCATGACCGGTGATTCTCCGCGCTCCACCCCTGCCCCCCACCCGGCCTGGCTGCCCGATGACGCGTTCGCCGCGATCGGCAGACGCCGGGTGGTGGTGGCCGGCGACGGCGCCCTCGCGGGAACGGTCGCGGAAGAGCTGGCGGTCGCCACCGCGCGGTTCGGCGGGGCGTTCTCCCGTCTCGAGGTGGGCGACGGCGTGGCCGACGCCGAGCTGGTGCTGACCCTCGCGCCGCCGCTCGACGAGCCGGTCGAGACCATCAGCGTCTCCGCCAGTGCGCCGGGTTCCGCCGACAAGAATTCGAGCGCCGGGAGCGACGACGCCGACGAGAGCTTTCGGTTCACGCGCGAGGCCGGCGCCGTCGTCGTGCAGGCGCGGTGCGATGCCGGGCTGCTGCACGGGCTGTTCCACGTGGTGCGCCTGGGCGAGGCCGCGTTCGAGGGTCCCGACGTCGACGAGAGGCACGCCCCCGCCACGGGCCTCCGGATGCTCGACCACTGGGACAACGTCGACGCGCACCCGACGATGGGCCAGGTGGAACGCGGTTATTCCGGCGGCTCCATCTTCTACGACAACGGTTTCGTCCGCGCCGACCTGTCGCGCGTGGAACGCTACGCACGGCTGCTGGCCGCGGTCGGCATCAACCGCGTGGCGATCAACAACGTCAACGTGCACGAGCACGAGGCGCGCCTGCTGACCGACGACCTGGGCGACGTCGTCCGGATCGCGGCCGTGTTCCGGCGCTGGGGCATCCGGGTGCACCTGTCGGTGTCGTTCGCCTCGCCCATCACCCTCGGCGGGCTCACCACCTCGGACCCGCTCGACCAGGACGTGGCGCACTGGTGGGTGCGGGCCGCGGCTCGGGTGTGGGGAGCGATCCCGGACTTCGGCGGGTTCGTCGTCAAGGCCGACTCCGAGGGCCAGCCCGGGCCGTTCGCCTACGGACGCACCCATGCCGACGGCGCGAACATGCTCGCGGCAGCCGTCGAGCCGTACGACGGCCTGGTCCACTGGCGGGCGTTCGTCTACGACCACCGGCAGGACTGGCGCGACCGGTCGACGGACCGCGCGCGCGCCGCGTACGACCACTTCCACCCGCTGGACGGCGCGTTCTCCGACAACGTGATCGTGCAGGTCAAGTACGGTCCGCTCGACTTCCAGGTGCGCGAGCCGATCTCCCCCGTCCTGGCCGCCATGCCGCACACGCGGGTCGCCCTGGAGCTGCAGGTCACCCAGGAGTACACGGGCCAGCAGCGGCACGCCGTCTACCTCGGGCCGCAGTGGAGCCAGATCCTCGGCTTCCGCTTCTGGGAGGCCGAGGGCCGGGACGGCGGCTCGCCCACCGTGGCGGACCTCGCCACCGGGCGCGGCAAGGCCGCGGAGGATCCGGGCACCGGCACGTGGCGCAAGCCCGCCGGCGGGTTGGCGGCAGTCTCCAACGCCGGCGACGACGAGTTCTGGACCGGCCACCCGTTCGCCCAGGCCAACCTGTACGCCTACGGGCGGCTGTGCTGGGACCCGAGTCTCGACCCTGCCGAGCTGCTCGACGAGTGGGTGGGCCTCACGTTCCCGGGCGAGGCCGACGCCGTCGGGCCGGCCGTGCACGCCGTGCTGGACCGGTCGTGGGAGACGTACGAGCGGTACACGGCCCCGCTCGGCGTGGGCTTCATGGTGCGCCCCGGCCACCACTACGGACCCGACGTCGACGGGTACGAGTACACACCGTGGGGCACCTACCACTTCGCGGACCGCGACGGGATCGGTGTGGACCGGACCGTGCACACCGGAACCGGGTACGCCGGGCAGTACCCCTCGCCGTGGCGCGAGACCTACGAGTCGCTGTCGACGTGCCCCGACGAGCTGCTGCTGTTCTTCCACCACGTGCCGTACACGCACGTGCTGCACAGCGGGAAGACCGTCATCCAGCACATCTACGACACCCACTTCGAGGGCGTGGAGCGGGTGGAACGGATGATCAGCGCGTGGTCCGCCGTCTCGACGCTGGTGGACCCGCGCGTCTCCGAACGGGTGGCCGAGCGGTTCACCGAGCAGCTCCGCAGCGCGACCGAGTGGCGCGACCAGATTAATACGTATTTCTTCCGGAAGTCCGGCATCCCTGATGAACGAGGACGAACCATCTACTGAAGCGGGTGAACTCCCGTAACGCTTCGGCTACGGGGACATCGATTCGGGGGTGGTGGGCGTCACCACGTGTGTAAATCGAGTCTCACTCACACCCTGGTGGTCCCCCTCATGCATGCCGCTGAACCCGCCTCACCGGTCGCCACCACGACCAGCCGTCCGCACCTCACCGAGGTGCACGGCATGCGCGGTCTCGCCCTCCTGCTGGTGGTCCTCTTTCACCTGTTCGGCGGCGGGCGCGTCTCCGGCGGCGTCGACGTCTTCCTCGTCGTCTCCGGTTTCCTCGTCACCGGATCGCTCGTCCGGCGGGCCGAGACCGGCACCCTCCGACTCGGCTCCGTCTACGCGCGAAACCTCGCGCGCCTGGCGCCGTCCGCCCTCGTGGTGCTCGGGGCCGTGGCCCTCGCCGCATGGCTGCTGCTGCCCAGCGGACGGTGGCTGGAGGTCTGGCGGCAGGTGGTCGCCTCGGGCCTCTACGTCGAGAACTGGGACCTGATCGCGAACTCGCTCTCCTACGGCGCGGCCGGTCCAGGGGTCAGCCCGCTCCAGCACTTCTGGTCGCTGTCCGTGCAGGGACAGTTCCTGCTGGCCTGGCCGCTCGTGGTGCTCGTGGTGGCGTCGCTGTGCCGACGGGCGCGGGCCCGGGTCCGGCGGCAGCTCATGATGGTCATCGCGCTCGCGTCCGCCGCCTCGTTCGCCTACGCGCTGTACCTCACCGGGGTGCTGCAGCCCACCGCCTACTTCCACACCGCCACCCGGTTCTGGGAGCTCGGTGTCGGCGCGGTGCTCGCGCTCGTCCCGCTCCGCGGCGGCGCCGGTCTGCGCGCCCTGGGTGCCTGGGTCGGGCTCGGCCTCATCGTCTCCTCGGGCTTCCTGCTCGACGGCGGGACGCTCTTCCCGGGCCCGTGGACGCTGTGGCCGGTCACCGGCGCTCTGCTGGTGCTCGCCGGCGCCGGCACCACCGCGGCGTGGGGCCCGCGCCGGCTGCTGGAGCTGGCGCCGCTCCGGTTCATCGCCGACATCTCGTACGAGCTGTACCTGTGGCACTGGCCTGTGCTGATCTTCTACCTGGCCGTCCGCGACTTCCCGGCCGTGGGCGTGCGGGGCGCCACCCTCGTGCTGGCCGTGTCGCTGGCCCTCGCGTGGGTCACCCGCCAGGTGGTCGCACGCCCCGTGGGCCTCGCACTGCCGCGCACCATGACCCCGGCGCGGTCGGCCGGCACGCTGCTGGCGGCTGGAGCCGCGATGGCGCTCGTCATCGTGCCGACGCTCGCGGTGAGCACCGACATGCAGGCACGGGAGGCGGCACAGCTCGAGGCCCTCCAGCACCTCGGCATCGAGTACACGGGAGCCCAGGCGCTGTCCGCCCAGGGCCCGAACTCCGCGTCGGGTACGTCGTCCGCCGCGGGCGGCACCACGGTCCGCGATGTGTCCGACGAGGTGCCCGTGCGGCCCGACCCCGAGCTCGCGAAGACCGACGAGACCCGGGTGGACCACATGGAGGAGTGCATCCAGGAGCACGGCGACGGCCCCGGCCTCGACCAGGTGCGGATGTGCACCCTCCACGACCCGGACGACCCGACCCGGACGGTGCTCGTCGCCGGCGGCTCCCACACCTACCAGTGGGCGGCAGCCGTGAACCGGGTGGCGCGGAAGCACGACTGGCGCGTGCTGGTCGCCGGCAAGGGGCAGTGCCGCCTGAGGTACGAGCCGGCGCCGACCGACGACTGCGAGCGCTGGACAGCGAACGTGATAGCCGCCGCCGACTCCCTGGATCCCGATGCGGTGTTCGTGACCGGCACGCGCACCCATGAGGACCGGCTCGAGGCGGTCATGCCCGAGGAGGTGGCTGCCTGGCAGCAGCTCGACACCGCTGGCATACCGGTGGTCACGATCCGCGACAACCCACGGTTCAACTGGAGCCCGCCGAACTGCGTGCGGGGGAACGGGCGCGACGCCGGCAGGTGCACCCTGGACCGGTCCGACGTGTTCGCGAGGAACAATCCCGTGGAGGACTTCCCGGGGGTGCCCACGACCGCCGGGCACGTCGACCTCACGGACGTGATCTGCGAGCCGACGACGTGCCCGCCCGTGGTCGGGAACGTGATGGTCTACCGGGACGGCTCGCACCTGACTGCCACCTACCTGCGCACGCTCACCCCGGCGCTCGGCAGGGCGGTCCGGCAGGCGGCGCCTTGGCTGTACTGACGGCCCTGATCGGTCGGATGTCGCCGCGCGGGCGCAGTCCCGCGCGGCACGTGGCGGCTACCGCGGCATGTGCCGCGTATGGCTGAAGGTCCCCTTGCCGAAGGCCAGCACCTTGTCCGGTTCCACGGCGAACACGAGCGAGGGCCCGCCGATGTCGTTGCGGAACACCTCGTCGCTCCACTCGTACTGCCACCGGCCGTCCCACTTCGTGCGCCACGCCGCGGCCAGCCGCTCCAGCGTTCGCCGGTCGATGACGCGCCTGGCCTCGCCCTCGACCATCACGTCCAGCCCCTGGTCCCAGGTGTTGCAACCCGTGGTCAGCACGACGTGCGGGTTGCGCACGAGGTTGACGGCCTTCTGCTCCTCCGGTCCGGTCGTGAAGTGCAGCGCGCCGTCGAGCCAGACGGCGACGAGCGGCGTGACGTGCGGGCGCCCGTCGGCGCGCACGGTGGTCAGCCAGGTGATCTGGGCGTTCTCGAGCACCTCCTGGGTCGCCTCCCAGCTGGTGGGCTCGGCGTCGGTGTCGCTGAACCGGGCGTCGAGGGTGGTTACCGGGTCGTTCATGATGATCGTGCTCCTCAGGGTTGTGCTGGTCGGGGTCCTGCTGGTCGGGGTCGAGGTCATGCCGGAAAGAGGCCCACGACCAGGCGGTCGATCTCGCCCGCCGCGTCCCAGTCCGAGCTGAAGCGATTCCGCATCACCGCGACGGCGAGCCCGGAGTCGATGTCGGCCCAGGCCGCGGACCCGTTCCCGCCGACCATGCCGAACGTCGAGCCCGGCCTTGCCGGCACACCGCCCGGGCGATAGGGGCTGAACCCGAACGCCCAGACGGAGTCCACACCCATGACCTCGTCGGGGCCTTCGTACGCCGGGCGCGCCAGCTCCGTCAGCCGGTCCGGCGAGACCAGCGGAACGTCCGTATGGCCCAGCAGGCCGGCGTAGACGCGAGCCACCCCGCGGGCCGTCATGGTGCCCATGGCCACGATGTCGCTGGTGAGCACGTCACGGCGGTTGGCCAGGTCGGCCGTCGGCAGGGTCGCGGGCGGTACCGCCCGGCCGGCGGGCGTACCCGGTTCTGGGCGGGGCACGGGCACTCCCGGCGCGGGCTCCTGCCGCGCCACTCGGTCCAGGAGCGCCGTCGGCACGCCGAAGTGCACGTCGTCCTCGACGCCGAGCGGCCCGGTCACCGCCTCGTGGAGCCACCAGGTCAGGGGCCGGCCGGTCGCCCGGCGCACCGTCTCGCCGAGCAGGAACCCGAAGGTGTGCACGTGGTAGCCGAACCGCGTGCCCGGCTCCCACCAGGGTTCGGCGTCCGCGAGCGCGCGGCACATCCGGTCCCAGTCGCAGAGGTCCTCGACGGTCGTGCCGGCCGGCGGTGCCGGCACGCCGGCCGTGTGCATCAGCACGTTCCGCAGAGTCGTTCCGCCCTTGCCGTGCGCGGCGAACTCGGGCCAGACGTCGGCGACCCGCAGGTCGTAGGTCAGCTCGCCGCGTTCTACCAGCACGTGCGCGACGGCGGAGGCGACCCCCTTGGCCGTCGACGTGGCGAAGAACAGGGTGCCCGGGGTGACGGCCAGTCCTCGCTCGGCGTCGGCCGTACCGCTCACCACATCGACGACGAGCTCGCCCTTGTGGATGACGGCGACCTGCAGGCCCCGCTCGGGGCCGTCCGCCGTCAGGTGGTCGACCGCGTCCTGGACGCGGGACTGTGCAGCGCTGTTGCCCATACGGTGTCCGACCGTGTGCCGGGCGAAAAGTCATCGGCGGCTTCCTCAAGTAGCACCCGATGACAGTCCGCTACCTCACAGCGCCCGAACTGCTCTGGATCGCTGAACAGTTCCTCGGCCGAGCTGTCGAAGTCCGAGACCCAGGCTTGCTTGAGTCAGCTGTTACTCGACCAGCCACCTCAATGATGGGCGTCGAGGCATACCCCACGTTCGACCTCAAGGCTGCGGCACTGCTCGACTCCACAGTCAACAACCACACCCTGATCGACGGGAACAAGCGCCTCGGCCTGATCGCCGCCGCAACCTTCTACGAGGTGAACGGCTTCTACTTCGACCCGCCGCTCGACGCTGTCTACGAGCTGGTCATGGCCGCGGCGGACGGATCACAGCGTGACGTTGCGAAGATTGCCGAGACCCTCACTAGCTGGCACACTCCGCTGGCACCGGACGAGAACCCGCTCACCTGACAACCACGTCAGCCGACTGATGCCGCGCGCGGCGCGTACATGATCACCGCGACGCCCGCGAGGCAGATGAGCGCTCCGATGATGTCCCAGCGGTCGGGCCGGAAACCGTCCACGGCCATGCCCCAGACGAGCGAGCCGGCCACGAAGACGCCGCCGTAGGCCGCCAGGATGCGGCCGAAGTGGGCGTCGGGCTGGAGGGTGGCGAAGAACCCGTACAGACCCAGCGCGATCACCCCGGCGCCGATCCAGAGCCAGCCCTTGTGCTCGCGGACGCCCTGCCAGACGAGCCAGGCGCCGCCGATCTCGAACACTGCCGCGGCGACGAACAGGATGATCGAGCGGGTCACGTTCATCGAGCGGCGCTCCCCGTGGTGGGTAGCAGCTCGGCGAGCATGTCTGCCGCCTCGGGCGGCGCCGTGACCGTCAGGTCGAACGTCGGGCCGTGCAGGTCGATACGGATCGCGTAGAACGCGCAGCACCCCTGCTCGGCGGCGGCGAGGGCAGCGGCCCGTTCGAGCGTGGTCGTGGGAAGGGTCGCGCGCACCCCGCCGTCGACGTCGACACGGGGTGCGTCGGCGAGCAGATCGCGCCACTCCTCGATGCGCGCCGAGTAGTCGCCCGAACCGAGTGAGCACGCGATCGGTTCGGCCCGCGCACTCACGATCGGCAGGGCAGGGCGGGCGCGGCCGAGGAAGGTGCAGCCGGCGTCGCATGGCTGGTCGCGATCGGGCAGCGCGTCGAGCCGTTCGATCGCGGTCGTGAGGGTTGTACGCAGTGCATCGAGCGCGACCCTTCGCTCGTCGACCTGAGCGGCCCGCTCGGCCAGCATCGGCCGGTACTTGGCACGCACGCTCTGGCACGGCTCGGACTCCCACGCGTCGACGAGCTCGCGCACCGATGACAGCGGCAGGTCCAGATGCTTGGCCTGCGCGATGAACGCCAGCCGGTCCACCGCTGCCGACCCGTAGACGCGGTAGCCGTTTCCCGCGCGTTCCGCCGGCAGCAGCCCCTCGGCCTCGTAGTACCGCAGGGTCGACGTCGGTACGCCGCTGCGCGCCGAGAGCTCGGAGATCCTCATCCCGTCCATGCCACGACGGTAGACCTTCGAGTCGGCTCGAAGGTCAAGGCCGCACAGCATCCCGGCGTGGCTCGTCGAGAGCCCGGACACCACCGCGCCCGTCCCGTACGAAGGGCTGGGGGCCCTGCGTGGGACGGACGCGGTGAACTTGGACGGGTGACGAGGACGGTTGGCGGTGGCATCGGCCGGCGGTGCCGTCAGCGCACCTCGCGGTCGAGGGCGGCGACCTCGCGGACCGACGCGGCGATCGCCCGGAAGTCCTTCTTCAGGATCGCGCCGTGGTTGCTGGCGACCTTCGCGCCGATCTTGATGTTCGGGTTGTGTTCGACCACCTCGTCCAGACTGGCGCGGATGACCTCCTGCTCATCACCCTTGCTGCCGAGCGAGGTGCCCGAGGCGACCACGTACCGCGTCGGAACGGTGATGCGGTCGAGGACAGGGCCGAGCTCGGCCGCCCGGGAGATCCTGCCGAGCTCGATGTTGCTCTCGGCCTGCTCGGCGGCGGACATCCGCGGGGTGATGCCCGTCAGCCGGAGGGGCACCGTGAACCAGCTCATCCGCCGGAACAGCCTACGGATCCGCATCTCCATGGCGTCGTCGAGCCAGTCGTGCGGGAAGGCGCCGTCGACCAGCACCGTGCCCATGGTGCGGTCCGGGTTCCGGCCGGCCCAGTGCGCCGCGACGACCGCCCCGTAGGACCAGCCCACCAGCAGGGCCCGGTCCACGCCTCGGGCGGCCAGGACGGCATCGACGTCCCGGATCGCCGCCTCGAAGGAGTAGTCCGACGAGGTCCTCGACTTCCTGCCGCGAGCCCGCTCGTCGAAGGTGATGTGGCGGAAGCCGGTACCCAGCTCGGAGATGACGCGCCGCCAGTAGCCCTGGGTGGCGAACTGGCCGTTGCAGTAGATGACAGGGATGCCGGGGCCGCCGGTGTCGGTGACGGCCAGGGCCGTGTCGTCGACCGGCACCATGCCGGTCCAGGTCGAGCTGGTCGTCGGGGTCCGGTCGTTGGTCATGTTCTCTCCTTGGCAGGTGCCGGTCGGGTACGTGCGGTGTGGTCGGCCTGAGAAGGCTCAGAGGCTGTGGGCGCTGATGTCGCCCTGTATGGCCGTGGCGCGGATGTCGAGCTCGGTGGTGCCGGTGTTCTTGAGGGAGTTGCTGACCCGGCCGAGGCTGGTGCCGGCGTCCAGCGCCGCGGAGACGCCGGCGGCGGCGCCGACCGTGATGTTGCCGGACTGCGTGCTGAGCACGACCGTGCCGCTGGTGGCCTCGCCGACGCGGATGTCGCCCCGCTGGGTGCTGATCTGTGCCGGGCCGGTCAGCCGACCGACCTCGACGTCGCCGTCCATCGCGCTCAGCCGCACGGTGGTGGCCTCGTCGATCTTGATCTGGCGGTACACGTCCTGGACCACGACCTCGCCCAGCCGGCCCACGCCGCGCACCTCGGAGGTGGCAGAGGCGGCCTCGACCCGGGAGCCGGCAGGCAGCTGGACCGTGACCTCCACGGCCCCGGTCGGGCCGACGAGCTGGCTCTTCGGCTCGGCCGCGCTGACCCGCAGGACGCCGTCGGCGTAGGTGACCGTGGTCCGCTCGGCGGCCTGCACGTCGCGACCCTTGGCCGGGTTGGCCGGCCGGACGTCGACGGTGGTGTCGGCACGGTCGGCGGCGATGACCTGCACCCGGCCGGCAAGGGTGTTGATGACGGCGGTGATGGCGGCGGGGGTATCGAACTTGTTCGTCATGATCCGCTCCTGTGTTCGGTGCTGCTCTTCGTTTCCTATACCGGAAACGCTACGTTGCATTCCAGATTCGTACAAGATGCTTGTTGCCCCATGAGCGATATACATCCAGGTCAGACCGCACATATTGTTGCAACCGTCCAGAATGCAACGCAACGCTGGAGTCTCAGATATTGCAATGGCCCAGATGTGAACGCTATAGTGACGACGCCAGGGACCCGCGCGGAACCACTGAGGAGAACGTCATGCCGGGAGGCAGGCTCACCAAGCAGGAACGCCAGCAGATCGCGCTGGGGCTGGCCGACAGCCAGCCATACGCCGAGATCGCCCGCGGCCTCGACCGCCCGACCTCGACGATCACGCGCGAGGTGATGCGCAACGGCGGACCGACCGCGTACCGCGCCGACCTGGCGCACCGCGCCACCGAACGGCGCGCGCACCGGCGCAGGCCCGCCTCCCCGCGGCAGGATGCAGCCCCACAGGCACACGGGCGCGACGCCGCGGCCGTAGCCGACTACGAGGAGACCCTCACCACCGTGCTCATGGGCTCGGGCCTGCCCCGGATGACGGCACGGGTGCTCACCTGCCTGTTCGTCAGCGACACCGGCAGCCTCACCGCGTCCGAGCTGGCGCGCCACCTCCAGGTCAGCCCGGCGTCCATCTCGAAGGCGATCACGTTCCTGGAGGGTCAGAGCCTCGTCCGCCGGGAGCGCGCCGACGGCCGGCGCGACCGCTACGTCGTCGACAACGAGCTGTTCTACCAAGCGACCCTCGCGGGGGCGCGGGCCAATACCGAGCTCGCCCGGACCGCGCGGGAGGGCGTCCGGGTCCTCGGCCCGCAGACCCCCGCCGCGGCGCGCCTGGAGAACATCGCCCGCTACATGGACTTCGTCGGCGAGAGCATCGCCCGAGCGGCGGAGCAGGCCCGCGAGATCCTCCACGCCCAGCCCGCGCCGACGTCGGACGGCGACAACCCGCCGGAGCGCGGCTAGAGCCGCGACCCGGCCCGGCTACAGCGGCGTGTCCCCCGGCAGCCTCCGGTCCTGGACCTGGGCGCGCGCGGGCAGGCCGATGTCCCAGAACTGAATGGTCTGCAGCGTCCAGAAGAGCGCGAAGATCAGCATCATCAGGGTCTCGACCACGAACAGCGTCTGCGGGAACAGCTCCGGGTAGAACCGGTCGAGCACCACCATCGTGACGAGCCCGACCACGAGCACCGTGGCCATGGCCACCGCTATCCACCGGTACCAGCGCCGGTACGCGGCGGCCGACATGCCCCGCAGCCGTTCGAGCGCCTGGGCCGTGACCGCGAGGTCCGAGCCGTTGATCCAGGCGACGCCGACCAGGCAGGCGAACAGCAGGATCGCCGCGGCGTAGTGCGCCACCGTCAGGAAGTTGCCGGGCCAGACCAGGAGCCACACGCCGGTCGCCGCCCACGTCAGCCAGGTGAGCCACAGGTCCCAGCCCTCGCGGCCGGCCAGGTCACGCCGCCGTGGCCAGGTCGACAGCACCATGACCAGGCCGCCGACCAGGAGCAGCGTCCCCACGTTGTTGCCGACCCGCTCCGGCACGTCGAGGCAGTACGGCTGCTCGGTGCACATGGCGGCGTCGAGCGGCGTGGGGACCAGCGCGACGACGAACGCGAACATGCCGGCGAAGTTGAGCAGCACCTCTTCGGCGCCACGCCGCCCCTTGATCGCGATGAGGCACGTCCCGATCCCGACGAGCGCGCCCACGAAGATGCTCTGTACGGGCGAGTAGAAGTACGCGCTGATCGACGCGTGCCACCACTCCTCGCCCGACCCGAGCCTGCCGTGGTCGGCGACGATCTGCATCGTCAGCGACACGAAAAGCACCAGCACCACCGCCACTATCGCCACCCGCAGATATCGATAGGTCAGCCGTACCGGGTCCCCCTGCTTGATAGCCATGGGCTCACTGTGACGCAAGTGCCCCAGATCGGACAATGTTGCCCGGCCATACGATCACTCCGGAGTATCCGCGGCTCGGTCGCCGGCGACGAACCGCTTCTCGACGTCGGCCATCAAGGGGCCCGCGTTGCGCAGCACGAGGGCGAGCCACACGGCAGCGACCAGGCCGAACAGCACCTCGGTGGTCAGCGCGATCACTCCTCCCGCGAGCACGAGCAGGGAGAGGTTCCCCAACGTGACCAGCGGGCGAGCCGCGAGGTAATAGGCGGCGAGCCGTGCCGAGTCCCGAGCTCGGAAGCCAAAGAACGAGACGATCACCAGCGCGTTCACCGTCCACAGGAGCAGTCCCGCGCCGATGACGAGGAGCCCTGGCGCGTACCACCCGGGCACCCCGGCCGCGCGGAGGTTCGCCAGCGAGAACCCCAGAAGACCGAGCACCGCGAGCGCCGGCGTCCACACTCGGAGGACGTCGGCCCAGTTCAGGCGGTACCCCCGCCAGAAGAAGGTCGCCGGGGTCAGCGCATCGGCGGTGGCCCGCTCACGCAGCGCGAACAGCCCGGCCGACGCCGCCGGGCCCAGCGGCAGCAGACACAGCACCACGAACGGGGCGTTGCCGGCCGACCGGTCCAGCAGCGCGAGGACGACCAGACCCGGCAACGAGGTCAGCACGAGCAGCAGCTCGACCACGAGGTACCAGTAGATCGTGTTCGCCGCCCGCCCCAGCGGGCCGTCGCCGAACTCCCGGCGCTCAGCCACGGCCCAGGATCCGGGTGTCGTCGAGCCAGGACGGGGTCTCGTCGCGTACGGCGTCGAGGGTCACCAGCGTGACGCCGTGCCGCCCGATCGTCAGGTCGAGGTCCACCCGGCCGCCGTCGCCGACCGGTAGCGAGTTCGCTCGCCGTGCGGGCTCGCTCGTCTCGTGCAGCGCGTCCAGCTGTCTGCCCGACGGCGACGCGGGCCGCCCCATCTCGCGCCAGGCCGCCCACGCGTTGCCGGCGGTCTCGTCGACGTCGTGCCGCATGACGAACACGCGCGCCCCGATGGTCGCAAGGACCGGGATGCTCAGGCGTAGCTCATGGCGGTCGGGCTCGGCCGCGTCGCCGGTCCCGCCGACGGGCTGCCAGGCGAGCACTGTCACCTGACCGGTGGCGGGATGCCGCGTGACCAGGTGGTCGACCCCGCGAGCGAGGATCTCCGGCCCCATCCGCGCCATGAAGGCGTACAGGTGGAAGGTCGGCTTGCGCACCTGCCGATGGGCCAGCATCCCGAAGCCGCCGTGGAAGAACGAGGCCGGCACACCGGCCTCCTCGAAGACGTCGCTGAACGTCCAGTAGGCGAAGGAGTCGGCGTGCTCGCCGCCCTCCGCGAGGACCGGCGCGAGGTAGGCGGCGTTGTACGCGGTGTCGTGCACGGGGTTGTCGGGCCGGTAGCTCGAGTTGAACTCCGTGATGTGCAGGGGCCGGTCCGCGAGCGCCGTCCCGGCGAGGATCTTGCGGGGCTTGGCGAACTGGTCGAGCAGGTGCTGGGGGCGCTGGAGCGTCTGGTAGACGCCGAACGGCACGTGCTGGGCGGGCCCGGAGCTGTAGGCGTGCACGGAGAGGAAGTCGGCGGGCAGGTCGCGCGCGGTGACGAACTCCGCGAAGGGTTCCCACCAGTCGTCCGCTCCGGGGGAGATAGCGGGGCCACCCACCTGGAGCGACGCGTCGATTTCTTTCACGGCCCGGACCGACGTCTCGTAGAGGCGAAAGTACGCGGCCTGGTCAGCGTCCTGCCAGAAGTGGGTGAGGTTGGGCTCGTTCCACACCTCGACGGGCCAGGTGCGCACCTCGTCGAGGCCGTACCGGTCGATGAGGTGTCGCAGGAGAGCCCGCACCAGGCTCCCCCACTCGGCGTGGTCGCGCGGCGGGGTGACGTTGCCCAGCCACCAGAACACCGTCTGGTCGCCGGAGGCGAGTCCGCTGGGCATGAATCCGAGCTCGAGGAACGGCTTGATCCCCAGCCCCAGGTACGCGTCAACCACCTGGTCCACGTAGGTGAACACGTAGGTTGTGCCACGGTGCCCGCCGGCGTCGTACGGGCGATGGACGGCGACGTCGTCGTGCAGGAGGCCGTGGCCCCGGATGTACCGGAAGCCGATCTCGCGCTGCACCAGCGCCAGAGAGTCCTGGTAGTCCTTGCGCAGCGCCAGGCTGAACCGGCCCGTGCCGACGCAGGTGCGCCAGGCGTCGCTCAGTGCTCCGGCGGCCTCGGTCGGCACGATGGTGCGGGACACAGATCTCCTCGGTCGTTCGTTCGGGCGTGGTCAGGCGTGCGGGTCGTCGACGACGGCCCGCACGCCTGGCTCAGGGTCGGTCGAGGGTCACTCGCCGCCGGTGACGGCGCCGTTGGCCAGCTCGACGTAGTCGGTCATGCCGGCCGCCTCGAGCTCGGCGACGTAGTCGTCCCACTCGCTGAGCGGCCGCTCGCCGACGATGAACTGCGCGGTGTTCTGGTAGACGATGTCCTGCAGGTTCGTCTGGTAGAGCGTCGCCTGCTCCTGCTCCATCTCGTCGAATGTGATGGCCGGCGGGAGGGGCAGCTCCTCCTTCTCGTTCATGCCGTCGATGAACTCGACCACCTCGTCGCGCAGCATCGACTTGTCCAGCTCCTCGGTGGACCCGTGCGAAGTCATCCAGACACCGTTGTGGTAGCCGAAGTCCTTGCGGAGCTCCTGGGGCGCGCCGGGGTTGAGCCCGTTGACGTCGATGTCCTCCTTGAGGACGCGCTTGTCACCGTCCCATTCGAACGTCTCGCCCTCGACACCCCACTTGGCGAACTCGAGGCCCTCGTCCGAGTAGTACAGCCAGTCGACGAACTGCAGCATCGCGAGGAAGTCGTCGTCCTTCGCGGCCTCGGCGCCGAACACGATGCCGGACTCGCGACGCGATCCTGGGGCCAGGTAGCTGCCGTACGGCCCGGCGGGCACGACGATCTGGTGGACTTCGGCGTCCTTGTTGCCGAGCTGGTCGAAGTTGTCGCGGTACTTCACCAGCTCCTGGTCGTTCGAGCTGATGGCGGCGACGCTGCCGGACGCGAACTTCTGCTCGCCCTGCTCCATCTCCTGGGTGACGGACTCGGGGTCCATCAGGCCCTCCTCGACGAGCGAGGCGAAGTACGTCACCAGGTCCTTGTAGCCGTCGGAGGCACCGGAGTAGCTGAACTCCCCGGCTTCGTCGTCCCACCACAGGCCGTTGATGAAGCCGGTGCCCGCCGTCGTCCCGAAGTTCGGCGCAGCCGCACTGAGCGTCTGCTCCATCGGGCTGTTGATCGACCACTTGTCGCTGAACGGGTAGTCGATCTCCGGGTTGGCCTCCTTGACAGCCGCGAGCTGCTCCTTGAACTCGTCCCAGGTCTCCGGGTCCTCGGTGATCCCGGCCTTCTCCCACAGGTCCGAGCGGACCGCGATGGAGTACTGCGGCTTCGCGATCTCGTGGATGCCGGGAAGGATGTAGTACTTGCCATCCTCCTGGCGCAGCTGCTCGACCTCGGCCTCGAGCCCCCACTTCTCGATCTTGTCGAGGAAGTTGGGCATGTGCTCCACGTAGTCCGAGATCGGCAGCAGGGCGTTCCGGAACTGCGTCTCCTCCCCCGCGTAGATGGCGGGCATGATGTCGGGCGCGTCGCCCGAGCTGATGAGGACCGAGCGCCGCGTCGCCAGGTCGGCGAGCGGCACGTTGACGTACTCGAACTCGACGTTCTGGTTGGACTTGAGGTGCTCGACGATCGACCAGTCCTCCTTGAACGGGTAGTCGGGGTGGTCGCGGTACAGCAGGCTGAAGTCGACGGGCTCCGTCGCCTTGAACGTGGTGCCGACCTCGAAGTCCTCCATGTAGCCGACCTGCGACTCCATGTCGATGGCGCTGGACTCCTCCTCGCTGCCGCCGCTGGTCGTGCATGCTGTCAGCGTGACGACCAGGGCCGACGCGGCGAAGCTGGCGGCCGCCCGTCTGCGGGTGATCCTCATGGTTCTCCTTCAGGTTGTGAACGCCGTCGTTCAGGACGGTCAGGCTGGATCGGGTGGTCCTCGCGTGTCGGACGGCGTGCGGTCAGCCCTTGACGGAGCCGAGCATCACGCCGGACACGAAGTACTTCTGGATGAACGGATACACGCAGACGATCGGCAGGACCGTGAGCAACATCGCCACGGACTGGACGTTCGCCTGGATCTGCACGGTGTCGCTGCCGAGGTCCGTCGTGGACGTCGCCGCAGCGAGCAGGTTGCGCAGGTAGAGCGTGACCGGGTACATGTCACGGTCGTTCAGGTACAGATACGCCTGAAACCACGAGTTCCAGAACTGGACCGCGTAGAAGAGGGTCATCGTGGCGATGACCGCCTTCGACAGCGGGAGCACGATGCGGAAGAACACGCCGTACTGCGACATGCCGTCGATCTCCGCGGCTTCCTCGAGGTCCTTGGGGAAGTTGTCGAAGAACGATTTCATGACCAGCAGGTTGAATACGTTGATCGCACCAGGGACGACGATCGCCCACATCGTGTTCTTGAACCCGAGCGCATCGATCAGCAGGTAGTTCGGGATCAGGCCGCCCGCGTACAGCATGGTCACCATGGCCAGCCCGACCAGGACTCCCCTGCCCTTCAGGTACGGCTTGGACAGCGCGTACGCGAAGGTCGTGGTCAGCGCCATGGCGATGGCCGTGGCCAGCAGCGTGTACACGATCGTGTTGCGGTAGTTGACCCAGAAGATCGAGTCGCCCATCACGCTCGCGAACGTGGTCAGGTTGAACCCGCGCGGCCACAGGTTGACCTGACCGGCCGCGATGTAGGCCTGGGCGCTGAACGCCTTCGCCACCATGTTGATGAAGGGATACAGCGTCAGGAACGTGATCACCACCAGCACGAACCCGTTGACGGCCCGGAACACCCGGTAACCGGGGGTGTCCTTGACCGTGATCGTGGCGGGACTGACCGCCGTGATGTCGGGAGTGTTCGTCGTCACCACAGGGAGGCTCCCACCGCTCGCTTCGAGATCTGGTTGGCCGTGACGACCAGGGCGACGCCGATCAGCGCCTCGAACAGGCCGATCGCGGCGGCGAACGAGTAGTTGCCGCCCTCACCGATCCCCACCCGGTACAGGTACGTGGAGAGCACGTCGGCCGTGTCGTACGTGAGGGGGTTGTACAGCAGCAGGACCTTCTCGAACCCGACCGCCATGAAGCTGCCGATGTTCAGGATGAGGAGCACCATCATCGTCGGCCGGATCCCGGGGAGCGTGATGTGCCAGGTCTGCTGCCACCGGTTGGCGCCGTCGATCCGCGACGCCTCGTAGAGCTGGTCGTCGATGGTGGTCAGCGCGGCGAGGTAGAGGATCGTGCCCCAGCCGACCGTCTGCCACACCTCGGAGCTCAGGTAGATGGTGCGGAACCAGTCGGCCCGCTGCATGAACGGGACCGCCTCGCCACCGAACGCCTCGATGATCTGGTTGATCGTGCCGTTGATGGCGGTGAGCTGGAAGACCATGCCGGCCACGATCACTATGGACATGAAGTGCGGCAGGTAGGTGACGGTCTGGACGACCCGCTTGAAGTGCCGTGACCGCAGCTCGTTCAGCATCAGCGCCAGGATGATCGGCAGCGGGAAGCAGATCGCCAGGGTGAGCCCGCCGAGGATGACGGTGTTCCAGAAGACGTCCCAGAACGGCTTACTGCCGATGAACATCTGGAAGTAGTAGAGACCGACCCACTCGTCGCCGAACATCGAGCCGCCGGGCCGGTACCGCCGGAACGCGATGACGTTGCCGATCATCGGCACGTAGCGGAACACCAGGAGGAAGACGACCGGCAGCACCACGAAGGTGTAGAGCCGCCAGTGCCTGCGCAGGGACACCCGCCAGGTCTCGTTGTTGCGGAGCTGCTGCGGCGGCCGCTGCCCCGCGCCGACGACGGTGCCACCCGCTCCCCGGCCGGGCAGCCCACCGCCGGGCCGGGGCACGGCGTCAACCGTCCCAGTACCTCGTGCCATCAAGTCCTCCGGTCACCTCGACGTGCCGGACCTCGCCAGCGAGGACGCCACGTCTTCGTGTAACGTTTTCGAAAGTATCGGCGGCTTTGCCGACAGTCGTTTGCTCGGACATTAGGGCGATGGCCGTCATATCGTCAAGACCAGCCTATGATCAACGGCATCACGATGTGGTTACGTCGGTTCTGTGCAGAGATCACCCATCGCTGCAGCGGGTTCGCTCGCTACTGGGTGTACCGTCAGCAGCGAAAGTTTCTGAGACAAGTCGAAAGGCCTGCGAAATGGCGGATGCACGGCCGGGCCCCACCATCGCGTCGATCGCGAGCGAGCTCGGCCTGTCGGTGCCCACGGTGTCCAAGGTGCTCAACGGCCGGGCCGACGTCGCCCCCGCTACCCGCGACCGCGTCGAGGCGGCGCTGGAGCGGCACCAGTACCGGCGGCGCCGTCCCGCGACCGCGCCGGCCGGCACGGGCCTGATCGACCTCGTCTTCCACCGGCTCGGTTCCGCCTGGTCGATGGAGATCATCCGCGGCGTCGAGGACGCCGCCGCCGAGTCCCGCACCAGCGTGATCCTGTCGGAGCTGGGCGGCGAGCACCGCCCGCCCGCCCGGTGGCTCGACACCACCATCGCGCGCCCGCCGCTGGGCGTGCTGCTCGTCGCCGCGAACCTGTCCGAGGGGCAGCACCAGCAGCTCGACCGGCGCAGCATCCCCTACGTGGTGATCGACACCGACGGCGAGCCCCCTGCCGACGTCGCCTCCGTGGGCTCGGACAACTGGAACGGCGGGCTGGCGGCCACCCGGCACCTGCTGGCGCTGGGCCACCGCCGCATCGCGATGATCACCGGCCCGTGGGACATGCTGTGCAGCCGGGCGCGCGCGGACGGGTTCCGCTCGGCGCACGAGGAGGCGGGCGCCGCCGTCGACCCCGCGCTGATCCGGGAGGGCAACTTCTACGTCGAGGCGGGATTCGACCAGGGCCTGGAGCTGCTGTCCCTGCCGGACCGCCCGACCGCGGTGTTCGCCGGCTCCGACATGCAGGCCCTCGGGGTGCTCCGCGCCGCGCACCAGCTCGGCCTGCGCGTGCCCGAGGACCTCTCGGTGGTGGGCTACGACGACCTGCCGCTGGCCTCTTGGGTGGGCCCGCCACTCACCACCGTGCGGCAGCCGCTCCGCGAGATGGGCGCGGCCGCCACGCAGATCCTGCTGGACATCGCCCGGGGCCGGTCCCCGAAGGTCCGCCGCCTCAACCTCTCGACGGAACTGGTCGTCCGGGACTCGACGTCCCCGCTCCGCTGACCTTCTTTGTTGTGGGCGTGATCATTGCGCCTAAAACGTTCGTGTAGTCGCAACGATCCCGCCCACAACAAAGAAGGTTGGTCAGAGCGAGCGGGCGTGGGCGGCCAGGCGGTCGAAGGCCGCGTCCAGGTCGGCGTCCACGATCTGCGCCTCGGGGTGGGCGTCGAACCAGGACATCTGCTCCTCGGCGCCGACGTCGTACGTGATCGTGGTGCCGAACTCGGGCACGAGCGTCCGCACCTTCGAGATGTCGAAGACCATCGAGTGCGCCTTGTCGCCCACCAGGCCGTCGCCGATCTCGGGGAGCACGCGGGCGATCGTCTCGGACGCCACGTGCACCAGGTCCAGGCTGCGCACGCCCGCCGCCTCCGCGAGCCAGGTGTAGATCTGGTCCCAGGTGGGCGCGTGCGTGCCGGTGATGTGGAACGTCTCCCCCACGGCAAGCGGGTGTCCGAGCAGGCCCACGAACCCGACCGCGAAGTCCTCGGCGTGCGTGAGCGTCCACAGCGACGTGCCGTCGCCGTGGACCACCACGGGCTTCCCGGCGCGCATCCGCGCCACGTCGGTCCAGCCGCCCGACGTCGGCAGGAGCGTGCGGTCGTACGTGTGCGACGGGCGCACGATTGTCACCGGGAACCCGTTGTCTCGGTACTCCCCGACGAGCAGGTCCTCGCACGCGATCTTGTCCCGCGAGTACTGCCAGAACGGGTTGCGCAGCGGGGTCGACTCCCGGACCGGCAGCCGCGCCGGCGGCGTCTGGTACGCCGACGCGGACGAGATGAACACGTACTGCCCGGTCCGGTCGGCGAACTGCGCGACGTCGCGCGCCACGTGCTCCGGGCTGAACGCGCGGAACTGCGCGACGACGTCGAACTCCCGGCCGCCGAGCGCCGCGGCCACCGCCTGCGCGTCGTTCGCGTCGGCCACGAGCGTCTCGACGTCCGCCGGAAGCTGGCGCACCGAGGATCTGCCTCTGTTGAGCACTGTCACCCGGTGCCCGAGCCGGGCGGCCCGGGCCACCGAGGCGTGGCTGATGATTCCGCTTCCACCGATGAACAGGATGCTCTTGGACGACATGCCGCCAATCCTTGCACCCTCTGGGCAGGTCAGCGCTGCACGCGGGCACTTCCGCCACCGGCCAGCTTGGCCACCTCGGCGAGGGTCACCATCGTGGTGTCGCCCGGGGTGGTCATCGCGAGCGCGCCATGCGCCGCACCGTACTCGACGGCCTCCTGGAGCGAGCCCAGCTCCATGAGCCCGTACGCCAGGCCGGAGGCGAACGAGTCGCCGCCACCGACCCGGTCGAAGATCTCCAGGTCCGCCCGGTGGGTCGCCTCGGCGAAGCCCTCCTTGCGCGACCACGCGATCGCGCCCCAGTCGTTGCGCGACGCCGACCGCACTCCGCGCAGCGTCGTGGCGATCACCTGGAAGTTCGGGTACGCCTCCGACGCCGTCTCGATCATCGCGCGGAACGCGCCGGTGTCCAGGTCGGTGAGGTTCTCGTCCACACCCTCTACCTCGAAGCCGAGCGAGGCGGTGAAGTCCTCCTCGTTGCCGATCATCACGTCGACGTGCTGGGCCAGGCGCCGGTTGACCTCCCGGGCGCGCTCCTCCCCGCCGATGCCCTTCCACAGCGACGGCCGGTAGTTCAGGTCGTAGGACACGATGGTGCCGTGCCGGCGGGCGGCGGCCATCGCGGCCTCCGCGACGTCCGCGCTGCTCTCGGAGAGCGCGGCGAAGATGCCGCCCGTGTGCAGCCAGCGCACGCCGCGGGAGAACAGCGCGTCCCAGTCGACGTCGTCGGGCCGCATCTGCGAGATCGCGGTGTTGCCGCGGTCGCTGACGCCGACCGCGCCGCGCGCGCCGAAGCCGCGCTCGGTGAAGTTGAGGCCGTTGCGCACCTCGCGGCCGATGCCGTCGTACGGCACCCACCGCACGTACTGCGTGTCGAGGCCGCCGGTGAGCATGAAGTCCTCGACCAGGCGGCCGATCTCGTTGTCGGCGAGCGCCGTCACGATCGCACCACGCAGGCCGAAGCAGCGGCGCAGGCCGCGCGCCACGTTGTACTCGCCGCCGCCCTCCCACACGTCGAAGTTGCGGGCGGTGCGCACGCGGCGGTTGCCCGGGTCGAGGCGAAGCATCACCTCGCCGAGCGCGACGACGTCGTACGCGCTCTCGGCGGCGGGGCGGACGTTGAGCGAGCTCATCGGTTGTTCCCTTCGTTGTCGATCTGGGCCGCGAGCGCCACGGCGTCGCGGGTCCGGGTGGTGATCTCGGCCCAGTCGCCCGCGGTGACGAGCTTGCGGTCGACCATCCACGAGCCGCCGACGGCCAGGACCGGCGCCAGGGTCAGGTAGTCGGCCAGGTTGGTGGCGCTGACGCCGCCGGTGGGCACGAACCGCAGCCCGGGGAACGGCGCGGAGAATGCCTTGATGGCGGCAGGCCCGCCGACGACGGACGCCGGGAACAGCTTGACGACGTCGATCCCCAGGTCGAGCGCCGCCATGATCTCCGAGGGCGTCGCGATGCCCGGCAGCACGGTGATGCCGTGCTCCTGCGCGCGCCGCACGACGGCGGCCGAGAGGCCAGGGGACACGATGTAGCGGGCGCCGGCCGCGGCGACGTCGTCCACCTGCTGCGCGGTGGTCACGGTGCCCGCGCCGACGACGACGTCGGGGTGGTTCTTCGCGACGGCCCGGATGGCATCGACGCCGCCCGCGAGCCGCAGCGTGATCTCGGCGACGGGCAGGCCGCCCGCGACGAGCGCGTCGGCCAGGCGGGCGCCCTCGTCGGCGCCGTCGACCACGACCACCGGCACCAGCCGGTGCGCGGCGAGGGTCTCGAGGACTGTGCTGTCCGCGGATGACATCCGATCTCCATTTCGCTATGGTGAACGCCTGTTGTTCACTGCGAAACGCATGCTACGTGAGGGAGCCCGATGGAAGCCAGTCCGCTCGGCGGCGTCGACAAGGCGCTCCTCGCGCTCGACACCCTCGCGGGCTTCGGCGCCGCGGGCGCCCCGCTCGCCGCGCTGGCCCAGGCCGTCGGCGTCAGCAAGCCGACACTGCACCGCACGCTCGCCGCGCTGCGCCATCGGGGGTACGCCGAGCAGACGCCGGACGGCGCCTACCGGCTGGGCCCCGCCGCGCTCGCCCTCGGGAGCACCTACCTGGCCGAGGAGAACCTGCCCGCGCTGCTGCACCCGGCCCTGACCGCGCTCAGCGAGAAGACCGACGAGCTGGTGCACCTCGGCGTGCTCGCGGGGCGCGAGGTGGTCTACCTCGACAAGGTCGAGCCGCAGCGCGCGGTGCGGGTGTGGTCAGCCGTCGGACGGCGGCGCGCGGCCGCGACGACCGCGCTCGGCCGCGCGCTCCTGTCGGTGCATGACCTCGACGACGCCGCGCTCGCCCGGTTCGCAGGCGGGGACGCGCGCCCCGCACGGCTCCGCGAGGCGCTGGCGGAGGCCCGGCGGAGCGGCGTCGCCGGCGAGACCGAGGAGAACGAGCCGGGCATCGCCTGTATCGCCGTCCCGCTGCTACGGGCCGGACGCGCGGTGGCCGCCGTCAGCATCACCGCGCCCGCCGAGCGCCTGCGCGGCGAAGCGCGCGCGGAGCGGGTGGCGGCGCTGCGCGATGTGCTCCCGCCCCTCCTTCCGGCAGGCCTGACGATCCCGCCCGCCAGATGATGTTGAGTGGTCAGCGGGCGAGCCAGCCGCCGTCTACCGGGAGGATCGCGCCGTGCACGTAGTTCGACGCCGGGGCCGACAGGTAGAGCACCGCGCCCGCGATGTCGTCCGGGGTGGCCCAGCGTCCGGCGGGGATCCGGTCGAGGATCGCGGCGCTGCGCTCGGCGTCGGCCCGCAGCGGGTCGGTGTTCGCCGTGGCGACGTATCCCGGCGCGACGGCGTTGACGTTCACGCCCCGGCCCGCCCACTCGTTGGCGAGCGCCTTGGTCAGGCCCGCGAGGGCGGACTTGGACGCGGTGTAGCCCGGCACGTTGATGCCGCCCTGGAAGCTGAGCATCGAGGCCGTGTTGACGATCTTGCCCCGGCCACGCGCGAGCATGCCGCGCCCCACCTCGCGGGACAGCACCCACGCGCCGCGCAGGTTGATGTCCATGACCTCGTCGAAATCCTCGTCGGAGTGGTCGGCTGCCGGCGCGCGGCGGATGGTGCCGCCGTTGTTGACCAGCACGTCGACCTCGAGCGCCGCGAGCCGGGCGGCCAGGTCCGCCACGACTCCCCGGTCCGAGAGGTCGGCGGCGATCGGCGTGAAGGTGCGCCCGGCCGCCTCGACGGCCGCCCGGGCGTCGGACACGCCGTCGGGCATCGTGGTGCTGACGCCCACGACGTCGGCGCCCGCGCGAGCCAGCAGCGTCGCGGTCGCCAGCCCGATCCCCTTGCTGGCGCCGGTGACGACGGCGGTCTGCCCCTCGATGCGGAACAGGGACTCCACGGAGGTCGCGGTCGTCTCGGTGGGCAGCTCTGTGGGCACGGTGGCGGCAGGCGTCATGGCGTTGTCCTTCGTCGTGTGCGGTCGGGCGCCCGGCCGGTCAGCGGGGAGTCCCGCCGAGCGCGTGCGTGACCGCGGATGCGGTGCGGAGCAGGTCGCCGGACATCGCGACGAGCTGCTCCTCGGTGTGCTCGAGGGCCAGCGACGAGATCGACAGCCCGTAGTTGGTGTGGCCCGTGTGGTCGCGGATCGGCGCGCCGATGCAGACCACACCCGGCACGTTCTCCTCACGGTCGAACGCGAACCCGCGCTCGCGCACGTCGGCCAGCTCACGCTTCAGGTCCTCGATGGTGGTGATCGAGCGCGCGGTTCGGCGCGGCAGCCCGGCACGGGCCACCAGCCGGTCGATCGCGTCGTCGTCGTCCTCGGCCAGGATCGACTTGCCGATCGCGGAGGTGTGCAGCGGGATCGACGCGCCGACCCGCGACGGCATGCGGTACGGCTTGTCCGAGTCCGTGCGCACCAGGTAGACCATCTCGTCGCCGCTGCGCGTCCCGACGTGCACCGTGCAGTGCACGCGCTCCACGAGGTCGTCGATGTACGGCTGGACGAGCCGGGAGATGTCGACGCGCTCGTAGGCGAGGCCCGCGAGGGACAGCACGCGCGGACCGGGCACGTACCCGCCGTCGGACACCACCACGAACTCGCGGTCCACGAGGGTCGCGAGGATGCGGTGCACGGTCGCCTTGGGCAGCCCTGCCGCGGCGACGATCTCGCTGAACCGGTCGTGCGTCATCGCGGCTTCCAGGACGATCAGCGTCTTCTCGCTGGCGCTGAGCATCCCCGCGTCCTGGGCGGCGACCGGTCCGCCGGTCCCCGGGACAGGAGCTGGCGTGGCAGCGGCGGTATCGGTCATGTGATCTCCCAGGTGTCCTCGGGCTGGTGCGCTCGGGCCGGTCAGCGCATCGTCGCGACGTCGAACCCGTCCATGTCGTCGAAGGCCTGGTTCTCCCCGGCCATCGCCCACACGAAGGAGTATGACGCCGTGCCGACGCCCGAGTGCACCGACCAGCTCGGGGCGATGATCGCCTCCCGGTCGGCCACCACGAGGTGCCGCGTCTCGGTCGGCTCGCCCAGGACGTGCAGCACGCGCGCCTCGCCCGGCAGGTCGAAGTAGAGATAGCACTCGGTGCGCCGGTCGTGGGTGTGCGCGGGCATGGTGTTCCACATGGAACCGGGGTGCAGGGTGGTGACCCCCATGACCACCTGGCACGACCGCACGCCGTTCTCGTGGATGTACTGGTTCAGCGTGCGGCGGTTGCTCGTGAGCGGGTCGCCCAGCTCGCGGACGGTGCCCTGCCCGGCGGGCACGAGCGTCGTCGGGTACGCGGTGTGCGCGGGCGCGGAGAACAAGTAGAAGCGCGCGGGCCCGGCCTCCGCCGTCGGCCCGCCCTCGGCCGCCGTCGGCCCGCCCCCGTCCAGGGTGATCGGCTCGTCCGAAGCGAGCACGACGTCGGCGGCGCCGCGCCCCACGTAGAGGCAGGAGCCGTGGCCGAGGTGGTGCTCGGTCCCGTCGACCGTGATGGTGCCCGGACCACCCACGTTGACGATGCCCGCCTCACGGTGCTCGAAGAACCGCTCCGAGCGGATCTCGGGGAAGCCGGGCAACGTCAGCGGGGCAGAGACCGGGCTGATCCCGCCGAGCACCACGCGGTCGTGGTGGGTGTAGACCGTGCGGATCTCGTCGTCGACGAAGAGCCCGGGTACCAGGTAGTGACGACGGAGGTCGTCCGTGGTCATCCCGGGAACCTGGTCGGGGGCGGTGGCGTATCGCTGTTCCAACTGCTTGCCTCCTTGGTGGTGGAGCCGGGCTACGCGAGCCCGAGGACGGTGGGGAGCCACATCGACAGTGCGGGTGTCATCGCGACGACGAGAAGCAGGAGCACGAGCGCGACGAAGAACGGCACCATGCGGCGCATCACGTTCTCGATCGAGATCCCGGAGACCCGGGCGCCGACGAACAGGACCGGGCCGACCGGCGGCGTGATCGTGCCGATCGACAGGGCCATCACCATGAAGATGCCGAAGTGGACCGGGTCCATGCCGAACGCCGTGACCACCGGCAGGAAGATGGGCGCGAAGATCAGGACCGCCGGCGTCGGGTCCATGAAGCACCCGATGGCCAGGAGCAGCACCACGATCAGGACGATGAGCAGGTACGGGTTGTTCGTGACGGACAGCAGCGCGTCCGTGACCAGCTGCGGGATCTGCGCGAACGACATCACCCACGACATCACGGCGGACACCCCGACCAGGAACATCACTATCGACGTGGTGCGGGCGGACTCCAGCAGGATGCCGGACAGGTCGCGCACCTTGATCGCCCGGTACACGAACGCCAGCACCAGCGAGTAGACCACCGCTATGCACGACGCCTCGGTGGGGGTGAAGAAGCCCGCCAGGATCCCGCCGATCACCACGACGATCAGCATCAGGGCCGGGATGGCCTCGAGCGTCACGCGGAGGCCCGCCGAGAGCGACAGCCGCTCCGTGATCCGCAGCTCGGGCCGCCCGCGGGCGTACAGGTGCACTATCACCATGCAGAGCAGCGCCCAGAGGATGCCGGGCACGTAGCCGGCCACGAAGAGCGCGGCGATCGACGTGCTCGACACCAGCGAGTACACGATCATCAGGTTGCTCGGCGGGATGATCATCCCGGACGGCGCCGACGCGATGTTCGTGGCGGCGGCGAAGTCCTTCGGATAACCCTCCTTGGCCTGCAGCGGCCCCATCGTGGAGCCGACAGCGGCGACGGACGCGACGGCGGAGCCCGAGACCGCGCCGAACATCGCGTTCGCCGCGACGTTCGTCTGCGCGAGCGACCCCGGGGCGCGCCCGACCAGCATCTTGGCGAAGTTCACGAGCCGTAGCGCGATCCCGCCGTTGTTCATGATGACGCCCGCCAGCACGAAGAACGGGATCGCCAGCAGCGAGAAGTTGTTGATACCGCGGAACATCTGCTGCGCGGACGTCAGCAGACCGTTCTCCAGGCCCAGGGCCGTGACCGCCGCGAGCGCGGCGGACGTACCCACGGCGACGGAGACCGGGATTCCCAGGACGAGGAGCACGGCGATCCCCACCACGAGGACGAGCCCTGCCAGAGCGGCCACCTCCATGTCTTCGACCCCCTCAGATGGCTTCCGGCTCGCCGTCGGTGGTGGCGTTCTCCACGCCCCGCACGACGGCGACCAGGTGGTAGACGGTGTAGAAGAGCACCAGGAACCCCGACAGCGGGAGCGCCAGGTAGAGCCAGCCGACCTTGAGCGGCAGCCCGGGCATGCTCTGGTTCCAGGCGAGCTCGGAGACCTGCCAGCCGCCATAGACCAGGACGGCGGCCGCGAAGACGCCGATCACCACCTGACCCAGCACGGCGTTCCAGCGCTGCGCACGCTCTGGCAGCCTGCGGGCCACCGCGTCGACCGCGATGTGCCCCCGCTCGCCGAAGACCAGCGCGGCGCCGAAGAGCCCGAGCCAGATGAAGATGTACTTGGCGAGCTCCTCCGACCAGGTGCTCGGCGCCGACAGCACCTGCCGGGTGAAGACCTGCCACACCACGACCAGCACCAGCACGGCGAACAGGCCGATGCAGAGCCACCGCAGACCGAGATCAAGACCTCGCTTGACGTGTGTCATCGATCGAGTTCCTCAGCGCCGCGTCACTCGGCGGCCGCGCGGACGCTGTCGTACAGCTCCCGGGAGGTGTCCGTGGTCAGCTTCTCGTCCAGGAGCGGCTCCACGGCCTGCCGGAACGGCTCGACGTCGGGCTCGTTGAACTCGGCGCCGGCCTCCTCGGCCGCGGCCTGGCTCTCGGTCATGACCTTCGCCGTCAGCTCGCTGGACTCCTCGTACGCCGCCTGGAGCTCCTCGAGGAACACCGCCTGGTCCTCCTCCGACATCGAGTCGAAGAGCGCGGGGCTGGTGATCAGGTAGTCCGGGATCATGAGGTGCTTGGTGTACGAGTAGTACGGCGCCACCTCGTCGTGCTTGAGGTTCGCGTAGATCGACTCGTTGTTCTCCCCGCCGTCGATCACACCGGACTGGATCGCCGTGTAGACCTCGCCCTGTCCCATCGGCGTGCCGATCCCGCCCATGAGTTCCAGCATCCGGGCGTTCGTGTCGGACTCCATGACGCGGATCTTGAGGCCGGCGAGGTCCGCCGGCTTCTCGATCGGGTGCGACGAGTTGTACACGCTGCGCACACCGGCGGAGAAGCCGCCGAGCACCCGCAGGTTCTGGTCCTCGATCGACGCGTACAGGTCACCGGTGATCTCCGGGTCGTTGAGCACGGCCTCCTGGTGCTCCTGCGAGTCGTACACGTACGGCAGGTTGAGCGCGACGAAGTCCGGGTTGAAGTTCTCGAGCAGCGATCCGGCCACGAGCGCGAAGTCGACCGTCCCGGCCTGGACCAGCTCGACCGTGTCCTTCTGCGCGCCCAGGGTCTCGTTCGGGAAGACCTCGAGCGCGTAGCGGCCATCGGTCCGCTCGGCGAGGCGCTCCCCGAGGTTGGTCAGTGCGACCGCCTCGGGCTGTTCCGCGTTCTGGTTGAAGGCGACCTTGAAGACCGTCTCCGCCTCGGGCGCCCCCGCGCCGCCGGTGGCCTCGGTGCCGCCTTCGGCGGGCGTCTCGAACCCGCTGCCACAGGCCGTGAACGCCACGGCCACCAGGGCCGCCGCACCGGCGGCAACCATCCTCTTGAGCCTCATCGCTTCTCCTTCTGCTCAACGTCGAGCGGAACAATCCATCGGGTACCGGTGGTCCGTCTAGCGGAACTCAGTTCTGTTGTACGGAACCATTTCACCCTAAGGATGTCAAACCCGGACGCATCCGGCGTACAACGCACGAAGGCCCGGCCACCCCTCTCGGGGTGACCGGGCCTCTGTGGTCCGTGGAACTACCGGGTGGTTACGCCCCGCCGGCAGCCATCTGGCCCGACGGCGGCAGGTCGCGCGGCACCAGTCCGGCACCCGCGGGCACCGACTGGGGCTCGGCCGGGGTCGGCCGACGACGCTCGTCGCGCTCCACACCGCGGAACGTGAACTCGCCGAGGATGCCCTCGCCCTCGCCGTCGACGATCACCAACTGACCGGCCGTGAGCTCGCCGAACAGGATCTTCTCGGACAGTGAGTCCTCGATCTCCCGCTGGATCGCCCGCTTGAGCGGACGGGCGCCGAGCACCGGGTCGTAACCCTTCTCCGCCAGCAGGTGCTTGGCGGCCGGCGTGAGCTCGATGCCCATGTCCCGGTCGCGCAGGCGACGGTCGAGCTTCGCGATCTCCAGGTCGACGATCTCGATGATCTCGTCCTGCGAGAGCTGCGGGAACACGACCACGTCGTCGACGCGGTTGAGGAACTCGGGCCGGAAGTGCTGCTTGAGCTCCTCGTTGACCTTCGCCTTCATGCGCTCGTAGGAGGTCACCAGGTCGCCGCCGGAGTTGAAGCCGGTCTGGACGCCCTTGGCGATGTCCCGCGTGCCGAGGTTCGTGGTCATGATGATGACGGTGTTCTTGAAGTCGACCACCCGACCCTGCGAGTCGGTGAGGCGACCGTCCTCGAGCACCTGCAGCAGCGAGTTGAAGATGTCGGCGTGCGCCTTCTCCACCTCGTCGAACAGGACCACGGAGAACGGCTTGCGCCGCACCTTCTCGGTGAGCTGGCCACCCTCGTCGTAACCGACGTATCCGGGCGGGGAGCCGAACAGCCGCGAGACCGTGTGCTTCTCCGAGAACTCGGACATGTCGAGCTGGATGAGGGCGTCCTCGTCACCGAACAGGAACTCGGCGAGCGCCTTGGCGAGCTCGGTCTTACCGACACCCGTGGGGCCGGCGAAGATGAACGAGCCACCGGGACGCTTCGGGTCCTTGAGCCCGGCCCGCGTACGGCGGATGGCCTGCGACAGCGCCTTGATCGCGGCCTCCTGGCCGACGACGCGCTTGTGCAGCTCGTCCTCCATGTGGAGCAGCCGGCTGGACTCCTCCTCGGTGAGCTTGACGACCGGGATGCCCGTGGACATCGCCAGCACCTCGGCGATCAGCTCGTCGTCGACCTCCGCGACCGTGTCGAGGTCGCCGGACTTCCAGGCCTTCTCCTTGTCCGCGCGGACCTGCGTGAGCTGCTTCTCCTTGTCACGCAGCCCGGCGGCCTTCTCGAAGTCCTGCTCGTCGATCGCCGACTCCTTCTCACGGCGTGCCTCGGCGATGCTCTCGTCGAGCTCCTTCAGCTCCGGCGGCGCCGTCATGCGACGGATGCGCAGGCGTGCGCCGGCCTCGTCGATCAGGTCGATCGCCTTGTCCGGGAGGAACCGGTCGTTGATGTACCGGTCGGCGAGCGTGGCCGCGGAGACCAGCGCGGAGTCCGTGATGGACACGCGGTGGTGCGCCTCGTAGCGGTCGCGCAGACCCTTGAGGATCTCGATGGCGTGCTCGAGCGTCGGCTCAGGCACCTGGATCGGCTGGAAGCGACGCTCCAGGGCCGGGTCCTTCTCGACGTACTTGCGGTACTCGTCGAGCGTGGTGGCACCGATGGTCTGCAGCTCACCGCGAGCCAGCATGGGCTTCAGGATGGAGGCCGCGTCGATGGCGCCCTCGGCGGCACCCGCACCCACCAGGGTGTGGATCTCGTCGATGAACAGGATGATGTCGCCACGCGTGCGGATCTCCTTGAGCACCTTCTTGAGGCGCTCCTCGAAGTCACCGCGGTAGCGCGAACCGGCGACCAGCGCACCCAGGTCAAGCGTGTACAGCTGCTTGTCCTTGAGCGTCTCCGGGACATCGCCCTTGACGATGTCCTGCGCCAGCCCCTCGACGACGGCGGTCTTGCCGACGCCGGGCTCGCCGATCAGCACCGGGTTGTTCTTGGTGCGGCGGGACAGGACCTGCATGACCCGCTCGATCTCCTGCGTACGACCGATGACCGGGTCCAGCTTGCCTTCACGCGCGGCCTGGGTGAGGTTGCGGCCGAACTGGTCGAGCACGGCCGAGCCTGCCGGCTGGCCCTCCTGGGGGCCGCCCGCGGAGACCGGCTCCTTACCCTGGTAGCCGCTCAGCAGCTGGATGACCTGCTGGCGCACCTTGTTCAGGTCGGCACCCATCTTGGTGAGCACCTGTGCCGCGACTCCCTCACCCTCGCGGATGAGGCCGAGCAGGATGTGCTCCGTGCCGATGTAGTTGTGGCCCAGCTGCAGCGCCTCGCGGAGCGACAGCTCAAGAACCTTCTTGGCGCGGGGCGTGAACGGGATGTGCCCGCTCGGCGCCTGCTGCCCCTCACCGATGATCTCGGTGACCTGGGTGCGGACGCCGTCGAGCGAGATCCCCAGCGACTCGAGCGCCTTGGCGGCTACGCCCTCACCCTCGTGGATGAGGCCGAGCAGGATGTGCTCCGTGCCGATGTAGTTGTGGTTCAGCATCCGCGCCTCTTCCTGGGCGAGGACGACGACCCTACGGGCGCGATCCGTAAATCTCTCGAACATGTGCTGCTCCCTCACGAGCGGCGTACACCTGCACCGGCGGTACCAGGCCTGACCGCAACGACTCTATGCGCTCACAACGCGCCCATGGGCCGGTTGATGCCCATGTTCGCCAGGGGCGTGACGATGTACGGCCCGCGAGCGGCAAGGAGCACCCCAACGCGCGGCGACACGCCCGGACACCGGGAATTGGCGGCGAGTCCCGGCTGATTCCGGGCCGATTCTGCCGGAGGTCGTTGACGCCTCCCCCCGCACCCGGCAGTCTCGTGTCAGTCCCGCACCCGCCCCGGGGAGGCCACATGGCGGACGAACCGAGCCCGACCCCCGAGTCCTGGGAACAGATCGTCGCGCGCTTCGCGCGCTTCTCCGGCGTCGTCGGCGAGGTGGACGACCCCCTGACCTGGGGCCTCGACCTCGTCGAGGAGGAGGTCACCGGCGTCTCCGACAGCACGGACCCCACCGAGGAACGGTTCCTGCGGTCCTACCGCACATTCTCCGGCGAGACCGTCGAGGTCGAGACCCTCCGCGTGCCCGCCACGCCCGCACAGATCGAGGACATCGTCCGCGCCGCGTGCAGCGGTGCGCTCGTCGCACCCCTGCATGCCGACGTCGATCCGGCCGCGCCCCCGGAGATCGCCGACGTCACCGACCTCGCCGAGTCGTACCAGGACTACCGCAGCGCGATGCGCGCCATCGTCGCCGAGGTCGACGACGTACCGTGCGAGACGCGCCAGTTCCGGGTTGACGGCACCGCCAAACGCTGCATGCGGGTGACGGTGCGCAACGTGACCGCCGTGTACTCGCCGGCCGCCGACCGCGCCGTCGTCGTCACCGGGCCCACCGACCTGGTGGACCGCATCGACGTCATCACCCGCCCCATCCGCAACCTCCTGCACGGCGAGGAAGGGCCGCGGTTCTAACCCGCTGATCGCCCCCAACGGCAGGTCATGCGGCGGTAGGATCGCCGCTGTGATCCGCGCCACCGCCTCCGCCGCCACGCCGCGGCCGACGGTCGGCGACGCCCCGGGACGGCGCCCCGCCCTGCTGCTCCCGCTCCTGCTGACGGTGCTCGCGCTGGTGGGCGCGGCCGCCGTCGCGCAGCGTGCTGCGGCCGCCGAGCACTACCGGGACGAGATCTGGGTCAGTGTCGACGGTGTCGCGTTCGAGCGTGGGAGCGAGAGCGACGAGGTCTCCTACGTGGTGCGTCCTCTCGGGTCGCGCGGCGGCGGCCAGGCGTTCTCCCGCGAGCTCGGCAGAAACGAGCAGAACAACGGCTGGGCAGCATTCTGGGAGGCCCGCGAGGCCTATCCGGACGGCTACTGCGTGGTGTGGGTAGAGGTCGAGGACGCGAGCAACTGGCACGAGACGGAGGACAGCACCGCGTGCACCGCG
>NZ_UWYY01000018.1 GCF_900608595.1 Promicromonospora panici | reverse complement strand
ACGGACTGGCTCGGCGGGCAGCTGAGCGCGCAGGGTGTGCCGCCCGACGAGCACCCGTGGATCGAGCAGTTCGGCTGCACGCGGTCGTACCGGGCGTTCCGGGAGGGGGTGCGGCGGTACTACCGCGCGTGGTACCCACTGACGTCGGCGGCCCGCCAGGTGGTGGACCTGAACCCGGGCCTCGGCAGGGTGAGCCGGCTGTGCTACGAGCCGCGGGTCGCGGCGGCGGTGCTGGACGCGATGGTCGCGCCGTACCTGTCCTCGGGCCGGCTGCGGATCCTGTTCGAGCACCGCCCGGTGGCGGCTGTGACCTCGGAAGGGCCGGACGCCGACCGAGTGGCGGCCGTGACGCTGGAGGGCCGCGACGGTGCCCGGGTCACGGTGACGGCGCCGTACGTGCTGGACGCCACGGAGCTGGGCGACCTGCTGCCGCTGGCCGGCGTCGAGCACGTCACGGGGTTCGAGTCGTCGGCCGAGACTGGGGAGCCGAGCGCGCCCGCCGTGGCGCAGCCGGGCAACCAGCAGGCGTTCTCGTGGGTGTTCGCCGTCGAGCACCGCGAGGGCGAGGACCACACGATCGACCGCCCGGAGCAGTACGAGTTCTGGCGGGACTACCAGCCGGACTACTGGCCGGACCGCATGCTCAGCCTGACCGCCCCGGACCCGCGCACCCTTGAGCCGCTGGTCCGTACGTTCGTGCCGCACGCGCACAGCGGGCCGGTGGTGGCCGACCAGAGCGCGGACCCCGGCGACCGGGACCTGTGGCTGTTCCGCCGTGTGGTCGCCCGCGAGCAGTTCGAGCCGGGCTTCGCCGCGAGCGACGTCACGCTGGTGAACTGGCCGATGATCGACTACCTGCCGGGGCCGCTGGTGGGTCCGGCGTCCGACCCGGTGCCGGACGCCGAGCGGGACAAGCACCTGGAAGGCGCCCGGCAGCAGTCCCTGAGCATGCTCTACTGGCTGCAGACCGAGGCCCCGCGGCCCGACGGCGGCACGGGCTGGCCGGGCCTGCGTCTGCGGCCGGACGTCATGGGCACCCAGGACGGGTTCGCGAAGGCGCCGTACGTGCGTGAGTCGCGGCGCATCCGGGCGCGCACGACGGTGGTGGAGCAGGACCTGTCGCTGACCGTCCGGGGCGACGCCGGGGCCGTGGCCTACCCCGACTCGGTGGGCGTGGGCATGTACCGCATCGACCTGCACCCCAGCACCGGCGGGGACAACTACCTGGACGTCCCGTCCAGCCCGTTCCAGATCCCGCTCGGCGCGCTCCTGCCCGTGCGGGTGCGCAACCTGCTGGCGGCCGGGAAGAACATCGGCACCACGCACATCACCAACGGCTGCTACCGGCTGCACCCGGTCGAGTGGAACGCCGGGGAGGCGGCCGGGGCGCTGGCCGCGCACTGCCTGGAGCACGGGGTGGAGCCCGCGCAGGTGCACGGCGACCCGAAGCTGCTCGCGGCGTTCCAGGCCGAGCTGTCCGCCGACGGGTTCGAGCTCGCCTGGCCCGAAATCAAGGGGTACTGATGCTGACCGGAACCCCGCTGCTGACCGGCCTGACCGTGCCGCTGGTGACCCCGATGGAGCTGGGCGGGCGCCCGTCCGCCGAGCGTTCGGCCCGGCTGCTGGACGCCCTGTACGCCGGCGGCGTGCGCACGCTCATGCTGCTCGGCAGCAACGGCGAGGGCCCGCTGGTGCCGGCGTCCGGCGTCGGCCCGTTCACGGCCGGCGTCATCAGGCGCTGGCGGGAGCTGGGCAAGGCCGCCATCGGGCACTACGACGGCATAGTCACCGTGAACGTCACCGCGGCAGGCACCCAGGACGTCCTGGAACGGGCCGAGGCCGCCGCTGCGGCGGGCGCGGACGCGCTGGTCCTGAGCCCGCCGATCTACTTCCACCACCGCAGCGACGAGATAGTGGCGCACTACGCGGCGGTGGCCGACGTCGGGCTGCCCGTCGTGGCGTACAACGCGCCCCGGTACAGCAACCCGATCACGCCAGGGATCGCCGACGCGCTGGCCGACCTGGACCACGTGGTCGGCATCAAGGACAGCTCCGGCGACCTGACCCTGCTGGAGCACCTCGTGGGGATCGCCGACCGGCGGCCGGGCTTCGCCGTCGGGCAGGGAGCCGAGACCCTGCTCGCCGCCGGGCTGGGCCTCGGCGCGCACGGCATAGTGCCGGGCGTCGCCAACATCGCCCCCGGGCTCGCGCTCGCGCTCCTGGCGGCGCACGACGCCGGCGACGCCCCGGAGGTGGCCCGGCTGCAGCAGGTGCTCACGGACCTGACCGGGCTGCACAAGGTGCGCCCGGGGACTCCCGCGATCAAGGCCGTGCTCGCGCGCCGCGGCCTGTGCCCGCCGCACGTCGCGCCGCCGCTGCTGGCGTGCGACCCGGCCGAGCGGAACGCGCTGCACGTCTTCCTCGCACCGTTCGAGGGGTACCTCCTCTGAGCCGCCCCTGTCCGAGCCCCCGGGGTTCGACCTGCCCGCCACCAAGGGCGCACACCCGTAAGGCAACGGAAGGACGCAACGATGCACCAGCCCGTGACCCGACGGAACATGCTCTGGACCGCCGGCCTCGCCGGCCTGGCGACCGCCACGGGGGCGGTCGCCATGCCCCTGCCGGCCGCTTCCGCCGCACCTGACGAGCCCGACCCCGAACCGCCCGACCTCGCCGACCCCACCCTCGCCACTCTCGACATCTCCGGCGCCACGACGCCGCAGGAGTTCGGCGCCGTGGCCGACGGCGTCAACGACGACACCGCCGCGATCCAGGCCGCCATCGACGCACAGTTCGGGCGGCTCAGCAAGATCGTCTGGTTCCCGCCGGGCACCTACCGCATCACCTCGCCGCTGGTGGTCCCGGACACCGAGTTCACCGAGCCGATGAACCTCAACCGCATCACCCTGGCGGGCCAGGGCACCATGGGCGTGCGCACCTCGCTGATCCTGGTGGACTTCGACGGCACCGGCATCGAGATGCACGCTCCGCTGTGCGGCCTGCGCGGGCTGTCGTTCATCACCCGGTCCCGGACGCCGAACACGATTGCCGTGCACACCTCCCGGACCAACAACACCGACGACATGGACGCGACGATCACCGAGTGCACGTTCGTGTCGTTCAACCAGGCGGTGCTGCACATCGGGCGCGGCCTGGTCTTCACCAACAACCTGGTGGCGATCTCCGGGACCGCCCTGACGGTCCAGTGGCCCACGGGCGGCACCGAGGGCGGCGACGTCCACCTGCTGCCCTACGGCATGCGCAAGTGGCTCATCGAGGGCAACCACTTCCACAGCATGGGCCAGTGCATAGCGGTCACCGGCGCCGAGAACGAGAACTTCCGCGGCGCGATCATCTCGAACAACCTGGTCGACATCGGACGGCGGTTCTTCACCGGCGGCATCATCAACTCCACGATCGTCGGCAACGTCATCGAGCACGCCTCCGGGCCCGTCGTCGACGTCACCGCGGGCGGCACCAACCTCACCATCACGGGCAACGTCATCGGGGGCGGCGGGGAGGAGCCCGACACGCGACGGCCCCCGAACGCGATCCTGTTCCGCGGCGTGGACGCGCACAACATCACCATCACCGGGAACACGTTCAACTGGATCAACCTCGACCCGGTGGCGTTCGAGCAGTCCGCCTACGAGATCACCATCTCGGCCAACTCGTTCGACCACTGGAACCTGGAGCGGAGCGTCATCCGGGCGGCGGTGCGGATCGCCGGCGACGCCACCGGCGTCTCCGTGATGGGCAACGCGTTCGGCGCCAACACCGTGGCTGGGAACGCCCCGGTACGGGTCGCCGGCACCCTGACCGGCTCCACCATCAGCGGCAACGTCCTGGACCCGGGCGCGCCCGTGCTCATGGCGGGCACCGTCGGTGAGGACTGCTACGTCCAGCGCCGCAGTGCCGACGCCAACGAGCACGAGCTCACCTCGGTCAAGAACGGGGCGTCCGTCATCCGGGCCACCGCCGCCGACGGGTACGCCGACAGCGACGCCTACGGCAGCTTCCTCGCCACGTCCGCGCAGGTGGCGGGAGCCGGGCCCGGCGTGAAGGGCGGCGTGCGGGTGGTGCCGAGCGGCGGCACGGGGGCCGCCGTCGTCGAGCTCGTCGCGGCCACCGCGGAGGCCAACGGGGTGGCCGCCGTCCGCGTCGGGGCCGACGGCGTGGTGCCCACGACCGACAACGAGCGCGACCTCGGCTCGGCCGAGCTCCGGATGCGGACCGTGCACACCCACCGCCTCCAGCTCGTCCCCAACTCCGTGGCCGAACTGCCGGAACCCGTGGCCGGTGGCATCGTGATGGTGCCGGACGCGCTCGGGCCGTTCCCGACCCTCGCGGTCTCCGACGGCGAGCACTGGTACCGGGTCATCGTCGCCGGGTACCTCGCGAGCGACGGCAGCACGGTCGAGGTGCCGGGAGCCAAGGAGCTGTCGTGAGCGAGGACCTGGCATGAGCGACGAGCTGTCATGAGCAGAGGAACGACGAGAGGACACACGTGAGGCTGGCCAGCTTCCTGGTCGCAGGTGCCGAGACCTGGGGCGTCGTCGTGCGGGAACCCGCCGGCGGGCCAGGGTCCGGGCCGGACGGCGGGTCCGGCGCCGACTCCGCCGTCCGCGAGTGGCTCCTCGAGCCCGCGCGGGCCGAGGCGGCGCTGGCGGCCCACGCGGCCATCCCGTCGTCCGGCCCGGCCACTGCCCCGCGGTTCCTCGCGGGGCAGTGGCCGGACACGCTCGTCGGCTTCCTCGCCCTGGACGACACCGGCCTGGTCGCCCTGTCCCGGCTGGTGGCCGCCGTCGAGCGGTTCGCGGCGCAGACGGACGCGACGATCCTGCCCCGCGCGGGACACCCCGTGGACGACGTCGAGCTGCTCGCCCCGGTCCCCCGCCCGCGGCTGTGCTGGGGGCTCGTGACCAACTCGCCGTCGTTCGTGCGCAACAAGCCGGGCGTGCCGCTGGTCAACCTGTTCCCGCTGGGGCACCAGCGGCCGCAGGGCGCCGTCATCGGCCAAGGGGCGCCCGTCGTCATGCGGCACGACAACCACGTGCCGAGCATGGCCTACAACGTCGAGCTCGCCGTGGTGATCGGCCGGGCCGGGCGGTACGTCCCCGTCGAGCGGGCGATGGAGCACGTGGCGGGCTACACCGTGGTGGACGACGTGTCGGGCACCCACTACTACGGCCGGGTGCCCGGCAACGCCGGCACCGGGTACTCCCTGCCGCGCGGCTACCAGGACTGGCTGTACCAGGCCACCGCCTCGTGGGGCGGCAAGAAGGCCGACACCCTGTGCCCCATGGGCCCGTACCTGGTCACCAAGGACGAGGTGGGCGACCCGTACAACCTGCTGATGTGGACCCGGCAGTCGGGCCGCACGCGCGACCGCGCGCACAGCGGCGCCGCCCTGATGGGCATCGAGCGGGTGGTGGCGTGGTACTCGTCGTTCGCGTCGCTGCACGTGGGCGACGTGATCCACTTCGGCACCATGGGCGTCGACGGCCTGCCCGTCACGTCCGAGCAGATCGCCGCCGGCACGAGCCTGGAGGTCGAGATCGAGTCGGTGGGGGCGCTGGCCAACCCCGTGGTGGTCGACGCCTCGGCCGGGTCCGGTGCGGGGCCCGACCTCACCCAGCACTCCTCGTGGGCCGTGCGGGAGGTCGCGCTGCACGGGCGGGAGCGACCCGGCGGGACGGCGGTCGCGGAGCCCGAGGACTGGTCGGTCGCCGGGGCGCGGCACTTCTGGACCGCCTTCGGCAACGGCGCCCCGGCGAACGCGCCCGACCCCGACGGCCTGCCGCGGCTCGCCGTGCCGCGCTTCCTGAACGGCCCGGCCTCGGCGCTGTCCGCGAGCGACCACGTGCTGGTCCCGCCCCGGGCGACCGACCTGGTGATCGCCATCGAGCTGGCGCTCGTGGTCCGCCGCCTGGTCGCCGACGCCCCGGACGTGTCAGATCTGTGGGTCAGCCGCGTGACCCACGGGTCCGACAGGTCCGAGAGCGACGAGCTGGTGCTCGGGTACACACCCCTGGTGTCGGTGTGCGACCAGTCCTTCCACGACGCCGTCGCCGAGCCCGCCCGCGCGGGCGAGCGCGGCATCGGCGCCATGTACGGGCGGTGGGCCGACGGCTTCAACGTGGTGCTGCCCGCGCCGCAGCCCCTGGCGCCCGTCCGCGGGCTGCCCGACCCGGGCGGCTGGTCCGGGCGCGAGATGTGGCTGCGGATCGCGGGGCCGCGCGGGGCTGACGCGGCTGGGTCCGGCGCGGAAGGCATCGAGGTGCGCGGCTCGACGGCGGAGTACGCGGCCGGGCCCGGCGAGCTGCTGACCACGATCTCCCGGATGATCACCCTGTTCCCCGGCGACGTCGTGACCCTCGGCTCGACGGCGGCCCGGCTGCGCGTCACCCGCGAGGAGTACGCGGCCGGGCTCGACATCACCGCCGGCATCGAGGGGCTGGCCACGATCCGGACCCACGTCGCGCCCGACTACGACCTGTCCCGACCACAGGTCATCCGGGTGACCCCGGCGCCCGACACGCCGGCCGGCCGGGAGCTGCGATGACGCGCAGCCCCGATGTGCTGGTCATCCTCGCCGACGACCTCGGCTTCTCCGACCTCGCCGCGTTCGGCGGCGAGATCGACACCCCGGCCCTGGACCGGCTGGCGCGGCGCGGCGTACGGATGAGCTCGTTCTACGCGACCCCGCGGTGCAGCCCGTCCCGCGCCGCCCTCCTCACCGGGCGCCACTCGCACGACGTCGGCGTCGGCGTCCTGACCAGCGACGACCGCCCGCACGGGTACCGCGGCTCGCTCGACCCCGCGGCGCCGACCCTCGCCGAGCGGCTGCGCGCCGTCGGCTACACGACGGCGCTCGCGGGCAAGTGGCACCTGTCCTCGCGGATGTCGGCCCCGGACGAGACCTGGCCCACCCGCCGCGGCTTCGACGAGTTCTACGGTGTGCTGCACGGCGCCGTCAGCTACTACGACCCGCCGCTGGTGGACGGCGAGGAGCGGCTGCCGCCGTCGGCCACAGCCGGCGACTACTACCTCACGGACGACCTGACCCGGTACGCGCGCGACTTCGTCGGGCGCGCCCACGCGAGCCGCCGGCCGTGGTTCCTCTACCTCGCCTACACCGCGCCGCACTGGCCGCTGCACGCGCGCGAGGCCGACGTCGCGAAGTACCGCGACCGCTACCGCGCCGGCTGGGACCGGCTCCGCGAGCGCCGGCTCGCCCAGCAGCACCGGCTCGGCCTGGCGACGGCGTCCGCCCTGCCGGATCGTGATCCCCGGGTGCGGGCGTGGGCCGAGGTGCCCGAGCCGGCGTGGGAGGCCGAGCGCATGGCGGTCTACGCGGCGCAGGTCGAGGCCATGGACCGGGGCGTGGGGACGCTGCTGGACCAGCTGGAGGCACAGGGCACGCTGGACGACACGCTGGTCGTGTTCTGCTCCGACAACGGGGCGTGCGCGGAGTCGCTGCCCACTCCGTCGGGCCGCCTGTCGGCGGAGGTCTCCCCGCCGACGACGCGCGCAGGGCATCCGGTCCGGGTGGGCAACTCCCCCGACGTCGTGCCCGGGCCGGAGGAGTCGTACGCGAGCTACGGCCGGTCGTGGGCGCACCTGTCGAACACGCCGTTCCGGCTGTACAAGCGATGGGTGCACGAGGGCGGCATCGCCTCCCCGCTCATCGCGTCGTGGCCCGCGGGCGGCGTCCCGGCCGGGGACCTCGTGGACGGGCCGGGCCACGTGGTCGACATCGCCCCGACCGTGCTGCGCGCCGTGGGCGGCGACGCCGAGGGCATGGCGGGCACGAGCATGCTCGACCAGTGGCGGGGTGAGGCCGTCGTCGACCGCCCGCTCTTCTGGGAGCACCTCGGGAACGCCGCGGTGCGCCACGGCCGGTGGAAGCTGGTCCGCGAGGCGGACCGGCCCTGGGAGCTGTACGACGTCGTCGCGGACCGCGGCGAGACGCGCGACCTCGCGGCCGGGCACGCCGACGTCGTCACGCGGCTGGCGGGCTGCTGGGACGCGTGGGCGCGGTCGGCCGGGGTGATCGAGTGGGACCGGCTGCTGGAGTACTACCGTTCGCGAGGGCTGGAGCGGTCGGTGCTGCCGGACTGAGCTGGTCGACTCAGCTCTGTGTGCTGCGAGATCGGTCGGTTGCACGGGCCCTCCGCACGACTTCGGTCGGTTGCCTTGAGATCGGTCGGTTGATTGACCGATCTCAAGGCAACCGACCGAAGTCACGAAGACGGCCGTACAAGGGACCGAACTCGGAGCCCGCACCGAACCCTGACGCCAGCCCACGGAGACTCGTGCCGCCGCGGCACTCCGAGGTGCGACACTTCCCGCATGCGCGACGACAAGTGGGCCGCAGAGCGGGCCGAGGCGGTCCGCGTCCAGGCCGAACGCCTCCAGGCGCGCCAGGATGCCGAGCACACCCGGGCCGAGACGATGCTGCGCGAGTTCGCGGCGGCCGCGCGGACCGCCGGGCTCGCACCCGTGCCGCTCCAGGTGCAGGGCTACGGCGGTCGCGGCACCGCGCGCACGCCCCTGCGGGGCTGGTACCTGCGCGTGGACCGCACCCTCGGCGTCAGCACGGACGGCGACTTCTACGTGCTCACCGCACCGATCGGCCTGCTCGACCGGGTGCGCGGCACGCGGCCGGAGCCACGCCGTCCGCCCCTGACGCTCGGCGCCGGCGGGAAGGACGGCGAGTCCCTGCCGCTGGCCGAGGCCCTGGAGCGCCTGCTGCCGGGCTGGCACACCCGCTGACCGCGCGCACCTGACCGCGCCCGTCAGGCACCCGTCAGCAGCTGCTCCCGCCGTTCCGCGAGCTGCGCGAGCCGCACCTCCAGCGCCGCCGCGCGCTCGACCGCGCCCTGGTGCACCCGCCCGACCGTGTCCAGAGCCTCGCGCACCCGGTCGCGGGCCTCGTTGATGCGGTTCATGACCGTCCAGTCGTTGAAGATGTCGTCGAACCAGACGTCGAACGTCCCGATCAGCCCGTCCGCCTCGATTCCTCCGACGCCGTCGCGGCCGAGGTCGCCGAGCTCCCGCGACGGCGCCCGCAGCGACTCGTCGGCGTTCCGCATCAGCTCGACGGCCTGGTCCATCTTCTGGCGCTTCATCATGTCGGCGAAGAAACCTCCGCCGCCGAACGTGTCGTACGTGGCCCAGTTGCCCGCGCTGTCGAGGTGGCGCGAGGCGCCGGCGAGCGCGGCGCTGGCACGCTCCGCCGCGCTGATGACCTCGTGCAGCTCGGTCAGCTCCCCGCGCGTGGTACCTACCTCGTTCGCCAGCCGGGTGAGCTCGCCGGCGAGCGCGGACCGCGCGGCGTCGAGCCGGCCGGTGAGCCGGGCGTGCTCGAGGCCGCCTCCTGGGCCGCTTCCAGCTCCGCCTGGAGCTGCTGCGCCGTCATGTCCCGCGCGTCCTGTGCCATGTCGGTCAGCGTAGGCCGCGGCGGGCCGGGAGGACACGAACGTGACCGCGCGGGGACGCGCCGCGCACCGGACCGGTACCGTCCCGGTGTGATCTCTGGAGCGAGCGCATGATGGCGTCCGACGCCCCCGACCCAGGCTCGGTCCCCGAGAGCGCCGGCACCACGCGCGAGGTGTTCGTCACCTTCCTGCGCCTCGGGCTGACGTCGTTCGGTGGCCCGGTGGCGCACCTCGGGTACTTCCGCGACGCGTTCGTGGTCCGACGGCGGTGGCTCGGCGACCGCGCGTACGCCGACCTGGTGGCCCTGTGCCAGTTCCTGCCCGGACCGGCGTCCAGCCAGGTGGGCATGGCGATCGGCCTGCGGCGCGCGGGGATCCGGGGGTTGCTGGCGGCCTGGGCCGGGTTCACGCTGCCCTCCGCGGTGCTGCTGGTCGCGTTCGCGTACGGGGTCACGGCGCTGGGCGGCGACGCCGGGGCGGGGTGGATCGGGGGTCTCAAGGCGGCGGCCGTCGCCGTCGTGGCGCAGGCGGTGCTCGGGATGACGCGCACGCTGGCCCCGGACGCGCGGCGCGCGACCATCGCGGGAGCCGCGGCGATCGGCACGCTGCTCGCGCCGTCGGTCCTGGGCCTGCCAGGCGCCGTGAGCCAGGTCGGGGTGATCGTGCTGGCGGGCATCGCCGGGCTCTTCTGGCTCTCCGCCACGTCGGACGACGGCGGCGACGAACCGTTCACCGTGCCCGTCCGGCGCGGGGCGGCGGTCGCGTGCCTGGTCGTGTTCGGGCTGCTGCTCGTCACCCTGCCGTTGCTGGCCGCCGCCACCGGCGACGGCGTCGCGCGGCTCGTCGACGTGTTCTACCGCGCCGGGTCGCTCGTCTTCGGCGGCGGGCACGTGGTGCTGCCGCTGCTGCAGGCCGAGACGGTGCCGTCCGGCCTGGTGGGGCACGACCAGTTCCTCGCCGGGTACGGCGCGGCGCAGGCCGTGCCAGGGCCCCTGTTCACCTTCGCGGCGTACCTCGGTGCGGTCACCACCTCCGGACCCACCGGCCTGGCCGGCGCGACCATCGCGCTCCTGGCGATCTTCGCGCCGTCGGCCCTGCTGATCGTGGGCGCGCTGCCGTTCTGGGAGCGGCTGCGCCGTGCGCCACGCGCCCGGCGGGCGCTCGCCGGCGTCAACGCGGGCGTGGTGGGCCTGCTGGCCGCCGCGCTGTACGACCCGGTGTTCACCCAGGGCATCCTGGCCGCGGGCAACCCTCTGGTCGCCCTGTCCCTCGCGATCGCCGCTTTCGTGGCGCTGGCCAAGTGGTCGGCTCCCCCGTGGGCGGTGGTGATCGCGGCGGGGCTGCTGGGCTGGGTGGTGCTGTAGGACGCCGGGTCGTCCGGCCCGGAGTGCCGTCAGCCCGCCGTGCGGCCCAGGTCCTCCCAGCGCAGCCAGCCCGCCAGCCGCTCCTCGGTGATCGGGAGGACGGCGTCCGCCGCCAGCTCGCCGACCAGGATCCGCAGCGGCGGCTCGTCGGCGTCGACCACCGCGAGCACCACGCGGGCGACGTCCGCCGCGGACGACGATCCGGGCGGGTGCCAGGACGCCGCCCGCAGCGCGTCGTACGCCGGCAGCGGCGCGGCGCGCACCGCCGACTCCCCGCGCCCCCCTCCTCGACCGCCGCCTGCACGGCAAGGCGGTGCTCGACGTCACCTGACCCTGCCTCGATCCGGCCGGCTACGAGGGCCGCGCCGAGTACGTCACCCTGCGGGTGAGCGTCTCGAACGGGCCCCGCCGTCCGGTGCGGCGCATCCACTCGGCCAGCGCGACCGACGCCACCCACACCCCGGCCGCGAGCAGCGCGGTGCTCGCGGCCGTGAGCTCGTCCGCGAGGCCCAGCAGGAACGGCGTGAACGCCACGAACCACACGGCCGACTGCAGCAGGTAGCACGTCATCGAACGCTGCCCGACGGCGGCGACCGCGGCTACCAGCTCGCGGTTCCGCAGGCGGGTGGAGACCAGGCAGATCAGGGCCGCGTAGCCGAACCCGCCGAGCACGCCCGTCGCGTCGTGCAGCGGGCCGACCCACTGCAGCACCTGGTCACCCGGCCGGTCGTACACGCCGGCGACCAGGAGTGCCGCGGGCTGGGCGCCGAGCACCGCCACGGAGATCCCGACGGCGGCGACGACCCGCAGCAGGGTGCGGTGCTCGGTCGGCCGCTCGAGGATCCGGCGCCGTCCGGCCCACAGGCCGATCGCGAACGGGCAGGCGAACCCGATCGGTCCGCCGAGCGCGACGAGCGCGGCAACCGGCGCCCGCTCGGCGAACATGGTCGCGAGGTCGGGCGGCAGGGACGCCGCGTCGGGCCCGGCGGTGCCGATCGACATCGAGTCGACGCCCGGCAGGGCGTTCAGCACGAAGAACACCACGGCCACCGCCATGACCCACGCGTCCGACCGGCGCACCAGGAGGATGCCGACGAACAGCAGCACCCCGTACATCGCCAGGATGTCGCCCGCGTAGAACAGGAGGGCGTCGAGGAGCCCGATCACGATCAGGACCAGGGAGCGGCGGCGCAGGATCCGGTTCACCACGCGCGGCCCGAGCCCGGCGTTGCGCCGCACGATGTGCGCCACGCCGTAGCCGAACAGCAGCCCGAACATCGGGAACGCCCGGCCGTCCACGAAGGTGGAGATGAGCCACGCGACGGCGTCGTCCACGGAGGAGCCGTCCACGGGGAACCCGCCGACGTACCGCTGCCCGACCAGGAAGTAGTGCGAGTTCGCCAGGGCGATGAACAGCAGCATCATGCCGCGGGCCAGGTCGGGCCCGAGCGCGCGCTCGGTCAGTCCGGTGGGAGCCGGGGTCACGCTCACGGAATCGGTCGCCACGGGCATCATCGTCCCAGGCCGGACGGCCGTACCGCACTGATACTGATACGGACGCGGCCCGGCCACCGGTTCGGATAGGCCCACGCCGGACGTCGCCCCGGACGTTAGGCTCACGGCATGCCCGTGGACGACGACGACACCCGGCCCCTGACCCGGCGCGAACGGCTCAGACGGCAGACGGTCGACGAGATCGTCCAGCGAGCGCTGGAGCTGGTCGACGCCGAAGGTGCGCACGGCCTGTCGCTCGCGTCGGTCGGCAAGGCCGTGGGCATGACGCCGCCCGCGCTGTACCACTACTTCGCGTCCCGCGAGGCGCTGCTCGACGCCCTGGTCACGGCCGGGTACACCGACCTCGGCACCGCCGTCGAGACCGCCGCCCGCGACGCCGCGGACCGGCCCGCGCCGGACCGGCTGGGCGCCGTCGCGCACGCCTGGCGACGCTGGGCGCTGGACCACCCCCGCCGGTACTCGATGCTCTTCACCGGCAGCCGGCGCGCGTCCGTGGACCCGCTCGAGAGCATCAGCACCATCAGCCAGAGCATGCTCGCCCTGGTCACGACACTCCAGGCGATAGCGCCCGACGCCGGGAGCCGCGCCACCGGCGACGGGTCCGATGCGCGCACCGGCGTCGACGAGGAGCTGGCACGGTGGGGCGAGTCCCTCGGCGTGCCGACGGCGCCGCCCGCCACGCTCCAGCTCGCCCTGTCGACCTGGTACCGGGTGCACGGCCTCGTGTCGCTGGAGATCGTCGGCGCTTTCGACACCATGGGCCTCGACGGCGAGCGCCTGCTGGCGGCCGAGGTCGACGGCCTCGTCCGCGAGGCCGCACGCGCCTGATCCTGGCCCGATCCGGGCGGCACGGTAGACCCGGTCGGCAGGTGCATGCTGGACGACAACGACGTCAGTCACGGATGAGCAGCGCTTCCGCTACGGCGATCGAGGACGGCGCAAGGGCGGTCGCGCCGTCCTCGATGTCCCACAACGAGTTCTGCAGCAGCCGGCCCAGCGTCCAGCCCGTGGCCCGTGCACGGTCGAGCCCGAGCACCTCGGTGAGCAGATCGAAGCGGCGCAGCACCACGCGTCGGGCCTCACGAACCGCGACGACGTCGTCCCAGCGGCTGTCCAGCGCGGGCCACAGGTCGAAGCCAGGATCACCGACGGGCGGCTCGGGGTCGATCGCGAGCCACGACTCACGCTCCCCCGCGAGGATGTTGTCGTAGTGCAGGTCCCAGTGCAGCAACCGGTCGCCGGGCTCGTCGATCAGCTCGGTCACCACCGATGCCCAGCCGCGCAGGACCTGCTGGTCAACGGGATCAGCCAGAGCGGTGACGGCTCGCGGGGCCTCCGCCAGCATCGCGGTGGAGATGTCGCCGAGGCTCCGCAACCCCTGCGGCGCCGGCACGGAGACCAGCCGCGCGTGCAGCTCGGCGAGGATCCGGATCGCGACGTCGTCGTCCTCGACCGAGGCGAGCGTACGGGCACCGTCGAGCCGCTCCAGCAGCATGGTGCTGCTCTCGGGATCGTGGTCGAGCAGCCGCACCATCCCCTGGCCGTTCCATGCGCGCAGGCCGATCAGGGCCGCGCTGGTCTCCTCGCGTGTCAACTGGAGCTTGAGGACCGCGCGAGCGCCGTCCTGCCCCAGTACTGGCAGCACGAGCGAGGCCTCACCCGCGGCGGCCTCGCCGTCCCAGTTCAGCTCCCACCGGTCCAGCATCGCCGCGACCAGCGCCGGCAACCCGGCGATCCAGGCCGTCCCCACTTCACCGAAGCTTCTCGAATACGACGACACCAGGGACTGCGGAACCTCGACCTGCGCCGACACACTCACGGCACGAGCACGACCTTGCCGCCCGCGTGCCCGCCGTCCACCAGGGCCTGCCCCCGTGCCGCCTCCGCCAGCGGCAGCACCTTCGCGACCGGGACCGCTACCTCGCCACGGACGACAAGCCCGACGAGGTCGGCGAGATCCTCCGCCGAGGGCGCGGGCCGCTCGTCGAACACCACGCCCAGCCCGTGGGCGGCCGGATCGGTGAGGGTCAGCACGCGGTCGGTACCACCCCGCAGCTCGATGCTGTCCGGGAGGACGCCGCCGCCCGCGGCGTCGAGCACCGCGTCGACGGCGGGCGCCAGGGCGCGGACCCGGCCGACGAGCCCTTCGCCGTAGGTGGTCGGCGTCGCCCCGTACGAGGCGACCCGCTCCTGGTTGACCGGCGCCGCCGTACCGATCACGCGCACGCCCGCCGCGACGGCGAGCTGGGTCGCGAGCCCGCCAACACCTCCGCTCGCGCCGTGCACCAGCAGGGTCTCCCCCGGCTTCAGGTCGAGGATGCGCAGCGCCCGCCGCGCCGCCTCGCCGACCACGGGCAGCGCGGCCGCCTGGGCCGCGTCCAGATCGTCCGGCACCGGCGCCCACAGCTTCAGGACTGCGAGCTCCGCGGCGCCCCGGCTGGTCCAGCCGGTCACCCGGTCGCCGATGGCCACCCCGGCGGCGTTGGCCCCCACCTGATCGACGACTCCGGCCACCTCCGTGCCCGGGACCGCCGGGAGCGGCGTCCGGAACGCGGCCTCCATCGCACCCGAACGGATCTTCCCGTCGAACGCGTTGAGCCCCACGGCCTCGACCCGCACACGGACCTGCCCCGTGCCGGCCTCCGGCTCCGGAACCTCGCCCAGGTGCAGGACCTCCGGGCCGCCGAACCGGTCGAAAACTACCGCGCGCATGATGCTCCCTCTCGTCCACCATGGAGCGTATGACATCTGCCCCGGACAGTGAGTCGAACCCGTTCGTCACCGGGTCGCTCAGCCTCGCGGTCTTCTCGCTCGCACGGGCGCACCGGGCGCTCGCCGCTGACCTGCTGCGCCCCCTCGGCCTGCATCCCGGCCAGGAGCTGCTGCTCATGTTCCTGTGGGAGCACGGGCCGCAGCGCCAGACGGACCTCGCCCGGTACGTCGCCACGGACTCGGCGTCGATGACGCGGACCGTCCAGCGGCTCGAGCGGTCCGGGTTCGTGCGCCGCAGGCCCAGCCCCGACGACCGGCGCGTCACGCTCGTGGAACCCACGCCCGCGAGCCAGGCGCTCCGTCCGCGCGTCGCCGAGATCTGGGCCCAGCTCGAGCAGGCGACGGCCGGCGCCCTGACCTCCGCCGAGCACGAGGAAGCGACGGCGCTCCTGCGGGGGCTGGAGGAGAACGTGGGCAACGCCGTCGTGCCGCCTACGTCGCCGACGCCCCGGAGGCTGGCGGCGACCCCCACGCCTCCGACACGGGCGCCATCAGCTCCGGGTCGGAAGCGGGCTCCGAACCCGTCGAGCCCGCCTGCTCCGACGCCGGACCGGGAACCGTGAGCGTCGCGATGGCAGTGGTGACCGGGATGGCGAGCACGAGTCCGATCGAGCCGACCAGGGTGCGCACCACCTCTTCCGCGATCTCGCCCGAGCTCAGGGCCGTGGCCGGCGACTGGTCGATGAGCCAGACCATCATCAGCAGCGGCAGTGCGGCGCCGACGTAGGCGAACGCGATCGTGTAGACGGTCGAGGCGATGTGGTCGCGGCCGATCCGCATGGCACTGGTGAAGAGCTCGGCCCGCGACGCCGCCGGCGCGACCGCCCGCAGCTCCCACACCGCGGAGGCCTGGGTGATGGTCACGTCGTTCAGCACGCCCATCCCGGCCAGCACGATGCCGCACAGCGCGATCCCGCGCAGGTCCGCGCCCGGCGCGCTGGACGGCAGGAACGACGACGCCTCCGAGGTGGTGCCGGTGATCTGCGCGGCCCCCGACGCCCACGCCGCGAGCCCCGCCGTCAGCGCGAGGCCGACGAGCGTGCCCAGCAGGGCGGTGGACGTCCGCGCGGACAGGCCGTGCGCCAGGTACAGGGTCGCGAACATGACCAGGGACGACGTCACCAGCGCCACGCCGATCGCGGACTCCCCCGCCAGCAGGGCGGGCATCGTGAAGCCCAGGAGGACGACGAACGCGAGCCCGAGCCCGGCCATGGCGGCGAGCCCGCGCCATCGTGCGACCAGCAGCACGACGAGGGCGTAGGCGACGGCCAGCAGGGCGATCGGCAGCTCGCGCTGGAAGTCCATGAACACGAGCGGGTCGACGCCGGGCTGCGAGACCTGGGAGATGTCGACGGCGGTGATGCGGTCACCCTCGGCGAGCGGGACCGACGGTCCGGGTGACTGCAGCCGGGACTGCTCACCGTTGGCGAGCTCCACCGGGACGCTGCCGGTGACCGAGTCGGCCGGGCCGGTCACCGTCGCGTCGACGAACGACGTGCCCTCGGCCTTGGCCGGCACCCGGTCGGGCACGTCGCCGCTGTTCGGCCACAGCAGCCACAGCCCGGCGAGGGTCACCAGCAGGGCGGACGCCAGGGTCACTACCAGCAGGAACGTCGTGCGTGGCGCGGCCGGGCCGGCCGCGCCGTGCGAGTGAGGGTGCGCCATGCGGACATCCTGGCTCACGCGCGCGCACGCGGCGCGGCGAGCGGGCAGGTGGTCTCAGTACACCGGCGGCACCGCCGGGAGCCGCGGCGGTTCCCACCGCCAGGTGGGGTTGCCGTCGGGCGCCACGCCCTTGCGCCACAGCGTCGCGGGCATCAGCCGGACCAGTGCCACCATGGCCGGCTGACCGACGCGCGAGCTCGTCATGGCGCCGTCGATCCGGGCACCACGGGCGGTGGCCTGGTCCCGCGGACGGCGCTCCGCGTCGTACCGCGCCAGCGCGGCCTCGACGGTGGGCTCGGCGCTCAGCGCGTGCGCGAGGACCACGGCGTCCTCCAGGGTGTGGCCGGCGCCCTGCCCCCGGTCGGGGCTCATGGCGTGCGCGGCGTCGCCGAGCAGCGCGACCCTCCCCCGCGCGTAGGTGCTCAGCGGCGGCAGCTCGCGGATGTCGGTACGGATCACCGCCGCGTCCGGCGTCGCGCGGATCAGCTGCGGCACCGGCTCGTGCCAGCCGGCGACGCGCTCCAGCGCCGTTGCCTTCTCGTCGTCGTACCGGACGCCCGCCGTCGGCTCGGCGGTGAGCAGCGCCCAGTACGCCCGGTCGCGTGCCACCGGATGGATCAGGAACAGCGCGCCGCGGCCCAGGGTGACGCTGCCGGTCAGGTCGCCGGGCAGGCCCGCGACGTCCGTGACGCCGAGCCATGCCGTGCGCCCGAGATAGCGCGGCGGCCGCGCCTCGGGCCACAGGCGGGTCCGGACGGCGCTGTGGATGCCGTCGGCGCCGATCACGAGGTCGGCGCGGTAGTCGGTGCCGCCGGCCGTGACCGTCACGCCGGCGCCGTCCGGCCGCAGGTCCGTGACCTCGGCCTCGGTGTGCACCCAGCCGGCGGGGACCGCGTCGAGCAGCACGCCGTGCAGGTCGGCACGATGGAACCCGAGCAGCGCCGTCCCCTCCCCTGGCTCGGCACGCTTCAGGTAGCGGCCGTCGGGCCGGCGCAGGTTGCTCGTCGAGTACGTCGGGACGCCGACGGCGCGGGCCTCGGCCTCGACGCCCAGCTCGGCCAGCGCCCGCAGGGCGTTGGGCGCCTGCGACATGCCGGCGCCGACCTCGCCGAGCTCCGGCGCCCGTTCGAGCACCGTGGCACGCCAGCCGATCCGGTGGAGCGCCAGGGCGGTAGCCAGTCCGCCGATACCGCCGCCAACGACTATCGCGTGTCCGGTCATCGCTTCTGCTCCGTGCGCTCGGCCTGCTCCGGGTGCTCGGCCGTGTGCTCGGCCGTTTCGTCGTTCCGGTGCCCGGCCTCTCCTGGGCCCGCGCTCAGCGGCGGGGCGGCGGCGAACGCGGCGGCCATCCACTCGAAGGTCCGGTGCGCCTGCCGCACCCGGCCGTCGTTCCCCGGGCCGGCCAGGGCGATCCCGTCGCGGCTGAGGTCGAGGAACGACGTCATGGACTCGACCTGGCGGCGAACCACCACGGACCAGGCGTCGTCGGCCATGCGGTAGTAGGTGGTCCGGTTGCCCGGCCGGGTCCGGGAGCTGAGGAAGCCCATCGCGGTCAGCAGGCGCAGGTTCGAGGTGAGCGAGGCGCGGCTGGCGCCTGTCGCGTCGCTGATCTGCCCGGCGGACTGCTCCGGGGGGTCGCACACCATCAGCCAGCCCAGCACCCGGCCCGCGATCGGCGGGACGCCGTCGCGGGCCAGGTACATCGAGACGCGTTCGACCCATTCGAGGACGGGGTCCTGGGTGTCCATGTCAGCTCCAATGTCAGTTGTTTCACTATCAACTGAAATTGGTCGAACGTCAAGCCGGCAGCGCGGACCGGGAAGGCCAGGACCTCAGCGGGCCGACAACAGGAGCGCGTCCCGGAGCGCGCCGGCCGCGCCGTCCTCATCGATGGTGCCCGTGACGCGGTCGGCGACGGCGCGGACCGACTCGGGCGCGTGGCCCATCGCTATCGACGTGGCCGCCCACCGAAGCATTTCGAGATCGTTTTCGCCGTCGCCGATGGCGACCGTCCGGGACAACGCGACCCCCAGCTCGACGCGGATGTTCTCGAGCGCCGTCGCCTTGCTGACGCCGGGCGCCGTGACGTCCACCCAGTCCACGCGAGCCGGGATCGCCGTGACGCCGGACGCGCGCAGCGCCGGCGCGAGCCGCCGGGCCCACTGCCCGTACACGACCAGGCGCGGGGTCGGTCGCGCCCATATTTCCTCGAGCTCGCGGAGCACGTCCTGGTGCCCGCTGAGCTGGCGCTCGGGGAACCGCTTGGTCACGCGGTAGCCGGTGCCGACCACCTCGGCCGCGATGCTCAGGTCGGGCCGCGTCCTGGCGACGAGCCGGCACACGGGCTCGGCGGCCAGCAGCCGCACGTCGACGACCGAGTAGCCGTCGGCGCGCAGCCGCGCCGTCACCGCCCCGTTCGCCGCGACCACCCAGCCCTCGCGGATCCCGAGCCGCCGGACGACCTGCACCGCGCTCGACAGCGAGGCACCCGTGGCCACCGCCAGGTGGTGCCCGGCCTCGTGCACCGCGGCTATCGCGTCGAGGACGGCGGGGGTGGCCCGGCGACCGGCGCGGACGAGCGTGCCCTCGACGTCGCAGGCGACGAGCGCGGGCGTGGAGATCGGCACGTCCGACAGTGCTGCGGTGGCCCCGGAGGCGGTCGCGCTCACGATATTCCCCTGGTGATAGGTGGTATGCCCCATCTTTGCCGATACTGGGACATTTTGGGAATTCCGATCACAGGATGGTCGCTGCACCTTGAGCCCATGAGATGACCGTGGCGACCGACGGCGACCAGCGCGCGGCCTACCCGCGGTCCGGGGCGCGGTCAGGGGCCTCCGGCCGGACCATCCCCCGCGTGCGACCTGGTGTGGTCATGACCGCAGCGTGCAAGGTTGTCGCTACGACAAGGTCAAGCCCGTCAGCGGGCGTATCCCCCGCCGGGCACGTCGAACACCTCTTCCAGCGTCGTGACGCCGGTGGCCCGCATGTGCGACGCCAGCTCGCGGCCCACCCAGCGCACGTGCCAGGGCTCGGGGGCGTAACCGGTGACCGCCCTGTTCTCGGACGTGTATCGGATGATGAAGCCGAACTCGGCGGAGTGCTCGGCGACCCAGCGGCCCTCGACCGTCTCGCCGAAGCACTGCTCGAAGTCGCAACCGGACCGGGTGGAGCTGCCGAAGTCGACGGCGATGCCCGTCTGGTGCTCGCTGTGCCCCGGGCGGGCCGAGACGTCGTCCGCCTCCGCCTGGCCGAGCTGCGCCACCCATCCGTCGTAGACCGCCGCCTGCTTGGGGTACCCGCGGTAGGCACTGCGCAGCGTCAGGTGCACGCCGTCGGATTCGGCGGCTTCCAGCAGTGCAGTGAGGTCGGGGGCGGCGTCGGGCCGCACGAGGTAGCCGCGCACCGTAGTCAGGTCGGGCTCGTAGTCGGCCGGTTCGAGCGGCGAGTGCTTGTTGACTACGACCCACCGGCTCGTGGGGTCGGACACCGAGTATTCCGTCAGGTTGATGCTCGGGTCGGGTTCGTCGGCGGGCGCGGCGGCTGGTTCGTCCGCTGGTTCGTCCGCGGGTTCGTCCGCGGGCTCGTCGACCGGACCGGCAGCCGGGCCGGCCGGGTCCTCCCCCGTCGAGCCCTGTTCCTGGCCTGCGGCAATGTCGCCGGTGTCGCCCGCGCCGGCGACACCCACCGCACAGCCGGCCAGGAGCAGGGTCGCGACGAGGACGGCGGCAGGGCCGACCGGACGCGCGCTGAAAGGACGGGCGCTGAGGGGACGCGCGCCGAGGCCACGGGTACGGAAGGGGCGTCGACTGCCGGAGAAGAGGGTCACATCAGCGTTGGTGTGCGCCGTCCGGACCCCGATGGCAGCCGGGCCGCTGTGACGTGGCCGACATCCATGAGGTGTCATCGCAGGTCCTGTGCCGGACACACTGGGTCGGAAGCACGTCTTTTCATCATCGGAGCCCACCCTGGCCATGAACACCGAGCCGGACCTCGCGGCGCAGCGCCGCGACCCGGGTCCGCTCACGCCTGCCGACACCGAGGAGCTCTTCGCGACGCACGCGCGGGGCGTCTACCGCTATGCCCGCTCGCGGCTCCCGGACGCCGAGGCGGGAGACGTCGTGGCCGAGGTCTTCGCCATCGCGTGGCGCAAGGGGGAGCTGCCGGACAACCCGCGCGCCTGGCTCCTTGGTGTGGCCCGCCGCGTGATGGCGAACCAGGTCCGTGCGCAGCACCGCCGGAACGCACTGGCCGAGCGCGTCCGCACGCATCCGGCCCCGCCAGGCCAGGACGACGTCCGTCTCGTCGCCGAGCTCGACGAGCTCCGCCGCGCGCTGGACCTGCTTCGCCCCGCGGACCGCGAGGTGATCGAGCTGCTCGCGGCCGCCGAGCTGTCGACGTCGGAGGTCGCCCAGGTCCTGGGCTGCACGACGGCCACGGCGGCCACCCGGGTGTACCGGGCACGGCGCCGCCTGCGCGCCGCCTACGAACGCCTGACCGAGGAAGGGTCCTGACGTGGAAGACGATGAGCTGACCCGGGCGCGGCGCGCGCTGCGCGGCGTCGATCCCGAGCTCGACCTGAGGCAGGTGTACGCCGAGTCCTGGGCCCGCGCGCAGGACGCCGAGGCGCACGACGACTGGGCCTCGGACGAGCGGGTCGAGATCGTGCTGCACGGCACCGGCCCGGACGGCCGCCGCACCCGGCGCATCCCGCGCCGTGCGCCGGTCCTGGCCTGGGGTGTCGCGGCCGCGGCGGCCGCCGCCGTCGTCGTGGTGGTGGTGAGCGTGGCCGGCCTGCCGCCGCAGGGCGCCGCCCCCGGTGGCGCACCGCCGACCAGCAGCGTCTCGGCGCCCAGCGGTCCGGCGCCCAGCGATTCGCCGACGGCGGACACCGGCTCGACGCCGGCCCCGCTGCCGAGCGCCGGGCTGACGTCCGCCGCCGTCGTCGACCGCGCGGCGCATGCCGTGGCCATTGCGAGCTGCGGCGTCAAGACCCGCTCGAGCCTGGGCGACGAGTCGACGAGCCGCTTCTACGAACCCGGGGCGACGGACACCGAGACGCCCAAACCCGCCCCGCTGGACCAGCAGCCCCTGCAGCTGCTGCACACGGTGGCCGCCGGCGCAGCACTGCACCTGGCCGACCTCGAGGGCACCGACTACCGCCTGCACGACAGCCTCACGCTTGAGGGTCGCGACAGCCCCACGCCGGAGAAGGACAGCACAACCCTGGCCCGGATCCGGCTCACGCCCCCGGCCGGGCTGGTGCAGGACGGGGACGTCACACGGATGGAGCTGCTGATCGACACGACCACGTGGCTGCCGCACAGCGAGCAGACCTGGGCCGAGTCGGCCGACGGCAGGGAATATCTTGTGCTCAGCGAGTTCCAGTGGACCACCTGCGACGGCGCGAGCCCGTCGACCATCGACACGGAGCCGTGACCCATGCGTGGTAGTTTCGCGGCGTGAGGTCTCCAGAAGCATCCAGGTTCGGGCTGCCGGTACTCCGGTAGCCCGAGATGCCCCTGTAGAGACACCCGAGGTAACGACCACCTCCCCCGCCGCGCCTTCCCGCGCGAGCGGGCGCAGTCCACGCATCCGAAGGGCCCCGTAGTGCCGCGCCGGCCTACCCGTTCCCCTTTCTCCCTTCGGAGGCGTACATGCCTGTCCTGCTCTACGTGCTCGCGGTCGCGGTCTTCACGCAAGGCACGTCGGAATTCGTCCTCGCCGGGCTCGTGCCCGGCATCTCCACCGGCCTCGGCATCTCGATCGCCCAGGCCGGCTACCTGACCTCGGGCTTCGCGATCGGCATGGTCGTCGGCGCACCGCTGATGGCCGCCCTCGGACGCCGCCTGCCGCCGCGCCGGACCCTGTCCGCGAGCCTCGCGATCTTCGTCGCCGCGCACGTGGCCGGCGCGCTCACCGACCAGTTCGCCGTCCTGCTCGCCACCCGGTTCGTCGCCGCAGTGGCCAACGCCGGGTTCCTCGCGGTGGCGCTGTCGACCGTCACGATGATCGTCCCGGCGGGCCGCCAGACCCGAGCGCTCGCCGCGATCCTCGGCGGTACGACGCTCGCCTTGATCGCCGGCGTCCCCGCCGGGGCCTTCCTCGGCGAGATCTGGGGCTGGCGCTCGGCGCTCTGGGCGATCGCCGGGCTGTCGGCGCTCGCCCTGGTCGCGGTCGCCGTCCTGACGCCGGGCGGGCTGGGCCGGCGTGCACCGCACGGCCAGGCGGCCCCTGTGGCGCGTGGATCGCACGGTCGGGCGGACCCGGGGGCTTACATGCCACGTGCCCGGGTGGACCTCCGAGCGGAGCTCGGCACGCTCCGGTCGCCGGCCCTGCTGCGGTATCTCGCGCTCGGCGTGCTGGTGAACGGCGCGACGTTCTGTGCGTTCACCTTCCTGGCGCCGATCGTGACGGACGGCGCCAGGATCGACCCCGCGCTCGTGCCCGTGGTGCTCGCGCTGTTCGGGCTCGGCGCGTTCGGCGGCGTCTCGGCCGCGGGCCGCCTGGCCGACAGGCGCGGGCACCTGGTCCTCGGGATCGGCATCCCGGTTCTCGTCGCGGGCTGGGTCCTGTGGGCCGCTCTCGCGGCGAGCCCGTCTGCGGTGTGGGTGCTCGCCCCGGTCCTGGGCGCGCTGTCGTTCGTGGTCGGCGGCACGCTGATCGCCCGCAGCATGGCGTCGGCCCACGGCGCTCCGACGATGGGCGGCGCGTTCTCGACGGTCGCTCTGAACCTCGGTGCGCTGGTCGGTCCGGTGCTGGGCGGCCTGTCGATCGGGCCGCTCGGGCCCGTCGGCCCGCTGGTGGTCAGCGCGGCGCTGGCCGCCGTCGCCGTCATGCTCTGGTCCGTGACGTCAGGCCCCACGCGCCGCAGCGCAAGCTGACCACAGCAGTTCCTGCCAGGCCGGGCCGCGTCCGGCAGCAACTGCTGTGGTCGACTCTCGATGCTTGGCACACTTTTATGACCATGCACCTGCTGCCAAGATCGAGCGGGGTCTGGCAGCAGGTGCATGGCTATCCGGCCGGCCCGGCCGGCGACTCCGGGCGACGCCGGGACGGGCCGGGCTGGGCCGTCAGAGCGTCCCCCACTCCTCGGCGGCCTCGATGACCCGGTCGCGGACGGCGGCGAGGGCCGGGCCGTGGGGCGCGCCCCTGCCCACCGCGAGGTACAGCGTGTTCAGCGGCGGCGCCTCGGGATGATGGAGCTGGACGACCTGCCCGTTCTCCAGCGCCGGCGCGACGAGGTACCGCGGCAGCACGGAGACGCCTGCGCCCGCGGTCACGGCGGCGAGCACCGCGCGAAGGTCCGGGACCACGAGCGACGTGACGTTGGGCGGGCGCCGTCCGAACTCGCTGCGCCAGTAGCGCCGCACGATCGGGAGGTCCTCCGCGTACGCGACGAGCGGCAGGTGCGACAGCGCGGCGACCGGGTCCGCGGCGAGCCGCACCGGGTCGACCGTGTGGGCCAGCGCCGTGGGCCCTACGAGCAGGAACTCCTCGTCGACCAGGGGCGTGGCGACGACGGCGTCTTGCCGCGGCCGCACCGCGGACACGACCAGGTCGAGGCTTCCCGCCGACAGCCCTGCCAGCAGCTCCTCCGCCAGCCCGAACGTGGCGCGGACCTGCAGCCCCTGGGCGACGAGCGGGGCGAGGGCGGGCAGCACTCGAACCGTCATGACCTCGGTGGCACCGCCCAGCCGGACGAGGCCGCGGACTGCCGGTTCCGCCGATCCGGAACCCAGCGCCGCCCGGAGCCCGTCGACGTGCAGGCCGGCCTGGGCAGCCAGCGCCACCGCGCGCTCGGTGGGCTCGGCACCCTTGCGCGACCGGACGAAGAGCTGCGCCCCGAGCTGTTCCTCCAGCCGGGAGAGCTGCCCCGTGACGGCGGGCTGGCTCAGACCCAGCCGCTCCGCCGCCGCGGACAGCGAGCCGGTGCGGTAGACCTCCAGGAAGGTAGCGAGGAGGTCGAGACCCGGCACCCGCATCACTCTCCCGTCCCAGCAGCTGTGGCCCACCCCTGCCTGGTGCACAGGCTAGCCGTGGCCGCGGGCCGGGCGCCTGAGGACCGTCAGCGCTCGGCGAGCGCCTTGAGCACCGCCTCGGCGGTAGCCGTGCTGGACTGAGGGTTCTGCCCGGTGATCAGGTTGCCGTCCTGGACGACGGTGCTGCTCCACGCCTCCCCGATCTGGACGACGGCACCCCGCTCGCGCAGCTCGGACTCGACGAGGAACGGCGAGCCGTCCCCGAGGCCGCCCTGACGCTCCTCCTCGTCGGTGAACGAGGTGAGCGCACGCCCGGCGAACGCGAACGTCCCGTCCGGCGCCTCGGCGCTCAGCAGCGCGGCCACGCCGTGGCAGAGCGCGGCGACCGTCGTCCCCCGCGTGTTCGCGGCGATCAGCAGCCGGCCGAGGTCGGCGTCGCGCACGAGGTCGGCCATGGGGGCGTGGCCGCCGGGGATGTAGATCGCGTCGTAGTCGTCGGCACGCACGTCGGCGAGCGCGAGTGGGCTCGCGAGCTGCTCCGCGAGGGCGTCGAGGTAGGCACGGAACTCGGCGGCGTCGGCGGCGGCCACCCCGCCCCGTTCGTCGAGGCTGATCGCGTCGACGGTGGGCGGCGCACCGCCCGGCGTCGCGATGTCCACGCTGACGCCCGCCGCCGCCAGCACGCGGTGCGACGCGGCGACCTCCTCGGCCCAGTAGCCGGTGGGGTGCGGGGTCCCATCAGCCAGGCGCAGGCTGTTCGCGGCGGAGATGACCATCAGGATCTTCGGCATCGGTGGTTCGACCTTCTCTGTGAGGATTCCCGGCGGGATGTGCCCCGCCGTCCGCGGCTGGTGTGTCGCGGTACGAGCAGGAACGCCAGGATCCATCACCGAATGCCGAACTATCAGGGCGGAGACATCACGATGCTGATGGCGCCGATTTGACCATGGCGCTTGGCACACTTTTTATCCACGGCTCGCTATCGGATCGAACGACCATCCCGAGGCGTGGACGGTTTTCCGACCACATCCCGGGCATGCCTACGATCCAGTCTCATCATCCAGAGCGGTCGAGAGTCCTGGCTCAACGACACCGCAGCAACCTGCCTCCGGAGCGCCAATTCCGAGGGCAAGGTGCTAACGCCAGGTCCGATGGAGCTGATACGCATGGCAGTCGAGTTCACGCACCCGCACCTTCCCCACGCCACGATCCTGGGCTACCCGCGCATCGGCCGACGCCGCGAGCTCAAGCGCGCCGTCGAAGCCTTCTGGGCCGGACGCACCACCGCCGACGAGCTGGAGGCCACGGCCGGCGACCTGCGGCGGGCCACCGCACGACATCTCGCCGGGCTGGGCCTGGACGCCGGCGCCGCCGCCGTCCCCGGCTCGTTCTCCTTCTACGACCAGGTGCTCGACGCCGTCGCCCTGCTGGGCGCGGTACCCGAGCGGTTCTGGGATCTGGTGCCGGCCGGCGATCCGGCGCTCTCCCTGGAGAGCTACTTCACGCTGGCCCGTGGCGAGGGCGACAAGCCGCCGCTCGAGATGACCAAGTGGTTCGACACGAACTACCACTACCTGGTCCCGGAGATCGGGCCGGACACCCCCATCGGGTTCGTCGACGACCGGGTGGTGCGCCAGTTCACGGAGCTCGCCCGGCCGGTGGACGGCGGCCAGGCCGTCGTGACCCGCCCCGTGCTCGTGGGACCGGTGACGTTCCTGCTGCTCAGCAAGGCGGCCGACAACGCCCCCGAGGGCTTCCGCCCGCTCGACCGGCTCGACGACGTCGTCGCCGCGTACGCCGATGTGCTGCGCGCCCTGGCCGCCGCGGGCGCACCCTGGGTGCAGCTCGACGAGCCCGCCCTGGTCACCGACCTCCTGGAGGCCGGCTCCGACGAGGTGGCCGACGCCGTCCGCCGGGCCTACGCGCGGCTGGCCACGGACCTCTCCCCCGCGCCCGGCCCGGACGGCGCCGCGGAGCGGCCCGCCATCCTGGTCACCGCCCCGTACGGCGACCTGCGCAGCGAGGCCGGCGACGGCCTCGCGCTGCTCGCCGGCACCGACGTCGAGGCCATAGCCATCGACCTCGTCCGCGGCGCCGTGCCCGAGGGCCCGGTCCCCGGGCTGGAGACCAAGACCCTGGTCGCCGGCGTCGTCGACGGGCACAACATCTGGCGCGCTGACCTCGACACCCGCCTGACCACCCTGGAGGGCCTGGCGGCTCCGGGCACGGGACTCGGCGCGGGTGCGGTCGCCGTCGGCACCTCGACGTCGCTGCTGCACGTGCCGCACGACGTCGCCGACGAGCCCCGCCTGGACGCCGGCCTGAAGTCGTGGCTCGCGTTCGCGGACCAGAAGGTCACGGAGGTCGTCACCCTCGCGACGGGCCTGACCGATGGCCGGACGGCGGTCGCCGACGCCCTCGCCGAGTCGACGGCCGCGGTGCGGTCACGGGCCGAGGCGCCCGGCGTCGTCGTGCCGGAGGTGCGCGACCGCACCTCGGCCCTGACCGCCGCCGACGTCGAGCGCGCGCCGTACGCCGAGCGTGCCGCCGCCCAGCAGGCGAGGCTCGACCTGCCGCCGCTGCCGACCACGACCATCGGCTCGTTCCCGCAGACGGCGGAGATCCGCCGCACGCGGGCGTCCTGGGTCCGTGGCGAGCTGTCCGACGCCGAGTACACGGCGGCCATGCGCGCCGAGATCGCGAGCACCGTCGCGCTGCAGGAGGAGCTGGGTCTCGACGTGCTGGTGCACGGCGAGCCCGAGCGCAACGACATGGTGCAGTACTTCGCGGAGCAGCTCGACGGCTTCGCGACCACCGTCCACGGCTGGGTGCAGTCGTACGGTTCGCGCTGCGTACGTCCGCCGATCCTGTGGGGCGACGTGTCCCGGCCCGCACCCCTGACCGTGGAGTGGACCGCGTACGCGGCGTCGCTCACGAGCAAGCCGGTCAAGGGCATGCTGACGGGTCCGGTCACGATCCTGGCGTGGTCGTTCGTGCGCGACGACCTGCCGCTGGGCGACACGGCCGACCAGGTCGCCCTGGCGCTGCGCGACGAGGTGACGGACCTGGAGCAGGCGGGGATCGGCGTCGTGCAGGTGGACGAGCCCGCCCTGCGGGAGCTGCTGCCCCTGCGGCGCAGTGCCCACGCCCACTACCTGGACTGGTCCGTGCGCTCGTTCCGGCTGGCAACGGCCGGGGCCGACACCGCGACGCAGGTGCACACGCACCTGTGCTACTCGGAGTTCGGGCAGGTCATCGGCGCGATCGACGGGCTCGACGCCGACGTGACGTCGGTGGAGGCCGCGCGGTCCCGCATGGAGATCGTGCCCGAGCTGGCCGACGCCGGGTACGGGCGCGGCATCGGGCCGGGCGTCTACGACATCCACAGCCCGCGGGTCCCGTCGGTCGAGGAGGTGACCGACCTCGTCACGCTGGCCGCCAAGTCGATAGACCCGCGGCTGGTCTGGGTCAACCCGGACTGCGGCCTGAAGACCCGCGCCTACGCGGAGACCAAGGAGTCCCTCCGCAACCTGGTGGCGGCCACGCGCGAGGTCCGAGCCACCCTCTGACCAAGCTTGGTTGTGAGCGTGACCGTTGCGCTTATGCGACCGTTTTAGGCGCAACGGTCACGCTCACAGCCAAAAAAGGGCTAGCCGACGCGCCACTTCTGGGCCGACGTGCCGTTGCAGGTCCAGATCTGCAGCGGGGTGCCGTTCGCGCTGTTGCTGTTCGGGACGTCCACGCACTTGTTCGCGAGGATCGAGACCAGGTCGCCCGCCCCGCTCAGCGTGAACTGCTGGGCCGGGTTGCCGCTGCAGTTGGCGAGCTGCACCGCGGTGCCGTCCGCCGTGTTGCCCCAGGCGACGTCCATGCACAGGCCGCCCGCGCGCAGGGTGCCGTCACCATGGAAGGTCCAGCGCTGCGCGGCGGAGCCGTTGCAGGTCCACAGCTGCAGCCGCTTGCCGTCGGTGAACTCGCCGTTCGGCACGTCGATGCACTTGCCGGCGAGCCCGACGAGCGAGCTGCCCCCGCCGCCCGACGTCGTGGTGAGCCGCAGCCCGTACGTGCTCAGGATCGGGTTCACCGGCTGGTAGATGAACCGCCCGTTGGAGGAGCAGTCGCCGATGCGGCCCGAGGTCACGCCCTGCGCCTGGTTGCCGGAGAGCACCGAGCCGCCGGAGTCGCCGCCCTCGGCGCACGCAGAACCGGTCGCCATGCCGGGGATGTCGCCGTTGCCGTAGTTGATGGTGACGTTCTTCTCCTGGATGACGCCGCAGCGCCAGCCCGTCGTACGCCCCGAGCGGCACACCGACGCGCCGATGCCCTGCTCCGTGGAGCCGGCGACCGCCGCCGTCCCGCCCGCGTAGTTGTTCACCCGCGGGGTGGGCGTCCAGTTGCTGTTCGTCGCCACCCACGCCCAGTCGTGGCCCGGGAACGTCGACGCCCGGTAGGTGCCCAGCGCAGCGCCGTCGGACGCCGTGACTGCGTTACCCGCCGAGCCGCAGTGCCCCGCCGTGACGAACCCGCCCTGTACGGCGAAGCCGATCGAGCACAGCGTGACGAACCCGTCGCCGGTCGGCCTGCGGAACTCGTCGCCGCCGCGGATGTCGCGCGCGAGCTCGGGCGCGACCTCGGACTTCTCCACCCGCACGACGCCGGCCGGAGTGCCCGCCTCGGCGACCATCGCTCTGGCCGCGCCGATGTCGGACGCCTCGACGACCACTTCGTTGGTGGTCGGGTCCGCGTACCAGGAGTGCACCGAGGCGGGGGCGCCCACCTCGTCCAGGGCCTCCTTCCACATGGTGAGGGCGTCGAGGCTGTGCTCGACGACGACGGCGTCCGCGCCGGCGCGCTCGGCCACCCTCGCGGCCGCGGCGGTGGTGACGGCGACCCGCGGGGCGTCCGCGCCGTCGGGCAGCCAGGTGCCCGCGTACCTGTCGCCGAGCCTGGCGGTGAGGTGGGCCTCGACGATCGCGGACTCGGCGTCGAGCGCCAGGCGGCCCGCGATCTCTTCGCGGGTGAGGCCGAGGTCGCGCTCCATCGCGCGGACCTGGGCGTCGGGCAGGTCGGCCGCGCCGGCGGCGGGGGACTCGGCGCTGGTCTGTGCGCGCGACTCCGCGCCGGCCTCCGGAGGCGGTGCGGCCCCCGCTGCGCTGGCGCCGGTCAGCGCCGTGCCGACCAGCAGCGCGGTAGCTGACAGCGCTATCAAAGAACGGGACGCTCTCAGGGATCGTGACATGGTGTGCTCCTCGTCAGGCCTGGGGAACCTCGTGTGCCACGGAGCGTATTAACGCCGGACGGCCACCAGAACGGATGGGACGACGCCGTGTGGAAAGTACCTATCCATCCCTTATGCGCGACGCCGGGCCCACCCGCGTCCGCAACCGCCGTCCGCGCCCACCGTCAGCAGCACCGCGCAGATCCCGCGGAACCCCGCCGGCCCCGCCAGCAAGGTTCCTCAGCGCGGCCGCCGCTCCCCGCTCCCCCGGGCCACCACGTGGGTCGGCAGGACGACGAGCTCGACCGGCCGCTCGGGGTCCGCGGACCGAGCGACGGCCAGCTCGGCGGCACGGCGGCCCATCTCCACGGCGTCGTACGCGACGACGGTGATGTCGAGCAGGTCGGCCAGCTCGAAGTCGTCGAAGCCGACGACCGCCACCTGGTCGCCGCCCGGCGCGTCGTGCAGTGCCTGGAGCGTGCCGACCGTCGCCCGGTTGTTCGCGGCGAGCACCGCGGTGGGCGGCTCGGGCGCGGCGAGCAGCTCCGCCACCAGGTCGCGGGCGGCCGCGGCGGAGTGGGCGCCGGACCGCAGCCACCGCCCGGCGTCGGACACGTCGGCCTCCGCCATGACGGCCAGGAACTCGGCGCTGCGCTCCTGGTAGGTCCACAGGTGCGGCTCGTCGCCGACGAAGGCGATGCGGCGGTGGCCGTGCGCCAGCAGGTGCTCGACCGCGGACCGTGTGCCGCCCCGGTTGTCGATGACCACGGTGTCGACGTCCATCCCGGCTGCCGGCCGGTCCACCACGACCACGGTGAGCCCGGCGGCAATCTCGCCGCGCAGCGCCGAGTGGTCGGCGCCTGCGGGCGTGACGATGAGGGCACCGACCCGCCGCTCCAGCAGCTCGCCCGTGAGCGACGACTCGCGCTCGGGATCCTCGTCGGACGACGCCGTGAGCAGCTGCAGCCCGTGCTCCCGCAGCTCGCGCTCGATGCCGCTGGCCAGGGCGGAGTAGAACTCGTTGGCCAGGTCGCCGGTGATGAACCCGACGAGCCGCGAGAACCCGCCGCGCGCGAGGTCGGCGGCGACGGCGTTGCGGCGGAAGCCCAGCGAGGCGGCCGCGTCCTGCACCCGCTCGCGGGTCGCGGCGGCCACGTTCGGCTCGCCGTTCAGCACGCGCGACGCGGTCTTCAGGCTCACCCCCGCCGCCTCGGCGACTATCGCCAGCGTCGGACGACGGATCATGTCAGGCCTCCCGGCGCTTGCGGATCAGCATGTCGATGATGATGGCCAGCAGCAGCACTGCCCCGGTCACCATGTATCGCGCCGCCTGGTCCACGTTCATCAGCGTGAGCCCGTTGGCGATGGACTGGATGACCAGCACCCCGAGCACCGCGGACCACGCGCTGCCCCGCCCGCCGAACAGGCTCGTGCCGCCGATCACGGCCGCGGCGATCGCCACGAGGTAGGTGTCGGCTCCCCCGGTGCCCTGGTTCGCGGCGCCCAGGCGGCCGGCGGCGAGCACGCCGCCCAGCGCCGCGAGGGTCGAGCAGGCCACGAAGCACAGCACGACGGTGCGCCGCACCGGCACGCCCGCGAGCATCGCCGCGCGCCGGTCGCCGCCCACCGCTCGCACCGACCGCCCCCAGCGCGTACGGCGCAGCAGCACGTCCGTGACGACCACCAGCAGCGCGAAGAGCACCACCGACCAGCCGATCCCGCGCGCGGTGCCCAGGTACAGGTAGGCGACTATCGCCGCCAGCACGCCGCCCAGCACGAGGGTCCGGACGGCGATCTGGGGCAGGCTCGCGCAGGCGAGGTCCGCGCGCCGCCGTCGGGCACGGGCCACCAGCTGCACGACCGCGGAGGTGACCACGATGACCGCCACCAGCGCCCACGCGGCCACCGCGGGCAGGAAGCCCTGCTGTACCGACCGCACGAACCACGACTCGAACGGCAGGTTGATCGAGCCGAGCGGGCCGAGCACCCGCAGCTGCACCCCGGCGAGGAACAGCAGCCCGGCCAGCGTGAACACGAAGCTGGGCAGCCCGAGCCGCGTCGACAGGGCGCCGTAGCCCAGCCCGACCACGACCCCGCAGGCGAGCGCGACGAGGATCGCGAGCGCAACCGGCCAGCCCAGGCTCACGGAGCCGACGGCGACCACGGCCGCCGCGAGCCCGCTGAGCGACCCGACGGACAGGTCGATCTGGCCCACCAGGAGCACGAGCACCACGCCGAGCGCTATGACGCCGACGGGCGCGCTCTGCAGGGTCAGGTTGACGAGGTTCTCGGGGGCGAGGAACGCGGGGTTGACGGCACCGAGCACCAGCCAGATGCCGACGAGCGCTGCGACGATCGGGAGCAGGCCGTTGCCGCCGCGTACCCGCTGCCAGACGGCGCCGGGCAGGCCGGCGCCGGACGGGCCCGCTCCGGCCGCGCCAGTCCCCGCGCCGGCGGGCTGGGTGCTCATCGGCGCACCGCCCGGTTCGGGGTTCCCGGCCGCACGGCGCCGGTCATGGCGGCGAGCAGGTCCTCGTAGGAGGCGTCGCCGTCGAACACGTCGTGCACGCGGCCGAGGCGCAGCACGAGGATGCGGTCGGCGACGGCCTGCAGGTCGCCGGCCTGGTGGCTGACCAGGACGACGGCGTGCCCGCGCTCGCGCAGCCGGACGATCAGGTTGAGCACCTCCGCGGTCTGGCGGACGCCGAGGGACGCCGTCGGCTCGTCGAGGACGACGACGCGCGGCGAGCCGAGCAGCGCCCGGGCGACCGCGACGACCTGGCGCTGGCCGCCGGACAGGGTGCGGACCGGGTCGCGCACGGTGGGCACGCTGGCAGCGAGCTGGTCGAGCAGGCGCCACGCCTCGCGTTCCATGGCGACCTCGTCGAGCAGGGGACCGCGCACGGTCTCGTGCCCGAGGAACAGGTTCTCGACGACGTCCAGGTCGTCCACGAGCGCGAGCTCCTGGAACACCGCGGCGATGCCGAGGGCGCGGGCGGCGGCGGGCGAGTGGAGCACCACGGGCCGCCCGTCGAGCAGCACCTGCCCGGCGTCGGGCCGGTGCGCGCCGGCGAGCACGCCGGCCAGCGTGGACTTGCCGGCCCCGTTGTCGCCGACGACGGCGAGCACCTCGTGCTCGTGCACGTCGGCGTCGACGTCGACCAGGGCGCGGACGCCGCCGAACCGCTTGGAGACGCCGCGCAGGGAGAGCACGGGGACGCTCATCGGGATGCCTCCCCCGCGGCCAGGGGCGCGGCGTCGGCGTCGGGCCCGATCAGGCCGGCCCGCTCGCACGCCGCCACGTACGCGGGCACGCAGATCTCGTCGGTGGAGTACACGTGCCCGTCGACGATGACGTGCTCGACGTCGGCGGCGCCGACCGCACGGGGCGCCAGGAGCTGGGTCGGGACCCCCTTGATCACGACCGTCGTGCGCGGCTCCTCGCCGCGCAGCACGCGCACGGCGAGCTCGGCGGCCGTGGCGGCCTGCTGGTCGGTCGCCTTGTAGACGGTCATGAACTGGTCGCCGGCGAGGATGCGCTGCACGGCGGCGAGCTCGCCGTCCTGCCCGGTGGTCACCGGCACGGGGTCCAGGCCCGCCGCCTTCGCCGCGGCGATGGCGCCGCCGGCGATGCCGTCGTTCGCGGCGAGGATCCCGTCGACCTGCCCCGGGAACCGGGTGAGCATGGCCTCGGTCCACTCGGTGGCCTTGTCCGGGCTCCAGTCGGGGGTGTAGTACTCGGCGAGCACGTCGATGTCCTCTCCTTCGAGGGCGCGGCGGGTGCCTGCGGCTATGGCGAGCGCGTTGGGCTCGGTCGCCGAGCCGTGCACCAGCAACACCCCCGGCCGCCCGTCCTCGGCTCGTGCCGCGGCTCTGTCGGTGACCGCGCCGACGAGGGCCGAGCCCAGCAGGAAGCCGATGAACTCGTAGTCGTACGACACGTAGTAGTCCGCGCCGTCCACAAAACGATCGTAGGCGATCACCTGGGCACCCAGCCGCTCGGCCTGCACGACGATGCCCGCGGCGGCGACCGTGTCCACGGCGTCGAGCACCAGGACGTCGGCGCCCTGGGCGAGCATCGACTCGGCCTGCTGGAGCTGGGCGGCGGCGTCCTGCCCGGCGTTCGCGTAGAGCACGGTGCAGCCGGGACAGCGGCGGTCCACGACGGACAGGAAGGTGGGCCGGTCGGAGGCCTCGTACCGCGCGGTCTGCGCCTCGGGCAGCAGCAGCCCGATGGTCCCCTCGGGCTCGGCGCCCTCGGCCCCGGCCCCGCCGACGTCGGCCCCGCCAGAGGTGCACCCGACGATCCCGACCAGAAGGCCGACCCCGACCACCCACCCGAGCCACCGCTGAGTCATGTGGTTACTCCTAGGGAGCCGAACATTCTCGCCTGGTCCAGGGCTGCTGCCAGGGCGCCGCGGACGCCGGCGTCCGCGCCCAGAGTGGAGGGGACCACCTCGACCGGGCCGCGGGACGTGGCCACGACGCGCTGGCCCAGCGAGGTGCGCAGCGGTTCGAGCAGCACCTCGCCGGCCTCGGCGAGCTTGCCGCCGATCACCACGACGTCGGGGTCCACGAGGTTGCACAGGTTCGCGAGCGCCACGCCGAGGTGGCGCCCGGCGTCGAACACGACGCGGCGGCTGCCGGCGTCGCCGTCCAGCGCCCGGGCCACGAGGTCCGCGAGGGTGAGGTGCCCGGCCTCGCGCGGCAGCATCGACAGCAGGCTGGTGGCGCCGACCAGCATCTCGAGGCAGCCGCGGTTGCCGCAGCGGCAGACGGGGCCGTGCTCGTCGACGGACACGTGCCCGATCTCGCCGGCGACACCGGACCGGCCGTGCACCGCCCGGCCGCCGAGGACGAGCCCGCCGCCCACGCCGTGCGAGACCCGCACGTAGGCGACCGAGTCGTGGCCCGCGCCGGCGCCGAACCGGGCCTCCGCGATCGCGGCGAGGGTCGAGTCGTTGTCGGCCGTCACGGGGACGTCGAGCTCGGCGCCGAGGATCTCGTCGACGTGCACGCCGTCCCAGCCGCGCATCATCCCGACGGTGACGACCTGGCCGGTGCGGATGTCGACGGGCGCGGGCACCCCGACGCCGACGGCGAGCAGCTCGGACGGGTCGGCGTCGACCGCCTCCATCATCTCCCTGACCAGCATCGCCACGCGCTGCAGGCCGGCGTCGGCGCGGTGGTCGGGGGCGAGCGGCATGCGCTGCTCGGCCAGGATCCGCATGGACGCGTCGGCCAGCGCGACGCTCAGCGAGCGCATGCCGAACCGGATGCCGGCGACCAGGCCGAGGTTGCGCGCGAGGGTGACCTGCAGCGCGCGGCGGCCGTTGCGCACCGACTGCGAGGTGTGCAGCACGCCCGCGGTGGTGAGCTCCTTGACGATGTTCGAGATCGTGGCTGGGGACAGCCCTGTGACGCCGGCCAGCTCGATCTGCGTGAGCGAGCCACGCTGCTGGACGGCGCTCACGATCCGAGCTCGGTTGGCCTCACGCAGTGAGGTCTGCGAACCCGGTGTTACCCGATCCGCGCGCACAGCGCCCAGGGTAACCGCCTTCCGGCCGGGAATGACGGTTTTGGATACACGAACTGAACCTTCAGGTCACGATCGAGCGACGCTTGCGTTCATTTCTTGACACCAAAGATCGGCGGACGTTCGATGGGAGCCGGGTTCACGGGCGTACAGGCGCGCCCGGCCGGTCACAAGGAACGACGTCGTCTCCGAGCGCGGTGAGGGTCACACCTCCGGCACGTACGACGACGTCCCGGGCCGGTGCTCCAGCGACCGAGGAAGGTTGAGGGACCCCAGATGCGAGTGAACCGGAGGATGACCGCGACGGTGGCGACAGCCGCTGTGCTCGGTCTCACGCTGGCCGCGTGCGGCGGCGGCGACACGGGTGGCGACAACGGCGCCGAGGGCGGTGGCGAGCAGGTCGAGGTGTTCACCTGGTGGGCCGCGGGCTCCGAGAAGGCGGGCCTCGACGCCCTCGTCGGCGAGTTCGAGAAGCAGCACCCCGACATCGAGTTCGTGAACGGCGCGGTCGCCGGTGGCGCGGGTTCCGCGGCGAAGGACCTGCTGCAGACCCGTCTGCAGGCACAGGACCCGCCGGACACGTTCCAGGCGCACGCAGGCATGGAGCTGCAGGACTACATCGACGCCGCGCAGATCGAGGACGTCTCCGACCTCTACGACGAGTTCGGCCTGACGGACGCGTTCCCGGCTGACCTGGTCGACCGGCTCTCGTCGGACGACGGCGCGATCTACTCGATCCCGTCGAACATCCACCGCGCGAACGTCGTCTGGGCCAACCCGACGGTGCTCGAGGAGAACGACATCGACCCCGAGGCCGAGTACGCGGACCTCGACGCCTGGATCGCCGACCTGGACAAGCTCGACAAGGCCGGCGTCACGCCGCTGTCGGTCGGCACCACCTGGACCCAGGTGCACCTGCTGGAGACCGTGCTGCTCGCGGACCTCGGCCCCGAGGGGTACACCGGCCTGTGGGACGGTTCCACCGACTGGGAGGGCCCCGAGGTGACCGCGGCGCTCGAGGACTTCGAGACGCTCATGGGCTACACGAACGACGACCGTGACGGACTCGACTGGCCGGAGGCGACCCAGCTGGTCATCGACGGCAGCGCGGCGTTCAACGTCATGGGTGACTGGGCCGTCGCGGCGTTCGAGGAGCAGGACAAGGAGCTCGGCACCGACTTCACCGCCGCTCCGGTCGCCGGCACCGACGGGACGTTCGACTTCCTCGCCGACTCGTTCACGCTGCCGGTCGGCGCTCCCGACCCCGAGGGTGCCAAGGCGTGGCTCGAGACCGTGGGCTCGCTGGAGGGCCAGGTCGCGTTCAACAAGGCGAAGGGCTCCATCCCCGCCCGTACCGACGCCGACCCGGCCGACTTCTCCGAGTACCAGCAGACCGCCATCGACTCGTTCGCGAACGACACGATCGTGTCCTCGCTGGCGCACGGTGCGGCTACCCCGGTGGCGACGCTCAACGCGATCTCGGACGCCACGAGCAAGTTCACGACCGGCGCGTCCGACCTCGCCGGGTTCCAGGGCGAGCTCGCTGCCGCCGCGCAGGGCTGACGCCGTCCGGGGGCTGACCGCTCCCGGGCGACGCACGCCGCCGTAGGTCGCGCGCCGTCGGGTTCATCCCGACGGCGCGCGGCCGTGCCAGTCAAGCGCCAGTCACCAGGACCACCACCGAGGTACCCACATGCTCAAGAAACTGCGGCGAGTCGGACCACCCCTCCTCCTGCTCGCCCCGTCCCTGATTCTCGTCGGCGTCTTCGTCTACGGGCTGATCGTCGCCAACTTCACCACGTCGCTGACGGACAACCACACGGCCGCACAGGCGACCGAGCAGGAACCCTCGGCGATGGTGTGGTTCACCAACTACTTCGACCTGCTGGCCAGCGAGGACTTCCAGCACTCGCTGATGAACCTCGTCCTGTACACCGTCGTGTTCCTGGCCGGGACGATGGTCATGGGTTTCCTGTGGGCGTGGATGCTCGACAAGCCCGTCAAGGGCGAAGGGATCTTCCGCTCGGTCTACCTCTTCCCGATGGCGGTCTCGTTCATCGCCTCCGGTGTGGTGTGGCGCTGGCTCCTCAACTCCAACCAGGACGAGCAGGCCTCCGGCCTGAACCGCCTGTTCCAGATCGTCGGCCTCGACGCCCTGCAGAACAACTGGTGGAACAACGTCACCTTCGGCATCATCGCCATCGCCATCCCCGCGATCTGGCAGCTGTCGGGCTACGTGATGGCGTTGTTCCTCGCCGGGTTCCGCGGCATCCCCCACGAGCTGCGCGAGGCCGCCCGGATGGACGGCGCCAGCGAGTGGAAGCTGTACCGGCACGTCTTGTTCCCCCAGCTCTCGCCGGTCGCGCTCTCCGCGCTGATCATCATCGGCCACATGTCGCTCAAGGCGTTCGACCTCATCATGTCGATCTCCAAGCCGGCCAACTACCAGACCAAGGTCCCCGCCGTCGACATGTTCGTGTTCAAGTCGAGCTTCGACTACGCGAACGCGGCCGCCGTCGGCTCGATCCTGCTGATCATCGTCGCGCTCGTCATCGTGCCGTACCTGATCCGCACGAACCGCGAGGAGAAGCGATGACCGCCGAAGCCGAACAGCTCACCGCAGCCCGCCCGGTGACCACCGCGCCGCGGGTGCGGCCGGGGCGCTACTCCCTGACCCGCACCCTCAAGTACGCGGCGCTGATCTTCTTCCTGATCGTCGTGCTCATCCCGGTCTACGTGCTGCTGGTGACCAGCTTCAAGGGCACCGGCGACGCCGACCCGAGCCGCGCCTGGGCCCTGCCCCAGCTCTGGACGCTGGAGAACTGGGCCACGGCCTGGACCACCCTGTCGCCCGCGATCGGGCGCACCCTCGCGATCGTGGTGCCGAGCTCCATCATCTCGGCGTTCCTCGGGTCGCTGAACGGGTTCGTGCTGGCCCGGTGGAGCTTCCGCGGCGCGGACATCGTCTTCACGGTGATCCTGTTCGGGATGTTCATCCCGTACCAGGCCGTGATGATCCCGCTCAACCAGCTCGTCCTGGACGTCGGCATACCGACCGGCGTGCCGACGCTGATCATGCTGCACGTCGTCTACGGCATCCCGATCACCACGCTGATCTTCCGGAACTACTACACGACGGTGCCGCACGAGCTCATCGAGGCCGGGCGGGTCGACGGCGCCGGCATGCTGCGCACCTACTGGTCGATCGTGCTGCCGCTCTCGATCCCGAGCTTCGTCGTGGTGCTGATCTGGCAGTTCACCTCGGCCTGGAACGACTTCCTGTTCGCGGTGTTCTTCTCGTCGTCCCAGAACGGTCCAGTCACCGTGGCGCTGAACAACCTCGCCAACGGCGCGCTGTTGCAGAACTACGGCGTCTCCATGGCGGGCGCGCTGTTCGCCTCCCTGCCGACCCTGGTGGTGTACATCATCCTCGGCAAGTACTTCATCGGCGGCCTGATGTCGGGCTCGGTCAAGGGCTGACCCCGTCCACCAGACCACACCTCGGTTGTGAGCGAGCGGGGCGTGTCATGATCGCCGCATGTATCGCCTCGTGGACGAGCCGCCCAGCCTGGATGAGTACCTCGACCTGCGCCGGTCCTCCGGGCTGTCGCCCAAGACGCCCGAGCAGGGTGCGCCGGCCCTGACCGGGAGCTGGTACTTCTGCCACGTGCGGACCGGCGGTGACGCCGCCGCAGACCCTGAGCGTGCTGACGCCGGCCGGGCCGTCGCGATGGGCCGGATCATCTCCGACGGCGGCTGGTACTTCCACATCGCCGACATCGCCACGCGGCCGGAGTTCCAGCGCCAGGGCCTCGGCCGGACGGTGATGAACCGCCTGCTCGACGAGATCCGCGCCAAGGCTCCCGCGGACCCGTACGTGACCCTCATCGCGGACCCTCCGGGGCGCCGGCTCTACGAGAGCCTCGGCTTCACGGACGTCGCCCCGAGCCTGGGCATGCGGATCCGGCTCCCTGATTGACGCCGTCCATCTGCGGCGCCGTTCCGGGAAAGGACCATGCCGGCCAGGTAGCTAACGGAGATGTAGCGCTGCTACGTCTGCGTTACCTACCTGACCGACATAGCTTTCCCCCGGAGCCCGTGCGGCCTCCGCGAGACGCCGCCGACAGCTCCGCCCGGCGACACCCGGCCTACGCTGACCGGCATGGCAGCGGACCGGGATCCAGCATCCGACGACATCGCACCCAACGGCGTCGACACCAGCGGCAGCTTCGACGCCGTCGGCATCAACGACGACACCCGGCTGGTCTACCGGTACGTGCTCGCCCAGGGCACGGTCCGGGTGGAGGACGTCGCCCAGGACGTGCCGCTGGAAGGGACCGACGCCGGCGGGATGCTGGCGCGGCTGCGAGCCGCCGGGCTCATCAACCGCACGAGCGGCAGCGAGGGCGAGTACACCGCGGTGGACCCCCGGATCGCGTTACGCGCGCTGACCGAGCGGACCGAGGCGCACCTCGACCGCATCCGCGCGGCGATCCCGGACCTGGCCGAGCTGTTCGAGCAGACCGCCGACACGAGCGAGTCCGGCGGGGGCGTCCACGTGCTCGACGACCCCGCGCTCATCGGCGCCTGGTACACCCGCCTCGAGCACGAGGTGACCACGGAGTTCATGGCGTTCGACCGCCCGCCCTACGTCCTGGCCGGCGAGAACCCGGTCGAGCCGCTCGTGCTCGAGCGCGGCGTGCTGTGGCGGGCCGTCTACGCCGCCGAGGTGCTCGAGCGGCCGGGTGCCTGGGCGGAGATCCGCCACGCGGCCGCCGTCGGCGAGCAGGCCCGGATCGCCCGGACCCTGCCCACGAAGCTCGCCATCGCCGACCGGCGGACGGCACTGGTCAGCGCGACGCTCGACCCCCACCGGCCGACGGCGGTGGTCGTCGAGGGCGGGCCGCTCGTCGACCTGTTGTGCGCCGCCTTCGAGGCGGTGTGGGCCGGCTCGGTCGAGGTGCCGGCGTCCGACAGCCTGGACGACGCCGCTCCCCCGGACCGCGGCCCCGGCAAGGATGACCGGGCGCTGCTCGCCCTGCTCGGCTCCGGCGCGAAGGACGAGACCATCGCCCGCGAGCTAGGCCTCTCCGAGCGGACGCTGCGGCGCCGCAGCGCGGACCTGCTGCGCCGGCTGGGCGCGGCCAACCGCTTCCAGGCGGGCGTCCAGGCGGTCCGCCGCGGCTGGCTCTGACGAACCTTCGGGCGGGTGAAAAGGCGCCTCCCGCGTGACAGGCGTGTAAACACTTGCGGCCGGTACCGGCCAGTGGCCTCGACCGGCCAATGAAACCGTTGCCCAACCGGGCCGACGGCGGCTAGACAACCCCTCATGCAACCTCAGCCCTCCGGCCGCCGCTGGGGTGCCCTCATCACGGGCACTCTCGTCGCAGCCTCCGTGATCCTGCCTCCGGGCGCCGCCGTCGCCGCCCCGGAACCTGCCTCCGATCCTGCCGCCGACCGTGCCCCGGTGCGGGTCGTCATCGAGCTCGACGCCCCGTCCGCCGCCGACGTCGTCGGCAACGAGGAGGTCGCCGCCGCGCGCTCGGACCAGGCGACTGCGCGCAGCGCTTTCGCCGCCGAGTACCGGGCCGCCGTCGACACCGTCGAGGACGCCCAGGGCGGCGTCACCTCCTGGGCCGTCCGCCACGACGTGGGCCTCGACGACACCGAGTCCGTCACCGGCGTGCTCGACGCGCTGGTCGCGACGATCGACCCCGCGGACCTGTCCGAGCTGCGCTCCGCGCCCGGCGTCGCGCGCGTCACCGAGGACGCGCCGGTGCGCATCCTCGGCGAGGCGAACATCCCGGCCACGGGCGCGCCGCGGGTCTGGGAGCGCACCGACCCCGCCGGCAGGCCAGTCACGGGCGAGGGCCGCACCGTCGCGGTCATCGACACCGGCATCGACTACACACTGCCCGACCTGGGAGCCGGGTTCGGCCCGGGCCACCGCGTGGTGGACGGCTACGACTTCGTCAACGACGACGCCGACCCGATGGACGACCACGCGCACGGCACCCACGTGGCCGGCATCGTCGGCGCGGGCGGGGACAACCTCACCGGCATGGCGCCCGACGTCACGCTCACCGCGTGGAAGGCGATGGACGCCAACGGCGGCGGGACGACGTCCGACCTGCTGCTCGCCCTGGACGCCGCGATCGACCCGCTGGGCGACGCCCCCGCCGACGTCGTGAACATGAGCATCGGCACGCCCGGCGACGGCACCGATCCACTGGGGCGCGCGTCCACCGCGGCCGTGCGGCAGGGCGTCGTGGTCGTGGCCGCCGCGGGCAACTCCGGGCCCTACGACCAGAGCATCGGCTCGCCGGCCGCCGCCGAGGGCGTCATCGCCGTCGGCGCGCAGGTCACCGGCGTCGCCGACCCGACGATCACGCTCGACGGCGCCGAGGAGCGCGACAAGCCCCGTCCGCTGGACGTCACCCGGTTCCCGCTGTCGGCCAACCCGCCCGCGGAGGGCCTCACCGGCCGCCTGGTCGACGTCGGCGACGGCTTCGACGCGGCGGACTACGAGCGGGCCGGCGACGTGCGCGGCGCGATCGTGGTGATGGAGAGCCTGACCACGACCTCGCTGGGCCAGGTCCAGGGCCTGCACCTGCTGCAGGCCGAGCTCGCCGAGGAGCACGGCGCGATCGGCGCGCTGCTGTACTCGCCGAGCCCGACCGACCCGCCCGGTGACGACGGCGCCGGCCCGCAGGGATCCGCGAACGTGCTGGCCGGCGGCGGCATCGACCTGCGCCGCGAGAGCCTGGTGATGATGAACCTGAGCTCGGCCGAGTACCGGACGTTCAAGTCCGAGGTGCTGGCCGGCACGGTGAGCGGCACGATCGGGTTGGTCGACCGGACCGACACCGTCGCCGGCTTCAGCTCCCGCGGCCCGAGCGATGCCATGACGCTCAAGCCCGAGATCGTGGCGCCCGGCTTCGAGATCATGTCCGACATCCCGGCTGAGTTCGGAGTGGACGGCGACCAGTACCGGATGTCCGGCACGTCCATGGCCGCGCCGCACGCCGCCGGGGCCGCCGCGCTGCTGGCCCAGGCCCGGCCCGAGCAGACGGCCGCCCAGCTCCGGGCCTCGCTCATCGGCGCAGCGCAGCCGCTGGAGTCCGACGACGCCGGCCTCTCACCGTCGGCCCAGGGTGCCGGCAAGCTGGATGTCGCGGCCGCCGTCGACCAGCGGGTCACCGCCTCCCCCGACGCCGTCTCCCTGGGGCTGGCCGACATGGGCGAGGACCCGGCCCGCACACGCACCGTGGTGCTGCACAACTCGGGCCACCGGGCGGTGACCGTCCGGCTGTCCGTCGAGGAGGCCGTCGGCAGCACCGGCAAGGCCGAGCTGTCCGCCCGGACGCTGAGGATCAAGGCCGGCCGGGACGCGTCGGTCGACCTCACCGTCACCCCGAGCTCCGGCGCGGTCGACGGCGAGACCTCCGGCGTGGTCCTCGGCAAGGTCTCGGACGGCAGCACCGTGCGGGTCCCGTACGCGGCCTACGTGCGACCGCTGCAGGTCCAGGCCTCACCATCGCTGGCCACCGGCAGCACCGAGGTCTTCGTCAACACGCCCATGCCACCCGAGGCGGCGCCGACCGTGCGCGCCACCGCGCCGTCGGGCGACGTGTACACCGCTGCCCTCGCCGCCGTCGGCACCAGCCCCGGCTGGTACCGCGGCACCGTGCCGCTCGACGAGCCCGGCACCTACCGGCTCGACGCCCGCGCGACCATCACCGGGCGCACCCTGACCGGAACCGGCGGCGTCCAGTCCGAGGGCGCCGAACAGCCGGGCGCGTGGGAGCAGGTCGGCCTGTCGGGTGCGGCCCGCGCGCTGGCGACATCGCCCACCAGCCCCGGGACCGGCCTCGCCATGGCGGGGAGCGGTGTGCACCCGTTCGTGACCACCGACCACGGCGAGACCTGGGAGCGCGTGCGGAGCATGCCCGTCGCCGACGGCTGGGGCATTCCCGTGGCGGACACCGCGACGCCCGGCGGGTTCTACGTCGCGCTCAACGGCGCCTCCGGCCGGGTCGTCCTCGACCCCAGCTACGCCGGCCGCATCCTGCACACCCCGGACGCCGGGGCCACGTGGACCGTCCTGCCGTTCCCGGACGTCGCGATCCGCGACCTCGTCGCCCACGGGGACGCCCTGGCGGCCATCACCGACGACGGTGTCTACCTCAGCCGGGACGGCGGCCAGCGGTGGCGCCGCGTCGCCCCGACCTGGGACGGCCTCGTGTCCGGCGCCGCCTTCGCTGGCGACGACCTGCTGTTCGCCACCTACGACGGCGTCTACCGCATCGCCGGGGCGCTCACCGGCGGCAGCGAGGTCACCCAGCCGTACGTCACCACCGACTACACCGACCGCCCCCAGGGCGTCGTCGCCGACGGTCCGACGGCGGTCACCGTCCGCGGCGACGGTATCTCGCTGACCTCGACGGACGGCGGCGTCACGTGGACGGAGGGCGCCGACACCGGGCAGTCCTATGTCACGGTCACCACGCTGACCGACGGCACCGTGTACGCCTCGGGCCTGTCGTCGTACAGCACGAGCTCCGACCAGGGCGCGACGTGGCAGACCCATCCGCTGCCCGTCCAGGGTCCGCTCGCCACCGACGTCGACCACTGGCCGGGGACCCCCGCGGAACAGGTCGTCATCGCGATGGAGGGGGCCGGCTACTACACGACCGACGACGGCGAGGAGTGGACCAGGACCGGCGTCTCCGGCAGCGACGTCTCCGGCGTGCACGCCGGGGTCGATGCCGAGGGCGACCCGGTGCTGCGGGCCGTCGACTTCGAGGGCCTGCACCAGCGGGCCCAGGCCGACCTGGGCCCGGACACGCAGGACTGGGGCTCCATCGGCGCCGAGGGCGTCATCGGCCGCCAGGTCTCCCAGGTGACCCAGTCCCCGCTCGGCGACCGGGACGTCTGGGCGGTCGGCGCCAACGCCTGGGGCAGCGGCCGGATCCTCACCGCGAGCGCCGGGGAGATGGACGCCGACCTGGCGCAGGTGGGACCGGCCGGGGGCTTCGACGCGACCGCGCTCGCCGTGTCTCCGCACGAGGAGGACACAGTCGCCGTCGGGTACACCTCGCTGGTCGACACCGGCCTCATGGTGTCGCGCGACGGGTTCGACACGTGGACCAGCTACGCCCACGGGATGTATGTCCGGCAGGTCGTGATGGACCCGATCGACGAGCGGCGGCTGTGGCTGGCGACGTCGTCGGGCCTGTACCGGTCGGACGACCTCGGCAAGACGCTCACCCGCCTGACGCGGGACGAGGTGCGGTCCGTGTGGGTCGATCCGGAGGACACCGACCACGTGGTGGTCGGCGAGGCGCCGGGCGTCCGGGTCAGCATGGACGGCGGCGCGACTTTCCGGGCCGCCGAGGTGCCGAACACGTCGGCCGCCGTCGGCTCGTTCGTGTCCGTCGAGGTGCCGGACGGTCCGGCCGCCGGCATGGACCTCCTGGTCGCAGGCGCCGCGCGGTGGCGGCCGTACGGGCTGGCGGCCAACGGTGCCGGGGTCCTCGTCTCGGCCGACGGCGGCGTCACGTGGGTGTCGGCGTCGGGCGGCCTGACGGCGATGTCGGTGCGGTCCCTGGCCGTGAGCCCGGACGGCGGGTGGGTCTACGCGGGGACGGACGAGGGCGGTGTGCACCGCACGGCGGTCTCCGCGCTCGTGCCGGCCGACCTGCTGCCCGCAGCGACGACCACGCGGATCGAGGCGCCGGCCTCGGTGCGCCCCCCTGGAGCCGTTCGCGGTGAAGGTCACGGTGGCCGCTGAGCCGGGCCCGGCTCGGGCTCCGGTGGCATGGTGGGAGGCATGACGGTTCCCGTGGGGCCCGACGTCGAAGCCGTGCTGGCGCCGCTGGCCTCGATGCTGCCCGGCCTTCGCGAGACCTACGTCGACCTGCACGAGCATCCGGAGCTGTCGTTCCAGGAGAACCGCACGGCGGCCGTCGTCGCCGAACGGCTCGCGGCCCTCGGGTACGTGGTCCATGCCGGCGTCGGCGGGACCGGGGTGGCAGGCGTGCTCAGCAACGGCGACGGCCCGTGCGTGCTGCTCCGCGCCGACATGGACGCGCTCCCCGTCACCGAGGAGACCGGCCTGCCGTACGCCAGCAGGGTGCGCGCCACCACGCCCGACGGGCTCGAGTCGGGCGTCATGCACGCGTGCGGGCACGACGTGCACGTGACCGCACTGCTCGGCGCCGCCGACGTGCTGGCGCAGGGCCGGTCCGCGTGGTCGGGAACCCTCGTCGTCGTCTTCCAGCCGGCGGAGGAGCTGGGCCGCGGGGCCCGCGCCATGGTCGACGACGGCCTGTACGACCTCGTGCCGCGCCCGGACATCGTGCTGGGGCAGCACGTCGCGCCGGTCTCGGCGGGTCTGCTCGGTGTGCACGCCGGCCCGGCATTCGCGGGCACCGACGTCGTGAACGTCCGCCTCGTCGGGCGGGGCGGCCACGGTTCCCGGCCGGAGGCCACCGTCGACCCGGTGGTGATGGCCGCCTCGACAGTGATGCGCCTGCAGACCATCGTCTCGCGCGAGGTAGCGGCGGGCGACGCCGCCGTCGTCACCGTGGGCACGCTGCAGGCAGGGACCAAGGAGAACATCATTCCCGAGGACGCGTACCTCGGGGTGAACGTCCGCTACTTCGACGACGCCGTGCGGGCGCGGGTCCTGCGTGCCATCCACCGCATCGTGGAGGGCGAGGCGGCCGCGGCGGGCGCACCGCAGCCGCCAACGGTCACGACGCGCGACTCGTTCCCGCCGGTCGTCAACGACCCGGCCGAGACCGAGCGCACGCGCGGCGTCTTCGCCGCCCACTTCGGGACGGGGCGGGTCATCGATCCCGGCCCCGTGTCGGGCAGCGAGGACGTCGGCGTGCTCGCCACCGCGGCGAACGTCCCGATCGTCTACTGGCTGCTCGGCGGCTGGGACCCGGGCGCCTATCAGGCGGCGTTCGCCGCGGGCACGACGGACCAGGACATCCCGTCCAACCACTCGCCGCGGTTCGCGCCGGTGCCCCACCCGACCCTGGAGACGGGCGTCGAGGCGCTCGTCGTCGCGGCCCTGGACCGCCTGGCGGCGCCGACTGTCGGTTGACTCGCCCGACGCCGAGCGGGGCGGCCCTGCTCAGCGGCCGGCCACCGCGTTCGCCAGGGCAGTCATGCGCTCGGCGGTGCCCTCGTGCTCCCCGAAGTGGACGGCGAGCTGGGCGGCCCCGGCCTCGCGGTAGGCGACGGCGGCGTCCGCCACCCGTTCGACCGGCGTGCTGCCGTCCCAGCCGATCCGCAGCGCGGGTACGACGTCGCGACCGTTCGCCAGCTCAGCAAGGACCTGCACGCGCTCGGCGAAGGTGCCGGGGTCGGCGGGGATGCCCTGCCACACGTCGCCGTAGCGGGCGGCGCGGCGGAGTGCGGCGTCGCTGTTCCCGCCGACCATGATCGGCACGCTCCCGTCGGGCGCGGGCGCGAACACGCCCTGCTCGAACGAGAACCGTCGGCCCTGGTACGGCGCGGCCCCACCGGAGAACAGGTGCCCGAGCAGCGCGAGCATGTCGTCGGTGACGGCGCCGCGGTGCGCGTAGTCCGCCCCGACGGCGTCGAACTCCGGCACGCTCCAGCCGACGCCGACGCCGAGGATCACCCGACCGCCGGAGAGCTCGTGCAGAGTGGCGACCTGCTTGGCGAGCACGAACGGGTCCCGCAGCGGTGCGACCAGCACCGACGTGCCGAACCGCAGGTGCTCGGTGACCGCCGTCAGGTGCCCGATCGTCACCAGCGGCTCGTAGACGCCGCCGAACCTCTCCCCGAACTCACCCGGCGGCAGGACATGGTCGGGCAACCACGCCGTGGTGTAACCGAGATCCTCGGCTGCCTGCGTCAGCTCGGTGAGCGTCCGGGCCGGCATCGTCGGAAACTCGTTGGGCAGCACCACTTGAAGTTCCATGCCTGACCGAACTCGCGCCGCGGGGTGCTCATTCCCGGTCCTCAGGACCCGGGCGGTCGTTACGCGGTTGCGGTCGAGGTGTGGCGCCTCCCGGGGAAAGGCTGTCTCAGCCAGGTAGGTAACGGAGCCGTAGCAGTGCTACTCGTCCGTTACCTCACCGGCCGTGTACATGTTCCCCCGGAGCCTCGCGGCATGGTTGGCTTCGGCTCGTGGAAATCATCGTGACCAGCGTCGTCGCCGTCGTCGGAACACTGCTCGGGTCGCTGGCGACCCACTACTTCCAACGGCGGAACCGGGCGGACGCCGAGCGCTTCCAACGCAACGAGCGCTTGCGCCAGGAACGCGTGAGCGCGTACACGGCGTTCGGCGGCGCGCTCGGCAACTTGCGCCGCACCTCCAAGGACCGCTGGTACGCCATCCACGACCAGCGCGACGGCGCCGACCCCGAGATGCTCCGCTACGAGACCTACCGGCTGTACACGACTGCGCTGGAGGCATTGTTCCGGGTCCAGCTGATCACGGAGTCCGGGGAGCTGATCGAGCTCGGCAGGCAAGCGCTGGACGATGTGGACCGGATCAAGCCGAACCTCGAGCGAGAGGAGTTCGCGCGCCTCCGCGACACGTCCCGGCAGAGTGTTTTCGCCTTCATGGAGTCGGCCAGGAAGCACGTCGACCTGGCGTAGAGCGGGATCGGGACGGCTCCCCCACGCGCCGTCAGCTCGCCGAGAGCTGGTCGACAAGCGCGCGGATCGGCAGGAGGTCGTCCGCGATCCGTCGCTTCCTGACGTACGACTCAGCCTCCGCCACCGCATCGGACAGCAGCGCGACCAAGACCGCTCGCTGGTCCTCGACCGGCCCCGGCCCGACCGCCGCCTGGACCGTGAGGTGGCTGTCCTTGGTGCGGAACCGGCCCGTGCGGACACCGACGAACGTATTGGGTGCCACCCTCCCGTCGACGTGAAAGACCACGCTCAGCCGGACAGGGCTGCGCACGCCGGCACCCAGCTCCGCCACACGCATCGAGAGTGCGCCGATCTCGGCGCCCCACGCTCGCTCGCCGTCGATGTCCCCCATGACCGCGCCCACGGCGAGCGCCGGGGGCCCTGCGTCGTCCGTCACGGCACACTCCCTGCCCATGGTTCGTGGTTTAGCGGACCTGGATCGCGCTCGACGATCCACCGCTCGAGGTTGAGCATCTGGTCCCGCGTGCCACTGGTCATCGGGATCAGGCGGTCGGTACCCAGCTCCGAAGAACCATAACGTCCCTTGAGGTCGTTGGTGATTCCCCACTTCTGGAACGTCCCGTCAGCGCTCACCCGCCGGTACAACCAGTTCGTCGCGGTGCTCGCTCGCGAGTTGCCGTGGGTTGACGAGGGTGCGGGGCGCGGCGGCGTCGCGGGGTTCGTCTCGAACCGGCCGGTCGTCGGGTTGCGCAGGGCGCCGTTCTCGCCCGTGGGGCAGTTGTGGACCAGTACCGCGTCGGCCGAGGCGTCGCCGGCGCTGGCGTAGAACGTGTGATCACGGTCGACGGTGAGGTTGTGCACCACGGCGCGCTCGTGCTCCACATCGACGTCCGCGACCTGTACCCAGGTGCCGGCGCTCGTCTTGAGCCAGTCGCCCGAGCGGAGATCGATCGCATCGACCCAGGTGTCCTTCTCGGGGTTCCAGAACGGGTGCCCGTCGGTTGCGACGATCTTCTGCTGACCACCGTCGTCGTCCCGCACGGTCACCGTGACCAGAGTCTTGGGACCGCTACCCGTGATGCGCGCGGTGACGAGCTGCCCGCCTGAGCGGTCGCCGGTCTCCTCATCACCGGCAAGGACCTCGTCGCCGGGCTCGAGGTCCTCGATCGGCTTTCGAGTGCCGTTCGCCAGCAGCACCAGGGTGCCTGACACGAAGCTGTTACCGGTCTTGCAGGTCAGTGGCTCGTCCGCCTTCGCCGAGTCGCCTCCCCCTGAAGTGTCGGCCTTCTTCTTGGCGGCGTCAGCTCTCGCCCGCTCCTTCGCCTCAGCCGCCAGCTTCTTGATCTTGGCGTCCGCCGCTGCCTTTGCCTTGGCCGCCTTCGCGGCCGCCTCCCGAGCGGCCTTGGCCGCGGCGGCCTTCGCCGCCTCCGCCGCCTGTTTCGCCTTCTTGGCGCCGGACAGGATCTGCTTGGCCCACTTCAGCTCGCTGGAGAAGGTCATCACGGCCTTGCCGGCCTTGTAGATGGCCTCGCCGATCTTCGCCGCCTTGAAGATCTTGCCCCAGGGCAGCGCGCCGACCACGAGCATCACGCAGGCACCGAGGTCGCCGTCGAGGCAGTCCATGAGGTCGGTGATCCCCAGGAACTCCATGAGGACCTGCCCGCCGGCCTCCAGGATGACGTCGAGCATCGACTTCGACTCGAGCTGCTGCGCCTTCGCCACGTCCTCGGCGCTCGGGCCCTCCACCTCCACGCCGGGGTCGTTCGGGTTGGAGGACGTGCCACCGCCGGTCGGCCCGGCCTCCTCCATCTCGCCCGTCGGGTCCGTGTAGACCAACGGGTTGTTCCCCGCGTACGCGTACGGCGACGAGCCCGCCGGTATGGCTCCGGCCGGGTCCCTCGACGAGAACCGCCCGGTGCCCGGGTCGTAGTTCCGGGCCCGCATGGCGTAGTTGCCCTCGCCCGTGGTCGGGTCGAGGTACGCGCCGGCGAACCGCATGGGGTTGCTCAGCTCGGCGGCCGGATCCGCATCCTCAAAGGCCGCAGCGAGCGTCGTCCCCTGCCGCGGGTTGCCGAACGGGTCGTAGTCGTAGCCGTCCTCGACCTGGCCGTCGGGCGACAGCATGTTCGCCACGCCGCCCAGCCAGTCGTGGGTGTACGCGTGCGCGCCGCCCTGCGTCTCCAGCAGCGCCAGCGGCTCGTCGGTCGGCCCGTAGGCGAACGCCTGCCGGCTGACCACCGCCCCGCTCGCTCCGGTCACCGTGTCGACGGCGATGTTCTCCAGCGACCCGTTCGTGTCCCAGGCCCAGTGCCGGGTCTTGGCGCCGGCCCCGATCCCCGAGATGGCGTCGAGCCGCATGCGGGTCGCGTCGTAGGTGTAGCGGGTGGTGATCCCGTCGACGTTCGCCTCGGCCAGCGTGTTGTCGAGGTTGTACTTCAGCCGGTCGTCGCCCGCGCGCGTCTGGTTGCCGAGCACGTCGTACTCGTAGTCCTTGCGCTCCACCCCGTCCTTGCCGACCGTGAGCTCCTTGATCAGCTGGCTCGCGTCGTCGTAGGAGTACCGCGTCAGGTCCTCACCCGCCGAGCCCGAACGCTTCTGCTGCGTCCGGTTGCCGAGCAGGTCGTACTCGTAGGAGATCCGGCCCGCGGCCTTGGTCGACCGGTCGCAGTCGTGCGCCGCGTAGCAGGCTTCTGTCACCCGGTTCGCCTCGTCGTACGCGTAGGCGACTCCCTCGGTGACGCCGCCGCGTGTGGTCATCACCTGGGTGGGGTTGCCCACCTCGTCGAGCGTCAGGTCGAATGCGGAGACCGGGTCCTGCACGCCCTCGACGGGCTCACCGGTGCGCTCGGTGCCGATCGAGGTGAGCCGGCCCGCGTCGTCGTACTCCCGCTCCTCGGTCAGGCCCGTGGCCGCCGGCAACGTGGTTGCCGTCCGGCGCCCGGCGACGTCGTACTCGTACTCCCACCGGGCGCTGCCTGCGCCCATGGAGCCGCCCGACGCCGTCGTGGAGGTGAGCCGAGAGTCGTCGTCGTAGGTCGAGGTGATCTCCGTGCCGTCCGGGTACGTCCGCGCGCTGATGTTGCCGCGCTGGTCGTACCCGTAGGTGAAGGTCTCGGCGGCCTGGTTCGCTTCCTCGCGGACCACCTTCGTGATCTGGTCCTCGTCGTCGTACGTCATCGTGCGCACGCCCAGCGGGTCCCCGTACGACGTCGTCCGGTCCTTGGCGTCGTAGCCGTACGTGTACCTCGGACCCGTGGACCCGACCTGCTGGCTGGTCAGGCGGCTGCGCAGGTCGTACACCGAGGTGATGGTGCGCTGCGCCCGCTCCTCGTCCGTGAGGTCGGACAGGTCCTCGCGCCGGTCGGTGGTGATGCTCGAGACGGCGTTCGACTCGGCGTCGTACCCGATGTGCGAGGTCCGGCCCAGCGGATCGGTGGTGGTCACCGGACGACCGGCGTCGTCGTAGGTGACGTGCGTGCGCCCGCCCTGCGGGTCGCGCACGCCCACCACGCGGCCGTCGTCGTCGTAGCTGAGCACCGTCGCGAAGGCCTTGCTGAACAGCGGCAGCTCCGGTGCGTCCGGCTGCCGCACATGGCTGATCTGGTCGTCGTCGCGGTACGCGTAGAAGGTGGTGCCGCCGCGCGCGTCGGTGAGCTCGGTGGGCCGGCTGTTCGCGTCGTACGTGGTCGACATCGTGTTGCCGAGCGGGTCGATCTCCCGGACCCGGTTGCCCGCGAGGTCGTACTCGTACCGCGTGGTGAACCGGTCCTTGTCGGCGCCCTCGACATTGCCACGGGGCTCCGTCACCGAGGCGAGCAGGCCGTCGTCGGTGTACGAGTACGTCGTGATCGCGCCGGTCGGTGACGTCTCCTTGATCTTGTTGCCCGCCGCGTCGTACTCGGTGCGCGTGGTCTTGTTGCCCGCGTCCGTGCGTTCGGTCTGCCGCCCGTTCTTGTCGTACCCCATCCTGGTTGTGCGGCCGTTGGCGTCCGTGACCGAGTCGACCTGGCCGGTGTTGCTTCGCTCGAAGCTGGAGGTCTTGTTCAGCTCGTTGATCGACGCCGTGGTGCGGTCCAGAGCGTCGACCTTGATGTCCCGGTCCGTGTGCCCGCCGCCCGGGTACGGCATCCGCATCCGGATCGGGTTGTCGTTCGCGTCGTAGAAGTACTCGGTGGTGAAGTCGGCCCTGTTCGCGCCAGGCACGTTGCCGCCGGGCGAGGTCACCGTCTTGACCAGGCCCTTCGCGTCGTACGTGTACGACGTCGTCAGGTCGTCGCCGCGCATCCGCACGCTCTCGGACTCGCGCCGCCCGGCATCCGTGTAGGCGAAGGTCATCACCCGGCCGCCACCCTCGACCCGCGACTGCAGGCCGTTGTCGAGGTAGCTCGTCGTGGTGACGACGCCCTCGGGCGTGACCTCGTGGGAGAGCCGCCCGACGTCGTCGTACACGCTGCGCCAGCCGCGGTGCTTGCCGGGCTCCTCGACACTGACCACACGGTCTTGCTCGTCGTAGTGCGTCTTGGTCGTGTAGTGCCGCCGCTGGCGCGGGTCCGCCGTCCCGCGCGGGTCGGTCTGCGCGACCTGGCGACCCGTCCGGTCGTAGAAGTACTCGCTCCGGCGCCCCTCTGGCGAGACGACGGCGGACAGCAGCCCCGCGTTCTCCTCGCCGTCCGGCAGGTACTCGTACCGCGTGACCTTGTCCCGCTGGTCGGTGGTGGAGGTGCGCAGGCCGCGGTCGTCGTAGGCGTGCGTGATGTCGTTGCCCTCGGCGTCGACACTCCGCACCAGCTCGTTGAACTCGTTGTACGTGTTCTTCCAGACGTTCCCGTTGGCGTCGGTGTACTCGATGGGGTTGTTCCGGTCGTCGTACTTCGTCTTCTCGTCGAAGCCCTGCGGCGCCACCGCCTGCGTCGGGTTGCCCTGCGCGTCGAACCGCACCACGTGCTGGTACTGGTTCCCGTTGACCACGAGGTTGCGGTCGAGGCGCTGGTTGTAGCGGTGGTTGTCGGCGTCGCCCGTGCTGCGCTGGCTGTAGAGCAGCACGTTGCCGCGGTAGCCGTCATAGATCGAGATGTCGTCCGCGTCGGTGGTGCGCGCCTCCTGCTTCTCGGCGTCCCACTCGAACGACATCTGCGCGCCGACGCCGTCCCGCTGCGTGATCACGCGGCCGCCGGTGCCGTACTCGTTGTGCACGGCGACGACATCGTGCGGGTCGATCACCTGGGCAAGCCTGCCCTCGGCGTCGTACCGGTACTCCCAGACGTTCCCGCGCGCGTCCTTGACCTTCGTGAGCAGGCCGTCGGTGTACTCGAAGCGGACCTGGCGGCGGTCCGGGAGCACCATCCGCGTGATCACGCCGTCCTCGAGGTGGGCCACGGCCGTGCGCCCAGAGGCGTCCGTGATCGTGACCTCGTCGCGGTCCTCGTCCCTACCCTTGTCATCGACCTCGACATAGGCGAGGCGGACGCCGTCGTCGCGCGGGCTGAGCACGGCGCTGAGCCGGCCCGTCGCCCCGAACTGGTACCTCACCTGCTGCGGGGTGACCAGCTCCCAGCCGTCGCCGTCCCGCCTCAGGTTCGAGCGCACGCCCGGCGGCCGCGTGTACGCGTCGCCGTCCGGCGTGTAGACCGCCTCGGCGCCGTCCTCGGCGCGCACGATGACGCCGTCGTCCGTCTGCGTGACGCGCATGTCGTAGGACCACGCCCAGCCGACGCCGAGCGGGCCCTGGCGGTTGTTCGCCGACGAGTAGGTGCGCGCGCTCGCGAACGGGATCCCGAACGACGCCATCTGCATGTCGCGCTCGACGCGCACGAACGCGCCGGTCCCCGTGTTGACGCCAACGCCCCGCTGCGCCTGTCCGACGGCGGTCGGCGCCAGCGCGTTCTCGCACCCGCAGCCGGCGGCCTGGTCGTCCGGGATGCTCGGCGGCAGGATCGTCGCGCGCGGCTGGGACGAACCAGAGGGCTCCGAGACGACCTCGTCGCCGCCCGGCAGCACGGCGGCGACGGTGACGAAGTAGCGCTTGTCCGGGTCGAGCTCCCAGCCGTCCTCACGCCCGAACGAGCGGCAGAAGTCCGCACTGCCGCAGAACCGCGGGCCCTCCAGCTCGGCTCGCGAGAGCCGCACCGACTCCTGCTCGGTCTGGTCGTCCCCCTCGTACAGGCGCACGACGGCGTCGGTCCAGTTCGGATCGACGTCGTCATCGTCGAAATACAGCACCAAGGACGTGTCGCCGAGCAGGAAGCCCGGGCGCAGGTCGATGCCGGAGAAGCCGCCGGCGGCGAGCTGCCGCACCGGGGAGGTGAGGGTCCGCCACTCGCTCGCGTCGACCTCGGTGGGATCGCCGCCGGCCGGCACGGCCTCCGGGACCACAGGCGGCCGTTCGTCCTCCGGCAGGGCGGTGGAGCGCCGCACCCCGTCCGGCATGGGCCGGTCGGCCGGACCTTCGCCCGCCATGGCCTGTGGCACCGGGCCTACTGCCACGGCCGGCTCCTGCGGTGCCACGGCGATCAGCAGCGACGCCGCGAAGCCGACGGCGACCGCTGAGCCGAGCCAACGGCGCTCCAGCCGGGCGATCACAAGGTGGTGCGCACGTGCCTCGGACATCGCCAACCCCCGCGTTGGTGTTTCCTGAACAGTCGCTCGACAACGAGTGTGATCACACTGAAGGCGTCACGCTACGAAAATGTCGCGCATTCCTGATTCATATGCATTCAGTCGGCATAAAACACGCAGGTCAGGGGATCGGACTGCCGCCGAGAATCCGTCAGGAACTGCCGCCCGACGCACGTGGCAACTGCAGCAGCCGCTGAGGGCCGCGGCGCATGGCGCGCATGGTCGCGTGGACCGTCATCGGACGGCTGCGCGCCCGTCGCGCGAGGTGACCCGGCGCGCCCAGCGCGCCACGACCTCCCGCGCGGCCGGCTCGTCGGCCTCGTCGACCAAGAGCACCAGATTGCCGACGTGGTCGCTGTACTGGACCAGCACGTTCACCCCGGCGTCGCCCAGGCGCCGCGCGAGCGTGCCGAGCTGGCCCGGCACCTCCTGCTCCAGGCGCGCCAGGACGACGTCGCGCACCGCCGCGGGGCCGAGCCCGGCCGCCGTGACCGCCGCGAGCGCTCGGGCACCGTCGTGCACGAGGTAGTGCGCCACGGTGTGGCCGTCGTGGGTGAACACGCCGCCACCCTCCAGGCTCACCCCCGCCTCGCCGAGCGCCTGGCCGAGGTCGGCCAGGGCGCCGGGGCGGTCGGGCAGGTGGACCTCGAGGTCCTGCGTGCCGGCGCTCATGCGAACCGCACGGTCATGCCGACCTCGACCGGCACCGCCAGCGAGTTCGCGACGTAGCAGCCGTGGTGGGCCTGCTCGGCCAGCTCCCGGACCAGGGCTTCGTCGGTCCCGGCGGCCACCGTGACGGTCGCGGCCAGGCGGATCGCCCCGAGGCGGGCCGGCGACGCGTCGAGGTCCAGGTAGCTGGTGGCCTCGTCGTCGTAGGACAGCACGTCGATGCCGGCGCGCGCGGCGGCCCCGAGGAACGACAGCAGCTGACAGGAGGAGGCTGCCATGACCACGAGCTGCTCCGGGTTGAACCGGTCGGGGTCGCCGCGGAAGGCGGAGTCCGCGCTGAGCTCCACCACGGGGGTTGCGGGCGCCGCGACGGCGGCGTGGTCGCGCGAGTAGGAGCGGATGCCGGCGCCCGTCGAGCCGGCCCAGTGGACGCGTGCGACGTAGGGGTGCGTAGGCATGCTGGGTCCGGGCGTGTCGGGGCGGGTCGCCTGCGGGCTGGTCGTGTCAGGACCGGTCGTGTGCTGACTGGTCGTGTGCTGACTGGTCATGCGGGGACCGTAGGTCGGGAACGCTTCGGTGGACGCCGAAATGTCCCGGCCGTACGGTCGGCGCATGGGACGCGACCGGGACTTCACCGCCGTAGGCAGGGCGCTGTCCACCCCGGCGCGCTCGACGTTCCTGAACCTGCTCATGGATGGCACCCGCCGCCCCGCGGGCGAGCTAGCGCGGGCGGCCGAGGTGAGCGCGTCGACGGCGTCGGAGCACCTGAGCGTCCTGGTCGACGCCGGGCTGGTCACCTACCAGAGCCAGGGGCGCCACCGTTACTACGCCCTCGCGGACAGGGAGGTCGCCACCGCGCTGGAGACCCTCGGCACGCTCGCCGACGCCGCCCCCGTCTCGGGTTACCGCCGCAGCCGGCAGGCCGAGTACCTGGCGGCGGCCCGGTTCTGCTACGACCACCTCGCGGGCCGGCTCGGCACCGGCCTCACGGACGCCTGGGTCCGGTGCGGGTGGCTCGCCGGCCGCGACGAGCTCAGCCTCAGCGACGCCGGCGCCGTCGGCCTGGGCGCGATCGGGGTGGACGTCGACGGCGCCGTCACCTCCCGCCGGGCCACGACCCGGGCCTGCCTGGACTGGACGGAGCGCCGGCCGCACCTGGCCGGAGCTCTCGGCGCTGCGGTCGGCGCGCGGTTCCTCGACGCGGGGTGGGTGGTCCGGCACCGGTCCGGTCGCGGGCTGGACGTCACAGATTCCGGACGCCGGCTCGTCCGCGACGCGTGGGGCATCAACCTGGCCGACGCCGCCGTGAGCGGCTGACCTTTCGACGCCGCGTTCGAGCGGGAACCTGTGGTCCTGTCAGGCACCGAAGTCCAGCACCTGCTCGGGCGGAGGCGTCTCGTCCTCGAGCGCGACCCCGTGAACTTCGCGGACGTAGGCGCGGAACCACCGGTCGAACGGCTCTTGGGACGTCGCGAGTCCCTTGAACACCGACGGCAGGTCCTCGGCCTCGACGTAGACGACCGCCACGTCACCGGTCGGCGTCGGCTGGATCCACACCGCCTCGCGGGTGATCCCCAGCCGATCCCGGGATGCCTCGAACGCCTCCTTGCGGTGCCCGCGCCAGCAGGACGTCATGGCCTCCCGGTCGTCGTCGGTCTTACCGGGCAGGATCGGAAGTACGAAACCCAAAGCAGGCATGTCGGTCTCCTCAGAGTGTTGGTACACCTGAGCCTGGCTCGGCGACCGAGCGGAGACATCACTCGATCGTGTGATCCTGCCGCACCACTTCGGCGGTGAGGGCACTGCGCGAGGAGACCCCGAGCTTGGCGAAGACGTGCCGCAGGTGCGTGTTGACGGTGTGCGGCGAGACGAACAGGCGACCGGCCGCCTCGCGGTTGGTCAGCCCTTCGGCGACGAGCCGGACCACGGCGAGCTCGGTGTCGGTCAGGCTCGCCCAGCCGGAGGCCGGTCGCTGCCGCTCACCACGTACGCCGACGCGCACGCCCATCGCCCGCAGGGAGGCCCGAACGCGCCCCGCCCAGGCGGAGGCGCCCACCTGCTCGTAGATGTCGAGAGCCTCGACCAGTAGCAACTGTGCTCCCGCGGGCCCGACCAGCGCTGCGGCGTCCTCCAGGGTCCCCGCCCGGTCCAGAATCCGCGGGGAGGACCGCGCCAGCTCGACGGCATGCAGGAGTGCGTCCTGGTCCCGGTCGGCAAGACCGCGACACCGGACGGCGGCAGCCTGGACCCCCACCACGTCGCCGGCCAGCGCGGCCGCTTGCTCGACGCTGTCGGCGACAGCCGCCGCGACGTCGGGCCGACGTACGGCCAGCGCCAGTCGGCTCAGAGGTGGACCGAGCAGCCGCAGGAAGCGCAGAACCTGGCCGTCGAGGTCGTCGCGCCAAGCCGTCATCACGTGCCGGAACGCGGCCGCTGGGTCACCCCGTCCCTCGGCTGCACATGCCCGAGCGAGCGCCGCGACCTCCACTCCGTAGGTCCTTGCCTCGGGAAGACCGCCGAGCAGGGCCTCAGCGGCAGGCAGGTCTCCACGGCCGGCGAGGATGAGCGCCTGGTAGCCCGTCGACTGGGTGACCGGCACCTGGTTGCCTCGTTCAGCCGCGGAGTGGAGGCCGGCTTCGAGCTCCACGAGTGCGTCGTCCCACTCACCCAGGTCGAAGAGCAGCTCGCCGGTGAGCTGCTGGATGTCGGGCAGAATCCACGACGATCCGAGAACTGTGCACTCCGCGACCGCGTCCTTGTACGCCTCCCTGGCCGAGACGAGGTCGTCGGCGTCAGCCAGCGCCATGCCGAAGAAGAAACACGGGTGCCGGAGCCGACCCTCAGCCGAGTCTCGGGCGATGTCGAGCGCCTGCCGTGTGAGATCGACCGCCTCGGCGTACCTGCCCTGCGTCTTCACCGCGAACGACAACGTGGTCCGGCTCCACACCCGCATCCCGTCGTCCCCGGCGCGGTCCGCGGATGTCACGGCCGCCCGGGCACTGTGCTCGCCTCCCGGCAGGTCGCCCGAGAACGCGCGGCCGTAGGCGGCCTGGGCCAGCACGAGCGCCCGCCCGGCATCCGACAGATCGGGAGTCGCGAGAGCCGCTTCAGCCTGCGCAACCAGCTCGGGGCCCCGATTCTGCAGGGACAGCGCCTCGACGAGCAGGAGCCGCAGTGCGGCGGTGGATCTCGTGACGTGCGGCCGCTGAATAGCCTCCTCCGCAAGAGCAGCACAGTCCGCGACCCGGCCGGCCCGGAGCAGGGCTTCCGCGAGCTGCACCTCGACGTCGTCCGATGGCGCGAGCAGACGGGCCCGCTGCAGCAGCTCGACCCCGACCTCGGGCGCCCGCGGGAGCGCCTCTGCTGCCGCGGAGCGTAGCCAGGCAGCCGCTTGGGCGTCACCGGGCACGGCACCGCGAAGCACGTGGGCAGCGATCTGTGTGACCGGAGCTCCAGCGCCGGCGAGCACCCGGGCGACCTCTCGATGCAGCGCCACCCGCCCAGCTTCGGGAATATCGTGGTAGATCACCTCGTGCACGAGCTGGTGCCGGAAGGCCAGGTTGCTTGATTCTTCGCGGAGCAACCGGCTTTCGACCGCGGGCTGCAGGTCTCCCAGGAGATCGACGGCGCGCCGGCCCGTCACCGTGGACAGGTCAACCAGCGAGAAGACGTCCCCCAGTACCGCGGCCACGCGCAAGGTTGCGAGGGTCGCGTCCGGCACGTATCGCAGACGGCGCAGCACCAGGCTGCCGAACGAATCGGGGAGCGATCCGTCGGCGGAGACCGATCGCGCGATCTCCAAGGCCCAGAGCGGGTTGCCGCCCGCCTTCTTCACCACCAGCTCGAGGGCGGGGTCGTGCCCGGACTCGGCGCGAACCAGCTCGAGCGCCTCGGCCGGTGCCAGCGGACCAAGCTGCAGCGATACCGCGCCAGCGGCGATCGCCTCGGCCAGAACGAGGTCGAGCTCGGCGGTCCGAGGTGTCGGCCGCAGCGTCACGACGACCAGCACGGGCAGAAGCGTTGCCCGATGGAGCAGCGCTCGAAGGACCAGGTACGTGGACTCGTCCGCCCAGTGCAGGTCTTCCAGCACGAGCAGCGTCGATGCAGCTCGGGACTCCACCTCGACGAGCTCGATGGCCGCCTCCAGCACGTCGTACCGGACGTCCGACCCCTGTCTGCCGCTCAGCAGTGCCGCGAGCTCGGCGCGGCGCGGATCGGGCGATCCGCGCCGCATCCCCAGTGCCTCTGCGACAGCCCCGAACGGCCGAGTCGTCTCCAGCGGCCGAGCCGCACCGACCAGACAGCTGAACCCGCGGCGCCCTGCCGACTCACGAACGCTCTGGACGAGGCGGGACTTGCCGATCCCCGCTTCGCCCTCGATGAAGACGACGGATCCAGAGCCCCGCGCGGCAGAATGCACGAGCTGGTCGAGCACCGCCCGCTCCGCGGTACGGCCGACCAGGGCTGGTGAGGAGGCTGCCACCGCCATGGCGAAAGCGTATGCCCGGACATCGCAGGGCACCCCAGCCAATCAGGGACGAGCGCTCAGCCCGCCTCGCGCGCCCCGCGCCCGGCGCCGCCGCTCCACTGCCTGCGGAACCAGCCCTCCCACGTGTGCCCGCCGAACCGCTCGCCCGCCGTGATCAGCTTCTCGAACGAGTGGTAGCCGCCGGGCAGCCGCACGCGCCACAGCAACCGAGGTACGCCTGGCGTCGGCGCCGGGTCCTTGGCGCGGTAGCGCTTCAGGCGGGTCAGCTCGAGCAGCTCCTCCTCGCGCATGGGGACAATCTCCAGGGCGATGCCTCGCTTGTCGGTGATGCGCAGCAAGCCGTAGATCCGGTCCTTCAGCCAGCCGCTCACGGCGGCCTTCAGGTGGGCCAAGGGTCCACCGATCGTCGGCAGGCTGGGCGGCATCTCGTACGACAGGCCGACGCGAGCAGCCTGCGTCCAGCGGACGACGTCCCACGTCGTGCCGTGCCAGAACCAGATGCCGGCGGCGTCGACGACGATGCCGCGCGGTCGCGTCACCTTCCAGAAGTTGGCGACGAAGAGCAGGCACAGGCCGCCGAAGAAGAGCCCGAAGAAACCCGCGATCGCCTTGGCGGCCGGGTCCGGGTCGGTCACCACGGCCCACCCGCAGGCCCACGCCAGCGGTCCGGTCAGCGCGATGCCGACCACGAGCGTGATGGCGCCGAGGCGTCCGAGGTCGAGCCGGTGCGCGTCCGGGGAGAAGGCCGGTTCCGCGTCCGGCCTGGGGTCGACCTGGGCCGGGCTCACCTGAGCTGATCCGACCTGAGCCGGGGCGCCTGACGCGTGGCCCGTCGTGTCCTGGTTTGTCACGAGATGATCGTAGGGGTCAGCCCGCTCACGTGGGGGCCGGCTCAGCCCTGGGCGCCCCTCGATCGGAGCCTCTCGACGACGGCGACCGCGTCGGCCAGCAGCGTGTCGGGGCAGCCCCAGTAGTCGAAGATGCCCCCGCGCGACGTGTTGCTCCCGCACACCACGAACACTCCGGTGCCCAGCTCCTGCTTCAGGTGCGAGGCGAGCCAACCGACGAAGCCGCTGTTGTCGGCGGCGTGCGGGAAGTGGAACGAGAACAGCCCGAATCGCTCGGCGCCGGCCGCACCCGATGCCCCGTCCCCCGCCTCGTCCGGGGGCGCGGGCGCGGGCACGAGGCTGCTCCACACGTCCTCGTCCCGCACGACGGCCAGCGTCTCGGGCGTCAGAACCGGCGGGTCGACCGACTCCTCGAACGTCCAGGACCCGTCGTGCACGACGAGCTCGGCCTCGGAGATGACCTCGACCAGCCGCGCCTCGATCTGCTCGGCGGTCTCGATACTGATGCTCACCATGAGCGGAGGTTATGCCTCCACCGCGGTCCCGGCGAGGCTTTACGCGCCGTCCCCGTCCGACGCCGACCGGGCCTGCTCGACGGCGCGCTCGGCGACCGCGTCCTGGAGCAGGTCGGCGAGGGAGCGCAGCCGCTCCGCGACGGCTTCGCCGAGCGGCGTCAGCGAGTACTCGACGCGCGGCGGGATGTTCGTGACGACGTCGCGCGTGACCATGCCGTCCCGCTCGAGGGCCTGCAGCGACTGGGAGAGCATCTTCTCGCTGACCCCCTCGACGCGGCGGCGCAGCGCGTTGAACCGGTAGCTGCCCTCCCCCAGCGCGAGCAGGGCGAGCGAGGACCACTTGGAGGTGACGACCTCGAAGGCGGCCCGCGAGCCGCACCCCCGCGCGAACACGTCGGTCACCAGCTCCTGCGTCGGGCCGTCGGTCGCGCCGTCGCCGGGCACGGCGGACTCCCGGTCGTCAGATTCGAGGTCTGCGGATTCCAGGTCGGCGATGCTCACGAAGCCAGAGTACCGCGCGCACTCGGAATGTGGTGTACTTTCGTTTCGTTAGTGCTACCCGCTGGCAACTACCCAAGCAATGGAGAGTGTTATGACCACCTACGCCGTCACCGGTGCATCGGGTCCCTTCGGTCGCCTCGTCGTCGAGGAGCTCCTGTCCCGCGGTGTTCCCGCCTCGGACGTCGTGGCGATCGTCCGCACGCCCAGCAAGGTCGCCGACCTCGCCGAGCGCGGCGTCCAGGTTCGCGAGGGCGACTACTCGCGCCCCGAGACCCTGCCCGCGGCCCTTGCCGGCGTGCAGCGCCTGCTGCTGGTCTCCGGAAGCGAGATCGGGTCGCGCGTCGCCCAGCACACCGCGGTGATCGACGCCGCCAAGGCCGCCGGCGTGGAGCGCATCGCCTACACCAGCATCCTCAAGGCGGGCAACACCTCCAACCCGCTCGCCGGGGAGCACGAGGCCACCGAGGCGGCGCTACGCGCCTGCGGCATCCCGGTCACCCTGCTGCGCAACGGCTGGTACTTCGAGAACTACACCTCGCAGCTCGGCCAGTACCTCGAGCGAGGCGAGATCGTCGGTGCCACCGCCGGCGGCAAGGTCTCGGCCGCTGCCCGCGCCGACTTCGCCGCGGCCGCTGCGGCCGCCCTCCTGACCGACGACGACGGCGACGCCGTCCACGAGCTCGGCGGCCCCGCGTTCACGTTCGACGAGCTCGCCGCGACGGTCAGCGACGTGACCGGCACCAAGGTCGCCCCCCGCGACCTGTCCGTCGAGGAGTACGCGGCCGCGCTGGAGCAGGTCGGGCTCGACGCCGGCACTGCCGGGTTCGTCGCAGGCCTCGACGCCTCGATCGCCGCCGGGGACCTCGAGACGGACAGCGAGGATCTGGCCCGCCTCCTGGGCCGCCCGTTCACGCCGCTGGCAGACGTGGTGCGCGCCGCGCACGCGTGACCCGCTGCGCCGCATGAACGGTGCCGGGTAAACGGTCCCGGGTGGTCGGTAGTTCGTCAGGTGTTCGGCATTCCGGGCCGAACACCTGACGCTCCGCCGGCCGGCCGAGCGACAGCTCAGGGGGCGCTGGGCGCGATCCAGGGGCCGGTGCCCTCCGACTGGTCGATCACGCCGTCCTCCAGCCAGCGAAGCCGGCCGTCCAGCACGGCCCGGGCCAGCCGGGTGTCGGTCCGGTCCGTGGAGGCGTTGAGCCTGCGGAAGGTCTCGGCCACCCGCTCGCGGGACTGCTCGCAGAAGGCGTCAGCAAGCCGGACGGCGTCGGCGCCCGGCGCCGGGTCCTGGCGGCGCATCGCGTCGGCCCTCGTGCAGACCGCCGACATCGCGAACAGCTCGGCGCCGACGTCGACGATGCGGCCGAGCAGCACCTCTTTCCGGTCGAGGCGCGCCTGCCAGCGGGCCATGGCGTAGAAGGTGCGCCGAGCCAGCGTCCGGGAGGACCGCTCCACGAAGCGCAGGTGCCGGGCGAGCTGCCCGAACTCGCCGTAGGCGCCGGGCCGCATCCCCTGGCCGGCCACGAGCGTCGGCAGCCAGCGTGCGTAGAACCGGCTTGCGCCGACCGCCGAGTGAGCCTTGGCCAGGATCGGGGCCTCCCGTGAGGCGAGCTCGCCGGCGGCGTGCAGGTGCACATCGACCGCCTCGCGGGCGATCAGCAGCCGCATGATCTCCGAGGACCCTTCGAAGATGCGGTTGATCCGCATGTCCCGCAGCAGCTGTTCGGCGGGCACGGCCCGCTCCCCGCGGGCGGCGAGGGAGTCCGCCGTCTCGAAGCCGCGGCCCCCGCGGATCTGGACCAGCTCGTCGGCGACCCGGTAGCCCATCTCGCTCGACCACAGCTTGGCCAGCGCGGCCTCGATCCGGAAGTCCTTCTGGCCGGCGTCCGCGAGCGCCGCGGACAGCTCGAACACCGACTCGAGCGCGAACGCCGTCGCCGCGATGAACGCGACCTTCGAGCCGACGGCCTCGTGCTCGCCGATGGGCCGGCCCCACTGGACCCGTTCGGTCGACCACTGGCGGGCGATGCCCAGCGACCACTTGCCGGCGCCGGCGACGATGGCGGGGATCGAGAGCCGGCCGGTGTTGAGTGTGGTGAGCGCGATCTTCAGGCCCTGGCCCTCGCGGCCGAGCCGGTTCGCCGCCGGCACGCGCACCTGCCGGAACCGGGTGACCCCGTTCTCCATGCCGCGCAGCCCCATGAACTTGTTGCGGTGCTCGACGGTGATCCCGGGGCTGTCGGCCTCCACCACGAACGCGCTGATGCCGCCGCGCCGGCGCCCGCGACCGCTCCCGTCGCCGTCGTGCGGCGGCACCGCGGCCATGACGACCAGCAGCTCGGCGATCGGGCCGTTCGTCGTCCAGAGCTTGACGCCGTCCAGGAGGTACGCCGAGCCGTCCTCGGTCGGGGTCGCGGTCGAGTTCATCCGGGCGGGGTCGGAGCCGACGTCGGGCTCCGTGAGCAGGAAGGCCGAGACGGCGCCCGCCGCGCACCTGGGCAGGTACTCCTGCATCTGCTCGGGGGTGCCGAACATCTTGACCGGCTCCGGGACGCCGATCGACTGGTGCGCCGAGAGCAGCGCCCCGAGGCTCGGGTGCACGGTGCTGATCAGCATCAGCGCCCGGCCGTAGTCCACGAGCGACAGCCCGAGGCCGCCGAACTCGCGCGGGATCTTCATGCCGAAGGCGCCGATCCGGCGCAGGGCGGCCATGGTGTCGTCGGGGATGTGGTCCTCGCGCTCGATCCGTGCGCCGTCGATGGTCTCGCAGACCTCTCGCAGGGTTTCGAGGAACTGCGTGCCCCGCTTCGCGACCTCCGGGTCGGGCACCGGGTAGGGATGGATCAGCGTGACGTCGAAGGCGCCGAGGTAGATCCCCTTGGCGAAGCTGGGACGCGCCCACTCCTTCTCGCGGGCTTCCTCGGCGACCTCACGGGCCTTGCGCTCACCCGGTGTCGAGGACTGGTGCACGGCGTCGACGCTCATGTCGGACCTCCCGGCGGGCCGGCGCGGAACCACGGCTCGCTGCGTTGCGACCCTGTGCCGGCGGACGTGACTCATGGTAGGCACGCGGTCAGATCTGCCACCACCCGCCGCCCGGGAGGAGCGGTCCTTGGTTGTGGGCGGGATCTTTGCGACTACCCGTCCGGTTTAGGCGCCTGCTGATCATGGCCAACTCCGGCATCCGGGCGGCCTCCCGCGAGGCGGCTGTGGCCGCCTCGCGCTGGTTCGTGGCGCTGCAGCTCCAGTCGATCAGCGCCCACCCGGACGGCGGACCACTGCCGCCCGCCGTGCGGCTGCCACTGACGGCCGCGCTGCGCCGACCTCGGCGCCCCGTCGGCCGGACCGGGCCCCGACGAGCGCGTCGAGGACCACGAAGCCCGCCAGCGGGTACCCGACCAGCGGCAGCCACCAGCCCACGAGGACCGCCACCGCGACCACGGCGGCGGTCCCCCACCAGGGCGCGCGGCGGAGCGCACCCCGGCGGGGCGGCCGTCCGGCGAGCGGGCGCGGCTCGCGCGTCGGCCGGCGCCGCCACCACATGAGGTAGCCGAGCACCACCATCGCCGCGATACCGCACGCGAGCCCGAAGAGCGCGATCTGGTTGGCCAGGCCGAACAGCGAGCCCATGTGTGCGTCGATACCCCAGCGGGTGAGCTTCGCGGCCAGCGGGAAGTCGGCGAAGTCCGTGCGGTCCGTGACCCGCAGGGTGTCGCCGTCGATCGCCACCGCGTCGACTTCGCTCGGGTAGCTGCGCTGGACCTCCTGCACCACCCACGCGGTGCCGGGCTCCGCGGGCGGCCTGATCTCGACGAGGCCGGTGTTGACGTTGACGCCCTGGGCCGTCGCGAGCACGGCGTCGAGCCGCTCGCCCCAGGCTGCCGGGTCCGCAGTGGCATCAGCCGCCGTCGCCCCGGGTGTCGCCTCGGACGCCGCGCCCGGTGTCGCGCCGGATGCCGCGTCGGTCCGGTGGTGGGCATGCCCACCCGCGTCAGGGCTGGCGGCGTCACCCGTGCCGCCGTCAGCCCCGGCGTCCGGCGACCCGGCACCTGCACCCGCACCCGCACCCGCTGGCAGCACTGGGTCGACCGCGGGCGTCTCCCAGTCGAGCGCCGCGCGCAGGTCGCCGACCCGGTCCCCGGCGTACAGCGACCAGCTGATACCCGTCGCGGAGAGGAACACCGCTCCCAGGAGCACCCAGATGCCGACCGAGGCGTGCCACGTGAACACGCGCCGGTACCCGCTACGCCCGCGGGCCGGCCGCACGAAGTCCCTCCGGGCGCGGGACGTGCGGAAACGGTGCGCCCAGAGCCCGAGGCCCGCGAGCGCGACGACCGCGAGCCAGGACGCGGCGAGCTCGCTGTAGACGCGGCCGACATCGCCCAGATGCAGGTCGCCGTGCAGGTTGGAGACCCAGTTGCGCAGCGGGAGGGCGCCGCTGGTGCCGTACACGGTGAGGTCCCCGCGCACCTCGCCCGTACTCGGGTCGACGAACACGGCGCGGGACTCGCTGTCGCCGAGGCCCTCCCCCGTGAACATGATCCGGGTCGTGTCGCCCGGTCCGGGCGCGGGGCGCACGGCCGACGGCGTCGCGCCGTCGCCGAGGTACGCCTGGGCGATCGCCGTCTGCTCGGCCAGGGTCAGCTGACCGTCCGAGACCGACGTGTCTGTGGTGGGGACGTGCAGCTCGTGCCGGTAGACGACCTGCTCGATCGCCGGCGTGAGGGCGTAGAGCGCGCCGCTGAGGGCTGCGACGAGGATGAACGGGCCGACGAGGATGCCGGCGTAGAAGTGCAGCCGCAGCAGCAGCTGGCCGAACCAGCCGGAACGCCGTCCGGGGCCGGGCACGTGCCGGCGCTCGGTCCGCCGCGGGTCGGTGCGGCCGGCCTCGCGCCCGGCTTCGGGCGCGGCAAGAACAGTGGTGGTCATGTGAGGGGGTTGCTTTCGAGTCGTCAGGGCAGCACCGATACCCCGGGCGCGGGCACGTCCGAGCAGGACGGCGGGCACGGCGGGGCCGATCGGTGGAGAAAAGGTCAGGCGGCGTGCGCGCGGGGCGGCCCGCGACGCCGCAGCGGTGACCTCCCGGGACGAGCCGAGAACGAATCGTCGAACCAGGCCGGCGCCGGCGTGCGCACGACGGGATACGGCAGGACGACGCTCGCGGGGACCGCGAAGCGACGCCGCACCCACTGCGCCATCCGCCCGGCGAGCTCCCGGAGCCGGACGAGCACTCGCTCACCGCTGTACAGGGCGGCCACGGTCGCCACCACGGCGGCCCCGTGCCAGAACCACATCGCGGGGCTCGCCTGGAGCAGCTCCGCGAGACCTGACGGGGACCCTTCCGACGAGCCCGCCACGATCCCCGCCGGCGACGTCGCCAAGCCGGCCGGCACCCCGTGGCCCAGGTGCCCGCCCGCCGAGCCGCCCGCCGCCGTCGGCGTACCCAGCACGAACAGCGTGTGGAACAGGACCTGGCTCAGTGCGACCGACGCCGTCGTCCGCCACAGCGAGAGGCGACGGCCCGCGAGGAACGTGCACACCGCCAGCGACAGCGCCCACGGGACGAGGATCCCCAGCCAGCCGGGGAGCGCACCACCTCCGGCGAGGTGGGTCAGCAGCGCGGCCGCCGTCGCTACCGAGGCCGCGACGGGACCCCGCGCGTCGCGGAGTCGTCGGGGCGCGGGCACGCCCCATTCATACAGGAGGCAGGACCGCCGTGCGACCGCCGGCGGGTGCCGGCCCCGCCCCGTTGTCGAGCGCCCCGCGCACCTCGCGCACGATGCGGGCCATCGCCTCCTCGGCGGCGTGGGCGTCACCCCGGGCGACCGCGGCGGCCACCGCCTCGTGCGAGTCCAGCGCCACCGGCTCGGGGAAGGCCGGCATCAGGCCGAGGTGGGTGCGCCCGGAGATGACGACGGCGACGACGTCGGCCAGCGCGGAGAAGAGCTCGTTCCCGCTGGACCGCAGGAGCAGCTCGTGCAGCTGGATGTCGAGCGCGAGGAACTCCTCGCCGTCGCCCTCGCCGGCCTCGCCGAGCGTGCGCATGCGGCGTGCGATCGCGACCAGCTCGTCGCGGACGGCGGCCGACGCCCCGCGTGCCGCGCCCGCCGCGGCGAGCGGCTCGACGGCCTGGCGCAGCTCGGTCAGCGAGCGCAGCTGCGACGCCCGTCCCGGACCGTCCAGGCGCCACGCGATGACCCGCGGGTCAAGGACGTTCCACGCTTCGTGCGGCAGCACGACGATGCCGACCCGGGGACCGGACCGGACCAGCCCCAGCCCTTCGAGCAGGCGCATCGCCTCGCGCGCGACCGTGCGGGACACGTTGAACTCGGTGCCGATGCCGTCCAGCGTCAGCGCGGTCCCGGCCGGGAGCTCGCCACCGGTGATGCGGCGGCCCAGGGAGTCGAGAACGGGGCTGTGCAGCACTGGGGGCATCCTCCAAGCCTAATTGGGCGGCGCGCCGCGGCCCGCCCGCTCGGCATTGGTGACATGAATCACGCATTAATGGTGTCATCAATGGGCGAAGATGGTGGGATGGACACAGACGTCACCGAGACAGCGATGTTCTCAACCCAGACAAGCAGCGGGACACCTGGCGGCGGGACGGACCGCCCGCCGCGGGCCATCGTCGTGATGGGCGTGGCCGGGTCGGGCAAGACCACGGTCGCCGCCCTCCTGGCGGGCCGGCTCGGCGCGTCGTTCGCGGAGGGCGACGACTTCCACTCGCCGGCGAACGTCGCCAAGATGGCGGCCGGCCACCCTCTGGACGACGACGACCGCTGGCCCTGGCTGCGCGGCATCCGGGACTGGTTCGCCAAGGAGCTCGCCGATGGCCACAGCGCGGTCGTGCCGTGCAGCGCCCTGCGGCGTGGCTACCGGGAGCTGCTGGAGACGGCGGGCAGCGACGCGACCGGCACCGTGCAGTTCGTGCACCTCACCGGCTCCTACGACCTGCTCCGCGAGCGGATCCAGGGCCGGGCCGGGCACTTCATGAAGCCCGAGATGCTCGACAGCCAGCTCGCCGCGCTCGAACGGCTGCAGGACGACGAGCCCGGGTTCACGGTCGACATCACGCCACGGCCCGACCAGATCGTCGAGGAGATCCTGCACCGGCTCGACGCCGGGATCGTCACCGAACCCACTACCGCACCCACCGAGCCCGAGGACCGCTGATGTTCCACTCCACCCACCTCCTCGCTCAGGGTGCCGCCGCGGCGGCCACCCTCCCCCAGGCCGCCGCCGATGCCGGTCCCACCGCGTCGACGCCGCAGCTCGTTTTCGCGGCGGTCGCCGGCATCGCCGTCATCATCACGCTCATCGTGTGGCTCAAGATGCACCCGTTCCTGGCCCTCGTGCTCGGGTCCGGCGTGCTCGCGCTGGTGGCCGGGATCGGCCTCACCGACACGTTCACGAGCTTCACCACGGGCCTCGGGACGACGGTCGCCGGCGTGGGCGTGCTCATCGCGCTCGGATCGATCATCGGCAAGCTCCTCATCGACTCCGGCGGGGCCGACCGGATCGTCGACACCATCCTCGACAAGACGCCGGCCAAGCGGCTGCCCTGGGCCATGGCACTCATCGCGTTCGTGGTCGGCATCCCGCTGTTCTTCGAGGTCGGCGTCGTGCTGCTCATCCCTGTCGTGATGATCGTGGCGCGGCGCATGCGCGCGAACCCCGTCCTGGTCGGCATCCCGGCGCTGGCCGGACTGTCCGCGCTGCACGGCCTGGTGCCGCCGCACCCCGGCCCGCTGCTCGCGATCGACGCCCTCGGCGCGAACCTCGGGCTCACGCTCGGGCTCGGCCTGCTGGTCGCCGTCCCGACCGTGATCGTCGCCGGCCCGCTCCTCGCGATCCCGCTCACCCGGTGGGTGCGGCTCGCGCCGCCCACCACCATCCTGGGTGTACCCGACGGCGACCGCGACGAGCACGCGGGCGCTGCCGGCGGGAGCACCGGCCGGAGCGCTGGTGGAAGCGATGGCGACGGGAGCTCGGCGGTCGCCGTGCTGCCGGACGCCGCCACCGGGCTGCGCAAGCCGTCCTTCGGCCTCTCGGTCCTGGTCGTGCTGCTTCCCGTGCTGCTCATGCTCGCGCGGTCCGTCGTCGAGATCGCGGGCGCCACCGATACCGGCTACGGGACGGTGCTGGAGTTCCTCGGCGAGCCCCTCGTGGCGCTCCTCATCACGTCGCTGTTCGCACTGTTCGCCTTCGGCACCGCCGTCGGCCGCACGCGGCAGCAGCTCGGCGACCTGGTCGGCTCGTCCTTCGCGCCGATCGCCGGGATCCTGCTCATCGTCGGTGCGGGCGGCGGGTTCAAGCAGACGCTCGTGGACTCCGGTGTCGGCGACGTCATCGCTTCCGGCATCGCGGAAGCCGGGATCACCCCGCTGCTGGCCGGCTGGATGGTCGCGGCGCTGATCCGGATCGCGACCGGGTCGGCCACCGTCGCGACGATCACGGCCGCGGGCATCATGGCGCCCCTGGCCGCGGGCCTGGAGCCCACGCAGGCAGCGCTGCTCGTCCTCGCCATCGGCGCCGGCTCGGTGTTCCTCTCCCACGTGAACGACGCCGGTTTCTGGCTCGTCAAGGAGTACTTCGGCATGACGGTCGGCCAGACGTTCAAGACCTGGTCGCTCATGGAGTCGGTGCTCTCGGTGGTTGCCCTGGTCGTGGTCCTGGTGCTGGGGGCCTTCGTCTGACCGCACCCGCGTCCGACCACACGCGGCAGCCGGGGCCGGCCGACCGGCCCGGCAGAACCTATACCCGAGGCCCGAATCCGCGGCCCGAATGGTCCGCCGCCACCACGCGGTTGCTGGTCAGTGGTTCTCGACGAGACGCAGCAGCAGGCGCGCCAGCCGGTACCGTGCCCGGCCGTCCAGGGTCCGCGGGTCGTAGCCCAGCTCGCTCGTCAGTGTGTCGTGGCGGGCCTGGAGCGTGGAGTGGTGCATGCCGAGCGCCGTCGCCGCAGCCCGCACGCTCTCCGCCGCGGCGAGCTCGTCGAGCACCGCGCGGGCGCGGGCGTCGAGCCGCGCGAGCGCGGCGACGTCGGGCTCCAGCGCGGCGACGGGTTCGAGCGCGCTGACGGCAGCCAGGACCACGCCGAGCTCGGCGGCGTCCACGACGGCGTCGTTGGCGGGCAGCAGCCGCAGGGCGAGCAGCGCCGTCCGGAAGGACTCCGGGAGCTGGTCGCCACGTCGCGCGACGCCGACGCCGGCCGGGCCGGAGATGGTCGCGTCCCGGCCGAGGATCACAGCGCGGACCAGGCCGTACGGTGTCGCCACGACCGTCGACGCCGCCGTCGGCAGGGCCGTCCCCGGGTCGTGCGACAACGGGAGGGCGGCGATGCGGGTCTCGCGCGCGGGATCGAGCCGGAGACGGGACAGCGCGATCCGGCGTTCCGCGACGTCGCGGGCGGCGTCGACGGCGATCTCGAGGGCGCTGCCATGCCGGCCGGGCCCGCGTGCACCGACCAGGTCGACCGCGAGCGCCAGCCGCTCGATGACCATCTCGTCGTTGGCGTGCGGAGTTCCTTCGCGCTCGAGCCAGACGCGCCCGTTGTTGATGGTCCGGGTCGGCCACTGCTGTTGAGCCGCGGTGCCGTCCGAAGTGGTGCGGTCCGCGAGCCGGCCGCCGTCGGGCCCGATGCGGTAGGTCCGACGGCCGTCGAACGCTCCGGCGACCGCGCCGCTGAGCACCGCCGCGCCGCGCAGCAGCGCCTGGAGCCCGACACCGCCCGCGACCAGCACGTCGAAGTAGGCCACGACTTTGAGGGTCTCGCTGGCCTCGGGGTCGAGCGCCGTCAGCCGGCCCACGAGCTCTTGCATGTTCGCTCCATCGCGCGTGTGAACCAACCCTACCGACCGGTCGCCAGGAGGCGACGCACCGCGGCGTGTGCGGGCGGGCCCCACGACCGCTTGCCGCCCGGGCGGCCGTGCACCTCGGCCTCGCCGATCAGGATGCCGCTCAGCGCGGTCAGCACGGCCCAGCCCCGGGCCCGCCGGAGCGTCGCGTCGTCGGCGCCGACAGCACGGTCCGCACCACCCGCCGGCCGGTAGGCCTCGTGGAACGCGGCCGCGGCGCCGTCGGGCAGCAGGGACCATACGGCGGCCAGATCGGTCGCCGGATCGCCCGCGCACAGGTCGCCGAAGTCGATGACGCCGCAGAAGGTGCCGTCCGCGGTGAGGATGTTGGCCGCGTGCAGGTCGCCGTGCAGCCACACCGGCGGGCCCGCCCACTCGGGCGCGGCCACCGCGTCGTCCCAGACGGCGCACAGCGCGTCCGGGTCGGCGACGAGGTCGAGCTCAACGGCGGCGGCCAGCCGGTCGGAGAACTCCGCGGAGCGCTCGGCCAGCGGTCCGCCCCGGCCGCGGCCGGCCGGCGCCTCCTCCGGCGCGGGCCGGTGGAGGGCCGACAGGAAGGCGGCCAGAGCCCTGGCGGCCTCGGCCGCCCGGGTCGCCGGGGCGTGGTCGGCCGGCGTGCCCGGCACCCAGGTGGTGACGATCCAGGAGCGCGGGAAGCGCGCGGCCGGCTCGCCCAGGCGCTGCGGGACGGGGACCGGCAGCGGCAGACGCGGCGCGAGCCCGGGCACCCAGGCGTGCTCCTTGCGCAGCAGGGAGTCGGCCGCCTGGGTGGCCCACGGCATCCGGACGGCGAGGTCGTCGCCCAGCCGCCACAGCTGGTTGTCCCAGCCCTTCGCGCCGAGCCGCAGCGGGCGGTCCGCCAGATCGGGGTGCTGCTCGCGCAGCAGGTCCCGGATCAGGTCCGCGGTGATCTCGACGCTAGGGCTCATGGGAGCAACGGTACGTTCCGCGGCGAGCCTCAGACGCCGAAGGCCCGCGCCACCCAGGAGTCGCGTGCCGTGCGCATCGCCTCGGCCAGCATGCTGTGCGGCGCCATCATGTCGAAGCCGTGGAACCCGCCGGGCCATACGTGCAGCTCCGCCTGCACGCCCGCCGCCCACAGCGCGGTGGCGTAGGCGACGTCCTCGTCCCGGAACACCTCGGCGCTGCCGCAGTCGATGAAGGCCGGCGGCAGCCCGGACAGGTCGGCGGCCCGCGCGGGGGCGGCGTAGACCGAGACGCCGTCGGTCCCCCGGCGGTCACCGAGGAGCGCCGACCACCCGGTCACGTTCGAGACCCGGTCCCAGACGCCGACGCCGTCGATCTGGGCGGTCGAGACGGTCTGGTCGCGGTCGTCCAGCATGGGGTAGATCAGCACCTGCCCTGCCAGGGCGGGGCCGCCCTCGTCCCGGGCGATCAGGGCGGTGCCCGCGGCGAGGCCGCCGCCGGCGCTCGCCCCGGCGATGATCAGGCGGTCGGGATCGATGCCCAGCTCCTCGGCGTGCTTCCCCGTCCACACGAGACCCGCGTAGCAGTCGCGCACGGGGTACGGGTCGGGGAACTCTGGCGCGAGGCGGTACTCGACGGTCACGACGACAGCGTCGAGGTCGGTGACCCAGCCGATGATCTGGTCCAGGCCGACGAACCTGTCCCCCAGGATCATGCCGCCGCCGTGGGTGTGGTAGACCCCTGGCCCGACGCCGGTCCGGCCCGCACGCCGCAGGACCGTCACCTCGATCTCGTCGCCGTCGTACCCGGGGACGGTCACGTCCCGGCGCTCGACGCCCGCCTGCTCCAGCACGTCGTCGACGTCCAGATCCATCGGAGACCGGCCCTGGCGCAGCAGCGGGATCATCTCAGGTGTGATCGACGGCGGCATCTGGTCGGCCAGTCTTGACCTCGATCGCGCCGGGAACATCAGCCGAACGTGGCGCTGTCGACGCGCATTCCCCGCCATCTGGCGGGCCTGCTCAGCGCGCCACGGGCGCGGCGGGACCCGTCGTCTCGACGTCGCGGGCGAGCAGCTCGAGCGCCTCGGCCCCGGTGCCAGGGTCCGGGGTGTACAGCAGGACCCGGTGACCGGAGTCGTCCGGGGGCGTCAGCACCTCGAAGGTGAGCTCGAGCTCGCCGACCTCTGGATGCCGGAAGTACTTCAGGGCCGAGACGCACCTCTCCACGGGGTGCTTGGCCCACAGCGTGCTGAACTCCGGGCTCCTCACCGTGAGCTCCCCGACGAGTGCGGTCAGCTCGGCGTCCTCCGGGCTCCTTCCGCCGAGAACGCGGAGCGACGCCACGGCACGAACCGCCTCCTCGTGCCATCTGGCGTACAGCTCCTTGGTGTGCTCGTCGAGGAAGAGCATGCGCGTCATGTTCGGCCGGTCCGCGACGTGTCCCGGGCTTTCGAAGTCGAGATGGCCAGCGACGAGCCGGTGCCCGAGCCGGTTCCAGCCGAGCACCTCGCTGCGCCGGCCGATGATGACCGCCGGTGTGCCGTGCAGGGAGCTGATCAGCCGGAGGGTCCCGGTCCGTGCGCGGTCGGGCTTCGCCGCGGCCCTCCGCCTGGACGACCGTTCCGGCCTAGCGACGTTGAACAGGTGCCTGCTCGTCCCGGGTCAGGTTCAGTGCCCGCGCGATCGAGGCGATCACCGCCTCCGACGCGTTCGTGCTCAGCCCCTGCTCGAGGCGCGAGTAGTACGTCGGGCTCACGCCCGCGAGCATCGCGAGCTCCTCGCGGCGTAGCCCGGGCACCCGGCGCACGCCATGACCCCGCAGCCCGACGTCCTCGGGCTGCAGGGCGGCGCGACGGACCCGAAGGGGCAACGTCGCGGGCACGCTCGCGTTCGTCACCGAGACGTCGCTGGTCTTCCTCCTCACCCTCTACCTCCAGGAGACCCTCGGATACACACCGCTCGGCGCGGGCCTGTCCTTCGCCGTCCTCGGCCTCGGCACCGTCCTGGGCGGGCTCCTCGGTCCCCGAGTGATCGGCAGGTTCGGGAACAAGGCCGCCATCGTCGGAGGATTCCTCGTGCAGGCCGCCGCGACCTGCCACTGGTGCTGATCTCCGACGCGCCCGCGTCGATCTGGCTCGTGCTCGTCGCGACCTTCATCGGTGGCGTCGCGAACCTGGTCGTCATCGTCGGCTTCATGGTCACTGCCACATCCGGCGTACCAAGCTCCGAGCAGGGGCTGGCGACCGGCCTGACGACGATGAGCCAGCAGGTCGGCATCACGATGGGCACTCCGATCATGAGCGCCGTGTTCACGGCTGTGGCGCTCGCGAGTGCGGCTCCGCACGCCGAGGCGGTGCTCTCGGGCGTCACCACGGCCGTCTGGGTCAACGGCGGGATCTGCCTCGCCGCCGCCCTGGCTGTCGCGACGTTCCTCCGCACACCGCGAACGCCCGCCTGAGGGCCAGACAGACTTTGTTGTGGGCGCGACCGTTGCGACTACCTGCCCGTTTTAGCCGCAACGATCACGCCCACAACCAAAGGGGTCAGTCGCAGGTCACCGCCGGGTAGGCGTGTTCCGTGGCGACGCCCGACGCCGTCACCGTGACCGAGCCCGCCGCCAGCGATGTCGCGCGGGCCGCGAACGTCTGCCGCCAGGTCTCACCCGGCGCCAGATCCCGCGTCGAACGCTTCCCGAGCTCACCCTCGACCCGCACGTCGAGCGGCGCCGCCGAGACGTTCCGAGTGCTCACCATCAGGAAGGCCCGTGACGCGACGCAGGCGGTCTTCGTCGTGACCTCCGTCCGGACCGGCGCCGCCAGCGGCGACACCGTGATCCGGTCGACGACCGGAGCCCAGCGGGACCGCAGCGGGAAGTCGGGCCAGACGTCGGAGGCGTAGGTGACGCCGTCGAAGTTCGGCGCCTCCTGCGAGCTCAGGGTGATGGTGTTCTCGCCCTCCTCCAGGTCGAGCACGACGGTCTTCTCCCAGAAGTTGTTCGCGTGGAACGAGTGCGGGAAGAGGACCGGCGTCGACGCCCCGCCGTTCACCGAGACGTCCGCCCGCCGGGCGATCGGGTCCGGGTTGTAGTGCGACGCCGGCGACTGCTCCGGGTTCGAGTACCGCAGGACGACGGCGTGCGGGCCGGCCTGTCCCGCCGCGACCCGGAACGTCAGACTGCTGTTGTTGCCGGGATCGCCCCCGACGTCGGTCACGACCTTGCCGCCCTCGGCGAGCGAGAGCCCGGACACCTTCGCGGAGCCGGCGAGCTCGGCGTCCTCGGCCTGGTACTCGGTCGCCGTGAGCGTCCCGGCCCCCGGCGCGACCGTCAGCCGGTCGACGACGACGCCACCGGCGCCGCCCGTCACGACCACCTTGTTCACGCCTCCGGTCAGGTGCGCCGCGACCTGCCGGTCCCGCGCGAGGTCGAGGACCTCGCGGCCGTTGACCGCGAGGGTCCCGCTGCTGCCACTCCCGCTGCCGCCCAGCAGGTCGACGCCGAGCGTCGCCTCGGCGTCACGCGCGCCGTAGACCCAGAAGGTCGCGGTCTCGCCGTCGGCCAGCTCGACGCCGCCGGCGCCGGAGACCGTAGCCGGGTCCACCCCGTCGGGGGCCTCGTACACGGCCCGTCCGCCGTCGAGCGTCGCGAGCTCCGCCTCGTACACCGAGCGGCCGGCGTCGGGGCTCGGCAGGGCCAGGGTGATGCGGTCGAGGATCGCGTCGCCCTTGGTCGTGCCGGTCCCGTCGAGGCTCCGCGCCGCGAGCGAGATGGTGTGCGTGCCCGCCGTGAGGTCGACGGTCGTGTCGGCGTGGTCCCAGACCACCCACTTGTAGGCGAGCGGCAGGTGGAGCTCCTGCTCGGCGGCGCCGTCGACCCGCACGAACACGTTGGTCGGGCCCTGCTCCGCCACCCTGTCGAAGGTGTTGAGGCTGTTGGCGAAGACCGACAGGTCGTACGTGCCGTCCTCGGGCACCGTGACCTCGAAGTCCAGGACGCCGTCCGACCCGGTACGCAGCCCGCCGACGTCGTACCCGCCGGAGGTGTAGAACTTCGCGACGTCGGACGGCGAGCCCTCCGGGCCGTTCTTCGAGTAGCCCGACCCGGTGTAGGTGGCGTCCTCGGCCTCGTAGCTGGCCTCCCACGAAGTCGGCGCCGTGCTCGTGGACTCGCCGACGCCCGCGGGCGTCACGACGATCTCGTACGCCGACGACTCCCGCAGCAGCGGCAGCGTGGCGCCGCCGTCGAACTCCAGCGCCACCTTCCCGTCGGTGACGGGCAGTGTCAGCTCAGCCAGGTGACGCGGCTGGGCCGAGTCGCCGAGCTGGCCGGTCCACGGGATCTCGCGCACCGTGACGCGCACGTCGTCGCCGAACACGGCCTCGGGGACGTTCACCAGCTCGACGGGCGCGGCGCCGTCGGCCCCGCCGACGATGGTGCGCGACATCGCGCGGTCCGTGTCCAGGGTCGACACGCCCTGCAGCGTGTAGTTCTGGCCCGGGAACGGCGGCGTGACCTCGACGGTGTCCCCGGTCATCTGGGCGTAGGCGTTGAACAGCCACCACTGCCCGTTGCCGCGGTCGGACTGGACGGCGGAGTCGGACAGGTTGCCGTCGATGTTCCAGTACGCGATGTCGGCGTCGACCTTGGAGTCCTCGATGGCCGAGATCCACTGGATCATCTGGCCGGGCACCGAGGTGTGGTAGTTGAACGCGTACTCGTTGATGTTGATCGGCAGCTCGGTGCCCTCGTGCGCCGTGCCCGCGAAGACCTCGGCCTCCCAGCCGCGGTAGGTCGCCACCGACTCCCGGATCTTCTCCGGGTGGGACAGCTCGTGCCACGTGATGACGTCCGGGACGGTCCCGGCCTCGACGGTGTGCTCGAGGTAGCCCTTCACCTGGCCGTACAGGATGCTGGTGTTCGGGCCCGCGATGCGCGCCTGCGGCATCCGCTCCTTGATGACCGCGTGGACCCGGTCCCAGGCGGCGAAGTAGTCGGTCGGGTCGTTCAGCCAGCTCACCCTGTTGTAGCTCCACTGGCCCGTGCCGAACATGTTGCCCTCGGGCTCGTTGAACGGCACGAAGACCACGTTGTCCTGGTACTCCTCCGGCAGCTCCAGCACCTGGTCGACCTGGGTCGCGATCTTCTCGACGAAGGTGTCGAGCTTCTCCTGCGGGGTGTCGCCGGGCCACTCGTACGGGAAGCCACGGTGGATGTCGGTCATGTAGATGTAGACGTCACCGTCGGTCGCGTCGGCGAGCGGCCGGACGACCTCGAGCGCGTCGGCGCCAGGGTGCTGCGGCCCGTCCTGCGCCTTGGTCGAGACGGTCCGGATGCCCATGCCCTCGATGAGGTTGTCGCTCGGGAGCCCGTCGCCGTACAGCCCGTACAGCGTGCCGGACGCTCCGCCGTGGAACGGCCCGGTCGCCGATCCGAGGTCCACGCGCAGCTCGCCCCGGTGCACGGTGACGGTTGCGGTCACCGGCGTCCCGGCCGCGTCGCCGTCGACTGTGAACTCGCCCGGCTGCGCGTACCGCGCCGGGTCGACGTCGTCCCAGGTCACCGGCACGTCGCGGTCGTACCCGTCGGTGAAGGAGGCCCGCACCGCCACGGGCAGCTCGGGCGCCGCGGCGACCGTCGTGCGCACCTCGAAGGTGTTCTCGGTCAGTTCCACCATGTCGGGAGTCTCCCCCACCAGCTCCGCTATCTGCCCGGCGTCCAGCGCGCCGCGGTAGATACGGAAGTCGTCGATCGCGCCGTCGAGCAGCGGGTCCGGCCAGAACGACTTGCCGAGGTAGCCCGCCGACGGCGCGGTTGCGGTGAGGAGCTCCCCCGCCGAGATGGTCGTAGTCGCCGATCCGACGGCGACGCCGTCCAGATAGGTCGTGACCCGGTCCGCCGCGGTGTCGAGCGAGGTGGTCAGGGTGACCCAGTCGCCGGCTTTGAGCGGGCCGTAGCCTGTCACCTGCGCCTCGGCGGAGCCACCGCCGTTGGTAGTGATCGCGGCGCGGAGCCGCCCGTCGCCGTTCGACGGCGTCGTGAACAGGTAGCGCGTCGTGTTGGTGCCGAGGTCGAAGAACCGCTGCCACGCCCCGCCCGTTCCGCCCCACTGGGCGCGCGCCGAGACGGTCAGGTCCGTCGCACCCTCGAGCGCACCGCGCGGGATCGTCACGTAACCGCCGCCCGATCCGCCGGGCAGGTCGAGCGCGCTGCCGCCGCCCTCGGCGCCGACCACGCCGGTGGCGCCGGAGATCGCGCCGTCGAGGCCGTTCCCTGAGGAGTCGGGCACGACGGCGCCCGTGACGTCGTCCATCGTGTAGTGCAGGTCGGGTGCGGGCAGCTCTTGTGCTGCCGTGGTTGTGGCGGTAGGGGTTGTGGCGGTTGCGGTGCTCGTGGCCGCGGTGCCGGCGCCCGCCGTGATGCTGGCGGTTACGGCGGCCGGGGCCGCCAGTGCCGCACCGGCCGTGCTGCCGGCAAGCGCCAGAGCCGCGAGCGCCGCGACGGCGGTGCGCCGCGATCTGCGCCAGGCGGGTCTGCTGAGCGGTGCTGGTTCGCTACGCGAACCGCTGTGCCATGAAGGTGTCGTGCTCATCGTTGAGTGCCTTCCTTCTCATCGTGGGTGGAACGAGGTTCAGGGGACGGGATGCGGCTCGGGTGCTCGGCCTGCACCGTCGAGATCGGTCGGTTGCCTTGAGATCGGTCGTTTGATTGACCGATCTCAAAGCAAAGGACCGAAGTCAGATCTGGCGCAGTTCGAAGGACCGAAGTCAGATCTGACGCAGTGCATGTGGCCGAACTCAGGCCACGAAGGCGCAGCGGACGGCCCACGAGTTGGTAACCCACGCAGTCGAACCGGTTCGACGACGCCCAGCCGGACGGCGCCCCGGACGCTGGGCCCCGTGGTCGGCAGGCCGCTGCGGGTCTCCGCCGAGGTCGGCAGTTCGCACACCGGGCGCACCTAGGCAGCCCCCGCCGTGCTTGGCCCGGCCACGGGCGCGCCCGGCGCCACCCGACCCGTCGTGCGACCGACGACCTCCGGCAGCGCGCCGTCGCGCAGGAACACGGGCACGACGTCGAGCGGGGCGTCCGCGCGCACCGTCACGCCGCCGTCGTGCACCCGACCGGTGGCGGCGTCGGTCCAGCGCGAACCCGCGGGCAGGTAGACGTCGCGTTCACGCGCACCGGCCACCAGGACCGGCGCGACCAGGATGTCCGGGCCGAGCAGGAACTGGTCGTCCACGTCCCACGCCCGGGAGTCCTCGGGGAAGTCGTGGAACAGGCCCCGCATCACCGGCTGGCCGTCGGTGTGCGCGGCGCGCATGGCGTCGCGGACGTAGTCGCGCAGGGTCTCGCGGAGGTGGACGTAGCGTTCCAGCACGCCGTAGACCTCCTCGCCGAAGCTCCACAGCTCGTTGGGGCCGCCCGACTCCAGGCGCCGAGAGCCGTCCGCCGCGACGACGTCCTCGCGCGGCAGCCGGTCGCCGTGCAGCCGCATGACGGGGCTGAACGCGCCGAGCTGGAACCAGCGCACGAGGAGCTCGTGGAACGCCGGGTCGGTGACGTCGCCCCGGTGGAACCCGCCGATGTCGGTGGTGAACCACGGAATCCCGGCGACGCCCATGTGGATGCCCGCGGTGACCTGCCGCGCCAGGTCCTCGAACGTCGAGGAGATGTCGCCCGACCAGACGAGGGCTCCGTAGCGCTGGCTGCCGGCCCAGGCGCAGCGCACCAGGTTGACGACCTCAGTCTCGCCGTCGGCGCGCTGCCCCTCGTAGAAGGCGCGCGCGAACGCCTGCGGGTACACGTTGCCCACCCGTAGCGCCGGGCCGAGGTGGTAGCGGAACGCGTCGTAGTCGTAGACCCCGTACTCGGGCTCGGCCTCGTCCAGCCAGAACGTGCGGATGCCGTGCGCGCCGTAGTTGCGCCGGCAGGTCTCCCAGAGCCAGCGCCGGGTCTCGGGGTTGGTCACGTCGAGGAATCTGCTCGGCCCCTCGAACGACATGTGGACGTCGAGCCCGCGGTCGGCGCGCACCAGCAGGTTGTTCCGCCGCAGGTACGAGTTGTTCTCCGAGTCGAGCGAGACCTGCGGCCAGACGGAGACCATGAGCTCGGCGCCGAGCTCCCGCAGCTCGTCGACCATCGCCGCCGGGTCCGGCCAGAACTCGTCCTCGAACCGGTAGTCGCCCATCTTTGGCCAGTGGAAGAAGTCCGCGACGATGACGTCCAGCGGCAGGCCACGACGGCGGTGCTCGCGCGCGACCTCCAGCAGCTGCTCCTGGTTCCAGTACCGCAGCTTGCACTGCCAGAACCCGAGCCCCCGCTCGGGCATCATCGGGGCGTGCCCGGTCGCGTCGGCGTAGGCGCGGGAGATCTGCGCCGGCGTGCGTCCGGCGGTCACCCAGTAGTCGAGCTGCCTGGTGGACTCCGCGTGCCACTCGGTGCGGTTGCGCGCGAACGTCGCGCGCCCGATCGCCGGGTCGTGCCACAGGAACCCGTACCCGCCGCTGGAGAGCACGAACGGCACGCTCGCCTGGGAGTTGCGGTGCGCCAGCTCGAACGTGGAGCCCTTGAGGTCCAGCACGTGCTGCTGGTACTGCCCCATCCCGTACAGCTTCTCGTCGGGGTCGGACTCGAACGACGCGGTGAGCATGTGGCTGTCGTCGCCGAGCCGCGGGCGGAAGTTCCGGGCGCGCAGCTGGAGCGAGCCGCCGCGGTCGATCTCACGCAGCAGGAGCCGGCCGTCGGCGTCGTAGAAGGCCAGCTCGCCGTGGAACTCGGTCGTGGTGAGCTCCACCCGGATCGCGCCGTTGACGAGTGTCGCGCCGTCCTCGCGGACCTCGGCACGGGCCTCGGCGTGCGCCTCGGGGTCCGGGGGCAGCAGCGCCCAGTCGGTGTCCGCGACGTCGCCCAGGAGCGTCGCGCGCACCCGGACGCTGTCCCGGCCCCACGGCTCGACGACGAGGGTCTCGCCGCCACCCCGCCAGATCAGGCGGGCGGCGTCGGCGCGGACGGGCAGATCGGTCGTCATCGGGTCTCCTCGGAGGGGGTCGTGGGGATGAACACGCGCATCGTCGACGGGCCGCGCTCGGCCCAGCGGTGGTAGGGCACGAGCGGCAGGTCCAGCAGGGCCGGCCCGCCGTCGTCGGCGTCAGCGGCGCTCTCGGAGGCGAACGGCGGCGTCCCCGCACCGGCCCCCGGCAGCGCGGCGGCACGCGCGCGGACGACGGCGCCGTCACCCTGCGCACAAGGCGCGACCGCCGGGTCGAGCCGTACCTGGTCGAGCAGCACGCCGTCGGGCAGGTCCGCCGACTCGAGCGCGAGCACGAGCGGCCCGCGCTCGACCGCGACGGTTCCCCGCACGGCGTCGACCCGGGGATCGGGCCAGGTCAGGCGGGGGGCCACAGGTAGGTCGAGCGTCACCACGTCGCCGAGCACCAGGGTGGCTTGCGCCGTGCCGGCGTCGGCCCACCCCGGGCCGACGGCGGCGGTGGAGCCGTCGGGGCCGGTGAGCGTGGCGCCGTCCGCCCAGTGCGGTACGCGCAGCCGCAAGGTGACCGGCCGCTCGGGGACGGCCGTGACCTCGACGCGGATGCGGCCGTCGTGCGGGTACTCGGTGGTCACCCGCAGGGCGAGCTCGCCGCCGGCCTGCCCGGGGTCGCGGGCGTCGACCGACAGCCGCAGGTCGCCCGCGGCGTACTGGGCCAGGGACACGACGACTCCACCGTCCGAGGAACCGCCGCCGGAAGAACCGCCAGGCGCCTCCTCGACGAACGCCGCGTACGTCTGCCACGACGCGAGCGTGCGCGCCACGTTGGTGGGGCAGCACGACACGTCGAACCACGGCGCCCGGACGCCGCCCTCGGCGCGGGGGTTGACGGCGTCCGGCCGCACGTCCGCGCCGGGCTCGCGCTGCTGCAGCGGGTTGGCGTAGAAGAACGCGCGCCCGTCCGCGCGGGGCGAGGTCGCCACGACGTTGTAGAGGGTGCGCTCGATCAGGTCGGCGTAACGTACCTCGCCCGTGGCCAGCAGCAGGCGCCAGGAGACCATGACCGAGGCGACGCCCGCGCACGTCTCGCAGTACGCGCGGTCGGGCGGCAGCTCCCAGTCGTCGCCGAAGCCCTCGTCCTGGTGCCGCGAGCCCATGCCGCCCGTGAGGTAGGTGCGCCGCTCCACGGTGCGCGTCCACTGCCGTTCGACGGCGGCGCGCAGGTCGTCGTCGTGCGTGTCCACGGCGACGTCGACGGCCCCGGCCGCGAGGTACAGGGCGCGTACCGCGTGGCCACGCCAGACGTCGGCGTCGCGCACCGGCACGTCGTCCTGGAAGTAGGCGGGGCTGAGCAGCGCGATCGGCGCGAGGGTGCCGTGCCCGCGGCGCTCGACGAAGAGCCGGGCCTGCTCGGTGTAGCGGGGTTCGCCGAGCGCGCGGCCGAGCTCGGCCAGGCCGAGCTCGATCTCGGGGTGTCCGCAGATGCCGTCCCGGCCGTCACTGCCCCGGCCATCGGCGCCGAACTCGCGGCACACGTGGTCGGCGGCGCGGCGCGCGACCTCGACCAGCCGGTCCTCGCCCGCCGCGCGACCCACCGCGTGCCCGAGGGTCCGCACGCGGGCCACCGCCGCCTGCAGCAGGTGTCCGGTGCAGTACAGCTCGTGGCCGGTCGAGAGGTCGGTGTACCGGCCGGCCTGGCCGGCGTGCCCGAAGCACGTGTTCAGGTAGCCGTCCTCGTCCTGCGCCGCCGCCACCCGGTCGACGACCTTGTTCAGCAGCGCCTCGACCGCCGGGTCACCCGTGCGGCCGTGCTCCCAGGCCAGCGCCTCGAGCAGCTTGTACACCTCGGAGTCGGAGAACTGCCAGCCCGGCCGCTCCCCGCCCGTGGCGCCCTCGGCGACGCGGTCGAAGTTGCCCAGCCAGCCGAGCTGCTCCATCCAGTCGAGGCAGTGCCGCAGCGTGGCGCGCGCGTTCGTCTCCTGGAGCGCGCCCCAGAAGCCGCCGTCCAGGACCAGCTCACCGACGCCGAGCCCGCGGCGCGGGCCGACCGGGTCGACCGGGCGTGCCTGGGCCTCCCGGTGCTGGGACGCGGCGGTGCGCGTCGAGAAATGCTGTGTCACGGGTCCCTTTGTCTCTCGGGTGTGGTCTCGCGGGCGGTGGGTCTCTCGCGCGGTCTCGCGCGGTCTTCCGGGTGCCGACGCCGGTCAGTCCTTGACCGCGCCGGCCGTGACACCCGCCGCCACGTAGCGCTGCGCCACGACGAGCAGGATCGTCGCCGGCACGGACGCGACCACGGCGGTCGCCATGATGGCGTTCCACTGCGTCGTGTTGTTGCCGATGTAGTTGTAGATGCCGAGGGTGATCGGGATGAGCTCGCCGTTGCGGTTCAGGGTCGAGGCGAAGATGAAGTCCGACCACGCCCACAGGAACGCGAACAGCGCGACGGTGAGCGTCGAGTTGCGGCTCACCGGCAGCACTATGGAGCGGAAGGTGCGCCAGGGCCCCGCGCCGTCGACCCGCGCCGCCTGCAGCAGCTCGCGCGGGATGCCCGACATGAACGCCGTGTACAGCAGGACGCCGAACGGCACCGCGACGGTCGAGTCCGCGACGATCAGGCCGCCGACCGTGTTGAGCAGGCCGAGGCTGTTGTAGACCGCGTAGAAGCCCATCGCCATGACGACGGCGGGGATCATCTGCGCGACCAGCAGCAGGAAGTTCAGCGTGCGTCCGCCGCGCAGGTTCAGCAGCGCGAGCGCGTACCCCGCCGGGGCGGCGATCGCGACGGTGAGCACCACGCAGCCGAGCCCGACCAGCAGGCTGGTCCCGAGGGCCGGGAGCTGCTGGCCGAACACCGCCGTGTAGCCCTCGAACGTCGGGTCCCAGGGGAACCAGTGCGGCGGGTCGGCCCGCAGGTCGCTGGTCCGCGTCAGCGAGACGTTCACCATCCAGTAGACGGGGAACAGCATGAGCACGGTGAAGACGACGCCGAGGGCGGTCTTCCACCAGGGCTTTCGCTGTAGCCCTCCCCCTGCTCGTCGCATCGGACGAGGGCTGGTCGTGAGGCTGGTCATGAGTCCTCCTGACGGCGCTGGAGCTGCAGGTGCAGGAACCCGAAGACGAGCGCGATGAGGATCAGCAGGTTGCCCACCGCGGCGGCGGGCGAGAAGTCCGGCTGACCGGTGCCGAACGCCTCCCGGTAGGACCAGATGGCGAACGTGGTCGACGCGTCGCCCGGCCCGCCCGTGGTCATGATCCAGATGACGTCGACGACCTTGAGCGTGTAGATCAGGCCCAGCAGGATCGTGATCGCCGAGACCGGGCGCAGCAACGGGAACGTGATGCTCCAGAACTGCTTCCAGGGGCCGGCGCCGTCCAGCGACGCGGCCTCGTACACCTCCCCCGGGATGTTCTGCAGGCCGGAATACAGGATCACGAGGTTGAACGGGATGCCGAGCCAGATGTTGGCGATGATCACCGACACCAGCGCCGTGTCCGGGGAGGTGAGCCAGTTGATCTGCTCCGCGCCGAACGCCGCCAGCACCGAGTTCACTATGCCGTTGTCGCTGTTCAGCATCCACGCCCACGTCGACGCCGAGACGATCAGCGGCAGCAGCCACGGCACGAGGAACATCGCGCGCAGCACGCCGGACAGCTGGAACCCGGACCGGAAGAACACCGCGAGCGCCAGGCCTATCGCGTACTGGAACACGATGGAGACGACGGTGAAGACCGCCGTGTTCCACAGCGCGGTCGGGAACGTCGAGGAGGTGAACACCTCGACGTACTTCTCGAACCCGACGAACTCGGCGTTGCCCTGGACGAACGCACGGATCGTGTAGTCGTGGACGCTGAGGTCGATGTTCCGCGCGAGCGGATAGGCGTAGAAGAGGATCAGGTACACGAGCAGCGGCGCGGCGAAGCCGACGGCGGCCCACTGGGACGCGGCCGGCCCGCGGCGGCGCCGCCGTGCGGCCGGCGCCCGGCCGACGCCGGGCGGCGCGCCCGCCGTGGCGGGCGCCTCGATGGCAGTCATCAGAGGTTTCCTTCGTAGGTGTCGGACGGGGCAGCTCCCCGCCGTCGTTGAGTGCTGGATATTCGCCCTTCGACGGGCGCTTTCGGGGCGAATATCCAGCGCTGAACGAAGGCGGGTGCGGTTAGCTGGTGGCCGTTTCCGCTTCTGTCTGGGCCGTCTTCAGGGCCTCTTCCGGGGTGGCGGCGCCGGACAAGGCGTTCTGGACAGCGGTCCACAGCGCCTCGGAGATCACCGGGTAGTCGGTGCCGAGGTCGTCGCTCGTGCGGCCCTTCGCGTTGCGCACGGCCTCGACCCACGGCTCGAGGTCCGGGTTCTCCTCGACCAGCGCGGCCTGCCCGTCCGCCGTCGGCGGCACGTAGTAGGCGAAGGTGTTCGCGGTCTCGACGAAGCCCTCGGGCGTCGTCATGCACTCGACTATCTGCCGGGTGACGTCGTAGCGCGCGGTGTCCTCCTGGACGGGCGCCAGGATGAACTCGCCGCCCGTCGGTGCCTGCGCGACGCCGCCGTCGCGCGCGGGAAGCTGCACGATGCCGGTCTCGAAGTCCGCCTCGGCCGCGCTGTTGACCTGCCACGTCCCGTTCTCGGCGAAGGCGAAGTCGCCCGTGAGGAACTCCTCCCACACGGTGTTCTGCGAGTTGTTGATCACGGAGTTGGGCGCGTAGCCCTCGTCCAGCCAGCCCTTCCACAGCTCGAGCGCCTCGACGGCCTCCTGCGAGTCGAGGTCGCGCAGGTCGGCGCCGGCGCCCCAGAACCAGGGCAGGAACTGGAACGAGCCCTCCTCGGTGCCGATACCCGCGAACGTGATGCCCTTGCTTCCGGCGTCGGTGACCTTCCCGAGGGCCTCGGTGAGCGAGGCCCAGTCGGTGATCGACGCCGGGTCGACGTCGGCCTCCTTCAGGATGTCCGCGTTGTAGTACAGCGACAGCGTGTTCGCGCCGATCGGGATGCCATACGTCTCGCCCCCGACGACGCCGGCCGCGAGCAGGTTCTCGTCGACGCCGGAGACGTCGAGCCCGAGCTCGTCGACCGTGGTCAGTATGCCGGTGTCGGCAAGGGTCGAGACCGCCGGGTTGTCCAGCAGGATGATGTCGGGCGACGTGCCCTCCTGGGCGGCGAGCAGCGCCTGGTTGGTCAGCGCCGTCGTGTCGTAGGCCGTGCGCTCGATGGTGACGCCGGCCTCCTCGCCGCAGGCCTGGACGCGGCCGGTCCAGTCGGACGCGTCGTCGTGCTGGGGGTACGGGTCCCACCAGGTGTAGGTGCTGTCGTCGCCGCCGGCATCGTTACCGCCCCCGGCGGGGTCGCCGGACGAGCAGGCGCTGAGCACGCCGACCAGTGAGAGTGCGGCCACTGCCGCGAGGGTGGTGGTGGGCTTGCGCCTCGGGTGGTGCATGGTTCCTCCTTGAACAGGTCCGGCCCGACGGCGTCGTCGACCGGCTGGGGGTGCTGTGTGTGACGTGGGGTGAACTGTGCGTGCTAGGGACCGGCTCGGTGTGCGGTCAGGCCGTCCGGGGCGCGCCCGTGCTGCCGCGGTCGACGAGCTCCGGCGTCACGAAGCGCACGACGTGCGGCTCGTCGGCCGCGACGTCGCCCTCGATGCGGCGCACGAGCTGGCGCACGGCCATGCGGCCGAGCCGGTCGGGGGCGCTCTCGATCGAGGAGTACGGCAGGGAGAAGGTCCGGGCGAACTCGTCCGAGTACCGCCCGACGACGGACAGGTCCTCGGGCGCCGTCAGCCCGCGCTCGTGCAGGACGGTGGGCAGGGCGGCCGCCGCCGCCTCGTTGTTGATCAGCAGCCCCGTGACGCCGGGGTGCGCGTCGAGCAAGGCGTTCAGATCGTGGCCGACGTCGGGCTGGTGCGACGACCCGGCGACTGTGTGCAGCGTGATGCCGCGGGCCTTGGCCGCCTCGACCGCGGCGTTCTGCAGGCGCCACACGTAGGCGCCGCCACGCTCGATGACGTGCTCGGGCTGCGACACCAGCGCCACCTCGCGGTGCCCGAGGCGGTGCAGGTGGTCCACCATGAGGCGGCCCGCCTCCTCGAAGTCGAGGTCGAACACGTCCACCCCGCTGCAGTCGGCGGGCAGCCCGACGAGCGCACCCGGCTGGGTCGCGGAGCGCAGGATCGGCAGACGCTCGTCCCGCTCGGCAACGTTGAGCAGCACGATGCCGTCGACCATGCGCGAGTCCGTGATGCGGCGCAGTGCGCGTGTGCCGTCGGCGTCGGACACCAGGAGGATGTCGTAGCCGAGCTCGCGCGCAGTGTTGGAGACGCCCAGCATGTACTGGAGCATCGCGGGCGCGAACTCGTCCTCGAGGAACTGGGCGAGCAGGCCGATCACCATCGTCTGCGACGTGGCCAGGGCCCGCGCCCCCGCGTTCGGCGTGTAGCCGAGCTGCCGCACGGCCTCCTCGACCCGACGGCGCACGTCCGCCGAGATCGCCCGCTTGCCCGACAGCGCGTACGACGCCGTGCTGCGGGACACCCCCGCCGCCTGCGCGACATCCCCGATGGTGGCCACTCCGCCTCCTCTGTGCTGCTCGACTCCGCCGCTCGACCGCCGCTCGACTGCTGCTCGGCTCTGAAGCTGCTCGGCTCGCATCCGTTGCGAACCGGTTCGACTCTAACCACACCGATCCACCCTTCGCAAGATCGAACCAAGATCGAATATTTGGGACTCTTGCGGCGGACGGCGTTCGAAACTAGCGTCATGGCAGGCCGGAACGTCGAACCGGTTCGCACTCCGACTACAAGATCCACACGACAAGAACTGCCTGTCACAAGCTCACCGCAAGGTTCGATCTCAACGAGGAGACGCCATGAAACGAGCTCTGCCCAGGCGCGCGCCGGCTCGGCGCGCCCTGTCCCGCATCAGCGTTCTCGCCCTGGTCCTGGGGGCCACGCTGGTCTCCCCCGCCGGTCCGGCCGCGGCCGCCGGCAACACGCTCACCGTCGACGTCGGCTCGGTGGTTCGTCCGGTGACCCACGTCGGGGCGGGCGGCCTGTACGGCGTCGGCTCGGACACGAAGCCCACCACTGCCCAGCTCCTGCCACTGAGCCCGAACGGGTTCACGCAGCCCGCGCCGGGCACCACCCACCTGGGCAACGGCGCCACCGAGCCCTGCTGCGACTCGCTCCACGTCGCGGACAACATCACCCGCGCCGGCGCGCAGCAGCTCATCCGGATGCCGGACATCTACCCGACGTTCCCGTACCGGTGGCAGGGCTGGGCGGACTGGGAGCAGAAGGTCCGGACCATGGTCCAGGACCGCCTCGCAGCCACGACGACGACGAACATCCGCGGCTGGGAGCTGTGGAACGAGCCCGACTGGACGTGGGACACCGCCGCGGCGGGATCGTTCAATGACGGCTGGACGCGCACGTTCCGCCTGGTCCGGTCACTCGACCCCGTGACGCCGATCGTCGGCCCGAGCGACGCGACCTACAACCACAACCGGATGCTGTCGTTCCTGACGCACGCGCGGGACACGGGGACGCTGCCCGACGTCATCGTCTGGCACGAGCTCGGCGACATGGACTGGAACTCGTTCGACGACCACGTCGCCGACTACCGGGCCCTCGAGAACCAGCTCGGCATCAGCCCGCGCCCGATCGCGATCAACGAGTACAACTCGTTCAACCAGATGGACATCCCGAGCGTGGCCGTGCACTGGATCTCGGTGCTGGAGCGGCACGGCGCGCGGGAGGCGCACCGCGCGTACTGGTTCGAGGCGGGCACGTTCGACGGCCTGTTCACGCTCCAGGGTCAGCCGACCGCCTCGTACTGGGCCTACCGCTGGTACGGCGGACAAGCGGGCAACGTCGTGCGGACGACGCCGCAGAGCTGGCTCGACGGCGTCGCGGCGTACGACTCGAGCCGCAAGATCGTCAACGTCGTGCTCGGCGGGGACAGCGGCAACAACAGCGTGCGGGTCAACGGGCTCGGCTCGTTCGGGTCATCGGTCCAGGTGACGGTGAACGCGGTGCCCGGCAGCGGCCGCAACACGCACGTGGCGGCCCCGACGGTGCTGTCGACGTCGACCATGCAGGTCTCGAACGGCAGCGTCACCGTTCCGGTCAACGGGATGACGGCGGAGGGCGCCTACCAGGTGGTCGTCACGCCGGCCGGCGGGCCGACGTCGAGCTGGCAGCAGGTCTACGAGGCGGAGAACGCGAACGTGGTGAATGCGCAGACGCGCAGCTCCTCGGGCGCCTCGAACGGCTCGTACGTGGGCGGCATCGACGGCGCCGCCGACATGCGCTCGCAGAGCTTCGTGGACTTCACGGTGAACGTCCCGACGGCCCGTAGCTACACGATGGCGGTCCGGTACGCGAACGGCACCGGGTCGACGTCGACCCACGGGCTCGCCTACAACGGCGGCGCCCTCTCGACCGTGTCCTATCCGCCGACGGCGGGCTGGGGCCAGTTCGCGACGACGAACGTCACCGTCTCGCTGCGGGCCGGGTACAACGTGATCCGGCTCGCGAAGGGCTCGCCGCACTTCCCGGGTGGTACGGGCTACGCGGAGCTGGACAGCATCACGCTGTCCTGACCGGGGTCAGCCACGGCCTTGACTACGTAGTCAAGGCCGTGCTTGGCTCTCGCGCGTTGACTACGTAGTCAGACGCCAGCAAGGGAGCTGCACATGGGTGCCACAGAACGGGGTGCCACAGAACGGGTGGCGATGACCGACGTCGCCCGCCGCGCGGGGGTCTCGCAGAAGACCGTCTCGCGGGTCGTCAATCGCGAACCACACGTGGCCGACGCGATCCGGGCCAAGGTCCAGGCGGTCATCGACGAGCTGGGGTTCCGGCCGAACGCGGCGGCGCGCGCCCTGGTCACCCGGCGCAACCAGCGCATCGGCATGGTCACGATGAGCACGTCGCTGTACGGACCGGCGTCGATCCTGGAGGGTGTCGACAGCGCGCTGCGCGGCTCCGGCTACTACCTGAGCGTCGCCCGCACGCAGGGCAACCGCGTCGCCGACCTGCAGGCCGCCATCGACGAGCTCGTCACCCAGGACATCGCGGGCCTCGTGCTCTCCGAGCCGATCGACCTGGGCCGTCCCGACCTGCGCATCCCGAACGGGCTGCCCGTGCTCAGCTTCGACTCGCCCGTCCCCGGCTCGCTCGAGACCGACGCGCGACCCGACGAGCTCGTGATGGGCGCCGACGAGATCGCCGGGGCGCGGTCCGCGAGCGAGCACCTGCTCGCCCTCGGGCATCACACGGTGCACCACATCGGCGGCACCGAGGGGTGGGCGGCGACGGCGCGGCGGGTCGAGGGCTGGCGCAGCGCCCTCTCCGACGCCGGGATCGAGGCGCCGCCGGTGATGCACGGCGACTGGACCCCCCGGTCCGGGCACGAGGCCACGACCGAGCTGCTGCGCCTCGGCGATGTCACCGCGATCTTCGCCGCCAACGACCACATGGCGATCGGCGCGATCCGTGCCGTGGAGCAGGCGGGCCTGCGCGTACCCGGCGACGTCAGCATCGTGGGTTTCGACGACGCCCCCGAGGCCGAGTTCCTCTCCACCCCCCTGACCACGGTGCGCCAGGACTTCGCCGAGGTGACCCGCCTGGCCGTGCACCGTCTGGTGCGCACCATCGAGGGCCGGCCCCCGGCCGAGCGGCGCCGGCTCGTCCCCGCCCAGCTGGTCGTCCGCCAGAGTGCGGCCCCGCCGCCGTAATGACCGCCGACCGCAACCCGCGGACGTGTCAGAACCGCAGGTCACCGGAGTGGACTTGTGGGTCTGACAGGTGCCAGCGAGCCACCGAGCACCACCACCCGAGAGGACAGCATGAGCGCACAACACCTGAACGACGGAGTCCTGTTCGGCGCCGCCTACTACTACGAGTACCACCGCCCAAAGGATCTCGGCACCGAGGACCGCCGAGCCCGGCGGCTGACGCGCGACCTGGACCTGATGGTCGAGGCGGGCTTCACGGTGATCCGGGTCGGTGAGTCCGTCTGGTCCACCTGGGAGCCGGAGAACGGCCGCTTCGACCTCGACTGGCTCCAGCCCGTGCTCGACGGCGCCCACGAGCGGGGCATCAAGGTGGTGCTCGGCACACCGACCTACGCGGTGCCGATGTGGCTGGCGCGGCTGTACCCGGAGATCAACGTCGTGCGCAAGGACGGCAGCTCGATGGGCTGGGGCGCGCGCCAGGAGATCGACTACACCCACCCGGCGTTCCTGTTCCACGCCGAGCGGATCATCCGTGCCGTCGTCGCCCGGTACGCCCGCCACCCCGCCGTCGTCGGCTACCAGGTGGACAACGAGCCGGGCAACGAGATCTTCCACAACCGGCAGGTCTTCGAGCGGTTCGTGGACCACCTGCGCACCCGGTACGGCAGCGTGGAGCGGCTGAACGACGAGTGGGGCCTGACGTACTGGTCGCACCGGCTGTCCACCTGGGCGGAACTCTGGACGCCGTCGGGCAACGCGCAGCCGCAGTACGCGCTCGCCTGGCGGAGGTTCCAGGCGGAGCTCACGACCGACTTCATCGGCTGGCAGGCCGACGTCGTCCGGGAGTACGCGCGCGAGGACCAGTTCGTCACCACGTGCATCTCCTACGAACGCCCGACGGTGCAGGACGACGCGCTGACGCGCGAGCTCGACGTCACCGCGGGCAACCCGTACTACCGCATGCGGGACCATCTGGCCCTGCCCCCGACCGTCGACGAGGACGACTCCTGGATGACGACGGGCACGTGGTCCCTGTACGCGACGGCCGACCGCATGTACTCCTCGAAGCAGGCGCCGTTCCTCGTCACGGAGACCAACGCGCAGGCGATCGGCGGCCCGTGGCAGCACGAGCCGGCGTACGACGGCCAGTGGCGACAGGTCGCCTGGGCGCTGGTCTCCCGCGGCGCCACGATGATCGAGTACTGGCACTGGCACACGCTGCCCTACGGCACCGAGACCTACTGGGGCGGGATACTCCCGCACTCCCTCGAGCCCGGGCGCGTGTACCAGCAGCTCGCGGCCCTGGGCGCCGAGCTGCGCGCCGCCGGCAGCACGGTGGCGAACCTGACCCCGGACGCCGACGTCGCGCTCGTCTGGTCCAACCCGAGCAAGTGGTCGCTGGCGGAGTTCCCGCAGATCGGCGGCGGCGCCGGACCCGACCGGCGCGGCTACCACCGCATCTTCGACGCCTTCTACCGCGGCGCGTTCGACGCCGGCCTGCAGTCCCGGGTGGTGCACGACGCCCACCTCACCGACAGCAGCCCCGAGGCGGTCGCGGCCGAGCAGCCGGTGCTGGTCGCGGCCGGCGTCACGATCGCCGACGACGCCTGGCTCCGGTGGCTGGAGCGGTACGCGGCTGCCGGCGGCCACCTGGTGCTGGGCATCCGCACCGGGTACGAGGACGAGGAGGCCCGCGCGCGGGCGGAGCGCAAGCCCGCGCACCTGAGCGAGGCGGCTGGTGTCTTCTACGACGAGTTCGCGAGCATCGACACGCCGCTCGCGGTGGACGGCGCGGATGGTTTCGACCTCCCCGTCGGCGCTCACGCGACGAGCTGGGTCGACGGCCTGCAGGTGGTCGACGCCGATGTGCTGGTCCGCTACGACCACCCGCACTTCGGCCGGTGGCCGGCCGTGACCACCCGCGCGCACGGCTCGGGCCGGGTCACCACCGTCGGTACGATCCCCGATCCGGCACTCGCCCGGACGGTGCTGGCCTGGGCCGTGGAGCACGGCGGGCAGGCGGTACAGGGTGGGACGACGTCGGCCGGCGGGCCCGAGGCGATCGGTGGCTCACAGTCGTCCGACGCACTGTCCGACGCACCGCGGTGGCGGCCGCAGGCGCCTTCGCAGACCGTGACCGGGGCGACCAACCCCGCCGGTGAGCGGGTGCGGTTCGTGCACTCGTGGTCGTGGGACCCGAGCACGTTCGTTCTGCCCGGCGCGGTGCGCGACGTCCTCAGCGGCGAGGAACTGGGCGCGGGTGCGGAGCTGACGCTCGGGCCGTGGGACGTACGGGTGCTGCTGGAGGTCTGAGGCAGCGGATCAGCCCACGCCGAGCAGGGCGGGGATCGGGGTTACCGTTCCCCGCCCTGCTCGGCGTGCACCTGGTCGGCGGGCTGGCCGTCGTCGGTGCTCGCCAGGTCGTCGAGGAAGCGGGTGACGATCTCCCGCTCCCGTACGGTCAGGCGCGCGGCGGCGTCGAACCGGCGGGCGTGGCTGCGCCCCACGGTCTCGCGCGCCGCCCGCCGGGCCTCCTCGGTCACCTCGATGGCGAGGCTGCGCCGGTCGGACGGGTGCGGGAACCGCCGCACGTGGTCGCCCGCGGCCAGCCGGTCGATCAGCTTGGTCGTCGACGCCGTCGTGATGCCCAGGTGCTCGGCGATCGCGCCCGGTGTCACGACGCGCCCGTGGTTCTGCATCGCGATGACGAAGCGCAGCGCGCGCATGTCCGTCTCGCCGAGCCTCCAGTACCGCCGCGAGGCCTCGCTCATGCGGCGCTCGGTCTCCTTCCACCGCCGCAGCGCCTCCAGCACGCCCACCACCTGGTCGACGTCGGCGTCGGCCATGCCCGCTCGCCGCACTAGCTCCTGGTCCCGATCCATCACGCGCGGATCCATCATCGAGAGCTCGGCCTGGTCACGCGGCACAGGTTCGGGATCCACAGTCGAATATTACCCCGCTCACCTTATTGCGTCGTTTGCTTGAGGATAGCCTGGCTAGCTAAATTGGGCGGGTCCGATCCGACAACCGTCGAAGGAGTGCCGGCCCATGCGGCTCTGGTCGCTAAATCCGGCCCTGCTCGACCGGCAGGGCCTCACCGCGTGCTGGCGGGAGGGCCTGCTCGCGCAGGCGGTGCTCCTCGGTCGCACCCAGGGGTACACGGCGCACCCGCAGCTCGACCGGTTCCGGGAGCACCCGCAGCCCGTCACCGCCATCTCCGCCTATCTGCACGGCGTGCGTGACGAGGCGACCCGGCGCGGGTACCGGTTCGACGAGCGGCGGATCTCGCAGCCTTTGGACGGGCAGATCCGCGACATCGCCCGGATCGTGGTGACCACCGGCCAGCTCGACCGCGAGTGGCAGCACCTCCTGCACAAGCTCGCCGCCCGCTCCCCCGTGCACCGCGCCCTCATCGTCTCGGCCGAGCCGCCGACGCCCCACCCGCTGTTCGTCGTCGTCCCGGGTCCGGTGGCGAGCTGGGAGCGCGCGTCGTGACGACCCGTTCGCGCGTGTCGCGCCGGCTGCGGGTGACGCTGCCCGCCGTGCTCATCCATCTGCCCGACGGCGGTCCGGTCCTTCAACCCATGTGGCTCGACGGCACGGAGCCGACAGGATCCGGGGCATCCTGACGGAGCCCTGCGCCCCTCCCCCAGCCCTACGCTCTCCTCCGGCCCCACGGTCACGTCCGGCCCCCCGCCGTCACCCCGCCGCCGGGCCGAACCGTTCGGTGCGAACCCGGGCCGGGTCATGCCCCTGAGCCACGAGCATGCGCGAGACCGCCTCGACGAACCCCGTGGGCCCGCAGACGTACACCCGCGGCTCGAGCTCCGGCGGCCAGCCCCAGGTAGCCAGTTCGGAGGCGGTGAGGCGCCGCGGGCCGCGCAGTGCCTTGAGCGAGACCGCTCGCGTGAAGATCGTGCTGGCCTCGAAGCCGTCGCCACGGACGGCGTGCGCCTCCAGCTCGTCCGGGTACAGCTGGTCCTCCGCCGTCCGAACCGAGTAGATCAGGCGGAACGGCGTACGGTCCCCGGCCAGACGCCGGGCCCGGACCATGGACATCACCGGGACCAGACCGGAACCGCCCGCCAGGAGGAACACCGGTGTGCCGGCGTCGCGGGCGGCGTCCCAGACGAACCATCCGCCGATAGGACCGCGGACCTCGATCGCAGCCCCGAGCGGGAAGGCATCGACCAGGTACGGGGACACCTCGCCGTCGCGCACCCTCTGGACGGTGATCTCGACGCGCCCGGTGCTCGGTTCGTCCGGACCGGTCCCAAGCGTCGGACCGGTCCCAAGCGTCGGACCGCTCGCGACGGAGTACGACCGCTCGGCGGTGTATCCGTCGGGCGCGGTGAGGCGCACGTCGAGGTGCTGACCGGCCTGGTGACCCGGCCAGCCGGGCACGTCCAGCACGAGGGTCGCCGCCGACGGGCTCTCGATCCGCCGCTCCACCAGGGTGGCCACCTGCCATCCGGAGCGGACGGCGTAACGCTCGCCGAGCCGCGCGCCGGTTGCGTCAGTCACCCTGGTACCTCTGCTCCCGCCAGGGGTCGCCGAGGTCGTGATAGCCGAGCTTCTCCCAGAAGCCGGGGCGGTCCGTCGGCATGAGGGTCAGCGAGCGCACCCACTTGGCCGACTTCCAGAAGTACAGGTGCGGCACCAGCAGCCGCGCCGGGCCGCCGTGCTCGGGGTGCAGAGGCGCGCCGTCGAAGGTGTGCGCGATCCAGGCCTTGCCGCCCAGCAGGTCGGCCACGGGCAGGTTGGTCGTGTAGCCGCCGTAGGAGCCGACCATCGCGAAGTCCGCGGTGGAGTCGACGTCGGCGAGCAGGACGTCGAGCGAGACCCCGCGCCAGCGGGTCCCGAACTTGGACCAGCGGGTGACGCAGTGGATGTCCACGGTCGCCTCGTCCTGGGGCAGCGCCATCAGGTCCGCCCACGTCCAGGACTTCGCGATGCCCGACTCGTTGGTGACGGTAAAGGTCCAGGTTGCCGTGTTCACGTTGGGCGTGGGGCCGGCGGAGAGGACGGGGAAGCCCTCCTCCGCGTACTGCCCCGGGGGCAGGATCACACCCTCGGGGCGTGCCCGGCCGTGGAAGCCAGGGGTGAGGGTTGCGCCGGAGCCGGCAGAGTCTGGGGGTGCAGAGCCCGGGCCGGCAGGATCAGGGCCGCCCGGTACGGGCGGGGTCGCGCTGGTCATGCCTCAAGGTAGTGCGGCGGCGGGCACGCCGTCATCCGTCTTCCGACGCCGTCGCCCCACTCGCCTACGTAGTCACCCTCATTGCCCGGGGCCTGGCCCGCCCATAGCATCCACGTGCCCTGTTTTTCACCCGCTCAGGACACATGAGCCGGCAACGCGTATCGGTCGCACACCACGTCGGTCGCACATCGCCCCGGCCGCACACCACCGCATCGGATCGCCTGCCGGCACAGGAAAGGTCAGTCGTGGACCGTCCTCCCTGCTCCACTACTTCCGCCGCCGCCCTCTACGACGCTCCCTACGCAACCCCGCCGTCGACCAGCCCGCACCGCAGGCCGGCTCGCCTCACCACTGCGCTCGCGACCATGCTCACCGCCGTGGCGCTCGCGCTGGCCGCCCCGGCGTCCGTCGCGCACGCCGACCCGCCGCCCAACCTCCCGCAGATCGCGACCGGAACCGAGCAGAGCTTCTCCCCCGCCTACGACTACGACGGCGACGGCTGTTACGCGACGTCCGCCATCGGCCCGGACGGCACCGTCGCGCCCGGGCTCGAAATCGGCGGCGCCGTCAACGGGAACTGCCGCGACCAGTGGGACCTGGACAACTCACAGACCTATTCCCGCGAGAAGTGCAACAACGGCTGGTGCGCCGTGATGTACGCGAGCTACTTCGAGAAGGACCAGACCATGGACGGGCCGATCGCGATCGGCAGCCACAAGCACGACTGGGAGCACGTGGTCGTGTGGGTCGACCAGGGCTCTAACCAGGTCGAGTACGTCTCGATCACGGAGCACAGCGGGTCGGCCACCTATTCCCGGTCCGACGTCCGGTTCGAGGGCACTCACCCCAAGATCGTCTACCACAAGGACGGCCCCAGCACGCACCTCTTCCGGCTCGCCAACGGCAACGACGACCCTCCGGAGAACCACTACGGCAGGTGGCGCTACCCGCCGATCGTCGGCTGGGACGGCTGGCCCAGCGCGTCGCTGCGCGACCAGCTGATGTCCGCCGACTTCGGCGGGGCGACCATCAAGATCGACGACGGCGACTTCACGTCGTGGCTGGAGCGGATGAAGCCCTCCGGGATCCCGTTCGACCCGGCGGCATAACCCGCGACCAGCTCAACCAGTCCAGCCTCAAGCAGCAGCCTCGAGCAGGCCAGCCTCAAGCAGGCGCCGTGGCCGGCGACTCAGGCGTCGTCGGCCACGAGCGTCTGACCCGGTCGAGCTTGGCAGGGTTCATCTGCCACAGGATCTCGTCCACGCCGCCCGCCGACGCCGTGAGCGTCAGCACGCAGAACAGCTCGCCGTTCCGCTCCAGGCCCAGGGCGATCTCGCCGTTGATGTCCAGCGGCTGCGCGGTGACGCCGGTCCAGAAGATCTCGGCGTACGCCTGCAGGAGGCGGGCGACCTTCCGGCGTCCGACAACGGGGACGCGTGCCGCCGGCCGCACCACGCCGCCGCTGTCGGCCCGGCTGACGACGTCCTCCGCGAACAGCTGTTCCAGCCGCGACAGGTCGCCGACCCGGGCGGCCGCCACGAACGCGTCCAGGAGCGCCCGGCGCTTGCTCGGGACGACGGTGGTCCGCTTTCCCTGGGCGATGTGTTTCCGGGCGCGGCTGACGAGCTGGCGTGCCGCCGCCTGTGACAGCTGGATGATCCGCGCGATGTCCGCGTAGGCGTAGCCGAACGCCTCCCGGAGCACGTACGCGGCGCGTTCGGTCGGCGTGAGGCGTTCGAGCAGGACCAGTAGCGCCAGGTCCAGCGCCTCCGCCTGCTCCGCGCCGAGAGCTGGGTCGTTGCTCGTGTCCACCGGCTCCGGGAGCCAGGGTCCCGGGTACGTCTCACGGCGTGACCGCGCGCTCTGCAGGACGTTGATCGCGAGCCGCGTGGTGGTCGTCGTCAGGAAGGCGTGCGGGTTCTTGACGACGGTCCGGTCCGTCGTGTGCCACCGGATCCACGCCTCCTGCAGCACGTCCTCTGCCTCGGCCACGGAACCGAGCATGCGGTAGACGATCCCGAAGAGCTGCGGCCGCGCCTCCGTGAAGACGGCGGCGGCTTCATCCAGCTCCCACTCCAGATCCGAGTCCAGGTCTGAGGCCAGATCCGAATCCAGGTCTGAGGCCAGGTCTGAGGCGTCCGATGTCGTCATGGCCCTCCTTGTGGTGGATGCCGTCACAGCCGGCGCCCCCAGCCGGTCGTACTTGCGGGGCCGGTCGGGCTCCGGTCGGACACCCCGTCAGACGGAGGTCTCGGCGATCAGGCCTCGGAGGTCAAACGTCTCACCGCGATCTACGTCTGTCGCAGCGCAAACCGGCCGTAACGGACAGGCGCCCGGAGATTCACCCCACCAGATCCATGCGGCACAACCGAGCAAGCCACAACCGAGCAAGGGAGAACGGTCATGACCACGCCCACCCCCACCGTCGTCCTCGTCCACGGGGCGTTCGCGGACTCGTCGAGCTGGAACGCCGTCGTCGGACACCTCAAGCAGCAGATGGTGCCAGTCGTCGCCGCGGCCAACCCGCTGCGCTCCGTCGCGGGTGACGCCCAGTACGTGCGCGACGTCATCGCGTCGATCGACGGGCCCGTCGTCCTGGTCGGCCACTCCTACGGCGGGTTCGTGGTGACCGAGGCGGCGGCCGCCAACCCGAAGGTGGTCGGCCTCGTGTATGTCGCGGCGTTCACGCCGGACACCGGCGAGAATGCGTTCACCCTGTCCGCCAAGTTCCCCGGCAGCACCCTGGGCGAGGCGCTCAAGGCCTACCCGGTCTCGACGGGCGGCAACGAGCTCGTCATCCGCCAGGAGGTGTTCGGCGCGCAGTTCGCGGCCGACGTCGACGACGACCTCGCCACGCTCATGGCGTCGACCCAGCGGCCCGTGACCGAGACCGCCCTCACGGACGACCTGCCCACGACCACCCCGGCGTGGCGGACGATCCCGTCGTGGTTCGTGTTCGGATCCGCGGACCGCAACATCCCCGCGGAGCTGATCCGGTTCATGGCCGACCGGGCCGGGGCCCGCGCGTCCACTGAGGTCCCCGGAGGGTCGCACGCGCTCGCCGTCTCGCACCCGGTGGTCGTCGCCGAGACGATCCTCGCCGCCGTCGAGGCGACCAAGCAGTAGCACTAACCAAGCAGGAGCACTATTGGCGGACGCCGGCCGGACCCCTCCAGCCCCGGTCGGCGTCCGCCGCGTCACCGTCAGAACATCCGGCTCAGAGCGCGCCGACCACCGAGAGCAGCCGGAGCCGCTCGTGGCTCTCGGTCCCCGGGACCGCGGTGAACACCGTCAGAGCCTGGTACTGGTCCGGGTCCAGCAGCGTCTGCCCGTGCAGTTCCACGAGGCCCACCTCCGGGTGGTTCAGCCGCTTCGGCTCGCAGTAGGGCCCGACGACGGGATGCTCGTCCCACAACCGTGCGAACTCCGCGCTGCGGCCCCGCAACCCTGCGGCGAGCTCCCCCGCGGGAGACCTCGCGCCGGTCTGCGCCTGGACCGCGGCCAGCCGGGCCGTGAGCGTGCGGCTGTGGCGGTCGTGGTCTTCCGCGGGGATCCGATCGCGGCCGCGCGGGTCGGTGAACCATCGGTAGACCCGGGCGCGCTCGGGGCCGGTGTACGAGGTCTCGTCGCCGAGGAGGGCAGCGGCCAGCCGCGTCTGGCGGAGGGTCACCCCCAGCACGTTCTCGACCTGGGCGGGCGCGTCGGCCAGCCCGTCCAGGATCCGCATCAGGCCGGCGTTGATGTGGTCCCCGCGCTGGACGCGCCGCGGCAGGGCGTGCCCGGCGAGCTCCACGAGCCGGTCGCGCTCCTCGAGCGTGAGACGTAGGCCGTGGGCGATGGCCGCGAGCACCTGCTCCGAGGGAACCGGCCCCCGGCTCTGCTCGATGCGGCTGTAGTAGTCCGCGGAGACGCCGCTCAGCGCCGCCACCTCCTCGCGCCGTAGCCCGCTCGTGCGCCGGCGCGGGCCGCGCGGCAGCCCCACGTCCTCGGGCTGGAGCGCCTCCCGGCGCGTGCGCAGGAAGTCGCCGAGCTGCTCGCGGTCCATCGTCGTCACCTCAATCTCGTTCTACGGGCGCCGTCTCGGGCGCGACATCCGATACCAGTGCGGCGTCCGGTGCGACATCCGGCACCGGCGCGACATCCGACACCGAACGAGGAAAGCGGACGCCCGTCAGGTCCTCGGAGACCGCCCACAGCCGGGCGGCTGCAGCCTCGTCGGTGGCGGCACGGTAGACGCGCTGCCGCGCGGAGCTGCCCGTGAAGTGGCCAACGCCGTCGGGCCCGTAGAACGTCCCGCCGTCGGCCGACGGGTCAGTGGCCGCCTGCAGTGCGGGCAGGAGCCCCTGCTCGACGGGCTGCACGAACACCCCCAGGGCGAGAAGCCGACGCATGACGGTATCCACGCGCGGGGGCTTGGTGCTGCCCTGCTTGGTGCTGCCCTGATCGGCACTGCCCGGGCCTGCGCTTCCCTGCCTGCTGCCCGTGAGAGCTGGGCCCGCGGAGTAGAGGCCGCTGTACGTGGTGCCCGGGTGGGCGGCGTTGCTCACGATCCCCCAGCCCTGCGCCCGGCTCCGGCGGTCCAGCTCCAGGGCGAACATGAGCTGGGCGAGCTTCGAGAAGTTGTAGGCGCGCACGGCCGAGTAGGCCCGCTCGCTGTTCAGATCGCTCCAGTCGACGCGCCCGAACCGGGCGGCCTCGCTGGACATGGTGGTCACGCGCGCCCGGGAGCTGCTCAACAGCGGCAGAAGCCGGCCCACCAGGGCCATGTGCCCCAGGTGGTTGGTGCCGAGCTGGAGCTCGAACCCGTCCGCCGTCGTGTTCCGGACCGGCGGGGTCATCACCCCGGCGTTCGCGATCAGCAGGTCGATGGGCCGGCCATCGGCCAGGAGGCCGTCGGCGAGTGCCGCCACCGACTCGAGCGACGCGAGGTCTCCCGGGCGGGTCGTGACGACCACGCCCGGGACGGCGGCCCGCAGCCGCTCGACGGCCGCCGCGCCCTTGGCGGGGTTCCGCACCGGCAGCACGAGCTCGGCGCCGGCGCGCCCGAGGCGCTCCGCGAGGCCGAGCCCGATCCCGTCGCTGGCTCCGGTGACGACGGCGCGTTTGCCGGTCAGGTCCGGCACGACGACGTCGGTGTACCGCCGCTTCCGGGCCGGGCTCGTCGGGGCTGGCTGGTTCTTGCTCACAGGGGTTCCTCTCGCGGCTGTCTGGTGTGTCCTCACCAGCGTGTGCGCGGCCCGGGACCGGATCCAGGTTCAGGTTGTCCGTGGCTCCCGCGGCTCCCCTGTCGCTCCCCTGACGTGCCCGTTATGTGACCACCGCCACGTCACATCTCCTCCCCCTGTGTTGTCGAACAAGTAAGACCACCAGGAGGGTTGTCATGGCGAAGAGCATCGAGAAGATCCTGATCGTCGGCGGCGGCTACGCCGGCTTCTACACCGCGTGGAAGCTGGAGAAGAAGCTGCGCCGGGGCGAGGCCGAGGTCACCCTCGTCGACCCGCACGGTTACATGACCTACCAGCCGTTCCTGCCCGAGGTCACCGCCGGTTCGATCGAGGCGCGGCACGTCATGGTGTCGCTGCGCAGGCACCTGCGGCGCACCACCATCATCGCCGGCCATACGACGTCCATCGACCACGCGCACCGCACGGCCACCGTCCGGACCAACGACGGCGCCCTGCGGGAGATCGGGTACGACACGATCGTCGTCACCGCGGGCGCGGTGACCCGCACGTTCCCGGTCCCCGGGATCGAGCAGGAAGCCATCGGCCTCAAGCACGTGGAGGAGGCCGTCGCGATCCGCGACCAGCTCCTCACCGCGTTCGACCGGGCCGCCCTGCTTCCGCCGGGCGTCGAGCGCCGTCGCCTGCTGACGGTGACCGTCGTCGGCGGCGGGTTCACCGGGGTCGAGGTCTTCGGCGAGCTGCTGTCCCTGGCCACGAGCCTGCTGCGGTCCTATCCGGAGCTCGACCTGGACGACCTGAGCTTCCACCTCGTCGACGCGAACGACCGGATCCTGCCCGAGGTGACCGACGAGCCCGGCCGCTGGGTCGTGGATCACCTGAAGCGCCGGGGCGGGAACATCCACCTCGGCACGCAGGTCGTCTCGGCCGCGGACGGCCGGATCATGCTGTCCACCGGCGAGTCGTACGGCAACGGGCTGCTGATCTGGGCCGCCGGCAACGGCAGCAACCCCGTCGTCGCGCGCAATACGGACCTGCCCGTCGACGAGCGGGGCCTGGTCCGCGTCCGGGCCGACCTCCGCGTCAGCAGCGACCCCAGCACCGACGAGGCGACCGTGCCCCACGCCTGGGCCGCCGGCGACAACGCCGCCGTGCCCGATCTGGCCTCGCCGGTCCCGGGCGCGCGCACCGTGCCGAACGCACAGCACGCCGTGCGCCAGGGCAAGCTGCTGGCCGCCAACCTGGTCGCCGACCTGCGCGGCAGGAAGGTGCGCCCCTACATCCACCACAGCCTCGGCGTCGTCGCCACCCTCGGCATCGGGCGCGGCATCTTCCAGTACCGCCGCCTGGTCATCAAGGGCTTCCTGGCCTGGCTGATGCACCGTGGATACCACGTCCTGGCCGTACCGACGTGGGAGCGCAAGATCCGGGTGCTGCTGGTCTGGGTGTCCGCGCTGTTCTTCGGACGGGACATCATCCCGCTCGCCACGGTGCAGCGGCCGCGGGCCGCGTTCCTCGCGGGCGGCGACCCGTTCGCGGGGCCGGACGGCGCGAAGCCCGAGCTGAGCGTGGTGCGCGATGCGAGCTGACCCAGGCGGACGTCGCGCCCGCCCCACCCCGCGCGCGACGGTCGCCGCCCTCCGCACGTTCGCCTCCGGCCTGAGCCGGCGTCGCGTGCACCTGCGCTGGTCGAACCTGTTCGGCGTCGTAACGTTCGCCTGCCTGCTCGTCCTGACGGTCACCGGTGTGCTGCTGGCGCTCTGGTACACGCCGTCGAACGAGCTCGTCACCTACGACGGGCCCTACGAACCGCTTCAGGGCTCGACCGTGACGGCCGCCTACGACTCGACGATGCGCATCTCGTTCGAGCAGGCCGGCGGCCTCCTGGTGCGCCAGACGCACCACTGGGCGGCGCTCGTCATGCCCGCGTCGGTGATCATGCAGCTTCTCGTCACGTTCTTCACGGGCGGGTTCCGCCGTCCGCGGCAGCTGAGCTGGGTCCTGCTGGTCGGGGTCTTCGTCCTGACGCTCGCCGCCGGCTGGAGCGGGTACGCCCTGCCCGACGACATGCTCTCGGGCACCGGCCTGCGGATCGTCGAGGGTGTCGTCCTCAGCATCCCGTTCATCGGCACCTGGGGGGCCGACCTGATGTTCGGCGGGCGGTTCCCGGGCCAGATCCTGGAGAACCTGTACCCCCTGCACGTGGCGATCGCCCCGGCGCTGATCGCGGTGGTCATCGCCGCGCGCGCGGCGCTCGCACTCCGGCACGGGCAGGCGGACCAGCCCGGCCCGGCGTCGGGCTCGCTGGGGCTGCGGCTGTGGCCCGACGCCGCGCTCCGCGCCCTGGGAATGACGGGGATCACCGGCGCCGTGCTCGTCCTGCTCGGCGCGACGTCGACGATCAGCCCGGTCTGGGCGTACGGACCGGTGTCCGTGGGCGAGGTCGGTGCGGGAAGCCAGCCGGACTGGTACATGGGGTTCCTGGACGGTGCGCTGCGCCTCGTCCCGGTCGGCTGGGAGACGGAGTGGATGGGCTGGACGGTGACCTTCGCGACCCTGGTCCCCCTGCTCGTCGTCGCCGCATACTTCGGGCTCCTGATCGTCTACCCGTACGTCGAGGCGTGGGTCAACCAGGACCGCGAGCCGCACAACGTGCTCGACCGGCCGCGGAACGTCCCGGTCCGCACCGGGATCGGCGTGGCGGGCGCCCTCTTCTACGGCATCCTGTGGGGTGCCGCGAGCGCCGATATCGTCTCCACCGAGTTCGGCGTCAGCTTCGAGTCGGTCATCACGGCGCTGCAGGTCCTGCTCCTCGTCGGTCCCCCGCTGGCGTTCGAGGTCACGCGGCGGATCTGCGTCGGGCTGCAGCGCAAGGACCGCGAGATCGTGCGGCACGGGCACGAGTCGGGCCGGATAGTCCGGATGCCGAACGGCGGATACGCCGAGGTTCACGTGCCTGCCGACGAGACCGAGCGGGCGCTGCTCTCCGTGGTCCCGGTCCCGCCCGCGCCGGGCCACCGGGACGGCAACGGCCGGCTGCGCGGGGGCGAGCGTCTGCGCGGCGCTCTCTCTCGGCGATTCGGCACGGGGCACGTCGTCCCGGTGCCGGACCGCGACCGGGACCGCGCGATCACCAGGGGAAACGACCGGGGAATCGACCTGGGGAACGACAGGACGAACAGCGGGACGAACAGCAGGGCCGGCGGCAAGGACCTGACGCGGATCGAATGACGACGTCGGACGACCGGGTCCGTCCCGGAGTCGATCTGCCAGAAAGGCGATCCGGTGAAAAAGACCTGGGTCCGCGGTGGCGACCATGCCAGGGTTTGCGCCATGGATGTCACCGTGGACGCGACCGGGGTGTGAGGACATGCTGTTCGAGAACCTGCAGTTCGACGTACCCGACGGCCTGAAGACGGACGACTTCGTGCTCCGGCCGATCACGGCCGCCGATGCCGAGATGGACTACGCGGCCGTGATGGAGAGCCGGGAGTACCTGCGAACGTGGGAACAGTCGAGCTGGCCCGCGGATGACTTCACGGTGGGCGCCAACCGGGAGGACCTGGAGAAGCTCGAGCAACGTCATGCGAGCCGCCAGGCCTTCACCTACACGGTCTTGGACCCCGCTGGGGCCGAATGTCTTGGCTGCGTGTACCTCATGCCGCCCGATGCACGTACGTTCGCCGGGGCGCGCATCACCCCGGTAGCAGACCGCCAGTGGGACGACTACGGCGCGGCGGTCTACTTCTGGGTTCGCAGGTCCCGCCTGGCGACAGAGACGGATCGCGCACTGCTCGACACTCTTCGGACGTGGCTCGCGCAGGACTGGAGCCTCGGCGGGCATCTCTTCGTCACCAACGAACAGTTCGCCCAACAGGTCGGCATGATCGAACGGGCCGGCCTCGAGCTACGTTTCGAGATCGAGGAGCCCGACAAGCCGGGCCGGTATCTCGCCTACGAGTCAACGAACACACCGCCCACGGCGCCTTGAGCACGGCACCTTGCTCGCAAACAGCCACGACTCGACCTGCTGCGGCGGGCGCGGCGAACCGTGGGCGTAGGCCCGCACGTAGGTACGGGCGAGGAGCGAACGCCCCGCCGCCACCAGCCCGCGGATCACCAGCGGTGTGCCGGGCAGCGGGTCCGCCCACCGCAGCAGGAGGATCGCCCGCGCGTGGTCGGCCTCGGGCACGCCCCGGGCCGCGTTCGGCCAGTCGATGACGCTGAGCCGGTCGCCGTGGATGGCGAGATGCGCTTCGGCCAGTCCCCGCCCGAGTGTTTGCATGCGCCACGGCCGGCGCTGCAGGAGTCCAAGCATCTCCGCCCCGGTGATGCGCTCCAGCACGAGGCCCGGACGACCTTCGTGGTGGACGACGTCGACCAGGCCCGGCGCGATGTGGTGACCCGATCCGGGATCCCAGACCGGCGCCTTCGCCGGCCGTCACGTCAGTCATCGGGCCAGTGTGATGCGTCGGCCGGAGCTCTCGCCACCTACTTTCCGGGCGACTTACGTCTCGGCATAGTCCAGGCTCGATCAGGGACGACAATCTCGACTCAATTGAGCACGACCTGAGCAATACTATTTGTTCTTCACCACGTGGATAGGCGCCAACGATCGAGCCGAAGCAATGTGCCGATAAAGGAAAGCCCAGCACGGCTCGCCGACTCGTGCGCACCACACGGCGTGCCCGCCGGCTCAGCTCCTCGACAGGTCGGCCAGCGGAACGGTGAACTCTCGCGGCCGCAGAGCGCCGGGGGCCACCACCACCGCTTCCTTCCCCGTCCACCCGCGCCGGATCGTCTTCACGATTCCCTCAGCACCGCGCTCGGTGCTCGACATTCCGGTGACCCTCACCCGGACGCCCTCGGCAATCACGTTGCCCATTGACTTCTTCTCTCTGTCGTGACCTTCCGATCCACGTCGCGCACATCTTGCGATCTTGTGTGACACCCAGCTCGATCGGTGGGGGCGACAGCCTGCCAGCAGATACAGAACATCGTCAATATCAATTTCGGAAGTAGAATCTGAACGCGTTTCAACCGTTCATGCACATGCATTTCTTTACACAGAACGTGCGTTGTTGTTGGCCCGCAACCCGCCTGCACGCGCAGCGCGTGACCTGCACCTACGCTGACCTGATGAGCACGCCGCCAGAGTTCTCATCGCCCCGCGAGGCCGCCTACGACCCTCGGATCCTGGTGTTCGGCCGCCTGCTCGGCGCCGCAAACCGGCTGGAGTACATCCTGGGCCGGGCCCTCGAGGAGGAGACCGGCCTGAGCCACACGCTGTTCGAGCTGCTGCTCGTGGTGGGCCGCGCCGGGCCAGACGGCGCGCCGGTGCGCGACATCGCCCAGGCGCGCGTCCTCACCTCGGGCGGCGCGACGCGCCTCGTCCAGCGGGCGGCTGAGCAGGGTCTCATCGAGCGCAAGCCGTCCGCGGCGGACAGGCGCGTGCAGCTCATCCTCCTCACACCCGCCGGCGAAGAGCTGCTGCTCCGGGCGAGCGCGGTCCACGCGCGGAACATCGAGCGGTACCTCGTCGACGTGCTGCCGGCCGACCAGGCCGAGGTGTTCGCCGTCGCCATCCGCACGCTCAGCAAGAACGCCGAGCAGCAGCTCCCCGTCATGCCGTAGTGGCGCGCGCCGAGCCCGCGACCCGCCGTCGAAGGGCCGATCAGGGACCGAAGACGGTCTCGGGAATAGCTGACTAGTCAGCCTTTGTTACCTCGGCACACGGCCACCACGCCGTGCCGTCCGGTCCCCCGGGCGCCCCGAGAGAGGAACCACCATGTCGCTGTCCTTCGAGGTCTTCGACCTCGACTTCCCTGCCGGTTCGAAGAACAAGTCCGCCGTGCTCGTCACGGGCGAGAACGAGGCCCTCCTCGTCGACGCCGGCTTCACACGGGCCGACGGACACCGTCTCGTCGCGGCAGTCCTCGACTCCGGCAAGACGCTCGCCACCGTGTTCGTGAGCCACGCCGACCCGGACTTCTACTTCGGGCTCGAAGTTGTCGCCGACGCCTTCCCCGACGCGAAGGTCGTCGCCACGCCGGTCGTCATCGAGCACATCGAGGCCTCGTTCGAGGGCAAGCTGAAGGCATGGGCCGCGCTCGGCGCGAACCTCCCGACGCGCCTGGCGAAGATCGAGCCGCTCGACGGCGACGCCATCGAGGTCGACGGCGCCCGGTTCGAGCTCAGGGGCGGCAACGCCGTCCTGCCCGACCGGCACTACCTGTGGAACGCCGAGCACCGCGCGGTCATCGGCGGCGTCCTCCTGTTCCAGCAGGAGCACGTGTGGGTCGCGGACACGGCGACGCCGGAGCAGCGCGCCGCCTGGATCGAGCTGCTCGACCAGATGCAGTCGCTCGACCCCGCGTTCGTCGTCGCCGGGCACCGCCTGCCCGGCACGGCCAACGACGCGAGCGCCATCGACTACACCCGCACGTACCTGCGAGACTTCGAGCGCATCCTGGCCGGATCCGCCGACGGAGCCGCCACGACGGCAGCACTGGTGGAGGCCTATCCGGAGTCCGGCATGCTCATCGCCGCCCAGCTCGGGCCGAAGGTCGCGAAGGGCGAGATGACGTGGGGCTGAACGACACAGGACTGACCGAGAGCTCGCCGGGGACCGCAGAGCTCGAGGCCTCCACAGCGCCCCGCGACGTCGTCCGCCGGCAGTACCTGGCCTCCGCGGCCGGTGACCTCGACGCCCTGCGCGCCACCCTCGCGCCCGACGTCGAGTGGACCGAGATGGCCGGGTTCCCGCTGGCCGGCACTTACCGGACGCCCGACGGCGTCACCGCGAACGTCATGACGAAGCTCGCGCAGGACTGGGACGGCTGGGCGGCGCACGACGACACCTATGTGGTCGACGGCGAGAACGTGGTGGTGCTCGCGCGGTACACCGCCGCGCACCGCGGCACCGGCAAGGCGCTGAACGTGCGCGTCGCCCACCATTTCGTCGTGCGGGGCGGGCTCATCGTGCGGTTCGAGCAGTTCGTCGACACGGCGCTCGTGCGGGACGCGGCGGCGGCGTAGGGTCCCCGCCCCCAGCGCGCGCCGCCGGTCGCCCGGGCCGGCAGCCCGACCACGAGGTCGGCCGGTCGCATCGAGATCGGTCCAGCACTGGACCGATCTCGATGCACCGTACCGACTCACGGACACAGGCTCCGAATTTCCGGACCCTTGACTCCACATTCCACTTGTGTCATGGTCGAGGCATTCCACTAGTGGGGTAGTCAGACGGCCCGGCCGCCTCCCGTGGAGCCACGGCGTCGTGACGGGAGGACGGCAATGAAGCTGGAGCACATCTTGCTGGGCACGCTGCTGCGGCAGCCGAGCACGGGCTACGACCTGAAGAAGTTCCTGGACGTCGGGGGCCGGTTCATGCGGTCGAACACCACGATGAGCCAGGTGTATCGCGTGCTCGGCAGCATGGAGGAGCGTGGCTGGGTCACGCACGCCGTCGAGCACCGCCCGGGTGCGCAGAACGCGAAGACGTTCCGGGTCACGGACGAGGGCGCGACCGTGTTCCTCGACTGGCTCACGGGCCCGTACACGCCTCCGTCGCGCTTCGAGGACCCGGACTTCGGGGTCCGCCTCTCGTTCGCCGCGTTCATGTCGGTCGACCAGGTGCTGCGGCTCCTCGACATCGAGATCGACGCGCGCCTGGCGCAGATCGCGCGCTTTCGCGATCGCGACCGGTCGCTCACCTGGGACACGACGGTCCCCGTCGACCTCGAGCTCGGCGACCTCGTCGCGGGGTGGAGCCACCGCAAGGGCGCCGACTCCATCGATGCCCACGTCGCCCGGCTGCACGAGCTGCGCGGCGTACTGCTCGACCGCGCGTCGTCCCCAGCTCCCGAGCCGACGTCGGACCGTGCCGACGAGGCCACGACCCCAGCCTGACCCGACCCACCCGGTAAGCCGATCCACCCCGTCGAGGCGAGCGAGCAGCTCGCCGGTCCCAGCACGCCCTGACCCGCCCCGAAGGAGACCCGAGTGCGCGCCATCGTCCTGATGTTCGACAGCCTCAACCGCCACCTGCTCGCGCCCTATGGCCACACCTTCGTGGACGCCCCGAACTTCGCCCGGCTGGCCGAGCGTGCGGTCACGTTCGACAACTTCTACGCCGGGTCGATGCCGTGCATGCCGGCCCGCCGGGAGCTGCACACGGGCCGGTACAACTTTCTGCACCGGGGCTGGGGCCCGCTGGAGCCGTTCGACGACTCGATGCCGCAGCTGCTCGGCGAGGCCGGCGTGCACACGCACCTGGCCTCCGACCACCCGCACTACTGGGAGGACGGCGGCGCCACCTACCACACGCGTTACACGACCTGGGAGTTCTTCCGCGGCCAGGAGGGCGACCCCTGGAAGGGCGACGCCGACGCGCTGCGCGGCGAGGGCCACCCGATGCGGCGGCAGGACGCGATCAACCGGTCCTACATGCCGACCGAGGCGGAGCACTCGCAGACGCGGACGGTCGACGCCGGGCTCCACTTCCTGGAGACGAATGCCGACGCCGACCGGTGGATGCTCCAGATCGAGCTGTTCGACCCGCACGAGCCGTTCTTCAGCCACCAGCGGTACAAGGACCTCTACCCGCACTCCTACGACGGGCCGGAGTTCGACTGGCCCCGGTACAAGAAGGTCACCGAGGACCCCGGTCAGGTCGAGCATGCCCGCCTGGAGTACGCCGCGCTGGTCTCGATGTGCGACCGCTCGCTGGGCCGGGTGCTCGACGCGATGGACGCCCACGACCTGTGGGACGACACGATGCTGATCGTCAACACCGACCACGGCTTCCTGCTCGGCGAGCACGGCTGGTGGGCCAAGTCGGTGCAGCCGTGGTTCAACGAGCTGGTCCACCTGCCCATGTTCCTGTGGGACCCGCGCGCCCGCGGCGCGCTGAGCGGCCAGGACTCCCGCCGCGGCGAGCTGGCCCAGACCATCGACATCGCCCCCACCATGCTGCGCTTCTTCGGCGTCGAGCCGACGCCGGACATGCAGGGCCGGGATCTCGGCCTGATGAGCCCTGACGCCGACGACGGCGGAGCCAGGACCGACGGCAGTGCCGCGCCCGCCCGGGACGGCGCCCTGTTCGGCATCCACGGCGGGCACGTCAACGTCACGGACGGCCGCTACGTCTACATGCGCGCCGCGGACGACGCCACGAACTCGCCGCTGGAGGAGTTCACCCTGATGCCCACCCGGATGCGTGCCCGCTTCTCCCCCACCGAGCTGGCCGGGTGGCAGCCGGCCGAGCCGTTCGGGTTCACCAAAGGGCTGCGCACCATGCGCACCTCGGCCCCGGCGATGTGGATGAGCCCGTGGCAGCACGGAACGCTCCTGTTCGACCTGGAGACCGACCCCGGGCAGGAGCACCCGCTCGCCGACGACGAAGTGGAGCTGCGCATGATCGGGCTCCTGCTCGACCTGATGCGCGCCAACGAGGCGCCCGTGAGCCAGTTCCAGCGGCTCGGCCTGCCCGTCACGGGAGCCCCTGACGCCACACATCTGCACGTGCGCCTGCACGCCGGCCGGGCCGCCGACGTCGCCGAGCCGCTCCCGGCGACCTCGACGCTGCGCGCCGCGGACCTCCTGGAGCTGCCGCTGGTCGAGCTGCTCCAGATCCCGGCCGCGCGCGCCGCGGTCGAACGGCACGCACCGGACCTCGGCGGCACGGAGCTCGTGGCGGTTCCCGTCCAGCTCAGCGTGCTCGACCTGGCCGCGCACGCCACCATCCCCGCCGCCGTGCTGCGAGCACTCGACGACGACCTCGCGGCGCTCACGACCAGCTGACCTCCCGGCAGCTCGGACCGCCTGTTCGAACCCCCCTTTGTCAACGACGACAGGAACCCTGATGACTCAGCCCACCTCTGCGGCGCCCGCCTCGGAACCAGCCTCAGGCCCGACGCCGGACCCCACGTCCAGCCGCACGACCCCCGCCGCGAGCCCTGTGAAAGTGCCCTACCGATGGCGCAACCTGTCGGTGCTGACCGGGGCGACGATCGTCGACAACACCGAGAACAGCCTCACCAGCACCCTGTTCCCGGCGATCGCCGCCGCGCTGCGGCTCGACAGCGGTCACCTCGGTACGCTCGCCGCGCTCGGCAAGCTGGTCTCCGCTCCCGCCGGGCCGATGTGGGTGTGGCTGGGGACCAGGACGTCGCGGAAGTTCGTCCTCGTGCTCACGTCGGTGCTGGGCGGCGTCTTCGGCATCGCCTCGGGATTCGCGCAGGACTTCGCACAGCTGCTGATCCTCAACACGCTGCTGGCGGCGTCCATCATCGGCGGGGCGCCGATCGCGAACGCCGTCATCATGGACAGCTTCGACGACCGGAGCCGCGGCCGCGCGATCAGCTACTACTACGGGGCCATCAGCGCCGTGTCCGCGTTCCTCGGGCCGGCGCTGGCCCTGTTCACCCGCGACCCGGACGGGTGGCGGTACGGGCTGTTCACCGTCGGCGTCATCTGCCTGCTGGCCGCCCTGGCCCAGGCGCTGGTGTTCAAGGACCCCGGGGTGGGCGCCTCCGAGGCCCAGCTGACGGACATCTCCGAGGAGCAGCGGGTGCGGCGCCGCGTCTCCGTCCGCGAGGTGCTGGGCCTGTTCCGCGTCCCCACGTTCTCGATCATGATGGCCTCGCGGCTGCTGTCGGGGCACCTGCTGATCGGCGTCTTCGGGATCCAGTTCCTCGTCACCGAGCGCGGCTTCGACAATCCGACCGCGGCGGTCGTCCTGATCCCCTTCGGCGTCGGCTACGTCGCCGGGACGCTCGGCGGAGGCTGGATCGTCGGCCGCCTGGACGCCGTCCTGCCGAACCGGGGCCGCATCGTCTACATCCAGGCCGCGCAGGTCGCGTTCGCGCTCGCCGCCTTCTTCGGGACGCAGTTCGACCACGAGCGGATCGAGGTCTACGGGGTCTTCTGGGCGCTGATGGGCATCGCCCAGGGCCTGAACCCGCCGGTCAACCGGCCGATCGTGGCCTCGGTGATCGTCCCCGAGCTGCGCGGCCAGGCGTTCGCCATCTTCATCACCGTGTTCGAGACCATCGGCTGGGCAATGTTCTCCCTCGGCGCAGGACAGCTGGCGAACTCACTGGGCATCCAGTCCGTGTTCCTGTGGATCCTCGTCGGCCTGATGCTCGTGAACGCACTGGTCCTCGGTGCCCTCTATCGCGTGTACCCGCGTGACGTGCGACGCGTGGAGGAGGCCCTGGCGCTGCGTCGTCAGCAGGCCCTGGGTTCCTGACCCGGGCAGAATCGGCAGGCATGACACGAGACCGGCCGCACCGCAGACCGCACATCACGACGACTTCGGACACGACGGCGTCCGGCGCGGCGAGCGCGAGCGCGTGGCGGGCTCTGGAGCACTCGATCGGCGGCGAGGTGCTGCGGCCCGACGCCGCCGGGTACGCCGAGGCGAGCCGGCTGTTCAACCGCCGGTTCGACGACGTCCGCCCGGCTGCTGTCGCCTTCGTGACCTCGGCCGCCGACGTCGCGGAGTGCCTGAGGTTCGCCCGGGCACACGGCATACCGCCGGCGGTCCGGAGCGGTGGCCACTCCTACGCCGGCTGGTCCAGCGGGAACGGCCGGCTGGTCGTCGACGTACGACGGATGGACGACATCACCGTCCAGCCGGGCGCCGCCCTCGTCGGCGCCGGTGCATGCCTCGGCGACGTCTATGCGGTGCTCGCCGAGCACGGCGTCACGATCTCCGGCGGCACCTGCCCGTCAGTCGGCGTATCGGGGCTGACGCTCGGCGGTGGGCACGGCCTGCTGTCGCGAGCGTACGGCCTCTCGTGCGACAACCTCCTCGAGGCGACCGTGGTGACGGCGGACGGCACGGTCCGGACCTGCGGCCCGGACCAGGAACCCGATCTGTTCTGGGCGCTGCGCGGCGCGGGGAACGGTAGCTTCGGTGTTGTCACGGAGCTGCGGCTGAGCACGCACGCCGTCCACGAGTCCTCGTCCGCGGACCTGGCGTGGCCGTGGTCGCGGGCGGCCGACGTGCTGGCCGCGTGGCAGGACTGGGCACCCGAACTGCCGGACGAGATGTGGTCGGCCCTGCGTCTCCAGAAGGACGCGAGCGGCCCCTCGGTCTCCGTCGTCGCCTTCGGGCTCGGCGGCCACGACGACCTCGCCGCGCGGCTGGCGGCCCTCCCCGACGGCCGCACCCGCCACGGGGTCCGCACCGAGCCGCACTTCGACACGATCCGGCGGTTCGCCGGGGACATACCCGGGCCGGCCGACCGGCCGTGCTACGACGTCCGGAGCGACTTCGTCGCGGCGTCGCTTCCCGCCGAGGCGATCGGTGCGGCGATCACGACCGTGGAGAACGCCCCTGCCGACGTCGATGCGTCCATGGCTGCCGTCGCCATGGGCGGCGCGATGAACCGGCGGCCCGCGCACGAGACGGCGTTCGTCCATCGCCACCACCGCTTTCTCGCGCAGTACGAGGCGAGCTGGGACCCGTTCGACGACGCGGGCGTCGGTCGCCCGACGCCGGCCGATGCCGATGCTGCTGCCGCCGCCGAGGAATGGCTGGGTGCGATCCACTCCGCCATGCGGCCGTACGCCTCCGGGGAGGCGTATCAGAACGACTTCGATCCTCGCCTCCCGGACTGGCGCCGCGCGTACTACGGGTCAGCGGCGGACCGCCTCGAGCGGCTCAAGCGACGGTACGACCCGGACCGGGTCTTCGACTTTCCGCAGAGCCTCTGAGCGCCCGCCGCGTCAGCGCAAAGCCTTCCTGACCAGCTCCGCGATCGTGGCCTCGCCCGCATCGTCCAGCCCGGCCACGGCGTACGACGTCGGCCACAGGCCGCCGTCCTCGTCAAGGTTCGCCTCGACGCTGAACCCCAGCGTCGAGTAGCGCTCCTTGTCCAGCAGCCCGCTGCGGAAGAAGCACACCACCTTGCCGTCCTTCGCGTAGGCGGGCTGCCCGTACCAGGTCGTCGGCGCCAGCTCCGGGGCGGTGTTGGTGACGATGTCGTGCACGCGGGTGGCCACCTCCCGGTCCGGCGACGCCATGTCGGCGATCTTGGACAGGCAGGCCGCCTCGTCCTTGGCCGCCTTCTTCTCGGCGCGGCTGCCGCGCGCCTCCGCCTTCAGCTCCGCGGCGCGCGCCTTCATCGCGGCACGCTCCTGCTCGGAGAACGTCCCCGCCGGATGATCGGCTCGGGAGTCGGCGCGCTGGTCGTTGGTCTTCGAGGTGTCGCTCATCGTGCGTGGATCCCTTCGGTCGCTGGTAGTGGTTCCCAAGTTATGCGCGACGACGAGGTCGGGCTTCTCGATTCCTGATCGATGGGCCGCAGGGCCCTCAGCGCAGCGAACCCTCCAGCACCGGGACGGTCAGGGTCGAGCCGCGCGCGCCGACCCGCACCGAGACGACTCCGGTCGGTGCCACCGAGTCGATCTCCGGGTAGTCGTCGCTGGAGACCCGCAGCACCAGGCGGTGCCCGGCGTCGAGCCGGTAGTGGGTGGGCCAGACGTGCACGCCCAGCGTGTACGTCCTGCCCGGCTCGACCGGCACCGGCTCGGCATGCGACTGCCGGTGGCTCGCCTTGAGCCAGCCCTGGGTGATCCGGGTGCGGGTGCCGTCGGGCGCCTCGTCGTAGACGATCGCGGCGATGTTGCCGTCCGTGGCCGTGAACGCCGCGCGGATCTCGGCGCGCGGGCTGCCCGCCAGGACGACGTCGTCACGCACCGGGGCGGTCGCGAAGAGCAGCTGCTCCCCGGGTGCGGGCGAAGCAGGATCGGTGTTGACCTCGAACGTGGTGGTCCCGGGCCCCGCGCGGCCCGGCCGCCCGGACGACGTCGAGAGCGACCCGCCGCGCGTGAGCGCGAGCGTCACGTCCCGGGCCTGGGCGGGCGGCCACTCGTCGAACTGGTGCCAGCCGCTGCCGGGCACCTCGTACGACATCACCCGCGCCTCCGGGAGCGGCGCCCCGTCGTCGTGCCGGAGCCAGCGGTCCCACCACGCGAGGTAGCCGCCGCGGCCGATGTCGGCGGGCTGCCCCTCGGGGTACCCGTGCTGCCACGGGCCGCTCACCAGCCAGACGTTGTCGGGCCGGGCCTGGTAGTTCTTCACCATGCCGTCGCGGTACCGGTCGTACCAGCCGTTGATCTCCAGCGTCGGGATCGTCAGCCGGTCCCAGCGGGACATCACGCTGCGCTCGCGCCAGAAGTCGTCGTACAGCGGGTGCCGCGGATAGGTCACCAAGGTGTCGGGCGCGGTGCTCCGCTGCCAGTCCCGGATCGCCGCGTTGGGGATGCCGCCGCGGTAGATCGTGTTCTCGTACCAGTCGTGGATCGCGTTGATCGGGATGATCGCCCGCAGGTGCGGCGGCTGGTTGACGGCGGCCAGCAGCGTGCTGTGCCCGCCGTAGCTGACCCCCATCTGCCCGATGTCGCCCGTCGACGCCGGGTGCGCCGCGAGCCACTCGATCACGTCGTAGTTGTCGCGCTGCTCCTGCGGGCCGAAGGGGTCGAGCGTGCCGGGCGAGTCACCGGAGCCGCGCGCCTGGCAGACCAGCGCGTTGTACCCGCGCTCCACGAAGTACCGCGCGCCCTCGCCGAACGCCTCGGCGTTCTGGGCGTAGGCGGTGAACTCGTAGACGATCCCGGGGTACGTACCCTCGGCCGGGGCTGTCGGGGAGATCCCCGGGCGGTACAGCTGGCACACCAGGTGGCTGCCGTCCCGCACCGGCACCGTGACGTCCTCGCGCACGACGTCGTACTCCGCGGGCCGGGAGTAGGTGAAGAACGGGTCGTCGGGCGGGGCTGCATCGTCGGGCGCCGAGCCGGGCACCGAGGCGGGCGCCGAGGCGGAGGACGTGGCGGCCGAGGCCGGCAGCAGGGCGGTCGTGGCCGCCACAGCCGCCGACGCGGTGATCGCGAGCCATCGCAGGCCGGCGGAACGTGCACTGGTGAACATCGTCGTTCTCCTTCGCAGGGCGGGGTTCGATCGGCGGGGTTCGATCGGCAGAGTTCGATCGGAGAGCGCAGAGCCGGTCAGCTCTCGACCGGGAACATGAGCAGGTGGTACCCGAGGGTCTTGCCGTGACCGTCGAGCCCGGGATAGCCGGTCACGCCACCGCCGAGGATCGCCGGCAGGCGGAACACCAGCGCGGGCAGGTGCGGCAGGACGGTCCGCGTGACGTCGTCGGGCCGGCCGAAGTGGCGGGCCACCGCCTGCGCGGTCAGGGTGCGCTCCAGCACGACGTAGTGCGCCGCCTCGCGCGGGAGCACGGCGAGGATGAGGGTGTCGCCCTTGTCGCCCGCGCGGACGTCGGCGAGGTCGTCGACCAGCAGGCGTCCCATAGGCGGCTGTCCCATCGCCCGCTCTCCCATCGGCAGTCCTCCCATCAGGCCTCCAGCACCGTCACCGACGACGCGACCAGGTCGCGCGGCACCAGGCACGACCGGACGAGCACCGTCTCCTGGGCACTCTTCCGGGCCCCGCCGCCCCCGGCCGGGCCGTTCGTGTACAGGGACTCGACCTCCCAGCCGACGGCGTCCGCCTGCTCGGCGCCGGACGCCCGGGCGGAGACCCTCAGGCGCACCTCCAGCGGGTCGGTCTCGGGCGCGAGGCCGCGGAAGGCCGCGCCCGCGCCGATCAGCTCGACCCCGATCGCGTCCGCCGCGAGGCCGTGCACGTTCACCAGCCGCTCCCGCACGATCTCGCCAGCGAGCCGGGCGCGGGCCAGCGCCCGAGGGCCCGCGTAGCTGATCTGGCCCTCGCCCTGCCAGCCGCCGCGGAACCCGAGCGTGACCTTCAGGTCGTCGGGCCGCGGACCGCCCGCGCCGCCCGTGACCCGGACGGCGTCCGTGCCGTCGGCCGCGAGGCGCACCGCCGTGAAGTCGGCGGTCACGTCGGGGGTCAGGTAGGCGTCCGGCCGGTCGACCTCGTAGAGCAGCTGCTCGGTGCACGTCCGCGTGGTCAGCAGGCCGCCGCTGCCGGCGAGCTTGCTCAGCCGGGCGCCGCCGTCGGACCCGACGTCCGCGAAGGGGAATCCCAGCCGGGCCAGCCCGGGGACGGGCTTGGTGCCCGGGTCCGCGAAGTACCCGCCGGTGAGCTGCCCCGCGCACTCCAGCAGGTGCCCGACGACGGTGCCCGCGGCGAGCGTCGGCCAGTCGTCCTGCGCCCAGCCGAACTCGTGCAGCAGCGGGCCCAGGTAGAGCGCGGGGTCGGCGACCCGGCCGGTCACCACGACGTCGGCGTCCTCGTCGAGGGCGCGCCGGACGCCGTCCGCGCCGAGGTAGGCGTTCGCCGAGACCAGCTCCTCCGGGGCGGCCGACAGAGGTTCGCCGGTCTCCCAGACGACCGGGTCCAGGCGCCGGACGACGTCGAGCACGTCGTCGCCGGTGACGACCCCGACCCGGGCGGACAGGCCCAGCTCCCGCGCGACCGCGGCCGTGCGGCGGCCCGCGGCGAGCGGGTTCGCGGCGCCCGAGTTGGTGACGATGCGGGTGTGCCTGCCGGTTCGAGAGCGGGTGCCGGCGACCGCGCCTGCCGCGAGGACCGGCAGCACAGCCCGCATCCGGGCGGCGAGCAGCGAGTCGTAGCCGCCGGACGGGTCGGCCAGACGCCGGACCTGGGCTGCAGCGACGGTGCGTTCGCCGAGGCACTCGAACACGAGGTAGTCGAGCTCGCCGTGGCGGGCCAGCTCCACGGCGGGGTCGATCCGGTCGCCGGCGAACCCGGCGCCGGCGCCCAGCCGGACCGTCCCGCCATCCGTACCGCTCGCTCCGGTCATGCTGCCCGCTGCGGTCATGCGGCCCACAGCGGGATGACGCCGGTGGCGACCGCGACGACGAGCATCACCACGGAGACCAGCCACGCCCAGCCGATGAGGTGGCGGATGTGCTTGCCGATGTCGACGCCGGCGAGGCCGACCAGCAGGTAGAACGAGCCGGTCAGCGGGCTGATCGGGAACCCGACGGTCTCCTCCCCCAGGATCGACGCCTGCGCGAGGTCGGCGCCCGAGATCCCGACCTGCTCGCCGACGCCGATCAGCACCGGCAGCACGCCGAAGTAGTACGGGTCCGGCCCGAACACGAGGCTCAGCGGGACGCCGAGCACGCCGACGATCAGGGGCAGGGCCGGCGCGACGGCGTCGGGCAGCGCACCCGCGGCCGTCGAGGCCATGGCCTCGATCATGCCGCTGCCCTCCAGGATCCCGAGGAACACCCCGGCGGCCAAGAGCGTGGTGGCCATCAGCATCGCGCCGCGGGCGTGGGCCTCGATGCGTGCGGTCTGCCGGGCCAGGCCCGCGTAGTTCACGACCAGCGCGACGACGACGCCGATCAGGAAGAGCGCCTCCGGCGGCGCGACGCCGGCGACGAGCCCCGCGATGAGCGCGACGGTCAGCACGACGTTGAACCAGAGCAGCCGGGGACGGCGCAGCTCGGCGGTGTCATCCGCGTCGTCCGCGTCGTCCGCGTCGTTCGCCTCGCCCGCCGGCACCGCGGCGCCGTCGCCCCGGGAGACCTCGCCGGAGCGTGCGGTTGTGCCCGCGTCGCCGTCCGACGACGAGGTTCCGGACGACGAGGTGCCCGACCGGCCCGAAGCGTCCGCCACCCCTGCCGCACCGACGGCGGCCAGCGGCGCGTCGGCGACGGAGCCCGCGGCCGCCCGGAGCCGGCGCTGCTCGCGCACGCCAAGGAACCAGGCGATGCCCAGGACGGCGATCGCGCCCGCGATCTGGGCCGGGATGAGCGGGACCCAGAGGTCGTTCGCGGGGACACCGGTGGTCGCGGCGGCCCGGGCGGTGGGGCCGCCCCACGGCACGAGGTTCATCACGCCCGCGCCGAGGCCCACGCAGGTGGTGAGCACCAGCCGGCTCATCCCGAGCCGGTCGAAGAGCGGCAGCATCGCCGGGATGGTGATGAGGAACGTCGTGGCGCCGGCGCCGTCCAGGTGCGCGGCCATGGCGAGCGCGGTCGTGGCGAGGCAGATCGTCACGGGCGCGCTCCCCGCGAACGCGACCAGCCGGCGGATGATCGGGTCGAACATCCCGGCGTCGCGCATGAGACCGAAGTAGACGATCGCGAAGATGAACATGGCGGTCACCCCGACGACGCCGCCGAGGCCCTCGGCGACGAACCCGCCGATCTCGGTGGGCGTGAAGCCCGCGACGAGCGCTGTCAGCACCGGCACACCCGCCAGCGCCACGACGGCGGTCACGCGGTTGGTGAGGAGCAGCGTCAGGATGACCCCGACGGTGAGGAAACCCAGCAACGAAATCATCGATACGCCCTTGTATCTAGATGGAGGGATCTGGATGGAGGAACTGGATGGAGGTGCCGTCCGCAGCGGCGACCAGTCGAGTGTGTCCGCGACCACCGACCGTGGTCCAACACCAGTTCCCGATAGATTGATGCGCCATGAGCATCGATCTCACGCTGCGGCACCTGAGGGCGGTGGTCGCGGTGGCGGACGCCGGGGGCTACACCGCGGCCGCCCGGGAGCTCCGGGTGGCGCAGTCGTCGCTGAGCCGGACCGTGCAGGAGGTCGAGCACCGGATCGGCGTCCCGGTCTTCGACCGGACCACCCGGTCGGTGCGCCCCACGGTGGACGGCGCGGAGTTCCTCGCGACCGCCCGGCGGCTCATCGCGGAGTTCGACACCGCGCTCAACCACTTCGAGGGCTACCTCGCGGGCACCCGGGGGTCCGTCTCGGTGGCGGCCCTCCCGTCGCTGGCCGCCTCGATGCTGCCCGCGGTCCTCGCCGCCTACCGGCGGACGCATCCCGAGGTCGCCGTCTCGGTGCACGACGGCTTCTCCGAGGAGGTGCTGGACCTCGTGGCCAGCGGCGCCGTGGACCTGGCTGCCACGGTGTCCACGTCGGTCCCCGCGTCGCTGGCGGTGCGGCACGTCGCGGCGGACCGGTTCACATGCGTCATGCCGCCGGGCCACCGGCTGGCCGGCCGCGACGAGGTCGCCTGGGCGGACCTCGCCGGGGAACCGTTCGTCGCCTTCGAGCGCATCTCCAGCATCCGGTCGTATGTCGACGGCGTGCTGGTCGGCCGGGGCATCCGACCCGGGCTGGTGACGGAGGCCCGCAACGTCGTGGCGGTTGCGGGGCTCGTCGCCTCGGGCCTCGGCGTCTCGGCGGTGCCGAGCCTGGTGCTGCCGATGATGGCGTTCACCGAGGTCGTCGCCCGGCCGCTGGTCGACCCCGTGGTCGAGCGCGACATCTGCCTGGTCCACGACCCGCGCCGTCCGATGTCCCCGGCCGCGCGCGGGCTGATGCGACTGCTCGCCGGGGCCGGTGAACAGGCATTCACGGTCCCGGCGGGCGTGCGCTGGGTGTCGTAGAAGGGCCGACGGCGGTGGTGGCAGGCCGTCGACGGTGGCGCCGACCGATGAGTTCGGGCGGTTCTCTCCGCTGAGGCGCGGGCGACTTCGGTCCTTTGGATCAGGCGTATCGCGAGGCCTGCGAAGGACCGAACTCAGCGCCTGCCCTCACGCGCCTGCACACAGCTCAGGGGACCACGTTCAGAAGGCCCGGTAGTCCACGATCGGCGTCTTCGGGCCGCGCCGCGGTGCCCGGTGGCGGCCGTCCAGCATGAGGAGCCGGACCACCCGGTGCCGGTGCGGGGCGTACGGCGCCAGCAGGCGCAGCATGCCGTCGTCGTCGGTGCGCTCGCCGGTCAGCGCCCAGCCGACCGCAGCCGGCAGGTGGAAGTCGCCCACGGAGACGGCGTCCGGGTCGCCGAACGCCCGCTGCGCCACCTCCGCCGACGTCCACACCCCGATGCCCTGCACCTTCTCGAGCCGCGAGCGGGCCTCCGCGGGCGCCATCGCGCACGCTTCCTCCAGCCGCGGGGCGACCAGCGCACACCGCGCCACGGTGCGGGCCCGCCCGGGGTCGACGCCGGCGCGGTGCCAGTCCCACACGGGCACGCGGGTCCAGGTGCGCGCGTCGGGGACCACCCACATCCCGCCCCGCACACGCTCCGGCGCCGGGCCGGGGGCCCGCGTGCCGTACCGCCGCACGAGCGCTCGCCACGCCCGGTGCGCGGTCACCGTCTGCACCCGTTGCTCCAGCACGGCGGGCACCAGTGCCTCCAGCACCCGGCCGCTGCGCGGCATCCGCACCCCGACGGCGCGGCGGTGGGCGTCCTGCACCTGCGGGGGCGGCTCGAAGCCCGTGACGTCGTCGTCCTCGCCGAGCAGCTCCGGCAGCGACTCCGCGGCCTCCCGGGCGCCGTCGCCCCACAGGTGCACCACCACCTCGTGCGGCCCCGCCGGCACGAACCGCTGCGTCACCGGGCCGGTCCGCAGCAGCGACGTCCGCCAGACGGTGCCGTCCGCGGCCCGGTGGAACGTGGGGTCCGCGGGTCCGTGCCCGAGCGGCCCGAGCGTCAGGCCGACGTCGAGCCGGCGCGAGGAGCTGTGACGGACGGTGAGCACATACCAGTGGACCACGCCGCGGCCGATCCGCCGTAACTGCCCGACCGACCCGTCCGCCATCAGCCGATCGCGTGCTCCGTCTCGACCCGCGAGACCTCGCGCACCACCGTCTGCACCAGCAACGGATGGCCCAGCGGCCGGAAGTGGCCCGACAGGGGCAGCTCGATGTTCCGTGCGCCGGCCAGGTGACCGGTCTCGGGGATGTGCGGGTCGAACGTGGGGTAGACGGCGGTGATGCGCTCGTTGACGAGCAGCTCGCCCGCGAGCGCCAGGAGCGCCGGGTCTCGTGGGTCGAACGAGCGCAGCGCGCGCGAGAGCATGTATCGCGCCCAGCGCGAGCCGGCGAACGGGGTGGCGATCGCGACCATGCCGAGCACCCGGTCGCTCACGGCCGAGAGCATCACGTGCTTGCCGATGAGGCCGCCCTTGCTGTGCGCCACGAGCACGGCCCCGGTCAGGCCGGTCCGCTCCAGGTGCTCGGCCACGATGTCGGCGGCCTCGGGAACGGGCCGGGCGTTGTGCTTCAGGCCCGGGACGGCGTGGACGGGATGGCCGGCGCGGGCCAACGCGTCCGCCACGGAGCCCAGGAACTCCCAGGTCTCGTAGATGCCGGGCAGGAGCACGACGGGCGCCCTGCCAGGGCCAGTCCCCGATCCCGAGCCAGACCCGGGCCCGGCCCTCGGCCCCGCGGGCAGCCGGGAGCGTCCCATGAGGTGCCGTAGCTGCCGGTCGGTGGCCCAGGCGTAGTCGGCGGCCCAGGCGCCCAGGCGGGCGAGCGCCCCGCCCGGGGAGCGCCGTCGTTCCGTCACCCGATGCCCCGTCCCGCCACCCGCCACGCCTCGAGCACGATCTCGGCGACGCCTTCGGGGTCCGCGTCCATGGCGTGGTGCCGGCCGCGTACGGTGCGGTGCTGCCCGGACGGGGCGCTCGCCGCGAGCGTCTCGGCCCAGTGCTCGGGCGCCACGGGGTCGCGCTCGCCGCGCACCACGACGACCGGGACGGTGGAGCGGGGCAGCACGTCCTCCAGCCGGTGGTCGACGACGTGATGCAGCTGCCCGAGGTAGTACGGCACGCTGCAGCGCACCAGGGCATCCACGATCAGGACGCCGAGCGTGCGCGGCGGCTCGCCGACGGCGTCGACGGCCAGGCGCACGGCCTGGCGCGGGATGGTGCGCGTGCCGGGCTCCGCCGTCGGGCCGACGAGGACACCGACGGACGCCGCCTCGGGATGGTCGGCGAGCAGCTGGCCCACGACCTGGGATCCCATCGAGTGGCCGACGACGACCGGCGCCGGCAGCCCGGCGCCCGTGATGTGCTCCCGGATGTACCGCGCGACGGCCGCCGCGTGCTCGGGGATCGTGACGTCGCGCCGCAGGTGCGGTGACGCGCCGAAACCCGGCAGGTCGACGGCGTGCACCTCGCCGTGCGCCACGAGGCGGTCCGCGAGCTTGGCGTACGCGCGTGACGACGAGCCCACGCCGTGCACGAGCACCACGGCGCGGGGCACGACCGCACGGGACGAGCCGGGCAGCGCCCACACGTGCCCGACGACCGTGAGGTCGCCGTCCTCGGACTGGTTCACTTGCTGCACTGTAGTGCCGGGCATACCGCCAGCATGGGCGAACACGCGTGCACACGCGAGGTGCCGCCCGCGCCGCGGGGCGGCATCGGTCACCCCGGCCGACGTCGGATGCGAGTGCCCCGGCACGGGGTCACGGTGGCTCCATGCGCACAGTCGTCGTCGGAGCCACGGGAAGTGTCGGGACGGCGCTGCTGCGCGCGCTGCACGAGGAGCCGCGGGTCACGTCCGTGCTGGGCACGGCCCGGCGGCTGCCCGACCGCAGCGCCGAGCCCTACCGGCACGCCGAGTGGGTGCCCGTCGACCTCGCGGCCGAGGACGGGACCGTGGTCGAACAGCTGACCGAGCAGTTCCGCGGCGCGGACGTCGTCGTGCACCTGGCCTGGCTCGTCCAGCCGAACCGCGAGCGCGACCTGCTGCGCCGCACCAACGTGGAGGGCACCCGGCGGGTGGCCGAGGCCGTGCTGCGCGCCGGGGTGCCGCACCTGGTCGTCGCGTCGTCGGTCGGGGCCTACTCCCCCGCCGACGACGACGAGCCGCGGCGCGAGGACTGGCCCACCGAAGGTATACCGACGTCGCACTACAGCGTGGACAAGGCGGCGCAGGAGCGGGTGCTGGACGAGCTGGAGGCCGAGCACCCCGACCTCGCCGTGGCCCGCATGCGGCCCTCGCTCACCTTCCAGGCCGACGCCGCCCAGTCGGTGGTGCGGTACTTCCTCGGGCCGCTCGTACCGGTGCAGCTGCTGCAGCGGGGCCGTCCGCCCGTGCTGCCGCTGCCCGCCGGGCTGCGGGTGCAGGCCGCGCACGCGGCGGACGTCGCCGACGCGTACCGGCGGGTGATCGTCGAGGGGGCCGTCGGCGCGTTCAACGTGGCGGCCGACGACCTGCTGCGCGGCGCGGACCTCGCCCGGATCGTGGGCCATGGCCGTCTGGTCGAGCTGCCTCCCGCCGTCGTGCGCGCCGCGCTGGCCGCGGCGTACGACGGCCGCCTGGTGCGCGCCGACCCGGGCTGGCTCGACATGGCGATGACGGTGCCGGTGCTCGACACCACGCGGATCAGGTCCGAGCTCGGGTGGGCGCCGCGGCACACCGCCGCCGAGGCGATCGAGGAGCTGCTCGCCGGCATGGCGGTCGGGCAGGGGGTGCGCTCCGCTCCCCTGCGCCCCGCGACGCCGCGGCCGGCCGGCGCGTCGGTGATCCCGCTGCGGCACCGCGGGGGCGTGCGGATCCCGGACTCGATGGACCGCACCCTGTTCGGCCTGTACCTCTCCGACCATCTCACCGGCGCGACGGCGGGGCTGGAGCGGATGGAGCTGATGACGCGCCGCTACCGGGACACGCCCTTCCATGCCGAGCTGGCCGAGGCCACCGAGCAGCTGCGCGGCGAGCGCGAGCTCTACCGCGACCTGATCGACCGCCTCGGGGTGCCCATGCGCAGGCACCGGCAGGTGGCGGCGTGGCTCGGCGAGAAGGTGGGGCGGCTCAAGCTCAACGGGCGGGTCGTCGAGCGGTCGCCGATGTCGGCGGTGCTGGAGGCGGAGGTCATGCGGTCGGTCGTGGTGGGCAAGATCGGCGGCTGGCAGACCCTGCGGGAGCACGCCGGTGAGATCGGTCTGGACCCCGCGCAGCTCGACGAGCTCGTCGAGCTGGACCACCGGCAGATCGAGATGCTCGACCGGTTCCACGCGTACGCGCGCGAGCGGGCGTTCCGCGTCCGTCCTCCGGAGGGCGAGCCTCCGCAGGGTCAGCCGCCGGAGCGGTAGCCGTTCACCTTGTGCGTCCCGTCGCACCAGGGCGCGACGGCGGTGCCGCCGCAGCGGCACAGTGCCACCGTTGCCCGACGGCGCGGCACGGGCTCACCGTCCGGGCCAAGGATCGCCGCCGGGCCGCGCACGAGGAGCGGCCCGTCGGGGCACGCCGTGACGGTGACCTCCACGGGATCGGCCGACACGGGATCGGCCGTCGGGCCGTCGTGGGCCGGCCGGCCGTCGTGGGGCGCCGGGTCGTGGAACGTCGTCATGCCGCCTCCTCAGGCTCAGTGGTCAGTGTGGTCGGCGGAACGGGTCCGGTTCGCGGCGTCGCCGTCGCCCGCCCGGGTCGCAGCCACCCGGAGCTCCCGGCCGCGCTCCACCTCCTGCCGCCACTTGGCCTCCCGCTTCTCGCTCGCGCGCGCGTCCTTGGGCGGTAGCTGGACCGTCTCCTCGGCGGCGATGCCGCCTTGGAGCTCGCGGCCCCGCTCCAGCTCCGCGTCCAGCTCGGCGCCGAAGAGCAGGGCGAGGTTCGTGATCCACAGCCACAGGAGGAACACGATGATCCCCGCCAGCGACCCGTAGGTGGCGTCGTAGCTCGCGAACGTGGCGACGTACAGGCCGAACGCCGCGGACGCGAGCACCCACACGAGGATCGCGACGAACGCGCCCACGCTGAGCCAGCGCATCCTGGGCTGCCGCACGTTCGGCGTGACGCGGTAGAGGATCGCGACCAGCGCCACGACCAGCAGCAGCACCACCGGCCACTTGGCGATGTTCCAGGCCGTCACCGCCGTCGCACCCAGGCCGACGGCGTCGCCCACCGCCTGCGCGACCGGCCCGCTGAGCGCGAGCGCCGCGACGACCAGGGCAGCTATGACGACGGCCACCAGGGTGACCAGCAACAGCACCGGGCGGAGCTTCCAGACCGGGCGGCCCTCGTCGATCCCGTACACCCGGTTCATCGCGCGCCCGAAGGCGCCGACGTACCCGGAGGCGGACCACAGGGCGAGCAAGACACCGAGGACGAGGGCGAGGCCCGCCCCGCCCCCGTTCTCGGCGGCGTTCTCGACGAGCGGCTGGACGATCGAGAGCACGTCCGGCGGGACGACGCCCTCCATCGTGCCGATCACCCGCTCGACGGCCTGCCCGCCGCTGCCCACCAGACCCAGCACGGAGACGAGCGCCAGCAGGGCCGGCGCGGCGGCGAGCACCGCGTAGTAGGTCAGGGCGGCGGCCAGGTCCAGGCACTGGTCCCGGGAGAACTGCCGCCCCGTGGTGCGCAGGACGTGCACCCAGGTCCGACGACGCAGGTCCGGCGGCGAGTCCGGCTTGCGCCGGTCGTCCGGCGGCGGGGCCTCGGACCGGTCGGATGTCTCGTTGACGTCGGCCATGTCATCCCCCAGGACTCTCGGTGGGCTCATTCGCTGCCGGTCGTCCGCGAGCGGACGTCGGCCGCGGCCTCGCGGCCGTGCTCACCGACGGACTGCGCCGCGTCCTTCGCGGCGTCGCGGACGGCGTCGACGCTCTCGCGGGCCGGCTCCTCGAGGTCGTGGGCGATCTCCGACGCCGCCGACCGCGCGCCCTCGACGAGCGGTTCCGCCTTCTCCTCGACGGCCTTGGCGGCCCGCTGCTCCGTGCGGCTCGACGGGACGACCGACGCGAGCACCAGACCGATCCCGAAGGCCACGACGCCCGCCGCCAGCGGGTTGCCCTCAGTCTGCTCGCGCACCCTGCGCGGTGCCGACCGGGTGCTCTCGGCGACGGACGACGCGGTGTGCCGAGCTGAGTCGGCGACGGACGACGCCGCCTCCCGGCCCCGGTCAGCCATCTCGTGCGTGGTGCCCTGGGCCGTGTCCATCGTGTCGTGCGCCGTGCCCATCACCCGATCCCGGACGTGCGCCAGGCCGGACCGTGCCCGGTCCATCCTGCGCCGCGCCACTTGGCTCGGGTTCACCCGGTCGCCGAGCGTGTCGACGTCGCGGCTCAGCTCGCCGCGCGTGCGTTCGATGTCCGCCCTGATCTCCTGCGGGTCGCTGGTGCTCATGAGTTCTCCTCCTCGTGTCCGCGCAGTGCGCTGGGGATCTTCCTGACCGAGTCGGCGGTCTGCGGCATCCCCTCGACCGACCGCAGCTCCGTGCGCCCGCGCAGGGCGAGCACGCCGGCGACCACGGCCCAGACCGCGGCCACGACGAGCGCCGACCAGCCGAAGCCCATGACGGTGCCGAGCGCCCACCACAGCGCGAGGGACAGGAACAGCAGGACCATGTGGCCCGCCACCCCGGCGCCGCCGAACATCCCGGCGCCCTTCCCGGCCCGCTGCGCGGACTGCTTCGCCTCCGCCTTCGCCAGCTCGATCTCCTGCCGGACCAGCGTCGACAGGTCACGGCTGACCTCGCCGACGAGCTCGCCGACGCTCGGCTCCTTGCCCGAGCCCGCCGAGGCACCCGGCGTGGGTGCCCCGCCGCCGGTCGTCGTGTGCTCCGCCGCGGTGGACGCGGCGAACGGGTCACGTGTGCTCGACATCGGTGTCACCCCCGGCGGTCTGTGGCCGCGGGCCGTCCGGCGCCGTCGGCGGGAGAGTCGGGGGCATGTGCCCCGCCGGAATCCCGGTCCGCGCGGTCGTCCCAGCGGTCTCGGTGCTCCCGCCGCCGTCGTCCGGCGCGTCCTTCGCGCCGCGCAGGAACCGCCCGACGATCAGCCCGGCGCCCGCCGCCACCGCGAGGAACACACCCGGCCGACGCCTGGCGAAGTTCTCGACCTCGTGCAGCACGGTGGCAGGCTCACGCTCCTCGAACCACTGGGCCGCGCGTCTGGTGGCGTCGCCCGCGCGCTCCACGATGTCGCTCGCGTAGCCCGGGTCCTGGGTGCCGCCGGCCATCTGGCTCAGCTCGTCCCCCAGGGAGCGCAGGCCGGCGGCGAGCCGCTGCTGCTGCGACCCCGCCTGCGACCTCAGCTCTGTCCGGGTGCGGTCGGCCAGGCCGCGGGCCTGGTCGGTGGCCTCGTGGGCGACATCGCGCGCCCCCTCCCTCGCGTCGTGGGCCGTCTCCCGTCCGGCGTCGCCCACGCGCGACGCCGTCTCGGCGACCCGCTCCCTCACACCGCCGCCGCCCGGGTCGGCGCTGTCGGGCGCCGCGCCGGGCGCCCACGTGTGCTGCGACCCGGGCCTTGCCCCGTACGGAACATCCGTCTCGCTCATGGTCGGACTCCTGTCGTCGTCCGCGCCCGGAGATCGACCGGGCGGGTTCAGGGAGCATGGGCCACAGTGGTCCGCGCTCCCCTGGTGCGGCCTCTTCCTGACCTCGGCCCCAACGTAGGACGACGGATGCCACTCGCAACCCGGGCGAGCGCGGTCGCACGGCTCGCGAGTCGGCCGCTTCGTGCGCACGATGGGCGCGGCGTCGAGCAGTGGCGCGGCCCGTGCACGATCAGGAGTTCTCCCCATGACCTCAACCCCGCTGCGAGACCGCACCTCCGCGGGCGACGCCGGCCGGCGTGTCTCCCGCGAGGGGGCCCGTCTCCCGCTTCCTCGTCCGCGCGGCCCGTTGAGCTCCGCCCTGCTCGCAGGTCTCAGCGCCGGGCCGCCCGCCGCCGATCCGGCAGGGCAGCTCGCCCCGCTCCGCGAGGCGGTCGCCGCCGGCGTGCACGACGACGCGTCACCCGACGCCGTCCTGGGCGACGGCGACCTGCAGCTCGCCCTGACGGTCCTGTACGAGCTGCATCACCGGGGCGTCGAGGGGATCGACGACGCCTGGGAGTGGGAGCCGTCGGTGCTGGCCGTGCGGCACGCGCTCGAGCGCCCGTTCGAGGCGGCCGTACGGGTGCGGGCGGGGCAGCCGACGTGCGACGGGGCCGACGCCGCCGCCGTCGCCCGCCGGCTGTTCGAGCTCGCCGAGACCGACGGCCCGCCCAGCCTCGCGCGGTACCTCGCCAAGCACGCCGACGTCGGGCAGGCGCGCGAGCTCCTGGCCCTGCGGTCGATCTACCAGCTCATGGAGGCCGACCCGCACACGTGGGCGATACCGCGACTGTACGGAACGCCCAAGGCGGCGCTGGTGGAGATCCAGGCGGACGAGTACGGCGGGGGCCGGCCGGGCCGGCTGCACGCTGAGCTCTTCGCGCGTGCGATGCGCGGCGCCGGGCTCGACGACACCTACGGCCGGTACCTCGACGCCGCTCCCGCGCCGATCCTCGCCTCGCTGAACACGATGTCGCTGTTCGCGCTGCACCGCCGGTTGCGGGGAGCGATCGTCGGGCACCTGGCCGCGTACGAGATCACGTCCGCGATCCCCTGCCGGCTGTACAGCGACGGGTTCCGGCGGCTCGGGTACGGCACGGACACTACCGACTATTTCGACGAGCACGTCGAGGCCGACTCGGTGCACGAGCAGATCGCCGCCCGCGACCTCGCGGGCCGGCTCGCCGAGCAGGAGCCGGCGCTGCGCGACGACATCCTGTTCGGCGCCGCCGCGTGCCTGGCGGTCGACGGCGACGTCGGCCGGTTCATGCTGGAGCGCTGGAAGCGGGGCGATTCGGCCCTGCTCGTCCCGCTCGACGACCTGCCTGCGTCAACGATCTGACACCTCGACTGTCCGAATCGTCCCTGCTGCTCTATACTCTGATACTCGGAGTCATGAAGCGGCTCCCGGTCCGAAATCGGAACTGGGAGGTTCATGTGTCTTCCTTCGATCAACCGCAGACCGCCCTCGCCGACGCCGCCGCTGCGGCACCCGCAGCAGGCTTCTCGGCAGGAGACCTGTCCCGCACCCTCGGTCTCGGGACCAACCTGCTCGTCGGTCGGTACAGCGTCGAGCTGGCCTCGGGCACCTGGTGGTGGTCCGACGAGGTCTACACCATGCACGGCTGGAAGCGTGACGAGGTCGAGCCGGGCCTCGAGGCACTCCGCTCCCGCAAGCACCCCGACGACCGCGGCCGCGTCGTCCGGGCGGCCGGTGAGGCCCTCCGGCTCGGCCGGCCGTTCGCGTGCGCGCACCGGATCGTCGACCGCCACGGCCGGACCCGGTCGGTGGTGGTGACCGGCCAGGGGTCCCAGGGTGCCCGCGACAGCTCGCCGCAGCTGGTCGGCTACGTCGTGGACGTCACGCCGGTCCAGAAGGAGGCGCTCGCCCGCCGGTCCGACGGCGTGGTGAACCGCGCCTTCGTCAGCCAGGCCACGATCGAGCAGGTCAAGGGCGTGATCGTCGCGGTTCGCGGGGTGGACGAGGCCACGGCCGCCGACACCCTGGTCGGCGTCGCACGCGAGGCCGGTGTCTCGCTGCGCCTGGCGGCCGACCAGGTGATGACGGCGCTGCGCGGCAACCGCGACGGCGTCACCGTCACGCGGGACTCGCTGGCCGAGGCCCTGGATGCCGTCCGGCCCATGGAGCGGCCGCGGCGTCATGACCCCCTGCTGACCCGCCGGCCGCGCAGGTCACCGGTCTGACCACGCCGGGCCCTACCGAGCCCCGCCTTACCGAGCAGGGCCGCGAGCACAAGGGCCAGCACCACCAGGAGCAACCCCGCCACCGGTGCCTGGGCGAGCGCGCCCGACGGCCCCCAGCTGTCGGCGGCTCGTCCGGCCAGCGAGGCCGCGAGCGCCGATCCCGCCGCGCTGGCGGAGTTGTTCCAGGTGAAGGCCTGGGTGAGCACCCCGGGCCGGACCGACCTCTCGGTCAGGACGGTCAGCAGCACGAGGATCGGCGGTACCGCGGCCCCGGTGAGCACGACGGCGGCGCCGAGCCAGACCGCGGACGGCGCCAGCGGTAGGAGCACTGCCGTCGCCGTCAGGTAGGTCGTGGCGACGACGAGCTGGCGGTGCGCCGGGGTCGGGTGCCGGCGCAGCCCGTAGAGCCAGCCGGCGAGCAGCCCGCTGATGCTGGAGGCGGCGATGAGCGGCGTGGCCGCGGCGGGTACGCCGTGGCCGACGGCGAAGGCGGTGACCGCGACGCCCATGGTGCCGAAATACAGCCCGATGGCCAGGTTCAGGCACGCCAGCAGCAGGAACGCCCGCGACAGCAGCCCGGACCGTTCCCGGGGCGCGCCGTCGGCGTCCGGCCGGGCAGGCGGGGGTGCGGTGCGGCGCTGGGCGGCGAGCGCCGCCCCTCCGCCGAGGATCAGGGCCGCGGCCACGGCGCTGGCCAGCACGGCGTGACCGGCCGCGCCGAGCGCGGTGACCAGGACGGGGCCGACGAGGAACCCGGTGGCGTTCGCCAGCGACTCCAGGGAGAACGCGCTCGGCAGCTCGCCGGCGCGCTCGCCGCGCAGCAGGTGGGCCCAGCGTGCGCCGGACAGAGCGCCGAGCTGGGGCACGGCCGCCCCGGCGCAGGTGGCGGCGACGATGGCGGCGGTCGGCGTCGTCGACACGAGGAGGCCGGCGACGGCGGCGCCGTGCGCCAGGAGGTAGAACGGCAGGACGCGGGTCTGGCCGAACCGGTCGACCAGCCGGGCCAGGTGCGGGCCGACCAGTGCCTCCGCGAGGGCGAACCCGGCGGTGGCCAGGCCGGCGGTGGCGTAGGAGCCGGTGCGGTCGTGCAGCAGCCAGACGAGGCCGAGCCCGGTCATGGCGATGCCGACACGTCCGACGGCGGCGGTGAGGAAGAAAGCGGCGGCGCCAGGGGTGCGCAGCAGTGGACCGTAGCCGGTGGTGGCACGGGACATGGGGTGTCCTTTGACGCCGTCCGGCGGGACGGGCCACCCGGGGTCGCTGGTGCCGATTACTGCGGTGCGACCCGTGGCCCGCCGAGGGACTTCCAGGACTGCGGCAGGGCGGGACACACGCCATCACCGCCGCCCCTGTCACCGGGCGGAAGAGCATCGTTGGCCCGGGACGAGGCGGCCCCGGACGACTACGTGGACCATAGCAGGCCCCTCCGGGCGGGCCGCTGAATGCACTCAGGGCATCAGTCCATGCCATACGGGTTTTGGACAGGCATGGTTTCCCGTTCCTACGGTGGCACTCACATTTCACCCCCTCATGAACGACGGAGCTCATGACCAGACGCAAAGCCCTCGCGGGCCTCGCCGCAGTCCTCGCGTTGCCGGTCCTCACGGGATGCTCCGGGATGACCGCCGCCGCAGACGTGGACCAGGTGCCCGTGCAGGAGCAGTCCCTCGAGATCTGGCAGCGCAAGGGGCCCGGTAGCCCCTCCGACCTCATCGGGCAGGAGCTCGTCCGGGAGTTCACCGAGGAGACGGGGATTCCCGCGACCATGACCTCGATCTCCGACAACTTCGAGATCAAGCTCCAGCAGCGGGCCGTGCAGCGGAACCTGCCGGACATCGTCATCAACGACACCGCGCAGCTCGGCAACATGCAGAGCCAGGGCTTCCTCCGGGAGATCGACCGGGAGCAGATCGAGGGCTCCGCGGACATCAACGAGCGGGCCTGGGACGGCGCCCGCTCCTACTACGGCGGCTACTACGGCGTGCCGATGACGGCTCACACGGTGGCTCTCATGAACCGCAAGGACTGGCGCGAAAACCTCGGGCTGCCGGTGCCCCAGGACTGGGAGTCTCTGGTCGACATGTGGCGGGGCTACGTCGGGGACGATCCCACCGGCACGGGCCAGGAGGTGGCGGGCATCGCCGTTCCCGGGACCACCGAGCGGGGTTACATCTCGTGGAACACCTCGACCTTCTTCTGGTCCGGCGGCGGCGAGTACTTCGAGGAGACCCCGGAGGGCTACCGCTCGGCGGTCGCCGACGACGGGTCCGTCGCGGCGGCCACCTGGATCCGCGACCTCGCCTGCACCGAGAACGTGCTGCAGCCGGGCGCGAGCAGCCAGGACACCACGAACGCCAAGGAGACGTTCCAGACGGGCGGCGCGGGGTCGTTCCTCGTCGCCCCCTACGAGCTGCCGGCGCTCGTCGACGCCCTCGGGGACGACCTCGAGGCCCTCCGGCCGCCGCCCGGCCCTGCCGGGCTGACCACCCTGGCGGAGGGCAACAACGTCTATCTCATGGAGGGATCGGCGAGCGAGACCGCACAGGAGCGGTTCGCGGAGTTCGTGATCTCGCCCGAGGGCCAGGAGATCGGCATGGCCGGGCACGAGGACGGCAACATCGTGCGGCTACCCGTCAACTCCACGGTCGACATGGGCGGCATGCGGGACGCCCACGAGTGGGAGACGGTCCAGGAGCTCTACGACGACAACGGCAGGTACGTGCCCGCCGTGCCCAACTGGACCCCCTTCCTGACCGCGTCGGCGAACACGCTCAACGCGCTGATCAGCGACTGCTCGCTCGACGTCCGCACGGAGATGGAGGAGCTCGACCAGGTGTTCACGGCCGAGCTCGCCGACCAGGAGGTGCTGGCGCCATGACCGTGCTGACCAGGGACCAGGCAGACGAGGCACCCGCGCCGCCCTCCGGGCGCGTCCCGGTCGCGCGGCGGACCAGCCGCCTGGGCCGGTGGTGGGTCCCGTGGGCCTTCCTCGCCCCGGCACTCGTGCTGTTCACCTACTTCAAGTTCATCCCGATGGGTCAGGCCTTCGTGATGAGCTTCCAGGACGTGCAGCCCTACCTGGGCAATTCCTGGGTGGGCTGGGAGAACTACCGTGCGCTGCTCGAGACCGACGAGTTCCTCTCCGCGGCCGGCCACACGGCGATCATCGCCGTCGCCCAGACGGCCGGCGCGGTCCTCGTCGGGTTCGCCCTGGCGCTCCTGCTCGAAGGACAGGCCCGCCGGCTCTGGTTCGTCCGCTCCGCGGCCTTCCTGCCCGTCGTCGTTCCGACGGCGGTGATCGCCGAGCTCTGGCGGATCATCTACCACCCCACGGACGACGGGCTGGCCAACAGCATCCTCGGGTTCTTCCTGATCGAGCCGTCGCAGTGGATCAACTCCCCCGACACGTCGCTGCTGTCGGTGATCCTCGTGGGCATCTGGCGCGACGCGCCCTACGACATGATCATCATCATCGCCGGCCTGGTCGGCGTGGACCGGTCGCTCTACGAGGCCTCCGCGCTCGACGGCGCCGGCTGGGTCCGCCGGATCCGCTACGTCACGCTGCCCGCTCTGCGCCCGGCCATGGCCATCCTGCTCACGCTGGCCGCGATCCGCGCCATGCGCATCTTCACCGAGGTGTACCTGCTGACCAACGGCGGGCCCAACGGGTCGAGCGAGGTGCTGATGACGCTGATCTACCGGCTCGGGTTCGAGCGGGTCGAGCTCGGGGTCGCCGCGGCCGGGTCCGTCGTCCTGCTGCTGGCCACCATCGTCCTGACGCTGCTCGTGCGCTCCGGCGTGCGCAAGGAGGACTCATGAGCAAGAACCTCGACACCGCGCTGGGCCTGGGCGCCCAGAACCGCTGGTGGCTCCGGGCGACCACAGTCCTCGTGTGCGTGCTGGTCGTGCTCACGTTCGCCGGGCCGCTCGTCGCAATCCTGGTCGGGGCGTTCGACGCCAACCGCGACCCGTCCCGCCTCTCCCTGGTCCCGACCGACGTCACGCTGGACAACTGGCGGGCGGCGCTCAACCGCGACGTGCTGCACTACCTGGGCAACTCCCTGTTCGTGGTCGGCGTCGGGCTGCTGCTGCAGATGGGCGTGTCGGTGCTGGCGGCGTACGCGCTGGCGCGCAAGAAGTTCCGCGGCGCCGGCGTCGTCCTGGTGCTGATCCTGGCGACCATGATGCTGCCCGAGGAGATCCTCGCCATCCCGCTCGCCGTCGTGCTGTCCGACCTGCCCCTGCTGCACCTGAACCTCACCGACTCCCTCGCCGGGATGATCGTGCCGATCGTCGCGTGGGGCTTCGCGATCCTCGTCATGACCGAGTTCATGAAGGAGGTGCCCAAGGAGCTCGAGGAGGCCGCGCGGCTCGACGGCGCGGGCGAGCTGCGGGTCTTCTGGTCCGTGGTGCTGCCGACCGTGACCCCGGCCCTCGGCGTCATCGGGGTGTTCGGGTTCACCATGATCTGGGACCAGTACCTGCTGCCGCTGCTGGTGGCCTCGGACGCGAAGACCTACACGCTGCCGCTGGCGCTGAGCAGCCTGCGGGCGGACCCCGAGGTGGGCATCGGTGTCGTCCTCGTCGCCTCGACGCTGGCGATGGTGCCCTCCATCCTCGCCTTCCTCGGCTTCCAGCGTTCGTTCATGCGGGGGATCTCGGCTGGAGCGATCAAGGGATGAGCACGGGAATGAGCACGGGAATGAACATCATCGACAGCAAGATCACCGGCTTCACCGTCTACCCGCTTGCCTTCTCCGACCCGCCGCTGCTCAACGCGGCCGGCGTGCACGAGCCGCTGGCCCTGCGCACCCTGGTGCGCCTCGAGATCGGAGACGTCATCGCCTGGGGCGAGGGGCGCGGCGACGCGCTGCCGCCGGACGTCGTCCCGGCGCTGGAGGCCGAGCTGCTGGGGCTCGACGTGTTCGCGACGTCGCGCATCGAGTCGGTGGTAGATGCCGTGCTGCGGCGCCTGCGGCCCGACCTCGGCGCGCAGGCGCGGCTCGTCACGTTCGCCCCGATCGAGGTCGCGGCGCTCGACGGCCAGGGCAAGCTGCTCGGCCGCCCGATCAGCGAGCTGCTCGGCGGCGCCCTGCGCGACCGCGTCGACTACAGCGCGTACCTGTTCTTCAAGTGGGCCGGGCACATCGGGGCGGACGACGACGAGTGGGGCGCCGCCCTGGACCCCGACGGCGTAGTGGCCCAGGCCAAGCGCCTGATCGACCGGTACGGCTTCCGGTCGATCAAGCTCAAAGCCGGGGCCCTGCACCCCGACGTCGAGGTCGAGTCCCTCCTCGCCCTGGCCGAGGCGTTCCCCGGCCTGCCCCTGCGGATCGACCCGAACGGGGCGTGGCGGCACGAGACCGCGCTCGACGTGGCGCGGCGGCTGGACGGCGTGCTGGAGTACCTCGAGGACCCGGTGCTCGGCATCGACGGGATGAGCCGGGTCCACGCGGAGACCGGGCTGCCGCTGGCGACGAACATGTGCGTCGTCGAGACGGAGCACATCCTGCCCGCGGTGCGGAGCGACGCCGTCCAGATCCTCCTGAGCGACCACCACTACTGGGGCGGCCTGCGCCGCACCAAGGAGCTCGCCGCGATCTGCGAGGCGACCGGCATGGGTGTGTCCATGCACTCGAACTCGCACCTCGGCGTCTCGCTGGCCGCCATGACTCACGTGGCGGCGGCCATCCCCAACCTCGCCTACGCCTGCGACACCCACTACCCCTGGAACCGGGCCGACGACGTCGTGCCGGACGGCGGGATCGACATCGTCGACGGCGCGGTCACCGTCCCGACGGGTCCCGGGCTCGGCGTCGACGTCGACCTGGGGCGCGTCGAGGAGCTCCACGAGCGGTTCCTGCGCTCCGGCCGCACGGCGCGCAACGACGGCGACTACATGCGTCGCCGGGACCCGAGCTTCACGGACACGCTGCCGCGGTACTGAACGAGATCGACACCGACCGACTGACTCGGCGCGCGAAGTTCAGTCAGTCCCGGCGGCGCGAGATCGTCCGACCCAGCCAGACCAAGGGGTCGTAGCGCCGGTCCGCGACGCGCTCCTTCATCGGGATGAGCGCGTTGTCGGTGATCTTGATGCCCTCCGGGCAGACGTCGGTGCAGCACTTGGTGATGTTGCAGCGGCCGAGCCCGTGCTCGTCCTGCGCAGCGGACACCCGGTCCGCGACGTCGAGCGGATGCATCTCGAGCTCAGCGATCCGCATCAGGAAGCGCGGGCCCGCGAACGACTCCTTGTTCTCCTCGTGGTCGCGCACCACATGGCACGTGTCCTGGCACAGGAAGCACTCGATGCACTTGCGGAACTCCTGCGACCGCCCGACGTCGGCCTGGCCCATCCTGTACTCGCCCGGAGCCAGGCCGGCCGGCGGCGTGAACGACGGGATCTCGCGCGCCTTCGTGTAGTTGTACGACACGTCCGTCACGAGGTCGCGGATCACCGGGAACGTCCGCATCGGCGTCACGGTGACCACCTCGTCGTGCTCGAAGACGGACATGCGCGTCATGCACAGCAGCCGCGGTTTGCCGTTGATCTCCGCCGAGCACGACCCGCACTTGCCTGCCTTGCAGTTCCACCGCACGGCGAGGTCGGGCGCCTGCGTGGCCTGCAGCCGGTGCAGGACGTCGAGCACCACCTCGCCCTCGTTGACCTCCACGCGGAAGTCGGCCAGCGCGCCGCCGTCGGCGTCGCCCCGCCACACCCGGAACTGACCCGTGTAGCTCATGCGGTCCCTCCCTGCGGGCTTCCGGCTGAGTGTCCGGCCGGGTGTCCGGCCAGCTCGGGCGTCGTGTAGTACTTCTCCAGCTCGGCGACGTCGAACAGGGCGAGCAGGTCCTCGCGCATGGGGACCCGTTCGGCCGGTTCGACGACGACGCGCGGCACCACGGCGTCGTCCCCCGGCCCGCGCGGGCACCGCGACCGCAGCACGCGGTGGCGCCACTGGGGGTCGAGCCCCGGGTGGTCCTCGCGGGTGTGGCCTCCGCGGCTCTCGGTGCGCATCAGGGCCGACGCCGCGACGGCCTCGCTGACCATGAGCATGTTCCGCAGGTCCAGCGCCAGGTGCCAGCCGGGGTTGTACTGGCGGTGGCCCTCGACCACGACGTCGTGCAGGCGCTCCCGCAGCTCACCGAGCCGGTCGAGCGCGGCGGCCATCTCCGCCTCCGTCCGGATGATGCCGACCAGGTCGTTCATCATCCGCTGCAGCTCGGCGTGCAGGGTGTAAGGATTCTCGCTGGCTACTCCGGGAGCCGTCGGCGCGAACGGCGCCAGCGTCATCTCCGCCGCCGCGTCGATCTCCGCGTCCCGGACCACCGGACGCCGCCCCAGCCCGGCGACGTAGTCCGCGGCGCCGAGCCCTGCGCGCCGTCCGAAGACCAGCAGGTCGGAGAGCGAGTTGCCGCCGAGCCGGTTCGAGCCGTGCATCCCGCCGGCGCACTCCCCCGCCGCGAACAGCCCCGGCACGCGGGACTGCCCGGTGTCCGGGTCGACGTGGATACCGCCCATCACGTAGTGGCACGTCGGGCCGACCTCCATCGGCTCGGCCGTGATGTCGACGTCGGCCAGCTCCTTGAACTGGTGGTACATCGAGGGCAGACGCCGCTTGATCTCCTCAGGCTTCATGCGGCTCGCGATGTCGAGGTACACGCCGCCGTGCGGAGAGCCGCGCCCTTCCTTGACCTCGGTGTTGATCGCGCGGGCCACCTCGTCGCGGGGCAGCAGGTCCGGCGTGCGCCGGTTGTTCTCCTGGTCGGCGTACCAGCGGTCCGCCTCCTCCTCGGACTCGGCGTACTGGCCCTTGAACACGGCCGGGACGTAGTCGAACATGAAGCGCTTGCCGTCCGCGTTCTTGAGGACGCCGCCGTCGCCGCGCACGCCCTCGGTCACGAGAATTCCCTTGACGCTGGGCGGCCAGACCATGCCGGTCGGGTGGAACTGCACGAACTCCATGTCGATGAGCTCCGCGCCGGCCCGCAGCGCGAGGGCGTGGCCGTCGCCCGTGTACTCCCACGAGTTCGACGTCACCTGGAACGACTTGCCGATCCCGCCCGTGGCGAGCACGACGGCGGGCGCCGAGAACACGAGCAGGCGGCCGGACTCGCGCCAGTAGCCGAGCGCGCCGGCGATGGCGCCGCCCTCGGTCAGCAGCTCCGTGACGGTGCACTCCGCGAAGACCCGCAGCCGCGCCTCGTAGTCGCCGGTCTCGGCGTAGTCCTCCTGCTGCAGCGCCACGATGCGCTGCTGCAGGGTCCGGATCAGCTCGAGCCCGGTCCGGTCGCCGACGTGCGCCAGCCGCGCGTAGCTGTGCCCGCCGAAGTGCCGCTGGCTGATCCGGCCGTCCTTCGTGCGGTCGAACAGCGCGCCGTACGTCTCCAGCTCCCAGACCCGGTCGGGCGCCTCCTTGGCGTGCAGCTCCGCCATCCGCCAGTTGTTCAGGAACTTGCCGCCGCGCATGGTGTCCCGGAAGTGCACCTGCCAGGAGTCGTTCTCGTTGACGTTGCCCATCGCCGCGGCGCAGCCGCCCTCGGCCATCACGGTGTGCGCCTTGCCGAACAGCGACTTGCATACGATCGCCGTCCGCAGGCCGTGTTCGGCCGCCTCGATCGCGGCGCGCAGCCCGGCGCCCCCAGCGCCGATGACGAGGACGTCGTACTCGTGCCGTTCGGTGTCGGTCAACGCTGGGCTCCCTCTGAGGTAGTTCCTAGCAAAAGTTTCTCAGCCGATGAGGCGCAGGTCGGTAATGGTCCCGCTCGCCACCAGCGCGACGTACAGGTCGGTCAGGATGAGCGTGCCGAGCGTGATCCACGCGAAGGTCGCGTGCCGCGTGTTGAGCGCGGACACCCAGGTCCACAGCCGGTACCGCACCGGATGCTTCGAGAAGTGCGTGAGCCGGCCGCCCATCACGTGCCGGCACGAGTGGCACGACAGGGTGTAGCACCACAGCAGCGTCACGTTCGCGAGCAGTACGAGGTTGCCCACGCCGACGACGAACCCGTCCGTCGGATGCCGGAACGCGACGATCGCGTCGTAGGTGTTGATGACCGAGATGACCACCGCGAGGTAGAAGAAGTACCGGTGGCTGTTCTGCAGGATCAGCGGGAAGCGCGTCTCGCCGTGGTACGTCGCGTGCGGCTCCGGCACCGCACATGCGGCGGGGGCCAGCGCGAACGACCGGTAGTACGCCTTGCGGTAGTAGTAGCAGGTGAGCCGGAACAGCAGCAGGAACGGCAGGCTGAGCGCGGCGTACGGGATGAGCGGGTGGTCCGGCAGGAACATCCCGAAGTGGGCCGACCCGGGCTCCGACGCACACCCGTAGGACACGCAGGGCGAGTAGAACGGCGTCAGATAGCGCTCGTCGGCGAAGAAGTACTGCTGCTGGAACGCCCGCACCGTGGCGTACACCAGGAAGATCAGGATGCCGATGGTGGTCGCGGCCGGTGGCAGCCACCACCGGTCCGTGCGCAGCGTGCGCGCCCCGACGGCGGCGCGCCCCGGACTGTCGACGCCCCGGGAGCCGACGTCACGTGCGGGCGCCGTCACGACCGGTCGCCGTGGTAGCCGCCAAGTCCTTCGTCGTCGGCATCGCTGAACATCGACGCGTCCAGCGGGGTGTCGGGCACGACGACGTGCTCGGGGAGGTGACCGGAACTGTGCGCCGGCCGCAGCGGCTCGCGCGACGCGAGCTCGGCCGCGTCGATCTCCAGCCGCTCGAGATCGTTCATGAGGCGGCGTACCTCGGGCGCGTCCCCGAAGGCGCCGCGCACGCCGGAGACGCTCTGGCGCAGCTGCTCGATCGAGCGGCGCAGCGTCGCGAATTCGCTGGTCGTCATTCGGCACCTCCTGAGCGACGCGCCTCACGACGGTGTGAGGTGCGTCACCCCAGACTCTGCCCTGAATGCGGCGGTGAAGCAAGGGCGGCACGCGCGACCGCGCTCAGCTGAGCACCTCGCCGGCCGGGCGCGGCGTGCCGCCGACCCTTGTCGTCCGGTTCGTCATCCCTCTACACTAAATCGGGTTAGTTCCGGAATTTCGCCTATAGCCCGCCAGATGGACACCGCAGTTCGACGGCCGACCGGCCGGGCGGAGCGGTCCGACCCCGAGAGGTGCGCACATGAGATCCGCGATGACGAGGCGACTCAGGACCCACTTCGGCGCGCTGGCTGCCGTCGCGCTGACAGCGCTGCCCGCGCTACCGGGAGCCACAGCCTCGGCGGCGGCCGCGCCCGCCGCTCCCCCGCCCGTGGTCTCCCCCGCGCCGCAGCACCTGGCGCTCAACGGGGAGGCGCCCGTGGTGCTCACGGGCAAGACCGTGCGCGTCGTCGTCGACGCCGACGTCGACGACCCGAACCGCGATCTCGTCCGTGACACCGCCCGGGACGCCGGCGCGGCCCGGGTCGAGGTGATCACAGCAGGCAGCACAGCCGGAGGCTCAACCGGCAGCCGGACCGCCGTGACCATCCGCGTCGGCGCCACCGCCACCCCGGACGTGGCGGCCGCGCTGGACGACCTGGGGGTCGCCGTGCCCGCTGACCTGCGCGCCGAGGGCTACGCGATCGGCGTCGGGCACATCCCGCGTGCCACCATCGTCCTGGGAGGAGCGGACGGCGACGGCACGTTCTACGCGGCCAAGACCCTGCCCCAGCTCGTCGAGCCGCGCGGGCGCACGGCGCTGGTGCCAGGCGTCGAGGTGGTCGACTACCCCTCCATGCCGCTGCGCGGCACCATCGAGGGCTTCTACGGGGCGCCCTGGTCGCACGCGGACCGGCTGGACCAGCTCCGCTTCTACGGCGACGTGAAGATGAACACGTACGTCTACGCGCCCAAGGACGACCCGTACCACCGCGACCGCTGGCGCGACCCGTACCCCGCCGACAAGCTCGCCGAGCTCGGGGAGCTCGCGGACGAAGCCACCGCCAACCACGTCAGGTTCACCTTCGCGCTCTCGCCCGGGTTCCAGCAGGAGGGTGTCGCCACCAAGATCTGCTTCACCTCGCCGGCGGACTGGGACGCGCTGATCGCGAAGTTCCAGGCGGTGTACGACGCCGGCGTGCGCGTCTTCCACGTCCCGTTCGACGACATCAGCCTCGACAGCTGGAGCTGTGCCGGGGACGAGGCGGCGTACGGCGACCCGAACAGCCAGGCGAACCAGGCCCGGGCGCAGGCCGACCTGCTGAACCGGGTCCAGACCGAGTTCCTCGACACGCACGAGGGCACGTACCCCCTGCGGATGACGCCCACGCACTACGAGGGCATCGCCGACACCGTCTACCGGCAGACCCTGCGCGCCGAGCTCCAGCAGGGCATCGAGGTCATGTGGACGGGCATGGCGACGGTGCCGCCGAACATCCTGATCGAGGACGCCGAGCGGATCGCGGCCATCTTCGGCCGCAAGGCGTTCGTCTGGGACAACTACCCGGTGAACGACTTCGGCACCCCCGGCCGGCTGCACCTGGGCGCCTACCAGGAACGCGAGCCGGGCCTGTCCGAGCACCTGTCAGGCATCGTGCTGAACCCGATGAACCAGGCCGCGGCCAGCAAGGTGGTCCTGTTCACCGCGGCGGACTTCCTCTGGAACGAGCACGCCTACGACCACGAGCGGTCCGCGCGGAACGCGGCCGGGTACCTCGCCGAAGGCGACGCGGCGACGGTCGGCGCCCTGCTCACGTTCTTCGACCTCAACCACCTCGCGCCGACGTTCGGCGACGCCCCGTGGCTGCCGCAGGCACCTGCGCTCGCCCGGGAGATCGACGAGTTCTGGGCGGTCTGGAACACCGGGGACCGCCAGGCCGCGATCGACGGCTTCCGGCCCGTGGCCGACGACGTCGCCGCGGCGCCCGGTCTGATCCGCGCGGGCGTGCCCGACCCGATCTTCCAGGCCGACGTCGCGCCGTGGCTGCTGGCGACGGACCGCTGGTCGGCGGCGCTCACCACGTCGCTCGACGCAGCGGAGGCGAGCGCCGCCGGGGACGAGGAGACCGCCGCCGCGCTGTTCCAGCGGGCCGAGGCGCAGATCCAGGAGGCCGGGTTGATCCCCGGGGACCCGCGGCCGCGGCCCCAGGGGACGGTCCGGCTCGCCGACGGAGTCCTCGACGTCTTCCTGGACGACCTGCGCGCCGCCGCCGGGTAGCGCCGCCGTCAGGCAGCACCACCGCCACACCGACCACAGCCACGACGCAGAAAGCAGGTACTCGACCCATGCCTATGTCCTCCCCGTCCCGCCCTCGGCGGTACCCGCCCCGATACGTGCGGCGGACGACGGCGGCGCTGGCCGGCACCGCGCTGGTGCTCGCGCTGACGCCGTCGTCCGCCCTCGCCTCGGACACGCTGCCCTGGACCGGTGAGTCAGCCAAGGGCGCCAACCAGCCCTACCAGCACGGGTACAGCTCCACCGATCTCCTGGCCTGGACCCCGGAGAGCGACCTGTTCGGGGACCTGCTGCGCGCACGCGTGCCGCTCCAGGAGCGGGTGGAGCCGATCGCCGAGACCCAGCTGCATCCCGAGCTCTCACCGTCGACCCAGCTGCTCAACCTCGCCGGCGACTATGGGAACGCGTTCTTCGAGAGCCACCAGTCGACCAACGAGTTCAGCACGCACCTGTTCGACTTCTGGCAGTACACGGACATCCACGCGTCCTGGCACGGCCAGCCGGTCGAGGGCGTCCCCGAGGAGCTGTACGACCCGACGCTGGACTGGCGCGAGAAGTGGTTCGAGTTCGGCATGCTGAACCTGCCGAACCCGGCGTACACCAATGCCGCGCACAAGAACGGCGTGCGCTCCCTGGGGACCATCTTCTTCTCCGAGAACGACCGCGGTACCCAGACCTACACCGAGCTACTGGTCCAGGACGAGGACGGCGGCTACCCGGTCGCGGACAAGCTCGTGGAGCTCGCCCGGTACTACGGCTTCGACGGCTACTTCATCAACCAGGAGGAGCCCTCCGTCGCCGTCGACGACATCGTCCGCTACAAGGAGTTCCTCCAGGCCCTGCGCGACGGCGGCCTGTACGTGCAGTTCTACGACTCGGTGCACAACACCACGGGCGACCGCGTCTACCAGAACGAGTTCAACGCCCTGAACAGCCCGTTCGTCCGGGACCCCGAGCTCGGCGACGTGTCCGACTCGATGTTCCTGAACTACTGGTGGGACGCGGCCAAGCTCACCGCCTCGCGCGACCACGCCCGGTTGATCGGGCTCGACCCGCACCAGGCAGTCTTCGCCGGCGTCGAAGCAGGCATGTACCAGTTCGACCAGCCGTACGACCTTGCCGACAACCTCGACGCCGACGGCCAGCCGATGAACAGCATCGCGACCCTCGGCGCCGACTTCGTGCACGCCGACATGGCCGACAAGGAGGACGACACCGAGCAGTGGCGCGCCTTCGACCGCTCCCGGCAGTGGTGGACGGGCAGCTCCACCGGCCGTCCCGGCGGCACGACGTCGGAGAGCTGGGCCGGCGTCGCGAGCTACATCACCGAGCGTTCGGCGATCTCCGGCTCCACGTTCTCGACCACCTTCAACACCGGGCACGGCCTCGAGTACCGCAGGGCGGGCGCCGTCTCCGCGGACCGGGAGTGGTCGAACATCAACGTCCAGGACATCCCGGTGACCTGGCAGTGGGACGTGCGGTCGGACGGCACGCCGCTGGAGGTCGACTACGACTTCGGCCCCGACCACACCGCCGCCGACCGCTTCACGTACGAGCCGGTCGGCGCATACGAGGGCGGCTCGTCACTGGCGGTCGCGGGCACCGTCGACGCCGACAGCACCGTGCGCCTGTACCGCACCGACCTGGCCGTGACCGACCGCAGCGCCCTGGACGTCACCTACACGAAGCCGTCGGCGTCCGACGGCACCGAGCTGCGGATGGTCGTCACGCTCGTGGACGACCCGGCCACCGAGATCGAGCTCCCGCTGCCCGGCTCCGGCAGGCACACGGCGGGCTGGACGACGTCGACGGTCGACCTCTCGTCGCTGGCCGGCGAGCGCATCGCCACCGTCAGCCTGAAGGTCGCCGCCGGGACAGAGCCCGTGGAGGAGTTCCAGGTCAACCTCGGGGCCCTGCGCCTGACCGACGGCGTGACCGAGGCCCCCGCCAGGCCCGCCGGCTTCTCCCTCGACGCCGCGCTCACCGACACCGACGAGCTGCTGCTGAGCTGGGACCTGGCACCCTACGAGGACGTGGCCCGGTACGAGGTGTACCTGGGCGACGAGTACCTCGGCGGGACCTACGACGAGTCGCTCTACGTGAAGAAGTTCGCCCACGACCGGGGCACGCTGAAGCTGTACGCGGTCGGGCACGACGGCGCGCGCAGCGCCCCGGCCAAGATCGCCTATGACGTCGCGGCCGCGCCGAGCGAGGTCGTCGCCACCCCGGCCGCCGACGGGACGCTGGCCGTCACCTGGTCGGCGGCGCCCGGCTCGGGGCCCACCCTGGTCGAGCTCACGTCGGAGTACGCGGAGCGCGTCGTCGAGCGCAGCGCCGTCGCCGAACCCGGGGCCACGAGCGTGACGTTCAGCGGGCTCCCGGTCGACGGCGGCCACTACCGCCTGAGCCTGCGCCCCGGCACCGGCACCGGCACCGGCACCGGCACCGGCACCGCAGTGACCACCCGGGCCGAGTTCATCGACACGGTGGCCGACGCCTATCCGGCGGAGCTCGTCACGATCGACGGCTCCCGGATGCGCGTGCGCACGCCCGCCGTCCCGGACTGGGACAAGCTGTACGTCACCGAGGACGGTGTCGCCAAGACGTTCGCGACCACCTACTCCTCGGGGGAGAAGCCGTACGTCGTCCGAGGGCGCACCACGTCGCTGGCGCTGACGGATGTGCCCGTCTCGAGCCCGGACAGCGAGATCGCCGTGACGCTGGAGGACTACGCCGGCAACCGGACCACCACGGTGGTCCGGCCCGCCGGCTGACGCCTTACCCGCGGTGGGGCCGGAGCCCTTCGACCAGCTCCGGCCCCACCTGCAGCGCCGTCCGGGCCGCGGCGCCGTCGGCGAAGATCGCGGTGGGGTCGACGTCCCAGGACAGCGCGGCGGACTCGCCCGGCGCGAGGCCGACCCGGCGGAAGGCGACCAGCTCGCGCAGCCGAGGCAGCGCGGGACCACCCGCGCGGTGGGCGTAGACCTGGACCACACCCTCGACGCGCACGGCCGCGGTGTTCGAGGCGACGGCGCGCACCCCCACCACGTCCCGCGCCACCGTCACCGACACGCCGTGCAGCCGCAGCCCGGCCGGCACGCCGTGCCCGAACGGCAGCAGCACCGGGTCCGGCACGTCCTGGTAGACGCCGTCCGGCCGGTGCCTGTCGTTGTACCGCACCGGCAGCACCCCGGCGGACCGCGGCAGCGTCATCGGGAGGCTGCCCCCGATCGCGGCGTCGCCGAACAGGGCCGCCGCGGCCGCGTGGCCGCCCGAAGGTCCCGCGTACCCGACCCACAGCGTCGCGTCCGCGTGCTCCAGCACCGCTGTCAGGACGTGCGGCCGCCCGGCGACCATCAGCGCCACGACCGGCGCGACCGTCGCGGCGCGCAGCCCGGCCAGGAACCCGTCCTGCCCGTGCGGCAAGGAGACGTCGGCCAGGTCGACGCCCTCTCCCCCGGTGGCCGCCGAGGCCCGCGGGTCCGCCGCGGCGCCGTTATCGGCGAACTCCTCGTCGTAGGCGCGATGGCTCGTGCCGCCCAGCACGGCCACGACCAGGCCCGACTCCCGGGCGAACGCCCCGAGCCGCACGTCGTCGTCCGGCAGGAACGTGACCTTCGCGTCCGGGAGCCTGGCGCGCAGCGCGTCCAGGACGCTGACCTGCTGGTCGGGCGGCAGCGGCGGCACGTAGTCGCCCAGGAGCGCCGTGTGCGACGCCGCGCCCGGCCCCACCACGAGCACCCGGCTCCCGCGCCGGAACCGCCCGGCGTCGAGGGGCAGGAGCCCGCCGTCGTCGTCGAGCAGCACGACGGACTCGCGCGCGAGCCGGCGAGACAGCACCTCGGTGCGTCCGCGGGCGATCTCGAGGCGCTCCCGCGCGGCGGGTTGGTCGGTGGGTTGCCCGGTGGGCTGGTCGGCAGAGCCTACCGACGCCGCCGGGCCCAGCAGCCCCAGCGTGTCCTTGAGCGTGAGCACCCGCAGGCACGCCTCGTCCACGGCGGCGGCCACGGCCGGGTCCACCGCCGCGCTGGCCTCCAGCGTGGTGAAGCCCTCGTCCCACAGGGACAGGTCTACGCCGCTGAGCAGGGCGAGGCGTCCGGCCGCGGCGGTGTCGCCGGCCAAGGGCGCCAGCCGGTCGACGGCCAGCCCGTCCGCCATCACGATGCCGTCGAACCCCAGCGAACCGCGCAGGTAGGTCCGCAGCAGCGCGGGGCTGGCGCAACAGGGAACGCCGTCGATGTCGTTGTACGCGGCCATCAGCCCGAGCACACCTGCGCCGACGGCGGCGCGGACCGGCGGGAGGTGGATCTCGTGCAGGTCGCGCTCCCCGATCACCGCCGACTGGCCGTTGCGGCCGCCGGTCGCCTCGCCCTGCGCGGCGAGGTGCTTGAGCACGACGGCGACGCCGCCCGCGCCGACCTGGGACCGGTCAGCGCCCTGCATGCCCGTCACCACAGCCCGCGCCAGCTCGGCGGCGAGCAGCGGGTCCTCGCCGAAGGTCTCCTCGGACCGCCCCCACCGTCCGTCGCGCAGGACGTCCAGGCCGGAGACGAGCGCGACGTGCGCACCCGAGGCGGCGAGCTCGGCGGCGACGGCCGCCGACGCCTCCTCGACCAGACCAGGGTTCCACGTCGCGGCCAGCGCGAGGTTCTGCGGCAGCAGGCTTCCGCCGAGCGCCTGGTGGCCGTGCGGCGCCTCCTCCACGAGCAGGGCCCGCACGCCGTGCCGTCCCGCACGCTCGACCGCCTGCTGGACCAGCTCGGCGACCTCGGCGCGCTCCTCCGGACGGATCCCGCCGGCCCAGCTGCGCCCGGACCAGGCGTCCGCGCGGAACAGGCCGTACAGCGCCCCCAGGCCCGACCAGCGCTCCAGTTCGGCCTCGAGCTCCTCGGTGATGCGCCACCTGCAGCCGTCGCGCACCACCGCGTCCCAGCCGAACATCCGCTGGTTGAGCTGCCCGACCTTCTCCCGCAACGACATGCGGGCCAGCAGCTCGGCGGCGCGGGCTGTCATGCCTCGAAGCTCTCGTCCGAGACGGAGGTGTAGACCCGCCGCGCCCCCGGGACGACATGCTTCGTGCTCGTGACGCCCCGCCGCGCGAGATCGGCAGGGTCCTGCGCGGTGCGCGAGGTGACGAGCGCGGGCCGTCCGCCCGCGGAGGCGAGGTCCGACCAGGCCTCGAAGACCGACCCGCCGGGCGCGAGCGAGGCGCGCAGCACCGGCACGTCCTGGTCGTCGACGTCGATCACCACGGCATCGGTGCGCGGCGCCGCGGCGGGACGTTCGCGCAGCTCGGCGGCCACGTCGGCGAACCGCAGCCCGATCTCCTTGGGCCGGCCGGACTCGTCGATCAGGCCCAGCGTGTGCTCGAAGAACGGGAAGTCCGACAGGGTCGAGCCGACGTCGTGCGAGCACCACCAGGTCACCCCCCACAGCGCGGGGCTGTCGGCCGCGTGCCGCACCGCCCGGTCGCAGAAGTCCGCCATGTCGGCGACGTCGACGACGTTCCCCGGGGCACCCACCTCCTGCAGCCACACGGGCCGCTCGAGGTCGGTCGCGAACGCCCGGGAGAGCTCGACGAGGTACTCGGCGTGCCGCAGGCTCTGCGGCGACATCGGGCCGTACTCCTGCGCCGTCCCGTTGAAGACCCAGGAGTGGATCGCGGTCAGGTCACCCACGCGGCTGGCGTGCGCGGGCACGAAGGGATGGTCGTCGAGATACCAGACGGCGTCGTACTCTGCGTGCAGCCGCAGGACGCCGGCGTCGTCCGGCACGGGAGCCAGCAGGCTGGCGAGCCACCGGTCCACATCCGCCGGCGTGGCCGGCATCGGGTCCGGGTGCGGCGCGCCGGAGAACTGGTTCAGCTCGTTGCCCAGCGTGATCCCCCGGTACGTGGGCACCTCGGCGAGCGTCTCGTGCAGCGCGGCGACGAGCGCGGCCTGCGCGGCCACCGCGTCCGGGTCGGTGAACATGTTGCCCCGGTGCCAGGACGTGAGCCAGGCGGGCACGAAGTCGAAGCTCGACAGGTGGCCCTGCAGCACGTCGACGTAGGAGTCGAGCCCGTGCTCCCCCGCGATCTGCGCGACGCGCCGGACGTCCCGCAGCGCACGCGGGCTGATGTGCGTCCGGTTCGGCTGCAGGATCGGCCACAGCGGGAAGATCCGCACGTGATCGAGCCCGAGGCCGGCGATCGCCCGCATATCGCGGTCGACCGACCGTTCGTCCAGGTCCTGCCAGGCATGGAACCAGCCGTCGGACGGGGTGTAGTTGGCACCGAAACGCAGAGGACTCATCCTTTCAGGCCGCCGGACTCGAGCCCGCGGAAGAAGTAACGCTGGAGGAAGGAGAAGAAGACGATGATCGGGACCAGCGCCACGATGGTGCCGGCCGCGATGAGCCGCGGGTCGTCGTAGAACGTGCCGCGCAGGCGGTTCAGGCCGACGGTGAGCGTGTAGTTGTCGTCGCTGGACAGCACCAGCAGCGGCCACAGGAAGTCGTTCCAGGAGCCGACGAACGCGAAGATGGCCACCACGGTGATCACGCCCTTGACCTGTGGCACGCACACCCGCAGGAACCTCTGCCAGGCGTTCGCGCCGTCGAGGACCGCCGCCTCCTCGAGCTCGTCGGGGATGTTCGCGAACGCGTTGCGCAGCAGCAGGATGTTCAGGGCGGCGACCATGGTGGGCAGGGCGACACCGAGCAGCGTGTCCTGCAGGGCGATGGACCGCACCAGGAGGAACTGCGAGACGATCACGGTCTCGACCGGGACCAGCATCGCGATCAGGAAGATCGCCGTCGCCAGCCCGCGCCCGCGGAACCGCAGACGGGCCAGCGCGTAGCCGGCGGCGGTCGCTCCGATGACGTTCCCCAGCACCACGAAGAAGGCGACGACCAGCGAGTTCAGCACGTACCGGGGCACCGGGACCCGGGCCAGCACGTCGCCGAAGTTGCTCAGTGTGGGGTCGGTGGGGATGAGCTGGGGCGGCTTGGCGTACAGGTCGTCGCCCATCCCCTTGAGCGCCAGCGAGAGCTGCCAGACCAGCGGGCCCGCGAGCAGCACGAACATCGCCGCGATCACCACCCACTGCACGACCGCGCCCGGGCGGACCCGGCGCCTGCTCCGTACAGCCCGTACAGCGCTCATCGGTCCGCCTGCTTTCTCTGCAGCCACAGCTGGACGGCGATCAGCCCGCCCAGGAGCACGAACATCACGAGGCTGATCGCGCCCGCGTAGCCGGTCTGTGCCTGCAGGCCGGTGCCCTCCCGCTGGATCAGCATCGTCATGGTGAGGTTGCGCCCGCCGACGCCGCCGGTGCCGTTCGTCAGCACGTACACCTCGCCGAACACGCGGAACGCCGCGATGGAGGACAGCAGGCCGATCAGCAGCATCGTCGAGCGCACGCCGGGGAGCGTCACGTGCAGGAACTTGCGCACGGCACCCGCGCCGTCCATCGCCGCGGCGTCGTACAGCGAGTCGTCGATGTTCGCCAGGGCCGCGAGGTAGATCACCATGTAGTAGCCGAGCCCCATCCAGACGGTCACGAACATCGCGCTGAACAGCAGCAGCCACCGGTCGGTGAGGAACGGCAGCGGGGCCGAGACCACGTTCAGCCACTGCAGCAGCTCGTTCACGAGCCCCTGCTTGCCCAGCAGGTTCGTCCAGATCAGGCCGACGATCACCGCGGACATGACCACCGGCAGGTAGAAGGCGGTCCGGAAGAAGCCCATGATCCGCGACTGCCCCGTCACGAGCGACGCCAGGACCAGCGGGAGCAGGACCATCACGGGCACGACGACCACGACGTAGAGGCTCGAGTTCACCAGGGCGGTGACGAACCGCGGGTCGTCCAGGAGGCGGCCGAAGTTCTCCAGCCCCACGAACTGGCCGGGCACGAGCATCGTCGAGTCGGTGAACGCGATGGCCAGCGTGTTGAGGAACGGCAGGACGATGAAGACGCCGACGACCGCGAGCGCCGGTACCAGGAACAGCCACGGGACGAACCACCGGGAGTGCGTGCGGGACGCCGCCCCCCGGCCGGAGCGCGAGGGCTCCGGCCGGGATCGCACCGGGCGGTCGTGCGGGACGACCGCCGTCGTCATTGCCCCGCCGCGAGCCGCTCGTCGGAGTACTGCACGGACGCGTCGAGCGCGTCCTGGACCGAGGTGTCGCCCAGCAGCGCGAGCGCGATCTGCTCGCGCAGCGTCTCGGCGTCGCCGGCTCCGGAGAATGCCGGCGGCCACCAGACGACGGCCTCGCCGACCTGTTCGGCGGTCGTGACCCGGACCTCGGTCTCCGGGGTCCCGTCCTCCTCGGTGAAGTACGGGTCCTCGAGCGTGCCGGCCGACGAGGGGAAGACCGACGCCTCCTTCGCGAACTCGAGCTGGTTCTCGGAGCTGGTCACGAACTTGGCGAATGCGATGGCCGTCGCCTGGTTCGCCGAGCTCGCGTTGACCACGAGGGACTCGATGTACATGTTGGGGGCCGTGTTCGCGATGCGCGGGCCCATGGCGATGTTGTCGTAGATGTCGGGCGCGGTCTCCTTGAGGTCGTTCAGGGTGTAGGAGCTGCCCTGCAGGTAGGCGAGGCGCCCGGCCTTGAACTCCTCGACCTCGTTGGTCTGCAGGTTGTTCAGCGACTCCTCGGTCAGCCCCTGGCCCTCGTAGAGCTCCTTGAAGCTCTCGACGAGCTCGACGCCGGCGGCGTCGTTGTACGCGTAAGCGGTGCCGTCCTCGTTCATGAGCTGCGCGCCGTACTCACCGAATGTCTCGATCACGGGGAGCCGGGCCATCATCGAGACGTCGTCGCAGTTCTCGCCCATCGTGCGGGCCTGCTCGAACAGCTCGTCGTAGGTCTCGGGCAGGTCGTCCGGGTCCAGGCCGCACTCCTCGAACAGGGCGGTGTTGAAGAACGACGGGCCGGTGTTCAGGTACCAGGGGTATCCGTAGGTGCCGCCGCCCAGCCCGTCGAAGGTCATGGCCTCCCAGGCCTTGTCGAGGTAGTCGGACTCGGCGTCGGGGTCCGCCTCGGCGATGTCGAGGATCGCGCCGGCGCTGCCGAGCGTGTAGGCGGCCTCCGGCCCCATGTCGACGACGTCGGGCAGCGTGCCCGCGGTGGCGTCCGCCGAGAGCTTCTCCTGGTATCCCTCCGCCGGCTGGTCGACCCAGTTCACGGTCGTACCGGGGTGCTCGGCCTCGAAGGCGTCGACGAGCGCCTCGAAGTAGGGGGTGTACTGCTCGTTCTTGAGGTTCCAGGTCTGGAACGTGATCTCACCGCCGATCTCCCCGTCCGCCCCGCCGGACCCGGCGGCCGGTCCTCCGGCGCTGCCGCACGCGGCGAGCGAGAGGGACAGGACGAACGTGCCGGCGATGACGCCGGTCGAGCTTCGTTTCCTCATCAGTACTCCTTTGTCTCTGAGTGGTTCCGGGCTACGTGTGGTTCCGGGCTACGTGTGGTTCGGGTGCAGGCGCAGGGTGGCGACCTGGTACGGGCCCAGGTCCAGGGGTGCGTCCGCCGCCGGCCGGGTGTCGTCGTCGCCGAGCGCGCGGGACAGGCCGGGCTCGAGCGGTTCGGTCTCCAGCAGGTCGGTCTCGCGCACGCTCGCCCCGGCGAGCAGCGGTCCGGGGCGGAGGCGCGCCGTCGCGCGCCCGCCGAACGGCTCGTAGACCCGCGCGACGACGTCGCCCGACCCGTCGTCGGCGAGCTTGACCCAGTCGATCACCGCGGTGCCGGAGTCGAGCTCGAGCCGGAGCAGCGGTGCGACGTCGGGCAGCTCGTCGAGGATCGGGGCGTTGATCGCGGCGGCGGCCGCCAGGGTCGCCCGCGGGTCGGGGCTGGGCAGGACCGCCCAGCGGAACCGGTGGCGGCCCCGGTCGGCGTCGGGGTCGGGGAACCGCGGCGAGCGCAGGAGGGACAGGCGCACGGTGGTGCCGCGCGCGTTGCCATGACCGTCCCCCTCGACCGGGCGCACGTCGGCGCCGTACGTCGAGTCGTTCACGACGCCGATCCCGTACCCGGGCTCCGCGAGGTGGACGAACCGGTGGGTGCTCACCTCGAACTGCGCCTCGTCGTGCGCCGTGTTGTCGTGCACCGGCCGTTCGACGACGCCGTACTGCGTCTCGAAGCTCGCGGTGCGCGGGCTGATCGCCGTCGGGAGCGCGACCTTCAGCAGGCGATCCCGCTCCTGCCAGTCGACCTCGCATCCGAAGTCGAGCTGGGCGGAGCCGGACCGCAGCGTCACGCTGATCCGGTACACCGACTTACCGTGCCGTCGCTCGACGACGACGCCCGCATGGTCGTCGCAGGCCACGGTCTCGACCGAGACGGCGTCCCGCAGCTCGACCGGGTGCCGCAGGGAGTGGCGGTCGATGTCCCAGGCGTCCCAGCGGACGGGCTCGTCGCGGAACAGCTGCAGCACGCCGAGCCGTTCGCCGCGCGGCACGAGCTCCCGCCCCGTGCTCAGGTCGAGCAGGGACGTCACGTGCCCGTCGGCGTCGATCACCGTGCGCAGCAGCCCGTTGTCCAGGACGACGTCGCCGCGGTCGTCGCGCGACAGCGCGGTCGGTGCGTGGCGCGTAGCCGCGTGGGACCTGGTCACGTGCCAGTCCTCGGCCCGGGTCCGGCCCACGTGCACCAGGGCCCCCGGCCCGCCCGCGGGCAGGCCGAGCGCGTCGACGGCGCGCCGCGCGAGGCCGAGCGCCTCGCGGGTCACTGCCTCGTGGTCCGCCTCGGCCTCGCGGTGCACCCAGGCGATCGACGTCCCGGGCAGGATGTCGTGGAACTGGTTGAGCAGGACCGTCTTCCACAGCCCTTCCAGCTCGCGGGCGGGGTACGGCAGACCGGCGCCCAACGCAGCGACGACCGACAGGTACTCGACGGTCCGCAGCAGCGCCTCGTTGCGCCGGTTGCTCTGCTTGGTCGCGGCCTGCGTCGTCAGGGTGCCGCGGTGCAGCTCCAGGTACAGCTCGCCGGACCAGACCGGTCCGCGCGCCGCGCGGATCTCGGACTCGGCGAGCGTGAAGAACTCCTCGGGAGTGCGCACCACGACGCGAGGCGCACCCTCCAGGTCCGCGAAGCGGTGACCGCGCGCGACCATCTCCCGGGTGGGCCCGCCGCCCCCGTCGCCGTAGCCGTACACCAGCAGGGAGTGGGAGGCGACCGCCTTGTCACGGAAGTTGGCCACCGCGTGCGACAGCTCCGCGGCGGTGATCTCCGCGGCGTACGTGTCGGCCGGCGGGAAGTGCGTGAAGATCCGGGTCCCGTCGATGCCCTCCCACAGGAACGAGTGGTGGGGGAACGTCGTCGTGTCGTTCCACGAGATCTTCTGTGTGAGGAACCACCGGAAGCCGGCGCGCCGCGCGAGCTGCGGCAGCGCCCCCGAGTAGCCGAAGCTGTCCGGCAGCCAGACCTCACGGGCCCGGTGGCCGAACCGCTCCTGGAAGTAGCGCGTGCCGTACGACAGCTGGCGCACGAGGGCCTCACCCGTCGGCATGACGCTGTCCGGCTCGATCCACATGCCGCCGACGGGGACGATCCGGCCCTCCTGGACCGCCTTGCGCACCCGCTCGTACAGGTCGGGGTGACGCTCCTCGAGCCACTCGAAGTGGAGCGCGGCCGACATGGTGTAGACGACCTCGTCGTCCAGGTCGAGCAGGGCCAGCACGTTCGCAACGGTCCGGCCGACCTTGCGGCGGGTCTCGCGCACCGGCCAGAGCCACGCGGAGTCGATGTGGGCGTGGCCCACGGCCGTCATCTCGTGCGCGGACGCATGGGCCGGCTGCGCCAGGACACCGGAGAGCTCGGCTCGCGCGGCGGTCGCGGTGGCGACATCCTGGTCGTCGTAGGCGTCCAGCGCCGCCTCGACCGCTCGCAGCAGCCGCCAGTACCGGGGCTCGGCACTGTCCAGCCGCTGGGCCAGGCCGCAGGCCACCTCCAGGTCTCTGGCGAGCTGCCAGACCTCGTCGTCGAACGCGCAGACGTCGGCCCGGCGCAGCACGTACGGCTCCGTCGCGTGCTGCTCCACCTGCGCGCCCAGGGGCGTCTCGACGAACGGCGGCAGGCCCAGCAGGAGGGGGTTCGCGGCCGCCTCCACGAACAGCTCGAAGCGGCCGCCCGGGCCCACGACGCCGGGCGCCGCTCCGGGGCCGGCCAGCCGGACCCAGCCGTTCCGGGGGTGCAGGCCCTTGATCGCGGTGCCGTCGGCCCGGTAGACCATGCCCTCGACGTGCCCGCCCACCGAGTGGTCGAACCAGCCGAGGTCGAGCACGAGCTCGACGACCGGGCCGTCGCCCGCTGAACCACTGTCGGCCGGGACGGTTCCCTCGACGCGGAACCAGGTGGTCGTCCAGACGCCGCCCCAGGCGGAGCCGGTCTCGAACGGCACGCCGGCCTCACGGACGCCGGCGATCCCCGCGGCGACCCCGACCGGCTCACCCACCACCTCCCACGACTCCATGGCCACGGGCCGCAGGGTCGTGTGGATCAGCGGGAGGACCCACTCGCGCAGCACTCGCTCGCACCGGTCGATGACGTGCTGGGGGTCGCTGTGCATCGGGGCCTTCCGGACGGGATCGGACGCCCCGGATACTAATCCGGTTTAGTTTCCCTCGTCAACGACCCCTCCGGCGCCTTTGGGCAGCTGGTTCGGTGAGCTGGCCGGGTCAGGCGGGGCCGTCAGAGGTCGGTCGAGAGCGCGCCGACGCCGGCGTCCGCGTCGGTGCTCGCCCGCACGACGAGCTCGGGCGTGCGCTCCTGGCTGTCGGGTGCGGCCCCGTCGTCGAGCACCACCAGCAGGCTGCGCGCCACGTCCTGACCGAACCGGCCGGTATCGCGGTGCAGCGCGGTCAGCTGCGGGCGCATCGCCGTCCCGATGAGGCTGTCCTCGAGGCAGACGACCGCGACGTCCTGCGGGATCGACAGGCCCAGGGCGCGCAGCTCGCCGACTCCCGCGACCGCGATCACCTCGTTCTCGTAGATGACGGCCGTCGGCGGCTCGGGCTCCTGCCACAGCCGCCTCGTCGCCCGCGCCGCCGCGCCGGTCGAGAAGTCGGTCGACACCACGGCCTCCGTCACCCCGTCCTGCTCACCGGCCCGACGCCGGAACGCCTCCACGCGGCGTCCGACGTGGAGCATGCCCGGGTCGCCCGTCACGTAGCCGATCCGCCGGTGGCCGCGGGCACGCAGGTGGTCGACCACGACGTCGATCGCGCCGGCGTCGTCGATGGAGACGGACGGGACCAGCCCCAGCGGGTCCGGCCCGCCCGCCAGGACGGCGGGTAGACCGAGCCGGGCGAGCTCCGCGGGGCGCGGGTCGTCGGCCCGGAGGTCGACCAGGACGACGCCGTCGACCCGCTGCTGCGCCCGCCAACCGCGGTAGACCTTGAGCTCGTCCTCGATCGAGGCGGCGACCTGGAACAGCAGCCCGTACCCCGACGCGCCGAGGACCGACTGCAGGCCCGTCATGAGCTGCAGGAAGAAGGACTCCGACCCGACGGCCTCGGCTGTCCGCGCGACGACGAACCCGACGGTCGACGACCGCGCCTCGAACAGTGCGCGCGCGGCGTAGTTCGGCGTCCAGCCCGACTCCTCGATCGACTCGAGGATCCGTTTCCTGGTGGCCTCCGAGATCCCCGGACGCCCGTTGACCGCGAACGACACCGCGGTCTCCGAGACGCCGAGACGCTCGGCGATCTCACGCAGCCGCGGCGGTCCCGACCGCGCGGCCATCAGACGGCCCCGGACGGTCGCCGGCCACGGGCACACGGGGAGACGGGAGGCATGACCGCATCGTAACGGCGCCGCGTCCTACCGCGGCGTCGACCAACCCGTCGCCGCGATGACGTCCCGCGCGATCTCCGCGACTCTGCGCCCGTCGGTCGGCACCCGGACCACTGACGACGGCGCGGCGGCCTCCAGATGCCGGGCCATCGTGGTGCCGCGCGAGACGTGGGCGTCGAGCTGGGTGCCGATCTCCCGGCCGCCGAGGCGCCGACCCGCGGTCGCGTCGTCGGCGGTCAGGAGCACCCCGATGATCCGCGGCGCACCGCCCATGGCGCGGGCGATGAGGTCCGGTTCCAGGACGGAGACTGTGTTCGTGTAGATCAGTCGGCGATATCCGAGGGCCGCGTAGTTGCCCCAGAGCGCCGCGAGGTTCGCCTCGGTCATCTTGGAGCGGTGGGGGTCGACGGGCGGGGCGGGGAACGCCTGGTCGAGGTTGTCGCCCTCCACCAGGCAGTGGGCGACCTCAGCGGCCTGCAGCTGGACGGAGACCTCCCAGCCGACCGTGGTCTTGCCGACCCCGGCGCGGCCTCCGATGAGCAGTGCTTCGAATCCAGGATCAGTCTGAATGTGCGGTCTCCTTGCGGGCGGAATTGCCTGTCGCCGGATGCTGGCACGCTTCTCCGGGCCGGCGCCAGGAGATTGCCGTCTTCAGGTCTGCCTCCGCGCCTCGCCGTACCGCCCCTTCGAGAGGTCGACCAGCACGAGCGAGTTGCCGAACGGATCGGCCGCGACCGCCACTCGCCCCACGGGAATCTCCACGGGCTCCGTGATCACGGAGCCCCCGGCAGCGACCAGTGCGGCGACGGCGTCGGGCACGGAGGTCACGAGCCAATCGGGCTCATACGTCTGGCGCGTGGTGAGGACCAGCTCGCTGTCGCCGTCGGGCAGGGCAAGCCCGGCCTGGCCGACGGCGTCGTTCCGCCACAGGACCCGGTGGCCGAGCCGATCGCGGTAGAAGGCGAGGCCCGAGTCCAGGTCGGGAACCGGAATGGTCACGGCATCGATGGCGCGAAGGATCGGATCGTCCATGGCCCCAGTCTCGCCGTGCGCTCCCTACGGAGCCTGGTGCGGCGGGATGCCCGCTAACCGGCAGCGGCTGCCCGGTCCCGGTGCGTGCGCAGCAGGATCAGGGCAGCCAGCGCCGCGGCGACCTCCCCTGCCGCGAGGCCGATCCAGACCCCGACTCCACCAAACGCCCCGAACAGCAACAGCAGCGGGATCTTGATCACCACGAGCGTGCCCACCGAGAGCGCGTACGACGGCCGCGCCAGCCCGAGCGCCTGGAAGTATGCCGAAACCATTGGCGTGACGCCGGAGAAGACGAGCCCGGCGGCGATGATGCGCACGGCGGTGACGCTCGCGGTGGCGACGGGGCCGTCATCGACGAAGAGGCCGACCAGCGGTTCGGCAAGCAGCACGAGCACGGCCGCCGCAAGAGCCCCGTAGCCGACGGTGGCCCTCATGGCGAGCACGCGGGCACGCCGCACCCGCGGCCAGAGCTGCGCGCCGGCGTTGTAGCCCGCGACGGGCTGCAGGCCCTGCGCGATGCCCATGTGCGGCATGCCCGCGAAGGTCTGCAACCGGGACGCGACGGCGAACGCGGCCAGGGCGACGGCACCGCCCATGGCGGCGAGCTGGTTGTTCGCGAGCACGACGAGCATCGTCGCGCCGAAGCCGGCAAGGAACGAGGGCGCCCCGATCGTGACGACCGCGGCGATCGTCGCCAGGTGCGGCCGCAACTGCCTCAGGCCGACGCGGTACGGGCGCCGCCGCTGGACGAAGAAGAAACACATGCTCATCCCCGTGGAGAGGGACTGCCCGCAAATCGTGGCGAGCGCGGCGCCTCGCACGCCCATGTCCAAGCCGAGGACCAGCAACGGGTCGAGCGCCATCTGCGTGAGGATCCCCACGACCCACAACAGCGTGGAGAACGCCATCCGCCCCTCGGCCCGAACGAGTGCCGAGAAGCCCGTGGCCGCGAACGCCCCGAGCAGCAGGACCTCCGCGTAGTCGCGGGCGTACCCGCGCACCTCGCCGTGCGCGCCGAGGACGGTGAGCAGCGGTTCGAGCGCCGCCAGCCCGGCCACCATCACGACGAACGCCGTCGCCCAGAACACGACGAACGTGTTCCCGGCGGCGCGTCCCGCACCCATGGGGTCGCCGGCGCCCAGCCGCCACGAGACCAGCGACGCGCCGCCGACGCCGACCGTGGTGCCGACCGCGCCCAGGATCAGCAGGACGGGCGCCACGAGGTTGACCCCGGCGAGCGCGTCGGGGCCGACGCCGCGGGCGACGAACCATGCGTTCGTGAGGGCGTAGATCCCGTAGACACCCACCGACAGGGTGGTCTGGGAGCAGGCGTGCCACAGCAGGCGCCCGACGGGCTGGACGCCCAGGGCGGTCGTCTGCCTGGTGGCCTGCCGGTCCGTCATGCGGCTCTCGCCGTCACGCCGCGGGCCGCCCGCGCGTCAGCGAGGTCATGACCTCGTCGACGCACTCGCGGGCCCAGTCGTACTGGTCCTTGTCGGTGTGGCCGCGATAGACCGTCTCGATGGTCATGACGAGGCCGACGTGCAGCGTGTAGAGCCGGCGGCGGACCTCCTCGGACTCGGTGAGTGGCCCCCGCCCGTAGCCGCGCAGGAAAGCCGCGGAGTCGCCGAACGCCGAGGACACGAGCCCGGCGAACCCGACCTCGATGAGGGGATCACCGAACAGCGCGCGCTCATGGTCGATGATGCACACGACCTCTCCGTCGCGAACCAGCGCGTTGCCCTCCCACAGGTCCCACTCGACGTAGCGGGGCTCGGTGACGTCGTCGAGCAGGTGCTCGTGCACGGTCAGCACCGCGCGGACGTCGTCGTACGACCAGCCGAGCTCGACGCTCCGGCGGCGCCCGTCGTCGAGCACGTCGTCGAACATCGCCGTGAAAGCGGCGCGCCAGGTCGGGTAGGTGGGGGCCGTGATGGGGCCGTAGGCCGGGCCGAGGATCGTGTTGAGCTCGCGGTTCGCGGCGCCGAGCGCGGCCTGGTACGTCCCGAGGTCCGAAGGGCCGAGCTCGTCCCGGAGGACGCCCAGGTTGTCGCCGTCGATATAGGGCATGAAGAAGTAGTCGACGTCGACGAGGTCGTGCAGCAGGTCGGCGTGGTCGACCACCGGGACGGGCACGCCGGTGTGGGCGGTGATGAGGCGCAGCGCCTCCAGCTCGGTCCGCATCGCGCCGATCTCATACGTCAGAACCTCGACGTCGGACGGCGGGGCGATCTTCAGGGCGACCTGGCGCCCGTTTGCGAGAGTGATCCGGTAGACCACGTTGAAGAAGCCGTTCCCCAGCTCCTCCACCCAGGCGTCTCCGTCCGGAACGGCGTCGGGGCCGTAGGCACGCGCGACCATCGCACGCAGGGTGTCCAGGGACTGGCGGTTCTTCGTGATGCTCTCCACCGGGGTCACGCTAATCCTCCGCCCGCCGAGATCGGGAGCGGATTATTGCCTCAGGACGCGATCTGGTGTTAGGTAAGCCTTACCTGATCAGATTGACGGAGCAGCGGCCCGTGAACCGGCTGGGCGACCTGGAGGACGACGTGACGGACTACGGCCCCGCCGGCAAGAGCTGGCCCGACGCCGAGCGGTACCACCCGGGCGACGAGCACAACGACGGATGGGCGCTGCACCTGCTGCTGGCGGGCGACGCCCACGACGCGGCCGAGCTCCGCAAGCTCCTCCGGCTGCTCCCCCGCTCCGCCTACGGCCAGGTGTACGTGGAGGTCGGGGCCACCGGCGGCCAGCCGGAGGTCGACCCGGCCCGCTGGGAGCGGCCGCCCGGCATGGGCCTCACGGTCCTGCGACGCTCAGCCGGGTCGCCCCGCCCGCGGCGCGGCCGGCTCCTGGCGGCGGCCCTCTCCGCATGGGCCGACGAGTGGCTGCCCGACGGCGCCTGCGCGTGCGCCGGGCCGTTCGCGCTGTGGGTCGGCTGCGCGGCGAGCCCGGACGTCGAGAGCGTCTGCAGCAGCCTGACCGACCGGCTCGACACCGCGCCGCTGCACCTGCACCGGCCTGATCTCTGAGACGGCGTGCTCCGTCCGTGCCAGGCCCGTCACCATTGACGCCCCTGGCGCGCGACCGGGTCCATGCCCCACCGCACCGCGCGGACGGCTACTCCCCCGGCCGGACCGCCGAGGATCCGGCTGAACCGGGAGTCGACCCTCAGCTGCGACCGCGCCCAAGCGGGCAGCAGCGCCACCGCCCCGGCCGCGAGCAGGTGATACGGGCCCCGCGCTGACCAGGGCAGCGGCGGCTCGCGCAGCAGGAAGCGTGCGGCGTCGAGGGCCGCCGGCGTGGCCTCCAGCTCGCCCCGGTAGGACTCGATGCAGCCGGCCAGCTCGGCGACGGTCGCCGGGACGACGTCGGCTCCGAGCGCCCGGGCGACCTGCCCGGACTGGGCGACGTACTCGTCCGCCTCGTCGGCGCTGAGCGGCTTCTCGCCGTATCGCTGGTGGGCGGCCAGGAACGAGTCGGCCTCCGCGACGTGCACCCACGTGAGCAGGTGGGGATCGCTCGCCCGGTACGGGCGGCCGTCGGGGGCCTGGCCCCGCACACGCTCGTGGACGGCGCGCACGCGGTCGACCATCTCCTGAGCGTGCTCCGCCGTCGCGAAGGTCGTGTAGCCGAGGAACGTCGAGGTGCGGGCGAGCCGCCCCCACGGGTCGCCGCGATACCCGGAGTGGCCGGCGACGCCCGCCATCGCCAGCGGGTGGAGCGACTGCAGCAACAGCGCCCGCAGCCCGCCGACGAACGTCGCCGAGTCACCGTGCACCCGCCGGATGGGGCTGTCCGGGGCGAACCAGCGCGGGCCGGGAGTCAGATGGATCCGGTCCCGCTCCGCGTACCCGTCGGGCCCGGCGATGCGCAGGAAGAGCGCGTCACCCACCCGCGCCCGCAACCGCTCGACCGGACTGAAGACAACCGACATACCACCAGTATCCGCCCGCTCAGCCTCGTTGAGTGCTGGATATTCGCCTCCCCAGACCCGCCGAAGGGACGAATATCCAGCACTCAACGGGTGGGTCGGACGAGCTCGCGTTCGCGCTCCGGCGTCGGCTCGACGCCGAGGGTCGCCGGGCGGCGGCTGGGCGCCGTCCGGCCGTGCGTGGCGTACATGGCCAGGCCGACGAAGAGGAGGCCGCCCACGAGGTTGCCGATCACCGTCGGAATCTCGTTCCAGACCAGGTAGTCCATGATCGTGAAGTCGCCGCCGAGCATGAGGCCGGACGGGAACAGGAACATGTTCACGATCGAGTGCTCGAACCCCATGTAGAAGAACAGCATGATCGGCATCCACATCGCGACGACCTTGCCGATCACGCTCGTGGACACCATCGCGAACACGACGCCCGTGGACACCATCCAGTTGCACAGCACGCCCCGGACGAACAGCGTGAGCATGCCCGCCGCCCCGTGGTCGGCGTAACCGACGGTGCGGCCCTCGCCGATCTCGCCGATCGCCTGGCCCACCGCGCTGGGCTCGGTCGAGAAGCCGTACGTGAAGTAGATGGCCATGAGGACGGCGACCATGATCGCGCCCGCCAGGTTCCCCACGAACACCAGGCCCCAGTTGCGCAGCACCGCGCCGACCGTGACGCCCGGCCGCTTCGCGAGCCAGGCCAGCGGCGCGAGCGTGAAGACGCCGGTCAGCAGGTCGAACCCGAGCAGGTAGAGCATCACGAACCCGACGGGGAACAGGATGGCGCCCACCAGCGGCTCGCCGGTCTGCGTGGACACCGTCACAGCGAACGCCGCGGCGATCGTGAGCAGCGCTGCGCCCATGAAGGCCCGGATGAGCGTGTCCCTCGTCGACAGGTGCACCTTCGCCTCGCCGGCGTCGATCATGCGGGTGACGAGGTCCGCGGGCTTCACGTGGGTCATGGGTGGAGCCTCGCCAATCCGGGTTTCGCCTCGCGAGCCGCGGCGTTACGTTCGCGGCGCTTTTTCCTCACCGCCCGCCGCCCGACGCCGAGAGCCGCGCTATCGGCCGGGGCCAGTGCGTGATCCGGGGCGCGCCGTCCTGTCCGCCGGGTACCACGACAACGGCGACGTATCCGGGCAGCGGTGGCCGGAGCTCGGAGACCGCAACGTCGCCGGGCGCGGGCGTCCCGGCCTTGAAGAGTGCTTCCCGGGTCGCCCAGGCGCGCCCGTCCACCGGGTCGTCGAGGTCGTCGAGCCGCTGCACGTCCACGCCGACGGGGCCGCGTGGGGCCAGGGCGACCACGGCCAGCAGTCCGGAGTGCGAGACGGAGACCGACGGCGCCGGTGTGCCGTGGCTCACGATCCGCGGGCGCCCGTGCGGGCCGCCGCACTCGGCGCAGGTGCGGTCCACCAGGACCTCGACCGGCGCGATCTCGAGGTGAGCCGCGACCGCCACACGCAGCATCGCCGCGCTGATCAGAAACCGGCCGCGGTCCGCGGAGCGCTCGAGCGACTCGACCCGGGCGCGCTCGCCGGCGTCGAGCAGGCGGAGCAGGTCGCGGTCCGCCGAGGCCAGCGAGGACCACCAGACCTCGACCGACACGATTTTCACCTCTTGTCAAGGAAACACTCAGGTTAGGTTAGCATTCCCTTCGTGCTGACCGCCCTCTCCCCCGCCGTGGCCCCGAGCCAGGGCACCCTTTCGTCGGCCGATCCGTCTGCCGGCCAGGCGCGGGCCGGGCGGCTCGCGTTGCTCACGGCCTCGGGCGAGGGCCTCTCCCACGCGGAGCTCAGGCGCCAGGTCGCCGACGTCGCCGGCCTGCTGCCGGACGTCGCCGACGGCCGGCGGCTCGTGCACCTGGCGCTGCGGCCGGACCTGCCGAGCGTGACGGCGTACCTCGCCACCCTCCATGCGGGCCACGTCGCGCTCGTCACCCCCGACGACGCTCGCACCGGCAAGATCCTGGACCGGTACCTGCCGGACGTCATCGCGACCGGCGACCCGGAGCGGCCCTTCGACCTGCTCGCGGCGGCCCCTCGCCATCTCCTGCACCCGGACCTCGCCCTCCTGCTGAGCACGTCGGGCAGCACCGGCTCACCGAAGCTGGTCCGGCTGTCCCGGCAGAATGTCCGCAGCAACGCCCTGGCGATCGCCGAGGCCCTCCGGATCACCGAGGACGACCGGGCGATCACCAGCCTCCCCCTGCACTACTGCTTCGGACTCTCGGTGCTGCACTCCCACCTGGTCGCGGGCGCCTCGGTGGTGCTGAACGAGGGATCGGTGCTGACCGAGGACCTGTGGAACACGGTCGACGACCTGGGCGTCACCACGATGGCGGTCGTACCGCACACCGTCGAGCTCCTCGAGTCCACCGGCGCGCTCGAGCAGCCGCACCCCTCGCTGCGGCTGCTCGCCCAGGCCGGCGGCCGGATGCATCCCGACCGCGTCGTGCGGACCGCCGCGCTGGGCCGGCGGCAGGGGTGGGAGCTCGCCGTGATGTACGGGCAGACGGAGGCGACGGCCCGCATCTGCGTGCTCGACCCGGCGCTCGTGGCGGACAACCCCGACGCCGTCGGGCGGCCCGTGGCCGGGACGTCCCTGCACCTCGACACGAGCGTGCCCGAGGCGGCCGACGGGTCCGGCGAGGTCGTGGTGCGCGGTCCCGGCGTGATGATGGGCTACGCCGAGCACCCCGACGACCTCGCGCTCGGGGCGATGCTGTCCGAGCTGCGGACCGGTGACCTCGGGCGGATCGGCCCGGACGGCCTGTTGCGTCTGGTCGGACGCCGGTCGGGGTTCGCCAAGATCATGGGGCTGCGGATCGACCTGACGACGGTCGAGTCCGCACTGGAGTCCGTCGGGCACATCGCGTCCGTCGGCGGCGACGACGCCGGCCTGACCGTGGTGGTCGAACCGGCTCCGGGCGCGATACCCGTCGAGACGGCCGCGCTCGTCCGGCGCCTCGCCGGCGAGGCCTCGGGGCTCTCCCCGGCCTCCGTCGCGGTCGCCGTCGCCGAACTGCCCCGGCTGCCCAACGGCAAGGTCGACCGGCTCGCCTGCATCGCGCTCGTCCGCCACGGGCAGCAGCGCCGACAGACCCGCGAGCAGGGCCCGCAGGGCGCCGTCGGGCCCGCTGACCCCAGCCCCACGCTCGCCGTGGAGGTAGCCCACGCCGTCGGCGACGTGCTCGGGATCGACGCCGTCGACCTCGGTCGCAGCTTCGTCCAGCACGGCGGCGACTCGCTCAGCCACGTGCAGGCGTCCGTCGGGCTCGAGCGGCTCGTCGGGCGGCTCCCGTCGGGCTGGCACCACCGCCCGCTCGGTGAGCTGGTCGAGCTGGGGCGCCCCGCACGGGACCTGCCAAGCACCGCCGCCGTCGACGGCGCACGCGGGCGCTGGTGGCGCAGCCGCAGCATGGAGACCTCGGTGCTGCTCCGCGCGATCGCCGTCGTGATCATCTGCGGCTCCCACGCCGACCTCTTCCACATCCTGGGCGGGGCGCACACCCTGCTCGCGGTGGCCGGCTTCAACGCCGCCCGGTTCGGCCTGTCGATGCCCACGGCGCGCGGCCGCTGGCGGGCGAGCACGCGCACGCTGATCGGCGTCGCAGTGCCCACGGTCGCGGTGGCGCTGTTCGGCATGGTGGCCCAGGACCGCTACGGGTGGGCGAACGTGCTGCTCGTCAACTGGATCTTCGGCGACGTCGCCTACGGGTTCCGCAACGAGCTCTGGTTCGTCGACGCCCTGATCGCATGCACGATCACCCTCGCCGCGATCCTCGCCGTGCCGTGGGTGGGCCGCGCCTGGCGGCTGCAGCCGTGGCGCGTCGCGGCCGCCGTCGCGGTCGTCGCCCTGGTGCCCCGGTTCCTCATCCTGTACCTCGGGGAAGGCGTGCTGCGCGGGATCATGCCGACGACGTTCTGGCTCTTCGCGGTCGGGGCCGCCGTCGCGTACGCCGACACCCGCCGGCGCCGCCTGCTCACGCTCGCCATCGCCGTCGTCGGCGGGGCGACGTTCTTCCCCGACGACCTCGTGCGCAACGCCACCATCCTCTTAGGGATAGCGCTGCTGACGTTCGTCCGCGAGGTGCGCCTGCCCGCCCGGGTTGTGCCCGTGGTCAGCCTGCTGGCGTCGGCCTCCCTGTACGTCTACCTGATCCAGTTCCCGATCCTCGTCCTGGTCCCCCACGCCCTCGGCGCCACCCTCGCCGCGCTCGCCGTCGGCTGCCTCATCTGGCGTCTGGCCGACCGGCCGGTGCGCCGGCTGCAGGACCTGCTGCTCCGACCGAACCGCTGAAGACCTCCGCACAAACACCGCTGAAGATCCCCGCTGAAGAACCCAGAGACGAGACACTCCAGTGCCCCAGAGACGACACCTCGGCGCCGCCGCCCTGCTCACCCTGACCCTGCCCCTGGCGCTCGCCGCCTGCGGCGGCGGATCGGGTGAGGACGCCTTCGAGGCGGACCCCGACGCGCTGCAGATCTACTCCTCCCAGCACCGCAACGTCACCGAGGCGTGGGCCCAGGCGTTCACGGAGGAGACGGGCATCAAGACCCAGGTGCGCGAGGGCCAGGACGCCTCCATGGGGCACATGATCGTCGAGGAGGGCGACGCGTCGCCGGCCGACGTCTTCCTGACGGAGAACTCCCCCGCGATGACCATCGTCGAGCGTGCGGGCCTCCTCGCGCCGGTGGACCAGGAGACGGTGGCGCAGGTCGGGGAGGGTATGGCGCCGTCGTCCGGGGCGTGGACGGCGATCGCCGCCCGGTCGACGGTGCTCGTCTACAACACGGACGAGATCAGCGAGGACGAGCTCCCGACGTCGATCATGGACCTCGCCGAGCCCGAGTGGGCCGGCCGGTGGGGCGCGGCGCCCGGCGGCGCGGACTTCCAGGCCATCGTGGCCGGAATGCTGTCCGACCAGGGCGAGCAGGAGACCCAGGCCTGGCTCGACGCGCTGGCCGAGAACGCCGAGGTCTACCAGAACAACATCGCCACCATGCAGGCCGTCAACGCCGGCGAGGTGCCGGTCGGGATCATGTACCACTACTACTGGTACCGCGACCAGGCCGCCGACAAGGAGGGCAGCGCGAACACGAAGCTGCACTACTTCGGCAACGAGGACCCCGGCGCGTTCGTCAGCCTGTCGGCCGGCGGCGTGCTCACCTCCTCGGACAGGCCGGACGAGGCCCAGCAGTTCCTGGCCTACGTCACCGGACCGGAGGGCCAGCAGGTGCTGGTCGACAGCGGGTCGATGGAGTACGCGGTCGGCACCGGGGTCGCGTCCGACCCGGCGCTGCCGCCGCTGACCGACCTCGACGCCCCTCCGGTCGACCCGTTCACCCTCAACTCCGACGACGTGGTCACGATGATGACGGATGCCGGCATCCTTTAGGGCATTGGGCGGGCCGCGCGGCGTCGGGGCACACGGCCTCGGCACGCGCGGCGTCGCCGTGGCCGCGGCCCTGGTGGCCGCGCTCACCCTCCTGCCGCTGCTCGTCGTCGTCCCCGACGCGCTCTCCGCCGACCCGGGCGAGGCGGCGAGCTACCTGCTGCGCCCCCGCGTGGGCGAGTTGCTCACGAACACCGGGCTGCTGTTCGCCGTCACGGTGCCGGCCACCGTCGTCGTGGGCGTGGCCGCCGCCTGGCTCGTCGAGCGCACCGCGCTGCCCGGGGCCGGGGTGTGGCGCACCCTGCTCCTGGCACCGCTGGCCGTGCCCTCGTTCGTGAGCGCCTACGCCTGGGTCACCGTGGCGCCGTGGCTCGACGGCTTCGGGGGCGCGGCACTGGTCACCACGCTGGCGTACTTCCCGTTCGTGTTCCTCCCGGTGGCGGCCATGCTGCGGACGCTCGACCCCGGCGACGAGGAGGCGGCCCGCTCCCTCGGCCTGTCACCGGCCGCCGCCGTCGTGCGCACCCTGCTGCCGCGGCTGCGACCCGCCCTGAGCGGCGGGGCGCTGCTGGTCGCGCTCCATCTCCTGGCCGAGTACGGCGTGCTGGAGATGATGCGCTTCCAGACCTTCACCACCGCGATCATGCAGCAGTACGCCGTCGGGTTCAGCAGCACGTCCAGCAGCCTGCTCGCCTCGGTGCTGCTCACGCTCTGTCTCGTGGCGCTCGTGCTCGACCTGGTGGCTCGGGGCCGGCACCGGGTGGCCCGGGTCGGGTCGGGCGTCCAGCGGCGTGCCGTGCCCACCGCCCTCGGCGGCTGGACGGCGCCCGCGCTGGCCTTCCTCGGCGTGCTGGTCGCGCTCTCGGTCGCCGTCCCCGTCGCCACGGTGGTCCGGTGGCTGCTCCACGGCGTCGCCGCTGGTTCCGGGCTCGACGCCGGGCTGGTGCAGGTGACCCTGAGCACCCTCGGTCTCGCCGCGCTGGGCGCCGTGGCGGCCGTCGTCGCCGCCCTGCCGGGGGCCTGGCTGCTCAATCGCCATCGGTCGGGACTGGCCCTGCTGCTCGAGCGGACGACGTTCGTCGCGAGCGCGCTTCCAGGCGTCGTCATCGGGCTGGCCCTGGTCACGCTCGCCGTCCGGTGGGCCCGGCCCGCCTACCAGACGGTGGGGCTGATCGTGCTGGCCTACGCGATCCTGTTCCTGCCCCGGGCGATGGTCTCGCTGCGCGCGGGGCTCGCGGCGTCGCGCCCGGAGCTCTCCGAAGCCGCGCGATCCCTGGGGCTGAGCGGTCCGGCGACGCTCGTCCGCGTCGTCCTGCCGCTCGTCGCGCCGTCTGTGCTGACCGCGCTGGTGCTGGTGGCGCTCGCGGTCAACACTGAGCTGACCGCCACGCTGCTGCTCGCCCCCACCGGGACGGACACCCTCGCGCTCGCCTTCTGGCGCGAGGCGAGCGAGCTGGACTACGCCGGTGCGGCCCCCTACGCCGCCGTGATGATCGCCATGTCGGTGCCGCTCACCATCTTGCTGCGGCGGCAGATCCTGGAGGAGCGATGAGCGAGCTCAAGATTGTCGGCCTCAGCGCCGGGTACGGCGCCGAGACGGTGCTCGACGACGTCGAGCTCACCGTCGCCGAGGGCGCGACGACGGCGGTGCTGGGCGGTTCCGGCAGCGGCAAGACGACGCTTCTGCGGGTGGTGGCCGGCTTCCTGCGGCCCGGGTCGGGCACGGTGACGGTCGGGGGCCGGACCGTCGCGGGCCCTGGCACGTGGCTGCCGCCCGAGCGCCGCGGCGTGGGCTACGTCCGGCAGGACGGCGCGCTCTTCCCCCATCTGTCGGTCGCCGGGAACATCGCGTTCGGGCTGCCTTGGCCACGACGACGCCACCACGACCGCGTGCTCGAGCTGCTCGACCTCGTCGGCCTGCCCTCCGCGATCGCGGAGCGGCATCCTGACCAGCTCTCCGGCGGCCAGCAGCAACGCGTCGCCCTGGCGCGGGCGCTCGCCCCCCGCCCGGGCCTGATCCTGCTCGACGAGCCGTTCTCGTCGCTGGACACGGCGCTGCGGGCCGCGACGCGCGAGGCGACCGCCCGGGCCCTGCGCGCGACCGGCGCCACGACGGTCCTGGTCACGCACGACCAGGACGAGGCGCTCTCGTTCGCCGACGAGGTCGCTATCCTCAAGGCCGGCCGGTTCCGGCAGGTCGCCAGTCCCAGGACCGTCTATCGCGAGCCGGTCGACGCCGAGGTGGCGGAGTTCCTCGGCGACGCGCTGCTCATCGCGGGCAGCGCGGCCGACGGCAGCGTTACCTGCCGGCTCGGGAGGCTGCCGGTGCACGGGGCTTCCGTCGACGGCGACGCCGCCGGCGACGTCGACGTGATGATCCGCCCCGAGCAGCTCACCCTGACCCCGCCCGGTGCGGGCGTGCTGGACGCCGTCGTGCGCGACGTCGACTACTTCGGGCACGACGCCCTCGTCGAGCTCGATCCGACGGACGAAGAGTCCGGGGACCCGCTTCGGTCCCGCGTCCTCGGTGTGGACGCGCCGGCCATCGGCGAGCTCGTCGGCGTTCGCGTGCTGGGCGGGGTGCGCACCTACCCGCGCTCGCTCGGCGCACGCGACGGCCGGCCGGCGGACTCCCTGGGCGTCGGCTGAGGCTGCGGTTCTGCTCCCGGCTCAGCCCGCTCTGGGCTCAGCCGACCCCGACGATGTGGGGCATCTGGTCGAGGCGCTGAAGGATCACTCCCTCGCGCAGCGCCCACGGGCAGATCTCGAGCTCGGCCAGATCGAAGACGTCCATGCATGCCTCGGCGACGAGCGCGCCCGGCACGATCTGGTGGGCCCTGCTCGGCGAGACGCCGGGCAGCCCGGCCAGGGCGTCGGCGGGCATGGTGGTCAGCTCCTCGACGCGTTCGCGGAGCGTCTCGAGCCGCAGCACTCGCCGCACCAGCGGCCCGTCACCCGCCGGGGCGGCCCCGCAGATCCGCGCGAGCGACCGGAAGGTCTTGGAGGTCGCGGCCGCGCGGTCGGGCCGGCCGCTGCGCAGCAGGTTCCCGGCGTTCCGCGCGATGTCGGCGCGCAGGTCGCGGCGCAGGTCGCGCAGCGCTCCGGCGTCGGGCACGTCGCCGAAGTGCGTGCGGGCGAGCCGCGCCGCCCCGAGCGGGAGCGACCATGCGGCGTCGGGCGCCTCGTCGGAACCGCCGGCGATCTCCAGGGAGCCGCCGCCGATGTCGAACACGGCCAGGCGGCCGGCCGACCAGCCGAACCAGCGGCGCACAGCCAGGAACGTCAGCCGGGCCTCATCCTCGCCGCTGAGCACCTCGAGCCGCACCCCGGTGCGCTCACGCACCGTCTTGAGCACCGTCTCGGAGTTCACGGCGTCGCGCACGGCGGACGTCGCGAAGGCGAGCGTCTCCGAGCAGCCCCGTTCCTCCGCGACGAGCAGGGCCTGCGCGGTGAACTCCACGAGGGCGTCCACGCCCGCCTGACCGACCGCGCCCTGGTCGTCCAGGTGCTCGGCGAGGCGCAGCGGCTGCTTGTGGGAGGAGGCGGGCAGCGGCGCCGCGCCACCATGGGCATCGACGACGAGCAGGTGCCCCGTGTTGGAACCGATGTCGAGCACGCCCAGACGCATGGTGCAGACGGTACTCCGGTCGGGCGACCGGCAGCTGGACGGTCCGCGCCTTGCGCAATTGCACCTACCCTATATGTGCAGAATTTACCCATTGGTGATATCTGCTCTACTTTGCTCGCCTACGGTCCGGTCATGCGGCAACTGCTCGGGCGCCCAGCGCGGCCCGCTTTTCTGGCCTTTTCCCTCGCCTTGGTGCTCCTTGCCCTGACCCTGGCCCAGGTCAGCGCCTCGGCGCCCGGCCATGCGGCCACCCCGATCAGCGTGACGTCGGCGATCTCCACCCAGAACGGCTCGATCGCCACCGTGCGCGGGTACGTCGTCGGGCAGCCGACCGCTACCAGCACCGTGGTCACCAGCGGCTTCCCGAACGACTACGCGCTGGCCCTTGCCGACGCTCCGGGCGAGACCAGCACCGCGCGGATGATCTACGTCCAGATCCCCACCGCCTTCCGCTCCGGCTACGGCCTCGCGTCCAACCCCGGCCTGATGGGTCGACAGCTCGACGTCACCGGCACCCTGTCTGCCTACTTCTCCCATGCCGGGCTCCGGAACGGCACCGCGTTCGCGGTCGTGGGGTCCGGGGGAGGTACTCCGACGGAGCCCGTCGGCTACTACGACGCGGCGGCCGGCCGGACGGGGACCGCGCTGCGCTCCGCCCTGCACGGCATCATCGACAACCACACCGGGGTGAGCTACGCGACCGTGTGGACCGCGCTGCGCGAGACCGACGAGGACCCGAACAACCCGAACAACGTCATCGAGCTGTACTCAGGCACGTCGATCTCGAAGACCAGCAACGGTGGCGATCCCGACGACTGGAACCGGGAGCACACCTGGGCCCAGAGCCACGGCGGCTTCGGCACCGCAACCGGCCCCGGCACCGACCTGCACCACCTGCGCCCCACCGACGTCACCGTCAACTCGACCCGGGGCAACAAGGACTTCGACAACGGCGGGTCCGCCGTCTACCAGTGCCCGGACTGCTTCACCGACGCCGACTCGTTCGAGCCCGCCGACAACGTCAAGGGCGACGTCGCCCGGATGCTCTTCTACATGGCCGTGCGGTACGAGGGCGACGACGGGTGGCCCAACCTCGAGCTGAACGACTCGACATCGAACGGGTCGGTGCCGCTGCACGGGAAAATCTCAGTGCTGCTCGCCTGGCACGCGGCCGACCCGGTCTCGACGACCGAGCGCCGGCGCAACGAGATCATCTATACCGACTGGCAGGGCAACCGGAACCCGTTCATCGACCACCCGGAGTGGGCCGAACAGATCTGGTGACAACCGGTCCCGGGCATGCCGAAGGCCGCCGGGAGTGTCGGCTCGCGGCGGTCGCCGGTTCAGGGCGTATGTGCCCCGCGTGGGTGTGCCCAGGCGAGGTCGGGTCGGGACCGTGGCCGGCGCCCGGGACCGACCTGCTCACGTCGCCCGGGCGGGCGGTACGCGATCGCGCCACGGTCGCGTCTGGTGTGACAGCCGATGCTGTACCGGCTACGCGGGACACGCCCCGGCGCCGGGCCGGACATGCCGACCGCGGGGGTCCACGGCGGTGTCGATTGCCCGGCGCCGTCCTTGGCGTCCCCACTGACCGGGTCCGGCTCTGTCGCCGGAGTTGGCCCGCTGACCAGGTTTGGCTCGCTGACGGGATCGGGCGGCTGGGGCGCGAGCGACGAGTGCTCGTGCCCCGTGAGCGTGACCGGCTTTGGTGGTGCGGGCGCGACGGAGACGGACGTGTGCCCCGTCGGCGTGACCGTCTGCACCGCGTGCCGGCCGTCGACCTCGGTGACCCGTTGTGACCACCCCGGTGCCTGCTTCGCGTGATTACACCGAGCACACAACCCCTGCCCGTTGTCCAGACTCGTCGCACCACCCTCCGCGTGCGGGACGATGTGGTCGATGTGCCGTACCGGCGCGTCGCACCACGACGAGCCACAGATCCCCTGCTCCCTGGCCCGCAACAACACCGCCAGGCCGGCCGGGTGGAACCGGGACGTCGACGTCGTGGCCAGCAACCGGCCCCGCGGGTCGACATACACCGCACGCAACCACGCCGCGCCCGCGTCCAGCCCGTGCGCGACCAGATTCCGCGCCACCGGCCCCGGCACGCTACCCACACCCGCGGCCGTGCCCTCCACCACCACGGCAGGCTGGTCACCACCGGCCAGCAGCGTCTGGTCCGAGACCAGCAGGTTGATCGTGACCGGCACCTCATCAGCCTTGCCGGGCTCACGGCCGGTGACCCGCTCGATCAGGGTGTCCGCCATGATCTGCCCGGCACCCCGCCCGTCCCCCGTCGCCTTGGCCGCGTCGGCGTGGGCCTTGAGCTGGGCGTAGGCCTGCACCCCCTGCCGCATCGGGACCAACGCGGTCAGATACACCATCAGATCCGGTGCCGGACGCACCGAGACACACCGCTGCGACTCGGCCCTCGCGTTCTGCTTCACACACGCGTGCACGTCCAGCTGCCCGGCGAGCTCCTTGATCCGGGCGATCAGCCGCCTGGTCCCCAGCCGGGACAGCCCTGCCAGGTTTCCCGGGCCGCAGATCTCCTCATCGATCCGCGCCCGATCCTGCACCGACAGGTGCGACGTCTCCCGCACCATCAACGTCGCCCGCCACGAGGACAGCACCCCGGTGCGCAGCGCATCGAACGTGTGCGGCATCTGCGTGACCCACACCCGCGCCGTGCCCAGGAACGACGCACCCGCGTGCGGGCTGGCCTGCAACGCCGCACCGACCTGGTTCGGCACCCCACGACCCCGCCGCACGGCCCGGACACCCTGAACGGCCTCGTCCACCTTCGTGGCCCCCTCCAACGCGACCGCCAGCCG
>NZ_UWYY01000017.1 GCF_900608595.1 Promicromonospora panici | reverse complement strand
GGCGTCCAGGGCGACGCGCCACAGCCCGCGCGCGGCGACGTCCTCCCCGACCATGCGCACGGACGCACCCCCACGCTCCAGCGCGACGCGGTAGCGGTGCGCGGTCTCGGGCGGCCCGCACAGGGCGACGACACCGGTCGGAGCTCCGACAGCGGTCGAGGTCGCGCGCAGCGCGTGCCGGACCTCGGCGCCGATCAGCAGCCCGGACACGTACTCGGCCACCTCGGAGGCGTCGAGCCGCCCGGCGAGCACGAGCGGTCGCGCCGTGAAGAGCAGGGCGGGCAGGCCGCGCTCGTCGCCGCGCGCCGCCTCTGTCTCGAGCCCTCGCACGAAGGCGGGCGAGGTAGCAGGGCCCGCCGCAGCGGTCGCGAGCCGGGCGAGGATGCTGTCCCGCATCAGCAGGCCGTACAGCTCGCCGGTCATGGCCGTGCTGAAGCCCGTGACGCGCGTTCCGTCGAGGCGCACCCACTTGGAGTGCGTTCCGGGCAGCACGACGGTCTCGGGCCGGTCGGCGGACGTGGCCAGCGCGCCGACCAGCTGGACCTCCTCGCCACGGATCACGTCCGGGTCGGCTCCGGTGGCCCGTAGGCCAGGCACGATGTGGACGACGGAGTCGCCGGCGGGCACCACGGTCAGGTGCTCGGCGAGCGAGCCGAGGTCCGCCGGGACGTCGAGGTACCCGGCCTCGGCCCAGCCGTGGTTCGACCCCGCCATCCCAGCGCACAGCGCAGGGATGCCCGGATGCTCGTCGAGCCAGGGCCGGCACAGCCGCGCGAACGTCTCCTCGAACGCGGCGGCCCGCATCTGGGCGGAGTCGGCTCGCTCGGAGATCGTGAGGGCGCCGTCCGCCGTCCGGACGGCGTCGAGCACCGCGCCCGTGCCGTCCAGGAGCCAGGCGCGGAACGTCGTGCTGCCCCAGTCGAGGGCGAGAAGCGCGGCGTCGCGCCCCGGTGCGTCGTCTGCCATGTCCCGGACGTTAGACACGGCATCCCGATTATCTGAACCGCATCCCTATTATCGGGATAGGGTGCGGCGATGACCGCCTTACCCGACGGGCCAGGGCCACCCGCCCGTGACGAGATCACTGCCGCACCGCGGGCGCGCGACGAGATCACGACCGCATGGCGGGCCCGCGACGAGGTCGCCGCTCCCCCAGGCACGCAGACGCTCGCGCGGGGTATCGCCGTCGTCAATGCCGTGGCCCGCGGCCACAGCCGCCTGCGCGATATCGCCGAAGAGACCGGGGTCGGGCGCAGCACCACCCACCGCCTGCTCCAGCTGCTGCTGGCCACCGGCTACCTCCGCCAGCTCGACGACGGCGCCTACGCGCTCGGCCCGGCCCTGATCGAGCTCGGCTACCAGGCGCTCCAGGAGAACCCCGTGACCGGGGTGGCCGCGCCCGTGCTGCGCGCGCTCGCCGAGCGCGTGCACGACACGGTCCACCTCGCCATCGAGGACCGCGGCCAGGTGCTCTACCTCGACAAGATCCCGGGGACGCGCGGCGCGGTCATGCGCTCGCAGATCGGGCACCGCATGCCACTGACCAGGACGGGGATCGGCAAGGCGCTGCTCCTGGACAGCCCGGGGCGCTGGAGCGACCAGTTCCTCGCGGAACGGCCGGTGGGTGCCGGGCACGGCCTGGAGCAGGATGTGCTGACCGTCGACGCGTTCGTTCAGATCATGGAGGCCTCGACGCGCCGAGGGGTGACGTTCGACCTCGAGGAGAACGAGCCGGGGATCCTCTGCGTCGCGGCGCCGGTCCGCGACACGTCCGGCTCGATAGTCGCCGCCATCAGCGTCACGGCGACCCGCCCCTATATGCCGCCAGAACGCCTGGAGACACTGGCGCCGATAGTCCACGACGCCGCGACCCGGATCGGGGCGGGCCTGGGCTGGCGCCCCACCTGACCCGTTGAGTGCTGGATATTCGCCCTGTTCTGGGCCCAAGAAGGGCGAATATCCCGCACTCAACGAGGGGTCACTCGTGCTGCCAGCTGTGCCAGAGCCTCGCGTACTCGCCGCCGGCCGCGACGAGCTCGTCGTGCGGGCCGATCTCGGTGATGCGGCCCTCGTCGAGCACCGCCACTCGGTCGGCGTCGTGCGCCGTGTGCAGCCGGTGCGCGATGGCCACCACCGTGCGCCCGTCGAGCACCGCGTTGAGCGAGCGCTCCAGGTGCCGGGCCGCGCGCGGGTCCAGCAGCGACGTCGCCTCGTCGAGGACGAGCGTGTGCGGGTCCAGCAGGACCAGCCGCGCGAGCGCGATCTGCTGCGCCTGCGCCGGTGTGAGCTTGTAGCCGCCTGAGCCGACCTCCGTGGCGAGACCCTCGTCGAGCGTCTCGACCCAGCCGTGCGCGTCGACGGCTCGCAGGGCCTCCATCAGCTCGTCGTCGCTCGCGTCGATCTTGGCGAGCCGCAGGTTCTCCGCCAGCGACCCCACGAACACGTGGTGCTCCTGGGTAACGAGCGCGACGTGCTTGCGCAGGTCCTCCAGCGGCAGGTCCACCAGCGGTACGCCGCCGACCTTCACCGTGCCGCCGGTCGGCGGGTGGATGCCCGCCAGCATGCGGCCCAGCGTCGACTTACCGGAGCCCGACGGCCCGACGATCGCCAGCCGCTCCCCCACCCGGAGGTCGAGGTCGATGCCATGCAGCACGTCGGTGCCCTCGCGGTAGGCGTAGCGCACACCGGCGCCCCGAACCTCCTCGTCGCTGGGTACCTCCTCGCCGGCCGTGCGGTCCATCGGCACGAGCCGGACGCCGATGATGCGCGACAGAGACGTGGCGGCCACCTGGATCTCGTCCAGCCAGAAGATCAGCTCCCACACCGGGCCCTGCAACTGGTACGTGTACATGACGATCGTTGCGACCATGCCGATGGTCACCGTGCCTTCGGAGGCCAGGAACCCGCCCCACACGAGCACCGAGATGGGGGCGATCATGAACGCGAAGTCCACGCCCGGGAACAGCACGGTCCGCAGGTTGAGCGTCCCGCGCTCGGCATTGAACGCCTCGTGCAGGTCGTCGTCGCCGCGCGTCGTACGACGGCGGCCTATCCGCAGCGCGTCGATGGTGCGCGCGCCCTCGACGGACTCGGTGACCGTGCCGTCGAGCCGCGCGTACGCTGCGGACTCGCGCTGGTAGGCCGGGGTGGCCCGCTTCAGGTACCAGCGGGCGACCCCGACAAGCACCGGCACGCCCACGAACATGCCGATCGCGACCAGCGGTGCGACGAACAGACTGGCCACGATCGTGAGCACGAGCGTCACCACCGCGATCACCAGCCGCGGGACGCCGAAGCGTACGGCGTTCTGGATACGGCTGATGTCGCGGGTGGTGCGGGCGATGAGGTCGCCGGTGCCGGCGGTCTCCACCGTCGACAGCGGCAGGGACGTGACGGTCTCGACGAACTCCTCGCGCATGTCGGCGAACACGGTCTCGCCGAACACCATGGCGCGGCGCTGCGCGAACCGCGTGATCAGCGCCTGCAGCACGATCGCCGCGACGGCCGCGAGCACCAGGTTCCGCGCCACCTCGAGGGTGGTGCCCCCGGTGACGGCGTCGACCAGCTTGCCGAGCACGAACGGCCCAACCAGGCCGGTCATCGCCGCCACCGTGTTGGCCACCGTGATCACGATCAGCGGAGCCTTGTGCCGTCCGAGCATCTTCCGCGTGTACTGCCAGGTGCCGGCGGCGTCGGCGATCGGCAGGATCTTCCCTGTGGTCATGGTGTGCCTCCTTCCGGTGCGTTGGTCGCGCCCAGCAGCTCGTCGAGCTCGGCGTCGAGGTCCTCGTCCAGCGAGCGGCCGACCACCCGCCGGTAGCGGGCGGCCTCGCGCCCGCCGTCGGCGTTCGTAGGCCGGTCGAGCAGCTCGCGATGCGTCCCGTGCGTGACGACCTTCCCCTCGTCCAGGAAGATCACGTCGTCCACGTGGTCGAGCACCAGCGGGCTGGCGGTGACGATCAGCGTGGTGCGGCCGCGGCGCCACTCCGTGAGCCGCTGCGCGATCCGCGCCTCGGTGTGGGCGTCGACCGCGGAGGTGGGCTCGATCAGGACCAGGATCTCCGGGTCGGTCAGCAGCGCCCGCGCGAGCGCCACCCGCTGCCGCTGGCCGCCGGACAGCGATCGCCCCTTCTCGGGGATCTCGCCCTCGATGCCGTCCGGCAGGGACTCCAGCACGTCGTGCGCGTCCGCGATGTGCATGGCGCGCAGCAGAGCCTCCCGGTTCGCGCTGTCGCGCACGTCGAGCTCGCCCGCGAGCCGGCCGGAGAACAACGCCGGCGTCGCGTCCGCGACCACTATCCGTTCCCGCAGCTCGTGCTTGTCGAGGTCCGACAGCCGGACGCCACCGAGCGTGACCGGGGTGCCGACCTCCGCCGCGTCGTCGAACCGGCCCATCCGGCCGGCAACCTGCGCCGACTCGTCCGGGTCGGGGCTGACCAGCGCGACGACCCGGCCGGGCCGGAGCGTGACGCCGGTCGTCTCGTCGACCAGGGGGACGTCGGCCGGCGGCATGGCCGCCGTCGAGCCCTCCGCGCCGGTCGCCGGGACCACCTGCAGCACCTTCACGACCTTGCCGGCCGCCACGTGCGCCTTGGTCACGACGTTCACCGACTGCACCAGCAGGTTCACCGGCCAGGACAGGAACGACGCATACCCGTAGAACGCGACGAGCTGGCCCGTGGTGATCCGCCCGGCAATGGCCTCCGCGGCACCGAGGTAGACGATCAGCGCGACGAACAGCCCGGGCAGCAGGATCTGCAGGGCGTCCAGCACCGACTGCGTGCCCGCGACGTCGACGCCGGCCTGGCGGACCTTCTGCGACTGCGCCCGGTACCGGCCGGTGAAGACCTTCTCGCCGCCGATGCCCCGCAGGATCCGCAGACCGGAGACCGTGTCGGCACCGAGCGTGGTGAGCCGACCCTGCGCGTCACGCTGCTCCTTCTGCCGCTTCTGCAGCGGCTTGACCAGCAGGGCCAGGATCGCGGCGACGACCGGCAGGCCGAGCGCGATGACCAGCCCAAGCGTGAGCGACTGGTTCAGCATCAGCACGACCACGATGCCGTAGGTGGTGATGCTGCCGATGGTCTGCGCGGCGATGCCGAACACCTCGCCGATGCGCATCGTGTCGTTCGCGACCGACGACACCACCTCGCCGGTGGGCAGCTCCTTGGTGATGTTGTGACCCGAGCGGGACACGGTGCGCGTCACCAGCTGGGAGGTGCGGAAGGCCGCGTGCATCCAGGCCGTGATGTCCCAGCGGTGACCTATCGCGTTCGCGGTGATCCAGACGAGGCCGACACCCAGCATCACGCCGGCCCAGGTCCAGGTCGTCCGGTCGAGCCCGGAGGCCGTAGCGCTGTCGATGATCCGCCCGAGGAGGAACGGCTGGAAGGCGCTGCACGCGAAGCCCAGCACGCCGAAGAACATCGCGATGAGCAGCACCCGGACCTGCTTCCGGGCAAGCCACAGGAGCAGGGTGAACGGCCCGCGCAGCGGCGGGGTGCCGGGATCGGCAAAGGGGAGGGAGCGCACGACCAACACCGTACGGAGGACCACTGACATTGATCCACGCTTTATCCGGAGGGCAGAGGGAGCCTCCGGGAAGGCATATCCTCGATGGTTGTGAGTACCCCGCAGACCGCTCCCGAGATCTCCGCCGAGGCAGCCGCCACCGCCATCCGCAAGGCCCGCGGCGCCATGGCCCGCTACCGCTTCATGGCGATCCTGACCGGTGTCATGCTGCTGATCCTCTGCGTCGAGATGGCGATCAAGTACGGCCTGGGCGCCGTGACCGACGTCGACGGCGTGATGCGGTACATCGCCTGGGTGCCGTTCGCACACGGCTGGATCTACGTCGCGTACCTGGTGACCGTCGCCGATCTGTGGTCGAAGATGCGCTGGGGCTTCGGCCGCCTGGTCACGATGGTGCTCGCCGGCGTCGTCCCGGTGATGTCGTTCGTGCTGGAGAAGAAGATCCACGGCGAGGCCGAGGCGAAGCTGGCTGCCCTCGAGGCGCGTTACCTGTCCTGACCAGGGCTTTTCCCCGGCCGGAGCAAGGGCAGTCGCATGTCCCTGGACGCCCGGACGGGCGCCGGGCCGCACCTGATTCAATGCCACGGTGAACGCGCACGCCTTCGACGCCCTGACCGCCGACCACCTCCGCGGCAACGGCAGCCTCAAGTGGACGGCCTTCCCCGACGAGATCGGGGCCTGGGTCGCAGAGATGGACTTCCCCGTCGCGCCCCCGATCGCCGCCGCGCTCCACGACGCCGTGGACCGTGGCATGTTCGGCTATCTGCCGAAGTACCTGGTCACGGACATGGCCGAGGCGTACGCGGCGTTCGCCGCCGACCGGTACTCCTGGGCGGTGGACCCGGAACGGGTCCGTCCGGTGTCCGACGTGCTTACGGCGCTGGAGCTCGCGATCACACTCTTCTCGCGCCCCGGCTCGCCCGTCATCCTGCCCACCCCGGCGTACATGCCGTTCCTGACGCGGCCGCACGGGCTGGGCCGGAAGGTCATCCAGGTCCCCATGCTGCGCGACGCAGACGGCCGGTACACGTACGACCTCGACGCGCTCGACGCCGCGTTCCGCGCGGGCGGCAACCTGCTGGTGCTGTGCAACCCGCACAACCCGATCGGCCGGGTGCTGGAGCCCGACGAGATGCTCGCGATCGCCGAGGTGGTGGACCGCCACCGCGGCCGCGTCTTCTCCGACGAGATCCACGCCCCGCTCGTCTACCCGGGCAGCCGGCACGTCCCGTACGCATCCCTGAACGAGACGACGGCGGGCCACACGCTTACGGCGACCTCCGCCTCGAAGGCATGGAACCTGCCGGGCCTCAAGTGCGCGCAGATCGTCCTGTCGGACGACGCGGACGTGAAGGTCTGGAACGAGGTGGGCAAGAACGCCGAGGGCGGCGCGTCGACGCCGGGCGTCCTGGCGAACCGCGTCGCCTACACCGAGGGCCGCGACTGGCTGGACGACGTCGTCACCTACCTGCACGGCAACGTCACCCGGATCGGCGAGCTCCTGGACGGAACCGGGATCGGCTACCGCGCCCCGGAGGGCACGTACCTGACGTGGCTGGACTGCCGAGGTCTGGACCTCCCGGGCGAGCCCGCCGACGTCGCCGACTACTTCCGGAAGCACGCGGGCGTCGCGCTGACGAACGGCGGGCTGTGCGGCGAAGCCGGTCACGGCTTCGTGCGCCTCAACGCGGCGATGCCGCGCCCGATCCTGGAGCAGACGGTCGGTCAGATCCTGGCGAGCCTGGACTGCTGACCAGCCGGTGAACGGCTCACGCGGAGGGCAGCCCCGCGATGCCCGTGTCGGCGTCGGTGGGCGCGCCGCCCCGGCGTCCGCCGGCCATCTCGTCCCGCACCAGCCGGATCCACAGGAGCACGGCGAACCCGCCGAACACCCACCACTGCAGCGCGTAGAAGAGGTTCTGCAGGTTGGCGTCCGACCCGCCGTCGATGGTGGGGCGCGGCAGGGCCGCGACCCCGCCGTCCTCGGGGGACCCTGGGCCCTCGGTCGCCACGAGGTAGCCCGTGTAGATCGGCCCGCCCCACTCGTTGACGAGCGCGCTGAGGGCGATCTGCTCCGTCTGCCCGTCCACCACGGCGGCGCTGCCCGACGTCGCCTCGCCCATCTGGAGCCAGCCCGTCAGCGTGACCTCGCCCTCGGGGAGGACGAGCGACTCGGCGTCGGCGGGCGACTCGACCCAGCCCTGGACCACGGCCAGCACCGGGGCGCCGGACAGGTCGGCCCAGGACGCGCCGTCCGTCCCGTCGTCGGACACCCGGAAGGGCGTCAGGACGAGGTAGCCCGTGCGCCCCTCCAGGACGCGGCCGGGGACCAGCAGCGAACCGGCGGGCTCGAACTCGCCGGCGACCCGGACCTCGCGGCCCACCAGCTCGCCGGGGAAGCTCTGCTGGGGCGCAAGCATGTCGCCCAGCCAGGACGGCCCCGCCGCGGCGGCCTCGGCCGCCTCCTGCTGCGCGGCCAGCTCGGCGCGTTCGTACGCCCGGTCGAGCTGCCAGGCGCCCAGCCGTCCGCAGACGAGCGCTGCCAGCACCAGCACGAGCAGCAACCCGACCATGCGGGGCTGCCGCGCGACCTGCACGAAGGTGCGGCGCTCGGGGCTCGCGGCGGCGTCGACCACCCGAGGATCGGGTGTGCTGGGTGCACTGACAGGCATAGCCTCAACGGTAACCGCCTCAGACCTGTCAGACGCACACGTCACGGGGATGACCCGTACGTCTGACATGTCACACGTCGGCGGGCTGGTCGGTCGTCTCGCGTAGAGAGCGGTTCTGCGTTCGAATGAAACAGGCACCAGCCGGCACAGATCCCGCACGTAACTCGCAGGTAGGAGCGTGAGCGATGACGACCACAGCAGTCCCCGACTCCCCCACCACCGGATGGCGCGCCACGGGCGTCGCCGAGCTGGAGCCCGCCGAGCTGGAGCGCATCCACGCATGGTGGCGGGCGGCCAACTTCCTCTCGGTCGGCCAGATCTACCTCATCGACAACCCGCTCCTGCGCGAGCCGCTCACCCGGGACCACGTCAAGCCCCGGCTGCTGGGCCACTGGGGCACCACGCCGGGCCTGAACTTCCTGTACGCGCACCTGAACCGCGCGATCAAGGAGCGACAGCAGAAGACCATCTACATCACGGGCCCCGGCCACGGCGGGCCAGGTCTGGTCGCCTCGGCCTACCTGGACGGGACCTACTCCGAGGTCTACAGCGACATCACCGAGGACGCCGAGGGCGTGAAGCGCCTGTTCCGGCAGTTCTCGTTCCCCGGCGGCATCCCGAGCCACGTCGCGCCGGAGACGCCCGGATCGATCCACGAGGGCGGCGAGCTCGGCTACTCCCTGAGCCACGCCTACGGCGCGGTCTTCGACAACCCAGACCTCATGGTCGCGGCGGTGGTCGGCGACGGCGAGGCCGAGACCGGCCCGCTGGCCACCTCCTGGCACTCGAACAAGTTCGTCAACCCGGCCCAGGACGGCGTCGTGCTGCCGATCCTGCACCTCAACGGCTACAAGATCGCAAACCCGACGATCCTGGCGCGCATCTCTCAGCAGGAGCTGAACGACCTCATGGTCGGCCACGGCCACAAGCCGTACTTCTTCGACGGCGGGTACGACGAGACCGAGCCGCCGCTCGAGACCCACCGCCGGTTCGCGGCGCTGCTCGACGAGGTGCTCGACGAGATCGCCGCCATCAAGGCGCGGGCGGCCGACGGCGACCTCAGCCGTCCGATGTGGCCCATGATCGTGTTCCGCACGCCCAAGGGGTGGAGCGGCCCGGCGGAGATCGACGGCAAGAAGACGACCGGGTCGTGGCGCGCGCACCAGGTGCCGCTCGCCAACGCCCGCGACACCGACGAGCACCTGGCGGTGCTCGAGAAGTGGCTCAGGTCGTACCGCCCGGAGGAGCTGTTCGACGACGACGGCCGCGTGCTGCCGGAGATCACCGCCCTCGCTCCGGAGGGTGCGCTCCGGATGAGCGCGAACCCCCACGCGAACGGCGGCCTGCTGCTCAAGGACCTCCGCCTGCCGGACTTCCGCGGGTACGGCGTGGACGTGCCCGTGCCCGGCGGGGCGAAGTCCGAGGCGCCGCGCGTGCTGGGTGAGTGGCTCACGGACGTGATCCGCCTGAACCCCGACAACTTCCGCATCTTCGGCCCGGACGAGACAGCGTCGAACCGCCTGCAGGCGGTGTACGACGCGACGAACAAGCAGTGGAACGCCGAGTACATCGGGCCGGAGGTGGACGAGCACATGGCGCGCGCGGGCCGCGTCATGGAGATGCTCAGCGAGCACCAGGTCCAGGGCTGGCTGGAGGGCTACCTCCTGACCGGCCGGCACGGCCTGCTGACCAGTTACGAGGCGTTCATCCACATCGTCGACTCGATGTTCAACCAGCACGCCAAGTGGCTCAAGGTCACCAACCACATCCCGTGGCGGCGGCCCATCGCGTCCCTGAACTACCTGCTGTCCAGCCACGTGTGGCGGCAGGACCACAACGGGTTCAGCCACCAGGACCCCGGATTCATCGACCACGTGGTGAACAAGAAGGCCGAGATCGTGCGGGTGTACCTCCCGCCGGACGCCAACACCCTGCTCAGCACGTACGACCACTGCCTGCGCAGCCGCCAGTACGTGAACGTCGTGGTCGCGGGCAAGCAGCCGGCGCCGAACTTCCTCGACATGGAGAGCGCGATCGAGCACTGCACGCGCGGCCTCGGCATCTGGGAGTGGGCGGGCAGCGAGACGGCGGGCGAGAAGCCCGACGTCGTCCTCGGCTGCGCCGGCGACGTGCCGACCCTGGAGGTGCTCGCCGCGGCGGACATCCTGCGCCGCGAGCTGCCCGACCTGAAGGTGCGGGTGATCAACGTCGTCGACCTCATGCGTCTGCAGGACTCGAAGGAGCACCCGCACGGCCTCACCGACTCTGAGTTCGACGGCCTGTTCACCACCGACCGGCCGATCATCTTCGCCTACCACGGCTACCCGTGGCTCATCCACCGCCTGACGTACCGCCGCAAGGGTCACCCCAACATCCACGTGCGTGGCTACAAGGAGGAGGGCACGACGACGACGCCGTTCGACATGGTCATGCTCAACGACCTCGACCGGTACCACCTTGTGATCGATGTCATCGACCGGGTTCCGTCCCTTGGCAGCGCCCAGGCCGGACTGCGCCAGCGCATGCAGGATGCCCGGCTTCGTGCGCGTGCCTGGACCCGGGAGCACGGCGACGACATCCCGGAGGTGCGCGACTGGGTCTGGCCGGACGCCCAGGACCTGGCGGACGGCGACCAGGTTGACGCTACGCTCGGCACTGGTGGAGACAACGAGTAGCAGCAAATCCCACGAAGTGAACACGGAGCGGCATGTGACCGGCGCGACCCGCAGCATCGTCATTGCATCCCCTGAGGGCGAGAGCGGAAAGTCGACGGTCGCGCTGGGCGTCCTCGACCTGCTGGTCCGCAAGGGCCAGCGGGTCGGGGTCTTCCGGCCCGTCTCGCGCGCCACCGAGGCCGAGGACACGAGCGGGCGAAGGGACCACGTCCTGGAGCTCCTCCTGGAGCACGACGGCGTCGACGTCGCGTACGACGACGCCGTCGGCGTGACCTACGCCGACCTGCACACCGACCCGGAGGATGCGCTGAGCCGCATCGTCTCCCGGTACCACGACCTCGCCGCGCGCTGCGACTCGGTGGTGATCCTCGGCACCGACTACACCGACGTCGCCGGGCCCACCGAGCTCTCGTTCAACGCGCGCATCGCGGCGAACCTGGGCGCGCCGGTGCTGCTCGTGGTCTCAGGCCGCGAGCGCACACCCGAGGGCATCCGCGCCCTGGCCGACGTGAGCCTCGCCGAGCTGGCGGCGCACCACGCGCAGGCGATCGGGCTGGTCGTGAACCGCGCGGACACGCACAGCGCACTGGACGTGCGCACCCTGCTGGCGCAGGCCCAGCCCGACCTGCCGGTGTGGACGATTCCCGAGGAGCCGTTCCTGCAGGCCCCGACCGTGGGCCAGCTCCTGGAGGCGGTGGACGGCACACTCGCCCTGGGTGACCCGGAGCTGCTGGGCCGCGAGGCGCTGGAGCTGCAGGTGGGCGCCATGAGCTTCGAGCACCTGCTGGAGCGGCTGACCGACGGCGCCGTCGTCATCACCCCTGGCGACCGCATCGACCTGCTGATCGGGCTGCTCGCCACGCACATGACGCCGTCGTTCCCGTCGCTGGCGGGGATCATCCTGAACGGCGGGTTCTACCCGCAGGGACGGCCGGCCGAGCTGCTGGAGGCGATGCGGCCCAAGCTGCCGGTCATCACCACAGAGCTCGGCACCTACAGCGCGGCCCGGGCCGCCGCGGAGACCCGCGGCCGGGTGGACAAGGGCTCGGTGCGCAAGGTCGAGACGGCCCGCGCCCTGTTCGAGCGCAACGTCGACTCGGCGGCACTCGCCGCCCGGCTCGACCTGCCCCGCCCGCAGGTCGTCACGCCCCTGATGTTCGAGTACCAGCTCATCGAGCGGGCCCGCGGCGACCGTCGCCACATCGTGCTGCCCGAGGGCGACGACGACCGGATCCTGCGCGCCGCCTCGACGGTGCTGGCCCGGCGGATCGCGAACCTGACGATCCTCGGCGACGACGAGCCGATCCGCGCCCGCGCCGCCGAGCTGGGCCTCGACATCGAGGCCGCGCGTGTGCTGTCGCCGCACGACCCGGAGCACGTGGAGCGGTTCGCCGTCGAGTACTCCCGGCTGCGCGCCCACAAGGGGATGACCGTCGAGCGGGCGCGGGAGATCGTCACCGACGTCTCCTACTTCGGCACGATGATGGTGCACCTGGGCCTCGCGGACGGCATGGTGTCGGGCGCCGCGCACTCGACGGCCCACACCATCCGGCCGTCGTTCGAGATCATCAAGACGAAGCCCGACACGTCGTCGGTGTCGTCGGTCTTCTTCATGTGCCTGGAGGACCGGGTGCTCGTGTACGGCGACTGCGCGGTCATCCCCGACCCGACGTCGGACGAGCTCGCCGACATCGCCGTCTCGTCGGCCGCCACCGCCCGGCAGTTCGGCGTGGAACCGCGCATCGCGATGCTGTCCTACTCCACGGGCACGTCCGGCACCGGGGTCGACGTCGACAAGGTCCGCACCGCGACCGGGCTCGTGCGCGAGCGCACCCCGGAGCTCGACGTCGAGGGCCCCATCCAGTACGACGCCGCCGTCGACGCCTCGGTCGCGGCGTCCAAGCTCCCCGGGTCCGACGTCGCCGGACGCGCCACCGTGTTCGTCTTCCCGGACCTGAACACGGGCAACAACACGTACAAGGCGGTGCAGCGGTCCGCGGGTGCGGTCGCCGTCGGGCCGGTGCTGCAGGGCCTGAACAAGCCGGTGAACGACCTGTCCCGCGGCGCCCTGGTCCAGGACATCGTGAACACCGTGGCGATCACGGCCATCCAGGCCCAGACCAAGGAGTCCGCATGACCCTCACCCCGGCCGATCACTCGCTGCGCTCCCGATCGGCCGGGGACCCCGAGACACGCACCGTCCTCGTCCTCAACTCCGGCTCCTCCTCGCTGAAGTATCAGCTGGTCGACCCCGCCTCCGGCGAGGCCCTCGCCGCGGGCATCGTCGAGCGCATCGGCGAGACCACCGGGACGGTCAAGCACGAGGCGAAGGGCGAGAAGCTGGTGCGCGACCTGCCGGTGCCCGACCACGGCGAGGCGCTGCGGATCGTCATCGGCCTGTTCGACGAGGTGGGCCCGTCGCTCGCGGAGGCGGGCATCGCCGCCGTCGGGCACCGGGTGGTGCACGGCGGCGAGGTGTTCAGCACCCCCACCCTGATCGACGACGACGTCGTGGCCGGCGTCCGCGACCTCATTCCCCTCGCCCCGCTGCACAACCCGGCCAACGTGACCGGCATCGAGGTGGCGCGCGAGCTGCTGGACGTACCGCACGTCGCCGTGTTCGACACCGCGTTCTTCACGACGCTCCCGCAGGCCGCCTCGACGTACGCGCTGGATCGCAAGGTGGCCGGCGAGCACGGCGTGCGGCGGTACGGGTTCCACGGCACGTCGCACCAGTTCGTGTCGTCCGCAGTCACCGCGCACTCCGCGGTCGCCGAGAAGCTGGCTGCCGAGGGCCGCGGACCGGAAACGCTGCGCCAGGTGGTGCTGCACCTGGGCAACGGTGCGTCGGCGTCGGCGGTGCTGGGCGACCGGCCGGTCGACACCTCGATGGGCCTGACGCCGCTCGAAGGCCTGGTCATGGGCACCCGCTCGGGCGACCTGGACGCGGGCATCGTGTTCCACCTGATGCGCGGCGGGATGTCCGGCGAGGAGGTCGACACCCTGCTCAACAAGCGCTCCGGCATCCTCGGCCTGTCCGGGGTGGGCGACATGCGGGAGCTGCAGAAGCTCGTGGCGACCGGCGACGCCGACGGGCGCCTGGCGCTGGACGTCTACCTGCACCGGCTGCGCAAGTACGTCGGCGCGTACGCGGCGGTGCTGGGCGGTATCGACGTGCTGACCTTCACCGCGGGCGTCGGCGAGAACGACCACCGCATCCGCTCGGGAGTGGTGCACGGGCTGGAGTTCCTCGGGCTGACCATCGACCCGGCGGCCAACGAGGCGCGGTCGGACGACGCTCGCGTGATCTCGGCTCGGCCGGGAGCTGGGAAGCCGCTGGTCATGGTCGTTCCCACGAACGAGGAGCTGGCGATCGCGCGGCAGGCCGTGGCGCTCGTCGAGGCCTAGGCGCGCCAGGAGCGGCAGCCGGGGCTTGACGTCTGCGGCGCGGCCGAGGAGGATCGCCCTCAACCATGATGACGTCAACATGGTTCAGTGACGAGCCGAGTGTTGACGTCAACATCCACCCGCACGTCCTGACATCGCACCGGCGCGAGAGGAGGGCTCATTGATGAGCTCGATACGAAGGAAAGCAGGACGACGACGCGCAGGCGTCGTCATGACGGCGAGCGCGCTGCTCGCGGCCGGTCTCCCGGCGTCGGCCACTGCCCAGCCCGCCGTCGCCTCGCCCACCGTGCTCGCGGCGGCGGCCTCGGCCACCGACGACGCGGTGACCGTGCGCCCGGACCCGTCGTACGCCGGAAAGCCGTTCGAGGGGTGGGGAACCAGCCTCGTGTGGTTCGCCAACGCCACCGGCGGCTACCCGGACGAGATCAAGAACGAGCTCGCCGACATGCTGTTCGGCCCGGACGGGATGAACCTCAACATCGCCCGGTACAACATCGGCGGCGGCAACGCTCCGGACGTCCCGGACTACCTGCGGGCCGGAGCCGACGTCGAGGGCTGGTGGAAGGCGCCTGACGGCACCACCCGCGAGGACGTCGACTGGTGGGACCCGGCGAACCCGGCCCACTGGAACCCGGACGCCGACGCCACGCAGCGCTGGTGGGTGGACCGCATCAAGAGCGACATCACCCACTGGGAGACGTTCAGCAACTCCCCGCCGTGGTTCCAGACCGTCAGCGGCTACGTCTCCGGCGGGTTCGACGCCAACGCCGACCAGCTGAGGCCCGAGAGCATCGACGAGTTCGCGGCCTACGTCGTCGGCGCGACCGAGCGCCTCGAGGACGCGCACGGCATCGACGTCGACACCATCGACCCGTTCAACGAGCCGAACACGAACTACTGGGGCACGCAGCTCGGTGCGGACGGCAACCCGACGGGCGGGCGGCAGGAGGGCGCCCACATGGGGCCGGGCCTGCAGCAGCAGGTGATCCCGGCGCTCGCGGACGCCATCGGCGGCTCGACGACGGACGCCGTGATCTCCGCGATGGACGAGACCAACCCGGGCCGGTTCGCCACCAACTGGAACGCGTACCCGGCCGCCGTCCGCGACCAGGTCTCCCAGCTCAACGTGCACACCTATGGCACCGGGCAGCGCACCACCGTGCGCGACATCGCCAAGGGCGAGGACAAGCCGCTGTGGATGAGCGAGGTCGGCGGCTCGTGGTCCAGCACCGGCCAGGACTTCGAGTCGATGGAGTCCGGTCTGGGCAGCGCGCACCAGATCGTGGACGACCTGCGTGAGCTCGAGCCGTCCGCGTGGGTGTTCTGGCAGCCCGTCGAGGACTACGACAACATGGCGCCCGGCGGCGAGAGCCCCGAGGGCGGCAACTGGGGCGAGATCCAGATCCCGTTCTCCTGCACCGCGCAGGACACGCTGGAGACCTGCCCGATCTACACGAACACCAAGTACTGGGTGACCCAGAACTTCACGCACTACATCACGCCCGGCGACCGGCTGATCGGCGTGGACGACACGGACAGCACGGCCGCCGTGTCCGCCTCGGGTTCCGCCGCGACCGTCGTGCACATCAACGACACGACCGCGGAGCGCGACGTCACCCTCGATCTCTCGGGGTTCGCTGACATCGCCGCCGGCGCGACGGTCACCCCCGTCGTGACCAGCGTCGACGGGTACCTCGTCGAGGGCGAGCCGGTGACCGTGCAGGACGGCGCCGCGACGCTCACGGTTCCCGCCGAGTCGGTCACGACGTTCCTCGTCGACGGCGTGTCCGGCGTCGCGGACGACGCGGCGCTCGCGCAGGACGGCCACGTGTTCCGGCTCGACGGTGTCCAGTCCGGCCTCTCGCTGGCGCCCGACGGTGACGGCGGCGTGCAGATCTCGACCGACGACCCCGCGGCGGCCGAGCAGCTGTGGACGCTCACCGACCTCGGCACGCCCGAGGGTTCCGGCACCCACCGCACGCGCTACGCGGTGACCAATGTCGGCACCGGCGAGCAGCTCGCGATCAGCGCGGACACCTCCGCGGTGCTCGCCGCGGCCCCGGCCGATCCTGCCGACACGCCGGCCGCCGCGCGCTGGGTGCTGTCCACCACGGGTGACGGCACGTACACGCTGGTCAACGCGGTATCGGGTACCCTGCTCGAGGTCGGCGGTGAGGCCAGGGCCGACGGGTCGCCGGTCGGCACCTACCTCGCCAACTCCAACGCCAACCAGCGCTGGGCGATCATCGACGAGACCGTGCTGGGCACCAGCCCGGTCGACGTGTTCACCGTTCCGGGCACCACGCCGGAGCTGCCGCAGACCGTCACCCCGGTGTACCCGGGCGGCCCGCGCGGCGCGCTGCCGGTGACCTGGGACGTGCCCGGGGCCGAGACGTGGGAGCAGGCCGGGGTCGTCGAGGTCAGCGGGACCGTGGCCGTCCCGGCGGGCGGCACCGTGGATGCCACGGCTACCGTCGTCGTCGACACCCTGGACCGGACCCTGCCCGCCGAGGGCGCGGCGTACGTGGGTGGCGCGGCCGAGCTGCCCGCCACCGTCACCGCGGTCGCCACCGGCGGCCCGTTGGTGGAGCGGCCTGTGGCCTGGGACGACGCGCCCGCCGGCGCGTTCGACGAGATCGGCGTGGTCGAGCTGACCGGCGCTGCCGACGCCGGGGACGGCACGACGCTGCCCGCGACGGTCCGGGTGCTGGTCACCGAGCCGGGCGAGACGAACGCGGCCCTCGCGGACGGCACCACCGCGTCCGCGACCTATACCGAGCCCGGCTACCCGGTCGAGCGGGTGATCAACGGCGACCTAGGCGACAAGGGCTGGTCGAACTGGCGGTCCGGCGACAAGAACCCGGAGGACACGCTGACCGTCACCCTCGCCGGTCAGCGCGACCTCACCCGCGTCGTCACGCGCTTCTACCGCGACGGCTCGCACCTGAGCTGGGCGAGCGCGGTAGCGCTCGAGGCCCGGGTCGACGGCGCATGGCAGTCCGTCGGCGACCCGGTCCCGGTGGCGTCCGACGGCGCGGCGCCTGTCGTCGACCTCCCCGCCGGCGTCCGCGCCGACGCCGTCCGGGTCGTCCTGACCGCCCGGGAGAACACGCACATGATCGTCAGCGAGATCGAGGTCATGGCGAAGGCGCCCGGTGAGCCGTCGCCGGTCTGGGACGCGTCGGTCCGGTACCGCACTGGTGACGAGGTCTTCCACGACGGGGCCTTCTACCGTGCTGCCTGGACCACCCGCCAGGAGCCGGGTGGCTCAGCGAACGGACCGTGGCAGGAGATGGTCCGGGCGGGGGACGGCACGGCCGTCTGGACCGCGTCGCGGATCTTCGTGCGGGGAGACGTCGTGGTGCACGACGGCGACCGGTACCGGGCGAAGTGGTGGACCCGCAACCAGGAGCCCGGGGACCGGCACGGCCCCTGGCAGGTCGTCGGGTCGTGACGCGACCGGCCCACGTCAGCGCAGTCCGCTGACGTGGGCCGGGACCGGTCGACCCGCGCGTAGGCTCGCCCTGTGACCGTCTTCATCGACCCGCCGGCCTGGCCCGCGCACGGGACGCTGTTCTCCCACCTGGTCTCGGACGGATCCCTGCAGGAGCTCCGGCTCTTCGCGCGGGCGGCCGGGGTGCCCGACCGCGCGTTCGACCTGGACCACTACGACGTCCCGGCGGCGCGGTACGACGAGCTGGTCGCGGCGGGTGCGGCTCCCGTCGAGGGCGGCGACCTGGCCCGGCGTCTGGCCCGCTCAGGCCTGCGGGTCTCGGGCGGCGAGCGGAACCGGGCCAAGCGGGCCGCGCTCCTGACGCGCTGGGACGGCCTCTGGGCCGACCCGGGCCTGGCCCGCAAGGCCGGCGAGGAGCTCGTGGACCGCTGGCGCGAACCGCACCGCGTCTATCACTCGACCCTGCACCTGGCCGTCGCCCTGGACGCGCTCGACGCCGTCGCGGGCGAGGCCCGGGTCTCCGAGCGAGCGCTCTGGCGCGCCCGCCTCGCCCTGTGGTTCCACGACGCGGTGCACGACGGCGTCGCACGGCAGGACGAGGAGCGCTCGGCGGACCTCGTCGCCGAGCTGCTCGGTCCGCTGGCCGGCGCCGGGGTCTCCGCCGAGGACATCAGCGAGATCGCGCGCCTGGTCATGGTCACCGCCGAGCACGACCCGGCGCCGGACGACGTCGTCGGCGGCCTGGTCAGCGACGCAGACCTGGCGGTACTGGGCGGGAGCCCGGCGGTCTACGTCCGGTACACGCGCCAGGTCCGGGCCGAGTACTGCGACGTGCCCGAGCCGCTGTTCCGCGCGGGCCGCGCCCAGGTGCTGCGCGCCCTCCTGGACGGCGGGCCGCTGTTCCGCACCGCGCCGGGCGCCGCCCGCTGGCAGGACGCGGCCGAGGCAAACCTCCGCGACGAGCTGGCGACGCTCGCGGCGTGAGACTGCGGGCGGCAAAATGTCAGGTCACCGGCATTTCGAGTTACCGACCACCTGACTTTCTGCCGACCACTCGCAGACGGACGCGGTAGCGTTCCGGCGTGACTCCCCTCAAGGTTGCCTCCGTTGTCGCGGGTGCGCTCGCGCTCGCCTTCACCGTGCCTGTCGCCGTCGTGCAGGCCACCGGCCACGCCCGGGTGCGGTACGACGCGACCGAGATCGAGAAGGCCGACGCCGTGATCGTGCTCGGCGCCGGGCTCCGCCCCGACGGCACGCCGTCGACCTACCTGCGCCGCCGTGTCGAGGGTGGCGCCGAGCTGTACCGCGCCGGCGTCGCGCCGACCGTGATCCTGAGCGGCGACGCGCACGACAACGCCGACGGCACCAGGTACGACGAGCCCGGCTCGATGCGCCGCTGGATCCTGGACAACGACCTCGGCGTCCCCGATGACGCGATAGTGCTGGACCGCGAGGGCTTCAACACCACTGCCACGTGCCGACGCGCGTACGACCTGTTCGGTGTGCGCACCGCCGTCGTCGTCACGCAGGACTATCACCTGCGCCGCACGCTCTACTCCTGCGTGGAGGCGGGACTGGACGCCGTCGGGGTGGGCGTGAGCGCCGCGAGCACGGTTCCCGTGCAGGCGGCCTGGTGGCACGTGCGGGAGCTGCCCGCCAGCTGGAAGGCCGCGGTCCGATCCCTGGCCCGCCGCCGCCCCCGCTGACCTGTCAGACGCGCAGGTCGCCCGGGGACGTGAAGGTCTGACAGGTCACTTCTTCTTCGGGGTGACCCACAGGTGGATCGTGCCCTGCACCACCACCGTGCCGTCGTCCAGTGTCGCGCGCACGCGCACCGGCAGGTCCCGGTCGTCGCCGTCCCACTGGTCCTGGTCGGTCTCGGCAACGCAGGTGACGTCCCCGGTCGACTTCGCGAGGTAGGCGACCTCCATACCCTTCGGCAGCCAGCGCTTGTCATCGGGCACCGTGGCCTCGGCGAGCGCGCCCATGGCCATCTCGAGCCCGTTGCAGACGGCGATCGCGTGCACCGTGCCGATGTGGTTCCGGTTCCGCCGCCGGTTGGGCACCACCACCTCGGCGCGGTTCGGCAGCATGTTTACCACTCGCGGCGCGATGCTGCCGAAGTAAGGGGCCTTGAAGGTGTAGGCCAGCGTGAAGATCCGCTTGCCGAGCAGCCCGCCGATGACCGGCAGGGAGTTGGCAGACTTCCAGAAGGCGTGGAGCGGCGTCGTCATGCGGGCGAGCGTACCCGCGCGCGGTGACGACCGTTCACCGCACGCTCGACCTTCGCCTCACGGCATGCGCAGCTTGCGCATCGCCTCCAGGGCGATCGTCAGCACCCGGCTCGGCGTGTCTCCGCCCAGGCCGTAGAGGCTGTCGAGCGTGGCGCCGAACCGCGCGCCGCGGGACGTCACGACGGTCTGCTGCCGCGTCATCCCGTCGATCGACGCCACCCCGTGCCGCGCGCCGACGCCGGAGGCCTTCCAGCCGCCGAGCGGTGCGGAGACAGAGCCCCAGGCCATCGTGTACCCGTCGTTGATCGCCACCGAACCCGTCTCGACGCGCGCCGCCACGCGTCGTGCCCGGGCGATGTCCCGGGACCAGACGGCGGCGTGCAGGCCGTACTCGGTGTCGTTCATCACGGCGACGGCGTCCTCGTCGCAGTCGACGCGCGTGATCGTGACGACGGGTCCGAACGTCTCCTCACGGGCGACCGCTGCCTGCGCCGGGACGTCGTCGAGCACGGTCGGCGCGTAGAAGTACGGGCCGACATCGGCGCGGTGCACACCGCCGGCGAGCACGCGCGCGCCCCGGGCCAGTGCGTCGTCCACGTGCGCCGACACCTTGTCGAGCTGCGCGGCGGACGTCAGCGATCCGACCTCCGCCGAGTAGTCCAGGGCTGGGCTGAGCCGTAGGTTCCGCACGGCGCGCACGAACTTCGCGATGAACTCCTCGGCGATGGCCTCGTGCACCACGAGCCGTTCGATGGACACGCACAGCTGGCCCGCGTTCGAGAAGCAGGCCCGCACAATGCCCGGAATGGCCGCGTCGATGTCCACGTCGTCGGCCACGTAGAGGGCGTTCTTGCCGCCCAGCTCCAGCGTGGCGCCGATCAGGCGTTCGCCCGCGCGCGCCGCGACCTTGCGGCCCGTGGCGGTCGAGCCGGTGAAGGCGATGTGGTCCACGTGCTCGATCAGCGACTCGCCGACGTCGGGACCGCCCGCGACCACCTGGAACAGTCCGGCGGGCAGACCGGCGTCGTCCAGGGCCTCGGCCGCCCACAACGCCGTGAGAGTGGTCTGCGGGTCGGGCTTGAGCACCACGGCGTTGCCGGCCAGGAGCGCGGGCAGCGCCTCCGAGAGCGCGAGCACCAGCGGGTAGTTCCACGGCGAGATCGCGCCGACGACGCCCACGGGCCGGCGGTGCACCTGCACCCCCGCGAGCAGCGGCACCATGCCCGGCACCCGGCGGGCCGTGAGGTAGCGCTCACCACGCACGGCGTAGTGCCGGGAGACCTGGGCGATGTCCGCGACCTCCTCGAAGGCCGCACGCCGCGACTTGCCGGTCTCGAGCTGGATGAGGTCGAGCGCCTCCGACTGCCGTTCCAGGACGATCCGGCCGAGCCGCTGGAGCACACCGGCACGATCTCGTACCGACAATCGCGCCCAGCCGCGCTGCGCCACGCGCGCTCGGACGGCGCACGCGGCGACGTCCTCGGCGGAGGAGACCGGGAACGTCACGAGCGGTGCGCCCGTGAACGGGCACATGGACCGGTGCGTGCCCGATCCCTCGGAGGTCGCGATCCGAGCCACCAGCGGGGCCATCACCCCTGGCTCGAGGACGAAAGTCCCCTGCGGGTGCTCCGGGTCGAGCACACCGCCGACCGCACCACTAGCCGCTGCGTCGGCTGCTGCGTCGTCGATCATGGCGGCCACCCTACGCGCAAAACCCTGCGCCACGTATTGATAGGTGTGTGAAACTGACTTTCATAGCGGTCCGCCCCTGCGACTGCAAGCGCAGGGCCCTCCGCCCTGTGGAATCAGCCCTTGAAATCAGCTCGGCTCGACCCAGCGGCCGAGCACCGCGCACTGCTGGTCGGCATAACCCAGGCGCTCGTAGAAGGCGACCACGTCCTCGTTGGTGGTCCGCACCATGAGCTGGATCTTGCGCGCTCCACGTGCGACCAGCCATGCCTCGGCGGCGACCACCGCCGCCCGGCCCAGGCCCGTGCCCCGCGCCTCGGGTGCCACGGCCACGTAGTAGAGCCAGCCCCGGTGGCCGTCGTGGCCGGCCATCGCGGTGGCGGCGACCCTGCCCTCGGCCCGCGCGACCAGGACCGTCGAGCCGTCGCCCGCGCGGGCCTCGGCGATATCGACGTACGGGTCGTTCCACGGCCGGGTCAGCCCGCAGGCCTGCCACAGCTCGACGACCTGCTCGACGTCGGCATCCGTGATCTCGACGAACACGCCGTCCGCCGCGGGAGCGGCGGCGAGGACAGGGGCGAGCGGCTCTCCGCCGGACAGCGCGTGCACAGAGGTCACCGCGGCTGGTACGGCGACACGACGACCTCGACCCGCTGGAACTCCTTGAGGTCGGAGTAACCGGTCGTGGCCATGGCGCGCCGGAGCGCCCCCACGAGGTTCAGGGTGCCGTCGGCCTGCTTGCCCGGCCCGAAGAGGATCTCCTCGAGCGTGCCCACCGTGCCCACCTCGACGCGCTCGCCGCGCGGCAGCTGCGGGTGGTGCGCCTCGGGGCCCCAGTGGAAGCCCTGGCCGGGCGCCTCGGCCGCCCGCGCGAGCGCGGCGCCGAGCATGACGGCGTCGGCGCCGCAGGCCACGGCCTTGACGACGTCGCCGGAGTGGCCCACCCCGCCGTCCGCGATGACGTGCACGTACCTGCCGCCGGACTCGTCGAGGTAGTCGCGGCGGGCCGCCGCGACGTCGGCGACCGAGGTAGCCATGGGCGCGTGGATGCCGAGGCTGACGCGGGTGGTGTGCGCGGCGCCGCCGCCGAACCCGACGAGCACGCCCGCCGCGCCCGTCCGCATGAGGTGCAGCGCGGCGGTGTACGTCGACGCCCCGCCGACGACGACCGGCACGTCCAGCTCGTAGATGAACCGCTTGAGGTTGAGTGGCTCGGCGTTGCCCGACACGTGCTCGGCCGAGACCGTGGTGCCGCGGATGACGAACAGGTCGACGCCGGCGTCGACCACGGTCTTGTAGAACTCCTGCGTGCGCTGCGGGGTGAGCGCACCGGCGACGGTCACACCGGCGGCCCGGATCTCCTTGAGCCGCTGCGTGATGAGCTCCGGCTTGATGGGCTCCGAGTAGATCGCCTGCATGCGGCGCGTCGCCTCGTCACCGGGCAGGGCCGCGATCTCGGCGAGCAGCGGCTCGGGCGACTCGTAGCGGGTCCACAGGCCCTCGAGGTCGAGCACGCCGAGGCCGCCGAACCGGCCCAGCGCGACGGCACTGGTCGGGCTCATCACGGAGTCCATCGGGGCCGCGACGATCGGCAGGTCGAAGTGGTAGGCGTCGATCTGCCAGCCGACCGAGACGTCCTTCGGGTCGCGCGTGCGACGGGACGGCACCACCGCGATGTCGTCGAAGGAATAGGCGCGCCGCCCGCGCTTGCCGCGTCCGATCTCGATCTCGTTGCTCACCCGGCAAGCCTACCCATCGGACCTGCCACTGCGCGCCGCGGCCCCGTGATGTGCGCGGGTGTCGTGAGCCTCAGTGTCAGTGACCGGTGGCAAGGTTCTCCATGGACGCACCGGGCGCCCCGGGCACAGCTGGACGACACGGCCCGGAAAACCCGGACGAGCAGGGAGGACACCATGAACGAGACCTGGATCAACAGGCCGCTGCTGGGCTTCGACACGGAGACGACAGGGGTGGACGTCGCGGGCGATCGCATCGTCACGGCGGCTCTCGTGCTGCGTACGCCGGGCGTGGGCACGGAGGTCCGCACCTGGCTGATGGACCCGGGCGTCGAGATCCCCGAGGAGGCCGCGGCCATCCACGGCATCTCGACGGAGCATGCGCGGGCGCACGGCGTCGAGCCGTTGGAGGCGCTCGAGGAGATCGCCGCCGTGCTCGCCGGCCACCTGGCTGACGGCGTGCCCGTCGTTGCCTACAACGCGGCCTTCGACCTCTCCCTGCTCGACGCCGAGCTGCTGCGCCACGGGCTCAAGAGCCTCCCCCAGCGCCTGGGTCGCCCGGTCGAGCCGGTGGTGGACCCGCTGGTCATCGACCGCTGGCTCGACCGGTACCGCCCGGGCAAGCGCCGTCTCGGGGACCTGTCCGAGTGGTACGGCGTCACGTCGGACGGCGACCTGCACACTGCCGAGGTCGACGTGCTTGCCACGCTCGACGTCCTGGAGGCTCTGGCCCGCAGGTTCCCGCAGCTCGCCCGGATGCCCCTGACTGACCTGCACCAGCAGCAGATCGGCGCGCACCGCCAATGGGCGGTGAGCTTCAACGACTGGCGCCGTGAGCAGGGCATGGAGGGGCCCGGGGCGTCCGGGACATGGCCGGTGCAGCACGCGGCGGGCGCCTGACCTGCCGTCCCGGACGCCCGGCGCGACTGGGGTCAGCGGGAGCGGGGATACACGGCGTCGACCTCGACCTCGACCAGCCAGCCGTCCACCGGGAGGTTCTCGACCTCCAGGGCGAATCGCGACGGGCGGGCGTCGTTGACGACCATCGGCTCGGTCGTCGCCGACCCGAGCTGGACGTCGAGCACCTCGCCGGTGGACAGGTTCGTGTTGGCGAAGAACTGGCGGTAGGCCCGGTTCCAGCCGGCGAAGTCCATCTTCTCCTCGCCCTCGGGGTTCTGCAGGAACACGCGCATGGAGATGACGTCGTCGTACCCGAGGCCGGCCCGCTCCAGGTTGTCACCGATGCGTGTGAGGGCGTTGATGCCCTGGGCCTCGGTGAGGGTCACGCCGTCGGACAGCTCGCCACCGGGAAAGACGTCGGTCGGGATGTAGCGCTCCTCCGGTGACGCGCCCGGGGTGGTGTTGCTCGCGGCCGGACCCAGCCCGGAGGACTTGTACCAGGAGACGTTCTTGCCGATGGCCACGCCGTCGGCGATGAGCGGAGTCTCTCCGGTGACGAACGAGTGGGCACGATCAGGATCGGGCCGGAAGACGTGCGCGGCGGCGAATGCGGTGCCCGGGACGGCGACCGCGGCGGTGACGACGACGGCGGCGATGAGCTTCGTGCGGTTCTTCATGGTGCTCCTCCAGCTGACCGGTCGGGCACCACGACGACGCCCGGATCCGGCGGCCCGGCGGCTGGCACCGGATGGCGCGTGACGCTAACCACGAGGCGTTTCCGAAGGATGACCGTCGCGGGTCGGTCCGGGAACTTGTCCGGCGACGGCGGCGGCGTTCTCCCAGCAGGGACGGTGATCTGCGGGAATGCCCCGAAACAGCATCGTTACTCCGGGCAATTGCGTCGAAACCGCGCAGACCTGGCTCCGTGACCTGGCTTACATAGCGTCCGACGTGGTGCTGACGGCGGCTCCCGGCGTTCGGGACAGGATCTCGCCGCCCCGTCAGGCCTTTCGAGACGAGAGGTAGTCCAACGTGGTCACCGAGAACAACACCACCAGCGTCTCCCGCCGCAACTTCCTGCAGGCCGTCGGCGCGGGGTCCAGCGCCGGCGTCATGTTCGCGACGATGGGCGCCATGGGGCTGGCGCCTACCGCCGCGGCCCAGCCGAGAGCCGAGTCCTGGGCTCCCCCGCGAGGAAGCGACTTCACGCTCACCGGCCGTTCCGCGAAGAAGGTCGTCGTCGTCGGAGCGGGCCCGGCCGGCCTCACGACCGCCTATGAGCTGCAGAAGGCCGGCTACCAGGTCACAGTGCTCGAAGCCCGGCACCGGCCAGGTGGACGCACCCTCACCATCCGAGGCGGTGACTCCGAGACCGACGTCGACGGGGTCACGCAGACCGCGCGGTTCGCCGACGGCATCTACCTGAACGCCGGCGCGGCCCGCATCGCGCAGTGGATGGTCACCATGGACTACCTCCGCGAGCTGGGTGTGCCGTACGAGGTCTTCACGAACGCGAACGCCGACGCCTATATCTACAACGAGCGGTCCGGCGCGACGCCGGGCAACCCGGTGCGCTACCGGACCGCCAAGGCAGACGTGCACGGCTACACCTCCGAGCTGCTGCACCATGCCACCGACCAGGGGGCCCTGGACCAGAAGCTGACTGCCGAGGACAAGGAGAACCTGCGTGCCTACCTGCGCACCTGGGGCTCGCTCGGGTCGGACGGCACGTACGCAGGCGGCAGCAACCGCGGTTTCGAGGTCTATCCGTCCGCATGGAACGAGCACGGGACCCCGCTACCCGGCCCGGGCACGGTCTCCGACGTGCTGGCCTCGAAGGTGGGTCAGTACTTCCCGTTCGAGCTCAACTGGGAGCAGTCGATGCTCATGTTCCAGCCGAAGGGCGGTATGGACACGATCTACCGGTACTTCGTCCGTGCCATCGGCGAGCGCAACGTGAAGTTCAGGTCCCCGGTCACCGGCGTCGAGAACACGAGCGGCGGGGTCAAGGTCACCTACACCACGCCGAACGGCAGGGAACGGCAGATCGAGGCGGACCTCGCGGTCGTCGCTGCGCCAGCGGGCCTCATGCGCGGGTGGGACACGAACTGGGGGCCGGAGATCGACGCGGCGCTCGGCGAGTTCGCCGTGGGTGCCCCGTCCGGCAAGATCGGCCTGCAGTACCGGTCGCGGTGGTGGGAGGACGACCACCGGATCTTCGGCGGGATCACCGAGACCGACATGGATCTCGCCCACCTCTGGTACCCGTCCTACGGGTACGGCGAGCGGAAAGGGCTGATCGTCGGCTACTACAACACCGGCGCCAACGCCCGCGCGTACGCCGACATGGCTCCGAGGCAGCGCGAGCTGCGCGCCGTCGAGCAGGGTGTGAAGATCCACGGGGAGAAGTACCGCACCGAGCTGGACAGCTCGTTCTCCATCGCCTGGCACAAGGTGCCCTACATCGAGGGCGCCTGGGCCTTCCCGAACACCACCTCGGCGGGCTTCAAGCTACTGCAGCAGGGGGCGGGCAACGTGTATTTCGCGGGCGACTGGATGTCCGAGATCTCCGCGTGGCAGCACGGCGCCTTCTGGTCCGCGAGATACGCGGTCCAGACTCTGCACGAACGCGTCATGTCCAGCTGACGGCCCGACACGTCGATCATGGTTGTGGGCGCGATCGTGCGCCTAAACCGGGCACGTAGGCGCAACGATCACGCCCACAACCAAGATCGAGCAGCGCAAGAATCAGAAGCCGCTGTAGTTGGGGGACTCCACGGTCATCTGCACGTCGTGCGGATGGCTCTCCTTGAGCGACGCCGACGTGATGCGGATGAACTTGCCGTTGGCCTGCAGTTCGGGGACGGTCCGCGCGCCGGTGTAGAACATGGTCTGGTGCAGGCCGCCGATGAGCTGGTGGGCCACCGTGGACAGCGGGCCCTTGTAGGCGACCTGGCCCTCGATGCCCTCGGGCACGATCTTGTCGTCGCTCGTGACCTCGGCCTGGAAGTACCGGTCCTTGGAGTAGGACTTCTTGCCGCGCGAGGACATGGCACCCATCGAGCCCATGCCGCGGTAGGTCTTGAACTGCTTGCCGTTGACGAGCACCAGGTCGCCCGGCGTCTCCTCGCAGCCCGCGAACAGCGAGCCCAGCATCACGGTGTCGGCGCCGGCCACGATGGCCTTGCCGATCTCGCCGGAGTGCTTGAGGCCGCCGTCGGCGATGACGGGCACGCCCGCCGGCTTGCAGGCCAGTGACGCCTCGTACACGGCGGTGATCTGGGGTACGCCGACGCCGGTCACGACGCGGGTGGTGCAGATCGAGCCCGGTCCGACGCCGACCTTCACGGCGTCGGCCCCGGCGTCGACGAACGCCTGGGCGCCCTGGCGGGTGGCGACGTTGCCGCCGATCACCTGGACGTCCTTGGTCGCCGGGTCGGTCTTGAGGCGCTTGACCATGTCGATCAGCATGCGGACGTTGCCGTGGGCGGTGTCGGCGACGAGCACGTCCACGCCGGCCTCGATCAAGGCGGTCGCACGCTGCCACGCGTCGCCGAAGTAGCCGATCGCCGCGCCCACCATGAGGCGGCCCTGGCTGTCCTTGGACGAGTCGGGGAACTGCTCGGACTTCACGAAGTCCTTGACCGTGATCAGGCCGGTGATGCGGCCGTCCGGGTCGATCAGCGGGAGCCGCTCCAGCTTGTGCTTGCGCAGCAGCAGCGTGGCGTCGTCGCGCGAGATGGTCGACGGGCCGGTGATCAGCGGCTGCGGCGTCATCACCTCGTCGACCTTGGTGGTGGCCCACTCGGCGACGGGCGTGAAGCGCAGGTCGCGGTTGGTGACCATGCCGATCAGCTTGTTGTCGGCGTCGACCACGGGGAAGCCGGAGATCCGGAACTGGCCCGCGAGGGTGTCGAGCTCCTCGAGCGTGGCGTCCGGGCCGATCGTGACCGGGTTCGTGATGATGCCCGTCTGCGTCCGCTTCACCAGGTCCACCTGGTAGGCCTGGTCCTCGATGGAGAGGTTGCGGTGCAGGACACCGAGGCCACCCTGGCGCGCCATGGCGATGGCCATGGCGGACTCGGTGACCGTGTCCATCGCCGCTGACAGCAGCGGGATCTTGAGCGAGATCTCGCGCGTCAGGCGAGACGTCGTGTCGATGTCCGACGGCGCCAGGTCGGAGTAACCCGGAAGCAGCAGGACGTCGTCATAGGTGAGCCCGAGGAAACCGAACGGGTCGGCCGGCGAGGTCTGGTCCGTCATGCAGCAAGTCTACGGCCGGTGCGGCAACAGATCCTGGCCGGGCCGTGGTACCGGCCCGAGGCGTGCGTCACCTCGCTTTGATGACCGCCAGCACCTCGTGCAGCAGGCCGGTGAACGAGCGCACTCGCTGCACCGTCGGGCCGAAGGGCAGGTCCGTCGCCGCGGCGTCGGCCCGCAGGCCCACGAAGATCGGCAGCTCGGGGTAGCTCTCGTTCACCGCGTGGACGACGTCGAGGTCCGGCTTGTTCTGCGTCGTCGCCAGCACCACCGCCGTCGGGCGGACCATGGTCACCAGTTCCACCGAGCGGTGGGTGCTCGCAGGGCCGGTGACGATCCGCGCCATCGAACCCTGTGCGGCCAGCGCCGCGGCGAGCGCGTGCGCCGACAGGGGCACCACCTCGTCGGGGGCGGCGAACACCAGGACGATCTTGCGCATCCGGCTCGGGTGGTTGGCCGGTGGGCCGCCCGCCTCGACCATCACGCGCTCGAACTCCTCGGTGTAGTTGCGCAGCGCACGCAGGGCCGACGTCGCGAGCACCACCTCGGGCATCTCACCGGGGCCGGCGAGCACGGTGCGCTCGGACAGCCGCAGCCAGGCCGGCTCCACGAGATCGGTCCACCAGGTCGCCGGATCACCCTCCGGGCCGAGCACCAGGAGGTTGTCGCAAGCGGTCCGGCTGTACGCCAGAGCGGCGTCGACCAGGGCGGAGACCCTTCCGGACGTCGGGGCCGGGCCGGGCACCGCCGTCCGCGGGCCGGACCCGGTGGGGGCGTCGCCGCCCGTCGCCCCGCCGGGCAGGGCGCGCAGGCGTGCCCTGCCGCGTGGTTCCTCGGGCTGGTCGCCGTCCGACGCCGTACCCGGCGCGGGCGCCTCGTCCTCCGCCCCGTCGGGCGCCTCGACGGTGCCGAGAAACTTCTCCGCGAACTCGGGCTCCTCCGCCTCCTCAGAGTCGTCCGACTCGTCCTCGACCTGCACCGCGGGCAGCGCCGGCGCGGTCCGGGTGGCGACCTCGAGCTCCGCGTCACCGGCCTCGACGGCGGCGCGCGCCGCATCCACGGGCGCCACGCCCTCCAGCGTGAGCCGGCGCATCACGAGCAGCCGGGCGACGTCGTCCGGCGTGTAGCGACGGTGCGATCCGGCGGTACGACCCGACGGGCCGAGCCCGTACCGACGGTCCCACGTACGAAGGGTGGCTGGCGCGACCCCGAGGCGTCTGGCTACCGCTGCGACGGCCAGTCCGGGGCTGGAGGTACGTGACCCGCCCGAGTTCTGGGCAGGCCGCGAAGATGTCATGGACTCGATTCTGCCGACCCGGACCTCTCTGCGCCACTGCGAAACCCGGCGTGCCGCCGATCTCGGTGGAATTCGGTTCACATCAAGACAAAACCGGTCAGGCTTGACGCGCTTACGGTGACCGGATTCGAACCCGTTGACTCGAAATTGCCCCTTGAACAACTTCTGCACAACTTGTAGGTTGTTCGCCATGACGGAGATCTCGAGGCTTCCCGGTCCGGTGATGGAACTGTGGGAATGGCAGTACCAGGGAGCGTGCCGCGACGCGGACGACACCCTGTTCTTCCACCCCGAAGGCGAGCGCGGGTCGACCCGCCGGCGGCGTGCAGAGGCCGCCAAGGCGATCTGCCGCTCCTGCCCCGTGATGATGCAGTGCCGCGAGCAGTCGCTCCGCGTCCGTGAGCCGTATGGCGTCTGGGGCGGGCTCAGCGAGGACGAACGGTCGGCGATTCTCGCCGGCAAGTCCGTCTCGGCCTGAACAACTTCCAGCGCCGAAGTAGGCGGGAACGGCAAGGGCCCCGCACCATGTGGTGCGGGGCCCTCGTCTTCTACCTGGCGCGAGCTGAAATCAGCTCGCGACCACGGCGAGGACGTCGCGGGCCGAGAGGATCAGGTAGTCCTCACCCGCGTACTTGACCTCGGTGCCGCCGTACTTGGAGTAGATCACCTTGTCACCGACGGCGACGTCCAGCGGCACACGGTTGCCGTTGTCGTCGATGCGGCCCTGGCCGATGGCCAGAACCTCGCCCTCCTGGGGCTTCTCCTTGGCGGTGTCCGGGATGACCAGGCCGGAAGCGGTCGTGGTCTCGGCTTCGAGAGCCTTGACGACGATCCGGTCCTCGAGCGGCTTGATGGGGACCGACACGTCGGACCTCCTCTTTCATGAGCGGATCGAGAGATCTGCTTCGTGGTGGACTGAGTGGCTCGAACGTTCGACGGTCCGCCGTCGTCGCGGGTGCCGGCGGGCACGAACGTCTGGGCCCTCCGACGCAGGCCCCGGGGACCGGGTCCCGCGGCGGTGGACAACCCCAAATCTAGGTCGGCACTAGCACTCGGTCAAGGCGAGTGCCAATGGCGTGAACCTGGTCACGCGGCGGACGCCGGATCCGAGGCCCGCGCACCGGAATCTCGCCATCCCCACGAAAAGGTTCCGTCGAGCCACTCGTCACGACCAGGACATACGTGGAAAGATCTTCCCATGGATGCGGCGATTCTGAGCAAACTGCTCAGCCCAGACGGCTGGGCCCTGCTTGGCGCCCTGCCGCCCTACGACGAGCGGCACGCGATGAAGACCGTGACGACTCTACGCGCCAAGGGCATCGCACCGGACCTCGCGGCCGCCGTGGTGACCCAGTCCCGGCTGCGCGCCCGGGCGCGGAACAAGTTCGGCGACTTCGCCGACGGGATGCTCTTCACCGCGGACGGCCTGGAGCAGGCCACCCGGCTCCTCGTCGCCGCCCTGCACGCCCGCCGCTACCTGGAGGCGGGCGTCACCGCGCTCGCCGACCTGACCTGCGGCATCGGCGCCGACTCCCTGGCCTTTGCCGGGACCGGGCTCCGCGTCCTGGCGACCGATCTGGACGAGTGCACCGCCGCCATCGCGCAGTGGAACCTGCGCCACTTCCCCGAGGCGGACGTGCGGCACGCCGACGGGTTGTCGCTCGACCTGCGCGCCGAGGGCATCGAGGGCGTCTACGCCGACCCGGCGCGCCGCGTGAGCGGTGGCTCGGGCGGCCGGAGCCGCCGGGTCTTCGACCCGCGGGCCTACGAACCGCCGCTCGACGCCGTCTGGGCGCTGCGCGAGACGGTGCCCGCCGTCGGCATCAAGGTGGGGCCCGGCATCGCGCACGACGGGCTGCCCGACGACGCCGAGACGCAGTGGGTCTCCGTCAACGGCGACGTGGTCGAGGCCGGTCTCTGGTTCGGCCCGCTCGCGCCCGACGGCCCCGGCCGCTCGGCGCTCGTGCTGCGCACCTTCACCGACGACGACGGCAAGGAGCACACGCTCAGCCGCACGGTCCGGGGCGACGACGGCGCGCCGGACGTCGGCGCCGTCGGGCAGTATCTCTACGAACCTGACGGAGCCGTCATCCGCGCCGGCCTGGTGGGCCAGGCTGCCGCCGAGCTGGGCGGACGCCTCGTCGACCCGACCATCGCGTACGTCACCACCGACGACCCCGCCGACCTGCCTCCGGCCCGCCCGGTGGAGACCGCTGGGGCACAGGCCCCGATCGCCACCGGCTACCGGGTGCTCGACACCATGCCGTTCGGCCTGAAGCGGCTCCGGTCGTACCTGCGGGACCGGAACGTCGGGCGGATCACGATCAAGAAGCGCGGCACCGCCGTGGTGCCTGAACAACTTCGCAAGCAGCTCGTGCTCACGGGGACCGAGGAGGCGACGATCGTGCTCACACGCGTGGCAGGCAACCAACAGGTGCTCCTCGTCGAACCACTGGGACCCGTATGAGCTCGCCGGCCCGGCTCGGATTCGGCAAATCTCCACGCTCCACCGTGGGCCTCGAGTGGGAGATCGGACTCGTCGAGTCCGATAGCGCGAACCTCTCCCAGTCCGGGCCGGAGGTGCTCGACGCCGTCGCGCGCGACGCCGCCGCTGCCCCGCGGGACGATGCGGCGGGCTATGTTCCGCACGTCACCGGCGAGTTCATGAAGAACACCGTCGAGCTGGTCACCGGTGTCAGCCGGACCGTGGGCGACGCGGGGGCGGACCTGACCCGCCTCCTCGACCGGGTGCGGGCCGTGACCGACCCCATGGGCCTCGACCTGATGGGCGGCGGGACGCACCCGTTCGCGCGAGCGGCCGACCAGCTGGTGGGCGACAAGGAGCGCTACGCCCGCATCCGCGAGCGCACCGGGGTCTGGGGCGCGCAGCTGATCATCTGGGGCCTGCACGTCCACGTCGGCGTCGAGCATCGGGACAAGGCACTGCCGCTGATGCGCGCGATGCTCACCTACTTCCCGCACCTGCAGGCGCTGTCTGCGGGGTCGCCGTACTGGGCCGGCCAGCGCACGGGGTACGCGTCCAACCGGTCGATGCTGTTCCAGCAGATCCCGAGCTCCGGGCTGCCGGTCGCTTTCCAGACCTGGCAGGAGCTCGAGGCGTACGCGGGCGACATGCTGCACGTCGGCGCCGTCGAGGCGTTCAACGAGGTCCACTGGGACGTGCGCCCGTCGCCGAAGTTCGGCACGCTCGAGGTCCGCGTCTGCGACGGCCCGACCAACCTCACGGAGGCGCTCCGGCTGGCCGCGCTCGTGCACTGCCTCGTGGAGCACCTGTCCACCCAGCTGGACCAGGGCCGGACCCTGCCGGAGCTGCCGCCGTGGTTCGTGGAGGAGAACAAGTTCCGCTCGGCGCGCTACGGGCTCGACGCCACGGTGATCCTGGACGCCGACGGCAACCAGGGGCCGGTCGCTGACGCGATCGGCAAGCTGCTGGTCGAGCTGGAGCCCGTCGCGCAGCGGCTCGGCTGCGCCGCGGAGCTGGCCGGGGTACGGGACATCGTCCGCGGCGGGGCCTCCTACCAGCGGCAGCAGGCGGTAGCGGCGGCGCACGACGGCGACCTGGTCGCGGTGGTCCGCGCGATGGTGCAGGAGATGCGCCAGGGCCACCCCCTTTGACCTTCTTGGTTGTGGGGGTGATCGTTGCGCCTAAAACGGGCGCGTAGACGCAACGATCACGCCCACAACCAAGGCGTCAGACGATCTGTGCCGCGTCCTCGAAGTTCAGACGCGGGGCGCGCGGGCGGGTGGTGTCGGCGCCCTCGGCCGCGCTGACGTTGACGACGAGGAAGCTCTTCCAGCCGTTCTCGGCGAAGAACTCGGCGTCGATCCCGTCGTAGATCCCGTGCACGGGGCCTGCTGCCAGGCCGGCGGCCCGCAGACCGACGATGAGATACCCGGCCTGGAGCAGGGCGCTCGTTCGCGCTGCCTCAGCGCGCCCCTCGGCGTCACCGGCGAACATCTCGCGCGCGCCCGGCATGTGCGGAACCAGCACGTCGAGGCGCTCGTGGAAGTCGGGGTCGGACGCGAGCACGAGGGTGACCGGCGCCTTCGCGATGCGCTCCTGGTTGCCCTCGGGCGCGTTGGCGACGAGGCGCTGCCGGGCCTCGGGGGTGCGGACGACGAGCACGCGCAGCGGGCTCGTGTTCATCATCGTCGGGCCCCACTTGATGAGGTCGTACACCGCGGCGAGCTGCTCGTCGGTCACGTCGGACTCGGCGAACGTCGTCACGGTGCGCGCCGTGCGGAACAGACGGTCGGCGGTCGCGTCGTCGATGGCGAGGCGCGAAGCCTCAAGAGTCTCAGTCATGCCGCCGTCAACAAGGTTGTTCCGGGCGATTGTTCCAGATTCAACTATGAGCCTGGCCACAGCCACGCCGACAATCCGGCCAAGCACCGGCGACCAACTAGGCTGGAGCCCATGGCAGATCCCCTGGTCCTCGGCATCGAGACCTCGTGCGACGAGACCGGCGTCGCGCTGGTCCGCGGAAACGAGCTGCTGGTCGACGCGGTAGCCAGCTCGATGGAGGAGCACGCCCGCTACGGCGGCATCATTCCCGAGGTCGCCAGCCGCGCCCACCTCGAGGCGATGATCCCCACGATCCAGAAGGCGCTCGGTGAGGCCGACGTCGACCTGTCCGAGGTCGACGCGATAGCCGTGACCGCCGGACCCGGCCTGGTGGGGCCGCTCACGATCGGCGCATCCGCCGCCAAGGCCTTGTCGATCGGCCTGAACAAGCCGCTGTACGGCGTGAACCACGTGATCGGTCACGCGTGCGTGGACCAGCTCGTCGACGGACCCCTGCCGGAACGGGCGATGGCGCTCGTGGTGAGCGGCGGCCACAGCTCGCTGCTCCTGGTCGACGACATCGCCACCGACGTCACGGAGCTCGGCTCCACCCTGGACGACGCCGCGGGCGAGGCCTTCGACAAGGTCGGCCGCCTGCTCGGGCTCCCGTACCCCGGCGGCCCGCACATCGACCGGCTCGCCCGCGAGGGCGACCCCACGGCCATCCGGTTCCCGCGCGGCCTCACCGCGGCGAAGGACCAGGCCAAGCACGCGTACGACTTCTCGTTCTCCGGCCTCAAGACGGCGGTCGCCCGCTGGGTCGAGGCCCGCACCGACGTCGGGCAGGAGATCCCCGTGCACGACGTCGCGGCGTCGTTCGCCGAGGCCGTCGCCGACGTCCTCACCGCCAAGACCATCGCCGCCTGCCACAAGCACGGCGTCGACACGCTGGTGATCGGCGGCGGGTTCTCGGCCAACAGCCAGCTGCGCGAGATGGCGGCCAAGCGCTGCGCCGAGGCCGGGATCGACCTGCGGATCCCCCCGATCCGCTACTGCACCGACAACGGGGCGATGATCGCGGCGCTGGGCTCCGCCGTCGTGCGTGCCGGGGTCGCGCCGAGCGCCCTGGACATCCCGGTCGACTCATCGATGCCGCTCACGACCATCACCGTCTGACAGCACCCCGTCTGACGGCGTCGGTCACGCCCCGGTTGCGACCTCGCGCGCCGGGTCGTTCGACCACTGCGACCACGAGCCCGGGTACAGCGCGGCATCCACGCCGGCGACAGCGAGCGCGGCCACCTCGTGCGACGCCGTGACACCCGAACCGCAGTACACGCCGACGGCGCTCCCGCCGGCCGAGCCCGTCAAGACCCCCAGGTCGCCGAACCGACGCCGCAGGTCAGCAGTCGACAGGAAGCGCCCGTCCGCCCGCAGGTTCTCCGTGGTCGGCGCGCTGGCCGCGCCCGGGATGTGCCCGGCCTGCGGGTCGACGGGTTCCACCTCGCCGCGATAGCGCTCGGCGGCGCGCGCATCCAGGAGCATGCCGTCGCCGTCGGCCAGGGCGGCGGCCTCGTCCGCGTCCACGACGGGCATCCCGCCCGGACGCACGTCGAGGTCGCCCGGCTCGGGCGTCACGTCACCCGGTTCGACGGCCAGACCTTCCGCGGTCCAGGCGGCGAGGCCGCCGTCGAGGATGCGTACGTCCGGCGCGCCGAAGTAGCGCAGCAGCCACCAGGCGCGCGCGGCAGAGGTCCCGCCGACGGAGTCGTAGACGACGACGCGCGAGTCCGCCGAGACGCCCCAGCGGCGCGCGGCCTGCTGGAACGCCGACGCCGAGGGCAGCGGGTGGCGCCCTTCCTCCGGAGAACCATGTGCGGCGAGCTCGGTCTCCAGGTCGACGTACACGGCGCCGGGTATGTGGCCGGCGCGGTACCGGTCGTAGCCGTCGGTCATGCCGAGCGCCCACCGCACGTCGAGGACGACGGGGCGCCCCTCGACGGGATCGGTTCCCTCGCCGATCTGCAGGTCCGCCGCCAGCGCGGCGGCGTCGACCAGAACTCGTTCCCTCATGCGGTAGTACCCCTCATCATCTGCGACCAATTCATATCGGCGACCAAGCGAAACCTACTGGTCCGAGGCTCGGATCAGCAGGTTTAGCAGGTTCGCGCAGGTAGCTTCGACGGCCTCAGGCCGCGTCCCCCGCCTCGTCGTTCGGGTCGTCCGGAGTGGCCGGCGCGTCCTGGACGGCCTCCAGCTCGGCGAGCTCCAGGCGCATCGTGTACGCGTCCTTGTCCTCGGGCTGGTAGTAGCGCTTGCGGACGCCGAGAATCTGGAACCCGAACTCCGCGTACAGCGCGATCGCGGCGTCGTTGTCTACCCGCACCTCCAGCAGCACGGCCTCGGCCTTGAGCTTGCGGGAGCGCTCGATCAGCGCGGCCATGAGCTGCCTGCCCACGCCGTGCCGCTGGCAGTGGGGGTCGACGCCGATCGTCATGACCTGCGTGACGTCGCCGTCGAACCACAGGCCCGCGTAGCCGATGACGGGCTGCGGGCCGGCGGCGTCGAGCCGCTCCGGCTCCGCCACGATGTACCAGCGGCCGAGCCCGGCGAGCTCGTCGGCGAGCATCCCGTACGTCCAGGCGCCCCGGCCGAAGAGCTGGCGCTCCATCTCCAGCACGCGGTCGAAGTCGGCGTTGCGCAGCGGGCGGAGCCGCACCTCCGTGATCACGCGACACCCCCGGCGGCGGAAGCGGCCGTCGAGGCCCGAGCCGGCTCATGCACGTCCGGACGCCGCAGGTACAGCGGCTCGGACGGCTGGTCCTCGCCGGCGGCGCGGCGCACGAGCGCCAGCCGGGCCAGGACCGTCGCGTCGGGGATCAGCGGGGCGTCGTCGGCCACGGGCAGGAAGTCGGGGTAGAGCATCGCGCCCTCGCCGATCACGACGGGCAGCTGTCCTTCGGCGGCCTCGGTCGCGACGAGCTGGGCCTGCGCGACGAACCCGGCCCGGTCGACGTCGGGCCCCGCGAGCGGCTCCACCACCGGGAAGCCGTGCGGGCCCTCGTGCGCGATCACGCGGTAGCGCGCCCAGTAGACCTCCTTGCGGCGGGCGTCCGACGTCGCGAGGATCTCGGCGCCCGGCCGGAGCCCGAGGTCGCTGACGGCCTGGACGGCCAGCGCGTCGAGGCTCGGCACGCCCAGCACGGGGATGCCGAGCGTGAGCGCGAGCGTCCGGGCCGTGACCAGCCCGACGCGCAGGCCGGTGAACGGGGCGGGCCCGGTCCCTGCGACGACGGCGGTCAGGTCGGCGCGATCGATGCCCGCCTCGTCCAGGACCTCGGTGATCAGGGGCGCGAGCGACTCGGCGTGCCGGCGGCGCTCGTCCGAGGTGCGGGACGCGAGGCGCGCACCGTCCTCGTCGACGAGCGAGACTGCGACGGCTGCTGAGGTGTCAAGAGCGAGAACGGCCACGTGAACAGCCTAATTCGCGACGCGACCCAGGTGGGACCCCAGGTCCACACCGGCCCACCGCTGGCCGACGGCGCGGATGGTCGCCTTCCGCGTCCCCGCCTCCGGGTCCTCCTCGGCGGCGACGCCGGGGTCGAACGACGGCGCACCGCGCGGGCGCTCCAGGTCGATCTCCAGGCGGTCGTCCGCGAGCGCCTCCGCCAGGCCACGGCCCCACTCGACGACGGTGACGGAGTCCTCGAGGGACGAGTCGAGGTCGAGCGCGTCGAGCTCGCTCAGCCCGCCGAGCCGGTAGGCGTCGACGTGCACGAGGCCGGGGCCGTACGTGCCGTCGGGGCGGGGCAGCGCGGGGTGCTCGCGCGCCACGATGAACGTGGGCGAGGCGACCTGGCCGCGTACGTTCAGCGCCGCCCCGATCCCCTGCGTGAGGGTCGTCTTGCCGGCGCCGAGGTCGCCGGTGAGGATCACCAGGTCCCCGGCGCGCAGCACCTCGGCGAGGATGGCACCGAGGGTGCGCGTCGTATCGGCGTCGGGCAGCTCCAGTGTCACCACCTCTGCGGTCGTGATGTCGCTCTGTCCTCTCGTCGCGCCGCTCACGCGGTCTCCTTTCCTGCCGTACCGACGTACACGCGGGGCACGCGCGCCCCGAGGCGCGTCACGATCTCGTAGCTGATGGTGCCGGCGGCCTGCGCCCAGTCCTCGGCGTTCGGCGCGCCGGCGCGGGCCAGCCCGTCGGACGCGCCGAACAGCGTGACGACGTCGCCGGCCTGCTCCGACGCGTACGGGCCGAGGTCGATCATGACCTGGTCCATGCACACCCGGCCGGCGATGCGGAGCACGCGGGTGGTGCCGAGCCCGGTGCCGGGTGCGGCGACGTCGTCCACGCCGCCGCCGACGAGGACGGGGCCGCCAGGGCCGAGCGAGCCGCCGGACGCGTGCCGCGGGATCCCGTCCCCGTACCCGAGCGGGATCACGCCGAGCACGGTGTCCTGGGCGGTGGTGTAGAAGTGGCCGTAGGAGACGCCGTGGCCCGCGGGTACCCGTTTGACCGTGGCGAGCCGCGCCTCCAGCGTCATCGCGGGGCGCAGCCCGTAGTCGCCCGGAGCACCCAGGTGCGGGACCGGCGACAGCCCGTAGACGGCGATGCCCGGCCGCACCAGGTCGTAGTGCGCCGCGCGGTTGGTCAGGGTGGCCGCGGAGTTGGCGATGTGCCGCACCTCGATGGGCATGCCGGCGGCCTCGACGACGCGCAGGGTGTCCTCGAACGCGTGGAGCTGCATCTTCACCGACGGGTCGTCCGGCTCGTCGGCGATCGCGAAGTGCGACATCAGGCCGACGATCGCCAGTGCCCCCTCGGCCCGCAGCGCGGCGGCCCGGTCGAGCACGGCGGGCAGGTCCTCGGGCGTGATCCCGTTGCGGCCCAGCCCGGTGTCGACCTTGAGGTGCACGCGGGCGGCGCGGCCCCCGGCGCGGGCGCCGTCGGCCACCTCGTCGAGTGCCCACGCGGCGGCGACGGCGACGTCGATGTCCTCCCGGACCAGCTCGGCGAAGGGGGCGCCGGGCGCGTAGAGCCACGTCAGCACCCGCGGTCCGCGCCCGACGGCGGCGCGGACGGCGAGCGCCTCCGCGCTCTGTGCCGCGCCGAGCCAGGTCGCGCCGCCCGCGAGCGCCGCCCGGGCCGCCGGCGCCAGCCCGTGGCCGTACGCGTCGGCCTTGACGACGGCCATGACCTGGGCGGTCGAGGCGGTCGCCTGCAGGGCGCGCACGTTGTCGCGGATCGCGTCGAGATCAACGACCGCGCGGGCGGGATAGTCGGGGGTGGTGCTCATCCCACCGATTCTTGCACCTGACGGTTCCCTCCGGACGTGTCAGACCCTCGAGTCACTCAGGTGACCTGTGGGTCTGACAGCTACCGGGGTGTCTGACGGGTCCAGGCGCTGAGCACGCGCCGGGACTCGAAGCGGCGTAGGCGGCCCGACAGCGGGTCGGTGAGCTCGAGGGAGCGCGCGAGGAGCTGCAGGGCGCGGTCGAAGTCGTCGGGGTCGGTGTCCCGGAGCTCGGGCCAGAACGGGTCGTGCAGGATCGGCAGCCCGAGCGACGCCATGTGCAGGCGCAGCTGGTGGGTCTTCCCCGTGTGCGGTTCGAGGCGGTAGAGCCCCAGACCGCGCGCCGCGTCGGCCGCGGTGAGGCTGACGAGCGACTCGGCGTTGGGCTCGCCCGGTACCTCCTCGGCGCGGGTCACGCCGCGCCGCTTCACGATGCGGCTGCGGACGGTGCGGGGCTCGCCCAGGGCGAACGCGCCGCCGTCGGGCACCATGCTCCCCGACGGCGAAAGGCTGCCCGACGGCGGCAGCGGTGCCACCGCCTCGTAGACCTTGCGCACCTCGCGGCGGGCGAACGCCTCCTGGTACGCGCCCCGTACCTCCCGGCGCACGGTGAGGACGAGCACGCCGGCCGTGCCGCGGTCGAGCCGGTGGGCCGGTGAGAGCTCCGGCAGGTCGAGGGCGGTCCGGAGCCGGACCAGGACCGTCTCGCGCACCCACCGGCCGCGCGGCATCGTCGCGAGGAAGTGCGGCTTGTCCACGACCAGCAGGTTCTCGTCGCGGTGCAGCACCTCCGGCTCGAACGGGATCTCGTCCTCGTGCGCGGGCGGGTCGCGGTACAGGTAGAGGAAGCCGCGCGGCTCGTACGGCGTCGTCGGCGTGAGGGGCGCACCGCCGCCCGTGACGATCTCGCCGAGTGCGAGCTTCTGGCGCAGGCGGGCCTCGTCGTGGCGGAAGCGGTCCAGCAGGTAGTCGAGCGCGAACGGGAACCGCGCCACCACGTCGGGGTCGTGGGGCAGCACGAGCCGGGTGGGATTCAGCCCGTCCCGCACGGGCAGCGGGGGCCGGTGCTTGACGGGACCGGTCCGGCGTCCGGTACCTGACGGCGGGTGGGTCACGCCGTCAACCTAACCCGGGCCGGCCTGCGAGCCGGTGCCCGAAACATTCGTGTCAAAACCCGCACCAGATGAAACAGGAATGCAACGCGCAGTCTTCATGGGCCTAACGACACTCCCCTAGTTTTCCCAGCACGGCCGTGCGGTCGTGCTGGCACACGAGGAGGACCCGTGAAGGCCCTGAAGAACCCCGCCCTGCAGATCGGCATCGCGGCGATCGCCGGAATCGCCTTCGGCCTCGTCGCCGGCGAATGGGCGAGCAACCTGAAGTTCGTGGGCGACCTCTTCGTCCGCCTCATCCAGATGTCGATAGTGCCGCTCGTCATGGCCTCGGTGATCGTCGCCACCGGCTCCATGAGCGGCAAGGGCGCCGGCCGCCTCGCAGCGCGCACCTTCGGCTGGATGATCTCGTTCTCCGTGGTCGCGGCCCTGCTCGCCTGGGGCCTGAGCGAGCTCATCAGGCCCGGCGCTGGGATGGTGTTCGCCGGCGAGCTCGACCCGGCACTGGCCCCGCCGGAACCTACGAGCTGGCAGGACACCGTGCTCGGCTTCGTGTCGACCAACATCTTCGAGGCGATGTCGACGGCGAACATGGTGCCGATCATCGTCTTCTCGCTGCTGTTCGGCGCCGCGCTCAACGCCTACGTCGCCACGACCGGCAACCGGCTCGTGCTCGGGTTCTTCGACCAGGTGCAGCAGATCGTCCTCACGATGATCCGGTTCGTCATGTACATCGCGCCCATCGGCGTGTTCTGCCTGCTGGCGGCGCTCGCCGGCGACGTCGGGTTCGCCGTCGTGACCACGGCGCTCAGCTATCTCGGCACGACGCTGCTCGGCGTGGTCATCCTGCTGCTCCTGTTCGTCACGATCGTCGCGCTGCGCACTCGGCTGAGCCCGTGGAAGCTGCCGCGCAAGCTCGCGGAGCAGACGGCCATCGCGGTCACGACGACGAGCTCCGCCGTCACGTTCCCGACGGTGCTGCGCAACGCGGTCGAGAAGGTCGGCATCAGCCAGCGCGTCGCGAACTTCACCCTGTCGGTCGGCCTCACGATGGGCTCGTACGGGGCAGTCCTCAACTACACGATCGTCGTGCTGTTCCTCGCTCAGGCCGGCGCCGTCAGCCTCACGCCCGGGCAGATCGCCATGGGGATGGCGCTCGCCGTGCTCCTCAACATGGGCACGATCACTGTGCCGGGCGGATTCCCCGTCGTGGCGATGTTCCTCGCCACGTCGCTCGGCCTCCCCTTCGAGGCCGTGGGGCTGCTCATCGCGGTGGACTGGTTCACGGGCATCTTCCGCACGTTCCTCAACGTCAACGGGGACACTCTGGTCGCGATGCTCGTCGCCGGCGCGAGCGACGAGATCGACCGGGACGTGTACAACGGGACGAAGGCGGTCCCGGCGGCGAGCGACGACGATCCCGCTGTCGAGGAAGGCACCTCCGCGCCTGAGGGCGAGGCGCCAGAGAGCGAGGCGAACGCCACAACCGCCGCAGTGAAGGAGCCCGCCTGAACCTTGCAGTGAGTGCAAAAAAGGTGGGACGATGCGGGAATGGGCCTTTACGACATTCCATTCCACACGATGGACGGCACCGAGATCTCGCTGGCAGAGCACAGGGACGACGTCGTGCTCGTGGTGAACGTGGCCTCGCGGTGCGGTCTGGCGCCGCAGTACGAGACCCTGGAGAAGCTGCAGAAGAAGTACCAGGACCGTGGGTTCACGGTGCTGGGCTTCCCCAGCAACCAGTTCCTGCAGGAGCTGAGCTCGAACGAGAAGATCGCCGAGTTCTGCTCCATGACATACGGCGTCACGTTCCCCGTGCTCGACAAGATCAGGCTGAACGGCCGACACGCGCATCCGCTGTACGAAGAGCTCAAGAAGACTGAGGACGCCGGGGGCCATTCGGGCAAGATCCGCTGGAACTTCGAGAAGTTCCTGGTCCTGCCCGGCGGCGACGTGCGCAGGTACGCGCCGAAGACCCTGCCCGACGACCCGGCGATCGTCGAGGAGATCGAGGCGCACCTGCCGCGCTGACGTTCCGGGCGCCGCCTCGGCGGCGTCCGGCGCCTCAGCCGTCGCCCGGGGCGAGCGTCAGCCGCATCGCGACGGGCACCACGTCCGAAGCGTCCCCCAGCCAGCCGGTCCAGACCTTGGTCAGGCCCAGCTCCCGGCCGGGGTCCGGATATTCCGGGGCCAGCTTGTGCCTGCTCACCAGCGGCATGGCTGTGAGCTCGCTGACCGTCAGAATGTCGATGACCAGCACGTCCACCCGATCGAGGCCGAACGCGAGCCAGTCCTGACTCACTCGCAGCGAGAGCGTGTCGAGCGCCGACAGGCGGGACATCACTGCGCTGAATGCTGTATCTGTCATGCAGCCTTGACGCTCGAACCGCACTGAGGTCACAGCACTTCGCGAGAATGTTGCAGACCGATTTTCACCCTGTCGGATCCGGCGCCGCAGCGCCCGTGCCCCGGGCACCCGCTGGGCCTACGCTGGGCCCATGGACCCGACCCGGTTTCGGCAGGCGACGCTCGAGGACGCTCAGGCGCTCCTCGACGTCGAGCGCGCCGCCGGGATCGCGGCCCTGGGCCATATCTTCCCGCCGGGCATGTACCCCTTCCCCGCCGACGAGGTCCGGGCCAAGTGGGAGGCGGCGCTCACCGAGCCCGGCGTCCGCGTGCTGGTCCTGGACGACGATGTCGACGGCGGGCGGCTGGCCTGCTTCGTCGCGCACGACGAGCGGCTGCTGCGGCACCTGGCCGTGCACCCGTCCCGCTGGGGCGCCGGCCTCGCCCGCGCCGCCATGGACGCGGCGGTCGCGGAGATGAGCGACCCCCGGCTCTGGTGCCTCGCCGACAACGACCAGGCGATGGGTTTCTACGAGCACCTCGGCTGGCGCCGCACGGGCCGCAGCCAGCCGTCGGAGTTCCCGCCGTTCCCGGACCAGGTCGAGATGGTCCTCCCCCGGGACTGACCGGGACCGACGGCGCCCCGGAGCGGGTTACAGCTCGACCAGCCCCGCCCGGTACCCCAGCACCACGGCCTGGGTCCGGTCCCGAGCCTGCAGCTTCGCCAGCACGGACGCCACGTGGGTGCGCACGGTCTCGACCCCGACCACGAGCGCCGTCGCGATCTCCGCGTTCGTCATCCCCTGCGCCACCAGCGCCAGCACCTCTCGCTCGCGCGGGGTCAGCACCGGCGCCCCGGCAATGGCGCGCGGTCGGGTCCGGACCAGGTCCCGCAGCGCCTGCGGGTACAGCAGGCTCTGTCCGACGGCGACGGTCCGGACCGCCTGCACCATCTCGTCGGCGCCCGCACGCTTGAGCAGGAATCCCGAGGCGCCGGCGGTGAGCGCGTCGAGCACGTAGCCGTCGTGCTCGAACGTCGTCACCACGAGCACCCGGGGCGGGTCCGGCAGCCGCAGCACGAGCTCGGTCGCACGCAGGCCGTCGACGCCCGGCATCCGCACGTCCATGCAGACGACGTGGGGCCGCAGCGCGCGCGTCAGCTCTACCGCCTGCGCGCCGTCGCCCGCCTCCCCGACCACCTCCAGGTCGGGCTCGGCGTCCAGGATGAGGCGCAGGCCGCTGCGGACGAGCGGCTCGTCATCGGCGACGAGCACGCGCACCGTGGTGTCAGGCATCGAGATCCTTCCGATAGGGCAGCGTCGTACGAAGTACCCAGCGGTCGCCGTCGGCCCCCGCGTCCGCGGTGCCGCCGAAGAGAGCCACCCGCTCCCGGATGCCGGACAGGCCGCGGCCCCCCGAGGGACGACGGCGCGGGCGCGCGCCCGCGCGGACCGGGTTGACCACCTCGATCCGCACCTCGTCGCCGTCATGCCCCACGACGAGCCCCACGGGCCCGGGGGCACCGTGGCGGTGGGCGTTGGTGAGCGCCTCGGTGACTATGCGTTGCACGGTCCGGCTGAGCAGGGCCGGCAGCCCCGCGGGCAGGTCGATCCGGGCGCTCAGGTCCAGCCCCGCGCGGCGGTGCGCGGAGACGACGTCGTCCAGCGCGGGCGCGAGGGCCGTCGGTGTGCTGTCGTCGGCGTCGTCCCGCAGGACCGCCAGGAGCTGGTCGAGCTCGGCGAGCGCCGACCGGGCGGTGTCCTCGATGGCGCTCAGGGCGTCGGCCGCCGCGTCCGGGTCGGCTGCGACGACGCGCCGGCCGGCGGCCGCCTGCACGCTGACGACGGTGAGCGCGTGGCCGATGCCGTCGTGCAGCTCGCGGGCCAGGCGGGTGTGCTCGGCCTCGCGGCGGGCGCGGGCCAGCGCGGTCTCCAGCCGGTCGTGCGAGGTGGGGCCGAGCACCCGGCCCGCGAGCGCGGCGGCCGCCGCTCCCAGGGGCCAGGTCGCCACGAGCGCCGCCAGCCCGACGACGGCGCAGGCCCCCAGGCGCACGGCGACCTCGACAGGACCGGCCGGCACCGGGATCCCGGACCCGAACGAGCGCCCGGCCACCGCCTCGACGCCGACCAGCACGGTCCCGGGGACCATGGCGAACAGGCAGAAGCCCACGAGCATGCCCGTGAACAGGTGCAGCACCACCCAGGCCGCGGTCCGGACGCGGTGGGCGAGCCGGGGGTCGGCGGGGACCAGCAGCTCGTCGTCCACGTCCAGCAGGGCACGGGCAGCCGTGACCTCGAGCTCCCGTGCCCCGGGGACGAGGCCCAGCCCTGCTGCGGCGGCGACCGCCACGGCCGCCACCGCCCAGCCGGGCAGTCCCGTGACCGAGGTGTCCAGCAGCGCGTACACGAGCAGCGCGAGGGCCAGCCCGATCGCCGCGCCCAGCATGTGCCAGGCGAACCGTCGGGCGAGATACCGCGCGAGGTGCCGCGTCGTCACCTGCATGCCGTCATCCTCTCTGCTAGCCACCCCCACCCGCCAACCCACCCCTTGGTTGTGGGCGCGATCGTTGCGCCCACAACGGGCAGATAAGCGCAACGATCGCGCCCACAACAAAGGGGTTTTGGTGGGTCAGGGCGCTACGGGGGTCACGGTGCTTCGCGCCGGGTCACCCTCGGGCTGGGGGGCGGTCTGGATCCGGTGCGCCACGTAGCCCCAGACCGCGAGCGCCAGGGCCGGTCCCCAGTACCAGCACGGGAAGGTGAGGGCGCCCAGCAGGCCGGCGACCAAACCCTCCTCGCTGAACATAATCAGCATGGGGACGGCGGTGAAGATCAGCGTCACGGCGATCATGCCGCCGGGTACGGCGGCAGCGGCGATCGGCACGCGGCGGCCGGCGAGGCCCGGCATCCACCGGGGGAACACCTCGCCCCAGGGCCGGATCAGGCCGATCGTGAGGAAGACACCGAGCCAGGCACCGCTGGACAGGGCCAGGCCCCAGATCCTGGTCGACAGGTCCAGGCCGTCCCCGAGATGCGGCCAGGGGGTGAGCCAGGTGAGCCGGACCAGGGCGTACGGCAGAGGCCCGGTCGCGGCCACGATGGTGATCGCGCGGCGGTGGCGCAGCACCCACGCGGTGGCCCGGTCCAGGGCCGGGGTCTCGGACAGTGCCTGGATCCCGACGGTCGCCCAGAGGCTCCCGACCGCGATGAACAGCAGCGAGGTCAGGAGGCCGGTGCCGTAGGTGGCGAACCCGGTGCCGAGGTTGACGCCGATCTCGGCGATGGCGTCCCGTGCGAGGAAGCCGCCGATCGCGAGCGCCGCCAGGCCGGGCACGCCGACGGCCCAGCGCAGCACCCGGTACCGGCGCACCACCTGGACGAGGAGCACCACGACGACGACCGGCATCGCCGCCGCGACGAGATAGCCGGCGGTGGACAGGGTGCCTCCGCTCTGCAGCACCAGGCCGAACACGAGGAGCTGCAGCGCGGCGGCCCAGATGCGGCCGCGGGTGCCCAGTGCCCCGGCCAGCGCGGCGATCCCGGTCGCGACACCGACCAGGGCAGCGACCGTGTGAACGGTCGCGGCGACGTCCGGCCCGGCGAAGCGGGCCAGGAGAGCGCGCTCAGGGTCGACGTAGAGGTTCGGCCAGAACCCGGTGGTCCAGGCGAGGCCGAGCAGCGCGGTGACGCAGCTCGCGATGGTGGCGCCGAGGAGCGTGGCGCGGGTGAGGCGATGCATGACGGTTCCCTTCGGTCGGTCGTGCCGTATGCCTGCACACTCCCGCCCGCCGGGTGCCCGCCCCCTCCCCCGTTCGGGGGATATGCGCTGGTGGGTGGGGGATTCCCGGGGATAGTTTCGACGTATGACGTTCGACGAGGAGATCGCCGAGGGCCTGGCCGTCCCGACCGACGGCTGGGACTTCTCGTGGTTCGACGGCCGGGCCACCGAGGAACGCCCCGGCTGGGGCTACGTCCGGCTGTGCGGCGAGCACCTGGGCCGGGTCGATGCGGTGCTCGACGTCGACACGGGCGGCGGCGAGGTCTTCGCGGAGGCACTCGGGCTGGCCGCCCGCGTACCGGGCACGGTGCGGGCCACCGAGGGCTGGGCGCCCAACCATGCGATCGCCTCGGCGGTGCTGGAGCCGTTCGGCGGGGTCGTCACCCTGGTCGACGACGCCATCGCCCCGCTCCCCTACGACGACGGCACGTTCGGCCTGGTCACGAGCCGCCACCCGGTCTCGTTCCCGTACGCGGAGGCGGCACGGGTCCTGGCACCCGGCGGGACGCTGCTGGTCCAGGAGGTCGGCGCGGGTTCGAACCGCGCGCTCTACGAGTTCCTCATGGGGCCGCAGGAGGACCGGGACGCCGAGTACCTGGACCAGGTCCGCGAGCGGGTGGCCGGCGTCGGCCTGGAGATGGTGCTGCTGCGGGACAAGCTCACGAAGGTCGAATTCTTCGACCTGGCGGCCGTCGTGCATTTCCTGCGCAAGGTCCTGTGGACGGTGCCCGACTTCTCGGTCGAGAAGTACCGCGACCGCCTCCAGGCGCTGCGTACCCACATCGCGGAGCACGGCTCGTTCGTCTGCCACAGCCGCCGCACGCTCGTGGAGGCGCGGAAGCCCTGAGCGGGCGAGGGCGCCTCAGGGCACCTGGGCGGGCTTCCCGTTCACGTCCTCGCGGGCCGACGGCGGATCGACACGCTGGGCCGTCAGGTCACGCGGGGTCAGGGTGAAGCCCTGCCAGTGCATCTCCATGGGGCTCTGGTCCTCGTCGCGCGCGACGTGGTGGAACCCGACGGCCACCCAGGTGACGACGTCGGACAGCTCCGCCTCGTCCTGCGCGAAGTCGAGCACGCCCGATCCGCACCTGCCCTCCTTGTTCGCCGTGGCGAACAGCTGGCAGTCGTCCGCCTCGGTGAACGCGACGGTGTAGCCGGCCCGGTCGCCGTCGTCGTGATGGTCGTCCTGGGTGAGCTCGAACGGCGTCGTCGCGCCGAGGTCCACCTGGTAGGAGATCTCGTGCCCGTCCTCGTTCAGCACGTCGGGGTTGACCACGCGCCACCAGCGCCGGTCCGCGGCCTCCGCGGTGCCCTCGCGCGAGATCGGGGTGAGCCCGCCGGAGACGAGCGGCGACCGCGGGCCCTGCTCGCCGGTCGGCTCGGCGTCGTACTGCTCCACCACCTGGCCGCCCTGCCCGCCGAGCGCCCAGTGCACCCGCCACACCGCGTTGTGCGAGTGGCTGGTCGCGTAGTCGGTGTCCCCGGGGCCGACGGGCCAGCCGTGGGCCGGGTCGTCCCCGTAGTCCTCGGGCGAGAGGTCACCGGTGGCGCCGAGGTCGGACCGGATGCTGCCGTCGCCGCCGAACGTGTACTGGCTGACGTACTCGTACCAGCCCACCTTCGAGATCGTTGCGAGCCGGAGGTCCGTGCGCCGGGCCACCTCGGCCCCGCTGCCGTCGTCGCTGCGGTACGCGATGCCGCCGTCGACCACCTCCTGGCACAGGACCGCGCGCTGCTCACCGCCGCCGCCCATCGAGCCGTCGCCGATCTTCGGCACGTACGTGTCGAGACGCTCGCCCAGGCACTCCGTCTCGGTGAGGGTCATCATGTGGCTGCCACCGAAGCCCTGGGTGGTGATGTCCTCCGTGTTGCGCAGGCCGGTGTCGTACGGCACCTCCAGCTGCCCGATCGACAGCTCGGCGAGCACCTGCACCGGCCGGTGCCCGGCGGGTGTGAAGTGCACGTCCTCGAGCACCAGCCCCCGGCTAGCGTCCACCCGCCAGCACATGGACCACATGGAACCGCTGAGCAGCTCCTGCGTGATCGGGTCGTTCTCCGCACAGTCCAGGTCCACGCCGCTCGACGTCGTCGACTCGTCTCCGCGCGGAGCCGGCGCTGCGGGTACTGCTTGTTCCACGACCAGGATCGCGGCCACGACGAGCGCGACGATGGCCGCTGCCGCGATGATCGTCGGCACCGCCCTCCGCCTCGACGACAGTTCAGGCACAACTCCCCCTTGGTTTCACGCTCCGGCCCTGGACGGGCCATTCCCAGCACAGGACCGGCCCGGTGCGACGACGTCGCACCGGGCCGGTCTTACTGCGTCAGACACTTGCTTCCTGCGTCAGAGACTCAGCTCATCAGACGGCAGGCTTGTCGTCCGAGAACCGGCCCATCGCGGTAGCGAAGGCCGCACTGATCTCGCGACGACGCTTGATCATGACCGCACCGGCGCCGAGCAGCAGCACCGTGGCGGCGATCAGAGCCGTCACGTTCGCACCCGTGTTGGCGAGCGGACCGCCGTCGCCGTCACCGGCACCCGCACCGGCGTCACCGTCACCGTCGCCACCACCGCTGAGCGAGGGCGCGACGACGTCGAAGGTGGCCATGGCCGAGTCGCCCGCGACCGTGCTGACGGCGATGCCCTGGTGGCGACCGACGTCGATACGCTCGTCGACCGTGAAGGTCCACTGGACGTTGCCGTCCGCGTCGGCCTCCTGCTCGGGCAGTGCGAAGGCGGTCGAGTTGATGACCGCGACGACGGGCTCGCCGGCGTCGAAGCCCGAGGCGTAGAAGGTCTGCTCCCCGCCCTGCTCGACGGACGGCTTCTCGAAGCGCGCCGTCAGGTCGCGCTCGCCACCAGCGAAGCTCTCGGTGACGACGATGGGCGTCTGCGCGCCCTCGCTGCCGTCGTCCGGCTGCGCGTCCACGATGATGACGCCCGGCGGGGTGCCCTCGGGCACCGTGATCGGGGTCTCGAAGCCGCAGTCGTCGCCGACCGTCACGGTGACGGGGTCACCGATCTCGTTGCCCTCGGTGTCGAAGAGCTGCACGGTGACCGTCGCGCCGGCCGGGAAGCCGGTACCGGTGATCATGACCTCGTCGCCGGCCTCGACCGAGACCGGGTCGGCGGTGATGGCCGGGTCGGTGCACTCACCCGGGGGGTTGGTGCCCGGGTCGAGGATCTCGAGCGGTGCCTCGGCACCCTCGCTGCCGTCCTCGGGCTGGGCCTCGACGACGTGGTCGCCGGGCTCGGCGTCCTCCGGGACCGTCAGGTCCGTGATGAAGCCGCAGGCCTCGTCCGGGGTGACCGTGATCGGCTCGCCGACCGCGTTGCCCTCGGCGTCGCGCAGCTGAACGACGACCGGGACGCCGGCCGGGAAGCCCTGGCCCACGACCGAGACGGTGTCGCCCGGGTAGGCAGAGCCCGGCTCGACCGTCAGGGTCGGGTCCATGGCGCAGATGTCGGAACCGGCGACCACGGCCAGCGGAGCCTCGGCGGCCTCGCCTGTCGTGTCGTCGGTGCCAACGACCGTGTAGTCGCCCAGCTCGGCGTCGGCCGGAACCGGGACCGGAGTCGTGAACGAGCCGTCCGCGTCCGTCTCGACCTGGATGGCGTCACCCACGGGGTTGCCCTCGGGGTCCTCCAGCTGAACGGTGGCCGTCGAGTCCGGGGTGTAGCCCTCGCCCGTCGCGATGGTCGACTGACCGGGAGCGACCGACTCGGGGTTGACCGTCAGTGACGGGTCGATCTCGCCCGGGCCGCCATCGCCGTCCGGAGAGATGCGCACGGCGGCGTTGCCCAGGTTGACGCGAGCCACCTCGTTGTCCGGCAGCAGGGCGATGCTCAGCGCCGACAGATCGAGCGAGGTGACGACCTCGGCAGCCTCGGCCTCGGTGGAGGTCGGGGACACGGAGGTCTCGGTGACCTGGCGGTTGATCTGGATCGACAGGACCTTCGCCAGCACGTCGAAGACCGGCGAGAGCATCTCGCGGATCGGCGTGGTGATGGAGTCCGTCTTGAGGTCGTTGATCAGCAGCTCGAAGATGTTGTCACCCTCGTCGCTGATCAGCAGGTCGTACACCGGGGCCAGGATCGGCGCGAGCGCCGGACCGACCGTGTTGATGGTGTTGACCAGGACCGTGGCGACCGGCGCCATGGTGCCCGTGCTGTTGTCGACGGCCTCGGGGAAGTCGCCGTTCACGGCGTCCGCCAGCGGGAGCGACCACGACACGTCGAGGGTGCCCAGGGCGCCCTCCTCGTAGAAGGCGATGTTGACCGTGACGGAGTTCAGCGAGTCCTCGATCGCACCGATGAGGATGCGGGTGACTTCCTGCATCAGCTCGTGCACGGTCTCCGCGATCAGCGGGTAGGTCGTGTCGTCGATGAGCTCGTAGTTCGGGGGCAGCTCGTTGAGGCCGCCCTCGGTCTCGTCGGGGTTGTCCACCAGCTTGTCGAGGTGGATCTGCAGCTCACCGGTCGACAGGTCGATGGTGATGAGCTGGTTCGCCGAGGTGATCGGCTCGCCCACGACGGACTGGAACAGGTTCTCCTGCATGTTGCTGTCGACGGTGATCGAGGGCGTCGGAACACCCGGGACCGCGTCGAACAGACCGGTCAGCGCGCTGTCGTCGAGGTTCTCGTTGACGAGGTCCTCGACGGCTCCGTCGATGGTGCCGCCGATGTCGTAGATCGACGAGGCAGCGTTCTCGATGACCGGGGAGTGCATGGACAGGTCCAGGTCGGCAACACGGTACTGGCCGAAGCCACCCACGCCGTCCTGGTCCAGGATCACGCCGTCCTCGGCCTTGGCCTCGGCCGCGGCGGCACCTGCCTCGAGCAGGAGCTGGTCGACGATCTGGTCGGTGAGGCCGTCGACGCCCAGCAGGCGCGCGGCGGACAGGACGTCCACGGTCGCCTTGCCGAAGTCCTCGGTCTCGCCGTCCAGGGTCACGCCGCCGTCCGCGCCGAGCAGGCCGGAGACCGCGTACGCGTCGACCGGGGACGACGCCTCGCTCTTGCTGGCCAGCGCACCGAGCTGACCGAAGTCCATGATCTGGTCGAGGGGTACCTCGACGTCACCGATCCGGACGAGCTCCGAGCCGAGCAGCTCGACATTGAGGTTGCCCTCGTTCGGCCCGGGGTTCGACTCCGAGTCTGCGTCCGAGTAGGCAGCTGCGAGCAGCGCCTCCTGGAAGAGCGTCGAGTCGAGGACGCTCGCAGCAGCGGCCTCCGACGGCTCGTCCTGGTAGTTGTCCACTGCGACCGCCGGCAGTCCGGTGGTCGTGACCACCACTGCTGCTGCCGCGGCCGTCGCCAGGGACCGGCGCCACGGGACGCTTCCCCTCCGGCGTCGGGACGGTACTTGCGTTCGGTTCAAGAGAACTCACTCCTCCATATTCACGCTTCAAAAAAACGTCCGGATCGGTACGTGATCACGTCCGGATCGGTTGGGGGCGGTGGCGTAGAACACACCGGTGCCCGGGCTTCAGCGAACAGTGGTTCACAGGGACCTGCCAGGCAGAGCGGTAATCGTGCGCTGACGCAACGGAACGCAAGTTGCCGTGCGTTCGAGGCGCTCAGGTGCGTGTTAAAGCCATCCGCACGCACATTGGCGGGGAGAAGTGAAGGTCGTCCGAAATGCCGGTTGAAAAAGACCCGCAATTTCGGGTGAAAAACCTGCGTTCCGGCAGCGGTCAGCCGCGGACGAGCCAGGCCGGCGGACGGGTCTCGGCGAGCCGGACCAGGTCCCTCCGGTCCCGGATGCCGAGCGTCGCGTACGCCCGGCGCAACCGGTTCACGACCGTCCGCTCGGACACGAAAGTCGCCTGGGCGATCTGCGAGTTCGTCGCGCCGTGCACTGCGAGCCGGACCATCTCCCGCTCGTGGCCGCCGAGCACCTCCCACTCGGGGTCGGCACCTCCGCTCGCGTCCGCCTCCGCGAGGAACGCGTCGATGCCGCGCAGCCATCCGGCCATCCCTGCCAGGCGCACCAGCGTCCGGGCCTCGTCGAGCATCGCCCTGCCCGTCGCGCGCCCGCCGCGCGCCACGGCGTACCGGCCGTAGGCGACCAGCATGCGCACGCGCTGCCACGGCGACATCGGGGCCTGCGGCGCGTGCAGCGCCGCCTCGAAGGTGGCCGACGGCGTGCCTTCGTCCGCCAGGAGCGCCCGGAGCCGGGAGTAGGCCGCCGCGACGTCCGGGGCCGCCCGCTCCTCCGGCGCGACCGCCGGTTCGAGCAGCCGCTGGGCCCGCGGGCCGACCTTGTCGGCCGGCGCCGAGGCCAGGACGGCCTCCACGAGGTCGCACCGCACCTGCACCCGACCGCGATACGGCCACGCGCAGTGCTCGAGCGCGATGGTCAGCAGCGCCACCGCCCCTTCCGCCTGGCCGACCACGAGGTGCGCGGCGCCGAGGTCGGCGGCGTACTCGCCGAGCACCCGCGCCGACCAGCTGCCCGCCTGCGCCGGCATGGTGCTCGCGGGGACGGTCCCGTCGACGACGGCGTCCGCCGAGGCCCGCATGCCGCGTGCCGGCAGCCACTCGTCGACCGAGGGGCGCAGCTCCGCCGCGTGCGCGAGATGCGCCCGGACGTCGACGGCCCGCCCGTCGAACGCGGCGACCCGGGCGGCGGCGAGGTCGCGCGCCACGATCTCCGCCACGGTGCGGTCCGACGTCGCGCCCGAGTGGTCGGCGAGGAGCCCGCGCGCGCCGACCACGTCGCCCAGCATCAGCAGCGCACGCACCTGGATGTCGACGCCTACCCAGTCCTGGCCGGGCGTCGGCCCGAGCAGGCGGAGATCGGCCCGGAGCGCGCCGGAGTGGAGCAGGTCGCCGGAGTCCTCCAGGCGCAGCAGCATCTCCGCGACCCGTGCACCTGCTGCGCGCGCCTCCGCACCGACATGTACCGGGTCCCGCCACCACAGGTGGTCGGTCCACTCCAGGCCGACCCCGTCCGGCACGAGCGGGCCGTCCGCGTGGTCCACCCAGGCGCGACCGGTCATCAGCGACACCCCGACGGCGCGCGCGGCGAGGCGCGGGTCGGGCGTCGCAGCCACCACCGACCAGGCGCGCGCCGGCAGCTCGTCCAGGTGCAGCCCGTCCAGGATGCCCGCCGCTGGACCGGCGCCGGCCGTCTCGACGTCCACGAGCGGGACCTCGCGGCCGTCCGCCGGCCCGTCGGCCGCTCGCGCCTCACGGCACAGCAGGGCCAGCAGCGGATGCCGCACGGCCGTGCGGCCGTCACGGCGGTCCGGGCCGTGCCTGCCCAGCGGACCGGGTCCGCCCAGCGGCGCCGTCGCGAGCGCGGTCATCGTCGCCGGGTCGAGCCCCGCGAGCATCGCGCGGTAGGCGCGCCGGGCAGCCGATCCGACGGTGTCGGGTCCCGCCCAGGAGGCGTCCCCGCGCAGCTCGGCGGTGCTCAGCGTGCCCGCGAGCTCGAGCGCGAGGCGAGGGTTGCCGGCGCTCCACCAGCGCAGGTGCTCGACGACGTCGGCGGCCACCGGGACGCTCAGCTCCGTGTCGAGCACGTGGCGCAGCGAGATCCGGTCGAGCGGGCCGAGCTCGAGCACCTCGACGTCGTCGGAGAGCGGTTCGACGGCGATGCTCCGCACGGCGGCGATCACCCGCCAGTCCTGCCCGTAGGCCTCGTCCGCCAGGCGCTGGAGCCAGCGCGCCCGCTCGGCGGTGAGCACCCCGACGTCGTCGACGAAGAGGACGCGCGGCCCGGAGGCGCCGTCGCCGGCCCACGCCGAGACGGCGCGCAGGAACCCCGCGGCGTCGAAGTCGGCGTCGTGCTCCAGATGGTCCGGGACCGACCAGGCCGACAGGTCGATGCGCCGGCCGTGGTCCAGGTCGTGGGCGGACGGCCGTGGCGAGCACGGCCGGACCACCCGTACCGCGGACTTGCCGGCTCCGACCTGCTTCAGCGCATGGAGCACCGTCGCGGTCTTCCCGATCCCGGTCAACCCGCGCACGACCAGGACCGTCGGGTCCAGATCGGTCGCGAAGTGCCCGATGACCCGCAGCTCTCGATCACGCCCGTGGACCACGCGGTCCCTCCCCCTGCTGCCCGCCTGGCTCGTCCATACCCCCGGAACTACCGAAGGAACGGCCACGGAAGGCCCGTAACTTGATGGCACGCAAACCCCAGTTCGCCACTTACATGAACATTGATCAGTAGCGCTTCAGGAGTCTATGGCAGGAGATAAATCGTGCAGATTGAGACTGTGGTACGGGAAAATACCGCCGCAGCCTGCGCATCTCGGGCAGCAATGAGAATGTGCGACATGCCCCAAATTACCTCGTAATGCCCATTTCATGCGGTACTGGGTCAGGCCAGCGGACCGAGCATCTTCTGCCTGTCGGCCGCGGGATGGTCCGCAGCGTCGAGCACCTCGACGAGCTTCTTCTCCTCGAACCGGAAATGCGTCTCCATGACGGCCTCGATGCCGTCGAGGTGCCGCAGCAGCTCACCCTGTTCCGCACCCGACCGAGCGGCGCGCTCCAGCCCGCCCAGCAGGTGGTCCAGCATGGAGTGGTCCCGCTTCAGGTCAGCGATCACCGGCGCGAGGTCCGGCTCGGCCGCGAGCACGACGTCGAACAGGGTGGCGTCCTCGCTGCGGTGGTGGCCGGTCAGCGCCGCGCAGAAGCCGACGCAGTAGAGCTGCAGGTCCCGCGCCGCCGTCGGCCCGGAACCGCCTGCCTCGACCGCCGACCGGGCCAGCCCGAGGGCATCCCGCAGCCGCTTGTGGACCTCACGGAGCTCCCGGCCCCAGGCAACGACACGTTGGCTCATCGTGATCACCCTAGTGTGCGCCGGCCCGGCCCGCGTCGGGGACGCCGTCGGACGCGTCCGAGCCGGCCGCGGGGCCGACGGCGTCAGGCGCGCAGGAGCTCGGCGACCACTGCGGGCACCGCCTGCGCGATCTCGAGCGCGGCGACCGGACCGCCCGCCGACGCCCGAGCCGCGGCGCGGCCGTGCACCAGCACTGCGGCCGCCGCGAGCCGGGCCGCGAGCGTCTCGTCCTCGACGACGTCGGCGGAGCGGCCGGCGAGCAGCGTCCCCAGGATGCCCGCGAGCACATCGCCCGAGCCGGCGGTGGCGGTCCAGGCCGGAGCGTCCGCCTGCGCGTAGGTGTCGCCCGGGCCCGCCACCACGGTGATCGCGCCCTTGAGCAGCACCGTGGCACCGGTCGCCTGGTGCGCCGTCCGCACCCAGTGCAGCGGCCGTGCTTCGACCGCCGATCGGTCGACGTCGTGCCCGAGTCCCTGCAGCAGCTCGGCCAGCTCACCGGCGTGCGGGGTCAGTACCGCCCAGGCCGGGAGCCGGTGCTCCAGCATCGTGAGCGCGCCCGCGTCGATGACGGCGGGCATCTTGCCGCCCGTCACGTCCTCGGACAACACCCCGGTCACCGCCGCGAGCGCCCCGAAGATCCGGCGGGCCTGGCCGTCGCCGTCCGGCTCGCGCTCGGGGTCCAGCGGGGGGACGCCGGGTCCCAGCACCCAGGACTGCACCCGTCCGCCCGCCACGACCACCTCGGGCCGGGCGAGGAGCACGCGCGTGCCGACCGCCTCGGGCCCCAGGTAGCGCACCATGCCCGAGCCGGCCAGCACGGCGCCCGACGTCGCGAGGACCGCGGCGCCCGGGTAGGTGCCCGTCCCCGCGATCACGCCGACCACGCCCCGCGTGTACTTGTGGTCGCGGGCGCCGGGGGTGGGCCACAGGGCGGCCACGTCGGCGGGCTCCATCCGCAGCACGCGGCCTGACGCCGTGTCCGTGCCGCTCATGGCGTGCCGGCCCAGGGCGACGCGGCGCGCGGCCGCGGAGCGCTCGGCGTCCGAGACGACAGGGAAGCCGACGTCGATCAGCTCGACCTCTCCGGCGAGGTGCGCCGCCGGCGGCAGGATCAGGCCCGGCTTGAGCGCGCCGAAGGTCACCGTGCGGTCCGCGGGTAGCACGGGGCCGGGCGCCGCGCCGTCGTCCACGCCGATGCCGCTCGGGATGTCGACGGCGACCGTGTGCGGCCACCGCTCCCCGGCGGTCTCGCGGGCCTCGGCGAGCGTGCGCACGAGGCCGCCCGCAGGCGGGCGCAGGGCGCCGCGTGCGCCCACGCCCACGAGGCCGTCGAGCACGACGTCGGAGGCGAGGGCGGACCGCACCACGGACGGCACCCGGATCTCCGCGAGCGTCACCACCTGCCCGCCGGCGGCCCGGAAGGTGGCGAGGCCCTCCTCGTGCGCACGCGCGGACGCGAGGACGGCGGTCACCGTCATGCCGCGCCGCAGGAGGTGCGCGCCGGCGAACAGGGTGTCACCGCCGTTGTTGCCGGGCCCGACGAGCAGCAGGGCGCGCGCGCCACGCACGTCACCCCGGGCACCGGTACCGCGCGCTGTGCCGGCGCGGCGCGCCGGCCGGATCCGGGCGGTATCGGGGAGCCCGTCGGAGCCGAGGCTGCCGCGGAGCCGGACGCCGCTCGGGCGTACTGCCCGGCCGGGCGCCGTGCCGCCGTCGGCACGGCGGGCCGCGACGTCCCGGACCACAGCCTGGGCCAGCGCGTACGCAGCCCTGGCCATGAGCGGCTCACCGGCTGCGATCAGTGGCTCTTCGGCCTTTCGTACGTCGTCGGAACTCCACGCGTCTTTCACTGTCCTATAGTGCCGCTTCCCCCGCCGTCCGAGGTACCAATACTGGGCGATTTGGACCGGCCCTCCCGCCCGGAACCCTGTCGGCATAGGGTCGAGCCATGCGATTCGGACTCTTCATCCCGCAGGGCTGGCGCCTCGACCTGGTCGACATCGCGCCCGCCGACCAGTGGGCTTCCATGCTGTCCCTTGTGCACCGCGCAGAGAACCAGGCGGCAGGTGAGGCCGTCCCCGGTGGGGAGTTCGCCTGGACCTCCGCGTGGGTGTACGACCATTTCCACACCGTCCCGCAGGTCACCACCGAGGCCACGCACGAGGCGTGGACCCTGATGGCGGCGTTCGCGGCGGCCACCCAGCGCATCCGCCTGGGCCAGATGTGCACCTGCGTGGCGTACCGCAACCCGGCGCACCTGGCCAAGATCGCCTCGACCGTCGACACCGTCTCCGGCGGCCGCGTCGAGATGGGCATCGGCGCAGGCTGGTACGAGCACGAGTGGCGCGCCTACGGCCACGGTTTCCCGTCCGCCGGCGAGCGCCTGCGGGCGCTCGACGAGGGCGTGCAGATCATGGCGAACATGTGGCGCACCGGGTCGTCGGGCACGTTCGAGGGCAAGCGGTACCAGGTGGACGGCGCGCTCTGCTACCCGCAGCCGCTGCAGCAGCTTCCGGTGGGCGACGGCGGCGCCGAGGTGCCGTCCATCCCCTTGTGGATCGCCGGCGGCGGCGAGAAGAAGACGCTGCGCATCGCCGCGCAGCACGCCCAGTACACCAACTTCGACGGGTCGCCCGAGGGCTTCGTGCACAAGTCGGGTGTGCTGGAGGCGCACTGCAAGGACGTGGGCCGGGACTTCGGTGAGATCACCCGTTCGGCCGACTACAACGTGGTGATCGGCGAGACCGAGGCCGACGTCGCGGACCGCATGGCCTGGATCGAGGCGCACCTGCGCAAGTGGGCCCCCGAGAAGGCCGAGCAGGAGATCAACACCTGGCGGACCGGGCTCCTGGTCGGCACCCCCGAGCAGATCGTCGAGCGGCTGCAGGACATGCGCACCCGCGGCCTGGAGTACGCGATCACGTACTTCCAGGAGGCGGCCTACGACCAGACGGGCCTCGAGCTCTTCGAGAAGCAGGTCATCCCGGAGCTCCAGTAGCCCCTTGCGCCGAGGTAGAACCAGGGCGAGGTAGGACTGTGGCGAGGTAGGAGTGTGGCGAGGTAGGACTCTGGCGGCGCTGCGGCCCTACCTCGCCACACTCCTACCTCGCCCCAGTCCTACCTCGGCGGGTCAGCCTTCCGCGATCACCATGGCCGACGCGATGCCCGCGTCGTGCGAGATCGTGATGTGCCAGGTGCGCACGCCGAGCTCAGCCGCCCGGGCGGCGACGGTGCCGCTCGCGTCGATCCGAGGCGGGCCACCCACCGTGCGGTGCACTGTCACGTCGTGCCAGCGGAGGTTCCCCGGGGCGCCGAGCGACTTGGCGATGGCCTCCTTAGCCGCGAACCTGGCGGCCAGGGACGACGGCGGTAGGTCACGTTCGGCCTCGGTGAACAGCTTCTCGCGCAGGCGGGGCGTGCGGTGGAGCGTCTCCATGAACCGGTTCACGTCGACCACGTCGATGCCCGTCCCGATGATCATTCGCCCAGCCTAAGGTCGCCGCCGCCGGCCACCGATCCCCTACACCTCCGGCACGCTCCAGTCTTGCGCATCATGCCCGGTTTGCGGCATCCTGATCCAGTAATGCAGAGGTAAAGGTGGCGCCTGCATCGTACCGGCAGAGCGCCATCTTTCACGTGTAGGAGGCCGCCATGACCGAGGACGACGACAAGCTCCCCTTCCCCGTGATCATGGTCGTCGTGTTCGGCGTCGTGATCGCCGCGATCATCACGTTGCTGGTGTTCGTCGCCGTGTCGAACTGACCCCTCCGCCGTCGGGCTCAGGCCGAGCGGGCCTCCTCGACCCGGTCCAGCCACTCGCCCACCAGAGCCTCGAACAGACCTCGTTGCTCCAGGTCCAGCCCGTGTCCCGCCCGGTCCAGCACGGCGAAGGTCGCGCGCGGGTACTGCTCGACCAGCTCCCACGCGTCGCGGTAGCCGGTCACCGAGTCCTGGCGCCCGACGAGGATCAGCGCCGGCTTCTCGAACGACGCCGTCTCGACCGGGAAGGTTCCCCCGTAGCTCGCCTCGATCCGAGCGGTCACGACCGGATCGGCCGCGGCGAGCCCTGGATCCACGTCCTCGCGCATTCGGCGCCAGGACTCGTCGGTCTGCACCACGAGGATCTCCTCCGCCTCGAGGGTCTCGACCCCGACCCGCTCGGCGAGCGTCGGGTCCCGCACGAGCACCTGACGTTCCGGGAGCGTACGCAACTCGTGCCGCGCCTCGACCACTGTCACCACCGCGGCCATCCCCGCCACCCGTTCCGGATCTGCGGCAACCAGCCCCCGCGCCAGATACCCGCCGTACGACTGCCCGACGACGGCGTACGGCCCCTCGGGCACCAGCGCCTCGACCGTCCCCAGCAGGATCCGGAAGACGTCGTCCGTGCTCGCGATGTCGGGCGCCGTCGTGCGGCCCATGCCCGGTAGGTCGACGTAGAGGCGACGCCAGTCCGGCCGGTCAGCGAACACCGGCTCGAACGCGCCGACCATGATCCGGTGGTCCACCGGAAACCCGTGCACCAGCAGTGCCGTCATCACCCCGGGCCCGGCCGCCCCGTGCTCCACGTAGTGCACCTGAACACCGTCGACCTCCACGTACGCCACGTACGCCCCCCTCTCGTCCGCCCACAGGCTAGACGGGGTCACTGACATCCCCGTCCGCCTCCAGGACACCGTCCCGGACGCCCGCGGTGTCCTCCGGCCGGACCAGATGCCGCCAGCGGAACCACTTGCGCTCCAGCTCCCCCGGCAGGTCGACGTCGAACCGCCGGGCGACCAGCAGCAGCTGCGCCAGGGCGTCGGCCACCTCGCCGCAGAACGCCTCGCGCGTCTCGTCGTCGGTCAGGCCCCTGTCCCGCGAGCGGCCGGACAGATTCAGGAACGCCTGGGTGAGCTCGCCGATCTCCTCGTGCAGCTTCAGCATGAGCCAGTCGTCGGTCCGCTCGACGCCGTGCACGCGCGCGTACACACGGCTGATGATCTCGACCTCGTCGGACAGGTCGGAAAGGTCGTTGAGGTCCACGACGCCGAGCGTGCCACAGTGGGTGCGCCCACCGGGCCCAGCGCCGCAGACCCCGGCGCCGGGACCTGGCCCGGCTACTCCACCGTCACGGACTTGGCGAGGTTGCGCGGCTGGTCCACGTCCAGGCCCTTCGCGGTCGCGAGCGCCATCGCGAAGATCTGCAGCGGCACCACCGCCAGCAGCGGCTGGAGCAGCGTGGGTGCCTGCGGGATCCAGAAGATCTCGTCGGCGTAGGGCCGCACCGCGTCGTCGCCGTCCTCGGCGATCACCAGGGTGCGCGCGCCGCGCGCCCGGATCTCCTGGATGTTGGAGACGACCTTGGAGTGGAGGGAGTCGCGCCCGCGTGGCGACGGCACGACGACGAAGACCGGCTGGCCCTCGTCGATCAGGGCGATCGGTCCGTGCTTGAGCTCGCCGGCCGCGAAGCCCTCCGCGTGGATGTACGCGAGCTCCTTGAGCTTGAGGGCACCCTCCAGCGCCACCGGGAACCCGACGTGCCGCCCCAGGAACAGCACCTTGTCGGACTTCTCCATGGACCGGGCCGTCGCGCGCACGTACTCGCCGCGCTCGATGACCGTCTGAATCTTGCGCGGCATGTCACGCAGCTCGTCGAGCAGGACGGCGATCTCGTCGGGGAACTTGTTGCCGCGCAGCTGCGCCAGGTACAGGCCCAGCACGTACGCGGCGGTGATCTGCGCGAGGAACGCCTTGGTGGAGGCGACGGCGATCTCGGGGCCGGCGTGCGTGTACAAAACGGCGTCGGACTCGCGCGGGATCGTCGAACCGTGGGTGTTGACGATGGAGACCACCTTGGCGCCCTGCTCACGCGCGTGCCGCACGGCCATCAGGGTGTCCATGGTCTCGCCGGACTGCGTCACGGCGACGACCAGGGTGCGCTCGTCGACGATCGGGTCGCGGTAGCGGAACTCGTGCGCCAGCTCGACCTCGACGGGGATGCGGCACCAGTGCTCGATCGCGTACTTGGCCACGTGCCCGGAGTAGGCGGCCGTGCCGCAGGCGACGACGATGATCTTGTTCACGGCGCGCAGCACCGCCTCGTCGATGCGCAGGTCGTCCAGCACCAGTGCGCCCGAGGCGTCGGTGCGACCGAGCAGCGTGTCGGCGACGGCCTGCGGCTGGTCGTGGATCTCCTTGTCCATGAAGGACGCGAAGCCGCCCTTCTCGGCGGCGGCCGCGTCCCAGTCCACGGTGTAGCGCTTGGCCTCGGCGGGCTTGCCGTCGAAGTCCGTGACGGTGACGGACGTCGGCGTGATGGTCACCACCTGGTCCTGGCCCAGCTCGAGCGCCTCCTTGGTGTGTGCGATGAATGCCGCGACGTCGGAGCCGAGGAAGTTCTCGCCCTCGCCGAGGCCCACCACGAGCGGGGAGTCGTGGCGGGCGCCCACCACGGTCTCCGGTGCGTCCGCGTGCACGGCGAGCAGCGTGAACGTGCCGTGCAGACGGCCGGCGGCGGCCGTCATGGCCTCCGTCAGGTTCCCCGTCTCGCGGTACGCCTTGGCCACGAGCTGGGCGGCCACCTCGGTGTCGGTCTCGGAGCGGAACGTCACGCCGTCGGCCAGGAGCTCGGCCTTGAGCTGCGCGAAGTTCTCCACGATCCCGTTGTGGATGACGGCGAGCCGGTCGCCGTCGGCCAGGTGCGGGTGGGCGTTGGCGTCGGTGGGGCCACCGTGCGTGGCCCAGCGGGTGTGGCCGATCGCCGCGGTGGCGGCGGGCAGCGGGTTCTGCTCCAGTGCCTCGATCAGGTTGGCGAGCTTGCCCGACTTCTTGGCCCAGGCGACGCCGTCCAGCCCTGGCGCGACGAGCGCGACCCCGGCCGAGTCGTACCCGCGGTACTCCAGCCGTCGCAGGCCCTCGATGGTGACGTCGAGGGGCGTGCCCGACGGCGCGGCGGCGCCCGAGGCGTCACCGTCCGCCGTAGTCGCTGCAGTTCCCGTGTAACCCACAATCCCACACATGCGGGCGAGTCTAACGACGGTTCGGGTGCGCCCCGCATGACCGGGCTCACAGGACCGCTGTGCCGCCCGCCACGGGCGGCCCGCCCACGGCCGATAGCGATCCACCCCGCCAGGTGGGGCACAATGCTGCAGGTGGTTTCACAGTTTCCGACGACGGACCTCGGCGAGCACCTGCTCGCCCTCGCCCCGTCCTCGCCCTATGTGGATCTCGACCGCGCGGCCTGGAGCCGCCTGTCGGCGTCCACACCGCTGCCGCTGACCGACGAGGACGTCGAGCGCCTGCGCGGACTCGGTGACCCGATCGACCTGGCCGAGGTCGATGCGATCTACCGCCCCCTGTCGCGCCTGCTCAACCTGTACGTGCAGGCCACCGGCGGCCTGCACGACGCGACGTCCACCTTTCTGCACGAGGACCCGCCCCGCACCCCGTACGTCATCGGGGTGGCCGGCTCGGTGGCCGTCGGCAAGTCGACGACGGCGCGCGTCCTGCGTGAGATGCTCGCCCGCTGGCCCGAGACGCCGCGCGTCGAGCTGATCACCACCGACGGCTTCCTCTACCCCAACGCCGAGCTGGAACGGCGGGGCCTGATGGAGCGCAAGGGCTTCCCCGAGTCGTACGACCGGCGCGCCCTGATCCGGTTCCTGTCCCGCATCAAGGCGGGGCAGGCCGAGGTCCGCGCGCCCGTGTACTCGCACGTCATCTACGACATCGTGCCGAATCAGGAGATGGTGGTCCGCAAGCCCGACGTGCTCATCGTCGAGGGCCTGAACGTGCTGCAGCCGGCCCGGCCGTCCGCCGTCGACGAGTCCACGGTGGCGGTGAGCGACTTCTTCGACTTCTCGATCTACGTCGATGCCCGCACGCGGAACATCCGGCAGTGGTACGTGGACCGCTTCCTGGAGCTGCGCCGCACCGCGTTCACCAAGCCGGACTCCTACTTCCGGCGGTTCGCTTCGCTGTCCGACCAGGAGGCCACCGAGCGGGCCCTCAAGATCTGGGAGTCCATCAACGCGCCCAACCTCGAGCGGAACATCCTGCCCACGCGAGGCCGGGCGACGCTGGTGCTGACCAAGGGCTCGGACCACGCGGTCCAGCGGGTGCGCCTCCGCAAGCTCTGACGCCGCCCGGTCGTCGGACGCTCGGTCCTCCGACGCTCAGTCGTCCGACGGAGGGACGGTGACCTTCTTGTCGGACTCGTCGACCGGGGACTCGTCCTCGAGGTGCCGGTGCGAGAACCAGCCGACCACCTTGTCGACGACGAAGCCCATGGCCACGCCCAGCACCACACCGATCACGATCGCCAGCAGCGGCTCATGGCCGAGCCACTGCGCGGCGACCAGGCCGATCCCGGCGGAGTACAGCGCCCACATGACTGCCGCGATGGACGCGATGACCATGAACCGGCGGCGAGGGTAGCCGACGGCGCCCGCCGTCATGTTGACGGCCACGCGGCCGATCGGGATGTAGCGTGCCGCCAGGATGAACGAGGCTCCGCGGCGGGCCAGCGCGCGCTCCGCCCAGGCCACCGCCCGGCGTCCGCGCGGCGTCTGCAGGAACGGCACGCGGTCGGTGCCGATCATTCGCCCGATCTGGTACGCGATCTGGTCGCCCACCCAGGCGCCGGCCGCGGCTGCGACCAGCACCAGCCACATCCAGGGCGTGCCCGTGCTGTGCGCGGAGACCGCCAGGGTGATCACCACGGACTCGCTCGGCAGCGGCGGGAAGAAGCCGTCGATGGTCGCGAACGCGAACATCGCCGGGTAGATCCACGGTGAGGCGGCCATCGCGAGGATCCATGCCTCGGTGGCGCTCAGTACTGTGGAAATCAGATCGAGCACGGGACCTCGAAAGTCTCGGCCGGGAAGATGCCCTTCGACAAGCTCAGGGTGGCACCCGGGTGGCTGGGGACGGCACCTCGTAGTGCCTGCTGCCAGCCTACGCAAGGGGTGCCCCTGAAAGGCATCAGGGGTCCCCCTGGTAGAACCCCGCTTCCCAAGGATTCACGGGCCGTTCACGGCTGGCGCCGCGACCGCCCATGACCGCGAGGGCGCTCCACCGACAGTTGCTACAGCGCGAGCCGCTCCCGCACGACGGCGGCCAGGTCCTCGGCCACCTTGTCCGCCTCGTCCTGCGCCGGGGCTTCGACCATGACGCGGACCAGCGGCTCCGTGCCGGACTGGCGCAGCAGCACCCGGCCGGTGTCTCCGAGACGAGCCGTCGCGTCGGTCACGGCCGCCTGGACACCCTCGTCGGTACCCGCGCGGGACTTGTCCACGCCCCGCACGTTGACGAGGGTCTGCGGGAGCCGCTCGATCTCACCCGCAAGATCACCCAGTCGCTTGCCCGACGCCTTGACCCGCGCAGCGAGATGCAGCGCCGACAGGACGCCGTCGCCCGTCGTGGCGTGGTCGGCCAGGATGATGTGGCCGGACTGCTCACCACCCAGGCCGAAGCCCTTGGCGCGCATCTCCTCCAGCACGTACCGGTCGCCGACCGCGGTCTGCACGGTGGTGATCCCGCGCTCCCGCATGGCCAGGATCAGGCCGAGGTTGCTCATCACGGTGACCACGAGGGTGTCGCCGGGCAGGCGGCCCTCCTCCTTGAGCGCGGTGGCGAGGATCCCGAGGATCTGGTCCCCGTCCACGATTGCGCCGGTGTGGTCGACGGCGAGGCAGCGGTCGGCGTCGCCGTCGAACGCGACGCCGAAGTCCGCCTCGGACGCCACGACGACGGCCTGGAGCTGCTCCGGGTGCGTGGAGCCGCACTTCTCGTTGATGTTCCGGCCGTCCGGGCTGGCGTTCATCACGACGACGTCGGCGCCCGCGGCGCGCAGCGCCTCCGGACCCACCTCGCTCGCGGCGCCGTTGGCGCAGTCCAGGGCGATCCGCAGGCCCTCGAGAGGCCGGTGGTCAGGGGTGGTGCCGACGCTGTCGGTCAGGTGCCGCACGTAGCGCACGGCGGCCGCCTGGCCGTCCGTGCGGATGCGTCCGACGTCGGCGCCCGTGGGCCGCTCCCAGTCGTCGCCGAGCGTGGCCTGGATGGCGTCCTCGACGGCGTCGTCGAGCTTGAGCCCTCCGCGGGCGAAGAACTTGATGCCGTTGTCCGGCATCGGGTTGTGCGAGGCGGAGACCATGACGCCGAGGTCGGCCTCCAGCTCGGTCACCAGATAGGCCAGCGCGGGCGTGGGCAGCACGTTGAGCATCACCACGTCGACGCCCGCCGACGCGAGGCCCGCGGCGACGGCGCCCGCGAGGAACTCACCCGACGCCCGCGTGTCCCGGCCGACGACGGCCCGCGGACGCGGGCCCAGCAGCTCACCCTGCGCGGTCAGCACCCGCGCGGCCGCGGCGCCCAGCTCCAGCGCCAGCTCCGCCGTGATGTCCTTGTTGGCGAGACCCCGAACCCCGTCGGTGCCGAACAGCCTGCCCATACCGCTTCTCCTCAGATCGTTCGGATCCCCACCGTAGCGGCGTCCGATCCCCGGGCTGAAATGCGGATGACCCCGCTGAACAGTGTCGATACTGTTCGGCGGGGCCATCCGGCCGAGCGCTGAGATCAGCGCTTCGAGTACTGCGGAGCCTTACGGGCCTTCTTCAGACCGGCCTTCTTGCGCTCGACCTTGCGGTCGTCGCGGCGGAGGAAGCCGGCCTTCTTGAGCTCGGCGCGGTTGGCGTCCTCGTCAATGGCGTTCAGCGCACGGGCGATGCCCAGGCGCAGCGCGCCGGCCTGGCCCGACGTGCCACCACCCGTGATACGGGCGATGACGTCGAAGCGTCCCTCGACCTCGACCAGGTTCAGCGGGCTGTTGACCAGCTGCTGGTGCACCTTGTTCGGGAAGTACTCCTCGAGGGTGCGGCCGTTGATCTTCCAGGTGCCGGTGCCGGGGACGAGGCGCACGCGCGCCACTGCCTCCTTGCGGCGCCCGAGGGCCTGAGCCGGAGCGGTGATGGACGAACCGCGCGTTGCCGGCGCAGCAGTCTCGGTGGTGTAGTTGCTGGGCGTCTCTGCGCCCTGCTCGATGTCGACGGTGGTCTCGGCCACTGTGATGTCCTCGCGTCCTTCGCGTTGCGATCCGGCAGCGGCCTCAGGCCTGCTGCGAAACCTGGGTGATCTCGAACGGCTTGGCCTGCTGCGCCGTGTGCGGGTGCTCAGAGCCTGCGTAGACCTTCAGGTGGGTCATCTGCGTCCGACCGAGCGAGGTCTTGGGGATCATGCCGCGCACGGCCTTCTCGATGGCGCGCTCCGGCTTGGTGTCCAGGAACTCGCCGTACGGGGTGGCAGTGAGGCCGCCCGGGTAACCCGAGTGGCGGTAGGCCATCTTGGTCTCACGCTTGTTGCCGCTCAGCGCGACCTTGTCCGCGTTGATGATGATGACGAAGTCACCACCGTCGACGTGCGGGGCGAAAGTCGGCTTGTGCTTCCCGCGCAGCAATGTGGCGACCTGGCTTGCCAGGCGGCCCAGGACGACGTCGGTCGCGTCGATGACGTACCAGTCGCGCTGGACGTCGCCGGGCTTGGGGGTGTACGTACGCACGGTTCGTAACCTTTTCGTTTTCGGTGTCGTCGGGCGAGAAGCAGCGCCCGAAGAGTCAGGTCGTTGTGCGCGGGGGTCAGAGTGACGTCCGGGCCGTTCGTCGGCACGCGAGTGGGCTCGGTGTTGACGCAGGACGTCGTGACAAAGCACAACGACTCATTAGAGTACCTGGCGGCTTCCCCGGGGGTCAAAGCGAAGCGGGTCACCAGGGCGGATCGGCGACCATGATGTTGGACACGTCCGGCCTCTGGCGTCTGCGCCGAACTGGTGTCACGGTAGGAACATGACCGAGGAAACCCCAGCCACCATGCCAGGACCGGACGGGATCGCCGAAGGCGATACCGACCAGCTGTCGTCCGAGGACGCCCTGTACAGCCGGGGTACCAAGGACCTCCTCGACGAGGGCTACTCGCCGCCCGACCGCCCCCGCAAGAACCACTGGGGCGAGACCTCGTGGGAGGAGCGGCACGGCGAGCCGATGGACCAGCGACTCAATGAGGAGGAGCCGGACATCTGGCAGGCCGACCCGCTCGACCGCGCCGACACGTCGCGGGCCGGACGGCTCGTCTCCGACCCCGACGCCGACCCCGGCAGCTACGCCCGCGAGGACGGCAACCGCGAGAACGACCTGTACGGCATCGACGAGGGCATCGACGGCGCGGGAGCGAGCGCCGAGGAGGCCGCCGTCCACTGGGTAGAGGAGCCCTGACCCACCCCGCCGAGGTAGAACCGTGGCGAGGTAGAACCGTGGCGAGGAAGAACCGTGGCGAGGAAGAACCAGGGCGAGGTAGAACCGCAGGTTCGCTGCGGTTCTATCTCGCCACAGTTCTACCTCGCGGCGGTGGTGTCGTCCCAGACGTCCTCGTCCATGCGCTTCGCCCGGACGGCGTCCGCGCGAAGCGCGAGCTCGGCGTCCGGCGGGAACGTGATCTCCTCGAGGCACAGGCCCTCCGGCGGCACCACGAAGACGCCCGCGTCCCGGCGCCGGCTCGCCAGGAGCTCTGCGGGCCAGCTCGTCGGGCGGCGTCCCTCCCCCACGGCAATCGACGCGCCGACGAGGGCGCGCACCATGTTGTGACAGAACGCGTCCGCGACCACGTGCCCGACCGCGAGCCCGGCGTCGGGTCCGTCGACTGGCCGCTCCCAGGCGATCCGCTGCAGCTCACGGATGGTCGTCGCACCGGGGCGGGGCTTGCAGTACGAGGCGAAGTCGCGCACCCCGGTGAGCGGACGGACGGCGTCGTCCATCGCGGCGACGTCGAGCGGCTTGCGGGTCCACAGGACGTGCCGACGGCGCAGGGGGTCGCGCAGGCCGGGCGCGTCGGCGATCCGGTAGGTGTACCGGCGGCGCAACGCGGAGAAGCGCGCGTCGAAGCCCGCGGGCGCGGGCACGGCCGCGCGGACAACGACGTCGGCGGGCAGCACGCCTGACAGGCGGGAGACCAGCGCTTCCGCCGGGGTACGGCTGGACCGCCCGGGGCGCCCCGGCAGCGCGGCCCAGGCGCCCGCCTCGATGTCGACGTGCGCCACCTGGCCGCGTGCGTGGACGCCCGAGTCGGTCCGCCCGGCCACCGTGAACCGGGGCGTCGGCAGGCCGAGCTGCTCACTGCGCAAGACGCGCGCAAGGCCGGTCTCGAGGGCGCCCTCCACGGTGCGCAGGCCGGGCTGGCGCGCCCAGCCGGCGAAGTCCGTTCCGTCGTAGGCAAGGTCGAGACGGACCCTGATGAACTCGTTCACGCCAGCTATCCTCTCCGATTCGCGCGCCAGGGTTCGTACAGTGACTTCATGGCAGACACCCTTACGCTGGCTGTGGACTGCGGTGGCGGCGGGATCAAGGCCGCCGTCCTCGACAGCTCCGGCACCGCACACGCTTCCCCGGTCCGCGTGCCGACGCCGTACCCGCTCCCGCCTGAGCTGCTCGTCGACACGATCGCCAAGATCGCCACCGACCTGCCCGCGGCCTCACGGGTCACGGTCGGGCTCCCCGGCATGATCCGGAGCGGCGTCGTGGTGCACACGCCGCACTACATCACCCGTTCCGGACCGCGCTCGCGCGTGGTTCCCGCCCTCGCGGACGCGTGGCACAACTTCGACATGCGCGCGGCGGTCGCCGATGCCCTCGGCCTGCCGGCGCTCGTCCTGAACGACGCGGAGGTGCACGGCGCGGGAGTCGTCGCTGCGTCGGGCCTCGAGCTCGTGATCACGCTCGGGACCGGCCTGGGGACGGCGATGTTCCACGGCGGGCGCATCGCTCCCCACCTCGAGTGGTCGCACGCCCCCGTGCGGCGCAGCCTGACGTACGACCAGTACATCGGCGAGCCGGAACGGCGCCGGCTCGGCGACGGGCTGTGGTCCCGGCGGGTGGTGACCGTCGTCGACGGGCTGCGGCCCGTCTTCCACTGGGACCGGCTCTACATCGGCGGGGGCAACTCGCGCCGCATCACGCCGTCGGCCCTCGCTCGTCTGGGCGACGACGTCGTCATCGTCCCGAACTCCGCGGCCCTGGTGGGCGGCGCGCGAGCCTGGGACCTCCCGCCCTCCTGACCCACATTGGTTGTGAGCGTGATCTTTGCTGCTACGCGCCCGTTTTGGGCGCAACGATCACGCTCACAACCAAGGCGGCTTACGCACGACGGCGCCGGGCCGCACCCTCCGTGCGGAAGGTGCGGCCCGGCGTCGTGCAGGGGAGAAAGAGGCTCAGGCCTCCTTCTTCTCCTCGGTGCTCTCGTTTGCGGACGCCTCGGCGGCGTCCTCGGCCGGGGCGTCGGTGACGTCCTCGGCCGGGGCGTCGGTGACGTCCTCGACCGGGGCGTCCTCGACGACGGCGTCCTCGACGGGCGCCTCGGCCGCGGGGGCGGCCTTCTCGGCGGCCTTCGTGGCCTCCTTGACGACGGCCTGCTTGGGGCTCACGGGCTCGGTGATGAGCTCGATGACCGCCATCGGCGCGTTGTCGCCCTTGCGGGTGCCGATCTTGGTGATGCGCGTGTAGCCACCGTTGCGCTCGGCCATGGCCGGGGCGATCTCGGTGAAGAGCGTGTGTACCACGCCCTTGTCACGCACGACGGTGAGCACGCGGCGACGGGCGGACAGGTCGCCCTTCTTCGCGAACGTGATCAGACGCTCAGCCAGGGGACGCAGGCGCTTGGCCTTCGTCTCCGTGGTCGTGATGCGGCCGTGCTCGAAGAGGGAGGTCGACAGGTTCGCGAGAATCAGGCGCTCGTGAGCCGGGCTACCGCCGAGCCGCGGACCCTTGGTGGGGGTAGGCATTACTTGTCTCCTTGGAAGTGGTTCCGCGCGTCCGGCCTAGGCCGGACGCGGGACGTCAGTACGACTGCTCGTCGCCGCTGTAGGCCGCGGAGTCGCCACCCTCGAAGTACGAAGCGCCGGCCGGATCGAAGTCCAGCGGCGAGTCCTTGAGGCTGAGGCCGAGCTCGGCCAGCTTCTCCTTGACCTCGGTGATCGACTTGGCACCGAAGTTGCGGATGTCGAGCAGGTCCGCCTCGCTGCGAGCCACGAGCTCGCCCACCTGGTGGATGCCCTCGCGCTTGAGGCAGTTGTACGAACGGATGGTGAGGTTGAGCTCCTCGATCGGCAGCGCCAGGTCCGCGGCCAGCGCGGTGTCCGTCGGCGACGGGCCGATCTCGATGCCCTCGGCCTCGACGTTCAGCTCACGTGCCAGGCCGAACAGCTCGACCAGGGTCTTGCCAGCCGATGCGAGCGCGTCGCGAGGCGTGATCGCCTGCTTGGTCTCGACGTCGACGATGAGCTTGTCGAAGTCGGTGCGCTGCTCGACTCGGGTGGCCTCGACCTTGTACGTGACCTTGAGGACCGGCGAGTAGATCGAGTCAACCGGGATGCGCCCGATCTCCGCGTCGAACTGCTTGTTCTGCGCGGCGGACACGTACCCACGACCCCGCTCGACGGTCAGCTCGATCTCGAGCTTGCCCTTGTCGTTGAGGGTGGCGATGTGCAGGTCGGGGTTGTGGACCTCGACCCCCGCCGGCGGAACGATGTCCGCGGCGGTCACGATGCCGGCGCCCTGCTTGCGCAGGTACATCACGACGGGCTCGTCGTTCTCCGAGGAGACGACGAGGTTCTTGATGTTGAGGATGATCTCGGTGACGTCCTCCTTCACGCCCGACACGGTGCTGAACTCGTGCAGCACACCGTCGATACGGATGGACGTGACGGCCGCGCCCGGGATGGACGACAGCAGGGTGCGACGCATCGAGTTGCCGAGCGTGTAGCCGAAGCCAGGCTCGAGCGGCTCGATGGAGAAGCGGGAACGGCTCTCCGAGATGACCTCTTCGGTCAGCGTGGGGCGCTGTGCGATGAGCACTGTGGGTGTCCTTTCAGTGTGCGTCCGCTATATGACGCATCACGGCATGCGATCTCTCGCGGCCCGGGCGGATCTCTGTCACCGTCCGGGCGAAGGTGCCCACCGCAAGGGGTGGGCGGACGTCGCGGTCGCGGTGCGGTCCCACGGCCCGAAGGCAGTGCGGACGCACCGCGCCGCGACAAACATCAGACGCGGCGACGCTTCGGGGGGCGGCAGCCGTTGTGCGCCTGGGGCGTCACGTCCTGGATCGAGCCGACCTCGAGGCCGGTCGCCTGGAGCGAGCGGATGGCGGTCTCGCGACCGGAACCCGGGCCCTTCACGAAGACGTCGACCTTCTTGACGCCGTGCTCCTGCGCGCGGCGAGCGGCCGACTCGGCTGCCATCTGCGCGGCGTACGGGGTGGACTTGCGGGAGCCCTTGAAGCCGACGTGGCCTGCGGACGCCCACGACACCACGGCGCCGGACGGGTCGGTGATCGAGATGATCGTGTTGTTGAACGTGGACTTGATGTGCGCCTGGCCGAGCGGGACGTTCTTCTTGTCCTTGCGGCGCGGCTTGCGGCCGGCGGCGGCGCGAGTCTTGGGAGGCATGTGTTCTGAAATCTCCTGGTCTGATCGGACCGGGGCGGTCTCAGCTCGGTGAGCTGACCGCTCCACGGACTGCTATCAGCGGGCCTTCTTCTTGCCCGCGACGGTGCGCTTGGGACCCTTGCGGGTACGCGCGTTGGTCTTGGTGCGCTGACCACGCACCGGCAGGCCGCGACGGTGGCGCAGGCCCTGGTAGGTGCCGATCTCGACCTTGCGGCGGATGTCGGCCGCGACCTCACGGCGGAGGTCACCCTCGAGCTTGAAGTTGCCCTCGAGGTGGTCACGGAGCGCGACGAGCTCGGCGTCGCCGAGGTCCTTCACGCGGACGTCCGGGCTGATGCCCGTGGCGGCCAGGGTCTGCTTCGCGCGGGTACGACCCACACCGAAGATGTAAGTGAGCGCAACCTCAAGCCGCTTGTCGCGGGGGAGGTCGACGCCGATAAGACGTGCCATGTGCCTTCCGGCTCCTGTACTGCTCGTCGGAGGTCTGCCGCACCGCCATCCCGCGATTCACGCGGGCCCCGGCCTCCGGACCGAGGGTTCCCCTCTCCCGCACGGTTGCCCGCTGGGTGAGGTTCGAGGTGGTGCGCTGGTGGTGGCCTCAGCCACCGACCCGGGCGGATGCCCGGGGAGTGATCAGCCCTGGCGCTGCTTGTGGCGCAGGTTGTCGCAGATCACCATGACGCGACCGTGCCGGCGAATCACCTTGCACTTGTCGCAGATCTTCTTGACGCTCGGCTTGACCTTCATCGGATTTTTCCTCCGCGACGCACATCCGGTCTCCCGGGACGCACGCAGCAGTGTCGTGGGTGGTCGATCATGCGGCGACGTCACCTCCGGCCAGGCCGTGGACGACGTAGCCCCGGATCGGGGACTGACTACTTGTAGCGGTAGACGATCCGGCCGCGGGACAGGTCGTACGGGCTGAGCTCCACCACCACGCGGTCCTCAGGAAGGATCCGGATGTAGTGCTGACGCATCTTGCCCGAGATGTGCGCGAGAACCTTGTGACCGTTCGACAGCTCCACGCGGAACATCGCGTTCGGCAGAGCCTCGATCACGCTGCCCTCGATCTCGATGACACCGTCCTTCTTTGCCATATCCTCCGCTAACTCTCGTCGTGACTGCTTCCACGCCCACGGCATCGCAGGAGCCCTGCGAAGCCGACAGTCGGGTGTGGATGTCGTGTGCGTCCGTGTGCCGCCTACCTCGTGTGCCTCGGCCTGCGCCCCGCGTGCGCGGGGACCGGCAGGCGCCGATGGCACCCGTTGAAGAACTGGAGGCGTTGAACGGACTACACCCAGCGGTCTAGCCTACGTCACTTCGGAAAGCATTCAAAGCGCAGGCGGACGCCGGCATGCGCCGCAGGCCGTGAGTCTCGCCACGCGACGCCGTTCAGAGGTCGTACTCGACGCCGGGCAGGCCGATCATCGTGTGCGGCAGGCTGTTGACGAAGAAGAACAGCATCGGGAGCCACCCGAGCACGATACCCAGGCCGAGCGCGACGAGCACCGTGCTGCCGCGCGCCACCCAGAGCCACACCCCGAGCAGCCAGACCGCTATGCCGAGCAGCAGCACCGACTCCCACACGAGGAGCGACGTGCCGAAGCCGAGCACTATGCCGACCCAGACGAAAGGGCTCGGTGCGAGGCGACGGCACCAGACCGCGAGCCAGAGCCCGAACCGCTTGAGACCGCGCCCCACAGCGGCGAGGACCCGGATGTACCAGGGACCTCGCGCCGTTCCGGGCACGGCGTGCGCAGGCGTCGCATAGGTGGTGTCCCCGTGCGGCGCGGCTTCCCCACCGGACGGAGAGCCGGCGGTGCTGGGCGGGGTGTGCGCTTCGTCGGTCACAGGGCCGATCGTAGCCAACTGACTCCGAGTTAAATAGACCCCGGGTGAAAGTTTGTCAGTCGAGCGAGGCCGGCTCGATGCCGAAGACCCCGAGGCGCTCCGCTCCCCCGTCGACAGCGGTCAGGACGATGATCCCGTCCTCCATGACCGCCGTGGAGTGCTCCCAGTGCGCCGCGCGGGAACCGTCGCCGGTGACCACCGTCCAGTCGTCCGCCAGGACCTTGGTCTCGGCGCCGCCGCGCGTGATCATCGGCTCGATGGCCAGACACATCCCGGACCGGAGCCGCGGACCCGATCCCGACGTCCGGTAGTTGTGCACGTCCGGCGGCTGGTGCATGGCGCTGCCGATGCCGTGCCCGACGTACTCCTCGACGATGCCGTACTCGACGCCCTGGAACTGGCCCGCCATCTCGACGGCGGCCTCCACGGCCGCGCCCACGGCGTTCAGCCGCTTGGCGGAGGCCAGCGCCGCGATACCCGCCCACATGGCGGCCTCCGTGGTCCTGACCAGCCCGATGTCGGCGATGTCCGCGCCCGCGGCGACCAGGTCGCCGTCGGGCAGCTTGTGGTCCAGTGCACCCTCGGCTCCCAGGACGAACGAGATTGCCGAGTCGCCGTGCCAGCCCTCCACGATGGCGCCGCAGTCGATCGAGACGAGGTCTCCCGCGGCGAGCACCCGGCTGCCCGGGAGGCCGTGGATGACCTCGTCGTTGACCGACGTGCAGACGACCCCGGTGAAGCCGTGGTAGCCGAGGAACGACGGCGCCGCTCCGGCATCGTCGATCGCCTTTGCGGCGACCGCGTCCAGGTCCGCGGTGGTCAGGCCGGGCCGGGCCGCCGCGCGGACCGCGGCGAGCGTGTCCGCGACAACCAGACCGGCGCGCCGCATGAGGCGCACCTGGTCCGGTGTCTTGTACTCGACTCGCTCCCGCCCGAATACCACGCCTCAGCCCAGCTGGGTCGCGAGCGAGGCGACGATGCGGTCGGTGACCTCGGCGATCTCGCCGAGCCCGTCGACCTGCACCAGCAGATCGCGCTCGCTGTAGGCCGCCGTCAGCGGGGCCGTCTGCTCCGCGTAGATGTCGAGGCGGCGGGTGATGGCCTCCTCGGTGTCGTCGTCACGGCCCTCTTCCTCGGCCCGCTTCGCGATGCGCTTGAGCAGCTCAGCACGATCCGCCGTCAGCTCGATGACGCCGTCCAGCTCCCAGCCGAGGCTGGCGAGGATCTGGTCGAGCTCCGTCACCTGGGCCGAGTTGCGCGGGTACCCGTCGAGGATGAAGCCCTCCTTGACGTCGGGCTCCGAGAGCCGGTCGCGGACCATCGCGTTGGTGACCTCGTCCGGGACCAGGTCGCCCTTGTTCGTGTACTCCTGCGCGAGCTTGCCCAGCTCGGTCTCCCCCGCGATGTTCGCGCGGAAGATGTCGCCCGTCGAGATCGGGACGATCCCGAAGACCTCGGCGAGACGGGCTGCCTGCGTACCCTTGCCCGCGCCCTGCGGGCCCATGATGACCAGACGCGTGACCTGGCCCTCCTGGTCCGGACGAGCATGCAGCTCGCGGCGAGAGGTGGTCGTGGGGGTCTGGCTCAACGGAGAAATCCTTCGTAGTGGCGCTGCTGCAGCTGCGAATCGATCTGCTTGACCGTATCCAGCCCGACGCCGACCACGATGAGGATCGAGGCACCGCCGAAGGGCAGGTTGGTGCTGACGCCCAGGAAGACGAGCACCAGCGTCGGGATCAGCGCGATCAGCGCGAGGTACACGGAACCGGCGGAGGTGATCCGGGTGATCACGAAGTCGAGGTACTCCGCCGTGGGGCGGCCGGCGCGGATGCCGGGGATGAAGCCGCCGTACTTCTTCATGTTGTCCGCGACCTCGTCCGGGTTGAACGTGATCGAGGTGTAGAAGAAGCAGAAGAAGATGATCATCAGCGTGTAGACCGCGATATACAGCGGCGACGACTGCTGGACCAGGTTGTTGGAGACCCAGACGACCCAGTCGGCCCCCTGGTCGCCGAACTGCGCGAGCAGGCCCGGGATGGCGAGGATCGACGCGGCGAAGATCACGGGGATCACACCGGACATGTTGATCTTGATCGGGATGTACGTGCTGGTGCCGCCGTACATGCGCCGGCCCACCATGCGCTTCGCGTACTGCACCGGGATGCGGCGCTGCGACTGCTCGACGAAGACCACGAGGCCGATCACCAGGATGATGACCAGGAGCATGATCGTGAAGTTCAGGGCGCCGTTGGCGCCACCGGCGATCGACCACAGCGACGTCGGGAAGCTCGCCGCGATCGACGTGAAGATCAGCAGCGACATGCCGTTGCCGACGCCACGCTCGGTGATCAGCTCGCCGAGCCACATGACGAGGCCGGTACCGGCGGTCATGGTGATGACCATGAGGATCGAGGTCAGGATGCTGTCGTCCGCGATGACGTCGAGCCCGCAGTTCTGGAAGAGCACGCCCTGGCGTGCCGTCGTGATGACGGTCGTGGACTGCAGGATCGCGAGGGCGATCGTCAGGTAGCGCGTGTACTGGGTCAGCTTGGTCTGGCCCGACTGACCCTCCTTGTGCAGCGCCTCGAAGCGTGGGATCACCACACGAAGCAGCTGCACGATGATGCTTGCCGTGATGTACGGCATGATCCCGAGGGCGAAGATCGACAGCTGCAGCAGTGCGCCGCCACTGAAGACGTTGATCAGGCCCAGCAGACTGTCGTTGTTCTCCGATGCGATACATTGCTGCACGTTCGTGTAGTCCACGCCGGGAGTCGGGATGAACGACCCGAGCCGGAAGATCGCCATGATCGCGATCGTGAACAGCAGCTTGCGCCGCAGGTCTGGCGTCCGGAAAGCCCGGCCGAAAGCGCTGAGCACCCTATCCTCCTGGCCCGCCGTTGCGGGATCTCGTGTCGCCGGCGGGACGCCGGCGAGGTGTGTCGAACGTGGGCCGGACCACAACGGTGCAGCCAGACCGAGTCGGATTCTACGTTGCCCACGGGGTCTCTCGGACCACGTGCGCTCCAGAAATTTCTCAAGAGAGCACACAGGGCCGGCCGCGCATCGCGCGCCGCCGGCCCTGCCAGCTGTCTCAGGCCTCCGAGACCGTACCGCCGGCCGCCAGGATCTTCTCCTTGGCGGACGCCGAGACGCGGTCGACCGCGATCTCGAGCTTGACGTCGATCTCACCGTTGCCCAGCACCTTCACGGGCTGACCCTTGCGGACCGCCCCCTTGGCGACGAGGTCCTCGACGGTGACGGTGCCACCCTCGGGGAACAGCGCGGAGAGCTTGTCCAGGTTCACGACCTGGAACTCCACGCGGAACGGGTTCTTGAACCCACGCAGCTTCGGGAGGCGCATGTGCAGAGGCATCTGCCCACCCTCGAAGCCAGCGGGGACCTGGTAACGAGCCTTCGTACCCTTGGTACCACGACCTGCCGTCTTACCCTTCGACGCCTCACCGCGACCCACACGGGTCTTCGCGGTCTTGGCGCCGGGGGCCGGACGGAGGTGGTGCATCTTCAGCGGCTTGTTCTCCGCCATGATCACTCGACCTCCTCGACGGCGACGAGGTGCGCCACCGTCTTGACCATGCCACGGATCTCCGCACGGTCCTCCTTCACGGCGGTGTCGCCGATCCGCTTGAGGCCGAGGGTCCGCAGCGTGTCGCGCTGGTTCTGCTTGCCGCCGATGGCGGACTTGGTCTGAGTCACCTTGAGTCGAGCCATCACGCACCCGCCTTCGCAGTCGACTCGGCACGACCGGCGGCCTGGGCGCGCAGGAGCGCGGCCGGGGCCACGTCCTCGAGCGGGAGACCACGACGAGCGGCAACAGCAGCCGGCTCCTCGAGGCCCTGCAGGGCCGCGACCGTGGCGTGCACGATGTTGATCGCGTTCGACGAACCGAGCGACTTGCTCAGCACGTCGTGAATGCCCGCGCACTCCAGCACGGCGCGGACCGGACCACCGGCGATCACACCGGTACCCGGCGACGCCGGACGCAGGAACACGACACCGGCGGCAGCCTCACCCTGGATGGGGTGCGGGATGGTGCCCTGGATGCGAGGGACGCGGAAGAAGTTCTTCTTCGCCTCCTCGACACCCTTGGCGATCGCCGCCGGCACTTCCTTGGCCTTGCCGTAGCCGACGCCGACGGTACCGTCACCATCGCCCACCACGACGAGCGCGGTGAAGCTGAAGCGACGGCCGCCCTTGACGACCTTGGCGACGCGGTTGATGGAGACGACCTTCTCGACGAAGGCGCTCTTCTCCTCGCGCCCCCCGCGACGGTCGTCCCGACGCCCGCCACCACGGCGGTCGTTTCGGTCCTTGTTCTCGGTGGCGGCACCCTGGGGGGCGCCGCTGCGCTGCCCTGCAGCCATCAGAGAGTCCTCTTCTTCCGTGCGTTGGTCATCACAGGGCCAGACCGCCCTCGCGGGCGCCGTCAGCCACTGCAGCGACGCGACCGTGGTACTTGTTGCCGCCGCGGTCGAACACGACGGTGTCGACGCCGACAGCCTTGGCACGCTCGGCGACGAGCTCGCCGACCTTGCGGGCCTTGGCCGTCTTGTCGCCGTCGAACGCACGCAGGTCGGCCTCGAGGGTCGACGCCGACGCGACGGTCTTGCCCACGGTGTCGTCCACGACCTGCGCCACCATGTGGCGCGAGGAACGGGTGACGACCAGACGCGGACGAACGGCGGTGCCGGTGATCTTCTTGCGCAGGCGCAGGTGACGACGCTGGCGAGCGACGGACTTGCCCTTGCCCAGGATCTTGATAGCCATCGTCACTTACCAGCCTTTCCGACCTTGCGGCGGACGTTCTCGCCGGCGTAGCGCACGCCCTTGCCCTTGTAGGGCTCGGGCTTGCGGATCTTGCGAATGTTCGCTGCGACCTCGCCGACCTGCTGCTTGTCGATGCCCGAGACCGAGAACTTGGTGGGGCTCTCGACCGCGAACGTGACACCCGCAGGGGGTTCGATGACAACAGGGTGGCTGAAGCCGAGCGCGAACTCGAGGCTCGAACCCTTCGCCACGACGCGGTAACCAGTACCGACGATCTCGAGCTTCTTCTCGTAGCCCTGCGTCACACCGATGATCATGTTGGCGATCAGGGTGCGGGTCAGGCCGTGCAGCGCACGGGAGTTCCGCTCGTCGTCCGGGCGGGACACCACGAGCTGGGCGTCCTCCTGAGCGACATTGATGGGGGCGGGCACGTTGTGCTCGAGAGAACCCTTGGGGCCCTTCACGGTCACGAGCGCGCCGCTGACAGTGATGTCCACGCCGGCTGGGACCGGAACGGGAAGCTTGCCGATTCGAGACATTGGCGTTTTCTCCTTTCCGGATTACCAGACGTAGGCGAGGACTTCGCCGCCGACGCCCTTGGCCTGTGCCTGCCGGTCGGTGAGGAGGCCGGAGGACGTGGACAGGATCGCCACGCCCAGGCCGCCGAGCACCTTGGGCAGATCGGTGGACTTGCGGTAGACACGCAGGCCGGGCTTCGAGACGCGGCGCACGCCCGCCAGGGCGCGCTCCCGGTTCTGGCCGTACTTCAGCTCGAGCGTGAGGGTCTTGCCCACCTGGGCGTCCTCCACGTTCCAGCCGCTGATGTAGCCCTCGGCCTGCAGGATCTCGGCAATGTGCGTCTTCAGCTTCGACGACGGCATGGAAACCGTGTCGTGGTGCGCCGAGTTCGCGTTACGCAGACGGGTCAGCATGTCTGCGATCGGGTCGGTCATAGTCATCGGGCTCTTGCCCTTCCTCGCCGGGGTATCCGAGCGGCCATGAGAGGCCGAACAGACCTACGGCGTAGTTGTGTTACCAGCTGCTCTTGGTGACGCCGGGAAGCTCGCCACGGTGGGCCATCTCCCGCACGCAGATGCGGCACAGGCCGAACTTGCGGTAAACGGAGTGCGGGCGACCGCACTTCTGGCACCGGGTGTAGGCGCGAACCGCGAACTTCGGCTTGGCGGCCGCCTTGTTGATCAGGGCCTTCTTCGCCATGTCAGTTCTCCTTGAAGGGGAAGCCGAGACGGCGCAGCAGAGAGCGGCCCTCGTCGTCGGTCGTCGCCGTCGTCACGACCGTGATGTCCATACCGCGGACCCGGTCGATCTTGTCCTGGTCGATCTCGTGGAACATCGACTGCTCCGTGAGACCGAACGTGTAGTTGCCGTGCCCGTCGAACTGCTTGGGCGACAGGCCGCGGAAGTCGCGGATACGGGGCAGCGCGACAGCCAGCAGGCGGTCGAGGAACTCCCACATCCGGTCACCGCGAAGCGTCACGTGCGCGCCGATCGGCATGCCCTCACGCAGCTTGAACTGCGCGATGGACTTGCGAGCCTTGGTGACCTGCGGCTTCTGACCGGTGATCGCCGAGAGGTCGCGGATGGCGCCCTCGATGAGCTTCGAGTCCTTGGCCGCGTCGCCCACACCCATGTTCACGACGATCTTCGTGAGACCGCCGGCCTGGTGGAGGTTCTTGTGGCCGAACTCCTCGATCAGCGCCGGGAGGATCTCCTCGCGGTACTTCTGCTTGAGGCGCGGCTGGGCCGGGGCCTCGATGGTCGTCTCGGTCATCAGATGTCCTTCCCGGAGCGCTTCGCGACGCGGATCCGGACGGTCTTGGTGCGACCGTCGCGCTCCACCTGCTCGAGGCGGTACCCGACACGGGTGCCCTTCTTGGTCTCCGGGTCGACGATCATCACGTTGCTCACGTGGATCGGCGCCTCGACCGTCTCGATGCCACCGGTGCGGGCGCCGCGCTGCGACTGGCCCACCTTGGTGTGCTTCGTGACACGCTGAACACCCTCGACCACGAGACGGTCGGAGTCCTTGAGGACCTCGAGCACACGGCCGGTCTTGCCCTTGTCGCGACCCGAGATCACGATGACCTGGTCGCCCTTCTTGATCTTCGCCATGGTCAGAGCACCTCCGGAGCCAGCGAGATGATCTTCATGAACTTCTTGTCGCGCAGCTCGCGACCCACCGGGCCGAAGATGCGGGTGCCGCGAGGCTCGCCGTCGGCCTTCAGGATGACGGCGGCGTTCTCGTCGAACTTGATGTAGGAACCGTCGGGACGGCGGCGCTCCTTGGCGGTCCGGACGACGACAGCCTTGATGACGTCGCCCTTCTTCACGTTGCCGCCCGGGATCGCGTCCTTGACGGTGGCGACGATGGTGTCGCCGATTCCGGCGTAGCGACGGCCGGAGCCACCGAGAACGCGGATGCAGAGAATCTCCTTGGCACCCGTGTTGTCGGCGACCCGAAGTCGCGACTCCTGCTGGATCATTTGAATGAACTCCTGTCGTCGAACTGGTTCTCGCGCGGACTGATTCCGGCGAGCCTGGTCGAACGGATAGTTGCTGTACTGGCCGGGGCGGCACGCGTACGTGTGTCACGCATCGCCCCGGCCGAGGTAGAAGTCCTTACTTGGCCTTCTCGAGGATCTCCACGAGCCGGAACCGCTTGGTAGCGGACAGCGGGCGGGTCTCCATGATGACGACCAGGTCGCCGATGCCGGCGCTGTTCTGCTCGTCGTGCGCCTTGACCTTCGTGGTGCGACGGATGACCTTGGCGTAGAGCGGGTGCTTCACCCGGTCCTCGACCTCGATCACGATGGTCTTGTCCATCTTGTCGCTCACCACGTAGCCACGGCGCACCTTACGCGTCGCGCGCTGGGCCGCAGGGGCCTCAGCAGCAGTCGTGTTGTCGCTCATTGCCTCACTCACTCACGCTCGGAGCCGTACGGATGCCGAGCTCGCGCTCGCGCAGGATCGTGTAGATCCGGGCGATGTCGCGACGCACGGCCTTGAGACGACCGTGGCTCTCGAGCTGGCCGGTCGCCGACTGGAAGCGGAGGTTGAAGAGCTCCTCCTTGGCTTCCTTCAGCTTGGCGACGAGAGTCTCGTCGTCCATGCCATCCAGATCGATGGGGGCAAGCCCCTGCGTACCGATAGCCATCAGACACCACCCTCGCGCACCACGAAACGGCACTTCATCGGGAGCTTGTGCATCGCGCGGCGCATGGCCTCACGAGCAAGGGACTCGTCGACACCGGACAGCTCGAAAACGATACGGCCAGGCTTGACGTTGGCGACCCACCACTCCGGCGAACCCTTACCGGAACCCATGCGGGTCTCGGCAGGCTTCTTCGTCAGCGGACGGTCCGGGTAGATGTTGATCCACACCTTGCCGCCACGCTTGATGTGGCGAGTCATTGCGATACGCGCCGCCTCGATCTGGCGGTTGGTGACGTACGCCGGCTCCAGAGCCTGGATACCGAAGTCGCCGAACGCGATCTGGGTGCCACCCTTGGCCGCGCCGGAGCGCGAGGGGTGGTGCTGCTTGCGGTGCTTGACCCTGCGCGGGATCAGCATGGTCAGGCCTCCGTTCCGGTCTCTGCGGCCGGAGCAGCAGCTGCCTCAGCCGCGGGGGCTGCGTCAGTGCTGCGCTCGGCCGGACGCTCGTTGCGACGGCCGCCGCGACGCTCGCCGCCGCGCTCACCACGCTCACCGCGCTCGCCACGGCCACGGCCCTGACGGGGAGCGGCAGTAGCCTGCTGAGCGGCGAACTCCTTCTCGGTGACCTCGCCCTTGTAGATCCACACCTTCACGCCGATGCGGCCGAAGGTGGTGCGGGCCTCGTAGAAGCCGTAGTCGATGTACGCACGGAGGGTGTGCAGGGGCACGCGGCCCTCGCGGTAGAACTCCGAGCGGCTCATCTCCGCGCCGCCGAGGCGGCCGGCGACCTGCACGCGGATACCCTTCGCGCCGGCGCGCTGGGCGGACTGCATGCCCTTGCGCATCGCACGACGGAACGAGACACGGCTGGCCAGCTGCTCGGCAATGCCCTGAGCAACGAGCTGCGCGTCGATCTCCGCGTTCTTGACCTCGAGGATGTTGAGCTGAACCTGCTTGCCCGTGAGCTTCTCGAGCTCACCGCGGATGCGGTCGGCCTCAGCACCTCGACGGCCGATCACGATGCCCGGACGCGCCGTGTGGATGTCCACGCGGACGCGGTCGCGGGTGCGCTCGATCTCGACCTTGGAGATACCCGCACGCTCGAGGCCAGTGCCCATGAGCTTGCGGATCTGCACGTCCTCGCGGACGTAGTCGCGGTACCGCTGACCGGGCTTGGTGCTGTCGGCGAACCAACGCGACCGGTGGTCAGTCGTAATACCCAGGCGGTACCCGTGCGGGTGAACCTTCTGTCCCACTATCGGGCCCCTTCCTTGTCGGCGAGCACCACGGTGATGTGGCTGGTGCGCTTGAGAATGCGCGTTGCACGTCCCTGAGCCCGCGGGCGGAAACGCTTGAGCGTCGGCCCCTCGTCCACGAACGCGGCGGAGACGACCAGGTCGCCCTCGTCGAAGCGCTCGCTCGCGCGGTCGGCCTTCACCCGAGCGTTCGCGATCGCGCTCTCCACGACCTTGCGGATCGGCTCACTGGCGGCCTGCGGTGCGAACTTCAGCACCGCGACGGCCTCAGAGGCCTGCTTGCCACGGATGAGGTCCACGACGCGCCGGGCCTTCTGGGGCGTGACACGGACGAACCGCGCCTGCGCCTTGGCTTCCATTGCTGTCCTGCTTCCTTTTCTCAGACAGTCCAGATCATCACTGCTTCAGCGGGGAGAACCCCACGCCTCAGCGGCGACGACCCTTCCTGTCGTCCTTCACGTGGCCGCGGAAGGTCCGCGTGGGAGCGAACTCGCCGAGCTTGTGGCCGACCATCGCCTCGGTCACGAAGACCGGGACGTGCTTGCGACCGTCGTGCACGGCAAAGGTGTGACCGAGAAAGTCGGGCGTGACTACCGACCGACGGGACCAGGTCTTGATGACATTCTTGGTCCCCTTCTCGTTCTGGACGTCCACCTTCTTCTGGAGGTGGTCGTCTACGAAGGGGCCCTTCTTCAGGCTACGAGGCATGTTTCAGGCTCCTATCAGCGCTTCTTGCCGGTACGACGGCGACGGACGATCATCCGGTCGCTCGACTTGTTCGGACGGCGGGTACGACCCTCGGCCTGGCCCCAGGGGCTCACCGGGTGACGTCCGCCGGACGTCTTGCCTTCACCACCACCGTGGGGGTGGTCCACCGGGTTCATAGCGACGCCACGCACGGTCGGGCGCTTGCCCTTCCAGCGCATGCGGCCGGCCTTGCCCCAGCTGATGTTCGACTGCTCGGCGTTGCCGACCTCGCCGACCGTCGCGCGGCAGCGCAGGTCGACGTTCCGGATCTCACCGGACGGCATGCGCAGCTGCGCATAGGGGCCGTCCTTGGCGACGAGCTGCACGGACGCACCAGCCGAACGGGCGATCTTCGCACCGCCACCGGGCCGGAGCTCGATGGCGTGGATGACCGTACCGGTCGGGATGTTGCGCAGCGGCAGGTTGTTGCCCGGCTTGATGTCGGCACCCGCACCGGCCTCGATGCGGTCGCCCTGCGACAGCTTGTTCGGCGCGATGATGTAGCGCTTCTCGCCGTCCGCGTAGTGCAGGAGCGCGATGCGCGCCGTGCGGTTGGGGTCGTACTCGATGTGAGCGACCTTCGCGGGCACGCCGTCCTTGTCGTGACGACGGAAGTCGATGACGCGGTAGGCACGCTTGTGGCCACCGCCCTTGTGACGCGTCGTGATGCGACCGGTGTTGTTACGACCACCGGTCTTGCTCAGCGGGCGGATCAGAGACTTCTCCGGCTGCGACCGCGTGACCTCGACGAAGTCGGCGACGCTGGAGCCGCGACGGCCGGGCGTTGTCGGCTTGTACTTACGGATTCCCATGGAAACCTGTCCTCAATCGTCTCTCGTCAGCTCAGCCGACCGGACCACCGAAGATGTCGATCGTGCCCTCGCGGAGGGTGACGATCGCACGCTTCGTGTCCTTGCGCTTGCCGAGGCCGAAACGCGTACGACGCGTCTTGCCCTTGCGGTTCATCGTGTTCACCGACGCGACCTTGACGCTGAAGACCTTCTCGATAGCGATCTTGATCTCGGTCTTGTTCGCGCTCGGGTCCACGATGAAGGTGTACTTGCCCTCGTCGAGAAGGTTGTAGCTCTTCTCGGAGACGACCGGCGCGAGCAGGATGTCGCGCGGGTCCTTCACGGTGACGGTCACTTTGCGGTCTCCTCAGCGGTCTCGGCCTCGGACTCCGTGGCGACAGCCTTCGCACCCTTGGAGGGGCCCTCGAGGAACGCGGCGAGCGCGCCCTCGGTGAAGATGACGTCGTCGGAGACGAGCACGTCGTAGGTGTTCAGCTGGTCAGCGACCAGGAGGTGCACCTCGGGCACGTTGCGCAGGGACTTGACCGTGGCCTCGTCGTCGCGCTGCGTCACGACGAGCACGTGGTCACGCGTCGTCAGCTTCGTGATCGTGGCGAGCGCCGTCTTGGTCGACGGGACACCCTCGATGCCGAAGCCGGCAACGACGTGCACGCGACCGGCACGAGCGCGGTCCGAGAGGGCACCGCGCAGGGCGGCGGCCTTCATCTTCTTCGGGGTGCGCTGGTCGTACTTGCGCGGCTGCGGGCCGTGGACGACGCCACCACCGGCAAACTGCGGAGCACGCGTCGAACCCTGACGGGCGCGGCCGGTGCCCTTCTGCTTGTACGGCTTGCGGCCACCACCGCGGACCTCGCCACGAGTCTTCGTGGAGGCGGTGCCCTGGCGAGCCGCGGCGCGCTGCGCAACGACCACCTGGTGGATCAGCGGAATGTTCACGGCGACGTCGAACACCTCAGCGGGGAGCTCGGCGGTGCCGGACTTCTTGCCCTGGGCGTCCAGGACGTCGACAGTCAGAGCGGTCATCGGGTTCACGCTCCCTTCGCGGCGTTACGCACGAGGACGACGCCACCCTTGGGGCCGGGAACCGCGCCCTTGACGAGCAGCAGACCCTTCTCGACGTCGACCGCGTGAACGGTCAGGTTCTGGGTGGTCTGACGGGCGTTACCCATCCGACCGGCCATCCGCAGGCCCTTGAAGACTCGCGACGGCGTCGAAGCGCCACCGATCGAGCCAGGCTTGCGGTGGTTGCGGTGCGCACCGTGCGAGGCACCCACGCCGGAGAAGCCGTGACGCTTCATCACACCGGCGGTGCCCTTGCCCTTGGTGGTACCGACGACGTCGACCAGGGCGCCGGCCTCGAAGGCCTCGGCGGTGATCTCCTGGCCGAGCGTGAACTCGCCGGCGTTCTCGGTGCGGATCTCGGCGACGTGACGACGCGGCGTCACACCGGCCTTCTCGAAGTGACCCTTGAGGGGCTTGGTGACCTTGCGCGGGTCGACCTGGCCGGCCGCGAGCTGAACAGCCGCATAACCGTCGGCGTCCACCGTGCGGATCTGGGTCACCACATTGGTGCCCACGGAGACCACGGTCACCGGCACGAGGCGGCCCGCCTCGTCCCAGAGCTGCGTCATACCGAGCTTGGTACCGAGCAACGCGGTCACGTTCTTCTGCTGGTTGGTCATGATGTCCTCCAGCCTCAGAGCTTGATCTCGATGTTCACGTCCGCCGGCAGGTCGAGTCGCATGAGCGAGTCGACGGCCTTGGGCGTGGGATCGATGATGTCGATGAGCCGCTTGTGCGTACGCATCTCGAAGTGCTCGCGGCTGTCCTTGTACTTGTGAGGCGACCGGATCACAACGAAGACGTTCTTCTCCGTCGGCAGCGGCACCGGACCCACGACCGTCGCACCAGCGCGAGTGACCGTGTCGACGATCTTGCGCGCCGAACTGTCGATCACCTCGTGGTCGTAGGACTTGAGCCGGATGCGGATCTTCTGTCCCGCCATGGCGTCGTCTGACTCTCTCTCTCGAACCGCTACTGTCCGACCCACGCACTCGGGCGTGTCGCTTAAAGCGGCACAGCCGGGCGCAGAACACCGTTACTGGTGCCGGGGCCGTTGGGAAGTGATCTTGTCCTGGCTGTACAGCCTGGACCGATCACGACGTTTGCCGAGCCTGCTCGGAACAGTCCCTCCGGAAGACCGGAGGACGTGTGCTCCGCGGGGCGCCCTGTCCACATCGAACAGCTAGCGACAAACCCCGCGACCCCTCACCCGGTTTCTCCCCGGGAGGGTGACCGCTCCAGCCTCTGTTGACCCCGGACGAGCCGGAACCAAGGACTGCGGTTCTGCACACTGTTCGATACTTGAAAGAGCACGCCTGTGACAGGCAACTATGCAATCTTGCCATACGTCTCCGCATGTACCAAACGGAAGACGTGTGACGCGGGCTACTTACGCGATGAGGCCCGGGTGCCGAAGCACCCGGGCCCCATCGTTCAGCTGACTTCCGTCAGGTGAGTCCGTGCTCCAGGATCACTTGAGGATCTTGGTCACGCGGCCTGAACCGACCGTGCGGCCACCCTCGCGGATGGCGAAGCCCAGACCCTCCTCCATGGCGATCGGCTGGATGAGCTCGACCGACATCTCGGTGTTGTCACCGGGCATGACCATCTCGGTGCCCTCGGGCAGCGTGATGACGCCGGTGACGTCCGTGGTGCGGAAGTAGAACTGCGGGCGGTAGTTCGAGTAGAACGGGTTGTGACGGCCACCCTCGTCCTTGCCCAGGATGTAGACCTGTGCCTCGAAGTTCGTGTGCGGGGTGATCGAACCCGGCTTCACGACGACCTGCCCGCGCTCGACGTCCTCGCGCTTGATGCCGCGCAGGAGCAGACCGGTGTTGTCGCCGGCCTGAGCCTGGTCCATCTGCTTGTGGAACGTCTCGATACCGGTGACCGTGGTCTTCTGCGGCTCGCGGATACCGACGATCTCGACGTCGGAGTTGATGTCCAGCGTGCCACGCTCGACCTTACCGGTGACGACGGTGCCACGACCGGTGATCGTGAAGACGTCCTCGATCGGCATGAGGAACGGCTTGTCGAGGTCGCGCACCGGCTCCGGCACGTTCTCGTCGACGGCGTCCATCAGCTCGACGACCTTCTCGACCCACTCGGGGTCGCCCTCGAGCGCCTTGAGGCCCGAGACGCGAACAACGGGGGCGTTGTCGCCGTCGAACTCCTGCGAGGAGAGGAGCTCACGGACCTCCATCTCGACGAGCTCGAGGATCTCCTCGTCGTCGACCATGTCGGCCTTGTTGAGCGCCACGAGCAGGTACGGCACGCCGACCTGGCGGGCGAGCAGCACGTGCTCACGCGTCTGGGCCATCGGGCCGTCGGTGGCGGCGACCACCAGGATCGCGCCGTCCATCTGGGCGGCACCGGTGATCATGTTCTTGATGTAGTCGGCGTGACCCGGAGCGTCGACGTGCGCGTAGTGGCGCTTCGGCGTCTCGTACTCGATGTGCGCGATGTTGATCGTGATACCGCGCTGCTTCTCCTCCGGCGCGGCGTCGATCTCGTCGAAGGCGCGCTGCGTGTTCGCCGGGAGCTCCGGGTACTTGTCCGCAAGCGTCTTCGAGATCGCGGCGGTCAGCGTCGTCTTACCGTGGTCGACGTGACCGATCGTGCCGATGTTGACGTGCGGCTTGGTCCGCTCGAACTTGGCCTTAGCCACTGGGGTCCTCCTGGGACTTGGGTAGATGTTCCGAACGTTGCAGATGCTCGGCCAAGAAGCCTACAACTGCGGGGCGTGCGGTTCTTCCTACAGGTTGGTTGTGCGGGTCGACCTGTGGGGACTCACTCGCCCCGGGTCTTCTTGATGATCTCTTCGGCAACTGCCTTGGGAACCTCGGCGTAGCTGTCGAACTGCATCGAGTACACCGCGCGACCCTGGGTCTTCGACCGGAGGTCACCGATGTAGCCGAACATCTCGCTGAGCGGCACCTGGGCGCGAACGACCTTGACGCCGGTCGCGTCCTCCATGGACTGGATCATGCCACGGCGGGAGTTGATGTCGCCGATCACGTCGCCCATGTACTCCTCGGGCGTACGTACCTCGACGGCCATGACCGGCTCGAGCAGGACCGGGTCGGCGCGCTTGACGCCTTCCTTGAAGACCATCGAACCGGCAATCTTGAACGCCATCTCCGAGGAGTCGACGTCGTGGTACGCACCGTCGATCAGCGACGCCTTGACGCCGACGACCGGGAAGCCGGCCAGCACACCCTGCTGCATGGCCGACTGGATACCAGCGTCCACGGACGGGATGTACTCGCGGGGGATGCGGCCACCGGTGACGGCGTTCTCGAACTCGTAGAGCTCGCCCTCCGTCGTCTCCAGCGGTGCGAAGGTCACCTGGACCTTGGCGAACTGGCCGGAACCACCGGTCTGCTTCTTGTGCGTGTAGTCGACCTTCTCCGCAACGCGGCGAATGGTCTCGCGGTAGGCGACCTGCGGCTTACCGACGTTCGCCTCGACCTTGAACTCGCGACGCATGCGGTCGACGAGGATGTCGAGGTGGAGCTCGCCCATACCGCCGATGACGGTCTGGCCGGTCTCGTCGTCCAGGCGCACGCGGAAGGTGGGGTCCTCCTGCGCGAGCTTCTGGATGGCGGTCGACAGCTTCTCCTGGTCGGCCTTCGTCTTCGGCTCGATCGCCACGTCGATGACGGGCTCCGGGAAGCTCATCGACTCGAGGATGACCTGGTTCGACGGGTCGGACAGGGTGTCACCGGTGGTGACGTCCTTGAGCCCGATGAACGCGTAGATGTGACCAGCGTGTGCTTCCTCGACCGGGTTCTCCTTGTTGGAGTGCATCTGGAAGAGCTTCCCGATGCGCTCCTTCTTGCCCTTGGTCGAGTTCTGCACCTGCGCGCCCTGCGCGACCTTGCCCGAGTACACCCGGACGTAGGTGAGCTTGCCGAAGAACGGGTGCGTGGCGACCTTGAACGCGAGGGCCGAGAACGGCTCCGTCTCGTCCGGGCGGCGCACGATGACCTTCTCGGCGTCCTTGGCGTCGTGGCCTTCCACGGCCGGGACGTCGAGCGGCGAGGGGAGGTAGTCGATCACGGCGTCGAGCATGGGCTGCACGCCCTTGTTCTTGAACGCCGAGCCGCACAGGACCGGGAAGGCCGCGGAGGCGATGACGAGCTTGCGGATGCCGGACTTGATCTCGGCAACCGTCAGCTCCTCGCCACCGAGGAACTTCTCGAGCAGGTCGTCGTCCGCCTCGGCGACGGCCTCGACGAGCTCGGCGCGGTACTTCTCCGCCTTCTCGACGAGGTCGGCCGGGATGTCCTCGACCTCGTACTCCTCGCCCATCTTGGTGTCGCCGCGCCACGTGAGCGCCTTCATCTCGATGAGGTCGACGACGCCCTCGAAGTCGTTCTCAGCACCGATCGGCAGCTGGATGACGAGCGGCTTCGCCTTGAGGCGATTGATGATGGTGTCGACGGTGAAGTAGAAGTCCGCACCGAGCTTGTCCATCTTGTTGACGAAGCAGATGCGCGGGACGTCGTACTTGTCCGCCTGGCGCCAGACCGTCTCCGACTGGGGCTCGACACCCTCCTTGCCGTCGAACACGGCAACGGCACCGTCGAGCACGCGGAGCGACCGCTCCACCTCGACCGTGAAGTCGACGTGACCCGGCGTATCGATGATGTTGATCTGGTTGTTCTTCCAGTAGCAGGTCGTCGCGGCGGACGTGATCGTGATGCCGCGCTCCTGCTCCTGCTCCATCCAGTCCATCGTCGACGCACCGTCGTGCGTCTCACCGATCTTGTAGTTCACACCCGTGTAGAACAGGATGCGCTCGGTCGTCGTGGTCTTGCCGGCATCGATGTGGGCCATGATGCCGATGTTGCGGACCTTGTTCAGGTCGGTCAGCACGTCGAGTGCCACGGTGTCTTACCCCTTGGTCTAAAGGTGGGCTGGGGGCCGGCGGTTATGCATCCACCGACGGCCCCGGGGTGACCCGGGGCCGCTCGGAAGCTACTACCAGCGGTAGTGCGCGAAGGCCTTGTTGGAGTCGGCCATCTTGTGCATGTCCTCGCGGCGCTTGACCGCAGCACCGAGACCGTTCGACGCGTCGAGGATCTCGTTCATGAGACGCTCCGTCATCGTCTTCTCGCGACGAGCGCGGGAGAAGTCGGTGAGCCAGCGCAGCGCGAGCGTGGTGGCACGCGTCGGGCGGACGTCGACCGGCACCTGGTAGGTGGCGCCACCGACGCGGCGGGAACGCACCTCGAGGGCCGGGCGGACGTTGTCGAGAGCGCGCTTGAGCACCACGACCGGGTCGCCGTCAGTCTTGGCACGGACGCCCTCGAGGGCGCCGTAGACGATCGCCTCGGCGGTCGACTTCTTGCCGTCGAGCAGGACCTTGTTGATCAGCTGCGTGACGACCGGGGACCCGTAGACGGGGTCGACGATGAGCGGCCGCTTCGGGGCCGGACCCTTGCGGGGCATCAGCTCTTCTCCTTCTTGGCGCCGTAACGGGACCGGGCCTGCTTGCGACCCTTCACGCCCTGCGTGTCGAGCGCGCCACGGACGATCTTGTAACGGACACCGGGGAGGTCCTTCACTCGGCCGCCACGCACGAGCACGATGGAGTGCTCCTGCAGGTTGTGGCCGACACCAGGGATGTACGCGGTGACCTCGACCTGGGAGGAAAGCTTCACACGGGCGACCTTGCGGAGGGCCGAGTTCGGCTTCTTGGGGGTGGTGGTGTACACACGGGTGCACACGCCGCGCCGCTGGGGGGAGCCCTTGAGGGCCGGAGTCTTCGACTTCCCGGCCTTCGAGGTCCGCCCCTTGCGGACGAGCTGCTGGATCGTAGGCACTACGTCTCCGTCGTCTTCTTGAGCTTCGGCGACGCCCTGCCGGCGTCCCCGTCAATGGTTCTGGCTTGTGCGTGCCGATCGCATGCGGCACCCACAGCCCCCACGGGGACTGCTACGCCACTTACCACCGGCTCGATGGCCCGGCTCCACCCATCGGGGCACGACGTGCCCCGGGAGGTTCTCGCCGGGGTGCCCACGCACTCACATCGGCCGCTTCCGAAGCCACCCTGAGGTGGCCTTCAAGAGGTGCGGCCCGACGGCGCAGGCACGGATTCCTAGGTTACCCGCGTGTTTACGGGGGGTCAAAACGAATCGGGTGTGAGATGCACCCGAGAACCGCGAAGTAGAGCGCCTGCCGGGCCTCGACGGGGCCCGACCACCGTGGGTCGAGCCTGTCGAGACCGACAGGCGCTCTACTTCGCGGTCAAAGGATCGGGATCAGCGGAAGTCGCCGAGGTCCAGGTCCTCCAGCGGGATCGCCTCGCCCGAGCCCATACCGAGCGTCGGAAAGTCGATCTCGTCGTAGCCGAAGCTCGGGTAGAGCTCGGCCTTGGCCTGCTCGGTGGGCTCGACCTCGACGTTGCGGTAGCGGGGCAGACCCGTACCGGCCGGGATGAGCTTACCGATGATGACGTTCTCCTTGAGGCCGAGCAGCGGGTCACGGCGACCGCTCATCGACGCCTCGGTGAGCACCCGGGTGGTCTCCTGGAAGGAGGCCGCCGAGAGCCACGAGTCGGTCGCGAGCGAAGCCTTCGTGATACCCATCAGCTCCGGACGGCCGGCGGCCGGCTGGCCACCCTCCGACACGGCCTTGCGGTTCGCGTCCTCGAAGCGCATGCGCTCCGCGAGCTCACCGGGCAGCAGCTGCGAGTCACCCGAGTCGAGCACGGTCACGCGCCGCAGCATCTGCCGCACGATGACCTCGATGTGCTTGTCGTGGATGTCCACGCCCTGGCTGCGGTAGGTCTCCTGGACCTGGTCCACCAGGTGCGTCTGCGTGGCACGCGGGCCGAGGATGCGCAGCACCTTCTTCGGGTCGACAGCACCCTGCACGAGCTGGGTGCCCACGGTGACGTGGTCGCCGTCCGCGATCTTGAGGCGCGCACGCTTCGTGACCGGGTACTTGATCTCCTCGCCACCGTCGTCCGGCGTCAGCACGAGGTGACGCGTCCGCTCGGTGTCCTCGATGGTCACGCGTCCCGTGTACTCCGCGATCGGCGCCTCACCCTTGGGGGTACGGGCCTCGAAGAGCTCGGTGACACGCGGGAGACCCTGCGTGATGTCCTCGGCGGCCGCCACACCACCGGTGTGGAAGGTACGCATCGTCAGCTGCGTGCCCGGCTCACCGATCGACTGCGCCGCGATGATGCCGACGGCCTCGCCGATGTCCACGAGCAGACCCGTGGCCAGGGAGCGGCCGTAGCACTTGGCGCAGGTGCCGACCCGGGACTCGCACGTCAGGACCGAACGGACCTTGACGCTCGAGATGCCCGCGGCGATCACCTTGTCGATGACGACGTCGCCCGCGTCCGACCCGGCGGTCGCGATGACGTTGCCGTCGGCGTCCACCACGTCGGTCGCGAAGGTACGCGAGTAGATGCTGGTCTCGACGCGGTCGTCCGGGACGAGCGAGCCGTCCGGGAGCTTCTCCGCGACCGGCAGCGTGAGCCCACGCTCGGTACCGCAGTCCTCCTCGCGGATGATGACGTCCTGCGAGACGTCCACCAGACGACGGGTCAGGTAGCCCGAGTCCGCCGTACGGAGAGCCGTGTCGGCCAGACCCTTACGGGCACCGTGCGTCGCGATGAAGTACTCGAGGACGGACAGGCCCTCGCGGTAGTTGGACTTGATCGGGCGAGGGATGATCTCACCCTTCGGGTTCGCCACCAGACCGCGCATACCGGCGATCTGACGAACCTGCATCCAGTTACCACGGGCGCCCGAGCCCACCATGCGCATGACGGTGTTGCGCGCGTTGCTCTCGAGGTTGACCCGCATGGCCTGTGCGACCTTGTCGGTGGCCTGCGTCCAGATCTCGATGAGCTCCTGACGGCGCTCGTCGTCGGTGATCAGACCCTTGTCGAACTGCTGCTGGACCTTGAGGGCCCGAGCCTCGTGCTCGTCGAGGATCTCTCCCTTGACCGTCGGCGCGGCGACGTCGGAGATGGCGATCGTGACGCCGGAGCGCGTGGCCCACCGGTAGCCGGCGTCCTTCAGCGCGTCCAGCGCCGCGGCCACCTCCACCTTCGGGTACCGCTCAGCGAGGTCGTTGACGATCGTCGACAGACGCTTCTTGTCGGCCACACCGTTCTCGTACGGGTAGTCGACGGGCAGCGCCTCGTTGAACAGGTACCGGCCGAGGGTGGTGTCGAACAGGAGCTGCTGCCCCTGCTCCCAGCCCTCGGGCGCCTCGAAGTCCTTCAGCGGCGGCACGAGGTCCGACATCCGAAGCTTGATCTTGGCGTTGATGTCCAGCTCACCCCGGTCGAAGGCCATGATGGCCTCGGCCACGGAACCGAACGCACGGCCCTCGCCCACGGCGCCCGGACGGTCGCTCGTGAGGTGGTGCAGACCGATGATCATGTCCTGCGAAGGCATGGTCACCGGACGGCCGTCCGACGGCTTCAGGATGTTGTTGCTCGAGAGCATGAGGATGCGGGCCTCGGCCTGCGCCTCGGCGCTCAGCGGCAGGTGCACGGCCATCTGGTCACCGTCGAAGTCGGCGTTGAACGCGCCGCACACGAGCGGGTGCAGGTGGATGGCCTTGCCCTCGACGAGCTGCGGCTCGAAGGCCTGGATGCCCAGGCGGTGCAGCGTCGGCGCACGGTTCAGGAGCACAGGGTGCTCCGTGATGACCTCTTCGAGCACGTCCCAGACCACGGGACGCGTGCGCTCGACCATGCGCTTGGCGCTCTTGATGTTCTGCGCGTGGTTGAGCTCGACGAGCCGCTTCATGACGAACGGCTTGAACAGCTCGAGCGCCATCTGCTTGGGCAGGCCGCACTGGTGCAGCTTGAGCTGCGGGCCGACGACGATGACCGAACGGCCCGAGTAGTCGACTCGCTTACCGAGCAGGTTCTGGCGGAACCGGCCCTGCTTGCCCTTGAGCATGTCGGAGATCGACTTCAGCGGCCGGTTGCCGGGGCCCGTCACCGGGCGGCCACGGCGGCCGTTGTCGAACAGCGAGTCCACGGCCTCCTGCAGCATCCGCTTCTCGTTGTTGACGATGATCTCCGGCGCGCCCAGGTCCAGGAGCCGCTTGAGGCGGTTGTTCCGGTTGATGACGCGGCGGTACAGGTCGTTCAGGTCCGACGTCGCGAACCGGCCACCGTCGAGCTGCACCATCGGGCGCAGGTCCGGCGGGATGACCGGGACGGCGTCCAGCACCATCGCGGTGGGCGAGTTCGTGGTCGTCAGGAACGCGTTCACGACCTTGAGGCGCTTGAGGGCGCGGGTCTTGCGCTGGCCCTTGCCCGAGCGGATGGTCTCGCGCAGCGACTCGGCCTCGGCCTCCAGATCGAAGTTCTGGAGGCGCTGCTGGATCGCGTTCGCGCCCATCGCACCCTCGAAGTAGGTGCCGTAACGGTCCTGGAGCTGCCGGTAGAGCATCTCGTCGCCCTCGAGGTCAGCGACCTTGAGGTTCTTGAACCGGTCCCAGACCTGCTCGAGGCGGTCCAGCTCCTGGTCCGCACGCTTGCGGAGCTGAGCCATCTCACGCTCGGCGGAGTCGCGCACCTTGCGGCGCGCGTCGGCCTTGGCACCCTCGGCCTCGAGCTCGGCCAGGTCGGCCTCGAGCTTCTGGGCGCGGGTGTTGATGTCGTTGTCCCGGCGGTCGGAGATCTCCTTCTTCTCGAGATCGATCTCGTTCTGCAGGTTGGGCAGGTCCTCCTGGCGGGCCTCGTCGTCGACCGACGTGATCATGTAGGCCGCGAAGTAGATGACCTTCTCGAGGTCCTTCGGGGCCAGGTCCAGCAGGTAGCCCAGGCGGGACGGCACACCCTTGAAGAACCAGATGTGTGTGACGGGCGCGGCGAGCTCGATGTGGCCCATGCGCTCACGGCGCACCTTGGAGCGCGTGACCTCAACACCACAACGCTCGCAGATGATGCCCTTGAAGCGCACGCGCTTGTACTTGCCGCAGTAGCACTCCCAGTCGCGGGTCGGACCGAAGATCTTCTCGCAGAAGAGCCCGTCCTTCTCCGGCTTGAGGGTGCGGTAGTTGATGGTCTCTGGCTTCTTGACCTCACCGTGCGACCAGGCACGGATGTCCTCGGCCGTGGCGAGGCCGATACGCAGCTCGTCGAAGACGTTGACGTCGAGCAAGATGTCCTACTTCCTGAAGTTCTCGAAAATCCTCGTGGTGTCCAGGTCCGCGCCTGGAGTCCAGGTCCGCGCCCGGTGCAACGGGCGCGGACCGGTTATCAGATCTCGTCGACGCTGGAGGCGGCGTTGGGCCGCCGCGAGAGGTCGATCCCGAGCTCCTCAGCGGCGCGGTACACCTCGTCGTCCGACTCCTTCATCTCGATGGAGACACCGTCGCTCGAGAGCACCTCGACGTTCAGGCACAGCGACTGCATCTCCTTGAGAAGCACCTTGAAGGACTCCGGGATACCCGAGTCGGGGATGTTCTCGCCCTTGACGATCGCCTCGTAGACCTTGACACGGCCCGGGACGTCGTCGGACTTGATGGTGAGGAGCTCCTGGAGCGTGTACGCGGCGCCGTACGCCTCGAGAGCCCAGACCTCCATCTCACCGAACCGCTGACCACCGAACTGCGCCTTACCACCCAGCGGCTGCTGCGTGATCATCGAGTACGGACCGGTCGAACGCGCGTGGATCTTGTCGTCGACCAGGTGGTGCAGCTTCAGGATGTACATGTAGCCGGTCGAGACGGCCTCGGGGAACGGCTCGCCGGAGCGGCCGTCGAACAGCATCGCCTTGCCGTCCTGGTTGACCATGCGCTGGCCGTCCCGGTTCGGCAGGGTGGCGCCGAAGAGACCGCGGAGCGCGACCTCCTCCAGACCGTCGAACACCGGCGTGGCGACAGGGCGGCCCGGCTCGCTCTCGTGAGCGACCGCGGGGAGGCTCTCCAGCCACTCCCCACCCTTGTCCTCGGCGAGCGAGACGTCCCAGCCCTGCTTGGCGATCCACCCGAGGTGGGTCTCCAGCACCTGGCCCACGTTCATGCGGCCCGGCACACCCAGCGGGTTCAGGATGACGTCGACCGGCGTGCCGTCCTCGAGGAACGGCATGTCCTCCTGCGGGAGGATCTTGGAGATGACGCCCTTGTTGCCGTGACGGCCGGCCAGCTTGTCGCCGACCGTGATCTTGCGGCGCTGCGCGATGTACACCCGCACCAGCTGGTTCACGCCGGCGGGCAGCTCGTCGCCGTCCTCACGGTTGAACTCGCGCACGGCGATGACCGTGCCCTGCTCGCCGTGGGGCACCTTGAGCGAGGTGTCGCGCACCTCGCGCGCCTTCTCGCCGAAGATCGCACGCAGCAGGCGCTCCTCCGGGGTCAGCTCGGTCTCGCCCTTGGGGGTGACCTTGCCGACCAGGATGTCGCCGGCGCCGACCTCGGCACCGATGCGGATCACGCCGCGCTCGTCGAGGTCCGCGAGGACCTCCTCGGAGACGTTCGGGATGTCCCGCGTGATCTCCTCGGGGCCGAGCTTGGTGTCGCGGGCGTCGACCTCGTGCTCCTCGATGTGGATCGAGGAGAGGACGTCGTCCTCCACGAGGCGCTGCGACAGGATGATCGCGTCCTCGTAGTTGTGGCCCTCCCACGACATGAACGCGACCAGCAGGTTGCGGCCGAGCGCGAGCTCGCCCTCGTCCGTGGCCGGGCCGTCGGCGAGGACGGAGCCGACCTCGACCCGCGCACCCTCGTCGACCAGCACACGCTGGTTGTAGCTCGTGCCCTGGTTCGAGCGGACGAACTTGTGCACGCGGTACGAGCCCGTCGTGCCGTCGTCGTTCGCCACGAGCACCAGGTCGGCCGAGACCTCGGTGACCACACCGGGCTTGGTCGCCACGATGACGTCGCCGGCGTCGACCGCCGCACGGCGCTCCATGCCGGTACCGACCACGGGGGCCTCGGACCGGACCAGCGGCACCGCCTGGCGCTGCATGTTCGCACCCATGAGGGCGCGGTTCGCGTCGTCGTGCTCGAGGAACGGGATCAGGGCAGTCGCGACCGACACCATCTGGCGCGGCGAGATGTCCATGTAGTCGACCTCGGCACCCGGGATGTCGTTGGTCTCGCCACCCTTGGTGCGGACGAGCACGCGGTCGAGGAGGAACGTGCCGTCCTCGGCCAGCGGCGTGTTCGCCTGCGCGATGATGTAGCGGTCCTCGTCATCGGCCGTCAGGTACTCGATGTTGTCGGTGACCTTGCCGTTCTCGACCTTGCGGTACGGCGTCTCGATGAAGCCGAACGGGTTGATGCGACCGAACGACGCGAGCGAACCGATCAGACCGATGTTCGGACCCTCAGGAGTCTCGATCGGGCACATGCGGCCGTAGTGCGACGGGTGGACGTCACGGACCTCCATGCCGGCGCGGTCACGGGACAGACCACCCGGGCCCAGCGCGTTCAGACGACGCTTGTGCGTCAGACCGGCCAGCGGGTTGTTCTGGTCCATGAACTGCGACAGCTGCGAGGTGCCGAAGAACTCACGGATCGACGCAACGACCGGACGGATGTTGATCAGCGTCTGCGGCGTGATGGCCTCGACGTCCTGCGTGGTCATGCGCTCACGAACCACGCGCTCCATGCGGGACAGACCCGTGCGCACCTGGTTCTGGATGAGCTCGCCGACCGCGCGGATCCGACGGTTGCCGAAGTGGTCGATGTCGTCGGTCTCGACGCGCACCTCGACCGGCTGGCCGTTGCGCATGCCCGAGAGGGCCTGCTTGTCGGCGTGCAGGGCGGCGAGGTACTTGATCGTGGCCACGACGTCGGTCAGCGACAGCGTGGACTCGGCCAGCTGTGCGTCGACACCGAGCTTCTTGTTCGCCTTGTAGCGGCCGACCTTCGCGAGGTCGTAACGCTTCGGGTTGAAGTAGAAGTTCTCGAGCAGCGCGCGGCCGGCCTCGACCGTGGGCGGCTCGCCCGGGCGGATCTTGCGGTACAGGTCGACAAGAGCCTCGTCCTCGGTGTGGACGTGGTCCTTCTCCAGCGTGTCCAGCACCGACGGGAACTCGGCGAACTCCTCGCGGATCTCCGCCTCGCTCATGCCGAGAGCCTTGAGCAGCACGGTGACGGACTGCTTGCGCTTGCGGTCGACGCGGACGCCGACGGCGTCGCGCTTGTCGATCTCGAACTCGAGCCAAGCACCACGCGACGGGATGATCTTCGCGGAGAAGACGTCCTTGTCGCTGGTCTTGTCCGGGGTGCGCTCGAAGTAGACACCCGGCGAACGCACCAGCTGGGAGACGACGACACGCTCGGTGCCGTTGATGATGAAGGTGCCGCGCGCCGTCATGAGCGGGAAGTCGCCCATGAAGACGGTCTGGCTCTTGATCTCACCAGTGGTGTAGTTGACGAACTCCGCGGTGACGAACAGCGGGGCCGCGTAGGTGAAGTCCTTCTCCTTGCACTCGTCCGCCGAGTACTTCGGCGGCTCGAAGCGGTGGTTCGAGAAGGAGAGGGACATCGAGGAGCCGAAGTCCTCGATCGGGGAGATCTCCTCGAAGATCTCCTCGAGGCCCGAAGTTTCCGGGACGTCATTACGGCCAGCCGCCTTGGCAGTTTCTACCCTGGCCTGCCAGGCTGGGTTACCAAGAAGCCAGTCGAAGCTCTCGGTCTGAAGGCCAAGCAGGTCCGGGACCTCGAGTGGCTCATAGATCTTTGCGAAAGAAACGCGACGGGAAGCGGTACGGTTCGCAATGGCTTCGGCGGACGGAGCTGAAGGGGTGCGCGAGGCAGCCAAGAGGGGTCCTTCCCTGCAGTTCGGGTGAACGCTGTACGCTCTGCGGTGCTGCAGGAAGCTCTGCCGGACTTCACCGGTCGCCGGAGGGCATCCCGCAAGCGGGGATGCAACCGGGACATTCGGGAAGCAGGGGGAGGCGTCGAGGGCACACGCGGGCGCAAAGCGCTAGCATACCTATCTGGTTCTAGTATGTCCAGTAGCCCTACTACGTGCACGCCGAGACCGCAATAATCCTCGAATCGTTGCGTATCCGCACTGCCCGCCATGGTCCACGGCGCGACGGCTCAGCAGCACGAACACGAGAGGCCCGCACCCCGAAGGGTGCGGGCCTCTGCAGTCGGCGGACGGCGCCCGGGACGAACCCGGGCGACCGTCACACCAGCCCGAAGGCGGTACAGCCAGAGGTCACTTGAGGGTGACGGTGGCGCCGGCGCCCTCCAGGGCGGCCTTCGCCTTCTCGGCGGCGTCCTTGTCGGCGCCCTCGAGAACCGGCTTCGGCGCGCCGTCGACCAGGTCCTTGGCCTCCTTGAGACCGAGGGACGTGAGCGCGCGCACCTCCTTGATGACCTGGATCTTCTTGTCACCAGCAGCCTCGAGGATGACGTCGAACTCCGTCTTCTCCTCGGCGGCCTCGGCCGGCGCGCCACCCGCGGGGCCCGCGGCGACGGCGGCGACCGGAGCGGCCGCGGTGACGTCGAACTTGTCCTCGAAGGCCTTCACGAAGTCGGACAGCTCGATGAGCGTGAGCTCCTCGAAGGCGGACAGGAGCTCGTCGGTGCTGAGCTTCGCCATGATGGCGTTCCTTTCAGTAGGCGCTTCGCGGGCCGGTGCGGCCCGCGAGAAGCAGGGGTTTTTGTTTCTAGCGCTACCGCCTGGTCAGGCGGCAGCGCCCTCCGACTCCTGCTTCTGACGCAGGGCATCGATGACGCGGGCGACCTGGGCGGGCTTGGCGGAGAAGGCGTATGCAGCACGCGTCAGCGTGGCCTTCAGACCGCCGGCCACCTTGGCCAGCAGAACCTCGCGGGACTCGAGGTCCGCGAGCTTCGTGATCTCTGCGGTGGACATCGGGCGGCCGTCGAGCACGCCACCCTTGATGACCAGAGCAGGGTTCGCCTTGGCGAAGTCACGCAGACCCTTCGCAGCCTCGACCGGGTCACCGGTCACGAATGCGATGGCGGACGGGCCCTTGAGGTCGGCGTCGAGCGAGTCGATACCGGCTTCCTTGGCCGCGATGTTGGTCAGCGTGTTCTTCACCACGGCGTAGGTTGCGTTGCCGCTGAGCGACCGACGCAGCTCCTTGAGCTGCGCGACGGTGAGCCCGCGGTACTCGGTCAGCACGGCTGCGCTCGAGTCGCGGAACTTGTCCGCGATCTCTGCGACAGCGGCTGCCTTGTCCGGCCTCGCCATGGCAATCCTTCCGGTGGTGGTACCACCGTCCCCTGGGGCGTGAGCCCCGGGCGGGCCCCGGAACAGAGAAAGAGCCCCGGCGCAGGCGCACGGGGCTCGGTTTGCGCGGCGGGGCCGCACTCGAGTTCGTCACCTGCGCAGGCCCCCGCTCTCAGCGGGACTTCGGTCTTCTTCCGCCCAGTGCTCGTGAAGAGCGGGCAGCGTCGGACGACCGGCGGTCTTGGGTTACCCGGGAAGCATACACGGATACCCGTGTGTCGTGACACCGGCGGGCGGTGGCACGCGCCACAGGCTGCCCGACGGCGTCAGCGGGGCAGGCCCTCCAGGGAGCCGAAGCACACGAGCGGCGCTGGCTCGGGCTCGCCCGCGAGCGCCGCGGCCAGGGAGGCCTCCGGGTCGTCGGTGGCGCGCAGGTGCGCGTGGAACCGTGGCATCACCCGGGCGGCGACGGCGTCCGACAGCGGGGCGACCGCCGCGACGACGGCGCGGGCGCCGAGCCGCAGGAGCACCGCCGTCAGGCCGAGTACCTCGCCGCCGACGACCTGGGAGGAGCCGCCGACCTCGCACGCCGAGAGGATCACGACCGAGCCGGGCAGCCGCGTGCCGTCGAGCTCGTGCGCGTAGAGCGGGCCGTCGGCGAGGTCGATCGAGGCGAAGAGGGGGTTGTCGGCGTCGTGCGTACCGTGCGTCGCCAGGTGCACGATGTCGTGGGTGGCAAGCGCCTCGCGCACCGCGGCGGTGGTAGCGGCCGCGCCGGTGAGGACGGTGGCGCCGGACCACACCTCGCCCACCGCCCGCACCTCGCTCGCGCCGAGCGTCACGCCCGGGCCGTGCGCGGCGAGCAGCCGGTGCCCCTCCCCCGGCCGTGGGTGTGCTCTCCCCCGCGCAACATACGAGCGCATGGTGGTGCGCCGGCCCCGCCGGGACGGGAGCGCGGTCCACGGGACGCCGACCAGCGGGTCCCGGCCCACGACGTACAGCGGGCCGTCCGCCTCCAGGGGGAGGGCCAGGAGCGCGTCGAGCGCATCGAGGTTGCGGCAGAGCGACCGGCGGGCGACCTCGCGCAACGCGAAGGGCACGAGGTCGTTGGCGCACACGCCGAGGTCGGCGCGGGCTCGCAGCACCCGTTCGGCGACGTCGGCCCGGGGACCCAGCTCGACCATGCGCGTGCCGTGCGCGTCCACGCGGACGCAGCGCAGCATGCCGTCGAGCACGAGGAAGTTGGCGACCACCGCGCCGTCGTCGCGGGCGCCGAGCAGCTCACGCACCTCGGCCACGGTCGCCGGGCGTTGCTCGACGGTGGCGTCGTCGCCCCCGGTGCGGTGCCAGGCGCGTTCGCGCGCCGTCGCCAGAAGCTGGCGGGAGCGCTCGAACAGGGAGGCACGCTCGGCCGCGCCCTCCGGGTGGGTAAGCCTGCGGCCCTGCACGACGAGCCCGCGGGCCTCCGTGACGAGCCCACGCACGGCGGGGTCGTCCGGCGCGGCGGCACCGCCCACCCCGGCGAACGTGGCACGGCCCCGTTCGGCTGCCTCGAACAACGCGTCGGGGCGGCCGGTCCGGACGGCTGCCGCGACGTCGGTCCGCTGCAGGTCGACGCCGTGCACCGCGGCGGCGGTCACGGACTCCACGGAGCCGAGCCCCATGCTGTGGTCGGCGAGCAGGCCGAAACCCTTGCGGACGGCAGCGACGCCGGCGTCCTGTTCCCCCGACGCGAACGCCAGCTGGGCGAGCACCGTCTGCTGCTGGATCCGGGTGGTCAACGGGGCGTCGACCATGCCATCCGGGAGGTTGTCGAGAACGGCGCGGGCGGCGACGACGTCGTCGGCCAGGAGGTACCAGTGGGCGGCGACGAACCGCGCGGCCAGGCCGGGGTGCTGCCCGAGCAGTGGGTCGACCTCGTCTCCGGCCTCCGCGGCTTCGAGTGCCTGCTCGGCACGGCGACGGGCGTCGTCGGGCACGGGGGCCTCGCCGCGCCGGATCGGCAGGAGGATCGCCTCCAGCTCGGCGACGCGCGCGATCGCGGCCCGCTGCGGGTGGCCGATGCCCGCGTAGTACTGCCGGGCGAACGCCGCGCAAGCACGGGCCTCGTCCCAGCGGTGCAGCGCCATGAGACAGCGCGCGCGGAAGTACTCGGCCTCGGCGCGGTGGGTCGCCCGACCGGGCCCGACCATTCGGGAGATCGCCTGGGTGAGGACCTGCTCGGCGTCCTCCAGCAGGCCTGCCTCGTAGAGGACGGCGCCGCGGCCGATGTCGAGCAGCCCGTCCGCGCGCTCCGGGTCGACGGCGCGCGCGGCCGCCATGGCCTGCAGCGCGCCCGGAAGGTCGCCGATCGCGTACCGCACGAAGCCGGTGTTGTGCAGGGCGAGGGAAGCGACGTTGGTCAGATCGGCGCGCATCGCCCGCTCGTGACAGGCGTCGAAGTCGCGCAGCGCCGCGTCCAGGCGCCCGAGCTCGATGGCGGTCGCACCCCGATTGAGCAGGGCCGTCGCGTAGTCGCGCGCGGGAAGCAGCGCCGGGTCCGCGAGCACGCGGTCGAAGGCCGCCATGGCATCGTTGTGCCGGCCGGAGCGCTGGAGCAGCAGGCCGCGCGTCCCCTCGACGACGGCGGCGAGCCGCACCCGGGCCTCCGGTGGGGCTGTGTCGGCGCGGGCGTCGGCGTCGTCGAGGATGGCCAGCGGCTTGTCCAGCGTGTCCTCGATCGCGTGAACGGCTACCGCCTCGCCCGTCAGGGAGCGCACCATGCCCTCGGCCCAGCGTTCGTGGTCCGCGGGGCCGAGATCCGCGAGGTCCATGACCCGGAGCCGGTCGAGCACCTCCCGGAACCGGGGCAGAGCGTCGCCAGGCCGCGACCGGGAGTTCAGCTCCCGGGCGGCCAGCAGCTCCGCCTCAAGTTCCGGCCACATGGTGTCCCCTTGCGATCTTTCACACCTCTGATAGGTATCAGGCGGGACACGGTAGCGGGGCGAGCCGCCCCGTGTCACCGGCCGTTCTGACGCCGCAGGTCAGGGGCTTGAGGCCAGGGAGAAGCAACTCGCGCGGGCGCGGAATCACCCGGCAGCCAGGCCCTCGACGGAGCTGAAGCAGACGAGCGGCACCGGCTCCGCCACGTCGGTGAGTGCCGCCGCGAGCGCCGCCTCCGGATCGTCGGTCTCGCGCAGGTGAGCGTGCAGGCGTGGCATGACCCGGGCGGCGAGCTCGTCCGACAGCTTGGCGACCGAGGCGATCACCGCGCGGGCGCCGAGGCGCAGGAGCACCGAGGTCAGGCCCAAAACCTCACCGCCGAGCACCTGGGTGGAACCGCCGACCTCGCACGACGACAGGATCACGACCGATCCTGGCAGCGGCGTCCCGTCGAGTTCGTGGGCGAACAGCGGGCCGTCGGCCAGGTCGATGCTCGCGAAGAGGGGGTTGTCGGCGTCGTGCTGGCCGTGGGTCGCCAGGTGCACGACGTCGTGCGTGGCGAGGGCCGTGCGCACCTGCTCGGTGACGGCGTCGTCGCCGGTCAGCACGGTTGCGCCGGGCCATTGCTCGCCGACGGCGTGGGCTTCTTCGGTGCCGTGGGTGACTCCGGGGCCGGCTGCTGCGAGTAGGCGTCGTTCGCCCGTGGGCCGGGCGTGCGTGCGGCCGCGGGCGACGTATGAGTTCACTGCTGTGCGGAGGCCGCTGCGGGACGGGAGCGCGGTCCACGGGACGCTGAGGAGGGGTTCGCGGGCGACGACGTAGAGGTCGCCGTCGGCGCGAAGCGGGGCGAGCAGGATACCGTCGAGGACCTTGAGGTTGCGCTCAAGGGAGGAGCTGGCGGCTGCGCGTAGCGGGGCCGGGATGAGGTCGTTGGCGGCCATAGCGAAGTCGGCGCCCAGGCGGCGGACGCGTTCAGTGACGTCCTCCGCCGATCCATACTCGATGGTGGTAACGCTCTGCGCGTCCACGCGGACGCAGCGCAGCATGCCGTCGAGCACCACGAAGTTGGCAACCACGTCTGTGTTGTCGCCCCGCTCGAGGAGCACACGTCGTAGCTCGCGGGCCGAAACCGGGCGTTGCACGGCGCCCGCGTTGCCCGCGTGCCGCCAGGAACGTTCACGCACCTCGTCCTGGATGCGACGAGCACGGCGGGTGAGACGCTCACGCTCCTTGGCATCGCCGGCACTCAGTTCGCGGGCTCTGGCCAGCAGACCCCGTGCCTCCGTGAGGAGAGCTGCGGCCTCCGGATCGTCGGGCGGTGTGACCCTGCCGGTGCCGGCGAATGTCGCGCGGCCGCGCTCCAGGGCATCGAACATCGCGGCGGAACGGTCTGTCCGAACGGCGGCTTCGACGTCAATGTAGTTCAGATCCTCACCGTGCACAGCGGCAGCCGTGACCGACTCGACCGAGCCGAGCCTGTTGCGGTGGTCGGCGAGGAGACCCAGACCAGCCCGCACAGCGCGCAAACCCCTAGGACGATCCCCCGTCGCGAAGGAGAGCTCCGCCTGCACCGTGTAGTACTGGATCCTCATGGTCAGCGGGGCGCTTGCGAGGCCTCGAGGAAGACCTTGTAGCGTCGTTCGCGCCGCTTCGAGGTCGCCTGCGAGAAGCAGCCACTGCGTGGCCACTAGCCGTGCGGCATGACCTGGGTGTTGGCCCAGGACCGGACCGGCGACATCGCCGTCCCGTGCGGCTACGAGGGCATGTGTTGCACGACGCAGAGCATAGGCACGGGATGTCTCCGCGCGCTTGGCCTGGACGTGTTCGGCCTCAAGCTGCAGCACGCGAGCAAGCACCGCCCAAGACTCGTAACCGACGGACTTGAAATGCGTACGCGCACGCTTGGCTAGATCTTGAGTCTCACCAAAGCGCTGGAGCTGCAACAGGCATCGTGCGCGAAAATACTCGGCGATCGCCCGGTCGGTACGCATCCCAGAACGCAGCAGCTGCGGAATCGCATCCTCAAGGAGCGCCTCGGCCTCTGCCACCAGACCGACCCCATAGAGAGCTTCTGCCATGCCGAGTAGCGGGATCCCATCGTCTTGGTCGGGCGCCAGCCTTCGCGCGGCTGTCATTTCAGCAAGCGCCGCAGGGAGGTCGCCGAGCATACTCAGGTCGAAGCCCGCGTTGTGCCTAGCAAAGGCAAGCAACCTGTTGTTATCAGATGCCTCGGCGTGCCACGCAGCTGCAAGGTCATCGGCAAGTGCCCGATCGAAGGCGCCAAGGTCTGAATACGCCACACCACGATTCAGATAGGTCATCGCGAGGTCTCGGTGCGCTTCGTGATGGCTTACCTCAAGGACCCGATCGAAGAGTGGGATGGCCTCCTTGTGTCGACCAGCATGTAACAGGATCATGCCGCGCTGACCAGCAGTCACAACTTCGACGTGCTCACGTTCGGGCCCGGCAAGCGCGCCTGCGGCGGCAACAGCGCTATCAAGCGATGTGACCGCCGCATGCGCGTCGCCCGAGAGCGCAAATTCCGCCTGCGCCAATCCCATCCATGACCGCGCCGTAAGCCACACCCAGGTCTCGAGCGCGCGACTGTCGAGTGACGCGCGATCCACGCGCTCAAGATCCTCCAGCAACTTACGGAAATCGCGGAGAGCCCGGCGTGGACGGGCGCGCAGATTCCACTCTCGCGCTCGCTCAAACCGATTGGTGAGCACCTCAAATTTGATGCCACCCACCGCCCCTCCCCCTCACGACGTCAGACTGGCACTCCGGGCATCTCTGAATAGAGATCGTCGACACGAACGACAGCATGCCAGGCGTCGCGGACACGGCCATGCGGGTCCCGTGCCGGAACTTCACCCGAAACGCGCCGTGCCAGGAGGGCCGCCGCCAGTTGTCCGGCTAGATACGGCGACGCAAAGGACGTACCGCTCCAAGTACCGAAGCCTCGCGTGAAGTCATCCAGGTCGATCGTGTGTCGCAGACCGTCCGCGCTCTGTTCGCCTCGCGATGCACCGTCGAATGTAGTGGGCATGGTGCTCAGCACGTTGACACCGGGCCGTACAGCCGCGACCCATTGCCCGTCGTTGCTGAACTCCGCGAGGGTGCCGTCCGGATTTGACGCCGCAACGGCAAGAAGTGGCGTATAGCCGGGCGTCAGGTCGTGCGGATCGACCGGAACGGTGCCGTCGGCTGTCCGTCGCACCGGGGGTGCCCAGCCAGCGGGGAAAGACTTGCGGGTGGATCCGTCGTTGCCCGCTGAGACCACAACGAGCACGCCCGCTCGACGCAGATCCCGGAGTCGACCGCGATAAATGCCCTCGTAGTCATCGTCGTCCTCGGGGTGCTCCAGGTAGTAGCCGCTGGCAATCACCACGACATCGATGGGGAAGTGTCCTGACACCCCTGCGAGCCCGCGGAGGTGGAACTCAAGGAGCCTCTCCAAGGTTCGCGCAAAGTCCCACTCGGACACCGTTCCCGCTCCGCCGTAGACCCGCACCGGTAGGAGCGCCGCATCGGAGCACACCTGGTGCACCACACCGGCAATGAACGTGCCGTGCCCGGCGAAAGTATCGAGACGTGAGGCGTGCCCGTCGCGACGACCACCGCGCTCTGCGTCGACGTCGTCCTCGGGGTAGGTGCCGATAGGCCGTCCGTCGAGCATGGCATCCCGCAACACAACCGTGCCAGGCTCGTCAAACCACGGATGCGCGCCGATCCCCGTGTCTAGGATGGCGACCACGGGCCGTTCCACGCCAGCCACCGTCACCAGGGGCGACGTTCCGTCCGCTGCTCTGACCGGTGGGGAACCTGGGTAGAACGCAGGAATGCGCTCATCAGGATCTCCGTACCCACCCTTGTTCTTATGACCGGTCACAACATGGTCCAGCGCAACCCGCTTGCGGTTGTCCCCCGCGTCGTCCGCCACCGCAGCCAACAGCCCCAGCGCGTCCCAGTCCTCCCGCACCTCGTCGAGCCGAACCTCGACGTCCGGCCGAGCGCCCAGAACGTCTGCACCTTCACGCGACGGTGCCTGGTCGAACTCGCCCGTCGTCACGCTCACGCCGTTCTCGCGGGCACGGGCCGTGATCATCTCGAGCAGCGCGTTGTGACCACCTTCGGCGTCACCGCGGACGATCACCCGGTCTCGTACGTATCGGGTCGGCGCGATGCGCCCGCCGCCGGGAAGCTGGTCCGACGTCGGATCGAGCTCCCGGACCGGCCGCCATCCTCCAGCGTGGTCCCGGACGTGCATTCCCTCGGGCATGGGCTCACTCACAGCAGTACCTCTCCATCGATAGGCATACTCGGTAGACCCCGCCGCGCCCCTCGGCAGGATCAGAGATTCAGGAATTCAGAAGTTCAGGAACTCAGCAGTTCACAGTTCGATGACCGGCGTACTCACAGCCCCGCCGCCGCCGTCCGTCCGGCGCACCACGAGGCTCGCCCGCCCTCGCTCGACGGAGTCGAACGAAAACCGGCCGTCCTCGTCGGAAGCGGTCGTGACGACGTCGACCCCCGGGCGGTGCAGCTCCACGTCCAGGCCGGCCGCCGGGGCGGCCCACCCGTCGATCCGGACCTTGCCCCCGGCGGCCGGGGACAGACTGATCATGACGGTCAGCGAGTCGTGCGTGAAGGTAATTGTCTTGGCCTCAGCAGGCGCGGTGTCGTCGGCACGTGCTGCTGCGGCGGCCCCCCGGACGCCTGCGAGCGGCGCGTCGAGATAGACGGCCTCCATCAGGTCGGCCTCCAGGCCGGCCAGAGTGATCGCGAACAGCGAGCGCTCGACGAGGTCGCTCGGCACCGGGTCGATCTCCTCGACCACATGGGCGAGACGGGTCAGCAGAGCCCCGTCCTCGGCGTCCAGCATGCCCTTCGGGTCGAACGAGAGGTCCCCCACGGCCTCGTCGTCCTTGTTCGGTTCCGGCGTCAGGTCCACGAGAAGTCCCCCTGCTCGTCGAGGATGGTGCGCAGCTTCGCCAAGCAGCGCCCACGAGTCGAGCCGATGGAACCCATCGGCATTCCGATCGCCGCCGAGATGTGCCGGTAGTCCGGTCGGTCGGCGAGCGAAACCAGACGCAGCAGCTCTTGGCAGCGTCCGGGAAGTTTCTGGAGCGACGTCCACAGGATGCGGTCGCGTTCCTCGCGCAGCACCTCGGCGTCGGGCAGCGGGTCCTTCGCGGGGAGCGCCATCGGATGCTCCGGGCTGTCGTCCGGGAGCTCGGTGCGGCGCTTCTCGTCGTCGCGGTGCTTGCGCACGGCCTCCCAGGCGGCGCGCTTCGCCGTCACCAGGAGCCACTTCAGCACCGCCTTGGGCTCCGTGATGGTCTCCGCGTGCCGTACGAGCGCCACCCAGGTGCTCTGCACCACGTCGTCCGCGGCGTCGTGTTCGACCCCCTGCGCGCGGACGGTGTGCCACAGCAACGGCGTGGCCTCGCGAACGAGGTCCCCCAGGGCCTGATGATTGCCCTCGCGGTACTCGGTCAAAGCGATCGCGGCGCGATCGCCGAGCGTGAGCCCGGACCCGTCGACGTCGGGCAGGGCCTCCCTTGATCCTGTCATTGCACCACGGGATTCTCTGCTGGCGGTTGTTTCCACGTCCGATACCGGTCGTGGAGCACTTGGACCAGCCGAGTCTACGGCCGAGATCACCGAACCGGGGAGGACGAAGATAGTGCCCAACGGGCGCTCCTCTCTCCTCGGCTCACGTCGGCACGATGCCGCTCATCAGACAAGAGGGGCTAATGCCCGGTTCGATACATAGTGTGGAAAAGAAACGAGAAGGCCCGCATCCCCCTTCGGGATGCGGGCCTTCTCGCGCTCAGGAGCGCATCGGATCAGGCCGAGGCGTCTTCCAGGAGCTTGGTGGTCTTGCTCTGGTCCAGCGGGATGCCGGGGCCCATCGTCGTGGTCATGGTCGCCTTGCTGATGTAGCGACCCTTCGAGGACGACGGCTTGAGGCGCAGGACTTCGTCGAGCGCGGCGGCGTAGTTCTCCAGCAGCTGGGTCTCCGTGAAGGAGGCCTTGCCGATGATGAAGTGCAAGTTCGCGTGCTTGTCGACGCGGAACTCGATCTTGCCGCCCTTGATGTCGGACACGGCCTTGGTCACGTCCATCGTCACGGTGCCGGTCTTCGGGTTCGGCATGAGGCCGCGGGGGCCCAGCACCTTACCGAGGCGACCGACCTTGCCCATGAGGTCCGGCGTGGCGACGGCCGCGTCGAAGTCGGTGTAGCCGGCGGCCACCTTCTCGATCAGGTCGTCGCCGCCGACCTCGTCGGCACCGGCCGCGCGGGCCTCCTCCGCCTTGGCGGCGTTGGCGAACACGATGACCTTGGCGGTCTTACCCGTGCCGTTCGGCAGGTTGACCGTGCCACGGACCATCTGGTCCGCCTTGCGCGGGTCGACGCTCAGCCGGAACGCGACCTCGACGGTCGCGTCGTACTTGACGGTGGCGGTCTCCTTGGCGAGACGGATCGCGTCCAGCGGCGCGTACAGCGTCTCGCTGTCGATCTTCTCTGCGGCGGCGATGTACGCCTTGCTGCGCTTTGCCATGTTTCTCTCTCCTTGTGGTCGTAGCGGGCCTGCGGCCCTGCCACTGCTGGTGCCCGACGACGTCCGCCGGGTCACCGTGGTCTGACGGGTCTCGTCACTCCGAGACGGTGATGCCCATCGAGCGGGCGGTGCCCGCGATGATCAGCGACGCGGCGTCGAGGTCGTTCGCGTTCAGGTCCGGCAGCTTGGTCGTCGCGATCTCGCGGACCTGCTCCTTGGTGATCGAGGCGACCTTGACCGTGTGCGGCGTCGGCGAGCCCTTGGGCACGCCCGCGGCCTTCTTGATGAGCTCAGCGGCCGGCGGGGTCTTCGTGATGAAGGTGAACGAGCGGTCCTCGTACACGGTGATCTCGACCGGGACGACGTTCCCGCGCTGCGACTCGGTCGCCGCGTTGTACGCCTTGCAGAACTCCATGATGTTCACGCCGTGCTGACCCAGGGCCGGGCCGATCGGCGGAGCCGGCGTCGCGGCGCCGGCCTGGATCTGCAGCTTGATGAGGCCGGAGACCTTCTTCTTCGGGGGCATGCTTGTCTACCTTCTGTTCGGTTGGGCCGACGCCGTGGGCGATGACCCGGTTGCAATGCTGAGGGACGAACGACTCAGATCTTGGCGACCTGGTTGAACCCCAGCTCGACCGGGGTCTCCCGGCCGAAGATGGAAACGAGGACCTTGAGCTTCTGGGCCTCGACGTTGATCTCGGAGATCGAGGCGGGCAGCGTGTCGAACGGCCCGTCGGTCACGGTCACCGACTCGCCGACCTCGAAGTCGACGTGGACCGGGGCCTTGCCACCGGTCGACGCGGCGCCGGCGGCGGCCGGCTGACCGGCCTGGGACGGCTCCGGGAGCATCGACGGCGCGAGCATCGAGTAGATCTCGTCGAAGCTCAGCGGCACCGGCTGGTGCGTGTGCCCGACGAAGCCCGTGACGCCCGGCGTGTGCCGCACGGCGCCCCACGACTCGTCGGTCAGCTCCATGCGCACGAGGACGTAACCCGGGATGCGGACCCGGCTCACGATCTTCTTCTGCGCGTTTTTGATCTCGGCGACCTCTTCCATCGGAACCTCGACCTGGAAGATGTAGTCCTCCATGTTCAGGCTCTGGATGCGGTTCTCGAGGTTGGTCTTCACGCGCTTCTCGTAGCCCGCGTACGAGTGGATGACGTACCAGTCGCCCGGCTGGCCGCGGAGGGTTCGCTTGAACTCCTCGACCTCGTCCACGATGACGTCGCCATCGGCGTCGACGGTGCGCTCGTCGGTGGCGTCGCCCTCGACCTCGCCCTCGTCAGTGGTCTCGGCGTCGGAGTCGGCCGGAGTCTCGGCGTCCGCAGGCACGTCAGCGTTCCCGGCGTCCAGGGGCGCGTCGACAGCCGCATCGGAGGCGTCGGACGGCGAGACGTTCTCCGTCTGGTCCAGAGAGTCCTGGGACACGAAACGAACCTGCTTTCTCTTCGTGCGCCGGGGCTGCGCCCGGCACGGGTGTGCGTACCTCTACGAGCTGTGTCCGCCCATTGTCGCGCGAAAGTGCCGCGAAGGAACAATCGGCGTCAGGCGAGAACGGTCACAGCGAAGTACTGCGCAGCGTGCCGCATGTGCTGGCCCGGCGCACCCGGACCGGCGTCGGTCAGGCGAAGACCCAGCCGGCGAGAAGGCCGAACCCGTAGTCCAGCGCCACCACGAAGATCATGACGACGACCAGGAAGACGAGCACCACCGTCGTGTACGTCACGAGCTCGGAACGCGTCGGTGCGACGACCTTCTTGAGCTCGGCCACCACCTGGCGCACGAAGAGCGCGATTCGGGCGAAGATGTTGCCGCCGCCCTTGCTCGGACGCTCCGCGGCGCTCTGGATCACCTCGGTGTCGCTCACTGCTACCCCACTCCTGTGGCCCGGCGCGCCGGGCGGCGCGGACTGGCTTGCCAGGTCCACTCACGTGGGCCCGCTGCGCGCGGCCCCGCTGGGGTTCACGCTGGCAGGGTAGACAGGACTCGAACCTGCAACCTGCGGTTTTGGAGACCGCTGCGCTACCAATTGCGCCACTACCCTCTGTGTCCGATGCCTTCGTCATGCGGTGTGATGCGCCTTGGAGGGGCACACGACATCAGGTGAGCATCGAATCACCGAGGCACAACTGTACGGTACCGACGGCCGTAGGTCGAACCCGTTCCGGGCGGGCCCGTGGCGGTCCCGGGAGCTCGGCCGACGGGAGGACGAGCTCGACCGACGGACCGTCCACCGAACGGACGACAGCGGAGGCAGCCGAACGGGCGTCCCGCCGCGGACACCGCCCGGAGCATGCTCGATGCCATGCAGACTTCCGACTCCCAGGTCGTGCGTGTGCGCGGCCTCCGCAAGCGATACGGCAGCGCTCGCGCCGGCTTCAAGGACGCCGTCGCGGGTCTCGACCTCGACGTCGCCCCCGGCGAGATCGTCGCCGTCCTCGGTCCCAACGGCGCCGGCAAGACCACCACCGTCGAGATCCTCGAGGGCTTCCGTGACCGGGATGCCGGCGAGGTGCAGGTCCTCGGCGAGGACCCTCGGCGAGCCGGCCGCGCCTGGCGGGCACGCATCGGCGTCGTCATGCAGGACTCCCGCGACATGAGCGAGCTCACCGTCCTGGAGAAGGTGCGGGCCACCGCCGCCTCCTATCCCGACCCGCGCGACCCGGCGGAGGTCATCGGTGCCGTCGGGCTCGAGGAGAAGATGCGAGCGCGGACCCGCGCGCTGTCCGGCGGGCAGCGCCGTCGGCTCGACGTCGCGCTCGGGATCATCGGCAGGCCCGAGCTGCTGTTCCTGGACGAGCCCACGACGGGGTTCGACCCGCAGGCCCGCCGATCGTTCTGGGACCTGGTGACCGGGCTGCGCGACAGCGGCACCACGATCCTGCTGACCACCCACTACCTCGACGAGGCCGCCATGCTGGCCGACCGGGTCGTCGTCGTGCGGGACGGCGTGGTGGTCGCCTCGGGCACACCCGACACCCTGGGCGGGCCAGAGGCACGCACGCCGGTGGTCGCGTGGGACGACGACGGCGTGCGGCGTACCGAGCGCACGGACCGGCCGACAGCCGTCGTGGCCCGGCTCATCGCAGCGGCCCGACCCGACAGCGAGATACCCGGCCTGTCCGTGACCCGCCCGACGCTCGAGGACGTGTACCTGTCGCTGATCGGCGAGGCCGCGATCAGCGACGGCGTCGGTGTCGGCGCCGGCGCCGGCGTTGACGACAGCAAGGAGGCGGCGTGATGAGCACGACGGCGACCACGACAGGACTCGACCAGCGGGAGGGCACCGCGCGGCGGCAGCCCGGGACGCTCCGGCAAGGGCTGGTGCGTGGCGGCGTCGAGCTGCTGCAGTTCGTCCGCGAGCGGGACTCGGTGATCTTCGGCTTCGCCTACCCCATCCTCATGCTCGCGATCTTCGCGACGGTCTTCGGCGACGACGACCCGATCGTCGTGGACGGCGTGACGGTCAGCTTCGCGCAGTACTTTCTGCCCGGCATGGTGGCCACCGGCGTGATGCTCTCCACCTACCAGACGCTCGCGATCTCGATCGCGGTCGAGCGCGACGACGGGACCCTCAAGCGCCTGCGAGCCACGCCGCTGCCCGCGACCTCGTACTTCCTGGGCAAGGTGTTGCTGTCCCTGGTCACCGTGCTCGCGCAGACGGCGCTGCTGCTCGCGGTCGCGGCCCTCGCCTTCGGGGTGCCCCTGCCCGACGACGCGGGGCGCTGGACCACGTTCGCCTGGGTGTTCGTGCTCGGGACAGCGGCTGGGGCCGTGTGCGGGGTCGCGTACTCGTCGGTGCCGAGCTCCGGCCGGTCCGCGAGCGCCGTCGTGGTCACGCCGATCCTGGTGCTGCAGTTCACGTCCGGGGTGTTCTTCCCGGTGACCCAGCTCCCGGGCTGGATGCTCGACCTGTCCTCGCTGTTCCCGCTCAAGTGGATCGCGCAGGGCATGCGCTCGGTGTTCCTGCCGGACGTCATGGCGTCGGCCGAGCCGTCCGGGGCCTGGCAGCACGGTGCGACGGCTGCTGTACTTGCGGCATGGCTGGTGGTCGCTCTCGTGGTCGGCGCTCGGACGTTCCGGTGGCGACGCCACGATGACGGCTGACCGCGGCGCGGCTGAGGACCCCGACTACGGTCTCGATCGTCTGTACGCCGGGTGGGAGCGCCAGGTGCACTGGTGGGACGCCGCGTTCGGCGTGATCGTCGCCCTGACCGCGGTGGCCATGGCGCTGGAGGGTACGCGGGGCACGCAGCTCGCGGTCGCGTACGCGGCGATGGGCACGATCGTCGTGGCCTACGTGCTGCTGGGTGCGCGGGCGGCACGGACGCGGAACCAGCGGGTCGCCGTGGTGTATCTGGTTGTGCTGGTCGTCGGCACCGGCGTGGCCGTCTCGCAGGGCGGCATCGCCTCGCTCCTGCTGTTCATCGCGTTCGGGCAGATGTGGATGCTGCTGGAGTCGATCCGGCGGGGCGTGATCGGGTGTGTCGCGCTGGCGGTCGCGGTGTCGGTCGGCATCTCCGCGCAGTACGGCTTCGACCTCGCGGTCATGGGTGAGGTCGTGCCGCAGATGCTGGTGACCCTCGTGTTCGCGATCGGCCTGGGGCTCTGGTTCCACGTGGCGATGCGGCGTGCGGAGGACCACGTCCGGCTGCTCGGCAAGCTGCATGTCGCACAGGCCCGGCTGGCGCAGACCAGCCACGAGGCCGGCGTCCTGGCCGAGCGTGAGCGGCTCGCCCGGGAGATCCACGACACGCTCGCCCAGGGGTTCACGAGCGTGGTGATGCAGGCGCAGGCGGCGTCGGCGGCACTCGACGTCGGGGACGAGCGCGCCGCGCGCGAGCGCCTGCACGTCGTCGAGGACACCGCCCGGGACAACCTCGCCGAGGCCCGTGCTCTGGTGGCCGCCTTCGCGCCCGTCGCGTTGCAGGACGCCTCGCTGCCGCAGGCACTCGGCCGGCTCGGGACGCGGTTCGCGGAAGAGACGGGGCTGGAGGTGACCGTCCGCGCGGACGGCGTCGGCGCTCTCCCGCCCGCGGTCGAGGTGGTGCTGCTGCGGGCCGCCCAGGAGGCCTTCGCGAACGTGCGGCGGCACGCGCAGGCGCGCGCCGTCGTCGTGCGGCTGGCGCAGGACGACGAGGGAGAGGTGACACTCACGGTGTCTGACGACGGGCGCGGTTTCGGCCCCGATACCGCTGACGGATTCGGGCTGGCCGGGATGCGCGACCGGGTGCGGTCGGCGGGCGGCAGGCTGGCGGTGGGGCCGGGGCCGGACGGCGGTACCGTCCTGTGCGCCCGGGTTCCGGTCGACGCTCACGTGGACGCAACGGCCGGGGCACAGGACGAGAACCAGGAGGTGGCGGGATGATCCGGGTGCTGGTGGTGGACGACCACCCGGTGGTGCGGTCGGGCTTGGCGGGCATGCTGAGCGTCGAGGACGACCTGGAAGTGGTGGGCGAGGCGGCCGACGGGCAGGAGGCGGTGGCACTGGCGGCGTCGCTGCGGCCTGACGTCGTGCTCATGGACCTGCGCATGCCGGTGCTCGACGGCGTCGCCGCGACCACCGGGATCGTCGGGACCGGACCCCGCGTGGTGGTGCTGACCACCTACGACACCGACGCCGACATCCTGCGCGCGGTCGAGGCCGGAGCGACCGGGTACCTGCTCAAGGACACGCCGCGCGCCCAGCTCGTGGCGGGTGTCCGGGCGGCGGCCCGCGGCGAGACGGTGCTGGCGCCCAGCGTGGCGACGCGGTTGGTCAGCTCGGTCCGCACGGCCGCGGAGCGTCCCTCCGCGCGGGAGGCCGAGGTGCTCTCGCTTGTGGCGCGCGGCCGGTCGAACGCCGAGGTGGGGCGCGCGCTGTCCATCACGGAGGCGACGGTCAAGACGCACCTCATCCGGGCCTTCGCCAAGCTCGGCGTCGCCGACCGGACGGCCGCCGTGACGGTGGCCCGGGAACGCGGCTGGATCGACTGACCTTTCCGGGACTTGCCTGGGCCTCTGCCGGTACCTTGCGCCCATGAACAACTCGGACAAGATCGACATCACGGCACGCGTCGAGGCGGCGGTCGCATCTGCGATCTACGACGTCGCGCTGCCGATCGACACCATGGGCGTGACCTTCCACGACGCCGCGCTGGACGACGTCACCGAGGCGTACCGCGCCGAGCCGGACGCCACGCTCGCGGCGGCCGAGGCCCGGTTCGCGGCGCACATGGCGACGGTGGCCGCCGCTTCGTCGGACGACGAGGCCGAGGGGCCGATGCTCCGGGCGCGCGCCGCGATGGCCCTGAAGGAGCGTCTCCAGGAGCTGTGACCGACCCGGTCCTGTCGGAGCCGGCTCAGCGGCTGCCGACGGGATCGGTGCCCGTCTCCCCGCCCGCCTCGCCGCCGTCGGGCGGCTCTTCCGTGGGCGTCGGCTCTTCCGTGGGCGTCGGCTCTTCCGTGGGGGTCGGCTCGTCCGACGGCGTCGGTGTCGGCGTCGGGGTGGGAGTCGGTGTCGGCGTCGGGGTAGGTGTCGGCGTCGGGGTGGGCGTAGGTGTGGGAGTGGGGGTAGGCGTCGGCGTGGGAGTCGGCGTCGGCGTGGGAGTGGGCTCGGGCGCCGGCGGCGGCACCCATTCCTCGGTCTGCGTCTCGCTCGGGGTGGGCGACGGCCTCCGCGACGGCTCCTGGCTCGACTGGCTGGGGCTCGGGTCCACCACCGGCGTCCCGTCGTCGCCGAGGATGTTCGCGATCACGAGGCCCGCGCCGCCGAACACGAGCAGCGCGAACACGATGATCGTGGCCACACGCCCACGGCCGCGCGTGAAGGTGTGCCACCACTTGCGCTCCTCCACGGGAGGCTCCAGCGGCGGTGGTACGGCAGCCGCCGCGGGCACGGCGTCCGCGGCACCAGCAGCGCCCACCGCGGTCGCGGCGCCGATGGCGGCGACCGTCGTGGTGCGGCCGTGGTCCTCAGGGACCTGGCCCAGCTTCATCGTGCCCGAGCCGGCTGCCCCGGCGACCGGGTCGATCACCTCGGTGCCGCCGGCGCCCACGCCGAGCTGCATGGTCTCGCCGCTCGTGCCCAGGCGGCCCGCGGGGCCGCCGAGCAGGATCGTCACCGTGCCGCGCATCGCCTCGGCGGTCGGGAACCGGCGGTTGGGGTCCTTGGCCATGGCCCGCGAGACGAGGCGGTCCACGGATGCCGGGACCGCCGCACGGCGGGCCGACGCCGCCGGCACCGGCGCGTTCACGTGCGCCCGCAGGACGTCCTCCGCCTGCGCGCGCTCGTACGGCGCGTGGCCCGTCAGCGTGTAGTAGGCGAGCGCGCCGACGGCGTAGATGTCGCTGCGCGCGTCGAGGGGCTTGCCGCGGGCCTGCTCCGGCGACATGCCGATGACCGAGCCGGCCACCGTGTCGCCGTCACCATCGCCGCCCGCCGGACGGGTCAGGCCCAGGTCCAGCAGCCCGACGACGAACGTGCCGTCGGCCTGCTTGTCGACCATCACGTTGCGCGGCGCGACGTCCCGGTGCACCAGGCCCGCCGCGTGCACGGCCGCGAGCGCCTCCAGCAGGCCGTCGATGATCGCCAGCGCATCGCGCCAGGGCAGGCCGCTGTCGCCCGCGAAGTCGGACAGGGACACGCCGGCCATGCGGTTCATGACGGTCCACGGGACGTTTGCGCCGGCAACGTCCTCCTCGCCGGAGTCCAGGACCTTGACGACGCCCGGGTGGTCCACCAGGGCCGAGGCCTCGACCTCGCGCCGCAGGGAGGCGCGTGCGCTCTCGTCGTCGACCAGGTGCGGGTGCAGCACCTTGACGACGAGCGGCTGGTCGAGGTCGGGCTCGGGCTCGTCCGGCTCCTCGGGGGAGGCGATCTCGGCGGTCGCATCGGGATCGGCGTCGGCGTCCGCGTCCGTCTCGGTGGCGTCCGAGTCGGCGTCGGTCTCGGCGTCCGCGTCTGCGACCGCGTCGGCCGCCGTCGTGTCGTCGGCACCGGACTCGTCGTCGGTCGTGTCGCCGGCTTCGCTCGTGTCGGCGTCGTCCGTGCCGTCGTCCGTGCTCGCGTCGGCGTCGGCGGGCTCGCCCGGCTCGCCGTCCTCGCTCGCCGAGGGCTCAGGAACGGCCAGGGTCGCTACGCGCTGCGCCTCGTAGACGGTGAACGTTGCCCCAGTGCCCAGGACGTCGACCAGCTCGTACTTTCCGCCGAGGACGACGTGGACCGGGAGGTCTGCTGCGTTCTCAGGGGTGGTCTCTTCGTTCACTGGTTCACCGGTGTCCGTGGTTGCGCATCGAGCAAATCAGTCATTTCGGCTATCTGGGGCATGTTCTTCTCAGGATACTTAGCGCGGCGCACGCGCACCAAAGATCGACGCCGGGATGTGTGAGTAGTGCGGAGTATCACGACCCGCGGCTGCCGCCGGACCTCCGCTTTGCCAGACTACGCAGATGCGAGACCTCGCACTTCTCCCCAAGGCGCACCTCCACCTGCACTTCACCGGATCCATGCGGGTGCCGACCCTCGTCGACATGGCCGCCGCATACGGCGTCCGGTTGCCCGAGGCGCTCATCGACAACGACCCCCTGCGCCTGCCCGCCACCGAGCGTGGCTGGTTCCGCTTCCAGCGCCTGTACGACGCCGCTCGCGCGTGCGTGCGCTCCGAGGCCGACATGCGCCGCCTGGTCGACGAAGCTGCGGCCGACGACGCCGCCGAGGGCTCCGGCCGGCTCGAGATCCAGGTCGACCCGACGTCCTACGCCCCGTTCGTCGGCGGCATCACCCCCGCCGTCGAGGTAGTCATCGACGCCGCGCAGGCTGCGAGCGCCGCGCACGGGATCGAGGTGGGTGTGATCATCGCGGCGTCGCGCATGAAACATCCGCTCGACGCGCGCACGCTGGCGCGCCTGGCCGCCCGGTACGCGGGCGACGGTGTCGGCGAGGTGGTCGGCTTCGGGCTGTCGAACGACGAGCGCCGCGGAGACACGTCCCAGTTCGGGCCCGCGTTCGACATCGCGCGGCGGGCCGGGCTCGCGGCGGTGCCGCACGGCGGCGAGCTGCTCGGGCCGGATCACATCAGCGAGGTCATGCGCGAGCTCGTCCCCGACCGGATCGGGCACGGTGTCCGCGCGGCGGAGGACGAGCGCGTCCTCGCCGACATCGTGGAGCGAGGGGTCGCCCTGGAGGTGAACCCCGGCTCGAACATCGGCCTGGGCGTGTACAGCGATGCGAGCGAAGTGCCGCTGCGCGCCCTGGTGAACTCGGGCGCTCTGGTGGCGCTCGGCGCCGACGACCCGCTCCTGTTCGGGTCCCGGCTGGTGGACCAGTACGAGATCGCGCGGAGCTCGCACGGGTTCACGGACGTCGAGCTCGCCGCGCTCGCGTCGTCGTCCATCCGGGCGAGCCGGGCGTCGTCGAGCAGCAAGGCACGCCTCCTGGCCGGCGTCGACGCGTGGTTGCTGGCTCCCGATCCCACTGAGACGCTGGAAGCTCTCCCCGCGGGCGGCACTGTCACGATTGGATGACGATAGACCCGCCCAACCGTCCGGAGTCCCCGCGCGTCAGTGAGAGATACAGGACACTCGCGGGGGGACGACGTCGTCTCGCGTGTGCGGTGCCGCGCCACCCCAGACGGTGCGGCCGAGGAGGAGTCACGATGCGGGTAATGCATGGTAGGGCGACCCATGGTGTGCGCAGGGTCGGTAGCAGGGTCCTCGGGACGCTGGGCGCGATGGCGCTGACGGCGGGCCTGCTGTCCGCGTGCGGCGGCCAGGAGGAGCCTCCGGCCGACGCGGGCGCCACGACCAGCTCGCCCACGCCCGAGGAGAGCGCCCCGAGCGCGGAGCCCGGGGCGGGAGAGCCCGGGGCCGAGGAGCCGGGGTCGAGCTCGCCGTCGGCGTCGGCCGAGGGCGACACCGGTGCAGGTGCCGGGGACGAGACCGGGGACGGCCGTGACGACGTGAGCGACGACGCCGGCAGCTCCGGCGACGACGAGCAGCCCGGCCAGGGCAACGGCTCGTCGCAGGGCGACGACAGTTCCGACGGCAAGAGCAACGGCAACGCCAAGGGCAACGGGAAGGACGAGAAGGACGACGAGCCGGAGGAGCCCGACTACATCGCGTTTGGCGAGTCCAGCGACCGCGTGGGTGACCTGCAGCAGCGCCTGCAGGACCTGGGCTACTTCGTGACCTCGGTCGACGACTCCTTCGGCGGCGAGACGCAGCAGGCCGTGTTCGCCCTGCAGAAGGCCGGCGGCCTGTACCGCGACGGCGTGGTCGGCGACGCGACGAAGGCCGCGGTGGACAACGGGGTCGTGCCGCAGGCACAGACGTCGTCCGGCAAGGTGCTGGAGATCGACATCAACCGGCAGCTCGTGCTCGCGGTCGAGGACGGCCAGGTCGTGAAGATCATCAACGCGTCGTCCGGCAACGGGGAGACCTACGAGGCGAAGGGCAACACCTACACGGCGTACACGCCGCGCGGGTCGTTCGCGGTGTACCGCGAGGAGAACCGGATGTACTCGTCGTCGCTCGAGCTGGGCGATATGTGGCGGCCGAAGTTCTTCACGGGTGGCATCGCGGTGCACGGCTCGTCGTCGGTCCCGGCGTTCCCGGCGTCGCACGGGTGCGTGCGGGTCTCGAACAGCGCGATGAACTGGATCTGGGACACCTGGGGCGCGCCGTCGGGCACTCCGGTCGTCGTCTACTGATGGTCGCCCACTAAAGGGAGACGCCGACCAGGACGGTCTCCGGGACCAGGGTCACGCCGAACCGGTCCCGGACGCCGTCGCGCACCGCCCGGGCGAGGGCTACGACGTCCTCGGCCCGGGCGCCGCCGCGGTTGGTCATCGCGAGCGTGTGCTTGGTCGACAACCGCGCCGGGCTCCGCTCCCCCGCCAGGCCGAACCCCTTGCCGAAGCCGGCCCGCTCGATGAGCCAGGCCGCGCTCGTCTTCACGAGGGCCGGGTCGATCGCCCCGAGGCTGGGGCCGGTGGTCGTCTCCGGTGTGGACGAGCGGACCGGATACCGGGGCGCGTCCTCGGGCAGGTGCGCCAGGTGCTCCACGGGGATCACGGGGTTGGTGAAGAACGACCCCGAGTTCCAGCGGTCGTGGTCCGGCTCCGCGCCGAACGACGGGGCGTCGAGCAGCATGCCCTTGCCTCCGCGCAGCCCCAGCACGGTCTCCCGGACGTCCTTCATCGGGGCGCGCTGCCCCACCTCGACGCCGAGCCGGCGGGCCAGCTCCCCGTAGCCCACGGGCGCTGACAGCGTCCCGAGCCGGAACTGGAACTGCACGTTCAGCACCACATAGCGCGGCGACGGGTACCAGGGCGCGCGGGGATCGTCGTCGCGGCCCTCGCTGTGCATGGAGCGCTTGAGCAGCGACGTGCGGTACCCGAAGTCCAGCTGCCCGACGGCGAACGTGCGCACCCGGCGCTCCGCCCGGTCCCAGGTGCGGACCAGCGAGACGACGCCGGAGAGCTCCTGCCCGTACGCGCCGATGTTCTGTACCGGGGCGGCGCCGACCGTGCCCGGGATACCGGAGAGCGACTCCACGCCTACCCAGCCCTCGTCGACGGCGCGCTCCACGAGCTCGTCCCAGTTCTGCCCGGCCGGGGCGCTCACCACGGCACCGCCGCAGGAGTCGGCCGACTCGACCGTGATCCCGCTGCGGACGTCGCGGACGACCACACCGTCAAAGCCCTCGTCCGCCACCAGCAGGTTCGAGCCACCACCCACCACGAGCAGCGGAACACCGTCGTCGTCGGCGGTGCTCACCGCCTCGATCAGGGCGGCCTCTTCCTCTGCCTCCACGAACGAGGCGGCCGGGCCACCCACACGGAGCGTGGTGAGGTCGGCGAGGCTGGGGGCCACCGCTTGCGCCTGGACGGTGTCTGCCGGATATGGGCTCACCGTGCAAGCCTATCTACCTGACGCGTTGGATTTGTGCACATCTTCGACATGGCGTGGGTGATGTCTGCCATTTCTGGAACCTTTTGATGGCGGCAGACGTGTTCAATGCTCGCGCTCGCGGGCATGTCCTGGCCGGATAGCGCGCTCCGCTCCCTGCACTACCTCTTCACACCAGCGGCCGACGGCAGCGGCCGGACGGAACGCGCCACCGCCAGACCCAGCACCATCGGGACCAGCAGCACGAGCACCGCCAGGCGGTAGCCCGTCGTGTGCGCGACGAAGCCGATCAGCGGCGGCCCCACGAAGAACGCGGTGTACGCGATGGTCGAGACAGCGGCCACCCGCATGGCGGCCCGCCGCGGCTCGTCGGACGCCGCGCTCATGCCCATCGGAAAGCCCATCGCCGCGCCCAGGCCCCACAGGCCGACGCCGACCAGGGCCAGCCACAGGACCGGGACCAGCGCGAACGTCAGGACGCCCACGAATGCGAGCAGCGCGGAGAGCACCAGCACCGGGACACGCCCGAACCGGTCGATGGCGCGCGTCCCGGCGAGCCGGGCGGTCGTCATAGCCGTGAGGAACACCGCGAGACCGACCGCGCCCATCCCGTCGGACGTCTCGAACCCGTCCACCACCGCGAGGCTCACCCAGTCGTTGGCCACACCCTCGGTGAGGGCAGCGGCGAGCACCACGAGCCCGATCGCCAGCGTGCGCGGCTCTCGCCACGCGGCGAGCAGGCCCGCGATGCCCGACGGCGGCGGGGTCACCTCTCCCGGGTCGGCGCCGTCCGCGCTGCCCGCCCCGGCGGTGGCCGCGCCGTCGGGCAGCGCCGCCGCGACGACGTTCGGCGAGAAGTAGCGGACCGCGATCACGACCGACAGGAGGGCCACCGCGCCGGCGGCCACGATGTGCCAGACCACCGGGACGCCCACGGTCGCGACCAGCGCGCCGAGTCCCGCACCGAGCACCGTGCCGAACGAGAACCCGGCATGGAAGACCGGCATGATCGCGCGGCCGAGGCGCTGCTCCACGGCGGCGCCCTCGAGGTTCATCGCAGCGTCCCAGACACCGGCGCCCACCCCGAACAGGATCAGGCCGAGCCGCACCGCGAGATGCTCGCCCGCGGCGACGCCGTACCCCGCCACGGCGAGGCCCGCCACGAGCACCCCGGCGAAGCCCAGGACGGTCCGCGCGGTGCCGAATCGTTCGGCGACGAGGCCCGACAGCGGGATGGCCGCGACGGAGCCGATGGACCCCGTCAGGAGCAGCAGGCCCATCTCCTGCTCGGAGAAGGACAGGCCGTCCCGGACCGCGGGGAGACGCGATGCCCAGCTCGCGAAAGCGAACCCGCTGGCCGCGAAGACGACGAAGACCGCACGGGCGGCGGCGTGTGCAGTAGGCACGAAACTCCTTGGTGCGATTGAATCTCCCGACCGTAAGCCACAATCTGGGATCAGCCCAGCAGATTCCTGGGTCCCGCACCACTGGTGCCCGAGGCGAGAGAAGGAACCCGCGATGAGCCGCCAGACCGTACGACCGACCCTCGCGAGGGTCGCCGAGCTGGCAGGCGTCTCGGTCTCCACCGCGTCGCTCGCTTTCTCCGGTGCGGGACCGATCACCCCCGAGACCCGGGAGAAGGTCCTGGCCGCCGCGCGCGAGCTCGACTACTCCGGGCCCAACCCCCTGGGGCGGCAGCTCCGGTCGGGGCGCTCCGGGATCGTAGGCGTGGTGATCGGTGACCAGCTGGGCCGGTCGTTCCGGGACCCCGTCTCCACCCAGGTGCTGCACGGCCTGGTCTCCGCGATCGGCGAGCAAGGGCTGGGCGTGCTGCTCGTGCCCGGTATGCCCCAGGGCGCCACCGCGCAGTCCATGGGGCTCGCGGCCGAGGCAGGGCTGCCACCCGCCGTCGACCCGCTGGTCGAGGCCGCCGCGATGGACGTCGCGGTACTCGTGTGGGGCACCCTGAAGGACGACCCGAACCTCGCCGCCCTGCAGCGCCGCGGCGTGCCCGTGGTGATCGGCGAGGGACACGACGTGCCCGACGTACCGGTGGTGAGCGTCGACGACCGCCGAGGCGCCGCCGAGGCCGTGCGCCACCTGGTCGAGCTCGGTCACACGCGGATCGCGGAGATCACGCTGCCGTTCGGGCGGGACGAGCGGTCCGGACTGGTCGACGCCGAACGGCTCACCACCGCGGAGCGCACGCCCACGCGGAACCGGCTGGCCGGCGTCCGGGACGTCATCGAGCCCGTCATGTCGTGGGAGACGCCCGCCTCGCTCGTGGAGCACGGGCGCGACGCCGCCACCGAGATCCTGTCCGAGTGGGCGCCCGCCCGGGACCGCCCGACGGCGATCATCGCTCACTCCGACCTGCTCGCCGCGGGCGCCGTGATCGCCGCCCGCGAGCTCGGCCTGCGGGTGCCCGAGGACGTGTCGGTGGCCGGGTTCGACGGGCTCGACCTGCCCTGGCTGTCCCCCGACGTCCTCACCAGCGTGCACCAGCCGCTCGTCGAGAAGGGCCGGGCGCTCGGCCTGGCCGTCGTCGCGCTGCTCGCCGGCGAGCAGCCGGAATCGGTGGTGCTCCCCGTGAACCTGGTCGAGGGCACGACGACGGGCCCGGTCCCGGACCTGAGCTAAGGGACCTTGGTTGTGAGCGCGATCGTTGCCACTACCTGCCCGTTTTAGGCGCAACGATCGCGCTCACAACCAAGATGGGTCAGGCGCGTACCTGCGGGTGCGGGAGGTAGACCTCGCCGCCCGCGGCGCGGAACTCCGCGGACTTCTGGGCCATGCCTTCCGCGACCAGGCCCTCCGGGGCTACGCCCGCGAGCGCCGCCTGGTCGCGCGCCCCGCCGAACTCGTCGCGGATGTCCTGCGAGATGCGCATCGAGCAGAACTTGGGCCCGCACATCGAGCAGAAGTGCGCGGTCTTCGCGGCCTCCGCCGGGAGCGTCTCGTCGTGGTACGCCTCGGCGAGCTCCGGGTCGAGCGACAGGTTGAACTGGTCCCGCCAGCGGAACTCGAAGCGGGCCTTGGACAGCGCGTCGTCGCGGTCGCGGGCGCCGGGGTGGCCCTTGGCGACGTCGGCCGCGTGCGCGGCGATCTTGTAGGTGACGACGCCGGTGCGCACGTCGTCGCGGTCCGGCAGGCCGAGGTGCTCCTTGGGCGTGACATAGCAGAGCATCGCGGTGCCGTACCGGGCGATCTCGGTCGCGCCGATGGCGGAGGTGATGTGGTCGTACCCGGGTGCGATGTCGGTCACGAGCGGGCCGAGCGTGTAGAACGGGGCGCCGTCGCACAGCTCCTGCTGCCGCTCCACGTTCTCGCGGACCAGGTGGAACGGGATGTGCCCCGGCCCCTCGACCATCACCTGGACGTCGTGCTCCCAGGCGCGCTTGGTCAGCTCCGCGAGGGTGTCGAGCTCCGCGAACTGTGCGGCGTCGTTGGCGTCGGCGAGGGATCCGGGGCGCAGGCCGTCGCCCAGGGAGAAGGCGACGTCGTAGGCCGCGAAGATCTCGCAGAGCTCGTCGAAGTGCGTGTAGAGGAAGTTCTCCTGGTGGTGCGCCAGGCACCAGCCGGCGAGGATCGACCCGCCGCGCGAGACGATGCCGGTGACCCGGTCGGCGGTGAGCGGCACGTACCGCAGCAGCACGCCGGCGTGCACGGTCATGTAGTCGACGCCCTGCTCGCACTGCTCGATCACGGTGTCGCGGTAGACCTCCCAGGTCAGCGCGCTGGCGTCGCCGTTCACCTTCTCCAGCGCCTGGTAGATCGGCACGGTGCCGATGGGCACCGGCGAGTTCCGCAGGAGCCACTCGCGGGTTGTGTGGATGTCGTCCCCGGTGGACAGGTCCATGACGGTGTCGGCGCCCCACTTCGTGGCCCACTCGAGCTTCTCCACCTCCTCCGCGATCGAGCTGTGGACCGCCGAGTTGCCGATGTTCGCGTTGATCTTCACGAGGAACGCCTTGCCGATGATCATCGGCTCCGACTCGGGGTGGTTCACGTTGTTCGGGATGATTGCCCGGCCGGCGGCGACCTCGCTGCGCACCAGCTCGACGTCGCAGTTCTCGCGCACGGCGACGAACCGCATCTCCGGCGTGATGATGCCCTGGCGTGCGTAGTGCATCTGGGTGACCGTCCGGCCGGGAGCCGCCCGGCGCGGCCGACGTCGTTCGCCCTGCCACTCCTGGGTCGCGGCACCGCGGCGCAGTGCGCCGCGGCCGTCGTCGGCGAGGGCCCGACGGCGGCCGTCGTACTCCTCGGTGTCTCCCCGGGCGACGACCCAGGGTTCGCGGGCCGGCGCGAGGCCGCGGACCGGGTCGGAGCCGGGCCCCTGGGTGCGGTAGACCCGCACCGGCTCGTTCGGGGTGCCGTCAGGCGACGGCGCCAGCGTGATCTCGGTGACCGGCACGCGCAGGCCGCCGTCGTCGTGCGGTGTGCTGTGCCCGGCGTCGTGCGCCGTGTCCTGCGCCGTGTCGTACTCGTACGCGAGCGTGCGGGACTGGGTGTTCTCCATCATCAGACTCCTGCTTCCTACGCCGGTGTTAACCGGACAGGTTCAACGGTCCCGGGCCGTCCAGCCCGATCTCAGCCCCTGCGTGAGGCACCCGTGGGATCGCGACAGACGTTAGCACTTCTGCCCGCTAGAGTCCTCGGCCGCACCACAACGAGCCGAGGCTTTGTTGTGAGCGGGATCGTTGCGAAGAATTGCCTGTTTTAGGCGCAATGATCGCGCCCACAACAAGGCTCTGGTAGAGAGAGGGCCACGGCTCGCTCCAACCGGAAGTGGGCTTCGGACATGGAGGTGGGCATGTCGATTCGAAGAGAGCTGCGGACGAGGGCGTTCGCACTGGCGGCGACGGGAGCGCTCGTGGTGCAAGCAGGGATCGTGGCGAGTGCCGCACCGGCGGCGGGTGCGCCCGAGCCGGGCCCGGCGGCGTCGGACAACCAGATCACCCTGACCGCCTGGGACGGTAACCGCGAGCTCCTGGCGGGCAGGACGTCGAACCTGCGGCCGAGCGTCAAGGACGGGCTCGTGCTGCGCGGCGCGGGCGAGACCGTCGAGTACACCGACCCGTTCGGTGACGGCGCGCCCGTCGCCTACGAGACGGGCCGGTGGACGTCGCCCGTGGTCGAGACCGGATACCCGATAGACGAGTCCGTGAGCTCGTGGAACGCGGACACCCCCACGGGCACGTGGGTCGAGATCGAGTTCCGCGGCCGCAAGGCCGACGGGACGTGGACCAAGTGGTTCGTCATGGGCCGCTGGGCCTCGGGCACCGATTTCGCGCCGGAGGACGGCAGCGTCGGCGACATCCACCGCACGTCCGTCAACGGCCAGACCGACCAGGACGCGTACCTGTTCACCGACACCTACGTCGCGAAGTCGGGGCACGAGCCGGACGCGTTCCAGACCCGGGCCACGCTGTACCGGCCGGAGGGCACGCGGGTCTCCCCGCGGCTGGACTACGTGAGCACCATGACCAACGAGTACCTGCCCGACACGCACTACACGGGCACCAGCGACTTCACGCTCGGGCGCGAGGTGGTGCTCGACGTCCCGCGGTTCAGCCAGAACATCCACCGCGGTGAGTACCCCGAGTTCGGGGGCGGCGGCCAGGTGTGGTGCTCGCCGACGTCGTCCACGATGGTGCTCTACTCCTACGGGCGGGAGGTGCCGGCCGAGGAGCTGGAGGGCATCGTGGCGCCGAACGGCGACCCGCAGGTCGACTACGCCGCCATGCACACGTGGGACTACGCGTACGAGGGCGCGGGCAACTGGCCGTTCAACGCGGCCTACGCGAACACGTTCGGGCTGGAGTCCTTCGTGACCCGGCTGCGCTCGCTCGCGGAGGCCGAGAGGTTCATCAAGGCGGGCATCCCGCTCATCGTCTCGATCAACTTCGAGGAGGAGGAGATGCCCGAGGCCGGGTACGGCACCAACGGGCACATCCTCGTGCTGGTCGGGTTCACCGCCGAGGGCGACCCGATCCTCAACGACCCGAACAAGGCGAGCAACGAGGCCGTGCGGGTCATCTACACGCGGGAGAACTTCGAGCGCGTGTGGCAGACGTCGACCGACGGCCTGACGTACGTCTACCACCCGGAGGACGTCGAGCTCCCCCGCAACATCCGAGGCCTCACCCCTAACTGGTGACAACGTCGTTGTGGGCGTGATCGTTGCGTCTACGCGCCCGTTTTGGGCGCAACGATCACGCCCACAACACAGGGAAGTTCAACCCTGGGGTGGCATCGGTGGGCACCCGCGGCTTCGTAGCGTCGACGTTGAGTCGTTCGCAGACCGGAGGTCGTTGATGGGTATTCAAGTGCAGTCACTGAGCAAGCGGTACGGGCGCACGTGGGCGGTGCGCGATCTGTCGTTCGAGGTGCAACCGGGGAGGGTGACCGGGTTCCTCGGACCCAACGGGGCGGGCAAGTCCACGACGATGCGGTCGATCGTCGGGCTCGACCGTCCCACCACGGGCGCGGCGCTGATCGACGGCGCACCGTATGCACGGCTCCGCGCCCCGCTGCGGGAGGTCGGGACACTGCTGGACGCGCGGGCCGCGCACCGGTCGCGCCGCGCCGTCGACCACCTGCGCACGGTCGCGGCCACGCACGGGTTCCCGGCGAAGCGGGTCGACGAGGTGATCGGGCTGACCGGTCTCGAGAGCGCGGCCCGCGTCAAGGCGGGCAAGTTCTCCCTAGGGATGGGCCAGCGGCTGGGGATCGCCGTCGCGCTGCTGGGTGACCCGCACACGCTGATCCTGGACGAGCCGGTCAACGGGCTGGATCCGGAGGGCGTGACGTGGATCCGCGGGCTGCTGAGCGCGCTCGCCGCCGAGGGGCGCACGGTGTTCCTGTCGTCCCACCTGCTGAGCGAGCTGGCGCTGGTCGTGGACCACGTGGTCGTGATCGGGCGAGGCCGGCTGATCGCGGATGCCCCGCTCATGACGCTGACGTCCGACGCCGGCCGGACCCTCGAAGAGGCCTACATCGCGCTGACCCGCGACGCCGTCGAGTACCGCGCGGGCGACGCGGACGGAGCCCGGTCATGAGCGCCGCAGCCACGGGCGCCGCCACCTCCACCGCCACGGGCGCGAGCTCGGTGTCCGTGGCGCGCGTCGTGCGCGCGGAGTGGACGAAGTTCCGCACTCTCCCGTCGAACCTGATCACCGTGGCCATCACCTTCGTGACGATCGTCGGGCTCGCCGGAGTGCTGCTGGCAGCGAGCGACGACGGAGGCACGGCCCTCGCGCCGGTCGACCTGCTGGCCGGGGTGTCGTGGGCCCAGTTCTTGCCGGCTGTCCTCGGCATCGTGGCGATCTGCTCGGAGTGGGCCGCGGGCACGAGCAGAGTCACGTTCCTGGCAGTGCCGACCCGGTGGCCGGTCCTGGCCGGGAAGGTCGCGGTCGTCGGCGTCGTCACCTTTGTCGCCGGGGCAGCCGCGGCCGCCGGGGCGCTCGCCATGGGAGCCGCCGCTGGAGTCGACGTCGGCGCCGACCCGGCACTCGCGATCCGGCTCGTCAGCGGAACCGGACTGTACCTGGGCACGATCGCGGTCTTCGCGCTCGGCGTCGGTGCGATCGTGCGCAACCTCGTGGGTTCGATCCTCACAGCGGTCGGTTTCCTGTGGATCGCGCCGTTCGCCGCCGTCATGATCCCGGTGCCGGAGGTGCACGAGCTGGCGGGCTACCTGCCGACGTCCGCTGGCGCGCTGCTCCTCACGCCCGACAACCCTGCCGTCGAGCTCACGCCGTGGGGCGGCTACGCCGTCCTGCTCGCCTGGGCGGCCGCAGCGCTCGCCGGTGCCCTGCTCACGCTCCGGGTGCGAGATGTCTGACCCGCTGGACCACCCGGGAGGAACCCGATGAACCGCCGAAGCACCGCCACCCCGATCCGCCCCGTCCTCGTCGGCGCGCTCGCGTCGGAGGCCGTGAAGCTGTGGACGCTGCGATCCAACCAGGTTCTCTCCGCTGTCGCGCTGCTCGTCATCAGCGGCACGGGCGTACTGCTCTCGTTCAGCTTGCTCAGCCGGACCACCGACGCCCGGTTCGCCGGTCGGACCGTCACCGCCGAGCCGATGCAGTTCGTGGACAGCGTGCTGTGGGCGCAGGTCGTCGTCGCCGTGCTCGCCGTGCTCGCGGTCACCGGCGAGTACACGTCGGGTCAGGCCCGGCTGTCGCTGCTGGCCCTGCCGACACGGTCACCCTGGCTCGCGGCGAAGGCCCTCGTGCTCGCCGCACTCGGGTTCCTGATCGGCGTGATCGGCGCGGCGATCAGCCTCGGTCTCTCGGTGCTGATCCTGACGGGTTCCGAGGTCGTGTACGAACCCGTGCTCGGTGAGTCCGTCTCGCTCGCGCTCCGCTCGGGTGCGTACCTCGCGGCCGTCGCAGTCCTCGCCATGGGCGTGGCCAGCGCGCTGCGCCACGTCGTCGCCGCGCTCACCGCCGTCCTCGGGCTCCTGGTCGTGGCCCCGCTGCTGCTGTCGTCGATGCCCGGCGTCCGGGAGGCTGCCGACTACACCCCGACCTACGCGGGGCGCAGGCTCATCTCCGAGTTCCCGTCCGCCGCGCAGCTCGAACCGTGGGCGGGGTTCGGGGTGCTGGTCGCGTGGGCGGCCGTGGCGCTGGTCATCGCACTCGTCGCGCTCCGGGCTCGCGACGCCTGATGCCGGCGACGCCTGACGTGCGGCGACACCTGACATGCGGCGTCGCCCGACGTGCGGCGTCGCTGCAGAATGGACCGGGACATGAGGCGGCACCGGCCGGGAGAGCGGGGACGATGACGACGGAGAGCCTGCAGGTCGACGCCGCGGACCTGGGGCGCCCGCCGTCGCGCGCGGCAACCTGGCTGCGCCGGCACCCGGTCGTGGTGGACGTCGTCGTCGTGCTCGCCGCGGGCGTGCCGCACCTGCTCGTGCTGCTCCTTGGGGCCGGAGCAACGGCCTGGTGGGGTTATCTGCTGCTCGCGGTCGCGGTCGGGGCCCTGTTGGTGCGCCGCCAGCGGCCGCTCACGGTACTGATCGTTATCGCGGTCGCGTGTGCGCTCAGCGAGCTGACCCAGCCGGGCTTGGCGACTCCGACGCTCTCGTTCGCCTTCGCTCTGTACACCGTCGCCTCCCGCGAGACCATGACCCGGACGCTGGTCGGCTACGGCGCGGCGGTGGCCGTGACCGTACTCGCGACCATCCCCGAGTCCCTCCTGGGCATCCGCCCGGACCAGGTCTCGCTGACGGATCCCGTCTCGCTGCTGGCGCTCGTCGCCGGGTTCCTGGTCAAGAGCCGGCGGGACCACACGCGCTGGCTGACCGAGACCGTGAACCAGCGGATCGAGAACGCCGCCCTGACCGAACGCACCCGGATCGCGGCTGAGATGCACGACGTCGTCGCCCATTCCCTCACCGTCATCGTCACCCTTGCGAACGGCGCGACCAGCGCCGCGCAGAAACACCCCGAGCGGTCGCGGGCGGCCGTGGAGCAGATCGCCGCGGTCGGGCGTGACGCGCTCGGCGACATGCACCGCACCCTGGCACTGCTGCGTGACGCCGACGCCGGGCTCGACGCGAACCTCCACCGCTCCGGGGACAACCTCCCGACCCTGGAGGAGCTGGCCGAAGGCTTCCGGGCGGCGGGGCTGCCCGTCACGCTGACCCGCACGGGGCCCGCCCTGCCGGACGACGCCGCTCTCCGGCAGGCCGTCTACCGGATCGTGCAGGAGTCCCTGACCAACACGCTCCGCCACGCGCACGGTCCCACCGGGGCGACGGTGGCGATCGACCACGGCGGCGGCGCCGTCGTCCTCACGATCACGAACGACGGCGGGCCGGTGACCCGGCCTGGTCCGCCCGGACACGGGCTGGTCGGCATCCGGCAGCGGGCGGCCGCCCACGGCGGTGAGGCCGAGGCCGGGCCCCGGCCCGGCGGAGGCTGGCGCACCCGTGTCGTCCTGGGTACCGGCGGGACGCGTGACGAGGGCGACCGTACCGAAGGGGGCGACCGTGACGACAGTGCCGAGGGAGGCGACCGTGGCGACGGCTGAGATCCGCGTGCTCCTCGTCGACGACCACGCCCTGATCCGCACGGGAAACTCCCTGGTGCTCGCCTCGACCGACGACATCGCCGTCGTGGGCGAGGCAGCGACCGGGGAGGAGGCCGTCGAGCTCGCCCGCAGCCTCCGGCCCGACGTCGTGCTCATGGACGTGCGGATGCCCGGGATCGGCGGCATCGAGGCCACGCGGCGCATCACCGGGGCACATCCCGGCATGAAGGTCGTCGTGCTCACCACGTTCGACCTCGACGAGTACGCCTTCGAGAGCCTCCGGGCGGGCGCGAGCGCCTTCCTCCTGAAGAGCGCGACGTCCGCGGAGCTCATCGACGCGATCCGTACGGTCGCCACCGGGGACGCCGTCCTCGCACCCCGCGTCACCGGGCGTCTCATCGAGGCGCACGTCGCTGGGCTGAACCGCCCCGGGCCGCACCTGCGGACGCTGCTCTCTCCGCGCGAGTACGACGTCTTCCTCGGTATCGCGCAGGGTCTGTCGAACCCCGAGATCGCCGACCGGCTCACGCTCGCGCTGCCGACGATCAAGACCCACGTCAACCGCATCCTCGCCAAGCTCGGCGCCCGCGACCGCGTGCACCTCGTCATCCTGGCGTACGAGCACGGGATCGCCCCGGGCCCACCCCGGCCCGACACCCCACCCGTGCCGAGGTAGAACCAGGGCGAGGTAGGACCAGGGTGAGGTAGAACCACAGCGAAGTAGAACCTGAGCACCACGCCGGCCCTCGTTCTACTTCGCTGCAGTTCTACCTCGCCAAGGTTCTACCTCGCCAAGGTTCTACCTCGCCAAGGTTCTACCTCGCCAGGGTTCTACCTCGCCAGGGTTCTACCTCGCCAGGGTTCTACCTCGGCGGGACCGGCGTCGGGGCGGAGGTGTAGGTGGCCGGGGCGTAGCCCTTGGCCGAGACCGTCACCTGGACCGTGAGCTCAGCGCCCCTGTCGAGGCCCGTCACCTGGTACCGGCGGCCGATCGCCCAGGGCACCGGCTCGCCGTCCCGCAGCCACTGGTAGGCGACGGCGACGTCGTCCGGCAGGTACGTCCCGGGGTCGGCGGTCAGGATCCTGCCCGGCCGGGCCTTGCCCTCGATGACCGGCCCGGACACGTCGGCCACCACGGGATCGTGCAGCTCGACGTCGGCCGCCTTGACGAACACGTGCCGGTGCGCCAGCCACACCTGGTAGTAGACGTCGTCGCCGCGCACCACCGTGCGGTCGCCCGGTCCCGAGCCGTCGAACGTGGCGGCCCGATAGTAGTCGGAGGCCACCTCGTCGTCGGCCACCGCGTACGTCTGGTCCACGCCGACCCGGTACTCGATCGGCGTCACCGCCTGTACCGGGACACCCGGGTACTCCTCGTACGCCGCCGCCTCCGGGTACGCCCTGCCGAAGACCGGCGCCGGGGCGTCGCCCGCCACGGTGATCGTCTTCGCCGTCGCCGGTACCACCACCGGGCGGTCGGCCGGGTTGTGCAGCCACGCCAGCGAACCGGCCCACCACACGCCCAGCCAGTCGCCCTCGACCCGGTCCACGACGAGCTTGTGCCCGGACTGCACGCGCGCGCTGATGTCGCTCGCGTAGGTCGTGCCGTCGGCGCCGTCCGGCTTCCAGCCCGGGTCCTTCGCCAGCGGCGCGTCGTCCGACGGCGACTGGTGCAGGTACCGGAAGTTCGTCCCGGCGCCTTCGACGCACGCACCGGAGCCCGGCGACGCCTCCTCACAGCCCGTGACGGGGTTGACGTTGTCGGCGTACCCCGTGCGCACCTCGACGACGTCGCCCGGCTCGACGTTGGTCGTCGCCTCCAGGTCGCCGCCGATGGGGGCGCCCAGCAGCTCGAAGTAGTGGTCCCAGTCCCAGTACGGGCCCGGGTCCCAGTGCACGTTCTTGGTGTACCCGGGCAGGATGCCCGGGACCTGGTCGTGCCCGATGACGTGCGCCCGGTCGAGCGGGATGTCGTGCTCCGCCGCCAGGTGCCGAACGAGCGCCGCCGACGACTGGTACATCGCCTCGGTGTACCAGGCACCCGTGCCCGCCCAGCCCTCGTGCTCCAGGCCTATCGAGTGCATGTTCATGAACCAGTTGCCCGCGTGCCAGCCGACGTCGGCCGGGTCCAGGTGGTTCGCCACGTGCCCGTCCTCGGAGCGCAGCGTGTAGTTCCAGGCCAGGTAGGTCGGGTCCTGCACCAGGTTGACCGTGGGCTGGTAGGCCGTCTCGGTGTCGTGGATCAGGATGTAGTCGAGCGACGGACCGCCCGCGCCGGTGCGGTCGGCCTGGTCGTGGTTGCCGTAGTCCGCAGTGCCGTCCGGGAGGTCCGGGGAGGCCTTCTCGTAGGGGGCGGGCAGCCATTCGCAGCCGAGGTCCTCGGGGCAGTCGGCCTCCGGGTCGCTGGTGCTCGCGGCTCGCGGCACGACGACGTCCCGGTTGCCCGTGAGGATCACCGCGCCGTCGGCGGGGGTCGTGGCCCCGGCGCCCTCGCGCAGCGTCGTGTACACGCGCGTCGCGAAGTCCTCGATGTCGCTCATCCGGGAGACGGAGTCCTTCCAGGCCGCCAGGCCGCCTGACGACGTCGCGGCCGGCTCGGCGTCGACCGCGCCGTCGTGCACGGCCTGGGCCTGGTACGACGCGAGCAGGGCCGCGCCACCGCACACGTTGGCCTGGGCGTCGGACTTCAGGGTGGCCTCGTCGAGGCCGGTCAGTGCCGCGGCGCGCGTCAGCTCCGGGGTACCTTCGCGCGCCGGACCCTCCTTGTCGTTGATCGCCGACAGGGGCAGGCCGGCGCCGTGCGCGTGGCCGAGCCCGTGGCCGGCCTCGAGGTTGAACACCCCGTAGCCGCCGTCGGCGCTCACCTGGTCGGCGTGCTGGTCCCAGCGGGACTCCATGTAGGACACGGCCTTGAGCAGGTCCTCGGGCACGCCCGTGACGTCGGCCGCAGCGGCGAACGACTCGTCGAGCGAGCCGGCGCCGAGGACCGGAGCGCAGGCGACCACTCCGCCATCGGGCGCCGTTGCCGTGGGAGCGGCGGAGGCCGCCGAGAGGGGTATGAGTGGTAGGAGCAGCCCGGCCGCTGCGGCCAGGGCTGTGTTGCGTCGTCGGGACGTCACGCGAAGTTCCTCTCGTCGGCTTCGTGCAAGCAGGACGAGAGAATCACACCCGATCGGGGCGTGCATGAGAAGGCCTGTGGGTGAAAATTCCGCAATCCGAACGAATCAGAGGCGGACGAGCACCTGGGTACGGCCGAGCACCTTGGCGCCGTCGACGGTGACGGCGAGGTCCACGCGGACGGTGCCGGCCTCGGTGTCGATCGCACCGACCGTGCCCGTGACGTCGATCGACGCGGCGCCCGGGTTCGGCACCTCGACGGGCTTGGTGAACCGCGCCTGGTAGTCGACGACGGCGCCCGGGTCGCCCGCCCAGTCGCTGACCAGGCCGACGACGCTGCCCATGGTCAGCATGCCGTGCGCGATCACGCTGGGCAGGTCGACGCTCTCGGCGAACTTGTCGTTCCAGTGGATCGGGTTGAAGTCGCCACTGGCACCCGCGTAACGCACGAGGTTCGCGCGGTCGAAGGTGACCGTGCGCGTGCCGATCACGTCACCGACCGCGAGTGTCGCGATGTCGGGGCGGCTCATGCGTCCTCACCTCGGATCGCCAGCGTGGAGGTGACGGTGGCGACAGGCTCGCCCGGGGTCTCGGCGTCCCCGACCGGCTCTTCGATGCCTGTCGGCAGCGCGAAGATCTCGCAGCGCGTGGTCACCATGCTGATGGCCCCACGGGAGACGATCCGGTCCACGTGCAGCACCGTCGTCAGCTCGTCGCCGGCGACGATCGGGCGGTGGTGCGTGAAACGCTCGTCCGCGTGGACCACGCGCGAGAAGTCGACGTCGGCCGCGGGGTCGCTGATGTACTGCGACTCGGCGCGCTGCGCCACGACGACGGCGAACGTGGGCGGAGCGACCAGGTCCGGATAGCCAGAACCCCGCGCCGCCACGAGATCGTGGTGCGCGGGGTGCGTGGCACCGACGGCACTGGCGAACTCGCGGATCTTCTCGCGGCCTACGGAGTAGGAGGCGTTGGCCGGGTAGACCCGGCCCTCGAAGTCAGCGTTCGCCACGTCGGTGTGAGCTAGCTACGGGACTCAGCGAGTCTCGCGGTGCGACGTGTGCTTGCCGCAGCGCGGGCAGAACTTCGCCAGCTCCAGGCGGTCAGGATCGTTACGACGGTTCTTCTTCGTGATGTAGTTCCGCTCCTTGCAGTCCACGCACGCCAGCGTGATCTTCGGGCGGACATCCGCGCTCTTGCTTGCCATGGCTCTCACCTCCGCGCCTCGAGAGGGAGGCGCCATGTGTCTTCTCGTCGTCCGGCAATGGACGCCGGACGGATGTACTTGCTTCGGTAGCGAGGGCGGGGCTCGAACCCGCGACCTCACGATTATGAGTCGTGCGCTCTGACCAGCTGAGCTACCCCGCCGCGCGTGACTGAACGCGAGGCCGTCCGCCGTTGTTCCTTCACCAGGCTACCGATGAAAGAGATGGACGACCCCGCGTCGATCACAGAGCCCCGAAAGGGAATCGAACCCTTGACCTTCTCCTTACCATGGAGACGCTCTGCCGACTGAGCTATCGGGGCGGCGAGGAAGACTCTACATGGCCTCCGGCCTGGCGTGAAATCGAATCGGGTGTGAGTTGTGCCGCGTCGCGCGCGAGTCTGGAGGCGACGGCCCACAGGCCCCGGCAACCAGAACCGGTCAGCCCAGGAAACCCTGGATCTCCTCGATCGCACAACGAAGGACTGCGCTCTGCGGCCCTTCCTCTCGTGCCAGTGCAGCAGTCCACTCGACGAACGAGGCAAGGAGCTTCATTACCGCTTCAGGTCCCCCTGGGTTGTCGAACGACGCCTGCACCCCGACGTCGTCGAGCACGAGGGACATCTGGACCTGGGACTCCTTGTGGTCACCCACGAAGGCCCAGAGATCGCGAGGGCCGGGGTACAGGAGCTCCTCGGGTTCCCCCGGACGAAGCTCGAGCTGGAGCCACACGTCGACCGCCTCGCTCTGGCCGAGTACGAGCCAACGCAGAAAATGCTGCCCGTCCATGCGAAGGAGTATCTCCGTCGGGCGGCCGTTCCAGAGGTCGAGCACAAGACCCCCGTCCATGTGACCGCTCCAGCTGTCGGGGACGCGACCACCGTTGATGACGCTCACGCCGCACCCTCCCCGTACAGGTCGAAGGCCTTCTCGAGGGCTGCCCTCTCGTCGTCGTTCCACGGACCCTCGACGCGGGGAGCACGCACCGAGACGTGATCCGGGTTGCTCGGGTTCGGGGTGTGGACCACGTCGAACTTCAAGCGGCGTAGGTGCCCGACGGTCGTGTAGCGGACACGGTCGCGAGGGTCTGGAGTCCACTTCTTGCGAACCAGGATGGCCGCCTCCGCCGCGGTGATCCGCCCACGGATCATCGACGCCTCTGTCTCGTCGTTCTTCGGCCCACGGAAGACCGCTGGGCCGGTCGCCGCGCAGCCATAGTGGGTCAGCTCCTCGTCATCGAGCAGCCGACCTGGTTCCTGAGCGATCGAGCGCTGGTCAATCGCCACGATTCCCCCGAGACGCCCCACCCATGAATCGAGGCTAGTCCGGAGTCGATCACTACGCCCGGCAGGGCTCTGTGCGAGCTTCCGCACCCCGGCCGCCGTCGGCCCCGTCACAAAGCGATGAGCCGGGACATCCATGAACGATGTCCCGACTCATCACGCGGTGGCGGGTGAGGGATTCGAACCCCCGTAGGCTGTGCCAGCTGATTTACAGTCAGCCCCCTTTGGCCGCTCGGGTAACCCGCCGCGAACGGACCCAACCATAGACCCCAACCGGCCCGCGCGAGAAATCGAAATGGCGCCCCGACCGGGTGATGAGGCCCACAGCCGACGCCGAGGTTCGGGCGGTCGTGGGAGACCTATCGTGACGCCGTGACACAACAACAGGATCGCTGGGGTCTGCCACTCGGCATCGGCGCCTACCTGCTCTGGGGCGGGATGCCGTTGTTCTTCCCGCTGCTGCAGCCGGCGGGCGCCGTGGAGGTCGTGGCCCACCGCATCGTGTGGAGCCTCCTGTTCTGCCTGATCGCCCTCGCCGCGCTGCGCCAGCTCGACGACTTCCGCGCGGCCCTGCGCTCGCCGCGGATCTTGGGCCCGCTCGCCGTCGCGGCGGCGCTGATCATCGTCAACTGGGTCGTGTACGTGTACGCCGTGCTCAGCGACCGCGTGCTCGACGCGGCCCTGGGCTACTTCATCAACCCGATCGTCACGGTACTGCTCGGCGTGCTGGTCCTGCGGGAACGGCTGCGCCCCGTGCAGTGGATCGCCATCGCCTTCGGCGCAGCGGCGGTGGTCGTGCTGTCGACCGGGCTCGGCGGCCTGCCCTGGATCTCGCTGTGCCTTGCGCTCTCGTTCGGCCTGTACGGGCTCGTGAAGAACCGCGTGGGACGCACCGTCCCGGCCCTGCCCGGTCTGGCGGTCGAGACGGCGGTCGCCACCCCGTTCGCCCTCGCCTACCTCGTCTGGCTCGGTGCGTCAGGGACTTTCGCCGGGCACGGCGCCGGCCACTCGCTGCTGCTCATGTCGACCGGCATCGTGACCGCGCTGCCCCTGCTCCTGTTCAGCGCGGCCGCACGACGCCTGCCCCTGTCCGTGATCGGCATGCTGCAGTACCTCGCCCCCGTCATCCAGTTCCTGGTGGGGCTGCTCGTGTTCGGCGAGCACATGCCGGCGGCGCGCTGGGCCGGGTTCGTGCTGGTGTGGGTGGCGCTCGTGCTGCTCACGGTCGACGGGATCCGCCAGGCGCGGAACGCGCCCAAGCCTGGTCCCGCCTGACGTCGGTCAGCATCCCGGGACGACGTCGAAGGTGTAGCCCGCCGCGGCCAGCTTCGGCAGTGCGGCGCGGAGTGCCTCGACGGTCTGCGTCCGGTCGCTGCCGCCGTCGTGCATCAGGACGACGTCGCCGCTCTGTGCTTCCAGCAGGCTGTCGGCGATCGCGTCGGCGCCGGGGCGGGTCCAGTCGGCGGTGTCGACGTTCCACAGCACCTGCGGCATCCCGCGTGCCGTCAGGTCGTCGCCCACCGCGGTGTCGGTGGCGCCGTAAGGCGGCCGGACGCACCGGCTGTCGGATCCCAGCCGGGTGAGCAGCTCGGCGGTGTCCCCGATCGTCTGGTCGCGGCTGCTCGTGTCGAGCGTGGTGAGGTCCTCGTGGCTCCACGTGTGGTTGGCGAGCACGTGGCCTTCCGCCACGATCCGGCGCCCCAGGTCGGTGTGCCGCGCCAGGTTCTGGCCGAGCGCGAAGAAGACGGCCTTGGCGTCGTGCTCGCTCAGCAGGTCCAGGATCTCGACGGTCTCGTCCCCGGGACCGTCGTCGAACGTCAGATAGAGCACCTTCTCGCCGGTGCCCGCGGCGACGGCCGGGCCGAGGGCGCTGTACGCGGTATAGCCGGCGATGGCCAGCAGCAAGGTCGCCGCGACGGTGGTCAGGAGTCGTCGTGTTCGCTTCATGCGTCCCACGCTCCGGCGGCCCTGTCCCGGCCCCGTCGTCGGAATGTCGCAACCATGTCGCAGAGCCCGCGGCGGCATGGCTGGGGCTCGGGGCGTCCTCAATACTGGGAGCCATGTCCCGCATCCTGTTGATCGAGGACGACCACTCGGTCCGGATCAGCCTCACCAAGGCGCTCGGTAGGTATGGGCACGACGTCGCCGCCGCACCCACCGGCGAGGAGGGCCTCCGGCTGTACCCGGAGCACGCGGCGGAGCTCGTCGTCCTCGACCTAATGCTGCCGGGGATGGACGGCTTCGAGGTGTGCCGCCGGATCCGCGCCGCCGGGACCGTCCCGATCGTCATGCTCACCGCCCGCGGCGACGACATCGACGTCGTGAGCGGTCTGGAGGCCGGCGCCGACGACTACGTCGTCAAGCCCGTCGAGCCTCGCGTCATCGACGCCCGGATCCGGGCGGTCCTGCGGCGCGGCGCCCCCGAGCGGGCCGGACAGAGCACGGCGGCCTATCGCGACCTGGTGATCGACCGTGCCGCCATGACGGTGACCCGCGCGGGCAAGCGGGTGGCGATGACGCCCACCGAGCTGCGCCTGCTGCTGGAGCTCTCCGGCTCGCCCGGCCAGGTACTGAGCCGGCAGCAGCTCCTGGAATCCGTGTGGGAGCACAGCTACCTCGGCGACTCGCGGCTCGTGGACAACGGGGTGCAGCGCCTGCGCGCCAAGATCGAGACCGATCCCGCCGCCCCCGTGTTCATCCAGACCGTGCGGGGCTTCGGTTACCGGTTCGGACCGGTGTAGGCCTCTGGACGACACACGAGGCGGAGACGCGGCCCGGCGGCCCTGGAGCTGGTGGCCGAGGAGCCTGCGCGCGCGGGTGATCCTGGCGTTCGTGGCGGTGGCGATGGTAGCCGCCACCGCGGCGTCCGCCGCCGGTTACGCCGCCGCGCGGGCGTCGCTCGTCGACGAGACGCAGCGCCGCGCCGTCGACTCCGTCCGCGACCAGGTCACCCGGCTGGCACCCGAGGTGGCGTACCCGCCCGACCAGCAGGCTCTGGACCGGCTGCGCGGCTCGCTCGGCGCGGACTCGATGGTCACTTTCGAGGAGCTGACCTCGGCGTCGGGCAGCGCGCTGGGCCTGATCAGCGACGAGCTGCGAGCCGACATCGCACAGAACGGCCGGTTCGTGGTGCAGCGGGTCGTCGACGACTCGGGCCCCAAGCTGGTGCTCGCCACTCCGATCTTGCTCACGGGTGTGGACGGCCGGCAGCGTGACTCCGGCATCCAGGTCTACGTGGTGCAGGACCTGGCCCCGACCCAGGCCCAGCTGGACCAGTGGACCCGCATCGTGGTGCTCACCATCGTGGCCGCCCTGCCGCTGGCCGTCGTCCTCGCGCTCCTGGTCTCCCGCAGCGTGCTGCGCCCGATCCAGCGGCTCGCGCACAGCGCGAACCAGCTCGCGGAGGGGAACCTCGGCACGCGCCTGACGCCGTCCGGCCGGGACGAGCTGGCCGACCTGGCGTCCACCTTCAACGACACGGCCGCCGCGCTGGAGCGGTCGGTCGGCGAGCTGCGCGACCGGGAGGCCGAGGCGCGGCGGTTCGTCGCGGACGTCTCCCACGAGCTGCGGACGCCGATCATGGCGCTGACCTCGATCATGGAGATGGTGGAGGCCGACGCACGCGACCGGTCACCGGAGGAGCTCGAGCTCGCGACGATGGCCGTCGACCGGACGCGCAAGCTGTCCCGGCTGGCCGAGGACCTGCTGGAGCTCTCCCGGCTCGACGCGGGCGCCGTCGAGCTCCGGCTGGAGCACGTCGACGTCGCCCACGTCGTCGCGGACACCGTCCGCACGCGGGGCTGGAGCGACGTCGACGTCATCGCGGCGGAGCCGGTACCCGCCCGGGTCGACGTGCGCAGGCTGGACATCTCCGTCGCCAACCTCGTGGGCAACGCCCTGCGGCACGGCAGCCCGCCGGTCGTGGTCGAGGTGCGGACGAAGGCGGACGACGTGCTCGTCGTCGTGACCGATCACGGCCCCGGGCTGCCCGAGGGCGTGGACGCCGACCAGCTCTTCGGCCGCTTCTACAAGGCCGACTCGTCCCGGACGAGGTCGGACGGCAGCGGGCTCGGCCTGGCGATCACCCTGGTGAACGTACGGTTGCACGGCGGCGCCGTCGCCGCGCGCAACGCCCCGGGCGCGGGAGCCCGGTTCGAGCTCCGCCTGCCCCGCCGGCTCGATCACCAGCTGGGTGACAGGCACGGACAAGGGCCCGGCGACCGGCCCGAGGAGGAGACCGATGTGGACGCGTAGACCCGGCCGCGCCACGGCGACGGCCCTCGTCCTGGCCGTGGGAACGCTGATCAGTGGCTGCGGCGTCGGGCCGAGCGGCGTCGAGGACGGCGGCGAGGCGCCCACCGGACTGGCGGAGGGCCCCACCCTCTACTTCGTCGACGCCGGCGGGCGCCTCCGGCCCGACACCCGGGACACCGGCCGCCTGGGGACGGTGCAGGGAGCGGTCCAGCTGCTGATGGCCGACGCTAATCCCACGGCGCCGGGTCTGCGCAACGAGGTCCCGCCGACCCGCACGCGGACAGTGGTGGAGGACGCCGGGGACTACGTGACGATCTACCTGCCGCTGCGCAGTGCCGAGATCAGCGCCGCCGGCGTCGACCAGATCATCTGCACCGCCGCGGCCGTGGTCGCCACCTCGGGCCGGGCGGTCGCCGACGTCGCGATCTCGGTCCGGCCGACCCACGGCGCCGCGGTGACCCGTCCCTGCCCGGTCGTCAGCTGACGGCCCGGGCGGCAGGCCTCACCAGGTGCCCGGCACCTGGCGGGTCGTCACGTTGAGGCGGTTGTAGAGGTTGGTGACCCCGATGTACAGCACCAGCGCGGCGAGCGCCTGCTCGTCGTAGTGCTCGGCCGCGCGGTCCCAGACGGCGTCCGGCACGGGGTCGGAGCTGTCGGCGAGCCGGGTGATGGACTCGGTGAGCGCGAGCGCCGCGCACTCGGCCTCGGAGAGATAGGGCGACTCGCGCCAGGCGGAGACCGAGGCGAGGCGGTCCTCCGACTCGCCGGCCTTGCGCGCCGCGCGCATCCCGAAGTCGATGCACCAGCCGCAGCCGTTGATCTGGCTGGCGCGCAGGTGCACGAGCTCCAGCGTGGGCGACGGCACGCCCTGCCCGTGGACCATCTGTCCCAGGCTGCGCAGCGCCTGCACGGCTCCGGGGACGAGCAGCGCCGGGCTCTTCATCCGCGACGTCATGGTGCGCAGGTGCGGGGTGGTGGATGCTTCGGGGGCGAAGTCGGGGGTGGTGGTATCGGTGGTCATCACGATCCTCTCGTCATGGCCGGAGAACCGGCCCGTCACATCGGCGCCCTGCGCGCCGTCACACCGATGACGCTTCCGAGAACGAGGATGTGACAGATGACCCCCGACGAGCTCGCCTCAGTCTTCGAGCAGCACCGCCCCCGCCTACGGGCGGTGGCCTACCGGATGCTCGGCAACCCCGACGACGCCGACGACGCGCTGCAGGAGACCTGGCTGCGTCTGAACCGCACGGGCTCCGCCGGCATCGACAACCTCGCCGGCTGGCTGACGACGGTCACCGGCAGGATCTGCCTCGACATGCTCCGCTCCCGGTCGACGCGCCGTGAGGATCCGCTCCCGACGGGCCTACCGGACGACAGCGCGCCGGAGATCCTGGACGACGACACCCCCGATCCGGCGCGGCAGGCCGAGCTGGCCGACATCGTCGGCCTCGCCATGCAGATAGTGCTGGAGAGCCTCGACCCCGCCGAGCGCCTGGCGTTCGTGCTGCACGACCTGTTCGCCGTCCCCTACGAGCAGATCGCGCCGGTCCTGGGTCGCTCGGTGGCGGCGGCGCGCCAGCTCGCGAGCCGCGGACGGCGGCGGGTGCAGTCCGACGCCGCGGTGGCTGGCGCGACGCGGGCCGACGCCGGCGGCCGGTCCGCGGCCGAGACACGGACCGACCGGCAGGTGGTCGAAGCGTTCCTCGAGGCCTCCCGCACCGGCGATCTCGCGGGCCTCCTCGCCCTGCTCGCGCCGGAGGTGGTGCTGCGCACCGACCAGGCGGCCCTCGAGGCGGCCGCTGCCAACGCCGACCGGGGTGCTCCGCTGCTGGCCCGCGAGGTCCGCGGTGCGGCCGCGGTGGCGGAGGCGTTCCGCGGCCGGGCGAAGCTGGCGGTGCCGGCGCTGATCGACGGCTCGGTCGGGTTCGCCGGGGCACCAGGCGGCATCCCGCGCTTCGTGTTCACGGTCGTCGTGCACGAGGGGCGGGTCGCCGCGATCGACCTGACGGCCGATCCGGCCGCCGTCGCCGGCATGCACGTCGTACTGCTCGATCCGTCCTGAGCAGGTCAGAGCAACCTAAGGTTGCATGTTCCCGCGCAGCATCCTAGAGTCATGTGCAACCAAAGGTTGCACTACACGACACTGGAGGAACTGAGATGGTGGACATCCTGCACCGGGTCGGCGCGACGGCGCCGCTGGAAAAGGTCTACGAGGCAGTTGCCACGCCCGAGGGCGTCGCCGCCTGGTGGACGAAGGACACGACCGGCGAAGGCACCGTCGGCAGCACCCTGACGACCGCCTTCCACGACGACGCGGGAACGTACATCGGGTCCTTCGAGCTCGAGATCACGGAGCTGGACCCGGCCGGGTCGGTGGACTGGCTGGTCACCGGCGGTCCCGAGGAGTGGATCGGCACCCACATCCACTTCGACCTCAAGGAGGAGGACGGCTTCACTATCGTGCTGTTCGGCCACACCGGCTGGAAGGAGCCGGTGGAGTTCATGAACCACTGCAGCACCAAGTGGGCCACCTTCCTGATGAGCCTCAAGAGGTTCGTCGAGACCGGAACGGGTGAGCCCGCCCCGCACGACGTGCAGATCAGCAACTGGCACTGAAGCGTGGTCTTCTTGCACCCGGACACAACGAAAGGCTGGTCGGCGATGGAGTACGGCACGATCGAGCGCGAGATCTACATCGAGGCCTCACCCGAGATTGTCTTCGATGTCGTGAGCAACCCCGAGCACGTACGGGAGTGGTGGTCCGACGAGGCGGAGTTCGGCCCCGAGCCGGGGAAGCCGGGCTGGGTCAGCTTCGGGGACGTCACCCAGGACGGCAAGAAGGTTCAGCTCACGGTCGCCGACGCGGTGCCGTACACGCACTTCTCGTTCCGCTGGACCCACGAGGAGGGTGCGGTGGCCGTCGAGGGGAACTCGAACCTCGTCGTCTTCGAGCTGGTGCCGTCGGATGGCGGCACGCTCCTGCGGTTCATCGAGAGCGGCTTCCGCGAGCGCGGTTGGGACGAGGCGAAGGCGGCCGCCGTGCACGCGGACCACAGCTCCGGCTGGGACCACTTCCTGGCGAAGCTGCGGGAGTACGCCCCGAAGGTCGGCGCCGGGGCATGAGCGTGACGGTGGACGACGACCTGTGGTCCGCGATCGGGGACCCGATCCGCCGGCGGATGCTCGACCTGCTCTTGAGCGACGGCCGCGGGACGGCGACGAGCCTGAGCGAGCAGCTGCCCGTGACCCGGCAGGCCGTGGCGAAGCACCTCGGCGTGCTCGACCAGGCCGGCCTGGTGCACGGCACCACGGCCGGCCGGGAGAGGCTGTACCGCGTCGACCAGATGCAGCTCGCCCGCGCCGTCGGGCAGCTCATGGAGGTCGGCACCACCTGGGATGCCCGGCTCGGACGCATCCGCAGGATCGCCGAGCGCATCCAGCGCGAGGCCGAGGGCGCGGCCGGCGCCGGCGAGGAGTCGTCCCCCTGACTCGCGCCTACCGGCGTGGCCGGAGGGCTCCGTCGAGTGCGGCGGCCAGCTCTTCGGCCACGCCGTCGGCATCGTGGTGCCCGACGACGGCGTCCGCGCCGGCCAGGACGTCGCGGTGCGCGTTGGCGACGGCGATGCCGCGGCCCGCCCAGGTGAGCATCGGCAGGTCGTTGGGCATGTCGCCGAAGGCCCAGACGTCCGGCGCGTCGACGCCGAGCCGTGCGCACCAGCGCGCCAGGGCGGCCGCCTTGTCGACACCGGGCGGCATGAGCTCGGCCAGGCCGACGGCGCCCGAGTACGCCAGGTGCGCGCGCTCCCCCACTGCGCCGCGCACCGCGGTGAAGAACTGCTCCTGGGCGAGCCGGATCTCCTCCGGCGGGTCGACGAGGATGCCCGGCGGCGGGATGCGCGCGGGATCGAGCGCGAGGATCTTGGACACGGGGCCGCGAGCGCCGGCCGGGCCGAGCGTGTCCTCGACCGGTATCGACCAGAGGCCGGGGTCCAGGTCCGGTTCTCGGTTCGGGTAGTGCGGGTCGAACGCCACGCCGTCGGGCCGCTCGAAGGCGAGGGCGGCGTGCGGCAGAGCGGCCCGGATGCCCGACACGACGGCGCGTACGGCGTCGTCGTCGAATCCGCAGGTGTCGAGCGTCTCGCCGGAGGCGAGGTCCAGCACGCACGCCCCGCCGATGCAGATGACGCGGCCGTGGGCGCCGACCGTGTCGGCGAGGTGCGTCAGCCAGCGGGGCGGTCGGGCGGTCACGAAGACCACCTCGACGCCGGCCGCGTCCAGGTCCGCGAGGACCTGCCGGGTGCGGTCGGAGACCTTGCCGTCGCTGCGCAGCAGCGTGCCGTCGAGGTCGGTGGCGACCACCCGGGGCAGGCTGGTCACTGCCCGTCCCATGGGTTGACGAGCGGGACGGCCATCGGCTCGAAGTCCGCCACATTGCGTGTCACGAGGGTGAGACCGTGCACCTGCGCCGTCGCCGCGATGAGAGCGTCGTGGGCCGGCCGACGATCGGGCACGTGGAGCCGTGCCGCAGCATCGGCCACCACCTGGTCGACGTCCAGCACTCGCCCCAAGTAGCTGGGCAGAACGCTCTTCTCGAGCCAGACATCCAGGATCTCTGCTTGCTGCGGGTCGCGTCGTCGCTTCGACTCGATGCCGGCACGCAGCTCCAGCACGGTAATGACCGAGAGTGAGGTATCCGACGGGGACAGATCTCCGGCCCAGTCGTTGAACTGCTCCGAGCGCCGTTCAGCGGGCTTCCGGAGCTCGGACAAGACGTTGGTGTCCAGAAGGAACTTCACCAGTCGATCTCCCGCGTCGAGCCCTCGGGACGCACCGGTTCGAACTCGATCTCGTCCGGCATCACAAACGCGTCCGCCAGACTGACGTCGGTGCCCGTGAGCCGCTGGTAGTCCGCGAAGGTGAGTAGCACGTGCGACGGCCGACCGTGGTCGGTGATGACAACCGGACCGCGGGCGGCGGCCCGCTTGACCGCACTCACGTCGTGATTCAGCTCGCGAGAAGTGACAACACTCATCCACGATCACCTCCAATGTAGGTACGTACCTACAGTACGCCCCGAACGAGACCGCGTACAGGTCGCGCCCACGAGTCACGCACCGAGCTCGGCCATTGACCGATGGTTCTTGGGGAACAGCGGGCCGACCATGATCCGGTCGAGGCCGGGCAGCTTCATCGCGCGGAATCCCCACCGCCGCAGCAGGAGGGTGGCCATCCTGGTCGGCACGAACCATTCGGTCACCCGGTCCCGAGCCGCCTGCTGGACGCCGGTGGCGACCGGGCGCCAGCGCCGCTCGTAGTCCGCCAGCCCTTCGAGTACCGACGGCGCGGCCTGCAGCCGTTCGGCCAGCAGGTAGGCGCCCGCGACGCCGAGAGACGCGCCCTGGCCGGCGAGGAGCGAGACCGCGTAGGCGGCATCGCCGACCAGCCCGACCCGGCCGTCGGTCCAGCGCGGCGTGTCGATCTGGGCCACGTGGTCGTAGTAGATCTCGTCGGACGGCGGGCACTGCGCCAGGGCCTGCTCGGCCAGGTCCCCCATGCCTGAGAACGTCCGACGCAGCGCTTCGCGTGGGTCCTCGGGCAGCGTCGGGTCGTCGGTGCGGAACACGGTGAAGACGGCCACGCGGCCGCCGTCGAGCCCGTAGAAACCCAGCTGGCGGTTGAGCGTCTCGGTGAGCACGAACCGGCCGCGGACCCGCTCGAACGCCTCCGGGTCGGTGAACACGAACGCACCCGTCTGCATGCCGAGATACCGGAAGCAGTCGCGCTCCGGGCCGAAGACCAGTGAGCGGACGCCGGAGTGCACGCCGTCGGCCCCCACGATCAGGTCGGCGTCGAGAGCCGTGCCGTCGGAGAGCTCGACGTCGCTGCCGGAGATCCGGTCGATGGTGGTGCGGTAACGCAGGTCGACCGCACCGGCGACGGACTCGCGGAACAGCCGCTCGAGCTCGGGCCGCATGATGCTGACGATCGCGCCGTCGACGGCCTTGGCGAAGAGTCCGTAGTCGACGCTCACCGTCGTGCGGCCACGGTCGTCGATATAGCAGAACTCGTCGACGTCGCTGGCAAGCTCACGCAGCCTCGGCTCCAGGCCCATCGCGGCGACTGCCTCGAACCCGGGTCCGAAGAAGTCGATCATGTATCCCTGCGCGCGAGGGCCGGGCGCGCGGTCGACGACGTGGACCTCCCACCCGTAGTGGTTCAGGCGGTTGGCCAGGGCCAGGCCGGTGATGCCGGCGCCGCTGATCACGGCTCTCATCGTCGTGCTCCGTTCGGTTCGGCGGACTCGGTGGGCTTTGCGACGGCAATGGGCTTTGCGGCGGGCTCGGCCGGTTCGGCGGGTGCGGTGCTGGTGAGCACACGCAGAAGTGGGGCGATCCGCGACCCGGACAGCTCCGGGTCCAGCCCCTTGTGCAGGACGAACCCGTCGAAGACGGCCATGACCAGCCGTGCGGCGCCGTCCGGGGACGGGTGCCCGGCTTCGGCCAAGCACGTGGTGAGCGATGTGCGGAAGCTCGCCATCAGGTCGCTCATGCGCTCGCGCAGCTCGGGGTCCCGGGTGGCGGCGAGGTAGCCCTCGATGAACAGGAGGGACGCCGGGTCGGAGCCGTCGTACCGGTCGAGCTCGGTCAGCATCGCCTCGACGCCGTCGGCGGGACTCGCGGCGTCGGCGAGGAGAGTGGCCGTGCCGTCCAGCATCCCGCCCATCGCCTCCAGCGTTGCCTGGCGCAGCAGTGCCTGGACCGACTCGAAGTGATAGTGCACCAGCCCGTAGCGCACACCGGCCCGCTCGGCCAGGACGCGCGTGCTCACGCCGCTCCAGCCGACCTCCGCGATGAGGTCCCTGGCGGCCTCGAGCAGTCGTGCACGCACCTCTCGGCCACGCTGTGCATTGGTCGGACCGGGCATCCCGTGCACTCCTTGGTCGATCGTCTTGTACGATCGACCAAATATAGCCCCGACGTGCGCCTAAGCACAAGCGAGCGCCCAGGAAGCGGCGTCGTCAGCCGATCAGCAGAGCCGCCACCGACACCAGCGCGGACGTGACGAGCAGCGCGAGCACCACGCGCTCGTACCGCGAGCTGCCGAAGGCATGGAACGCCCGCGCCCCGACGAGCTGGCCCAGCAGCGCCGCGACCACGAGGGGCGGCCAGTACTCGTACGTCTGCCACGTACCCGCGATCACCAGGGCGGCGACGCTCAACGGGAGGCGCATCAGCGAGACGGTGACCAGCGTGTCGCGCATGGCGTGCGGCGTCAGGTCCCGATGGACCAGGTAGTACACGCTGGGCGGGCCGCCGAGCGAGGTAGAGGTGCTCAGCGCGCCCGAGAGAAAACCGGCAGGAACGGCCCAGTCGGACCGCACGACGACGCCACGTTCACGCGAGCGCACCCTCAGCAGCACGGCGCCGATGACCACGCAGGCGACGAAGACCTGCAGGCCGGTTGCCGGCAGCCAGGCCAGCAGCCAGGCGCCGACCAGCATGCCCGGCACGGACCACCCGGCAAGGGCCCATGCCTCCCGGCCGACGGGCCGCGGGACGCTGCGCCGCATCGCGAGGATCGCCACGTCGCAGACCGTGCCGGTGATGATGATCGTCGACACCGCTTCCGCACCGCCGATGGTCGCGGTCAGGAGCGGGGCGCTCAGCAGCGCGTACCCGAATCCGGAGAGCGACTGCAGCGCCGCGCTCACGAAGATCAGGCCGAAGAGCGCGCCGACCAGGACCGCGCCGTCGACCACCACCCGTTCAGGCGGTAGGCAGCCGGGCGGCGGGCAGGATGATCTTGTCGATGGTGGAGACGAGGAATTCGCGGTCCACGGGCTTGCCCAGCATGAGCACGCTGTACGCGACCATCGCCGGGCCGATCATGCACAGCCGCTCGACGTCGGCGTCCGCCGGGATCTCGCCGCGCTCGATCGCGCGCCGGAAGAAGATGCGGTTGACAGAGGCGCGCGGCTCGACGAGCGCGCTCTGCGCGGCGGCCGCGAGCTCGGGACTGCGGGCGATCATGGACGCGATCCCGGCCATCACCTTGAGCTTGCGCTCGCTCTCACGGATGCTCGGCGGCTTGACCATCGCGACGAGATCCCCGCGCAGCGTGCCCGTGTCGGGCAGGGCATCGAGGTCGATGTCCTTGGACTTCATACACGCGACGGCATCGAGCACGAGGTCGGCCTTGGAGGGCCACCTGCGGTAGAGGGTCGCCTTGCCCGCCTTGGCACGCGTGGCGACCATGTCGATGGTCATGCCGTCGTAGCCGGTCTCCGCCAGGACGTCGAGCGCGACTTCCAGGATCTCGGGATCGCGGGTGTGGTCCCTCTTACGTCCGAGGCGCGGTTTCACCTCGGCCTCGTCGACCTGCGTCATCGCGGGCGCCCTCCTCTTCTGTCCGCCTCGACCTTACCGCCAGGTAAATTATTGAACAACCCATATCCGGAACTGCCGAGTTCCGTATATGGTGAGGTCCATGTCCGAAACCTCAACACCCGCGACCGGCAGTCGTCGCTGGATCACGCTCGTCGTGGTCGGGCTCGCACAGCTCATGGTCGTGCTCGACGCGACGGTCGTGAACATCGCCCTCCCCTCGGCCCAGGCCGACCTCGGCTTCTCGGACGGCGCACGGCAGTGGGTCATCACCGCCTACTCCCTCGCCTTCGCCAGCCTGCTCCTGCTCGGCGGGCGCCTCTCCGACCTCATCGGCCGTAAGCGCACGTTCGTCATCGGCCTGATCGGCTTCGCGATCGCCTCGGCGCTGGGTGGCGCCGCCGGCACGTTCGAGCTGCTCGTGGCCGCCCGCGCCCTGCAAGGCGTGTTCGGTGCTCTGCTCGCTCCCACCGCGCTCGCCGTGCTCACCACGACCTTCACCGTTCCGAGAGAGCGCGCTCGTGCCTTCGGTGTCTTCGGCGCGATCGCCGGCGCCGGTGGCGCCGTCGGGCTGCTCCTCGGTGGCGTCCTGACGGAAGCGCTCGACTGGCGCTGGAACCTCTACATCAACGTCTTCATCGCGGCGATCGCCCTGGTCGGGGCTTTCGTGTTCATCCCGCGCATCAACCGCACCGGACCCCGGCCGAGGCTGGACGTCCCGGGCACCGTGCTCGTCTCCGGTGCGCTCTTCGGCCTGGTCTACGGATTCTCGAACGCCGAGACCGGCGGCTGGGACGCGCCGCTGACCTGGGGCATGCTGGCCGCTGCCGGCGTCCTGCTGGCCGGGTTCGCCGCCTGGCAGACGCGGGCCACGCACCCGCTCCTGCCGCTCTCGATAGTCCTCGACCGGAACCGCGGCGCCGCCTACCTCTCGGTGCTGATCGCAGGCGCGGGGATGTTCGGCATCTTCCTCTTCGTCACCTACTACCTGCAGCTCACGCTCGGGTACTCGCCGATCCAGACAGGGCTGGCATTTCTGCCCATGATCGCGATGCTCGTGCTCGCCGCGCAGCTCGGGACCAACCTGTTGGTGCCCCGGTTCGGCCCCAAGCTCATGGTGCCGGCCGGCATGACTCTGGGCGCCATCGGCATGGTCGACCTCACGTTCCTGGACGCCTCCAGCACGTACGTGCCGAACGTCCTCGCCCCGCTGATGATCATCGGCTTCGCGATGGGGACGATCATGCCCGCCTCGATGCAGACCGCCACGCTCGGCGTCGACCGGCAGTTCGCGGGCGTCGCGTCGGCGATGGTGAACACGAGCCAGCAGGTGGGCGGCTCGATCGGCACCGCCCTGCTGAACACCCTGGCCGCCACGGCCGCGGCCGACTATCTCGCGGCCCACACGCCGGTGACCGAGGCGGTCGGCGTGCAGGCGGCGGTCGCAAGCTACTCGACCGCGTACTGGTGGGGCGCTGGGTTCTTCGCCCTGGGTGCTGTGCTGTCGGCGCTGCTGTTCCGCCGGCGCGGTGACGGCCTGTCCCTGACCCAGGCGGAGCAGCCGGAGCCCGTGCGGGCGGCGGATCCGGTTCCGGTCGCCTGAGCCACCTCGTTGAGTGCTGGAGATTCGCCCCGATCCGGCGTGGAAATAGGCGAAGATCCAGCACTCAACGAAGCGGGCGTGGGGGGTTTTGCCCATCCGGCGGGGTGGGGGAATGGGCAGGGTGACCGATGTGTGGTGGCGGGGCGCCTTTCTACGGTCGAGGCGACCACGGAGGTGCGACATGACCACACAGCACATCGAGACGCTCGTCGTCGGCGCCGGCCAGGCCGGGCTCGCGACTGCCTATCACCTGCAGCGGCTGGGGCGCGAGTGCCTCGTCGTCGAGGCCAACGACCGGATCGGCGACAACTGGCGGTGCCACTACGAGAGCCTGCGGCTCTACACCCCCGCCAAGGCGAGCGGGCTACCGGGTCTCGCCTTTCCCGGCGACCCGTGGTCGTTCCCGGGCAAGGACGACATCGCCGGCTACCTCGAGCAGTACGCGCTGCAGCACGACCTACCCGTCCGCACCGGCACCCGCGTGACAGCTCTCGCACGGCGAGCCAACGGCTCCGGATTTGTCGCGACCGTCGGCGAGGACATTCTCACGTGCGACAACGTCGTGATCGCCACTGGCACGTTCGGCCGCGCCCCGTACGTGCCCGACGCCGCCGCGGGACTCGACGCCGGGATCCGGCAGCTGCACTCGAGCGAGTACGCCCGCCCTGCGCAGCTCGCACCGGGTGTGACCCTGGTGGTGGGAGCGTCCCACTCCGGCTGTGACATCGCGTACGAGGTCGCGGCGGAGCGGCCCACCATCCTCGTGGGGCGCGACACCGGCCGGATTCCCGTCTCGTGGGAGTCCCGGGGCCTGCACGTCGTGCTGCCCGTCATGTTCTTCGCGTGGCGCCACGTGCTGACGCGGCGCACCCCGGTCGGCCGGCGAATGATGAAGCACGTTCGCCACCATGGCGGACCGATGCTTCGCGTCAAGCGCGAGCACCTGGCGGCGCGCGGCGTCGAGTGGATCGAGGCGCGCGTCGTCGGCGTCACCGACGGGCTGCCACGGCTGGACGACGGGCGCGTGCTCGACATCGCCAACGTCGTGTGGTGCACGGGCTTCCGCCAGGACTTCGGCTGGATCGACCTGCCGGTCGTCGGAGAGGACGGCTGGCCCACCGAGTACCGCGGCGTCGTCGAGACGGAGCCGGGCCTCTTCTTCTGCGGGCTCGCATTCCAGTACTCGATGAGCTCCACCGTCCTGCCGGGGGTCGGGCGCGATGCCGAGTACCTGGCTCGCCGGATCGCCGCACCCGCCCGCCACCGGGTCCGCGTAGGCGGGTGATTCCACCGGCTCGGCGGTCTCCCGGCTCCCCATGACGGCCAGCCCGGCCTATCGTCGGACTGGGAGGTTCCCTGCTATGGGCGTGGTCGACGAGCTCCAGCGAGCGCGGGACGCGTTCGAGCGCGGCGAGTGGGTCTCCGCCTTCCGCGCCCTGTCCGACCTCGCGCCCGAGGCGGGCCAGGACCTGCACGTCGACGACCTCATGGCGCTCGCCACGACGGCCTTCCTGCTCGGCCGGCGCAACGACTGCGTCCAGGCGCTACAGCGGGCCCACCAGGTGGCGCTCGAAGGCGATGACGTGCTCGCCGCGGTCCGCGCCGCATCGACGCTTGCCCTGGTGCTGGCGCAGGGCGGCGAGGCCGCCGTCGCGGGCGGTTGGGTCGCCCGCGCCGAGCGGCTCCTCGAGAGCGTCGACGGCGACGTCGTCGAGCGGGGCCATGTCCTGGTGCTCAGGATGTTCCGGCACATCGGCGAAGGCGATATGGCGAGAGCGCTCGACGTCGCCCGCCGGGTGACGGGGTACGGGCAGCGTCATGGCGACGGCGACCTGCTGGCCCTGGGCCTGAACGCCGAGGGTCGCCTGCTGACCCACACCGGGGAGGTTCTCGAAGGGCTGCGGATCATGGACGAGGCCATGGTGGGGGTCGTGGCAGGCGAGGTGTCACCCGTCGTCGCCGGAATCGTCTACTGCTCCATGATCGAGGCCTGCACGTGGCTCGGGGACTTCGGCCGCGTCGCCGAGTGGACACACGCGCTGACGGCGTGGTGCGCGGAGCAACCTGGCCTCGTCGCCTTCACAGGTCAGTGCGCCGTGCACAGGGGCCAGCTCATGCGCCTCAACGGCGCCTTCGAGCCAGCGCTCGAGGAGCTGGAGCTTGCCGTCCAGCGCTATGCGGCGCAGGGCGGCAACCCCGCCGTCGCGCTGGCCCTCCAGGAACGGGGCGACGTGCTCCGGATCCTGGGCGAGTACAAGCTCGCGGACGAGGCGTACGACGCCGCCGGAGTATCGGGCGACGTCGCGACGCCGGGCCGGGCGCTGCTGTGGCTCGCCGAGGGCCGCCTCGACGCTGCGGTCGGGGCGGCCCGGCGCCAGCTGGACGAGGCGCACGACCCGGTGTCGCGCAGCCGGGTGCTGCCTGCCGCCGCCGATGTCCTCGTCGCCGCCGAGGCGGTCGACGAGGCGGCCCCACTCGTGGAGGAGCTCGGGCGCCTGGCGATCGCGTTCGACAGCCCAGCGCTGCGCGGCGCGGCCGGGTGCGCCGCCGCCCAGGTGGCACTGGCCCGCGGGGACGTCGCAAGCGCCGCGGAAGGCGCGCGCCGTGCCGTCGCGGCCTGGACCACGCTGTCCGCGGAGTACGAGGTCGCACGCTGCCGCACGCTGCTCGGACGGGCCTACCGCATGCAGGGCGACGAACCAGCGGCCGACGCCGAGCTCCGAGCGGCCCGCGCGGTGTTCGCCCGCCTTGGCGCCCTGCCGGCGGAACGAGAGTGCGCTCGTCTGCTCGGAGCCGCGCGGGCCCCGGGCGGCCTGAGCCCACGCGAGGTCGAGGTGCTGCGCCTCGTGGCCGCGGGCCGTTCGAACGCGCAGGTCGCGGACGCACTGTTCCTGTCGGAGAAGACGGTCGCCCGGCACCTGTCGAACATCTTCACCAAGCTCGGGGTGAGCTCACGCACCGCCGCGAGCGCGTTCGCGTACGAGCACGGCCTCCTGTGAGCCCGACGCCGCACCCGCTCCTGCCGGATCACTCCGGCGACTGACCTCCCGACGGTGGCTGAGGGTGCTTGAGAAGGACATTTTCCGCCTCACGGGGGAGGCGGACCGGTGCCTGGCGCCCGGATAATCGGCCCATGAGCGATACGATCTTCACGCCAGGAGCCCACGTACTGACTCTGCGCGGACGCGGCACCGTCGTCGATCTCCGTGCTACTCCCTCGGGCAAGTTCGTCGTCGGGGTCGAGGATGACAAGGGCGAGGTGAACTACTTCACCGAGAAGGCGCTCCGGCTCGAGGAGACCGAGCGGTAAGCGGCGCACCGGCTACCGAGGCCCCGCGAAGACCTCCTGACAGACCGAACGGGCGGCCACCGGTATCCCGGCAACCACCCGTCAGCCCGTGCTCAGCGTCCGCACCTGCGGACCGCGTGCGGTCTACCAGCCCAAAAAGAGCCGCTGACCTGCATGTTCACCGGTAGTTCGTGAACTGGAGGGCGAAGTCCAGGTCCGAGCCCTTCAGGAGGGCCATGACCTCCTGAAGCTGGTCGCGGGACTTGCTGGTCACGCGCACCTCGTCACCCGTGATCTGCGTCTTCACGCCCTTGGGGCCTTCTTCGCGGATGATCTTGGTGACCTTCTTCGCGGACTCGCCCGCCAGGCCCTCCTTGAGGGTCGCGGCGAGGCGATACTCCTTGCCGGACGGCTTGGGCTCGCGCTCACCGACGTCGATCGCCTTGAGCGAGATGCCGCGCTTGACCAGCTTGGTCTCGAAGACGTCGAGGGCGGCGAGCACGCGCTCCGACGAGTTGGCGACGATCACTATGCTCTCGCCGCTCCAGGTGATCGAGGCACCGACGTTCTTGAAGTCGTACCGCTGCGAGATCTCCTTGGCGGCCTGGTTCAGCGCGTTGTCGACCTCCTGGCGGTCGACCTTGCTGACGATGTCGAACGACGAGTCGGCCATGTGTTGCTCCTTCTGCGTAATACCCGGGCGCCCCTGCACGTCCGGTGGGAATCTGGACCACCGTATCCGCAGCCACGGGGTGCGACGAACGCATTCCTGGGCCGCGGCCGGGTGACCCCGGGGTGAGCTCAGAGCATCCCGGGCGGGGTGCCCCAGTCCGGGTCCGACGTCGGGCCGCCGATCCCGCCCTGGCCGTAGCCGCCCGACGGGCCGCCGGCCATGGCCTCGAGGCGGCGGATACGGTCCGGCATCGGCGGGTGGGTGGCGAACAGGCGGCCGATCCCCGCCCCGCGGAACGGGTTCGCGATCATCACGTGGGACACGTTGGTGAGCTCGCGGTCCTGCGGCAGCGGCGCGCGCTGCGTGCCCAGCTCCAGCTTGCGCAGCGCGGAGGCCAGCGCCAGCGGGTCGCCGGTGAGCCGGGCGCCGTCCTCGTCGGCGTCGTACTCGCGGGTGCGGGAGATCGCCATCTGGATGAGCATCGCGGCGATCGGGGCGAGCAGCGCCATGGCGAGCGCGGCCAGCGGGTTGCCGCCCTCGCGGCGGTCGCCGCCGCCGAAGAACAGCAGGAACTGCGCGAGTGCCGTGATGAGCCCGGCCAGCGCCGACGCGACCGATGCCGTGAGGATGTCGCGGTTGTAGACGTGCATGAGCTCGTGCCCCAGCACGCCGCGCAGCTCACGCTCGTTCAGGAGCTGCAGGATGCCCTCCGTGCAGCACACCGCGGCTTTCTGCGGGTTACGTCCCGTGGCGAACGCGTTGGGCGCCTTGGTGGGCGAGATGTACAGCCGGGGCATCGGCTGGCGCGCCGCCGTCGAGAGCTCGCGCACTATGCGGTGCATCTCCGGCGCCTGCAGCTCCGTGACCGGGTACGCGCGCATCGCTCGGATCGCCAGCTTGTCGGAGTTCCAGTAGCCGTAAGCTGTCGTGCCCAGCCCGATGAGCACGAAGATCCACAGCATGCCGGTGTTCCGCCCGAAGAGCGCCCAGAGCCCGAGGATCACGGCCCACATGCCACCGAACAGCGCGGCGGTCTTCAGCCCGTTGTAGTGCCTGTGCATCGCACTCCTTTCCACCCAGCCGAACGCGCCACGCGGGGTGGCGGTTCCCGGAGCAATGATCTCCCACTCCGGTTGCGGTCACGGAAACGGCGTGAGTCGTCAGGCCCGCCCAGCTCCGCCACCGGCTCCAGCGGGTACGGGTAGCCCCTCGCTGAAGAGGTTGAGCGCCTCGTGAACGAGCTTCACCAAGCGGTCACGCCCGTCGTCCGCGCTCCCCCACACGCGCAGCGCCGCCTTGATCCCGGCGACTCCCGCGGAGGCGACGAGCCACGGGTACATGTCCGTCTCTGCGTCGGTGCCGGTGTGCTCGGCGACCACGGCACGCAGCTCCGCCTCAATGTTCCCGAACCGGGCCGTCTGGACGTCGAGCAGGGAGGGGTACTGCTCCACCAGCGCGAGCATCTCGCGGATGTGGTCCAGCTGCTCGTCCGTGCGGTTCATGAAGAAGTCGGAGAACACCTCGCGGAGCGCCTGCAGCGGGGGGGCCTCCTGCAGGGCCTCGCGGAAGGTGGGCACGAACTGCTCAGGCTCTTGGGCACCCGCCGAGACGACGGCCTCCTCCTTGGAGGAGAAGTAGTTGGAGAACGTACGAGGCGAGACGATGGCGATGCGCGAGATCTCCTCGATGGTGACGTGGTCGAGGCCCTTCTCCAGGGTCAGCTGAAATGCCGCGGCGGCGATCCCGTCCCGCGTCATCTGCTTCTTGAGCTCCCTGAGCCCCGGGGCGGGACTGTCGTTCGGGGTGGTCTCCTCTGCGCTCATGGTCATAATCTACTCCATTCTCGCGCAATCGGTGAGTTTGCCCTATCGGAAAAATTTCACCCTAACCTAATACGAACAGGGCGGCGTCCACACAGTGGCGAGCGCTGCACCGAGGACCATCCACGGCCCGAACGCGACGTCCGACCGACGCGAGCGCCGGCGGACCAGGACGAGGAGCGCCGCGACGATTCCGGCGATCGCGAACGCCGACAGTGTGCCGAAGAGCACTTCCGGCCAGCCCAGCCAGCCGAGGTAGGCCCCGAGCAGCCCGGAGAGCTTCACGTCCCCCAGGCCCAGCCCGGAGGGCGAGACGAGGGCGAGCAGAAAGTACCCCGCGCACAGGACGACGGCGGCCAGCGCCGCACGGCCCAGCCGCGGCCACTCCCCCGAGACGGCCGCCGCAAGGGTCAGGGTCGCGATGAACGACAGGTAGGCCGGGCCCAGGACACGGTCCGGGATCCGCTGCTCGGCAAGGTCGACGGCGACCAACAGTGCACAGGCCAGGGCCAGGACGGTGAAGGCCACCGCCTCGGGCCAGGTCGGTGCCGCGGCCGCGGCACACGCGCCGCCCACGGCGGCCAGGGCGGCGAGCACCAGGGTACGGAGCCACGCGGAAGGTACTGTGGCCACCCTCTTTTGTACCCAGCGGGCGCAGGCGGCCGCGAGGACGCCGGCGACGACCGCGGCGAGGAGGACGGGTACGGGTTCCATGAGCGCGCCTCACCCGCTGAACGCCGCGAGGACGCCCAGTACCGCCGGCCCGAGCAGGACGATGAACAGGACCGGCAGGATGCAGAGCATCAGGGGGAAGATCACCTTGACGGGGATCTGCATCGCCTTCTCCTCGGCGCGCTGGCGCCGCTTCTTGCGCATCTCGTCGGCCTGCGTGCGCAGCACGTCGGCGATCGCGATGCCGTAGGCGTCCGCCTGGACGACGGCGCGGACGAACCGGCGCAGGTCCTGCACATCGGTCCGGGCGGCAAGCAGGTCGTAGGCCTCCCGGCGGGACAGGCCCATCCGCATGTCCTGGAGCGTGCGGACCAGCTCCTCGGCCAGGGGGCCGGTGCCGTTCTTTCCCGTCCGTGCCATCGCCGCCTCGAATCCCAGGCCGGCCTCGACGGCGATCGTCATCTGGTCCAGCGTGTCCGCCAGCTCCAGCCCGATCGCCTTGCTGCGTTCCTGGGCCCGGCTGTACAGCAGCAGCTCCGGCAGGAAGTACGCCACCAGGGTGACGACGGCCCCGAGCACGACGGCGAGCAGGCCAGGGGCCGCGGTCGCGAACAGGAGGCTCAGGGTCACGCCGCCGGCCGCGAGCAGGATCTTGCCCGCCAAGAGGCGGTCGAGCGGCCAGGCCGGCGGCCGACCCGCGCGACTCAGCAGCCGTTCGAGGCGCTCGGCGGCTTTCAGCGGGGTGAGCCGCCTGACGAGCAGGGCGGAGCCGCGGGGCGCCTCGTCGTCCGCGACACCGAGGCTCGCAGGGGTGTCCGACGCCAGCCCGCGACGGAGATTCTTGCGGACCATCCGCCGGTCGTGGACCGAGGGGTCCAGGAAGACCCAGGCGAGCACGGCGAGCGACAGCCCGATGGCGACGATGGCGGCCAGCGCGACCGGTGTCAGGATGAGGGGTGACATGAGGTGCGATCCTCCGGATCAGAAGGTGACTCGGACGGACTTGCGGAGCCAGAGCCCGCCGATGACCAGCAGGACAGCGCTCGCAGCGATCATGAGGTATCCGATGAGACCGCTGGTGAAGGCGGCGATGTAGGCGGGGCTCGTCAGGGCCAGGAAGCCGGTGATGCCGACCGGGAGCGCCATCAGCACGTAGGCCGAGAGCTTCCCCTCGGCGGCGAGCGCCTTGACCTGCCGCCGGACGGTGTTGCGCTCGCGGATGGTGTTCCCGACGCCGTCGAGCACATCGGCGAGGTTCCCGCCGACCTCGCGGTTGATGGCGATGGCCTGGGAGACCCAGACGAAGTCCTGACTGGCCACGCGGGCGCCGGCTTCGTCCAGCGCCTCGCCGAGGTCGCGTCCGACGCGGACCTCGTTGATGACGCGGGAGAGCTCCTCTGAGGTGGGCTCGTCGCTCTCGCGCGCGACCGAGGCGAGGGACTGCAGGAGGCTGTGCCCTGCCCGCAGGCTGCCCGCCATGAGCTGCAGCGAGTCGTCGAGCTGGTCGGCGAACGCGTCCTGGCGGTGCTTGGTGCGCACGGCCAGCCCGAGCCGGGTGACGACCGGGACGAGGACCGCCAGCAGGAACGCCATGAAGGTGCTGCCGAGCAGCAGCCCGGCAGCGAAGACGCATACCGCTGCGACGATCTGCAGGAACACGATGTCCTGGAGGCGCATCCGCACCCCCGCGGACTCGAGGACGTGGTCGGCCGCGTCCGTGCCGCGCCGCCGCAGCAGGGCGTCGAGCGCGGTGGTCGCCGCGGCCGCGCCGCGTTCGAGCATCCCCGACCGCGACTCAGGTACGGGGCGCCGGCGTTCCAGGGGAAGGCGGTTGCCGGACCCGAAGATCGCGTAGACGGCGGCCAGCGCGGCGACCCCCACGGCGGCGAGCCCTGCCAGCACGATGCCGCTCATCGGCGTGCCCCCGTCTCGGTGGCGCCGAAGACGGACGGCGAGAGCGTGATGCCCAGCTCTGCGAAGCGGTCGGTGAACCGGGGCCGCACGCCGGTGGCGACGGGCGTGCCGCGGAACCGGCCGGCGCCGTCCACGCCAGCCGCGTAGTCGAAGAGGAACGCGTCCTGCAGTGTCACGGTCTGGCCCTCCATACCCTGTACCTCCGTCACCGCGGTGACTCGGCGGGTTCCGTCCTTGAGGCGCGTGAGCTGCACGACGACGTCGACCGCCGACGCGATCTGCTCGCGGACGGCGCGCAGGGGCAGGTCCATGCCCGCCATGAGGACGAGCGTCTCCAGGCGCGCGATGGCATCCCTCGGGGAGTTCGCGTGCACGGTCGAGAGCGAGCCGTCGTGGCCGGTGTTCATCGCCTGGAGCATGTCGAGCGTCTCGCCGCCGCGGACCTCACCGACGACGATGCGGTCGGGGCGCATACGCAAGGAGTTGCGCACGAGCTCGCGGATGCCGACCTCGCCCTTGCCCTCGACGTTCGGCGGCCGGCTCTCGAGCCGCACCACGTGATCCTGCTGGAGCTGGAGCTCGACGGCGTCCTCGATCGTGACGATCCGCTCGCTCTCGGGGATGAACGACGACAGCACGTTGAGGAGCGTCGTCTTACCGGTGCCCGTACCACCGGAGACGATGATGTTCAGGCGCGCCTCGACGCAGGCCCGCAGCAGCTCGGCCATGTCGGGGGTCAGCGTCCCGAACCGGATGAGGTCGTGCACCTTGAACGGGTCCCTGGAGAACTTTCGGATCGTCAGCGAGGACCCGTTGAATGCCAGGGGCGGGACTACCGCGTTCACGCGCGATCCGTCAGCGAGGCGTGCATCGACCAGCGGGGACGACTCGTCGATCCGCCGGCCGACGCGGAACACGATGCGCTCGATGATGCGGCGCAGGTGCTCCTCGGACTTGAAGCGGGCGTCGCTGCGCTGCAGCATGCCGGACTGCTCGACATAGACCTGGTCGGGACCGTTGACCATGATCTCCGTGACCGCTGGGTCGTCGAGGAAGCGCTGCAGCGGGCCGTGGCCCAGCACATCGTCCTGCACGTCGCTGATGAGGCGCTGCTGCTGCTCCGCGGTGAGGGGGACGTCCTGCTCCTCGACGACGTGGTTCAGCTCGCTGCGCACGATCGTGTGCAGCTTCTCCTCGCTCAGCGACGGGTCGTTGAGGCGGGTCCCGAGCCGCTCGAACAGGGCCGACGCCGCAGTGTCCTTGAGCCGGGCCAGCGCGTCACCGTGCGGTTTCACCGGCGGACCGGCGACGGGCGTGGAGGTGCGTGCGGACAGGCTACGGCCGGACCCGGCCGGCGTGGGCCGCGGCGCGGTCTCGGGCGTCGCGGCCGCCTCGGGCACCGGCTCACCCAAGGGCGCAGCAGTGGGCACGGACGCGGTGGACGGACCGGTGGGTGCGGAACCCGGGTCCGCAACCCCGGGCAACGTGACCCGCGCTGGGTTCGCGACGGCCAGCCGCTCGCTCAGCTTCATCGCACACCTCCGACCTGGTGGTGCCGTCCCCGCAGCCGCTCGTCCTCGGACTCCGGCGCGGTGTAGCGCCCCACCAGAGTGCGGAGCTGCTTGGTCATCGGGTCCCGCACCCCGCTCTGGAGCAGCGGCACGCCGAGGTTGACGGAGGCAGGGATCGCCTTCGACCGGGGCAGCAGCAGGTCGACGCCGGTCCCGAGCGTGGCCTCGGCGTCTGCCACCGACAGCCAGCTGTTCCGCTCGACGAAGTTGAGCGCGACGAACCGCGAGCCGACGAACATGCCGAGCGCGTCGAGAGTCAGGAGCTCCTTGCGCAGGCCCCGGACTCCCGGAACGTCCAGGCTGGTGACGAGGAGCGGGTGGGTGGTCTCGTCCAGCGCCGCGAGGGTGTGCTCGGACAGGCCGGGCGCGGTGTCCACCACGACGTACTTGAAGTCCGCGGCGAGCGTCGCGAGCAGACGGCGCACGTCGGAGTCGGTCACGACGTCAGCGGCCGCGGGCGAGTCGACACCGCAGATGACGTGCAGCCCGGTCTCGTGCTGGGTGAGGAAGGTCATGAGGACCATCGAGTCGCCGCTGCCGACGCCCTGCACGGCGTCCGCGAGGCTGTGCTGGGGCGTCAGGTTGAGCGCCGTGGCGACGTCGCCGAACTGGACGTCGAGATCCACCAGGACCGTGGAGCCGGGCTCCGCCTTGGCAAGGCCGACGGCCAGGTTCGTCGCGACGGTAGTCTTGCCGACCCCGCCCTTGGGCGAGATCACGCTCACGACCCGCCCGCGGGGCGCAGCCACGTCGCGCTGCGATGAGGCATCGGCCGCAGTGGTGGCCAGGACAGATGTGGTCATCCCAACAACTCCTCTTCGGTTACGGTTCGGGTGCCATCACGCGGGGCGCCTACCGGCTCGCGGGACAGCCAGATGCTGCCGATCTCCTGGCTCCAGACGAGCGTCTCGGCGTCAGGGGCGGACAGGGCGAGGGTCACCACGACGCTGCCTTCGGGCACGGCGGGGGCCTCTTGTTCGGCGCCTCCTGCGGGTTCGGCGTTTCCTGCGGGTTCGGCGCCTCCTGCGGGTTCGGCGTCCGGCGGGGGGAAGCCGCCCTCGACGCGCGTGACGAGCGCCTCGTGCAGGACCTGGTGCGTCCGGCGGCTCTCGTGCGAGGTAGTGAAGACGCCGACCGTCTGGCCGGCGACGAGGCTGCTGCCGACGACCCGCTGGGACTCGAGCATGATCGAGATCTCGTGCATCCCCTTGGGGATGTCGACGGCGCCGTCCTTCTCCTTCTTGGGTGGGGCGAACCGTTCGGCGAGCACCTGTTCGCCGGCAACCAGGTCAGCGGTCACCTCCTGGCCGGCTACGTCGTCCAAGCTGGTCAACGCGCCGGGGGCGACGGCTCTGGCGGGCAGTACCTTCGGCGCCACCAGCTCGGCAAGGTCCTCGGCCTTGGTGCCGGCCGCGACCGACTGGGTCACCACCAGCACGCTGGTGGTCTTCATGCCGGCCATTGCCCGCTGGTCGGCGCCCGCGACGTAGCCGGTCAACAGGACCACGCCGACTATGGCGAGCAGTATGGCCGCGACAGCGGCGACGATTCGACGACGCACAGATGTGGTCCTTTCGATGACGATTCAGGTCGGAGGGTCGGAGCTATGGCTTGAGGGAGACGACGGACCCGCCCATGGAGGGCGCCGTCGTGCTGTAGGTGAAGGCCTCGGAGAGGTCGACGAATTTGGTGAAGTAGCCCTGGATGCAGCGCACGTTGCCGAAGCAGGTCCCGTCGTTGCTCCAGGAGAACTGCCCCACGAAGTGGTAGCCGGTGATCTTGAAGGCGGCGTAGCCGTAGAGGCGGTACCAGGCATTGCTGCCCGAGTCGCCGGCCTGATCGAAGATCGGCAGGAGCACCGTCTTGCCCTGCACGTCGGCGAAGTCGGCCGTGGAGCAGCCGCTCGGCACGGCCGCGCCCGTGCTCGACCAGAGCACTTCGCCGATGGTGCTGAACGTGGTGCACGAGGCCCGGTTGACGTCCAGCCAGCCGAACCCGCCAGGCACCACGTTGTTCGACGGCCCGGTGCACGAGGTACCGGAGGACTTGGTGAACGTGATGGTGCGTTCCGTGGTGGTGGACGGCAGTCCACCGCCGGTCTGTGCCAGGAACTCGCAGTACGAGAACGCGATCGGGAGCTGGGCGAGCCCGCCGGTCGGCGCACCCCATGCGGCGGTCGCCTTCGCGGCCACCGAGCTTCGGTCGAACCCGAGGACCGGCGCGAGCCAGTGCTCACGAACCCCGGAGGTCTCGACAGTGACGGTGCCGGCGCTCGGGGTGACGGCGGGCGTCAGGACCTTCGCGGTCACCTCGCCGTCGTTCTTGTTCGGCGTGGCGAGCGCCTGGGCGGTCGCCGCCGGCGAACCGCAGCTGTTCTTGCCGCAGTCCTGGGCGATGCCCAACGCGGCGGCGTCGGCCCCGGTCTGGAGCTGCTGGCGGTCTGCCCAGAGAGCGGCGACGTCCACGGCGATCGCGGCGAAGCCGATGAACGGGATGATCAGCAGCGCGACCATGACGTTCACGGCGCCCCGATCCCGCGTGCGCGACGGCAAGTGCTTCATCCGTGGCATCGCATGGTCCCCGTTCCGGTGAGCGTGATACTGGCCCCGAAGAGGCCGGACATGAGTGTTACGGGATACGTCACCTTGACCGTGGCGGTCCCGGCGGTCGAACCCGAGCAGGTGGTGGGCGTGACGCTGATCTGGCTGTCCGTCACGGCCAGGCCGCCGGCGACGTTCTTCGTCGTCGACCTGGCAGCCGCTGTGTCGTTCTGCAGGGCCATCACGCGTACGCCCTCACGCGCGGCCGCCGACAGGGTGGTCTGGACGTAGTACGCCCGGCCGATCTCGACGATGCCGAATATCAGGAGCAGCAGGATCGGGAGGACCAGCGCAAACTCGACCGCTGCCGCACCGCGCTCGCGGTGGCCTCGCGTCCTGAGTCTCGGCATGTGGGTCCCGTCCTCGGTCGTGGTGGATGTGGGTGGTCTCACGGACCGGTTCCCGCCGCGGTCACGGCGGGAGCCGGTCCGGTCGCTCGCTCAGGCCGCCGGTGCCGGCAGCTTGGTGAGCACGTCGTTGAAGAGCGCGTTCAGCTTCGGGCCGAGGGCCACGAGCGTCACGATGATCGCGACCGCGATCAGGCCGACGAGCAGGCCGTACTCGACGGCGGTGGCGCCCCTGTCCTTCTTCGCGCCGTCGAAGCGGGCCGTGAGGACGTGGAGCGAGGTCATGAGGAGTGCAGCAGCACGAGACATGTGTTCTTCCCTTGCAGGTCGTGCTCCGACGTCCGGAGCGTTCGAGTGGCTGCGATCTGCAACCAAGAAGAACGCTAAGGCAAAGATGCTGGACCCGCAATCTTTTCGATCATGAACGTTTGCTACCTGCGAAAAAACACTACTGTGATTAATGTTTCCCATGGCGAAAGGTTGCCTATGCGCCCTAAGTGTCTTCTTTGGCCGGAGACGACAAACGGCGGCAGCCCGGTATCCGGGCTGCCGCCGTGGCGGCGTGTGGCCGAGATTCGGGCCGGAAAGAAGCATGACAAAGGGGCCACCTTCCGATCGGAAGGTGGCCCCTACGGTGTCGAGCAGCGGAGCGTCAGCCGCCGTTGCGCGCGACCGCGATCATCTCGTCGCGCGGGACGACCTTGACGCGCTCGCGGCCCTCGGCCTCGCCGAGCGCGCGCTCGTGCGCGTCCAAGAGCTCCCAGCCGGACCACTCGATGTACTCCACGCCCTTGCCCGCGAGGAACTCGGTGATGGCGTCCGGCTCACCCTGCGGCGCGGTACGGCCGCCGGCCAGGTCGCCGGGTGCCTCGCCGTCGGCCACACCGGTGACGTCCTCGACGAGGTGCCGCACGGTCTCGGACGCGTCGGACTTGGTGTGCCCGATAAGGCCCACCGGGCCGCGCTTGATCCAGCCCGTCGCGTACACGCCGGGCACCTGGTTGCCGTCGATGTCGACAACCCGGCCCTCGCGGTTGGTGATGACGCCCTTGACGTCGTCGTACGGGATCTCCGGCAGGGACGAGCCGAAGTAGCCCACCGCGCGGTAGACGGCCTGGACCGGCCAGTCGACGAACTCGCCGGTGCCCTTGACGGTGCCGTCACCCTGCAGGGCGGTGCGCTCCGTGCGGAACCCGACCACCTTGCCGTTCTCGCCGAGGACCTCGGCCGGGGCGTGCAGGAAGTGCAAGTGCAGACGGCGCGACGCGGTGTTCTGCGCCGGGTCCTTCAGTGTCCAGTCCACCAGGGTCTTCACTACCTGCTTGGTCTGGTTCGACGAGTTGATCGCGGCTTCAGAACCTTCGTCGAAGTCGAAGTCCTCCGGGTACACGACGATGTCGACGTCGGGCACGTGGCCCAGCTCGCGCAGCTCCAGCGGCGAGAACTTGACCTGCGCCGGGCCGCGGCGCGCGAACACGTGCACGTCCGTGACCGGGGAAGACTTCAGGATCTCGTGCACGTTGGCCGGGATCTCGGTGGGCAGCAGGTCGTCCGCGTGCTTGGCGAGGATACGGGCGACGTCGAGGGCGACGTTGCCGGCGCCGACCACGGCCACCTGCTCCGCCTCCAGCGGCCACGTGCGGGGCACGTCGGGGTGGCCGTCGTACCAGGACACGAAGTCGGCGGCGCCGTAGGAACCGTCGAGGTCGATGCCGGGGATGTCCAGCTCGGCGTCCTTGATGGAACCGGTGGAGAAGATCACGGCGTCGTAGTACTGGCGCAGGTCTTCGAGCTTCACGTCCACGCCGTAGTCCACGTTGGCGAGCAGGCGGATGTCTCCGCGGCCCAGCACACGGTGGAGCGCGACGATGATCTGCTTGATGCGCGGGTGGTCCGGTGCCACGCCGTACCGCACCAGGCCGAACGGCGCGGGAAGGCGCTCGAACAGGTCGATGCTGACGTCGAGGTCGGTCTTGGACAGGATGTCGCTCGCGTAGATGCCGGCAGGGCCGGCGCCGACGACGGCGACGCGCAGGGGTCGGGTGGTGCTCACGAAGGGGCGCCTTCCGGTCGATAGGTCAGGAGGGAAGCGAAGGCCGCCCACGATTCTACCGACCGGGTAAGGATCGCCTCATCCCCTCTCGCAGGGCGGACGTGCGGGGATCGTGGGAGAACGGTGTGGCCGGCCCGGTTCAGGCCTGGTCAGGCCGGGGCACCGAGCTCGACGAGCGCCCGGTCGACGTCGTCCGTCGCGCCGCCGCCCATGGCGCGCAGCGGCCGGTATGCCGGGACCACGGTGACTCCGGCACTGCCGTCGGACAGCAGGACAGCCCGGACGTCGCGCGTCCCGTAGGTGCCCGACGCCGCCCGCACGCCGCCCGGCGTCCGCCGCACCACCCAGCGGGGCTCGGCCTCGCGACCCACCCACACCTCTATGACGTCGCCCAGCACGGCCAGCGCCACCGGGCTCCCGCCCATGGGCATCATCTTGCGCGCCGACGCGCCGGCGGCACGGGCCTGGTCCACGGTCTCGGCGGTGCCGAACGCCGGGACCACCCGGGCACCCGGTCGCCGCTTCTCCACGTGGGCCGCGAGCCCGCGGGCCCGGCCGAGGACCACCATGACCGTCACGACGCAGATGGCGATCACGATCAGCAGCGCTATCCAGACCGTGGCCCCCTCGTAGTCGTCACGGCTGAGATGGACGGCGAGCCGCCCGATCGAGAGCACGAGGAAGAGCACCAGGACGGCCCAGTAGAGCGTCTTGCGATCCACGCCTTTGTCTCCTGTTCGCTACTGCTACGGCTACGGCTGCGATACGACGACAACGACGCGGGGTGGTGCCAAGTCGTACTTGGCACCACCCCGCGTCGGCGATCCCGCCGGTACGGCGGACGACGGTGTCAGCCGCCGATGCCCTGCGCCAGGCTCTGGTCCGTGTCCTGCATGGCCTGAGCAGCCGACTCGAGGAACGAGGCCATACCCTCGATGCCCTCGATCGCCTGCTTGGCACCCACGGTGAACTGCTCATACGAGCCCTGGAACGCGCCCGACGCCTGCTGCGTCACGAAGCCCGACGCCACCAGGTTGTTCACCTGGTTCGACAGGTCGGTCAGCGTGTCCATGATGGTCTGCTGGCCCGTTCGCAGCTGGTTCGCCTGCGACCGCATCTCATCGTAGGTGACGTTAAGGTCCGCCATGACATCTCCTCTTCCAGATACGCGGCCGGCCCCCTCGGCCGCCCGACTGACTAAGACGCTACAGACCCGTGCCCGTCACGTCGATGGGTAGGTCTACCCATCCGGACCTTACATGGTCATTCGCCCATGTCACGAGCCGTTTTCGGACCGTCCGGGCCGGTCTTTCGGCCGTGGCCGAATGAACGTGAGCCGGAGCGCCCACGCGACGGAAAACACGATCAGCAGAGCGGCGATTACGCCACAGACGACGCTGGTGGTCCGGGAGACATCCATCGCAATGGCGGGGAAGACACCAGTATGGTCGTCGTCGACACACAGGTGGTCAGGGTCGCCCCCGCGGGTGCGCAGAAGGCTCTCGACGCCGTGGTCGAGCGCGACCCGCATCTGGAGCCCGAGGTTCATGAACTGCTCTGGCGTGGCGCACGGCACGGGTCTGACAGGGAGGCCGCGGAGTCCGATCTGGACGCACTGCTGCGGCGGGTGGCCACCGAACTCGCGGCACAGCGTGCGGCGGACGACGAGGCGCTTTCCAGGAAGCTCGAAGAGATACGCAGGCGGAACGGTCTCTGACACCCCGCACCGCCCACGTACTCGTTGCTCGTAACTCGCTGGGTATCAGACGGAAGCGACGACGATGCCGTCCGGCTGCCACCGCTTGAACAGGACGCGCAGGGCACGGGCCACCAGGACGAACGAGACGAGCACCAGCACACATCCGGCGACCAGCAGACCTTGTCGCAACGACTCGTTGATATCGCGGGACGCCCAGCCGAAGAAGCACACCCAGCCGAGCCCGGCCGGCAGCGCAGCCAGGAAGATCTCCATGTGGAGATCCCAGCCGGCCATGTACCACTTCATGATCGTGTCAGTGAACCGAGACCGGCGCACCGGCTTCAGCGACAGCGCGACCGTCCCGATCGTGGGCGGGCCGAGAGACGACCCACGCGGCGCCTGGGTCGTGTAGGAGAGCGGCTCCTTCGCGTACGAGGGGCGCAGCCCCCGGAACGCGTAGGTGAAGCAGAGCACCGCGAGCGGCCAGCCCATGGTCGGGACCCAGAACATGGCGCCGGGTCCCATGACCGCGACCAGGATCGGGACCACGATCACCACCAGCGCGACAATGCCGAGGAACGAGGTATCCCCGAGCACCTGTCCCAGGATGATCTCGTCATCGAAGTAGACGTACGCGATCGAGCCAGGCGCGAGCAGGATCCCGACCACCCAGATGGCGGCCCAGACCCACGCCAGGCACCAGTAGCCGACGGGTCGGAGCAAGAGGCTCACCGGCCCCGGAGGCGCCTTCGCCCTCGTGGACCTTCCTGCCGGGTTCACCACGATCTCGTCCCTTCGTCATCGACGTATGCCGGGCGCAACGCTATCCGCGCGCTGAGGTAACGGCCAGGTCGGGAGCCGATCTCGGGGTGAAATCTGACTGCTAGTGTCTTCGTGGTCGAAGACGCCCCAGGGTCCGCGAGCAGGGCGTCGTACATCGAATACAAGGGGAACGAGATGTCGCAGGCGAACTGGCTCATCAAGGGAAGCGCCTCGGAGCGCTGGATCGTCACAGCGCCGGGGGCGCCCGCCGGGGTAGCCAAGGCCGTCGAACAGCTCGACGCCGCGCTCGACGGATTCAGCGGGAACATGCCCGGCTGGTTCCGCGCGGTCAAGAGGACGGGCTCCTGGTGGTATCTGATCTGCGTGGCGATCGCCGTCGTGGTCGTCGTCGTGGTCGCGCCGGTGGAGATCGGGATGCGCATCGCGGTCGGAATCGCGGCCGGGATCCTCCTGGCCGTCGTCAGCGGCCCGCTCCTGAGGCTGCTTGCCACCGCGCAGTCGCGAGCAGGCGGTGCCGCGAGCGCGGATCGAGTGATCGGCGACGTCGCCGGGACGGCCCGGCCGATTCCGCAGGGCGTCGCGGACCGTGCGACCGCGGTCCTCGACAGCGGCGCTGCCCCCGAGGGCACGGTGCACGCTCTCGTCTGGCGAGCCGCACAGGGGTCGTCCGACGAGGCGGCGGCGGCCGAGCTCGTCGAACTGTGGAGGAAGGCGGCTCCCGACCAGGCCTCCGCGCACCAGGCCCGCATGGAGCAGTACCAGGCTCAGCTCCGAGACCAGGACAAGCGCTGAATCGGGCTGAGCCTGTCTGAGGTCAACTCAGACAGGCTCAGCCGACCAAGCGGGCTCAGGCGGACGTGACCGCGGGCTCCTGCGCCGGGCTGGTCTCGCCTCCCTGGCCGGCCTCGTCCGGCTCTGGAAACGTGATCGAGTCGATGATCTCGTCGAAGAGCGTCGCGAACGGCTCTCCACTGGGCACGTTGGACATGTTGGCGCGCGCCATGAGCACACCAGAGCCGCTCGGATGTGGGACGAAGTACTCCAGCCGCAGGGTCTGGAATTCCTCGTCGTCCTCGCCCACCGCGTGGCGCGCCATCTCCCACCGCCTGCCAACTGGGCCGTAGCGACCCTCGGCGACCTCGATCTCGGGGAACGCCGTGGTCAACGCCGCCGCTACGTCACCCTCTGCGAGAGCAGGCCGGGATGCTTCGGGCCAGTCCTCGTCCCGGAGCAGGAGCGCTGCGGGGAACGGAATCCCCGGAAGGATCTCCAGGGACATCAGGTAGGTATGAACGCCGATGTTCACGGCCTCACGCGCGGAGTTCACCAGCTCCAGCACTGCTTCACGGCGGGCCCTGGCGATCCGGTCCGCCTTGCCGGCCTGTCGCTTGACCAAGCGCTTGGCGTATGCCGTCGCGACTTCCTCGCTGTCCAACGGGACACGTACCCACGTGCCCGGAAGCACGATCCGCACGTCGCCGTCCGAGACACGGACCTGCTTCGCTTCGACGGACTTCGTCATGCCACGCCCTCCGTCCTGAGCGTCACATTCTCGAGCAGATCGACGACCGTCGTCGGGAGGTCCTCGAAGAGCCCGACATTCGCGGCGACCACCATGACGTCGAGCGCATCGGTCGTTCCGGTGGGGAACACCGCGGCGTGGACCCGCTCCTCGAGGTGTGCACCCGCGTCGCCCTGACCATCCTGCATGTGCCCGATCAGGAAGTGGGCGCCGATCACCGGTCCCGCGGACACCTCCGCGTCGAAGAGCTGGTTGCCCATCAGCTGAGCGTCCTCGACCTCGTGTGCCACCTGCTCCATCTGCGCCTTGTAGATGTCGGCGTCCGCCCCTGTCATGAGGCCGACCGTCATCATCGCGCTGACCAGAGGCGCCGTGACATCGTCGACCAGGACCGCGGTCCGCAGCCGACCGACGTCGCCCATCGCGTCCACTGAAGCGCGCACGTCCAGGAGCTGCCGCCTGAGCAGATCCACGGCTACGGGCTCCGAAGAGCCCGCCGCGATCTCAGCCGCCATCGTGCCGGCCCACTCGGCGTCGCCCACACCCGGCAGCACATGCCAGGTGTCAGGCAATCTCAGACCGAACTCGACGATTGATCCGCTCATGTAACGACCCCCTGTCGTCCAGGAGCCCGAGGATGCCCGGTATCACCGGAGCATCCTCGGGCACTATCACTTGCCGAAGTAGTAGCTGCTCAGAGGGTGCCGAGGAGCTTGATGTCATTCATGATCGTGATCGGTGAACTCGCCGCGGCGCCCCATGAGCCACCGGCAGGGGTGCCGAGAACACCGATCGAGGACTTGACCCCACCCATAACGTCGCCGCCTGTGAATCCATTGACGGCTCCAACGGTGTTGCTGGTGAGGGTACTACCGAAGGTCGCAGCGCTCAGGACTTGCGCCGATCGCCACGGGCCCTCCAGCCGGACGCCGTCCACGCCCATGTCGGCGAGCTTCGCGGTCAGCGTCGACGTCTCTCCGAGGACGTTGCCCTTCAGGGCTCCGCTCGCGAACGGGTTCGGGAACGAGTTCTTGACCGTCGCCTTGAAGGCCTCCCCCATAGTCATCGATCCGTTCTCGAATGCCTCCCGCACGGCGATCTGCGAGGTCGACTGCGTGAACGGCGTCTTGAACGCGTACTTCAGCTTGTCCATCGCCGATCCACCGATCGGCAGACCGTTTCTGAAGACCATGGCGTCGTCCAGGAGCTTGACACCGTCGTCGCCCCCGGCCAGCACGATGGAGTTCATCCGGTTCGACGACGAGAAGAGCGTCTTCATCTTCGAGAACTTCGACAGCTGCGTCGCGAGCTTGCCGCCAAACAGCGAGAGAGCACCGAGGCCGACGCCGAGCAGCATCGCCCCGAACCCGATCTCGCCGTTCGCGTATTTGACGACCGATTCGATGATGCTCAGGATCGCGCCGATCGCCGCGAGCGCCACGAGTATCTGGCCCAGGATCGGTACCCAGGAGAGGAAGATCGCCAGGATTCCTGCGATGTCGCAGATCACCTTGAAGACCTTGTATATCTTCCCTGCCCAGTCCCCGACGTGGTCCCAGAAGCCGTCGGTGAAGTCGGCGGCCTCGTCCCTCTCGAACTGCTCGTCGATCCGGCTCCTGGCGTTCCCGGCAGCGCTGTCCTTGTCGTCCTTGCCGCCCTGCCACTGGCCCTCGTACCTGGCGATCTCGCCCGCGAGCCGGTCGACCTCGCCCCCAGCGTCGGTGGCCTGACGCTCGGCATCGCTCTTGTCCGCGGCGCTCGCGTTGTCGGGGAGATCCTCGACCGCGGTCTCCGCGACACTGGCTCTGGCCTGCGCCGTCTCCTGCGCGTCACGGAGCGTCCGCAACATCTGCGCGGCGGGATCCGCTTCCGCCTTCGCGGCGACGAGGGCAGTTCCGTAGTCGACGAGGGCTGCGCCCGTCTCCCGGTATCGGCCCTCGGCGTTCTTGATGCTGTCCCGGACGTCCGTGGCGACCTTGCGAGTCTTGTCCATCGCCAGCGACTTGCTCTCGATCTGGTCCGTGATGTTGTCCAAGGCACCCATCGAGCGGACGATCGCGTCGGCAATGTCGACGTACGCCTGGCCCTTCACCTTGAGGAGCGAGCCGTCACCGTCGAGCTCCTCCCACTGCGTGTCACCCATCGGTCTCCCCCTAGGCCTTTTCCTCGAGCGCTTTGGCCAGGTCGTTGTCGACCTGCTGGAACGTGTCCGCGACGTTCCGGATCATGCCCGCGAGCTTCTTGACGTTCTCGAGCATCTCCCCGCGCTTGACGTCCCACTTGCTGTGGAAGTCGTCCATACGGTCGCGCAGCTCGTCGTCGCCCGTGGCATCAGCCGCAGCATTACCGTTTCCCTCGGCGTTCTCCAGCTCGTGCTGGATCGCCTCCAGATCGTCGGCGAGCGTGCTGAGCTGATCCAGCGACAGGACCAAGTCGCTCATGGTCAGTCACCCCCCAGAAAGTTCGTCGGGCCACAGCCCGCCATTCGTCCGTCAGAACGGTATCCGCGCCGGGGCACCCCGGCCATGGGTAGGTCTACCCATCGGTGCCCAGCACGAGCGGCACCTGCACACGGAGGTTCTTTCCGCGAGCGACCCACGCACCCCGGCCGACCGGGAACTCGCCCTTGCCGGCCCGCGGCAGGGACGTCTTGAGGATCGTGTCGCCGTCCAGGTTCTCCGGCTGCAGGATGAGGCCGCGGCGGCCGTTCTTGACCTCGCCGAGCAGCGGCCAGGACGCGCTCCACGCGGGGGTCTCCGCGTCCGCCACGAGCAGGTGGTCGGACTTGCGGATCGCCTTGGTGAGGTCCTGGATCGGCTTGTCCGCAGCGGTCTGCAGGTACTCGTTGAGCCCCTCGATCACCACGACGATCCCCGGAGCGGTGTCCTCGTCCTGGACGGCCGCGAGCAGGTCCTTCGCCAGCTCCGCGACCTTGTCGACGCCCGTCGCGACGTCCGCCCACGCGACCTCGCCCGCGATCGCGGACCGGGACTGCGCGAACAGGTACGGCCGGGCGTCCGGGTTGGCCCGCTGGACCGCCCGCACGATCGCGACGCAGGCGTTCGACCGCCCGGACCCCGGAGGACCAGCGACGACGATAGTGCCGACGGGGTCGAAGCCGAGCGGCGCGAGGGCGATGTTGTCCAGCCCCAGCACCGGCAGGCGCTCCGGCCCGACGAAGTCGGGCAGCTCGGTCGCCGAGTACTCCTGCGGCAGCACCCGGACCGTCGGCGCGGGGCGCACCCCGGCTCGGCGCATGGACTCCGCCAGCCGCTCGGTGGCGGCAGCCTGCTCCTGGACCGATGTCGTACCGCCGACGACGGCGACCTGTACCTCCAGCCCGTCCACGACGGCGCGGCCGGCGGGCGACGTCTGCGTGACGATGTCGCGCGGGGCGTTGAACGCGAGGAACCCGTCCTCGGACATCCGCAAGAGGATGTTCCGCTGTACCAGGGACCGCACGTAGCTCGGCACCGCGCCCGACCGGTCGGCGGTGAACACGACGTGCATGCCCAGGGCACGACCGTCGTTCAGGATGTCGCGGAACACCTCGAACCACTCGGAACGGCCCGCACCGACCTCGTACTCGTCGCGGAAGTTCGAGAACCCGTCCACGAGCAGCAGGATCCGGGGAGTGTCAGTCCGGCCGGAGAGCTGCCGGTACTCCGCGACGTTGGAGGCGTTCACGGCGGCGAACTCCTCACCGCGCCGCCGCAGCTCGTCGCGCAGCATCCGCATCAGACCGACGACACGCTCGTTGTCGTCGCCCTTGGCGATGGTGCCCACGTGCGGCAGCGCCTCCAGCATGCGCAGCGCGCCTGCGGCGAAGTCCAGCCCGTACACGTGCACGGGGCCACCGCGGGGCGTGATGCCCGCGACAGCCGCCAGGCTGCGCAGGGCCGTCGACTTCCCGGAACCGCCGGTGCCGTAGACGCCGATGTGACCGTCCTGATCCGGGTAGAAGTACATCGGCCGCTGCGCCTGCTGCTCCGGGATGTCGGCGACGCCGATCAGCAGCTCGTTGTCGGTGCGCTGGTACAGCCGCGTGAGGTCGTAGACGTCGGCGAGCGAGTCCAGCCACGGACGGCGCGGGATCGGCAGACGCCCGCGCTCGAACGCCTCCTGTACCCGGGCGACGAGGCGCTGCTGGTCGTTGGGGCCGAGGTCCTTCTCCTCGGCGGAGGCGTCGGACTCGACGACCGGCTCCTCCCACTTCTCCTCGCGGCCGAAGTGCAGGCGCGCGACCTCCACCTTGGCGGTCTCGGGCGCCCGTGTGCTCCAGGCGCCGGCGTAGCCGGACTGGAAGGCCTGCACACGGCCGGGACCGGTCTTGACGAGCCCGCGGCCGGGGATCGACGGGTCCACGAACGCCGCGTCCTTCACGTCGACGACGTCGGAGGAGTCCGACTCGTCGGCCATGCGGAGCGCCACGCGCATGTTGGTGTTGGCGCGCAGGTTGTCCTTGATGACACCGGCCGGGCGCTGCGTGGCCATGATCAGGTGGATACCGAGCGAGCGGCCACGCTGGGCGACGTCGACGACGCCGTCCACGAACTCGGGGACATCGCCCACGAGGGCGGCGAACTCGTCGATCACGATGACCAGCGCGGGCGGCGTCTCCGGGTCGCCACGCTTCTCCAGCTCGAGCAGGTCCTTCGCCTTCTTGCGGTTGAAGAGGTGCTCCCGATAGTGCAGCTCGGCCCGCAGGCTCGTGATGGCCCGCAGCACCAGGTGCGGTGACAGGTCGGTCACCAGGCCGACGCAGTGCGGCAGCTGGACGCAGTCCGCGAAGGCCGAGCCACCCTTGTAGTCCACGAACAGGAACGTCACGCGGTCCGGGCTGTACTCGGCGGCCATCGCGAGCACCCACGCCTGGAGGAACTCCGACTTACCGGCACCGGTGGTGCCACCGACCAGGGCGTGCGGGCCCTGGGTGCGCAGGTCGAGGTGCTGGGCGTCCACACCGGCCGAGCCGACGATGGCACGCAGTGAACCGGGGCGCTTGCGCCGCACACCGTGGCCGGTCCTGTCGTACACCGACAGGTTCTGGCGCCAGCGCTCCATGACGGCGTCGGGGTTCTCGAACAGGTCGTGACCCAGCAGCGCGGGCATGGTGACGGAGCGCGGCAGGTCGGAGGCGTCGTCGACGATGGCGCCGGCGTCGAACACCGGGGCCAGACGGCGGCCGTACTCGAGCGCCGTCTTGCCGTCGACCTCCTCCAGCACGATGTCGTCGACCCAGCGGCCCAGGCGCACCATGCCGACGCGCGGGCCCTCCTGGCTCACCTCCATGAAGGTGCGGCACGCGGCCGGCAGGCCGGCGGCCTCGGCGGAGATCCACAGGGGGTAGACGCCGGCGTCGGCGCCCATCTCCGCGAGCTGGATCAGGCGCGCCCGGTCCACGTCGATGTCGTCCGAGATGACCACGACCACCGCGGGGACCGGCGACTTGGTGCCCGTGTCGGCCTTGCTCTTGTCGCCGACGTCGCCCCCGCGCTCCAGCGCGGCGGCGTCCTCACCGATCGCTCCGCGGCGCTGCGCGCCGCGGACCGCCTTCAGGCGGGTGGAGATCAGCTCCTCGAGCTGCGCGAGCAGGCGCTGCGCACCCGAGGCGGAGTCCGCGAGGTGGTGTCCCTCGATGGGGCTGTGGGCGGACGACGTGTGCGGGATCCAGGTGAGCCACTGCAGATGCTGGGTCCAGACCGGGCTCACGATGCTGGTGACGACCAGCTCCGACGGCGAGTGCAGGCCCGTGAGCTGCAGCAGCACCGAGTTGAGCGATCCGACCACCCGGGCGGGCGGGCCGGCGAAGCCGAGCGCGCCGGCGTCGTACAGGTTCTCCACGACAGGGACGCCGTCGACGTCGGCGTACTGGTCGACCACCGCGTCCAGAAGGGCCTGGTGCTCCTTGATCAGGTTGCCCTTGCCGCCGGTCTTGATCTCGTTGCGGGACGGCATCGTGCCCACGCCGAACCGGACGTTGAGGAAGCTCCAGTGCTCCGGGCGCCGCGTCCACAGCAGCGGACCGTGCCGCATCGCCTCCATGTACACGTGCTGCGTGGCCGGGGCCTCGCGCAGCCGGACCGACCGCTCGGTCTCCTTCTCGTCCTTGAGCACGTCCCGCAGCGACTGCAGCGACTCGTCGAACCGCGCGACCTCTCGCTCCAGCTTCTTCTTGGCCTGCCGCTTCTGGCTGAAGTAGTTGCCGACCATCATCATCGGCGCCATCGCCACGAACAGGAGGGACATGATGCGCCCCGTCGCGAGGAACATCGCGACGCCCATCACGACCGGCCCCATGAGCATCAGCGGGGAGAAGTCGCGGGGCTCCGGCTCCTTGGGCACCTCCGGCGACTCGAACTCCTCGCCGTTGTACCGCGCCTCCACCCGCGGTGAGCGGGTGAACGCCACCGGCCCGGCCTTGGGCGTCACGCCCGTGAGCGTGGCGGGCTGCCGGCTTTCGACGGTCACCCACGTGTCGCCGACCTGCATCCTCTGCGAGCCGTCCACGTGCAGACGCTGCATGTGCGAGCCGTCGACCAGGATGCCGTTGGCGGACCCGAGGTCGACGACCTCGACGCCGTCCGCCACGTCCAGGCGCAGGTGCTGCTTCGACACCATCGGGTCCTCGACCACGACGTCGGAGTCCTGCGAGCGGCCCAGCACCCACGAGCCCTCCGTGAGCTCCACGGTGCCGCCGCCCTCGATGCGCACGGCCGCACGGACCGCGTCGGACCCCGGGTAGTCGAAGCCCGGCATGGTCTGCTCGACCGAGGCGACGAACGCGCCGGAGCCGATCCAGGCCTCACCGAGCGCGGCGTCCGCGGGGAGCCGGACCGGCCGGTCCTGCCCCGGCAGCTGCGCCTCCAGCGTGCGAGACCGACCCGGGGCGCCGGGCGCCGCCGGATCGACGCGAGCGATCGTGTCGGCGATCTCGCCGATCCGGGCGCCGGCGTCTGCGGTCACCACAACGTCGTCGTGGCTACCGTCCGAACGTACGAGCGTCACTTTGACGCGCATGAATCCTCCCCCGTCACTTCTTCTGCTTGTTCTTGGGACTGCCGGCTATGGCGCCCACGATTCCACCGGCCACGGCTCCGCCGAGCGGGACCAGCCACGTCGACCCCGTCGTGAGCACGCGCCCGAGCGCGCGCCAGGGGTCAAAGAAATTACCGGTCCCGGCGCCGGTGAACAGCACCGTCCCGAAGACCACGAGAACCCAGACGATCAGCGCGCCGGCGATGGCTCCCGCCACCACGAGCTCCGCCCGGGTTCGTGCCGGCTTGCTCATGCGGTCGCCCCCTTCTCGTCCTCCGACTCGTCGAGGATCGGCAGGTCGCCCTGCGTCACCAGCCGAGAGGCCACCGCGTACTCGACCAGCCGGGCGCGGCGGTTGGTCGCGAGCGCGCCCGGCCCGCCGCGCAGCCCCTTCACTCCGATCCGGTCGAGCTTCTCGCAGACGTTGTCGAGCTTGCGGTTGAACCGCGTGCTCGCCCAGCCGAGCCGCCGGGCCGCGGACGCCGACGACGGGATCTCGCTCAGCCCGGTGCCCTCGCGGCGCAGCATCGGTTCCGCGAGCGCCACGATGAGCTGCTTCTGGCTCTTCGTGAAGCTGATGGCGCCGATGGTCGTGGCACCCGAGTCGTCCTCGTCCTCGGACCGGATCTCGTGGTACGGCGCGTTGTCGAGCTGCGCGGTGATCTCGTACGTCGTGGGTCCGGCGGTGAACACTATCGACGTCGTCGGGAACACCATGGGCAGGCGGTTACCCGGCGGGAGCCAGGACTGCACGCCGCCCCCGGCGTCGCACACGGTCGCCGAGATGAGGGAGCCGACGTTGGACAGCCACCAGATGCTGTCCTCGTGCGTGATGCGCAGGAAGCGGCGGTGCAGGTAGGGGTTGTCGTCGATCGCGAGGTCGCCCTCGCGGCCGATGTCGAAGGGCGCGCCCTCCTCGGACGGGCGAAACCACTCGCCGGCGAACTCGATCGCAAGGCCGTTCATCCACTCACCTCCCCTGTCCGGTCCGAGCGGGTGCGCTCGGAGCTACCGTCGTCCTGTCAGTTCTGGTCAGCCCGGTGGACTGACGCAGTCGTCCTTCGCGTTCGGCTGTGGATCCGATGGCTTGCTCGAGCGCACGACCACGATCTCGACGCACGTCTCGCCCTTGATCGGCACCGTCACCGACGTACCGCTCGGCACCGGCTCGAACACGGGGTCGCCGGTCAGCTCCAGCACGCGGTAGGCGTAGGTGTCACCCTCCTGCAGGGACTTGGGCGGTGTCCACGAATACACGGCCTCGTTGCCCTTGACCTCGACCTCGACGTCTCCCACGGGCGGCACGTACCCGCCGGCGGGTGGCGGCGGCACGAAGGTGGACGTCGCCGCCGTCTGCTCGCCCTCGGGGTCCTGGCCGCCGGTGCCGTTCAGCGCCCAGACGGACACCCCGACCACCGCGACGACGACCACGCCGACGACCAGCGCCCAGGGCCCTCGGCGCGGCTGTTCCTCCGCCTCCGGGGCCGGTGCCTGCTCGGCGGGCGCGAACTGGCCGGCCACGCCCGCGGTCGCCTGGGTCCCGGTCGTCGAGGGGTCCGTCGACCCGCGATACACCGTGTCGTCCGACGGCGAAGGGCCTGGAGCCGGGGCCGGCAGGGCGGGGGCGTAGGCACCCGCCGCGGCGCGCACCGCGCCGCCCGAGCCACCAGGGCCGAAGCCGTTCGGGCCCGGCCCGAACCCGCTCCCGCCCGCTGCCCCGCCCGCACCAGCCGGGTCGATGGTGACGACCTGGCGCAACCGGGTGCCGTCGGCCTCGGCCTCGTCCTCCTGCATGGCGCCGGACTCGTCGAGCAGGTCAATGGGCGTGACGTCGCGGGACAGCTCGACCTGGACCTTCTGCAGCTCGCGCGCGAAGGCCAGCACGGTCGGGTACCGCGAGGACGGCAGCTTGGACATCGCGATGCGCAGCACGCGCTCCAGCGACGGCGTGACGTCGCTGCGGCTCACCGGTGGCAGCTCGTCCTGCTCGATGCGGCGCACCAGGTCCGCCGAGGTGTTGGACCCGCCGGGCGTCTCGAACGGCGTGCGCCCGGCCAGCAGCGTGTAGCAGGTGGCGGCCAGGGCCCACACGTCCGTGGCGATTCCCGACATCGGCGGGTCGCCGAACGACTCCGGCGGCGACCACGGGATCGACATGCCCTCCGCGGCCGAGGCCTCGTCCACCGTCGACGAGATGCCGAAGTCCGTCAGCGCCGGGTGCCCGAACTGCGTCACCAGGATGTTGGAGGGCTTCAGGTCGCGGTGCAGGATGCCGAGCCGGTGCGCCGTCTCCACGGCGCCCGCGATCTGGATGGTGATGCGCAGGGCCTCCGCCACCGAGAACCGCTCCGACCGGTAGCGCGCGCCCAGGTTCGGGCGTGAGCAGTACTCCATGGCCAGGTACGGGCGGCCGTCGTTGGCGACGCCCGCCTCGTACATCGTGACGATCGACGGGTGGTTGCCCAGCGTCGCCATCAGGTCCGCCTCGGCGTCGAACGCCGCACGCTGTGTCTCGCTCGACCACTCCTTGAGCAGCACCTTGACCGCGACCTGACGGCGCGGTCGCTGCTGCTCGTACAGGAACACATCCGAGAAGCCACCCGAACCGATGAGCTTGCGGTACTCGAAGCCCTCGATCTCAGGTGGCGGGGACGGCTTCCTCTTGCTGCTCACACTGCTCCTTCGTCGGTAGTCGAGCCTGCGGTGGTCGAGCCTGTCGACGCCCTCACCAGATGCCCTCGAACGTGAGGGTCACGCCGTCACCCAGGTCCACGACGTCGCCGTCGGACACGAGCTCCTTCTCGTTCGGGTGCAGACGCCGCGGGGGCTGGCCGGGCCGCAACAGCGTGGTGCCGTTCGTCGTGGCCAGGTCCGAGACCAGCACGTGCCAGTCCTCGAGCGAGATCTCGGTGTGGGAGCGCGAGATGTCCTGCTGCGGGCTGGAGACCGTGACGAGGCGGGGCATCTGGTCGGCCGACGTGTTGTTGGTGCGGGGCCTGCGGCCCACGATCACCGGACGGTCCAGCTCGACCACCTGGCCGCCGCGGATCCCTGCCGCGCCGGCCGTGGCAGCGCCGGAGCTCACGACCATGCGGCCGAGCGACGGACGCGGGGCCAGCTCGGCCTCCGCCGACAGCGCGCTGCCGCACTCGCGGCAGTTCTCGCGGGCGGTCGGGTTGGGGTGGCCGTTCTCGCACGTCACGGCCAGGATCTTCGGCGCGTTCGGGTTGGCCGGCGCCGAGAACTTCGGGGCCGACGGCCCGGACGCGGCGGCCTTCAGGTCGGCGATCGCCGACGACATCACCGTGTGGCCGTCGTGGTCGTCGTCGTCCTCGGCCTCCGCGCCGACAGCAGCCGCGCGGTGCGCGGCGCCCGGCGTCGCGCCGGACCAGCCGGGCACCCCGGA
>NZ_UWYY01000016.1 GCF_900608595.1 Promicromonospora panici | reverse complement strand
TTGAGCCGCACACCGCCCTGCGGCGTCCGCTCGACGTGCTGACGTTCGAGCGCGAACAGCTCGCCCGCCCGCAGGCCAGAATGCGCAGCGACGATCACCGCCGCGCGGTACCGCTCGGACGGACCGTCGAAGGCTGCCGCGATGGCATCCACGACGGTGTCGCCGGGGACGATGCGTTCGGCGGGCCGGGTTTGGCCCGCACCGCGGATGCTGCATGGGTTCGCCTCGATGAGCCGATCGCGGACGGCGTCGCCGCAGATGGTCCGAAGCAGCGCGTACGCGTGCGCGGCCTGGGTGCGGCCGGTCACCGTCCCGGCATGCCGGGACTCGACCAACGCGGCGGCGGGCGAACCGGCAGACCGCCACGCCTCCCACAACGCAGCCGGCATCCGCCCCGAGTCGCCGACCGGCCGGCCAGCCGACCGCGCCCACGCCCGCACATGCGCCGCGTCGCTCGGCCCGCCGCCGCGCGCCAGCCACTCGGCAGCGGAGTCCGCCGTCGCCACCAACAGTGCCGCGTACCACTCGCTCACCATGGTGTGCGACAGCGAACGCAGGGGGAGCGAGCCGAGGTCGAGCTGCCGCGCACCGCCCGGGCTCGGCAGCGGCGTGAGGATCCAGCGCCGCAGCAGCCGCTCGTAGCCGTCGAGGGTGGAGGGCTTCAGGTCGCGCGTGGCGAGCCAGCGCTGCGCATACTCCCGCAGCGGTACGTCGCCCGTCTCGGGCTCGCGGTACGTGCCTTGGTAGACGTCGCTGAGCACGCGGGCCAGGGCGGCGTTTGCCGCCTTCTCGGACTCGAACGTGCCGATCGGACGGCGCACACCGTCGGGCCCGGTGTACCTGGCTTGCCAGCGGTTCGGGCCGCGCTGCCGGATGTTGCCGTAGGCGCGGCGGATGGTGCGGCGGGGACGCTTGGTCATGCTTCGAGGTGTGCGCGGCTCCCCAGAGGGAGCGCCCTGCGGATCGGGTGAAGCGGACATTAGGACTCCGGCTCCTGGCCCTGCCGCGAGCGGCTTAGGGCCATTTAGGGCCAGCCGGCGCCGCTTCCAGCCCTCCAGAATGCACGAAGCCCAGGCCAGAAACACTCTCTGACCTGGGCTTCCGCACTCTGAGCGGGCGACGGGAATCGAACCCGCGTAATTAGTTTGGAAGACTAAGGCTCTACCATTGAGCTACGCCCGCGCGACCGTGCATCGAAGCACGCTGCGGGCCACACCTTAGCAAACCTCAGGGCCTCCGATCCGCTCGGAGCGGTGTGACGCGCCCGTCACCGAGGCGCCAGCCACCTCAAGTGAGCCGGGTGCCCTCAGGCGCGGTCTGGTCCACGTCCGTCCACACCTCGGTCATGTCGGCGATGAGGCCGTCGCGCACGGTGATGAAGGTCGCCACCTCGAAGTGCTGCTGCACGCCGTCGGCCATCCCGGTCACGTGCGCCCGGCCGGCGTCGCGCTCCTGGTCGGCGACGCAGTCCTCCAGCCGGAAGTTCTGGAAGCACGGATAGTCGGCGTTGAGCCGCACCCACGAATCGGCGTCGAACGTCTCGCCGGTGTGGACGTAGTGGCAGGTGAACGCGGGATCGAGCAGCTCCGGCAGCTCGTCCCACCGGTGCCCGTCGATGACGTCCGCGAGCCGTTCCATGACCTCTCGTGGTGACATCGCTGCAGGATGTCAGATACGGGATCGAGCCGCCACGCATCGTCGCTTACGCTCACGTCCGTGACCCTCGTGATCCGTGATGCCCTCCCGGCCGACGTGCCTGACATCCTGCGCCTCGTCCAGGCTCTCGCCGACTACGAGCGCGAGCCCGACGCCGTCGAAGCAACCGCGGACGACTTCGCGAGGGCGCTCTTCCCCGCCGAGGGAACACCGACGACCCACGCCCTCGTTGCCGAGCACGACGGCGCCGTCATCGGCCTGGCGCTCTGGTACGTCACGTTCTCGACCTGGACCGGCCGCAACGGGATCTGGCTTGAGGACCTCTTCGTCGACCCGGCCCACCGGGGCGTCGGAGGAGGCAAGGCACTGCTGACGCGGCTCGCCGAGATCTGTGTCGAGCGGGACTGGCGCCGGCTCGAGTGGTGCGTCCTGACCTGGAACGAGCCGTCGATCGCGTTCTACCGGTCGCTCGGGTCCGTCCCGAAGAGCGAGTGGGAGACCCACCGGCTCGACGGCGAGGCCCTGCTCAGGCTCGGATCGGGGACCGGCGAGCCCGCGCGCCCCTGAGCCCGCACCCAGAGCCCGCACCCCCAGGCCCGCTCACCCCTTCACCGAACCCGAAGCCAGCCCCGCCACGTAGTACCGCTGAAGCGCCACGTACAGGATCACGCACGGGATCATCGCGATCACCGACCCAGCCGCCAGCAGCCCGAAGTTCACCTGCCCGTACGCCCCCTGCTGCAGGTTCACCAGCGACACCGGCAGCGTGTACAGGTTCTGATCGGTCAGAAACGTCAGCGCCCCGAGGAACTCCGTCCACGACGCCAGGAACGCGTACAGCGCGGCGGTCGCCGTCCCCGGCACGACGAGAGGCCGCAGCACGGAGACCAGGATCCGCAGCGTCCCGGCGCCGTCCACATGCGCGGAGTCCTCGAGCTCACCAGGCACCGCCGCGAACGTGTTGCGCATGACGAAGATGCCGAACGGCAGGTTCACCGTCGTGTAGAAGAGCACGAGGCCGAACAGACTGTCCGTGAGCCCCATGACGTTCATCTGCAGGTAGAGCGGCGTGAGGATCGCCTGGAACGGCACCATGAGCGTGACCAGCACCAGCCCGAACAGCACCGCCCGCCCCTTGAACGGGAACTTGGCGAACCCGTACCCGGCCAGCGTCGCGAGCACCGCGGTGAGCACTGCCGTCGAGACCGAGACGATCACCGAGTTCAGGATGCCGCGCCACACCTCCGGCTGGTTGACCACCGCCTGGAAGTTGACCCACGACAGCTCGAAGAACCGCGAGTCCGGGGCGGCGACGATGACGTCGCCCGGCTGCCCCGCCCGCACGAATGCGATCACGAGCGGCACGAGGAACACCAGTGCGGCTAGGGTCCCGCCCAGAACGTAGAGCGTGCGCTTGGCCCGGGAATCCCGCTCCGGCCCGCCGCCCCCGGGCACAGCCGCGGGGAAGGAAGGACGACGTCGAACAGCGGCGCCCCGCGATACACCGGCCTCAGTAACGGCAACCATGTCAGCTCCTCTCCCGCAGCAGCCAGAACTGGGCCGCGGTGACCAGACCGGTGATGACGACCAGCACGAGCGACATCGCCGTCGCGGCGCCGAGCTGCAGCTGAACGAACGCCCGCCGGTAGATCGCCATGACGATCGTCGTCGTGTCCGAACCCGGCCCGCCCTGGGTCAGGATGTAGAACTGTGTGAACGCGAGGAACGACCCGATGACCGACAGGATCACGGTCATCGCGATCGTCCGGCGCAGCATCGGCACGGTGATCGACACCTCCCGCTGCCACCACGACGCGCCGTCCATCTCCGCCGACTCGTAGACCTCGCGCGGGATGCCCTGCATGCCGGACATGAGCAGCACCATCGTCAGGCCTGACGCGCCCCACACGACCATGACGCACAGCAGACCGGTGGCCAGCGGCCCGTCGACGAGCCATGCCGTCGTCCCGTCGGTGATCCCGAGCCCCTTGAGCACCACGTTGACCATGCCGCTGTTGGGCTGCGCCTCCAGCAGCATGAGGAAGCTCAGCGTGGTCAGGCCGATGACGAACGGCACGAAGAAGATGGTGCGCAGCAGCGTCGCGCCCCGGCGGTTGGACCGCACGAGCACGGCGAGCGAGTACCCGAGCAGCAGGATCGGCAGCGTGACGATCGCGGTGTACAGAAGCGTGTAGGCCAGCGCGTCCCAGAAGGTCGGGTCGGTGAGCACGGACGCGTAGTTGTCGAACCCGATGAAGCGGTAGGAGCCGATCAGCGGGAAGTTGGTCAGCGAGATGTAGACCGCCACGACGAGCGGCACGAACACGAAGACGACGACGAGCGCGACCGCCGGCGTGATGAGCGCCAGGCCGGTGCGCCGGGGATGCGTGAGTGTGCTCATGCCTGGGCCTGCCTCAGGATGCGGTCGTACGTGGACTGGGCCTCCTGCATGGCGGCATCGACCTCCCCGTCGAAGACAGCCTGGCGGAACATGCGCAGCCACGGCCCGTCCTGCTGGTTGTAGATCAGGTTGTAGGCGAGAGTCGTGGGCGCGTAGCCGACGTCGAGCGACTCGAGCGGAGGCACCACGAACGGGTAGCTCTCCGCGAACTGCGGCGTGACGACGTCGGACCGGACGGGGGAGTAGAAGCCCTCCGGCATTCGCGACTGCTGCTGGACGGCGACGGCGAACTTCATGAACTCCCACGCCGCCGAGGGGTTGCGCGCGCCGTTCGGCATGCACAGGTTGTCCCCGCCGTCGAAGAACGCGCGCCCGCCGTCGGGGCCGGGCAGCAGGACTACCCGCGTGCGGTCCAGCAGTTCCTGGTCCGCGTTCGGCACGACGACGCCGAAGGAGGCGGGGAACATGCCCAGCCGTCCGGCCACGTAGTCCGCCGACCAGCGGGAGGCGTCGTCGGCGAAGCTGCCCGGCGGCACGAGGTCCTCGCTCCAGAGCGTGCGCGCGAAGTCCAGCGTGCGGCGCAGCGCGTCGTTGCCCACCACGTCCCCGCGCTGGTTGCCGACGTCGCCCGAGATCAGGTCGCGGCCGGTGGCCCACACGTGCGGCTGGACGGTGAAGCCCAGCGCGCCCGAGGAGTTGCCCGGGAACGACCAGCCGTAGACGTCGTCCCCCAGGCCGGTGATGGCCCGGGCCGCCTCCAGGATCCCGGCGAAGTCCGCGGTGTGTTCCTCGACATCGAGTCCCGCCCGCTCGAACAGCTCCGTGTTGCAGAACAGCACCGAGAAGTCGCCGATGAACGGCAGGCCGTACCGGCGTCCGTCCTTGGTGCTGAGCGCGAGGTGGCCCGGGCTCAGCGCGTCGCCGATGCCGAGCTGCTCGATGAGCGGCGTGAGGTCGGTGAACGCGTCGCGATAGGCGAACAGGGTCGAGTAGATGTCGTCGATGTCGACGACGTCGGGCACCCGCCCGCCGCGGATCGCCGTGGCGAGCTTCGTGACGTACTGCCTGTTCTGGATGGGCGTGAGCGACACCCGGATCCGGTTCTGGGCCTGGTGGAACGCGTCGACGACTGCCTGGGTGCCGTTCACCGTGTCCGATCGGCACCACAGGTTGAGCGTCCCGCTCGCGTTCTCGCCGAAGCCTGCGGCCTCGATGTTCGCCGGGCGCAGCGTGCCGCCGCAGCCGGCCAGCGCGGCGGACGCCGTCGCCGCGCCGGCCAGCGTGAACAGCTGGCGTCTGGTGAGCTCCATTGCTCTCCTCTCCTTGCGCTTCTGGGGCGGTCAGAGCACGGGCACCCACACCCGCATGGGCTGCGGGCCGCGGTTGGCCCACGCGTAGTACGGCACGGCGGTCAGCGTCACCTCGCGCGTCGCTTCAGTGGCCGACGCCGATGATGCGGGCCCGTACGGCGCGACGGCGTCCGGGTCCGGCCCCGGGGCGACCGCGCCGCGGGCCCGCACCACGGTCACGCCGCCCAGCAGGTCGGGCCGGAACTCGTCGGACAGCGGAGCGGCGACGTCGATCCGCAGGTCGTCGACGATCGCGCCGTCCTCCTGGTCGGGCTGCTCCAGCGCGTAGACCAGCGGCCCGCGCTCGATCGCGACACTGCCGCGGACGGCGTCGACCCGGGGGTCGGCGACGGTGAGGCGCGGCGTCATCGGCAGGTCCAGGACCACCGTGTCGCCCGCCGCGAACCGGCGTGTGGCGCGGGTGTAGGAGCCGGCGGCGACCGAAGCGCCGTCGAGCGTGGCGCCATCGGCCCAGGCGGGGATCCGCAGCGCGAGGGTGGCCTCGGCGTCAGGCGCCTCCTCGATGTGCAGGGCGATGCGGCCCTCGTCGGGGTAGCGGGTCTCCACGCGCAGGCGCAGCGTGCCGCCGGCGAGCTGGACCGTGATCGTGCCGGGCGCGTACTGGTGGAGCTGCAGGCTCGGCCCGTCGGCAGTGGCCAGGTAACCGGTGAGGCTGGAGACCGTGCGCATGATGTTCGGCGGGCAGCAGGCGCAGTCGAACCAGGTGCGGCGGCCGTGCGTGGGGCTGCGGTTCTCGTCGGCGTGGGCGTCGCTGCGCAGCTGCAGGGGGTTCACGTAGAAGTACTCGGTCCCGCCGAGCGATACGCCGGCCAGGAACCCGTTGTAGAGCATCCGCTCGATCTGGTCGGCGTACCGGGCCTCGCCCGTGGCCAGGAGCATGCGCCACGCCCACTGCACGCCGCCGATCGCCGCGCACGTCTCGGCGTAGCCGCGGTCGGTGGGCAGCTCGTACGGGTCGCCGAACGCCTCGCCCTCCCAGCGCGCGCCGAGCCCGCCCGTGACGTACTGCTTCTCGCGCTCCATGGAGCGGTACTGGGTGTCGAGTGCGGCGAGGAGCTCGGCGTCGCCGGTCTCGATGGCGACGTCGGCCGCGCCAGCCCCGAGGTACACCGCGCGCACGGCATGGCCCTCGACGGTGGTCGCCTCGCGCACGGGTACGCGGTCGGAGAAGTAGGTCGGCTCCTTGCCGTGGCCCTCGATGATGCCGGTGCCGCGCGCCTCGACGAACCACCGCGCCAGGTCCAGGTACGCCCGCGTGCCCGTCTCCCGGAACAGCTCGACCAGGCCCATCTCGACCACGGGGTGGCCGTCGACCTCGCGCAGCTGGCCGTCGCCGTCGCCGAAGGTGGCGACGAGGTGGTCGGCGAGCCGGACGGCGACGTCGAGCAGCTCACGTCGGCCCGTCCCGCGCACCTGGGCGACCGCCGCCTGGAACAGGTGGCCGGCGCAGTAGAGCTCGTGGCTCCAGGGCAGGTCGCTGTACCGGGGCACGTTCCGGAGCATCGGCACGGAGTCGAGGTAGCCGTCGTCGGCCTGCGCGGCGGCGAGCAGCGCGGTGATCCGGAGCTGGTCGTTCAGGAGCTGTTGGTCGGGCTCGCGGGCGTACTCCCAGGCGGCCGCTTCGAGCCACTTGTGGACGTCGGAGTCCGCGAAGATCGGGCCGATCGCCTCGCCTTCCGCCTTCCCGGCGGCGATCTCCAGGTTCCGCAGGTTCCCGGCCTTCTCGAGCTGCTCCAGGCCCTCGGGAATCGCGGCCGACCGGTTGACGTCGGCGGTGCGGCGCCACAGTCCCGCGTCGATGGTGACCTGCCCGACGGCGAGCGGCCGCAGCAGGACCCGGGCGTCGCCGGAGGGCTCGGCGGGTCCCCGCGTGGTGCCGCTGGAGGTCACGGTCGTCATCAATCTCTCCTTCGAGACGGAAACTAGGAATCCGATTTCCTAAGGTACGGACCGACCCTGCGGACGTCAAAGGTCTGGGTGAAACTGATCGAGAACCGAGTGCTGAACTGCGTGGAGAGGTACGATGGCGCTCACCTCGCCGGGCCTGGGTGGTACGGCGGCTGGCGTCTGGGGAAACGGCGCAGGCGGAAACGGGACCAGGAAGGTCGGTGCGTGATGGAGCGGGGACCGGTTGTGCGGATCACCGACGTGGCGGCGCTCGCGGGGGTCGCGCCGAGCACGGTGTCCAAGGCGCTGAACGGGACCGGGTCCCTGCGGGAAAGCACGCGGGTGAAGGTCCGGGAGGCGGCGGAACGGCTCGGCTTCGTACCCGACGCCAGCGCACGCTCCCTGTCGGCGCGGCGCAGCTTCACGGTGGGCCTGCTGAGCACCGACTCTGCCGGCCGGTTCTCGCTGCCCGTGGTGCTCGGGGCGGAGAACGCGCTGGTCGGTGGCGAGCTGTCGGCACTGCTCGCCACCGCCCGCCACGACCCCGTGCGCGAGCAGCACCACGTGCGCACCCTCGTGGCCCGGCGGGTCGACGGGATCATCGTCACCGGCCGCACCACCGAGCCGCGCGAGCCGATCCGCGTGCCGATGCCGGTGGTGTACGCGTTCGCGCCGTCCGTAGATCCTGACGACGCCTCGGTGGTGCCCGACGACGCCGACGGCATGCGGCTGCTGGTCGAGCACCTCGTCGGGCTGGGCCGCCGTCGGATCGCGTATGTGGGCGGGCGCGCGGAGCAAGCGGCGTCCGTGGTGCGGCACGACACGCTGGTGGCGGAGCTGGCCGCCCGCGGGCTGGAGCTGGTCGGGCCCCCGCTGTACGGGGACTGGTCGGAGCAGTGGGGGCGGCGGGCGGTTGATGCGGTGCTCGGTCGGGACGCTGGGGCCGGGCCGGGGGAACGCGTCGGGGGAGCGGCCGGCGTGGACGCCATCGTCTTCGCCTCCGACCAGCTCGCGCGCGGCGGCTGCGACCGCCTCCGGGAGCGCGGCCTGCGCGTGCCCGACGACGTCGCCGTGACCGGCTACGACGACTGGCAGGTCATGTCGCTGGCGAGCCGGCCGCCGCTGACCACCGTCGACATGCGGCTCGAGCGGTTGGGGCAGCGCGCGGCAGAGCTGCTGATCGCGGCGATCGAGGGGGAGCCGGCGCACGGGGTCGAACGGCTCGCCCCGCGGCTGGTCGTGCGGGCTTCGACGCTGGGCGACGGGTAGCCCGCGAAGCGGCCTGGACCCGCAGGAAGAGGAATTCACCGCAGGGCTTTCGGTGGGGCCACTTCGACGTTACGGTCAGGGGGAGTCAGGCAGCGGCTCATCGACGCGGGTAGCGACGAGGAAGGCTGCCGCATGACTGCAGAATCGACGAACACCGAGCGTGCCCTCACGCCTGGCACCAACCAGCTCACCGGGCGTTACCGGTACGGGGTGGTCACGCAGCGGTGGTGGTGGTCCGACGAGACGTTCCAGATCCACGGCTTCGAGCCTGGTGACGTGGTGCCGACCACGACACTCGTCCTGGCGCACAAGCACCCGGACGACCGTGCCCGCGTGTCGCGGATGTTCCAGGGCGCCGCGGTGACGGGCGAGCCGTTCAGCAGCGTCCATCGCATCATGGATGCTCGTGGCCGGGAGCGGACGCTGACGGTCGTCGGGGAAGGCCGACGCGATGCCGAGACCAGCCGGGTGTGCGAGCTCGTGGGTTACTTCGTCGACGTCACCAGCGCGGTCGAGACACGGGCCGGCATGGCGGCGTCGGCGTCCATCCGAGCGTCGGCCGCTAGCCGCGCCCCCATCGAACAGGCGAAGGGCATCGTCGCGTTCGCCCTGGGCATCGACGTCGAAGAGGCGTTCGAGCGGCTGCGCACCACCTCCAACCACACGAACGTCGCGGTGCGCGACGTCGCACGCCGGATCGTCGGGCTCGCCCCCACCGGCGGTTCCGCGGCGGACGTCGCCGAGGCCCTGGGCGTGCCGACGCCGGGAGCGCCTCGGCCCTGATCCCCGCCCACCAGGAGCCAGGCCGTGCCCGCCCGGCGCGGCCTGGCTCCGTCACGGGCCGCCGGCCGCGCGTTAGTCTGGCCTTCCAGGTCCTGTGCCCTCGCGAGGGCATCGGCCGCACGATCTAGCCCCCCAGAGGACCTCGTGACCACTGCACCCTCGGCCGACCGCTCGGCCGGCCAACCATCGCTGGAGAACAGGCTCGAGCAGGCACTCGCCTCGGGCGCCAAGCCGCCGGTCGGGCGGTACCAGCTCGACCTGGCGGCAGGCACCTGGGAGTGGTCCGACGAGGTGTACGAGATGCACGGTTTCGAGCCGGGCGAGATCGTGCCGACGACGCCACTGATCCTGTCGCACAAGCACCCCGACGACCGCGACCGGGTCGACGGCGTCCTGCGGCGCGCAGCCGAGACCGGTGAGCCGTTCAGCTCCGTGCACCGCATCGTGGACGCCCAGGGCAGGACCCGCACCCTTGCCGTGACCGGTCAGGGGCGCCGCGCCTTCGCGACGGGCCGCGTGACGGAGCTGTTCGGGTACTTCATCGACGTCACGGAGGTGCAGCGCGAGGCCGCGGCGCGTGAGGCGACGGCCTCGATTAAGGCCTCGGCCGAGCAGTGGTCGGGCATCGAGCAGGCCAAGGGTGTGCTCATGGTGGTCTACGGCATCGACGAGGAAACTGCGATGGGCGTGCTGCGCGAGGCGTCCAACCGGTCGAACGTCGCCGTCCGGGACATCGCCTACTCGCTGGTGCACCTGTTCTCCGGGTCGGACGTCACGGTGGTCCCGACCAGTGAGGCGATCGAGAAGTTCCTCGCGGACCCGGTTCTGCCGAGCGATCTCTGACGCCGGGCGGCCATGGAGGTCTCTCGGCTGTCCGGACGGAATGAGCCGGACCTGCGCGCGTGGATCCGTTACGATCTGTTCCACGCGCGTACGGGTGTTCGTGCGGGTGGCACGGAAGTACGTTGTCCGTGGACGACGGGCTGTGGCGCAGCTTGGTAGCGCATCTGCTTTGGGAGCAGAGGGTCGCTGGTTCGAATCCAGTCAGCCCGACATATATCTGGCCTGGCGAGCCTCTGGTTCGCCAGGCCAGAACGGCCCCGAGATCTGAACTCCCCGACAGAAACCCGACACTTTGGTGTCCTGGAGGCCCGTCCTGCGACATGGTTCGCAGAGCGTGACGGTCGTCTCCGATCGTTGCCCATTCTCCAGGTGCTCCGCGCGCACCTGAGGGTCATGGAGACACAGCAGACGCCCGAGCGGGGGCTGGACCCGCTGCTGAGCATCGACGAGCTCGCGGACTATCTCGGTCTGCCGGTTCGCACGATCTACGCCTGGCGCACCGAGGGCAAGGGCCCTCGCGGTGTGCTTCTGGGCAAGCACGTGAAGTTCTACGCCTCGGACGTCCAGGCGTGGCTCGCCGGACGGCGGGAGACGGCGCCCGGCCGGGGCACCGCCGAAGGTGGTGAGCGGTGATGGCGCGCCCTCGCACCCCGATCGGGACGTTCGGTCAGATCAGCTTCGTTTCCGAGACGACCACGACGGTGACTGCCCACACCAGGTTCCGCGACTACGACGGCCGGCTGCGCCCGGTCCAGGCCACCGGCAGCACCCCGCAAGCAGGCCGAGCACAACCTCAAGGCGGTACTTGCGCGACGCAGCCGCATCGCATCCGGCTCGACAGATCTGAGCGGCGACAGCACGTTCAAGCGCCTGGTCGAGATCTGGCTCGAAGACCTGGACCTCCAGGAGCTGGCCTGGGACTGACACTCTGGCAACGGCACTCGCCGAGATCGTCCCGCTGTCCTGGTTCGCGATGGAACCCAACCTGCAACAGGTCCGGGACCTGGATCACTTCGAGCGGCAGATCCCACTCTTGCGCGCTCTCGTCGACCACCTCCACGGCCGTATCGAGCCTGCGCACTGGCCTGCCCTGGTCGAGCACGTCGCCCAAATCGTGGGCACGGCGGACACGACTTCCCGGGAACGTCTGATCACTGGTGACGTGCGGCGAGTCATGGTCGAGCATTACGCCGACCGCGTCCTGAACCAGACCGACACCGAGCCCTATCAGATGGCCGACTCTGCGCCCGACGCGGACAGCGTAGCCAGTAGCCATGAGACGCAGAGCAATCCGCACGTTCAAGCGTGGCTCACCCGGCAGGCCGACCTCATCTCCAACCGTCTGGACCGATTGGTCGATCAGGCACTTCTCGAACCGGAACTGTGGATGGAGAACATCACGCCCCCGCCGCCACCAGACGCTGGACGGGAAGCGTGGGCGGTGGCGCTACGGCAGGTGCTCACCTACCGCGACCGCTACCAGATCACCGACCCCAACGAACCGCTCGGCCCAGGGGCTGAGGGTGAACGCGGGGAGGTGTACATGATGGCCGCCCTAGCCCTGCAGACCATCACCCCAGTCGAGTCCGGCCGAAGAACCCCGATAGTCCCGCGAGGGCCGAGACGCATGGAACGCGTGCCGGCCGTTCTGGCCGAGGTCCGGAGCCGAAGTGAATACCTGCGCCGCCAGGCCGAGGAGCGCGTGCGGCGAGACCAAGCAGATCGGCACCATGAGCCCAGTCGCGGCTGGTAACCCTGCTCACTCATAAGGAGTGACTTGAACTGGTGTCATCACTGGCAGCCGCGGATGAGCGCCGCGAAGCTTGGTAGAGCCGGACCGTCGGGTAGCTCCCCACGGCTCGATTCGGACACTTCAACGGCATTCGAAATGTAGGACCGGAACTCTCCGGGCGGCGCACGCCGAAGCCAAGAGATGCTCCGTGTCCGGCTCTTCGCAATCAGGGGTGTAGTCGCGGTCTGAATCCGCCGGCTTCGAGGAGCGACCGGGTGATGTAGTGAGTCAAGTTCCGGAAGCCGAGGGCGGTGCCGCGGAGGTGTTCGAGGCGGCCGTTGATCGCCTCGGTCGGGCCGTTGGACGTGCCGGGCAGGTCGAAGTCAGCTCTGTGTGATCAAGTCAGGGCTAGCTCGCGGATCGCCATCTCCTCGGGTCCTGCGGCAGTGCCTCTCCCGAGTTCAAAGATTGGAGTTCATTCGGTCGGGGCGGGACAGATGCTGCCGATGACCTGTTTCAGCGGCCCGTGTGATCGCCTCGAGTACCCGGTGGCGATCGAGTGCGACCGCGAAATCCGGCGCAACGGCGGTTCCGTCGCGGAGGTCGGCGGCAAACTGGGCGTAGAGGCGGGCGACCCCCGCTGCGGGTGCGCCGAGTTGCAGGTCGGGAGCCGCATAAGCGGGGGGGACCTGTAGCACTTGGACAGGCTCGCTGCCGCGGCGCAGCGTGATCGTGAAATCGGTGAAATGGATGTAACCCGACGCCGACTCCACACGCACACTGCCCTCGGTGCCCTGGATCTCCCATACCATCGCCGAGCCGGCAGACTGCCCGGCACTGTAGTGCAGCGAAGTGACGATCCCGCCTTCGAGAACGCCGGCGACGACGATCTCATCCGGCGCGTCCTTCGGCAGCGACGCGCCATCGGAGAGGCGGACGCCGTCACCGCGCTGATTGGCGACGACGGCGGACAGACTCTCGAACGTGCCGAGCACGCGCGCAAGCGGTTCGAGCCCGTGGCCGAGCATGATGCTCAGAAGCGTGGCGCCATGCTTTACGTGAGCCATGTACTCGACCGGCGGGTCATATCGGCCGACCCACATGTCGTCGGTCAAATGCGCTCGGATGCTCGTGCTGAGCGGCTTGCCAATCACGCCTTGCGCGATGAGGTCGCGAAGGAAGAGGATCGGGGGGTGCAGGCCGCCCTGCAACCCGACAACCGTCCGCAGCCGCCGCTCGCGGGCAAACCCCTCCAGCGCTGCGGCCTCCGATAGGTTTCTTGCGAGCGGCCATTCGCAATAAACCATCTTGCCCGCGGCCAGCGCGTCGGAAACAATCTGCTTGTGCTCCGGCACCTTGACCGCAACCACCACCAGGTCGACCTCCGGTCGCACGACCAGAGCCTCATGTGTGTCGAAGGCGAGATCGGCGCCCAGCCGACGAGCGGTCGCGTTCGCGCTCTCCATACGAGTCGTACTGACGGCGCGGATCTGGAACGCGTCGAGCGCCTGCAGCGCCGGGACGTGAGCAATTCCGCCCCAACCCCGATGGGCACTGGCCCCGATAAGGCCGACGCCGATCCGGGTATTTGCTGAATTCTTCATGAGGATGCTCCTGCCTTGTGCAGCCCCGGCAACGCTCTCCGGGCTGGCGTCACGATGATCGTTTCCGGGCAAATGCGTGGGCACTCGGGCTCACCATGGCGAACGGCAATAATTGCTCGCTCGCCATGGTGAGCGAGCAATTATTGCCGTTCGCGTGGCGGCCGCGGGGTTTGAGCCCGAGTGACCCAAGCGCAGGTTTTACGTGTGAGCCCAGTGGGCCTCGAGTTCGCGCGCGACATCGGCCGGACGCTCTATCATCGGCCAGTGCGAGCTGCGCAGCTTGAAGACGGCACGTGCGCGTGTGGCATTACCGAGCTCGTCGGCGAAGCGGTGAGGAAGAAACGGATCGTCCAGGCCCCAGATCACTAGCGCTGGTGCGGTCACGTTGCTCAAACCTGGCTTCCACTCCGCCCCGACCTCGATCGCCGAACGGTAGAGGGCGAGAATGCTTGCTCTCATAGTGGCATCGAGATGCCGGACCGATTCGTCTGCCGCGTCGCGCGGCATCTGCGCCTCGTTGAGGCTTGCTGCGAACGCCTCGAGGTCGAGGTCCGCCATCCATTGCTCGCCCTCGCCTGGCGTTTGCCAGATCTTGGCAAGATAGTGCCACGGATATTCCGGATCGATTGGTCCGCTGATACCTGTCCATGTCCGCACCAGATCTGGTCGGATAGACGCGAGACGGCCCGTGAGCAGCGACCCCCAGTCATGACCGACCAGGTCGACGGGTTCGCCGATTTCTTCGATCTTCTTGATAAGCCAGTCGAGATACTCTTCTTTCGTCGACGTAAATCCCGCTGGTAGGGGTACGCCAAACCCGGGGAGATCGATCGTCACAATATCTTCGCGCTGAAGATAGGAACGGACGGCGTCCCAGAGCCGGTGGGTATCAGGTACACCATGGACGAGGACTGCAGGCATTTTGGATCTCCAATTGATTGTTGTCGTGGTTGAATGGCCGGTCGGCCGAGTCAGGGAAGGAGGATGACTTTGCCGTGGGTGTGGCCCGTGGCGACGAGGCGATGAGCGTCCGCGGCCTCGTCGAGTGGGAAGCTCCGGCCGATGCGTGCGGTCCATGCGCCGGCGGCGATCAGATTCAGGGCTTCCTGGACAGGGCCGCGGTCGCGGTTCCCGCTGCCCCCGGGGCTGAATGCGACGCCGTGTTGTGCGGCATCGCGGTCGGCGAGCGTCACGATCCGGTCGGGGCCGCCGAGAAGATCGACGAGGGCGGGAAGGAGCCCCTTGCCGGCGGTGTCGAGCGCGGCGTCGACCCCGCCCGGAGCGGCGGCACGGATGCGATCGACCAGGCCCGGGCCGTGGGCGACAGGGGTCGCCCCGAGACTCCTGACGAAGTCGGCGTTGGCAGTCCCGGCGACGCCGATCACCGTCACACCCCGCTGTCGCGCGAACTGCACGGCGGCGCCGCCCAGAGCACCGCTCGCGCCGGTGACCACGAGCGTTTCACCCGGGCGAATGTTCAGAAGCCCGAGAGCCCTCGCCGCGTTGTCGGCGCCGATGACAGTAGCCGCGGCCTCCTGGAAGGAAACGCCGTCGGGGATCGTCGCGAAGTTGCTGCTGACCGTGTACTCGGCGTAGGAGCCCTGGGTGGCGGAGTCCGGCCACCCGGCGACACGGTCGCCGACCACGCCCTCGTCGACGCCCGGACCGACCGCCTCGACGACGCCGGCGAACTCGAATCCGATGATGGCGGGAGCACGCAGGCGGAACGCTCCGGCGCGTGCCAGGATCTCCGCCGGGTTCACCCCGGCGGCGTGAACCCGCACCAGCACCTGACCCGGACCCGGCACCGGTCGCGGAGCCTCCGCAACCCGCAACACGGAGGGTTCGCCGAACGAGGCGATGACGGCGGCTTTCATGATGATCCTTCTCCTTCTCATATCGAGCCGGCGGCACTTCCGCTGCGGCGTGCTTCGGCGTGCTCGCTCACGCAGGCCCGGTAGCGAGGTCACGTCCCTAGGTCCAGTACATCACTTCAGGACCGATCGGTACGGAAGTAACGTAGACGGTCAGAGATTTATTCGCAAGCCCTCAACCGTGAGGGCAGGCGTCACGGCGCTCGGGCCTCAGGCCTGGGTGTTCGCGCCGTCCTCGGCCGGCGCGAGCTCGATCGCCCGCGTCATGACATCGCGCTGCGCGGGGTTGCACAGCGCGCTCATCGCCTTGGCCAGAGCAGCCTGTGCGGCGTCGAGCGGCACGCTCATACGCGGGCGGCGTTCATTACCGGAGCTGTGCTCACCATCGACGGCGGCTTGAACGCCTGATCCTTCGCGCTATCTGGACTGCCTGGTCCGTAAGGGGGCATAATGGCTGCCATGCCCACATCGCAGACCAAGCTGGGGCGACCCCGCGAGTTCGACTCCGACTACGCCCTCGAACAAGCCATGAGAGTGTTCTGGGCTAAAGGCTACGAAGGGGCGAGCCTGACGGACCTGACCGAGGCGATGGGCATCACTCGCAGCAGCATGTATGCGGCGTTCGGGAACAAGGACGAGCTGTTCCGCCGAGCGGTCGAGCGGTACACGGAAGGCCCAGCCTCCTACGGAATCCGTGCACTGTCCGAGCCGACCGCACGCGAAGTCGCCGAGTCCATTCTTCGCGGCGCAGCCGCTGCCAGCACGAGTCGCGAGGCACCCCACGGATGCCTTGGCGTCCAGGCTGCGCTGTCCGCCGGCGACAACGGGCTCACTGCCCAGAAGGTCCTCGTCGACTGGCGCCAGGATGGCGCTGCGCGCCTCGAGTCCCGATTCCTGCGTGCGCGGGCCGAGGGTGATCTGCCGGAGACCGAGGATCCGCGCACGCTGGCGGCCTACATCACGACGGTCGCGTACGGCATCGCCGTTCAGGCGGCGACGGGCAGGAGCGAGGCGGAACTGCGCCGGGTTGCTGATATGGCGATGAACGCGGTGTCCTGGTCCCACGGCTGAGACAGCGAACTCTGCGATCGTCTTCATCGACGCCTTAGGCGTCACCGCCGAGTCCGCTCGACGGCAGGGTGCGGGCCGCCGCCGTGGCCGCCCGCACCCTGCTGAGGAGTTCTACTGTCGCTGCCCGCTGCGGGCGGCTTCCTCGACTCGCGCGACGAGCTGACTGTTGTGCAGCGCGTGTGCGAAGCCCGGCGTCGCAAAGGTGTTCTCGTCGATGTCGCGCGCGAGGCTCGCGTACACCTCTCCCACGTTGATGGAGGCACCGGTCCAGATCTCGGCGGCGGCCGGACCGGTTCCCGTGGCGACAGGGCTGTCGGGCGCTTCGAAGTCGACGTTCGAGGTCAGCGTGAGGTCGCCGACCTGGACGCCGGCGGGGTGGTTGCCGGTCAGCCTGAGCCAACCGTCGGCGCCACGGACCTCGAGGCTGAAGCGGGCGTCGGGCACGGGCACGCCCGCCAGGACCTGCACTCCCACCGGGGTGTCGGAGGCGGTCTTGAGGATCGCGTCGAGGTGGTCCGGTACCTCACGGGTGGTCGTCGTGCCGGAGTCGGTCAGCTTGACCTCCGGCCAGAGAAGTTCCGTGCGCGCGTCGATCTCGGTGATGTCGCCGAGGACCGTCTCGATCACGTCCAGGACATGGCCCACCGCGATCGTCATGAAGCTGGCTCCTGCGGCCGCCTTGTCGAAGTACTCATAGGCGCTCACTGACTCCGGGCCGTTCCCGAAGGTCGTCGCGGTCGCTCGGGCCGACAGCAGCCGCCCGAGCCGGCCCTGGGCGATGATCTCGGCCGCCCGGCGCACCGACGGGTTGAGGCTGCCCTGCAGTCCGATCGCCGTGTGCAGGGTGCCGGCAGCCGCGGCCATCTCCTCGGTCTGCGCGACGCTCGCGCCCAGGGGTGACTCCGAGTAGACGGCCTTGCCTGCCGCGAGGGCCGCGAGCACGAGCTCGCGGTGTGCCGGGACCTTGACGGCGACGGTGACGAGATCGATCGACGGATCGTTGATCAGCTCGTACGGGTCGGCGTACCAGCGCTCGGCGCCGAACAGCTCGGCGGCCTTTCGTGCGCTCTCTTCACGCCGGGTCGCTACGGCGGCCAGCCTCAGCTGCGGCTGGGCCGCCAGCGCGGGGATGTGCGATGCCCCGGCCCAGCTGGCCTTCGTATCCGCGCCGATGATCCCGACGCGAATCACGTTGCTTGCCATGGTGCTGCTCCATTCGGTCTTCTACTCGGTCTTCTGCGGTTGAGGCGCGGTCGTCCCGTGCCGTTCGGCGCGTTGCCGCGTCGCTCTTCACCGGTCGATGGCGGCCATGCCGCCCCGGTCATGGCGGTCGCCGGACGCGGGGGTCAGGTTGTTCAGCCGGCCGATCTGGGCCGGGGTAAGTCGGATCCCGTCGGCGGCGATGTTCTCCTCGAGCCGCTCGACGCGTCGGGTGCCGGGGATGGGGTTGATGTCCTCCCCCTGGGCCAGGAGCCAGGCCAGGGCGACCTGGGCAGGGGTGGCTCCGGACTCGGTCGCCACGGCCCGGACCTCGTCGACGATGCGCAGGTTGCGTTCGAGGTTGCCGCCGGTGAAGCGCGGGTTGGTGCGACGCCAGTCGTCGGCGTCCAGACCCTCCAGAGAGCGGATGTTCCCGGTCAGGAAGCCATGACCCAGCGGGGAGTACGGCACCAGGCCGATTCCCAGCTCGCGCAGCACCGGGAGCACGTCGGCCTCGGGGTCCCGCGTCCAGAGCGAGTACTCGCTCTGGACGGCGGCCACCGGGTGGACCGCGTGCGCGCGGCGGATGGTGGCCGGGCCCGCCTCGGACAGACCGATGTAGCGGACCTTGCCCTGGGTGACCAGGTCAGCCAGGGCGCCGACCGTGTCCTCGATCGGGGTGTTGGGGTCGACCCGGTGCTGGTAGTACAGGTCGGTGCCGAGGCGCTGCAAGGAACCCTCCACGGCGAGACGCACGTTCACCGGTGTGCTGTCCGCGCCGGACCGGCCCGTGTGGGAGATCAGGCCGAACTTGGTGGCGAGCACCACCTCGTCCCGTCGTCCTTTGACCGCCCGGCCCAGCAGGGCCTCGTTGGCACCTCCCCCGTACACCTCGGCGGTGTCCAGGTGCGTGACCCCGAGGTCGATGGCGCGCCGGATGGTGCGGATGGAGCCCTCCTCGGACTCGTCCTTGCCTGTGTAGAACGCGGACATGCCCATGACTCCCAGACCGAGGCGCGAGACCTCAAGCCCGCCGAGCGACGTGGTCTGCATCGGATGGTCCTCTCCTGGATCGGTTCGCCAGGCCCACTGCCGGTATGTCGACCCGACAAGAACTTGACGCATCAAGATGAACTTGATGCGTCAAGTTCTACCTCCTGGAACTTGATGCGTCAATAACGATCGCCGTAGGCTGGCCGCATGGCGAAGGCGGCGGATGCTCAGCGGCAGGGCAAGAGGGCCGGGCAAGGCGGCTCGGCATCCCGCGCAACGACGCCATCCGCTGCGGTCACCGAGCCCGGAAGTGGCTCACCCGTTGGATCGGATGCCGAGCCGCGATGGTTGAACAGCGACGAACTGGCGGCGTGGCTGGCCAACTCTGCGATCATGATCAGCTTGCCTGCCGCCCTGGACGCGCGGATGCAGCGCGAGTCCCAGATGACCTTCTTCGAGTACATGGTGCTGTCGGTCCTCTCCGAGGAGCCGGACCGGACCATGCAGATGAGCGCACTGGCCGTGCGTACATCAGCTTCGCTGTCGCGGTTGTCGCACGTCGTCGGGCGACTGGAGAAGCGAGGGCTGCTTGCCAGGTCCCGGATACCCGGTGCAGGTCGCCGCACCAACACCACCCTGACCGAGGCCGGCTACGACGTCGTGGTCGCGGCTGCGCCCGGACATGTCGCGGCAGTCCGCGAATACCTGATCGACTCGCTCGAACCGCGCGACCTGATTGCCTTGCAGCGCATCGGCGCAGCAGTGGACGCCGCGATCAATCACGGACGAACCACCGCCACAAGCGCGACGACGGCTCACTGACGTTCCCAAGTCGTAGCCGCACTGGTCTGGATGCGTGAGCGCCGCGCAAGCGTTAAGGGCTAGCACCACCGAGAGCGTTAGCGGCCAGCAGCACCGAGAAAGAAGCGAGGCACCATGACGTGGAGCACGCGCGAGATCGCCGAGCTGTCGGGTACGACGGTCAAGACAGTGCGCCACTACCACGAGATCGGCCTGCTCGAGGAGCCCGACCGCGAGCCCAACGGCTACAACAAGCGCTACGAGGTGTGCCACCTGACGCGGCTGCTACAGATCAAGCGGCTGACGGGCCTGGGGCTCTCGTTGGCGCAGGTCGCCGAGCTAGGGACAGCCGCCCACGGGCACCCCTCCGTCTTCCAGGAGATCGACGCCGAGCTGGAGGCGACGGTCGAACGGATCCAAAGCGTCCGGCAAGAGCTCGCCGTGCTGTCCCGGCCCGGCGCGACTCCCGACGTGCCCACCGTGTTCCACGAAGTCGCACAGCCCTTGCGCGACAACGACCGGGCGCTCCTGACGATCTACTCCCAGCTGTTCTCGGAGGAGTCGATGGACGCGTTGCGTCAGCTCCTCGCAACCAATCCCCACGAGGACCTCGACGAAGCGTTTCGCGACCTCCCCGCGGACGCGGACGACGCTACGCGCCAGGCGCTCGCCGAATGGATGGCGCCGTTTGTCGGCGCCAACAGGTCGGTGACCTTGGAGACCAAGGCCGGGACATTCCGCGAGGCCGAGGCGGCGAGGAACGCTGTGGGCCAGGCTCTGCAGGCGCTCTACAACCCGGCTCAGCTGGACGTGCTGAGGCGAGCGCGCGAGCTCAGCCCGGCCATGGGAACCGCGCCTGATCAAGGGGCCAAGGAGGCGCTGGGCGGTTCGGACGATGCACCCGAGTGAGTGAGCGAAGGGCTGGCTGACGCCGGGCAAGGTCCCGGCGTCAGCCGTCGTGCGTAGCACTCCACTCGATAAGCGGGTGCAGCACCCGCATCAGGCTGCTGCCCCGCTCCGTCGGGCGGTAGAGGACCTGGACCGGCGTGGACGGCACCACGACCCGCTCGATCAGTTGATGCACCTCGAGCTCGCGGAGACGCTGGGACAGCAGCTGGTTCGAGATGCCGGTGACGTGCGAGCGGTAGTCCACGAACCGGCGGGCGCCCTGTGTCCAGGGGCACAGGGCGGAGCGCTTGCGTCTGCCCCGGGGGCACAGTGTCTGCTCGAGAGCGGATCAGTCGATCCCTCTCAAGAAAGGTTCTTCATCGTGTGCATACCAGAGTCGTCGGGAGCCGGACAGTGACGGGCCCGTTGCCCGGGACGATTCCCGAACGTCCTTTCGGCGTCCACTTCCGCATGCCGCCCTGGAAGTCCCTGGTCATCCTGATCGCGATCCCGGTCATGCTGCTCGTGGTCCAGGTCATCGTCTTCCAGGTGGTCGTCCTGATCGAGGGCCCGGCAGACCCGAACAAGCCCGCACTGACACCGCTCACGATCGCCGCGTCAGGCGTCAGTACCGCCATCACCGCTGTGCTCTCAACGATGCTGGTCGCGGGCATGGCGAAAGTGCCGTGGCGGGCGGTGTTCCGGCACAGGCGCGCCTTCGACCCGCGTCGTCTGGGTGTCTATCTCCTGGGGGCTGCGGGCCTGGTCGGCCTTGCCCTCCTCGTGACGGCACTCATCGCGCCGGAGTCGACCGGATGGGGCGCGTTCGAGATCGGGGCACCCACCATCGCCATCCTCGTGGCCACTCTCCTGGCCACCCCGTTGCAGTCGGCGGGTGAGGAAATAGTCTTCCGGGGAGGGGTCGTCCCCGCTGCCGGGTCCTTCTTCCCGAGCACGCGCCTCGCGGTGGTGTTCGGCAACGTTGTCTCCGGGGCGCTGTTCGCGCTGGTCCATGTGTCCCTGGACCCGTGGTTCGTCAGCTACGTGTTCGTCATCTCCGCGTGCACGGCGATCATGGGCCTGATCAGCGGTGGGCTCGAAGCCGCGATGGCTTTCCACGTCTCCAACAACGTGCTCGCGGGCATCGTCAACGCCCTCTTCGCAGGAGGCGGCTCGTCGGTGGTCGACCGCGGTGCCGGCTCCGGGCCCGGTGCCTCCGTCATCATCCTCATGGTGATGAACGTCCTGGTCGTCGTCATGGTCTGGCGCGTGGAGCGCGCCAAGCGGTCGCGCCCGGCTCGGACCGTGCGCACGGGCACGTCGGCCGTCTGACCGGCGAGCCGCTCGCACGGGTCGCGCGCTGCCCTGCCCGGCGTGATGCAGGGCAGGGCAGCACGCATGCCAGGACCCGGCCTGGGAGCGACCGTGGTGTCAGCTCAGGGCGTCGGCCAGCTGTGTCGCGACCTCGGCGGGTGCTGGCATGGCCTGGATCTGCTGGGCCACGGCGCGGGCCGCATCGGTGTATGCGGTGTCCGTGCGCAGTGTTCCGACGGCCTTGGCCACAGCCTGCGGCATGTCGGGCCCGGGCTGCACGGCGATGCCCGCGCCCGACGCGTCGACCACTGCTGCCTGGAGGAACTGGTCGGCGCCCTGCGGCACGACGACGAGCGGCAGGCCGCGGGCCAGCGCGCCGAGAGTGGTGCCGGCGCCGCCGTGGGTGACCACCAGGTCGACGTCGTGCAGCAGCTCGGCCAGCGGGACGAAGCCGGTGAATGTGACGCCCTCGCCCGCGGCGCCGAAGTCCTCGGTCCGCGCGGTCAGGCCGAGCGTGACCACCAGGTCCACGCCCGCGTCCCGCAGCTCGGTGAGGATCGGGTCCAGGACCTCGGGGTCCGAGAAGTGGGTGCCGAACGTGACCAGCACCCGGGGGCCGTGGCCGCGCTCGGGCACGGCGGCAGGGACGGCCGCCGGGCCGGGACCCTGGTGTGGTTCCGGCCGCAGCGGCAGCCGCACCTGCGGGGCGTCCCAGCCGGGCGGCTGGAGCAGGTCCGGGCACGGGTCGAGGTACCACCGAGCTGGGACGGGTGTCAGCCCGCGCTCCGCGTAGCGGACGGCGGCCACCCGGTTGATCCCGTCCGTGAACTCCGCGGGGATGGCCGGCCCGAACGCCAGCGTCGCCAGCGGGACCTCCAGCGCCGCCGCCACGAGCGGCCCGACGAAGTCCATCGCCTCGGCCACGATCAGGTCGGGCGCGAAGGCCCGGGCGGCGGCCAGGGCATCGTCCGCCGTCAGATCGATCCGGGTGCCGGCGAAGAACTCGGCGACGGCTTCCGGTGTGGGGTCCGCGGCCGCGTCGACGCCGGTACGGCGGGCCGACTCCGCGAAGAGGACGTCCGCACCGGGGCCGACCGGCAGCAGCTCGATGCCCTCGGGGTCCAGGACCGGGGCGAAGAGACCGGCGGTCATGACCGCTACCTGGTCACCACGGTTCTTGAAGGCGCGCGCCAGCGGAAGCTGGGGCAGCAGGTGACCGTGGGCGGGCGTACTTGAGAAGAGTATCCGCATATTTATTAGCGTACTACTTCATCGAATTTGCCCTGGGCGACTCGTCGGCGACGTCGTCCAGGTCCCCGCACAGCGCGAAGAGCAGCTCGCGCCGGAGCCAGTCCTGGCACGCGGGCCAGCCCCAGCCGAGCCCACGCAGCCGCAACCAGGACTCGGGGCTCAGGTAGTACATCAGGACGTCGGTCGCCCGGGCGGTCGTCATGCCACGGCGCAACGCGCCCACGGTGGCCAGCCGAGCCGCGATGAGACGGAACCGTTCGCGCAGTAACCGGTTCGTGCCGGCGAAGATCTCGCCGATCTCGGTGTCGGCCGCGTTGTTGACCAGCACGGCCATGAGGCGCCCGTGCCGCCGGACGACGTCTCCGGTGCTGCGTGCGGCCAGGCCGGCGATCTCGCCGCCGTCCGACGCCTTGGCGATGGCGGAGAGCGCTGAGCTGATGCGGTCGTCCTCCGCTGCGCGCTCGGTGAGCCCGCGCACCAAGGCGAGCTTGTTCCCGAAGGACGCGTAGACGGTGCCCTGCGCCACCCCGGCCTCCTGCGCGATCCGCGCGATGGTCACTCGCGGGTAGCCGTGCTCGGCGAAGAGCACCTCCGCGGCGTCCAGGATGGCGGCCCGGGTCGATGCGGCGGCCTGCTCTCGAACGGCAGAACGGTAGGTACGTGGCACGCACCCACTGTAGGTGTGCGGCTGCGGACGGCGGCATCCGCCTGGATGGTCGCGGTGGCGAGCCGGGTGGAGACCGACGGCTCGGGAGCGTTCAACGGACCGCGAGTCATGCCGACCAGTCGGGGCCCGCTGAGGACCGACTGCGGTGCCGGTTCATCGGACAGCCTGTATGACGCCGGTGATGACCAGGGCGGTGAGCGTGGTCCAGGCGATGATGGCGGCGGCCTGCCAGATCAGGATGCGGGCCTTGCCGACGCCGGAGGCGGCGAGCATGGTGGCGGTGAAGTGCGTGGGCAGGAGCAGCGGTCCGAGCAGGCTGACGCCGGGGACGCCGTACCGCTCGTAGGCACGCTGGAACTTCGCGCGGCGGACGGCGCTCCGGGAGCCGTCCGCCGCGGCCGGCGCGGTCATCAGGACGGTCTCGTCACCTGCCGGCCCTCCGGCCCGCGCGGCCGCCCTCGTCCGGTGCCGCGTGACGACGGCGTTGCGCGCACCGGAGCTGAGCAGCACGAGCGCGGCGACGACGAGGAAGTTGCCGGCCATCGCGGCGATCGCGGCGACGACCGGGTTGATTCCGCCGATGATGCCGATCGCGGCGCCGCCCTCGCCCTCGATGAAGGGGATGGCGCCGGCGACTGCGACGATGAGTGGCTGGACGAACTCGGGCACCTGCCCGAGGAGGTTCTGGAGGGTCTCGATAAGGTCCATGGTGTGCTCCTGCGGTTGTGGACGTCGGGGCGGTTCCCGGTCCTGACACCAGTCCACCGCTCGCGAGCCCTGCCCAGAAGTGCCGGCCTGTCACCGCCTTCCGGGGCCTTCGCACGCCGCATCCATGACATGTGTCATGCCCGTAGCCTGGGCGAATGAGCAGCCGGTCCGATCGCTCCGCCGTCGCCGCATCAGATATCGAGGCCCGTACCGCGCTGCGGCTGACCCGGAGCATCAGCGCGACCTGGTGGTACGTCGCGCTGGCGATCGTGGTCTCTCAGCTCATCATCGTGATCCTTCTGGTGGACACTCTCGTCGAGGGTGGATTCGGCCGCCTCACGTCCGCAGCCGTCGGCGTGGGCGGGCTGCTGTGGTGGCTCGCGACGCTGCCCCTGCTGCTCGACTACCGGCATCGCACCGTGGATGCGCCGCTGGTGGTCTGGCGGCGCCATCTCCCACCGCTCCTGCTTTCGGCGGCCTATGGGCTCGCGGCTGGGCTCGCCACCGGGGTGTGGGTGGTAGGTGTCCTGCCGCTGATCCAGGTGGCCATGCTGGTGAACTGGCCGCCTGGAGTCCGCTTGCGCGTTGTGCTGGCTGCGACCGCGCTGCTCGTCGCGCTCTGTGTGATCGACGTCCGCCTCACACTGGGGGAGGTTCCCGCCGCCAACTGGCCCCAGGTGCTCTTCTTGTCCGCCATCCTGCCGATCGTGACCGTCTCGTCGCTGTGGTGGTGGGACGTGCTCGTCACGCTCGACCGGGCCCGCGCCTCGGAGGCCAAGCTCGCGGCCACCCAGGAGCGCCTCCGCCTCGCCACCGACGTGCACGACCTGCAGGGGCACCACCTCCAGGTCATCGCCCTCCAGCTGGAGCTCGCCGAGCGGCTCATGCCCCGCGACCCGGACGCGGGCATGGAACAGCTGCGCGCCGCACGCGCCAGCGTGGACGACGCCCGGCAGGGCACCCGCGACCTGGCCACCCGCTTCCGCTCCGTCCCGCTGCGCGACGAGCTCGCCAACGCCGTCGACCTGCTGCGCGCGGCGGGCACCAGGGCCGAGGCCACGGTGGACCCCGACACCTCGCTCGCCCCGGCGTCCGCGCTCGGACCGGTAGTCCGCGAGACGACGACGAACGTGCTCCGGCACGGCGGCGGCCGGTGGGCACGCCTGTCCCTCACCCGCACGGACCGGTTCTGGCGCTACGAGATCTCCAACGACGTCGCCGTCGACGCCCCCGATATACGCGGGAGCGCGGGCGGTGCAGGCCTGGACGGGATCGCCCGGCGGGCGGCCGAGGTGGACGGCGACCTCGAGGTGCGCCGCGACGGCGAGACGTTCACCGTCGTCGTCACCGTCCCGGCCGACGACAACCCGACCGGAGACAACCCCACCGGTGACGATCCCGCCGGCGACAATCCGGCCGGGACGACCCCTGCCGAGGAAAGGACTGCTGGATGATCCGGGTGCTGCTCGCCGACGACGAGGGGATGATCCGGTCCGCGCTGGCCGCGCTGCTGCGCCTGGAACCGGATATCGAGGTCGTGGCCGAGTGCGCCGACGGCGCCGAAGCGGTCGCCGAGGCCCAGCGGCTGACGCCTGACGTCTGCCTGCTGGACCTCGAGATGCCGCACCTGGACGGCGTCCAGGTCGCCGAGAAGCTGAACCGCACCCTGGCGACCCGGTGCGTGATCGTCACCCGCCACGCCCGACCCGGCGTCCTGCGGCGGGCGCTGGCCTCGGGGGCCGCCGGATTCCTGCCCAAGTCCCGCGGGGCCGACGAGGTCGCCGCCGTCATCCGCCGCGTCGCGGCCGGCGGGCGGTACGTCGACCCCGAGGTCGCGGCCGACGCCCTGAGCGACGAACGCTCCCCACTGACCGACCGTGAGCTCGACGTCCTGCGTGCCGGCCGGCGCGGCGAGACGACGGGCCAGATCGCCCGGTCCCTGTCGCTGGCCCCCGGCACCGTGCGCAACCACATCTCCGCTGTGCTGGGAAAGCTCGCCGTCGACTCCCGCCAGCAGGCGGTGCTGCTCGCGGAGGAACGCGGCTGGATCTGACCTCCGCGAGGTCATGCCCAACGAGTGCCGCCACGTCGACCGGACGTCGAACAGCACTCGGTGGTGCACACCTACCTGGCCGGCGTGACACATGTCACGGGTCGGTACGACGAACCTCCTGGGCGCCGGTGACGGCTCGTCACTGGGCGACGCGCCGGACCCCGCGAAGACTGGTCGGACCGACCTCGGGGGCTGGTCGTCGCTCAGTATCGGCTGCTCCCGGAGTGAAGCCACTCTGTTGAAGGAAAGGCCATGATGCCAGAGCGCGCGAAGCTGTCCCATACCGATTACGGACCTGTCGTACCTGTACCGGACGCGTCCGGGGCCCGAGGCCCGAGACGGTGGCTGCCTCGAAGTGGTGCACGTCGCGGAATCGCGGTCACGCTGGCCGTGGGCCTGGTGGCCTCGGTGAGCGCTGCCGCCGGCGTGCCCGCCCTGGCCGACGACCAGTCCGCCACAACCGCCTCGGCGGCGGCAACGACCGCGATGACGACGACGGCGGTCAGGACCGCGCAGGCACCTACCCCCGCGCCGGCGGAGTGGGGTACCTGTCCCGCCGACGTGGTCGAGGACGCCTTCCCGTACGTGCTGGACTGCGCGACTGTGCAGGTGCCCCTGGACTACGCTGAGCCCGACGGCGAGCAGATCGACCTCATGATCTCGCGGATGGCCAGTACTGATCCGGAGAAGCGCCGCGGCATCCTGCTGCTGAACCCGGGCGGCCCGTCTGGCTCCGGGCTCACGCTGTCCACAGTGCTGGCGTCCAATGGGCTGCCCAAGAGCGTGCGGGACGCCTACGACATCATCGCGATGGACACCCGCGGTATCGGGCACTCGACGGCCGCGCGTTGCGGCTTCACCGCGGAGACCCCGCACTTCGGCAACCTCCCTCCCTACGCCGTGGACGAGGCTGCCGTCGAAGCGCAGGCGAAGGTCGTCAAGGGCATCGCCGAGCAGTGCGCCGCGTCGCCCGACGCCGAGCTGCTACAGCACCTGAATACGCCCAACACGGCGCGCGACCTAGACCAGATCCGGGCAGCGCTGGGCGAGGAGAAGGCGAACTACCTGGGCTACTCCTACGGTAGTGGACTGGGCGCCACCTACGATGCGATGTTCCCCGACCGGGCCGACCGCGTCGTGCTGGACAGCAACATCGGTGACACGCACCTGAACCAGGATGTGCTCCGCTTGTGGGGTCCGGGCATGGAGGAGACATTCCCTGACTTCGCGAAGTGGGCAGCCAAGCGGCACGGCAGCTACGGGCTGGGTCGCACCCCGGCCCAGGTGCGTGCCACCTACTTCGAGCTGGCCGAGCGGCTCGACGAGCAACCGATGGCCGGGGTAGACGGCGTGATCTTTCGGATGGCTAACTTCGGGTACCTCTACAGCCCGGTCCAGTATCCCAAGATCGCCGAGATCTGGGAGTTGGTCTTGGCTGACGACGTGGCCGGGGTCGTGAAGCAGTTGGCCGCTGACGCGCCGGTCCGTCCGTTGGTGGGTGCCCCGGCCGGGAGCGCCGTGGACGAGTCCGACCCCTCGGCCGGCGCCGAGGAGCCGTGGGAGTCCGACAACGCGCTGACGGTGTTCCTCTCGGTGAGCTGCAACGACGCCGAGTGGCCCACGGACGTGCAGCACTACAAGGACACCGCAGCCGAGGATCGGGCGAAGTACCCGATGTTCGGCGCCGCGGGGGCCAACATCACGCCGTGTGCGTACTGGCCGTACGAGCCCGTCGAGCAGGCGGAGATCTCGCAGGAGGGCAAGCGGAACATCCTGATTGTGCAGAACGAGCGGGACCCGGCTACGCCTCTGCGCGGCGGTCAGCTCGCCAGGGAGAGGTTCGGTGACCGGTCGCGTCTGGTGACTGTCGACCAGAGTGGGCACGGCGCCTACGTGCTGCACGACAACCCCTGCGCCCTGGAGACCACCACGAAGTTCCTGGTGGACGGCACCCTTCCGAAGCGTGACGTGTTCTGCCGGGCAGGCTGATGCCATGGGCGGTACGAGGGACCGCTTGTCGAAGTACGGATTCCGCAGCTCGACGACCGGTCCCTCATACCGTCTACGGTTGGATCGAACCGCTGGAGCTCCTGAGCCCGCTCGCACGGTCTCCTGCGTCGTCGCTTCGTACTCGACCCCGCCAGAAACCCGACGGATTCAGCCGTCACTGACCGTCACCACTGGACTACGCTCGCACTCACAAGGGTGACTTCCCACCCCGCATCCATTGTGGGCCAGAGTCATCGGTGACAGACGTATGTGGCCGGCACCTGCAAAAACGGCATTCAGCGGTATGGCGGAAGGGTCGGCGTCCACGGATCCGAGGGGCCCGTCGTGCGCGTTAATTGCGCGCCGGCCTAGGGTGACCTGGTCGACGAGGCCATGAACGCCGTCGCACCGCTCTAACCGTGCCGCGACACCCGCCGGCTCGGTCGCCAGGCCGCGTCTGCCGGCGGGAGCTCGGTCCCGGTGGTGAGATACAGGCGGTCCACGCGGAGGCCGGACTTGCGCGCGAGGACGGACAGCGTGTGCCGGCCGGCCGGTAGGTGCAGGTCGGACAGGAGTGTCCAGAACCAGATCTCCTGTGTGCCGTAGCTGTACAGGTCACCACCGGAGAACTGCTTCTCGGCCGGCTGGACGGTGCCGTCCAGGGCGAGCACGCACGCGTCGTCGTCGCGAGCGCTGAACTTCACCAGCAACCACACGTGGAAGTTTCCGGCCGCGGAGACGTCGATCGCGTAGTGGAGGCCGGGAGCGTGCGCCGGGTCGTCCCAGCGCAGCCCTCGCCGGGCCACGTGCATGGCGAGCCCGGAGCCGCCGTCGGTCTCTGCCTGCGTGTGGGTCCACGCCACGGCCGGTTCGCCGATGCTGGGTGTCGACCAGGCCGCAGAGGTCTGAGCGAGGGCGTACTCGGCCTCCAGTGCGATGACGCCGCCGGACTCGAGGGTCACGCCCGAGCCGAGCGCGGCGAGGACGTCCTTCCGGCCGTCGGGGCCGGTCCGGTGTCGTGGTTCGGCCAGAACGGTCTGTGGGACGGCGACGTTGGGCTTGAACGTCGTCGTGGTGTCCCAGAATCCCGGGCCGGTGTAGACGACGGGCGGGAGGGGGACCTCGCGTGGGTCGGTCCGGTAGATCTCGCGGGCGACGTCGTCGAGCTGGGAGACGTCGGTGCTGATCGCCGGGTCCGGTGTGTCGTGCAGGGGGCGGCCCGTGTGGTGGCTGAAGGAAGGGCCGAGGTTCGTGTCCTGACGAGCGGCGGTGTACACGACGACCTTCGACAGGGCGACGTGCCGGTCGAGTGCGTGCAGCCGCAGGACGTGCGGTCCGGCGGCGAGGTACGGCAGGCGGGCTACGAGACGCTCGACGTTGTCGAGCACTGCCGTCGTCCAGGCACCCCGGAACTCGTCGGTGGTGGGGGACTCGACGACGAACGGGGGAGCGTCGTCGACACTGACACCGACACGCAGGCGTCCGGTGGAGTCCAGCGTCGGCAGGCGGTGCAGCTCGAGCAGGTGCGCGCCCGGAGTGGTCAGGTGCAGGCCGAAGGTCAGGACCGCGTCGTCCGGGCCCGGGGCGTCGGGTGCGACGTCGGACCGGCGAACCTCGGTCAGGCTGTTCCCGTACCGTCCGAGGCCCGGGACGGTATGCCAGGAGGAGGCCACGCCGTCGTGGCGGGTGTCCGGGTGCGCGGGGTCGATCGTGACGTGACCGTCGGCCTCGACCACTCCCACGAAACCGGCATCGAGGCGGGGCGCCTCGGCGACGCGGACCTCGACGACGACGGCGGCGCCGTCGTCCCCGGTCACGGTCAGGGTCCCGGACGAGCCGGCGCGGGCCGGCGCGCCGGTGACCCGGACCTGGACGCGGATCTCGCTGTCGACCGTTCCGGACGTGGCCGAGACCTCGATCCAGTCGTCGGCCTCGATGGTGAACGACATTCCGGGCGCGCCCGTCGTGAACACCTCGATCCACTTGGTCGCCACGCCGTGCGGCCAGAACGTCAGTGCGGGCCGGGCGCCGGGAGCGCCGACCGTCGCCGCGTCGTACGTGACCACGCCGAGACCCGGAGCGCCGATCCGCAGGGCCGGCGTCCCCGCCGGGTACATGGCCATGACGGGCGGAGGGAACTCCTCGGGAGTGAAGACATGGCACCAGCGACCACCGGCCAGGACGGTGTCGTAGTAGTGCAGGAGCGCGCGCTTGTGCGCGTCGAAGGTGCGTGACAGCTCCAGGTGGTGGTCGGCCGCGGCCGGCTTCCCCTGCCGGTGGGCGAGCGTGCTGCGGTCGGCGTGCAGGAACTGCCCGGCGACGAGGTACGCCAGGTGGACCTTGACCGCGACCAGCTCGATGAACGCCTCCCGCTCGTCGTCGGGCAGCTCGCGCAGGATCTCGTTCGTCTCCCGGTACAGGCGGTGCAGCTCGGCGAGGCGGCGGGACGCTTCGTCGCCGTATCCCGTCTGGGCGAACACGCCCGACGCGAGGTGCTCGAGCTTGCGCTGGTTGTTGAGCTGGTAGTACGTGGCGTAGAGCTGGCCCACCTGCTTGCCGTGCCCGCCGGAGAACGTCTTGTCGGCCCACTGCTCGACGAACTGGGTCGCGTCGGCCGTGGTGGTCTCCTTGCCTGCCTCCCAGCCGCAGCGGAGGAAGAACTCGGTCTCGATCTCCAGCGGCTTGAGCCCGCCGACGTTGTCGACCCAGAGGCGCCGGATGCCGTGGTCCCACGCCTTGGTCAGCTCGTTGCGGACGAGGGCCAGCGGCGTCGAGGACGTGGCGAGGTAGGAGCGCGGAGGCTCTGACCAGTACGACGAGTGGTAGTACAGGCCGTGCCCGCCCGGGCGGTCGAGCTCGGCCTCGGTGGGGTACCGGCGCACGTACCCGAAGTTGTCGTTGGCCCACACGATGGTGACGTCCTCGGGCACCCGAAGGCCGGCGTCGTACAGGGGGAGGACCTCCTTGTACGGGATGAAGATCTGCAGGGCGTTCTGCGCGCGCTCGCCGAGCTGCTCGGCCAGGATGCCGCGCTGGTCGCCGATGACCCGGCCCAGGAGGGCGACCCGGGCGCGGTGCTTCTCGGCGTCGGACATGTGCTCGTCAGCGTCGATCGCCGAGGTCTTGAACCCGTAGTCGTGGATGCCGCGCATGCCGACCGTCCAGGAGACCTCGTAGCCGCTGTTCTGGCGTACGGAGCCCCGCCAGTACTCCTGGAGCATCTCCCGGTTGCGGCCCGGGACGGAGTAGTCGTAGTCGACGGGCGCGTCCTGGGCGGCTACCCATGGCCCGAACTCCTTTTCGTTGCTGCGCAGCAGCATGTCGCAGTGGCTCGTGCCGACGACCACGCCCATCTCCTGCGCGAGAGCGCCGTTCGCCGGGTCGTGGTTGAAGGCGCCCACGTGCATCGCGGGCCAGATGTAGTTGCCCTTGAGCCGCAGGATCAGCTCGAAGACGCGCTCGTACGTCTCCGGCCCGATCGTGTCGTCACCGGTGTGGGCCATGGCCCACTTCTCGAGCTCCTCCTCGTCGTTGAGGAAGATGCCCCGGTACGCGACTCCCGGCCAGTCCGCGACGCGCGTCCCTGCCGCGACCGTGACGCGCTCGCGCCGGCGCACCGGCACGTCGCCCCACCAGTACCAGGGCGAGACGCCGATCTCCTCGCACAGGTCGTAGACGCCGAAGACGGTGCCGCGCCGGTCGGCACCGGCGACGTACAGGGTGTCTCCGACGGCGGCGATCACGAAACCCTCCCAGCGGAGCCCGCCGTCGGCGGTGCGCAGCGGGGTGACGTCGAGGGAGCCGTCCCTGACCGCAGCGTCCACCAGCGGTGAGATGCCGACGGTGCCGACGACGATGTTCGCCCCGGCGCGCTCGGGCGAGGCCGTTGCCGTGCGGCCGGTCACCGTCCCGAGGTCACGCACGAGGTCGCTGACGGCGTGTCGGACGGCCGCCGGCTCGGACTCGGCGACGGCGACGCGCGCCGTCGTGCCCGGCCCGGCGAGGACCAGCCCGTCCTCGTGCTCGCCCAGGATGAAACCCCTGCTCATGGCACCTCCGTTGGTATCCGAACTCGGTTCCGGGGCCACCAGGGGCGGTGGAACCGTTACCGGATCGTGTCGTGTACAGATGTCGCTAGAACCACCGGCGACTCAACTTCGAAATGCGCTGTGAACTGCAGAAATACTGCCCCTGAGCCAGGCCGTCCGCCGACTGTTGACAAGCATATGGAACCGTTGTCATCATTGCAACGAGCTGCGCTGGAACGGACCACGCGGCAGGCGGTCACAGGTCCTCGAAGGGGAGGTGCAAGGCCGTGAGCCTGGCTGAATTGCAACGGATGACCCGGGGGCGCGGTGAGCCTCGGGTCAAACAGGAGACGCCGGACAACAAGGCGGCGCTGGCCTTCCTCGGCCCGTGGCTGGTGGGCGTGGTCGCACTGACGATCGGTCCGATGGCCGCGTCGCTGTACCTGGCCTTCACCGACTACAACCTGTTGGAGGACCCGAGGTGGGTGGGACTCGCCAACTTCACCCGGATGTTGGGTGACGAGCGGCTGCACAAGTCGCTGGAGGTGACGTTCACCTATGTGCTGTTCGGCGTCCCGGGCCAGCTCATCGTCGCCCTGGGCCTGGCGGTCCTGCTGGATCGCGGGATGCGCGGGCTGACGTTCTATCGTTCGGCGTTCTACCTGCCCTCGCTGCTGGGGTCCAGTGTGGCCATCGCGGTGCTGTGGCGGCTGATCTTCGGCGGCACGGGGCTGTTCAACAGCCTCCTGGGCGCGATCGGGATCCCGTCGAGCACCAGCTGGATCGCCGACCCGGACACGGCGCTGGCGACGATCGTCCTGCTGCACGTGTGGACGTTCGGGTCGCCGATGGTGATCTTCCTGGCGGGCCTGAGGCAGATCCCGCGTGAGTACTACGAGGCGGCCTCGACCGACGGCGCCGGCCCATGGAAACAGTTCCGGTCCATCACTCTTCCTCTGCTGACGCCGATCATCTTCTTCAACCTGGTCCTGGCGGTCATCAACTCGTTCCAGGCGTTCACGCAGGCGTTCGTGGTCTCCGGAGGCAGGGGCGGGCCGAGCGACTCGACCCTCTTCTACACGCTGTACCTCTACCAGGAGGGCTTCGGCGCCTTTCGGATGGGGTACGCCTCCGCGCTGGCCTGGCTGCTGGTGGTCATCATCGGCGCCTTCACGCTGATCAACTTCTGGGCTTCGAGGTACTGGGTGCACTATGACGACTGACCTGCTCGCCGAATCGCCCGCGGTCCCCGGCAGCCGCACTCCCCAGAGGATCCGGCCCTCCGCGCCCAGCCCGTGGTCCCGCGTCGGCAGGGCGCTCCGGCACGTGCTGCTGCTCAGCGTGGTCGCGGTCGCGCTGTATCCGGTGCTGTGGATGATCGTCAGCTCGCTACGGCCGGACGGAGCCATCTTCGGCAATCCCTCGCTGGTGCTGAACACCTTCGAGATCGCGAACTACACCCGGGGCTGGGACGCGCTGGGGGCGCCGTTCAGCACGTATCTGCTCAACTCGGCGATCGTGGTCGCCGGCGCGATCATCGGCAACCTCATCACCTGCTCCATGGCGGCGTACGCGTTCGCGCGACTGCGGTTCCGGTTCAAGAAGCAGGCCTTCGCGGTGATGCTGCTGATGATCATGCTGCCCGTCCACGTCGTGATCGTGCCGCAGTACGTGATCTGGGCCCAGGCCGGTCTCGTGAATACCTTCTGGCCGCTGATCATCCCGAAGTTCCTGGCCACCGACGGCTTCTTCGTCTTCCTTATGGTCCAGTTCATCCGTGGCCTGCCGCGGGAGCTGGACGAGGCCGCCCGCCTCGACGGGGCAGGTCACGCCCGGATCTTCTGCCAGATCCTGCTGCCGCTGATGGCGCCGGCTCTGGCGACCACCGCGATCTTCACCTTCATCTGGACCTGGAACGACTTCTTCGGCCAGCTCATCTACCTCACCGACCCGAATCTCTACACGGTGCCGGTGGCGCTGCGCTCGTTCATCGATGCGCAGTCCCAGTCCTCCTACGGCTCGATGTTCGCCATGAGCGTCGTGTCCATCATCCCGTTGCTGGTCGCGTTCACGGTCGGGCAGAAGTACCTGATCCGGGGCATCGCGACCACCGGCGGCAAGTGAACAACCAGAGAGAAGGAACAATGCGTCTGACAACGTCGTCCGCACGCCGCACCGCGGCCGCTGCGGCCAGCATCGTGGTCCTGGCCGGGCTGACCGCCTGCGGCACGGGGAGCGCCCCAGGGGCCGGAAGCGATGGCGCGGCCCCCGAGCTCAGCGAGGAAGAGGTGACGCTCCGTGCCACCTGGTGGGGCGGCGACTCCCGCCACCCCCTGACCCAGAAGGCGATCGACGCCTTCGAGGAGAAGTACCCGAACATCGATGTGGTCGGTGAGTTCGCCGACTGGGGCGGGTACTGGGACAAGCTCGCGACGCAGACGGCGGGCGGAAACGCCCCGGACATCATGCAGATGGACGAGCTCTACCTCGCCTCCTACGCGGACCGCGGCGCCCTGTACGACCTCGAGCGGACGGCGCAGCTCGACACCTCCGGCCTGGACCCGAAGGTCCTGGACCTCGGGCGCTCGGAGGGCACGCTCTACGGGATGCCGATCAGCACCACCGCGTTCGGCATCCTGGCCAACCAGGACCTGCTGGACGAGCTCGGGCTGGAGCTCCCCGACACCAGCACGTGGACCTGGGAGGACCTCAGCGACTTCGCGACCGAGGTCAGCGAGAAGAGCGGGGGCGAGGTCGTCGGCATCTCCGCGTTGAACAACGGGTACTCGCTCCAGCTCTGGGCGCGCCAGCACGGCGAGGCACTGTTCAGCGACGGCAGTGTGTCGATCTCTCCCGAGACGCTCGCGGCGTACTTCCAGCAGGCTCTCGACTGGACGGCGTCGGGTGCGGCCGCGCCGGCGTCGCACCAGGCGGAGATGGCCGGGGTCGGGCTCGACCAGACCGACTTCTCGACCGGTAAGCAGGCCCTGGCGTTCAGCCAGATCACTCAGATCCCGGCGTACGAGGCCGCGACCGGCGGCGCCACGCTCGAGCCCGTGAAGATCCCGAGCGAGGACGCGAACGAGGCGAAGTACTCCTACCTCAAGCCGGGCATGTACTGGTCGGTCTCCTCGACGAGCGAGCACCCGGCCGAGGCGGCGCTGTTCGTCGACTTCATGGTGAACGACCCCGAGGTCGGAGGGATCCTCGGCACGGACCGCGGCATCCCGTCGAACGGCGCCGTCCGCGACTCGATCCTGGACGGTCTCGCGCCCGGCGAGAAGAGTGCCGCTGACTTCGTCGCGGCGGAGGAGGCGTACATCGGCGAGGCACCCGAGATCACGCCGAACGGCGCGAGCGAGCTCGACACGCTCATCGCTCGCTACCTGCAGGACGTGCTGTTCGAGTCGCAGACGCCGCAGGAAGCGGCCGAGGCGTTCATCGCCGAGCTCGACGGGTCGATCCAGTCGGCCAACCAGTAGCCGATGGCTCCTCCCACGCCGCTGAGTGCTGGACATTCGCCCTCTCCCGAGCCAGAAGAGGGCGAATGTCCAGCACTCAACGGTGTGGGCGGGGCGGGGTGCTGCCCCGGACGACGACCCGGGCCTCGAAGACGATCAGGCGGCGCCGGGCGTCCGGTGGCTGGAGCGCGAGGTCGACCGCTGTGCGGCCGATCGGTTCGAGCGAGAGGTTGACGCTGGTCAGGCCCGGCGTCACGTCGTCGGCGTCGACCACGTCGTCGAATCCCGCGACGCCGATCTCCTGCCCGAGCACCAGGCCCGCCTCGCGGACCGCGCTCATCGCACCGAGCGCCATCGCGTCCGTCGCCGCCAGGAGGGCATCGACCTGCGGACGGCCGCTCCGGAGGTAACCGGCCGCGGCGGAGCGGCCGCCCTCGCGGGACATGGGGACGCGCACCATGCTCGCCTGGTCGAGGCGCACCTCGTGCTCGCGCGCGCCCTCGAGGACACCGGCCTCCCACTCGCGCACGCCGGTGGAGTCCACGTCGGGCGTGATCAGGGCGATCGACCGGTAGCCGAGCCCGGCGAGCGTGGCGACGAGCTTGCGCGCCCCCTCGCGTCGCGGCACGGCGGCGGTGTCGAAAGGCAGCTCGTCGTCGCCGGCGACGACGATCCGGCCGCCGTCCTGCTCGTATCGCTCCAGCTCGCGGAGCAGGGCGACCCGTGACGAGGCCGAGCCACTGCGCATCCCCGTCAGCACCAGGGCCCGCGGCCGCTGGCTCCGGAGCATCTGAACGACACGCACCTCGTCGTCGATGACGTGCTCGGTTCCCGTGATCGTCACCATCAGCCCCGAGGGCCGGGCCTGCTGGATCGCCCCGTGGACGAGCTCCGCGTTGTACGGGTCGCGGATGTCCGAGACGAGCATCGCGATCGTCGGCGTCGAGCCCGTCGTCGTGGCCCTGGCCGAGGCGTTCGGGCGATACCCGAGCTGCTGGGCCGCGTCCTTGACCCTCTGCCGTACGTCCGCCGCCACGTAACGCGAGTCCGGGTCCAGGGCGCGCGAGGCCGTGGCGAGCCCGACGCCGGCCTCGCGGGCGACGTCCCGCAGGGTGACCGGAAGCCGGACGGCAGAGGGGCGCACACCGGTGTCGCTCGTGGCATCTGTCGGCACCGGGCCATTGTCCCATTCGAACGGGTTGGTGTGGTGCCGGATGGGATACTTGGCGCTGTGCGGCCGATGGGCGGCCGAGGAAACGGAGGCCGAGCGTGGCAGTTGCCCGTCAGCGGAGCGGGTCCGCGACGCTGCGCGACGTCGCCGAGGTCGCGGGCGTCTCGCCGTCGACCGCTTCCCGGGTCCTGAACGGCGGCGCGGCGTCCGTGAGCGACGAGCTCGCCGTGCGTGTGCTCGCCGTCGCCGACGCCCTGGGCTACGTGCGCAACCAGGCCGCCCGGGCGCTGCGCGGGCGACGATCCGGTGTCGTGCTGATCGTCACGGACCCCCGCACGGCGTCGGTCGCCGCGTTGGCCGCCGGCATGGAGGAAGCCGGCCGGGCGAGCGGGGTCGCGGTCAGCGTCACCGCTGTCGGCTCCGGCGCGGACGCCCACCTCGAGGCGCTGCGGATCCTGCGTGGTCTGCGCCCGCTCGCGCTCGTCGTCACGAGCGCGAGCTTCGCCGGCACGGACAGCGAGCGGGTCCTCGCCGAGCTCGAGCTCATCCGCGCGGAAGGGGCCAACGTCGTCTTCGTCGGCGAGCACGACTACGACTACCCTTCCGTCCGGTTCGACGACGTGACGATCGGCCGGGTGGTGGCCGATCACATGGCGACGCTCGGCCGGGCACGCCCGGCCGTGCTGACCACCACGCATCACCCCGCGCTCGAGAGCCGCACCCAGGGGTTCGTCGAAGGTCTGGTCGCGCACGGGTACGACGCCGCCGCGATCGCCGTGGAGATCGCGGAGGTCTCCCGGGAAGGCGGGCGGAGCGCCACCGCCCGGCTCCTGGCGCGTGACGAGCGGCCGGACCTCGTCCTCGCCGGCAACGACGTCCTGGCCATCGGCGCGCTGCATGCGCTGAGCTCGGCCGGCCTGCGCGTTCCCGAGGACGTGGCGGTCTCCGGCGTCGACGACATCCCCATCGCTCAGGACGTCACGCCGTCCCTGACGACCGTGTCGCTGCCGTTCGTCGAAGCGGGGCGTGCGGCGCTCACCCTCGCCCTCGACCCGGCTGCCACGGATGACGTCCATCTCCGCGCCACTCTTGTCGTGCGCTCCAGCACAGCTCGGTAGTACGGCGCAGCGCTGAAAGTCACGGCGATCCGTCCCCGGCGGCGGCAGCCATGGCCGTCGGCAACGTGTGGAACCGTTATCGCATTGGTCGTTCCAACGATGCGGCAAACGCTAGAGAACTGCCAGATATGCCTGCTCCTATGGCTTGTGGCCAAGGGCGACCGGGTCTTGACCCGACTCTGGAACCGTTGGCAGACTGTGCGACGCTGCGCCCAGCGGCGGCCGCTGGCGAGGAAGCAGCAGGAGAAGTGCAAAGGAGCACCGATGATGAGCCAACGCCGACGCTGGCTAGCAGGGCTGGCCGGGACCGCGATAGGAGTCAGCGGGATCGTGAGCGGGACACCGATCCCCACGAGCGCTGCCACGGGGGAGGAACCAGTGCACGCACCAGTCTCACGCCTCGCGACCGGGACCTACGAGCGGGACGAGGCACTCGAGGTCGATGGCAAGCCGTTCTTCTTCAACGGTGTCCAGCTTCGCGTGGACAAGAATGGTGCTGTCTTCGGCCCCGAGTACGCCTACAACAGCGAGAAGACCCGGTCCCTCTACAAGTCCGCCAGCGACCTGGGCTTCACCACGATCAACGTCCAGGTTCCCTGGTTGTTCGTCCAGCCTGACGAGTCGGTGCCCGCCTCGGACGCCGCGTACGTCGTCAAGGGCAGCCCGGGCGAGACGTTCTCCGGCGGGAACATCCGGACTGCCTTCGACTCCGCGGACGAGGCCAACCAGTCGCTCGCGCTGCTGAAGTTCACGATCCCGAGCGACTACGACTACGAGCTGACCGCCTCCAAGGTGCGGATCTACGTCGACAACGAAGGCAACCCTCAGGGCGATGGCGCGGACCTGTTCCGAAGCCATGACCTCAAGGTCTACGGCCTCGCCGACGACTGGGACGACTCAGATGTCACGTGGGACTCGCTCGGTGTCACGGACTACGACGGCCAGAACCTGGCGATCGACGGTGTGGAACAGACCCCGCTCGACGTCACGCCGTCGTGGGACCGCATCAAGAAGGCGAACTATTACGACCTCGACGTCACGGACTTCGTGAAGGCGCAGTACGAGGGCGACGGCGACCGGACCGTCAGCGTGCTGCTCCAGTCCGCCACGCCGCTCGACGCCGAGTCCGAGGTGCCGATCTCGATCGACGGCCTCGCGGGCACCTATCCGCCGCAGCTCGTGCTGTCCAGCGCGGACGAGCGCAACTTCGACTGGAGCTACCTCGACGAGGCCATGCGCAACGCGTCGAACAACAACCTCAAGTTCGAGATCATGTGGTTCGGCGGCGACACGACGTCGAACTCCATGGACAACCGCATTCCTTACTACGTCTTCCAGTCCGTGGCCAAGACCATGAGCACGCCGTCGTGCGCGAGCGAGCCTGTGTTCCGGGCCGAGATGACGGAGCTGAAGAAGGCCAGGCTCAACGCCTGCGACCCCAACCATCCCGCGGGCGCACCGCTGTTCAAGAAGCGGACCGCCCAGACGTCCCAGATGTACGGCGTCTACGACTACCTGCTGGACAAGACCGACCCGAAGCTGATGGAGCTCGAGGCCGCGGCACTCGCGAAGGTGATGGACCATGTCGCCGAGTGGGAGGCCAACGAGAACAACGGCAAGCACACCACGGTCGGTGTCCAGGTCTCGAACGAGTCCATGACCCTCAGCATGGAGGGCAGCGGTTCCATCAACGGCACGTCGATCGACGTGAGCCAGAGCGACATGGCTCTGGAGGCGTGGAAGGACTTCAAGGGGTTCACGACGGAGTCGACGGCGAACAACGGCGCCGACACGTTCAAGGAGTTCAACCGCCACGTGCTGTGGAACTACTACAACGAGCTGAGCAAGGTCGTGAAGGAGTCCGACTACTCTGTCTGGACCCGGGCCAACGATGCTCTGCGTGGCTACAGCGCCGTGGAGTACAACCAGAAGGTCCAGGAGACAGGCGGCACGTCGTACCTCGACTTCATCGGAGTCGACCCCTACAGTGCCAGCCGGGCCAACCAGTACGCCTTCGGGCACTCAAAGGTGTGGAACGGAGTCGACTACTCCTACGGCCACAACCTTCCCATGATCATGGAGATCGGGGCTGAGGACGGGCAGTACGCCGTCCCCTACGGGCTGCTCTCCACCCTGTCCGGCGGTGGCTACTACAACATCTACGAGCTGTGCGGGGCCGACGAGCACGGCGTCTTCAACTCGCCGGCCACCAAGTACGGTGTGGGCGACTGCACCTACGACGGGCCCTTCTTCGACGCGTCGGGATCGAGAGACACCTCCGCGGCGAACCGGCTCAAGATCGACTATCTGACCGGCGTCAACACGATGCTCAAGAAGATCGGCCACGATGTCGCGACCAAGCGCCCGAATGGCCTGTCAGGTAAGAAGCTGGTCTATATGAACGAGCGCCAGGGAGCCGGAAGCGGCCGCGACGTGACGGCGCAGCTGCGCTCGATGGACGTGACGTTCCGATCCCACCCCCTGACGATCGGCACATGGAGCGCCGAGACCGCCGGCATCGCGATCGAGCGCAGCGCGACCCAGTTCGCCTTCGCGAACGCGGGCGCTCAGGCAACCACCTTCACGCTCTCCGACATGGCCGGCGAGATCGCCTCTGCCCAGGTCGGCAGCTATGACGATCCCTCCAACGACGTCACCGACAACGAGTGGACCAGAGAGTCGGACGCGACCGTCACCACGAGCGGGACGGACGCGGTCGTGACCGTGCCGGCCTTCGGCGTAGTGCGGGTCGTTACCAGAGGTCCGGTACCGCCGGCGACCAAGCTGATCGACGAAGACTTCGGGACCGCCGCGGCGGCACCCGCCTTCGGCTTCAGCCGGGACGCGAGGGTCTCCGACGGCGAGCTCAAGCTCAACAACAACCTGGGCAACGAGACCACCGCCGTCAAGCTGTTCGGGCCGGAGGTCTCCGGGCAGTCGGCCGTCGACCTGACCTTCGACTGGACGTACCGGGGAGACAGAAACTCGAAGGGCGGCATAGAGTTCCGCGACCCGTACGGGCGGCTCGTGTTCGCGGTCATGGGGTCGACCAAGACGACCGGCGACAACCAGCTGCGGTACTCCACGTCCGGGACCGACGCCGACTCGAGCCATGCCAAGTTCGGGGTGGAGCCGACCTGGACCGCTCGGCCGATCACGGTGGGTAAAACCTACACGGTGCGGTTTCAAGCCGACTTCGCGAACAAGACCATCAGCTACCAGATTCTCGACGGCACGAACGTGCTGGTGGAGAACGCGAACAAGCCCATGACGGCGACGGGCCTGGACCGAATGGTGGCCACGAGCGCGTACAAGGAGAACAGCAACGCACAGTCCGTCGACAACGTGCTGCTGACGGTCGCTGGTGACGCACCGTCCCCGATGCTGGCGGGCAAGACCGTCTACGCGTTCGGGGACAGCATCGTCGCCGGGCACCGGTACCCCACAGGCAGCTTCATCGACTTCGTGGCGAGGCAGGAAGGCCTGACACTGGTGAAGAAGGCGGTCAACGGCGCAACCGTCCTCCCCTCCTCGAACACGATCGTCAACCAGCTGGCGAGCGCTCCGGCGGGGCAACCCCACTACATCGTCTTCGACGGCGGCACCAACGACGCCTACCCCGCGACTCTCGACAAGCTCGGGGCCATCAGCGACGGCTTCGACAGCGAGCTCGATGTCAGCACCTTCGCGGGTGCCTTCGAGAACTTGATCGCGCGGATGAAGGAGAAGTACCCCGAAGCCGACATCGTCTACACGGCCGTCCACCGGCTGGGCGCTCGTGACAGCGAGACACAGGAGGCGCTTCGCGAGATCGAGCTGGCGGCCTGCGCGAAGTGGGGAGTCACCGTCGCCGACGTCTATTCCACCAAGCTGGACACCACTGACGTGACGAAGCGGGTCAAGTACTCCTTCGACTCCCTGCAGGCGAGCGGGCTGCCGGGCACGGCGGACACCACCGGGTCATGGGAAGTGGACGGAGTCCTGCGCCCCACGGGCACCCACCCGAACTTCCCTGCCATCGAGGAGTTCTACGCACCCGTCGTTGCGAACACCCTGCGCGACACCCAGGACTGACCGCAGGCTGACGTGCAGCTGGGGATGTGCGGCCCGCCTCAGGCGGGCCGCACATCCCCAGCCTCATTCTCTGCTGGTTCGCGAGGTCACCGGCTGGCTCCGACGCAAGAAGCTCGTCGGACGAACGTTCCTGATCCGCCACGCCACGATCCGGGGAGCCGGGCCCACGCGGCGGATTTGCCATCGGAAACCGATCAGTTTACCGTGTGCCGGAGTTGATCGGATTCCAGGGGCGAGGAGCTCGGATGGCCACACGTCGGCCGGTTGCCGTGGTGACGGGCGCGTCGTCGGGCATCGGGCGCGCCTGCTCGCTCGCCTTGGTGGATGCCGGTTTCCACGTGGTGGGCACCTGCTGCGACGCCGCACATGCCGGCCCGCCCGACGGCGTCGACCTCCTCGATCTCGACGTGGCCGGCGATGCGGCCGTCACGTCGGCCGTCCAGCAGGTCGTGGACCGATGGGGGCGGATCGACGTCCTGGTGAACAGCGCCGGCATCGGCCCGGCACGCGTGGCTCATCGGGACCCCGGCACGCGGGCGCAGGGCGACTTCGACAGCAGCCTCCTGGGCCTCATCCGCATGACGCAGGCCGTCCTGCCGCACATGCGAGCTCGCGGCAACGGGCGCATCATCAACCTCCCGTCGATCTCGGGGCTCATCACCGGGCCGTACCTGGCTGCTCATGTCGCGTCCAAGCACGCGGTCGAGGGGTACTCCGAGGCCGTGGACCATGACGCACGGGAGCACGGTGTCAGGGTCCTTCTCGTCGAGCCCGGAGGGACCGGTGCCGACTCCGGAGCGGCCCGGGCGCGGCCGGCCGCACCCTTGCAGGGCTACGACAAGCAGCGACGCATCGCTGAGCAGGTCACCGCGGCGCTGGTGCCGGACGGCGACGCTTCCAGCACCGTCGCGAAGGCCGTCGTCGCCGCGGCGACGGATGTCGACCCGAAGCCGCGATATGTCGCGGCCCTGCCGGTCGGACGGATCAGCGTGCTGCGCAGCGCCGTTCCGGAACAGATGTTCTACGGATCCATCCGCACGTACAACCAGCTGCCGGCTCAGCCCGACCAACGGGCAAGCGGGCACCAGAGGAGCAACGAGTGACCCTCAGTACAGAAGCAACGAATTTCGGGTGGCTGCTCGACAACTTCGTGCGCACCGTCCCGGGCAGCCGGCACACGCTGGTCGTGTCGGCGGACGGGCTGCTCATGGCGATGTCCGACCAGCTCGACCGCACCAGCGGCGACCAGCTCGCGGCGATCGTCTCGGGCATGTCCAGCCTCACCCGCGGGGCGTCGCGCCAGCTCAACGGCGGTAATGTCCGTCAGACGATCATCGAGATGGACAACGGGTTCCTGTTCCTGATGAGCGTCTCCAACGGGTCCGTGCTCGGCGTGGTCGCCGAGGCCACCTGCGACATCGGTCTGGTCGGCTACGAGATGGCCCTCCTCGTGTCTCGAACCGAAGCCACGCTCACCCCGCAGCTCATCTCCGAGATGCGGGGCAACCTGCCCGCGGACGGGCCGGCCCGGGGCGTCGCGCCGCGCTGAGGGTCAGCGAACGCCTCCCCTGTCGAGAAGTGCGTCCACGGTCGGTGAGATGAGTCCGGCCAGGTCGTCGGCTTCGATCCCCGCCCGGGCGCTGGCGCCGTCGAAGACCAGCAGGAGCTGCCGGGCCAGCAGGTCGGGGTCGTCTGCCCCGCCCTGCTGGGCCTCGGCGCGAAAGAACCTTGCCAGGTCCTCCTTCACGCCGCGGGCCACCCGGCTCGCGGGATGGGCGGTGTTCTTGAGCTCGATCTGGATGGCAAGGTATCGACAGCCGTGGAAGTCGGGCGCACCGGCCTGCGACTCGATCTGCGCGAAGACGTGCAGGATTCGCTCGCGCGGCGACCGGTCGTCGTCCACCGGGGGCAGCAGCCATGCCTTGTAGGCGGGTGCGCCCCGCTCCAGGCTCGCCGCCAGCAGCTCGTCCTTGCTCTCGAACAGCTGGTAGAGGGAGCGCTTGGACACTCCCGCCGCCTGGCACAACGCCTGGATGCCGACGCCGACGCCCTCGCGGTAGGTGAGCGCCGCCGCCGCATCCAGCAGCCGCTCTCGCGGGCTCGTCTTCGCCTCCGTGGTCATGCGGCGAGTTTAGTCCGGCGTCGCCAATCGGAAACCGATCGGTTTGCGATCGGTCAGGCGACTGCGTTCAACAGGTCGGCCACGATGCGGAGGGCCGCCCTGGGTTCCATCCCGGCGACCACGGTTCAGCCCGGTACAAGGCTTCAGCCGGCCGGGCACTGACGTCGGCCGCCTCCGAGAAGTCCGGGACGGACGTCCCGCCCCAGGAGCAAGTGCCCGGCCTGCTGGGGATCCTCGTCAGAGCAAGCGCGACAGCCGGTAGACGGTCTCACCTGAGGCGGTAGAAGCGGAAGAACGAGAAGTCTGTGATCGGCAGGACCTCGAACTCGCCGAAGCCGGCGGCCTCGGCGTACTCGTGCAGGCGGGATGGGCGCATCACCGTTCCGGTGGCCACGCTCGGCTGGCTGGAGCGGCCGTCGGGCAGGCAGATGAAGACGCTGTAGCCGTACATCAGGCGCTCGACCTCGTCGCCGTCCGCCGCGAACGAGTCGGCCACCGCCTCGTCCATCACGATCAGCGGAGCGCCGGGCCTCAGCGACTTCCGGACGGCGGTGAGCACCTCGACCGGCCGGGGCATGTCGTGGACGCACTCGAAGGCGAAGGCCGCGTCATAACGATCGGCCGGGAGATCGGCCGCGTCACCGTGGGAGAACCGGACCCGGTCGGCGACGCCGGCGGCCCGGGCGTTCTCGGTGGCCATCGATACCGATGGTTCATCGATGTCGATCCCGTCGACCGTGGCGGCGGGGTACGCCCGGGCCAGTGCGATGCTCGACCAGCCACCACCGAAGCCGACGTCGAGGACGCGGACGCCGGGACGCGCGAGCAGCCCGTGCACGTCCTCGACGCCGGCGAGCGCGTCGGCCAGCCGGTGCTCGAACCACGGCCGGTTCGCGTCCGCCTGTCCCTCGCGCGCGTCATCGCCGAGCTCGTCCCAGCTCACACCGTCGCCGGTGCGGTAAGCCTCGAGCAGCCGGGGGAGGGCGGGGCCGACCGCGCCGAACAGCCGGCTGATGGGAGCCAGATAGTTGAGGCTGTGCTGGTCGGTCAGCACCTCCGCGGTGGCTGGTGGGATGCTGAAGACGCGTTCGTCGGCGGCGCCGTCCGAGTCGAGGTGCAGCAGGCCGGTGACGGCTTGTTGTTCCAGCCATTCGCGGGCGTAGCGCGCGTCCGTGCCGGTGCGTTCGGCCAGCTGGGGCGGCGTCGCGGGACCGTCATCGGCCAGTGAGCGGTACCAGCCCAGGCGATCGCCCAGGAACGTCGACATCAGGTCGACGTGGCCGAGGACGGCGCCGAGGAGGCGTTGGGCGACTGCATCGGCGGAAGCGGTGTCGGTGCTGGGATCCATCTCCCCACGGTCCGCCTGCCTGGTCCGCCGCACCACCCCGGGAAAGGGCGATCTTTCTGCCACGTCTTGAGTGTTCGGACCCCGACATTCAGCGTCTCGTTCGACGCTCGGCGATCTCGGCCACGATCTCGGCATGGCGGGCGTCGGTCAGGGGATAGGCGAACATGATCAGCGCGGCGGCGAGCGCGCAGGCGGCCGGGACGATCCCGGTGCCGACCCGGATGCCCCAGAGGGCGGCCTCGGTCTGCTGAGCGGCTCCGGCCGCATAGCCGCCGAGGGCCAGCGCATAGGCCCCCACCGCGCCGCCGATCGCCTGGCCGGTCTTCCGGGTGAAGGAGAACAGCGCGTAGGTGATGCCCTCGGTCCGCACGCCGGTCCGCCACTCGCCGTACTCGACCGTGTCCGCTTCGAGGGCCCAGACGAGCATGTTGACCAGCAGGAAGCCGAGCATGCCCAGGACCAGGCCGGTGAACGGCAGCGCGACGACAGCGCCCGTGGGTGACAGCGCGACGATCAGACCGCCGAGCGCCGTCACGACCGAGCCGCCCATGTACGCGGTGCGCTTGCCGAACCGGCGCACCAGCAACGGGATCGCCGGGGCGAGCACGAACGTCGCGACGAGCTGGATCGTGGACAGCACCGGGTACAGGTTCAGCGCGTGCAGCACGTCGCGTACGTAGTAGAGCTGCAGCGTGTTCAGGGACAGCCCACCGGTGATGAACAGCACCGAGCTGACGCACAGCATGAGCAGGGGGCGGTTGCCCTTGAGCGTCGTGAAGCTCTGCCGCAGCGAGACGTTGGTGACCTCGCGCTGCACCCGTTCGCGGCAGGTGAAGAACGTGAACAGGTAGCAGGCGGTGCCCACGACCATGAAGCACAGGGTGGCGACGGTGAACACGGTCTGCAGGTCGGCCCCGGGCACGAGCCGCGGCGCGATGACGATGCCCAGGCCGGCACTGACGATCGAGCCGCCGACGCTGCGCGCGCTGGCCAGCTTCGCTCGCTCGCTGGGTACCTGGGTCATGGCGCCGGCCAGTGAGCCGTAGGGGATGTTGACCAGGCTGTAGGCCAGGCCGAGCGCGGCGTACGTGAGGTAGGCGTAGACGAGCATCCCGGTGTGCCCGATCTGCGGGACGGCGAACGTCGCCACGCTCAGGCCGAGCAGCGGGACGCTGCCGAACAGCAGGAACGGGCGGAACTTGCCCAGGCGCTTGCTGTAGGTCCGGTCCACGATGCGGCCGGCGAGGATGTCGGCGAACGCGTCGAAGACGCGCACGACCAGCAGCAAGGTGCCGGCCGCGGCAGCGCTGATCCCCGCGACGTCGGTGTAGTAGATCAGCAGAAAGGCGCCGGCCGTGGCGAACGCGAGATTGTTGGCGAAGTCGCCCGCGCCGTAGCCGAGGATCGCCTTCGCGGTCAGCCGGTCGGGGGCGGTGGACGTCGAACCGGCCGCAGGGCCGGACACTGCTGAGGGAGGCGGCGGTGCTGAGGTGGACATGGACGGCTCCTTTGCCTGTCGCTACCGGGTGGGCGGTCTGTGGGTGTCGGTGGGGCGGGTCAGTGCCGCTGCGCGGTCCAGCGCGCGCGGAGAAGATGCGCGGCGGCCTTCGGCCGGCGGTCGCGGGTGAAGACTCCCTTCTTGTTCCCGTCGACGCGGAAGATCGCCGAGGAGGTCTGGAAGTCGGCGAAGTTCCACACCTGCTCGCCCACGACCGCCTCGACGCGGTCGTGCACCCGGTGGTAGAGGTCGAGTACGTCGCGCTGGTACTCCTCGGTCCACGGCTGGGTGTGGACCGAGTGCAGACCCGCGACGGCGTCGGCGCCGTACTCGGTGACGACGAGCGGACGGCCGTACTGGTCCTGCCACCGGCGCAGCTCGTCCTCCAGGTGCGTCTCGGCGGAGGCCAGGTCGGCGGTGTCCTCGTACCAGCCGAAGTACCGGTTGAGGCAGATGACGTCGACGAGGTCGGCGACCCGGTCGCTCTCCGGTGTCGCCATGCCGAGGTTGACGAACGTGACCGGCCGGGACGGGTCGAGCTCACGCGTCAGCGTGATCAGCGGCTCGAAGTACTCGCGGGCACCCGGTTCGTTCGAGGCCGGTTCGTTGGCGACCGACCAGAGGATCACCGACGGGTGGTTCTTGTCGCGCGCGACCAGCTCGCGCAGTGCCTGCGCGTGGGCCGCCTGGGTGCGGTCGTTGATCGTGCCGGGGGAGAAGGTCGCGGTTCCGCCGCTGCCGAAGATGCCGCCCCCGATGTTGAGGTTGAGACCGACGGCGGCGGTCTCGTCGATGACGAGGTAGCCGTGCCGGTCCGCGTACTCCAGGACCTCCTCGGCATACGGGTAGTGCGAGGTGCGGAAGCTGTTGGCGCCGGTCCAGCCCATGAGCTCGAAGTCGTGCACCAGGTAGGCGTTGTCGTGCCCCTTGCCGCGCACCGGGGTGTCCTCGTGCTTGCCGAACCCGGTCAGGTAGACCGGCTCGTCGTTGACAAGCAGTCGCAGCCCGTCGACCCGTACCGTGCGGATGCCGACCGGGAGGACGTACTCGTCGGCCAGGCGGCCGTCGCGCTCCAGCACGGCGCGCAGCGTGTAGAGGTTCGGGCTGCCGGGGCCCCACAGGAGCGCGTCCGGGACCCGCAGGTCGACGCCGGTCCCGTCGGCCCGCGCGACGACATCTCTACCGGCGTCCTCCAGCTGGAGGCGGACCGTGCCGGTGCCGGCCACGACGGACTCGACGTGCACGACGCCGGTGGTGCCGTCGACGTCGGTCGTGACCGTGAGGTCCTCGATCCTGTCGGCGGGAGCGCTGTAGATGGCCACCGACCGGGCCAGGCCGGCGTAGTTGAAGAAGTCGTGCAGGTAGCGCTGGCGGCGGGCTCCGGTCGCGGTCACCTCGACGGTGCCGGGCGGGATGGTCTCGTTGGTCAGGGTGTTGTCCACACCGATCGTGAGGCGGAACTCCGACCCCGGGTCGACCAGATCGGTGATGTCGGCCTCGAACGGGGTGTACCCGCCGACGTGCTCGGCCACGAGCTGCTCGCCGACGTGGACGCGTCCGGCGTGGGTGGCGGCGTCGACGCGGACGAACACCCGCTGGCCCGCCCAGCCACGCGGCACCCGCACCGTGCGCTGGTACCAGACCCAGCCCACGTGGTCGCGCAGCGAGGGCTCCACGAACAGGTCGTTGTAGCTGGCCGGCACCGGAGCCTCGAGCGTGCCGGGCAACGACCTGCTGCCCGGTGCGTGGTCGAGCTCGCCCGCGGCGAACCGCCACAGCCCGTCGAGGGGCAGCAGCTCGCGGGTCGCAGAGATCTGCGGTCTGAGCATGAAATCCTCCTGCGTCGTTGCCAGTCGGGGTCGGTGATCCGGATGAAAGCCGACCACACGGTCGGCATTGTGTCAACCGGTTGCCAAACGTCGAGTGCGAGTCGCGACCGGTGGCGAGACCAGGTGGCAGCGGGGCTGTGGTTCGATGGGCCACGTGAACCGGGACATCGAGAAGGCGGCGACCGACGTCGGCCAGCAGCCTGTGGCAATCGGTCGCCAGGGTGCGGTCACGATCTACGACGTCGCTCGTCATGCGGGCGTGAGCCCGTCGACCGTGTCGCGTGCGCTGGGCAAACCGGGGCGGATTTCGGCCCGCACGGAGCGGCGGATCCAGGACGCGGCCGCCGAGCTCGGCTATCGGGCGAATCCCATGGCCCGTGCCCTGCCGACCGGCCGCACCCAGACGCTCGGCCTGATCGTCACCGACTTCACCAACCCGGTGTACTTCGACCTGGTGCGCGGTGCCGAGCGGGCGGCCGCCGAGGCGGGATACACGATGGTGCTCGCCGAGTCCCAGGAGTCCGGTGCGGCGGAGTCGAACGCGGTGGAGCGGGTGCGTCCGCTCGTGGACGGCTTCGTCCTGGCCGCGCCTCGCCTGGACGACGAGGCGCTGACCGCGATCGCGCAGGACACCTCGCTGGTCCTGGTCAACCGTGCCGTGACAGGCATCGCCTCGGTCGTCGTCGACGTGCGCACCGGTCTGTCCGCCGCGCTGGACCACCTGAGGGCGCACGGGCACAGCTCGATCGGCTACCTCAGCGGCCCGGCCCGTTCGTGGATCAATGCCCGGCGCTGGGAGGTGCTGATGGAGGAGGCCCCGCGGCGCGGCATGCACATCGTGGAGATCCCCACCACCGAACCGACCCTCGTCGGCGGACGCGACGCGCTGCCACGGGTGCGCGCCGCCGGCGTCAGCGCGCTGGTGGCCTACAACGACCTCATCGCGATCGGTCTGCTGCGCGAAGCGCAGGCCACCGGACTGGACGTGCCCGGTGACCTGAGCATCGTCGGGTTCGACGACATCTTCGGCGCCGAGCTCGTCACGCCGGAGCTCAGCACGATTCGCGTTCCGCTCGGCGCGCTGGGCGAGGCCGCGATACGGGTCCTGATCGGCCGCGTGGATCCCGAGACCCACGAGCCGGCGAAGGCTGAGTTCGTACCCCGGCAGAGCACGGGCCCGGCTCGTTCGCGCTGATGACGTGCCGCGCCCAGAACCTTTTTGCCGCGTCTTGAGCGTCCAAATCTCAGTGGTTAGCGTCTCGTTCGACACGCGGCAAGGGAGCCGCGGGCAGAAGGAGGACGCGCCTGATGACCGAGCCGCTCACGCACTTCCCGATCCGGATCCGCACCGTCGCCGGTGTGCTCACGACGCTTGCCATGGCACTTCCGATCGCGACGCTGACGGTGGGCGACGGGTCCACCGCCGTCGCCAGGTCCGCTGTTTCCGGGGCTGCCGACGGCGTCGATCCGCTCCCCGCGCTGGGCGTGCTCGGCGCCAACTACAACGAGAACCTGGACCGGATGAACGAACGCGAGCTGCGTTCGGCAGGCGCGACCTGGGTCCGTGGGTTCTACACGCTGCCCGAGGCCGACTCCGTCCCTCCCGCGCAGAGCGACACCCTCCGGGCGATCCGCGCCGCCCACGACGAGGGCTTCCGGACCGTGCTCAGCCTGAAGTTTCCCAAGGCCAACAGCTCGTTCCCCCGACCCGGCAGCGCGGAGATGGCTGCCGAGCTAGCGCGGCTGGACCGCGTGCTGCCGCACGTGTTCCCGACTGTCGACGTCGTCACCATCGGCAACGAGCCGTTCATCGAGAGCCTGCCGGCCGAGCGGGACGCGCGGCTCAACGAGTTCTACGAGACCGTCGCCCGGCACGTCATCAGCCGCCGCGCGGAGCTGTGCGGTGCGGACTGCGGCACCCACCTGTACATGGGCGCACTGAACCGGCTGGACCTGCCCCAGCACCGCACGCCCGCCGTCGAGCGATACCTCGCCTTCGTGCGTGCGACGCCGGAGATCGAAGGTGTCGACCTCCATCCCCACGTCGTCGACCAGGCCCGGATCCAGGACTTCCTGGACTACACGCTGCCCCGGCTCCGCCCGGAGCAGACCTTCCTGGTGACCGAGTTCTCCCTGGTCTGGTACTGGCAGCAGCACATGACCGACCGGATCCCGGCGGACTTCGCCCGGAGCTACGGCTATGCGCCCCACACCGAGGTGTGGCAGGTGATCGGCGACGCGATCGAGCGCCCCTTCCCCTCCCGCAAGTGGAACGACCTTCTGTCGCAGAGCCCGTGGTTCGAAGCCAAGAAGCACCTGCTGCGCGAGGAGATGGGGCGGTTCCGAGGCACCGGACGGCTCGCGGTGGCGACGTACGGCTTCAACCAGATCCCGTCGATGACGGCCGGCTGGAGCGCGACGAAGCCACCCTGGCTGCTGAACAGCGTGTTCGCCGATCTCACCGTGCAGCCGAGCGGCGACGGTATGTCGACGCCTGGTTATGCCTGGATCGACGACTTCAGGATGCTGCAACAGCCACGGGGAACTGCACGCCGGTGAGCTCCTCGGAGACGGTCCACAGGCGCTGCTGCAGGGTCTCGTCGTAGGACTGCGGGCTCGAGGCGACGACGCGCGGGTTCCCGCGGGTCTCACCCCGTCCGTCGGGGCCGTAGTACTGCCCGCCGAGTACGGCCGGGTCGGTGGCGGCCCGCATGCTCGGCAGCGCGCCCTGGGCAGCGCTCTGGGTGAGCAGAGGGCCGATGGCGGATGCGATCGGGCGGAAGGCAGCGGGGATGTTGCGGACCAGCTCGGTGCTGGCGAGGCCGGGGTGCGCGGCGACGGAGATCGTGGTGCCCAGCGGCACGAGGCGCCGCTGCAGCTCGTAGGTGAACAGCAGGTTCGCGAGCTTCGACTGCGCATAAGCCGCGCCCCGGTCGTAGGACCGGTCCCACTGCAGGTCGTCGAAGTGGATCGCGGCGCCACCGGTGCGGTGGGCGATGCTGCTGACGGTCACCACCCGGGAGCCCGGAACGGGCAGCAGCAGGTCCAGCAGCAGTCCCGTCAGTGCGAAGTGGCCGAGGTGGTTGGTGCCGAACTGCAGCTCGAACCCGTCCCGCGTGGTCTGCTTGGGCGGGATCATGACGCCGGCGTTGTTGATCAGCAGGTCGATCGAGGCGTGCTTGGTGTGCAGCTCCGCCGCCGCTTCGCGGACGGAGTCCAGCGAGGTCAGGTCCAGCGCCTGCACGCTCACGTCGCCAGCGATGCGGGCGGCCGCCTTCTTGCCCTTCTCGACGTCGCGCACCGCCAGCACCACCGACGCCCCGCGTGCTGCGAGGGCCCGCGCCGTCTCGAATCCCAGGCCGGTGTTGGCGCCCGTCACGAGGGCCACGCGGCCCGTCTGGTCGGGGATGTCGCGTTCGGTCCACTTCTCGGTCATCGTCGTTCTCCCTTTTACGGACCGCTGGTCTCTTGCAAGTCGACCGTAAGAGACCAGCGGTCTGTTGTCAACAGACTGCCGGTCTGTAAACTGGCGGACGTGACATTCCAGCGAGCGCGCAGCGAGGAGCAGCGGGAGATCCGGCGTCAGGCGATCCTCGACACGGCGATGTCCATGCTCGACGAGATGCCGGTGGCCGAGGTGGGGCTCAACGAGCTGAGCCGCAGGGTCGGGCTGGCCAAGTCGAACGTGCTGCGGTACTTCGAGTCCCGTGAGGCGGTACTGCTCGAGCTGCTGGAGGGTGCCCTGCGGGCGTGGCTCACCGAGGTGGCGGACGAGCTCGCCGCCGCCGTCGACCCCCGCCTCCCGGCCATGGAGCGCGGCGACCAGATGGCTGCGGTACTAGCCGCGTCGCTGGCGCGTCACCCGGTGCTGCTGGACCTCGCCAACGCGCAGGCCGGGGTCCTGGAGCACAACGTGTCCGTCGACGTCATCGTTCGCCACAAGCGGGCCGCCATCAAAACGCTCGGGGCCGCGGTCGAGATGATCCGCCGCCACGTGCCGGAGCTCGGCGACGGTGCCAGGACCGTGTGCATGGCGACCCTGATCCTGGCGGGCGCGATGTCGACGTACTGCCGGCCATCTGCCAGCGTGCTCAAGGCCTACGAGGTCGACCCGGCGCTTGCCCAGCTCGCACCGGACCTGCGCTCCGACCTGGAAAGCGCCGTCGCGACGCTGATCAGGGGCGCCCTGGTGCGGTACGGCGCTCCCTGATCCGCAGCGTTCTGCCAGAGCGCGGGTTCTGTATGAAACACAGAGGTGGGACATAGTTTCACCCGAGGTTCGTCTTCGACGCTCTTCGGTATGGACTCATCAAGATCGCTCCATGCCGACACGTCGCCGGCCACGCGCGACGCCCAGCTCCGAGCGCCTGCACCCGTCCTCGACCTCGTCATTCCCGTCTACAACGAGGAGCGCGGACTGGAACGTGCCGTACGCGCGACCCAAGCCCACCGGATCTCCGGAATGGCCCTGACGGCATGAGCGCCATGACACTCATCCTGCGCACCGGACCCGCCGCGCGCCTTGGCGCCCTCCTGCTGCTCGTCGGTCCGCTGGTCGACGTCCGCGCCGGCATCGAATGGAACATCGGGCTGTTCGAACGCTGGGCGATCTACCCCATCATGGTCGGCTACGCCTTGTTCGGCGCCACCGTGCTGGTCCGGCAACCAGCACGAGCGCTCGACGAGCAGGACGAGCCCGCGTTACTCGTGTGGTAGGACAGGTGGCTGCACATGAGCAGGGCGGGAGCGGGAACCTGGTACGACTCCGCCCCCGCCCTGCTCATGTGCTTCGACCGCTCTTGGCCCAGTGTCTGTCAGGCCGCCTTGCGGCGGTGCACCACGCGGACGTCACCGGCGGGAACGACGAGCGAATCCTCGACGGTGCGCCCGGTGAGCAGCTCAGCGCCTCGGATGCCCAGTTCCGCGTCGTCCGCCCCGTGGTTGATGAGGAAGACGAACTCGTCACTGTCGGTTTCGCGGATCCCGACCTCGAGGCCAGGGATCTTGTCAGAGACAGGCCCCCGATCAGGCTCGATGAGGCCGGCGACGAGGTTCTCGATCGCGTCGCCGTCGATCCCCGCCGACACGTAGACCGCCCGGCCGCCGCCCAGATGCGCCCTGACCGTCACCGCCGGCTCGCCGTCGAGCGGGCCGCCCTCGTAACGCGCGATGACATCGGCTCCAGCCACGTGGACGTGCTCGGTCCACTCCCGGCCGTTCCAGCCGTTGTCGAGCCGGAAGGTCTCGCCCTCCTGCAGAGGGTAGAACTCCTCGGTCCACACCCCGAGGACGTCACGGAACGCTCCGGGATAGCCACCGAGACGGACCTGGTCATTCTCGTCGACGATGCCCGAGAACGGGGTGACGATCAGGGTGCCGCCCATCGCGACGAACTCCTCGGCGCGCTTCGCGGTGTCGTCCGCGACGAGGAAGAGCTGCGGTACCACGAGCGTGTCGTAGCCGGCGTAGTCGTTCCACGGCGGCAGCACGTCGACGCCGTCGCCCCTGCGCCAGAAGGCTGCGTGCCAGGCGCGGACAGCGGCACCATAGGGGAGGAAGTTGTTCGGCTTCACCCCGCGCCGGATCGCCCAGCCCGCCTCGTTGTCGAACAGGATGCCGACCTTGGCCGCCGGCACCCGGGAACCGAGGACGGGTGCGAGGCGCTGGAGGTGGCCGCCGAGCGCCGTGACCTCGCGGAAGATCTTCGTGTCCGGTCCCGCGTGGGGGACCATCCCGGAGTGGAACTGCTCGGCACCGGCTCGGGAGGCCCGCCACTGGAAGTACATGACGCCGTCTGACCCGTGTGCGACGTGGCTGATCGCGTCACGGATGAGCTCGCCCGGGTTCTTGGCCCGGTTGCGCGGCTGCCAGTTCACGGCGCTCGTCGAGTGCTCCATGAGGAGCCAGGGCCGCCGGTCCGTGGTGAGCGACCGCATACGGTCACCCGAGAAGGCCACGTCCTGCTGAGGCACCGGATCCGGCGACCGGGTGTAGTGGTCGTTTGCGAGGATGTCCATGTGCGGCGCCCAGCGGGCGTAGTCGACCGCGTCAGGCTCGGCGCCGACCATGAAGTTCGTGGTGACGGGCAGATCGGGGGTGATCTCCTTGAGCAGTGCTCGCTCGGCGAGGTAGTGGTCGAGCAGCTCGTCGGAGGAGAACCGGTCGAAGTCGAGCATGAGGGACGGGTTCTTCGAGTCGTTGCCGCGGGGCGGCAGGATGTGCTTGAAGCTGCGGTAGTAGTGACCCCAGAAGGCGGTTCCCCAGGCCTCGTTGAGCTTCTCGACGGTCCCGTACTTCTTCTCCAGCCACGTGCGGAACGCGGCGGCGGACACGTCGCAGTAGCAGTGCCCGTTCCCGCCGCCGAGCTCGTTGCTCACGTGCCACATCACGACGTGCTCGCGCGAGCCGTAGCGCTCGGCGACGGCCCGGACGATGCGGAGCGCGTGCGTCCGGAAGTCCGGGTTGCTCGGGCACCAGCCCAGCCGGGCGCCGGGCCAGTGCTGCGTCATGTCGTGGTCGACGGGCGGGAACTCCGGGTGCTCGGCCAGGAGCCAACTGGGTGGGGCGGCGGTGGGCGTCGCGAGGTCGATGGCGATGCCGTTCTCCCCGAGGAGTTCGACGATCTCGTCGAACCACGCCCAGTCGTAGACACCCTCAGCCGTCTCCAGCAGGCCCCAGGAGAAGATCCCGAGCGAGACCATGTTGACCCCGGCCTGCCGCATGAGGGCGACGTCCTCGCGCCAGACCGAGGGGTCCCACTGCTCGGGGTTGTAGTCGCCGCCGAAGCTGATGCCGGTCGTGGGCCAGGGCTGGTCGGTGTGGGACAGGGTCATCCTTTGACTCCTCCGGAGATGAGGTCGAGCCGCCAGAAGCGCTGGAGAAACAGCACGAGGGCGATGAGGGGAATGATCGCGACGGCGGCGCCGGTGATCGCGAGCGAGTAGAGGGCCGGGGAACCGGAGCCCTGGTTCAGCAGGGAGCTCAGGCCGACGGTCAGGGGGAACGTCGTCTGGTCGGCGAGCATGATGTAGGGCAGGAGGAAGTTGTTCCAGATGCCCACGAACTGCAGCAGGAAGACGGTGACCATGCCGGGCACCATGAGCGGCAGGACGATGCTCTGGAAGATGCGCCACTCGCCGGCGCCGTCGATCCGCGCCGCCTCGAGTGCTTCCTGGGCGATGGATCCCTCCGCGAAGACCTTGCACAGGTAGATCCCGAACGGGCTGATGATGCTCGGGAGCAGCACGGACCAGCGCGTTCCTGCCAGCTGCAGGTCGGAGAGCAGGAGGTACTGCGGAACGGCGAGGGTGATGCCCGGGATGAGCAGGCCCGCGAGGAGAGCTCCGAAGAAGATCCGGCCCCCGGCGAAGTCGTACTTCGCCAGCGCGTAGCCGGCCGCGGCCGACACGAGGGTCGAAAGGACCCCGCCGAGCCCGGCATACAGCAGCGAGTTGAGCGCCCACGTGCCATACGCGCCGTCGTTGTGCGAGAAGAGGTCCCCGAGATTCTCGAGGAGGCCGCTGCCCGGGGCGAATGTGAACGAGTTGAAGAGCTCGCCGGGTGCCTTGGACGCCGCGACGAACACCCAGGCGACGGGGATCAGGCAGTAGATCGCGCCGATGAGGAGGATGACGGTAGGGGCGACCTTGCCGCGCTGCAGCGGCGGCTGCCCGGTCCGCCGCGGGACGGTTGTCGTCGTCATGCCATACCCCTTCGGCTGACTCGGCGGACGACCGCGAGGACCGCGAGCGAGAAAGCGGCCGTTCCGATCGCCAGCACCATGGACGCGGCGGCGGCGGACGACAGGTTGTCCAGTACGAAGGCGTCGCGGTAGATCGTCATCAGCGGCGCCCACGTGGTGGAGATGCTGTTGGTCAGCGGCATGAGCATCGCCGGTTCGCCGTACAGCTGAAGGGCGCCGAGCAGGGCGAAGATCGACGTGAGGATCAGGGCGGGGCCCACCAACGGCACCTTGATCCGCAGCGCGACCTGGATCTCGCTCGCGCCGTCGATCCGGGCGGCCTCGACCAGCTCGTTCGGGATGCTCCGCAGAGCGGTGTAGATCACGAGCATGTTGAAGCCGATCCCGCCCCAGATCGTGATGTTCGCGATCGACCCGTACAGGCCGTCCGGTTCGAGGAACGGGATGGTGCCCAGGCCGAGCGAGCGGGTCACGTACGAGAACGGGCTCGTGGCCGGCAGGTACATGAATCCCCACATCAGGGCGGCGACGACGCCCGGCACCGCGTAGGGGACGAAGATCGCCGTGCGGCCGAACCGCTTGAGCCGAGTTCCGCTCGCGTCGAGCAGCAGTGCGAACAGCAGCGCCAGTCCCAGCGTGAGCGGTACCGCGATGATTCCGTAGATCGCCAGCCGGCCGAGGCCGGCGACGAGGGTCGCGTTGGTCAGGACGTCGGCGTAATTCTCGAACCAGACGAAGACCGTCCGGCGCGTCCCGAGGATCCCTCCACCGGTCAGCCGCTGCGCGAAGAAGCTCGAACCGAGCGCGTAGCCGAGCGGGATGACGGTGAAGGCGACGTACAGGAGCATTGCCGGTGCGCTGAAGAGGTAGGGAGCGAGCCTCGGGCGTAGGGAGGGCCTGCGTCGTGGTCTGCGGTCGTCGGTCGGTGCCGGCGCGACCGGTAAGTCGGCGCGGTCTGTCATGGCGTGGGTCATGGTCGGTTCTCCCGCCGGCTGCGGGCTCAGCTGCCTTCCTGCACGGTGAAGCCCTGTTCCTTCATGTCCGCGACGACCGCGTCCTGGGTCGCTGTGAGAGCGTCCGCCCACGAGGTGCCGTTCTGGACGGCGGCGTTCATCGCGTCGGTGAACGCCGCGGCGGCGACATCCGTGTTCGGGCCCCAGGTGACCGGCTTGGTGTTCTTCGCGATGTCGGCCACGACGTCGTAGTAGTCGGTCTGCTGCGGCATGAGGGTGGGCGGGTCCTGCTTGGTCGCGGCCTCCTGGCCGGACAGCGCGGCGGGGTAACCGTTCTGGACGTTGAGGATCATCTCGGCGCCCTCGTCGCTCGCGTTCAGCCACTTCGCGAACTCCGCGGCCTCTTCCGGGTGCTCGCTGGACGAGGTGACGATGACCGACGACCCGCCCTGGAAGGACACGGTGGGGTTGTCGGCGTCCCAGCGGGGCAGCGGGGCCAGAGCCCACTTCCCGGCGGTCTTCGGGGCGACCCCCTCGATGACGCCGGGTGCCCAGACGGCCGAGGGCCAGGAGACCATGGTGCCGTCGTTGAGCTGCTTGTTGTAGGTCGGCGTCAGGATGGGGTCCGCGGCGATGAGCCCGTCGTCGTACATGCCCTGGAAGAAGTCCATGACCTCACGGGACTTGTCCCCGTCGATGTTGACGGTCCAGGTCTCGCCGTCCACCGACCACCAGTCGTCGCCGGCCTGGGCGGCGACCGGGGCGTACCAGCCCCAGCCGTCGGTGCTGAGGGAGGCCATCGTCAGGCTCGGGTCCTCCTCCTTGAGGGTGGCGGCAGCGTCGCGGTAGTCCTGCCAGGTGACCGGCGGCTCGATGCCGTACTTCTCGAAGATGTCCTGCCGGTAGAGAAGAGCCATGGGGCCAACGTCCTGCGGGATGGCGAACGTGTGGCCGTCGAAGGTGGTCTGCTCCCAGGAACCTGCTGAAAAGTTCTCCTGGATGTCGGCGACCTGGTCGGTGATGTCGAGGGGCACGCCCGAGACGATCATGCGCGGGAGCGAGGTGTTCTCGACGAGCGCGAGGTCGGGTGCGTTGCCGGCGCGCAACGCGGTGATGAGCTTGGCGGACGACGTCTCGCCGCCGCCGGCGTCGGTGTGCTTCACCTGGATGTCCGGGTGAGCCGCGTTGAAGGCGTCCACCTCCTCCTGGGAGCCGGGCGCCCAGGCCCAGTACTCAAGGGTGACGGGCTCGCCCGAGCTGTCGCCGGACGCCGAGCAGCCGGTAACGGCGATCGTCGAGAGGCTTACCGCGAGGGCAAGGGCGGAAAATCGAGAGGTACGCAAGACGTCTCCTTTGACTGGCTGGGCGCGCAACACTGCGCCGCGACTTGACAGCCTGATCAGGTTCCCGGGCCGAGGCGAGTTTGTCAACTGACGACATTAACCCTGCCGGACGACTGCGCGGCGCAATCGCTCGGCAGCCTCGTCTCAGTCGCGATGCACGTGCGGAAACGCGCTCAGAACCCCTGCCCGCTCAAGGTTCGGTACACCGCGAATGCCGCGGCGGCCCGCGCCCACTCCACGAAGTCGAAGTCCGGCATGCCGACCTCGACCTTCCCTCCGTCGAGGTGAACGCGGCGCAGGGCGGAGTGGAACACCTCGAACCGACCACGCAGGACGGTGTGGCTCTCGCCGGTCAGCACGACCTTGTCCGGGTCGAGGAGATTCACCAGATAGCCGGCTGCCGTGCCGAGGCCGTCCGCCGCGCGTGCCATGACGTCGGCGCACACCGGATCGCCCGCGTCCGCTCGGGCCGCGACCTCGCTCATGCTGCGCGCGCCCGGGGCCGCGCGCACGACCGCCGTCGTCGAGCAGACGCTCCACAGGCAGCCGTGGTGCCCCAGGGGGCACTCCGGACCGTCGGGAAGTACGGGTATATGGTCGAAGCGGCCCGCGGTCCCGTGGGCACCGCGGACGATCTTCCGATCGGTGACCAGGCCGAACCCGATCTCCTCGCCCACGGAGATCAGGACCATGTCGTCCTGGCCCTCGCCGAGCTGAGGCCATTGCTCGAACGCGGTCAGAGCGACGACATCGTCCTCGATCCAGAGCGGGACCGACCACTCCGCGGTGAACTCCGCCTGGAGCTGTTCGCTGATGCCGCGGATGCGCTGGGACGCCGGATCGAGCCCTGCCCGGCCCAGTGGGCCGCATACTGCCACCGCGGCCACCCGGAACGACGTCGTCGTCTCCTGAAGCCAGCTCGCCGCGAGCTCCACCAGCTCGCGAGGCGACTCGGTCCGGAGCGCTGCGCTGTTCTGCCACACCACCCGACCGTCAAGGTCGACGAGCGCCGCGATGACGCCCGTCCCACGGAGGTGCAGACCGAGGAACTGGTAGGCGGTCGTGACCGCGTGGAGCATCTCGGCCGGGCGACCCGTCGATGCCCGTTGTTCTCGACGTCCCTGGACCAGGAGGCCGGCTTCCTCCAGATCGCGCGTGATCGTGGTGAGCCGGGTCCTGGAAAGGCCGAGCTTGCTCGCGATATCGCTCCGCGAGAGGCCGTCGTCCCAGAGGACCCGGTTGAAGGCGGCCTGCGTCGTCGGATGGAGCTCCGGCCAGCGCTGGATACCGGTCTGCCGGGGTGCGGCCGCAGCCTCGTTCATCGTCCGCAACCTATCAGGGTCCTTCCACCGCGGCGGCGGTGGCGATGGCGGCGGTCCCGCGGCTCGACCCGATGGTGACGGTCAGGCCCGTGACGGTGATCGCGGGGAAACGCATCACCCGTCGGTAGCCCACCGACGAGGACCGGCAGACGACGACCTCCCGACCGTCCACCGTGGCGCTGACCGTCACGTCCTCGACGCGCTGGCCATGACGGATGTCCTCGCTGACGACCACGGCTCCGACCGATCGCGGCCCGTCGAAGGTCAGGGTCACGGCGGGCGCGGCGTCCTCCGGGTCCGGGTGCCAGGTCGCGTCCCGTTGCGGGCCGAACTCCGACGAGAAACCTTCCGCGAGATCCCCGTTTCCGACGGCGTCGGGGCCGCGCACAGACGTCGGCGCAGCTCGCGACGGGATCACCCGAGCGCGGAACCGGTCGATGAGCTCACCCAGCCGCGCCAGCTCACGCGCATCCGCGGGGGCGACGAGCCCGTGCTCGTCCGGCGGCACATTGAGGAGGAACGTCGCGTTGCCTCCTGCCGTGCCGCACCAGATCTCGAAGAGCTCCTCGGCCGTGCGGACGGCAGCGTCCTCGCCGCGGTGGTAGAACCACCCGGGCCGGATGGAGGTGTTGACCTCCGCGGGGTACCAGACGAGGTCGTCGAGGTGGCCGCCGAGGGCCTTGCGACTGCCCAGATCGTCGTCGCCGCTCCGGACCAGGCGAGAGAACTGGCCGTCGTCGACGTGCTGGGACTCCTGCGCGATGCGTTCGGCATCCCGGAGCGAGCCGGGCACGACGCTCCACTCGTCCGCCCGCGTGTGGCCGGCCTCGTTGCCGCACCAGCGAACGTCCGGTCCGCAGACGCTGATGACCGCGCCGGGCTGGAGGCGGCGGATGGTGGCGTAGTACCGATCCCAGTCATAGGCCTGCACCCGCCCGTCCGGGCCCTCGCCGTTGGCGCCGTCGAACCACACGGAGAAGACCGGGCCGTACCGCGTGAGGAGCTCCGTGAGCTGGGCGACGAAGAAGTCGTCATAGGCGCGGCCGGTGCCGTACGAGCCTTCGGTGCGATCCCACGGTGACAAGTAGACGCCAAATCGAAGGCCGTGCCGCCGCGCCGACTCGGCCACCTCGGCGACGAGGTCCCCGGAGCCGTCGCGCCACGGAGCGGAGGCGACCGAGTGCGTGGTCACCGCGCTCGGCCACAGGCAGAACCCGTCGTGGTGCTTGGCGGTGAGGATCACGCCCGTCATGCCGGCGCTCGCGATGGACCGCATCCATTGGTCGGTGTCGAGGGCGTCCGGGTCGAAGTGCGCAGGATCCTCGTTGCCGAGTCCCCACTCGCGGTCGGTCATGGTGTTCATCCCGAAATGGATGAACGCGTAGAACTCCATCTCCTGCCAGGCCAGCTGCCGCTCGTGGGGTCTGACCGCAGTGAGGCGATCGATCTCGTCGAGGGTTGATGTCATGGTGAAGGTTCCGCCTCGGTGCTCGTCTCGGGGTCGCCCTCTCATGGGCGCCTTAGTTAGTGTTGTAAGTTGACAAACTGGGACCCTACAGTTTTGTGAACGCCTATGCCAGTGTCGGCGACGCTAGGCCTCCCTGTGGACATCCCGTACCGCGCTCGGCTACCGTTCCGGCCATGACGTCGCACCTGATCAGTCAGGACTGGTGGCCCGCCGAATAGGCGGGCTCGCGACGCATTCACACACGTCGAAACGACCGCCTCGCCTCGAGGCGGTCGTTTCGTGTTTCCCCACGAGGCGGTCGGTCCGGGGCGGGCACTCCGAAACGAGAGGCCTCGCATGTCCCGCACTCCACGCTCCGCCGGCTCTGCCACTCCCACCGCAACCAGCCATCCCCTGCTCGACCGGGTCCTGGACTCGGACGGCTCGCTCCCGTTCGTGCTCCTGCGCCGCGAGGGCGGCACCGAGGTCGAGGTGCTCGTCGGCGACGTCGTCGACGCCGAACTCCTGGGCGACATCCCGCTCGACGGCGCGCCGGTGCTCGCCGTCGTCCCGTTCCGGCAGGCTCACGAGCGTGGGTTCACCGTGCACGACGACGGCGTCCCCCTGCGCTGCATAGTCGTCCGCGAGTCGGAGCGGGTCTCCGTGGCCGACGCGATCGCCGTGCTCCCGCCCGAGCCCGTCGCCGCCGAACCGCTCGGCTTCGACATCCCCGACGCGGAGTACGCGGGCATCGTGCGCCGCGTGATCGACGACGAGATCGGGCGGGGCGCGGGCGCCAACTTCGTCGTGATGCGCCGCTTCGAGGCGCGCACCGACGCTGCGCCCGTCGCCACGCTGGCGTCGTGGTTCCGCGCTCTGCTCACGCACGAGGTCGGCTCGTACTGGACGTTCGCGGTGCACGCCCCGGCGCCTGCGGAGTCGGCTCCTGCCGCCGAGGCGCTGTCCCTGGCGGGCGCCACGCCCGAGCGGCACCTGACCCTGCACGACGGTGTGGCCCGGATGAACCCGATCAGCGGCACGTACCGCCATCCGGCGACAGGCCCCACGCGCGACGGGGTCCTCGAGTTCCTGCGCGACACCAAGGAGAACGAGGAGCTCTTCATGGTGGTCGACGAGGAGATGAAGATGATGAGCGCGCTCTGCCCGGACGGCGGGCGCATCGTCGGGCCGTACCTCAAGCAGATGGCCCGCCTCAGCCACACCGAGTACCTGCTGGAGGGCCGCACCACGCTCGACCCGCGCGAGGCGCTGCGCCTGACGATGTTCGCGCCCACCGTGACCGGGTCTCCCATGGAGAACGCCTGCACGGTCATCACCCGCCACGAGACGCGTCCGCGCGGCTACTACTCAGGGTTCCTCGCCCTGTTCGAGCCGGACGGCGCCCGCGGCCCGGCCGATTCCGAGCCTGCCGGGCCCGTCGCGGCCAACCCTGGGAGCTACTCGCTCGACGCTCCGATCCTCATCCGCACGGCCTATCTGCACGACGGCGGCCGCGTGACCGTCCCGGCCGGAGCGACCCTCGTGCGCCACTCCGTGCCCGAGCACGAGGTCGCGGAGACCCGGGCGAAGGCGGCGGGTGTGCTCGCCTCGCTCGGGCTGGTGCCGCGCGGTGCCGGCCCCGACGTCGCCGTCGACCTGAACGCGCAGCCCGGCGTCGCCGAGGCGCTGGCCGCCCGCAACGGACAGCTCGCCGAGTTCTGGGTGCGCCCGCAGGATGCCGTTCACGCGGTGCCGACAACGGCGCCGACCGGCCCGAGCGTTGTGATCGTCGACCACGAGGACCAGTTCACGACCATGCTCGCCCATCAGCTGCGCCACCTCGGGATGAACACCCGGATGGTCCGGTGGGACGCCGTCGACGACGTGCTCGCGGACGATCTCCTCGTGCTCGGCCCCGGACCGGGGGACCCGCGCGACCAGCAGGACCCGCGCATCGCCTCCATCGCCCGGCGGATCCACGAGCGGGTCGCCGCGGGCCGGCCGCTGCTCGCTGTCTGCCTCAGCCACCAGGTGCTCGCCGGCCTCGCTGGCTTCCCGATCCGCGCGCTGCCGGCGCCGCGCCAGGGCGTGCGGCTCGACGCCGATGTGTTCGGCACCACGGCCGCGATCGGCTACTACAACACCTTCGGCGCGCAGCTCACCACCATCGACGCTGCAGCCGCCGCCGATCCCGTGGCCCGGCTGGCCCTGGAGCCGTCCTTCGACGGGGACGGCGTGCTCACGGCCCTGCGCGGCCCCGGCGTCGCCTCGGTGCAAGGTCACCTGGAGTCAGTGCTCTCGGCCGACGGCCTGACGGTGCTCGACGCGCTCACCCTGCACGTCCTGGGCGTCCCGGCAGAACCGTCCCGGGCGCGCCACCGTTCCTGACTCGCGTTCAGCAGGCTTCCGCAAAGCCATATCGTCCGCGGTTATGGCTCTGCGAAGCCTGCTGAACCAAGCTCAGCGAGCCCCCGCAGAGCAGGCTCGTCGGGAGGGGTCCCGGGCGGGCCGGTCCACGATGTCGCCGTCGAGCACCACGGGAGACGGCGACGGGAGGGGCATGGCAATGAGCGGGGCTACCCACCGCGACACCCAGGAGATCGACCGTGTCCTGGGCGCGCTCACGGGGCATGACCTGTTCCGCCGGAACGCGTTCCGGGTCACGGGCCTGCCGACGGACGCCACGGAGCGCCAGGTGCGCCGCGCCAGGGAGGACAGCCGGAGCCAGTACTACGTGCCGCCGTCGGTTGGTCCGGACGTCCCGCTGCCGCCGTCGGAGGACCCCGACGAGCTGCGGGCCGCGTTCGAGGTCCTGCGTGACCCCGTCGCGCGGCTGGTGCACGAGCTGCTGTGGGCCAGGTTCGTCGACGGCCGCCTGCCGGACGTACAGCTCCGTGCGGTGAGCGAGCTGTGTCTGGCGCTGGAGGGGACGAGCCCCGACGGTGTGGTCCGCGATGCCGCGGCCCGGCGTCGATGGGACCACTGCCTGGACCTCTGGGCGGCGGTCCTCGCGGCCGAGTCGACGTGGGAGCTGGCGCGGCGCAGGGCCGCCGAGCTCGACGACCCGCGCCTCACGACCGCGACGGTCGACGCCCTTCGGGAGCGGCTGCCCGAACACGTCGTCGGGGTGGTCGCCGGCCTCGCGGCGCGGCGGGCCGTCGAGGCCCCGGACGACGCGCGGCGGTGGCGGGATCTCGCCCGCGCCGCCGGGTTCGAGACCGGCGACGTGCGGCGGGCGTTCCGGTCCGCCGCGCAGCCGGACCTGGATGCCGTCGAGGCGGCCTGCGAGGTGGCCCGTGCGGCGAGCTCGGAGAACGTCGGGATCGATGCCGCCGAGACGCTCCTGGCCGTCGCCCGCCAGCACCTGGAGAGCCTGTCGGGCCTGCTCGGAGCGGACGACGACCTGGTGGTCGGGTGCCACGACGACGTCGCGCTCGCGATGAACAACTGCGTCGTGCGGTTCGTGAACGCCGACACGGGTGACTACGACGCCGTCGGGGTGCTGCTGCGGGAGGCCTACGACCTGGCCAGGTCGCCGGCGTCCCGGGAGCAGATCGGCGCGAACCTCGACGCCTCAGGGCATACGCGTGCGCCTGCCCGGGAGATCCCTGAAGCGGTCGCGTGGCTGGGCTGCCTCGGGATCCTGGTCGTGATCGGGCTGCTCATCTGGGCGGGCTTCGCGTTCTCCACCGGCGTCCTGGGCATAGGGATGCCCGACCTGATCTTCGCGGGCATCTTCTTCAGCCTCGTGTTCGCGGGCGCCGCCGGCGTCTTCGTCAGCGCGATCGCCGGGATCGTCAACTTCTTCATGGATCTGTGAGGAGGGCACCCATGGGTCTGCTCAGCACGGATCAGCACGTCACCGGCGGCTCGTACGTCGTCGAGCGCCTGCTCGGCCAGGGCGCTTACTCCGAGGTGTACCGGGTGCGGCACGCGATCCTGGGGCGGCTGGCGATGAAGGTGCTCCGGAAGGTCGGCACCCTCGCCGAGACTCACCGGCTGCTCGGCGAGGCCGTGCTGCTGTCCCGGATCGGGCACCCGAACGTGGTGCGCGTCTTCGACGCCGGCACCGTGACGACGCCGTCCGGCGAACGCGGCTGGTTCACCATGGAGTACGTCGCGGGCGGCAACCTCGACGACTACCGGACGTCGCACACGTCAGGCACGGTCCCGGTGGCCGACGCCGTCGAGGTCCTGACCCAGGTATGTGCCGGCCTCACGATGGCGCACCGGGAGGACCCGCCGATCGTCCATCGCGACCTGACGCCGTGGAACATCCTGGTCGGGCAGGACCAGCGCGGGCTGCGGGTGCGGATCGGTGACTTCGGGCTGGCCCGGCGCACCGATCCCGGGACCGGCCTGACCAGCGGCGAGGGCACGCTCGCGTTCATGGCGCCCGAGGCGCTCCGGTTCGGCCTGGGCTCCTCGACGGCCGCCGACGTCTACTCGGTGGGCGTGCTCGCCTACCAGCTGCTGACCGACGTCCTGCCCTACCGCGACATCTCGTTCACGGTGTACGGCGCGGCGCTGCGCGAGCCGCCTGTGGCGCCGTCGCGCTTCAACCGCGACGTCGACGGGGAGCTCGAAGGGATAGTACTGCGTGCCCTGGAGCCAGAGCCGCGCCGGCGCATCCCGAATGCGATGGCGCTCCTGGCCGAGCTGGAGCGCTGGCGGGACCCGACACAGGAACGGGAGACGGCATGACCGGGACCACGGAGGCCGCTCGCGAGATCGACCGGGTGCTGGACGCGCTGAAGGGTCACGACCTCTTCCGGAAGAACGCGTTCCGCGTGACAGGTCTCGCGACCGACGCGACGCCGCGCCAGGTGCGCCGCGCGAAGGAGGAGAGCCGAAACGCGTACTACCTGCCGCCGGACGCCGCAGGTGCCCCGCTGCCGCCGTCGACGGATCCGGTGGAGCTGCGCGCCGCGTTCGAGGTGCTGCAGGACCCGGTGGCGCGGCTGGTGCACGAGCTGTTGTGGGCGGGTGACGCCGGGCTGAACGCCCGGGCCGAGGCGGTGCGCCTGTTGTGCCGGGCGCTCGAGGGCACGACCGAGCGAGGCACCGTCCTGACGGAGACGGCCTGGGCGGGCTGGCGCAAGGGCCTGCGGTCGTGGGCGGAAGCGATGCGGTCCGAGGCGACCTGGGCGCAGGCGCGGCGGCGGGTCACCGAGATCGACGACCCGCGCGTGACCGTCGCCCTGGTCCGGACGCTGCGGCAGCGGCTCCAGCTGCACGTCGTCAGCGTGGCGGCGGGAGTCGCGGCGCGGGAGGCCCGCACATCGCCTGGGACCGCGGGGCGGCTGGTGCGTGCGGTGCGCGAGGCGGGCTTCGACGCCGACGACGTCACCCGGACGCTCCGGGCCGCCGCCCAGCCGCTGCTGGACGAGATGGAGGCCGCGTGCCGTACCGCCCGCTCGGGCGATCCGACACGTTCGGGGATGAGCGCGGCGCGCACGCTCCTGGACACCGCACACCCGCGTCTGCGAGCACTGACGGCCCTCCTCGGGGAGGACGACGAGCTGGCGCGGAGTCACCGCGACCAGGTCGCGCTCACCACCAACAACTGCGTGGTCGCCTACGCGAACGAGCATGCCGCCGCGTTGGGCGGGGAGACACAGGGCTTCCGCGACGTGATGGGCCTCCTCGCACTTGCGCGGGTGTATGCCTCGACGCCCCGGACCACCGAGCTGGTGGACAAGAACCTCGCGGAGTACAGCAGGATCGAGTACGCCATTCGCCGTCTGAACGAGGCGACGGAGGCCGCGCGCAGGTCAGGTGTCTCTCTCCCCGGCGGTCGCGGTGGAGCCGGATCGATCGGGGCGACATCCAGCGCGGGTCGCCCCGTGTCCGCGTCTCCGCGAGATCGTCTTCACCCGTGGGTGGCTCGTCTGGTCGACGGAGTGTTCCACGTCATGCTCTGGATCGAAGGCCTCGGCCTCTGGGGCGGCCTGCTCGTGCTCGGCCCTGTTCCCGCAGCCGGGATCGGCCTCGGCGCCGCCGCGCTCGGCCTGCCGTGGTTCTGGTTCGCCGCCGGCGCGCTGATCGTGGCCTTTTATGCGTCGACGTTCTTGTCCGGCTTCGGTGACGGCCTCCACTTCTGGCTCCTCCTGCTGCCGGCCGGCCTGACCTGGCTGGTCACGGCCTGGCTCGGTGGGCCGACGGAATGGCTCACTCTCGCCGCACTCACCGTTTCGATAGTCATCGCAACCGCGAAGGAGACCTGATGAGTTCCGAGGTCATGGCCGGATGGCGCCAGCGGCGCTTCCCGCCCGAGTTCCGGATCGGCCCCGTCGCGGACGCGCCGTCGCACGAGCCCGCACCGCCGTCGCCCGAGCCCGCGGTGCAGACGGACGAGGCGACGCCGTCCGCCCGGGTGACCGATACGCCGTCGGGCACGCAGGAGGTGTGGGCAGCCGGAAACCCCACGGACCTGTCCGACGACGCCGCCGCGCAGGTCGCGACCGAGGTGTGGCGCGCCCACCGGCGGTTGTCCGGCCCCCGGGCGAAGGAGCGGCCCGACCGGGCGGTCCGGATGGCGGGCAAGCACCTGGCCGGCGCCGCCGACCACCTCGGGTCCGCCGGCATCACCGCCCACGACCACGACGGGCAGCCGTACGTGCTGGGGCTCGAGCTGGTGGTCCTGGCGCACGAGGAGGACCCGGCCGTGACCGGCCCGACCATCACGGAGACCGTGCGGCCGACCGTGAAGCGCTCGGGGCGGGTCATCCAGGAGGCGGAGGTGATCGTGAGCGTGCCGGTGCAGAACGGCCAGCCGAACGGCAGCCCGGCCGACGGCCCGAACGACAGCCAGGACGACGACCAGGAAAGAGGGCAGCACCATGCGTGACAACATCGACTTCGGGATCGACCTGGGCACCACCAACAGCGCGGTGGCGGTGGGGAGCGGCTCGACGGCGCAGATCCTGCGCACCGCCCGGGGCGCCGAGTTCACGCCGTCGGTCGTGCACGTGGGCAGGTCTGGGAACGTCCGGGTGGGTCAGACCGCGGCCGACCAGGTGGTGGCGGACCCGGGCAACACCGTCGCCGAGTTCAAGCTCCGGATGGGCCGGCGCGACCGGGACATGCTCTTCGAGGCATCGGGCCGCACCATGACGCCCGAGGAGCTGTCGGCGCAGGTGCTCATGGCCATGCGCGGCAACGTCGAGCTCGCGGGGGAGCGGATGGAGACCGCGGTGATCACCGTGCCCGCGGCGTTCACCGTCGACCAGACGGCGGCCACCATGAAGGCCGCGGAGCTGGCGGGAATCCCGTCGGCGACGCTGCTGCAGGAGCCGACGGCGGCGGCGTGGGCGTACCTGTCCGAGCTGGACGAGCCGCCCGCGAAAGCGTTCTGGCTCGTGTACGACTTCGGCGGCGGCACTTTCGACGCCGCCGTGGTCAAGATCGAGGACGGCGAGTTCACCGTGGTCAACCACGCCGGGGACAACTCGCTGGGCGGCAAGCGGGTCGACTGGGCGCTGGTGGACGACGAGCTGCTGCCCGCTGTGCGCGCCGCCCACCCGGCGAGCACGGTGACCCGGGACAACCCACGGACGCGAAAAGCCCTCGCCAAGCTCAAGCGCCTGGCCGAGACCGCGAAGATCGAGCTGTCGGTACAGCCCGAGGTGACGATCGAGGAGGACCTCGAGGTCGAGGGCGAGACGATCGAGCTCACGCACACCCTGACGCGCGCCGACCTGGACCGGGCCGCCCGCAGCCTGGTCGAGGCGTCGATCCGGCACTGCCGGCTGGCGCTGTCCGGGGCGGGGCTCGGTCCGCAGGACGTCGACCGGGTGCTGCTCGTGGGCGGCACCTCCCAGATGACGCTCGTGCGCGAGATGCTGGAGACCGACCTAGGGATCCCGCTCGACCACAGCCAGGACCCGATCACGGTGGTCGCGCGTGGCGCCGCCATCTATGCCGCGACGCGGCGGGTGCCCGAGGAGATCCGCCGCGACCGGGACGTCGACCCCGGCACGGTGCGGCTCAACCTCGACTACCCCGCGGCCGGGCTGGACGACGACCCGCTGGTCGGCGGCCGGGCCGATTCGCCGGAGGTCCGCGACTGGTCCGGCTGGAGCATCGAGCTGCGCAACACCACCATGGAACAGACCATGGACTCGGCGTGGAACAGCGGCCGGATCGAGCTGTCCGGCGACGGCACGTTCCGCATGCGGCTGGAGGCCCGGGGGAACGCCGTGCACACGATCACGGTGACGCTCCGCGACCCGGCAGGCAGCGAGGTGCCGACGGACCAGCCGACCTTCACCTACAACCACCGGTCGGGCATGGGGGACGCCGCCGCGCGGGCGAGCCACACCGTCGGCGTCGGGCTGGCGGACAACACCGTGCAGGCGCTGGTCGAGAAGAACGTCGAGCTGCCCCGCACCGGACGGGCCCACGGCCTGCGCACCTCGGTGGCGATCAGCAAGTCCTCCGGCGGGGTCGTGAGCATCCCGATCCTGGAGGGCGAGCACGCCCGCGCCGACCGCAACACCGTGGTCGGGCGTCTCGACCTGCGGCCCGAGGACATCACCCGCGACCTGCCCGTCGGCAGCGAGGTCGAGGTGGAGGTGACCATCGACGCGAGCTTCCAGTTCACCGCCGCGTCGGTGTACGTGGTGCTGCTCGACGAGGAGTTCCCCATCCACGTCGACCGGACCCGGCCCCTGCTCCCGTCCGTCGCGGAGCTGAGGTCCCGGCGCGCGGCGCTGGGCCGCCGGTACGACGAGCTCCGGGAGCAAGCCGCGCAGCTGAACGCGACCGAGGCGGACGCCGGCCTGGACCGGTTCGACGCCGACGGCTTCATCGGCGAGGTCGACCGCCTGCTGCACCAGGCCGCCGTCGACCAGGACGCCGTGGCGACCTGCAACGACCGGCTCCTGGAGGCGGACTCGGCGCTCGACGAGGCGCAGAACCTGCTGGACCTGCCCAAGCTCGCCGACGAGGGCCGGCACGCGGTCGCCAGCGCCGAGGAGATCGTGGCCGCCTACGGCGCGCGCGAGCTCCAGGCCGAGCTCGCGAAGATCAAGGCCGAGATGGACATCGCCATCGCAGACGGCGACAAGGCGGTCATCGAGCGGCGCACCGACGAGGCGTGGTCGATCGTGCACCGGGCGATCCCGACGGCCGACCGGGCGGCGATAGTGTTCTCCGGCTACGAGAGCGATCTCGGCGGGGACCCGCGGCCCGACGTCGCACGCCTGCTCGCCGAGGGCCGCACCGCGACGGCGACCGGCGACCTCGGCCGCCTCCAGAGCGTCAACGCCCGGCTCCGGAAGTACGTGTCGGTCCAGCCGGAGCCGGTGGCCGGCTCGGCGAACGGCGGCGTCCTGCGGGCGGAGGGCAACCGATGAGCGCCACCGCTCCGACCGCGCGCGCCGCAGCGGATGCCACACGCGCGACGGCGAACGCGGCCCGCGCCACGGCGGACGCCGCGCGCCTCGCCCGCGCCGGCTTCTACGACTCCGCCCGCCGGGCGCTCGACGAGTTCGCCGGCCCGGACAGCACCGAGGTCGACGTGCTCGACCTCCTCGCGCGCGTCCACGCCCAGCAGGGTGACCTGGTCGCCGCCGACAAGGCGTGGGCGCGCGTCGAGCGGCTCGACCCCGACCACGCGGGCGCCCACGCCGGACGCCGTCGGATCCGGGAGACCTGGTCCGCCCGGCGGTCCAGGCTCGGACCACGGGCCGGCGTCGCCATCGCCGCACTCCTGCTGGCCGGGGGAGGTGTGGCAGCCGGCTGGTCGCTCGCGCCCCGGCCCGTGGCCGCGGCGCCCCCTCGGGACGCCGAGGTCCTGGCCGAGCTGGCGAGCCTGCACGGCCAGGTGACGGGTCTGCGCGACGAGATCGGCGACCTGCGGTCCGACGGCACGCACCCTGCAGAGAGCCTGCGCTCGGTCCGCGCCGCCCTCGACGACCCGCGGTGGACCGTCCAGGCCGACGGCGCCGCCCTCACCGTCACGTTTCGGGAGGCGGTGTTCCTGGCCGGCGGCGCCGAGATGTCCGACGACGGCCGTGCGGCGCTCGCGGACGTCGGCGAACTCCTCGGGCGCGCCGGCGCGGCGGCCGATCTCGACGTGACGGTCGTGGGCCACACCAGTGACACGGCACCCGTCCAGGGCGGGCCGTACGCGGACAACGCCGCCGTCGGGCTGGCGCGTGCGCTGGCGGCCGCCGAGGTCGTCGCGGACGGGGCCACGCTGCCGCTGAGCTCGGTCGACGTCGCCACCAGCGGCGACGTCGCTCCGCCGTACCCGAACACGGACGCGGCGGGCCGCACCCGCAACCAGACGGTGACGCTGACGATCGGGGTGACCGAGCCGGCACGGCGATGACCGAAGGCGCTCCTGGCTTCGGAGCACGTGAACCACGAGCACCGGACGCCCGAGGCCGCGCCGGACGTCCTGCCGATGCCGTACCGGAGCTGGGACGGCCCTGTCGTCGGCGGCTCATGAGAGGTCTCTCACGCTCGTCTCATCGGCGGCTCACCACCCGCGTGTTGTCTAGAACAAGCCGGCGCCCGCCGGCACGACACGAAGGGGTGTAGACCATGAGGAAGTCGATGATGGTAGGCCTGACAGGGGTCATGATGGCAGGGCTCGTCGGCGTGACGGCACCGGCCGTCGCCGACAACGTCTACGCGAAGCGGCCCGAGGCGCTCGCCGGCGTCGTGGTGACGATGGACGACGACGACAACGACCCGACGACCCGCAGCCGCGCCAGCAAGTCGACGCGCGGAACGGGCTCCAGCCGCTCGCGCAACGACAACACCAACAGCCGCTACACCGCGGTCAGCCGGGACAGGGACCGGTCGCGCGGTGACAAGACGAAGGACCGGACCGCCGACGGCCCGCGCAAGGGCTTGGTCCGCGACTGGAGCGCCAACTCCACCAACGACCGTACGCGCAACGACACGCGGCGATGACGGTTCCGATGGCTGTCCAGACGCCGGGCGCCGAGCCCGGAGAGTCCTGGGCGTTCTCGGAGGGCGACCCGATCACCGCCGAGCTGACCGCGATGCGGCTGCTCGGCGGCGGGTCGTCCTACGAGGCGTACCTGGCCTTCGACGACGTCACCTACGGTCCGGTCGTCGTGAAGGTCGTGCGGCCGAGCCAGGTCGACGACCGCACGAGCCTGCGCGGGCTCCGGCGCGAGGTCACGGCGCTCGCGGCGGTGAACCACCCGGTCGTCGTGCGAGCGCTCCGGTACGAGCTCGAGAGCGACCGGCCGCACCTGGTCCTCGAGCACATCGACGGGCCGCGGCTGTCGACGCTGGTACGCCGGTACGGGCCGCTCCCGGAGCACCAGTACCTGCCCTTGGGCATCCAGCTCGCCGGCGCGCTGCACTACCTCGGGCGCGTGGGCTGGACCCACCTGGACGTCAAGCCCAGCAACGTGATCATGGGCTCGCCCGCCCGGCTCATCGACCTGTCCGTCGCGCGGCAGATCGACAGCGCCCGGGAGCTCGAGTACGCGATCGGCACCGACGACTACATGGCGCCCGAGCAGTGCGACCCGCCGGCCACGGGACGTCCCGGCTTCGCGAGCGACGTCTGGGGCGTGTGCGCCACGCTGTTCCACGCAATCTGCGGGTATCGGCCGTTCCGGTCGGGGGATCCGGCGTCCGACGACGTCGCGGCGCGGTTCCCGCAACTGGTCGACGATCCGGAGGAGATGCCGCGCTCGGTGCCGGCCGAGGTGGTCGAGATCATCGGTGCCGGCCTCGACAAGGACCCGGGGAAGCGCCCGCTGCCGCACGAGCTCGCCGAGGCGCTCGAGCCGGTGCTCGCGCGCCAGCCCCGGGCCGTCCTCAGCGGGTTCCGGGTGCGCTGACGGCGCGGAGAGCGCTGGCCGGCGCATAGCAGGTGCAGGTCGGACTATTCCGTCGCGGTAAGGAAGCCTTGCTTTGACAAACCGACGACGTTCCTCGATGTCAACTACCAGATCGAGGTGCTCGATCTGCTCGTCGACCTCAACCGCGACCGCGGCAAGACGGTGGTCATGGTGCTGCACGAGCTGAGCCTCGCCTGCCGCTACGCCGACCACCTCATCGCGATGAAGAACGGCCGGATCGTCACCGAGGGCACTCCCGGCGAGGTGGTGACCGCGGCGACCTCGAGGAGGTGTTCAGCCTGCCGTGCGACGTGATCAGCGACCCGCGCAGCGGCACGCCGCTGGTGATCCCGCTCGGGCGGCATCGCATCGGGAGTGCGCGCGCGCAGATCGCTGCCGGCAGGCTGAGTGTTTCTGTCGGGTCGGCGTCACGGTCCAGATCGTGACGCCGACCCGACAGGTAGCTCCTCGGTCCGTCAGTCCCGTGGGGCAACCCGGATGCGGTTCCCGTCGGGGTCGGCGGCCACGAATGTGCGGCCGAACCCCAGGTCCCGAGGCTCTTGCAGGATCGCGACGCCCTTGGACTGCCATGAGGCGAAGATCGCGTCGAGCTCGTCGGACCCGCCATCAATGGCAAGGCAGATCTCACTGGTCCGCGGGACCTCGGGTGAGAGGCCCTCGAACTGGCCGGACCACAGGGCGAGGTCAGCGCCTGGCCCCAGGTCGAAAGCGATATATCCGGGAGTCTCGAAGGACGGGCTCGAGTCGAGCAGGTCGCCGTAGAAGCGGGCTGCGGCCGGGGCGTCGTTCACGTAGACGATGGACACTACGGATGCGGTCATGGTGTCTTCCTTCTGATGGGTGGTGTTGAACGCATCCACCAGCCTGGCCGGAATGTACGCCGCATCATGGCGCAATACTTGAAAAGGTTGGCACGTGACGCCGGACCGCTTCTTCTCCCTGATCCTGATCCTCGAATCACGGGATGCCGTGACCACGCACGACCTTGCTTCGGCGCTCGGCGTGTCCCTGCGAACCATCACACGGGACCTGAACTGGCTCCGCGACGCTGGGTTGCCGGTGACCGCCCAGCGGGGCCGCTACGGCGGGGTCACCATGTTGCCCGGGTCTTCCCTCGACCTGACGCGACTCACGCCGAGCGAGCGGGATCACCTGTCGATCACGGGGCTGGACGAGAGGCAACGCGAGGAACTGGACTCGTCGGCCGAAAGTCGGCGTGCCCTCTCCAAGATCGCCGTGACCCGAGCAGGCCGGATCGACGGGCTATTGCCACTCACCGAGATCGTGCAGGTGGACAGCCGTCCCTGGCTCCAGGTGCGAGCTGATGGCGCTGCTCCGGCCTCGCTGATCGGTCCGATACGGCGTGGCCGCCGGCTACGGATCGAGTACCACAGCTCGAGCGGGGTACACGCTCGCGACCTGCTCGTGGACCCCTACGGACTGCTGGCCAAGGCCGGCGCCTGGTATCTCGTCGCGGACTGCGCCGGAGCACCCCGGATGTACCGACTCGACCGGATCACGACGTGGAACGAAGTCGACGACCCACGACGTACCCGCGAGAACCAGACCCTGGCCACCGTCGCTGCTGCTCTCGTCGAGCAGTGGGAACACGACCACGCCATCGAAGTCAGCGCCACCATCGATCCGACACAGCTCGACCGAGCGCGACGAGTCCTCGGTCAGCGACTCGTCGAGCGGGGCGGCCACGGGACGTCCGCCACCGGCCACGCCGTCACCATCCGATTCCGGCAGCTGGAGGACGTGCGAACGCTCCTGCCGTTCGGGAGCGGCGTCACCGTCCACGACCCCGCCGAGGCCAGGGCTCGCCTCCACGACCTCGCCACCGAGCTCGCCGACCACTACGCGCCGCCATCAATGGCGCCGTCGTGATGACCTTCGGCCGGGGAGCCGCCCGAGACCAGGGCGCCATACCGCGATCGCGGTACTCGCGATGACCCGACAGAGTGATCCCCTGTGTCCGCGCTCGGCAGATACTGGGGCGGTGATACCTGGGACGGAGAGCGCCGCGGGTCGTACGGATCCTCGTCCGAGGGTCTGGCGATGGGTGCACGACGCCGTCCTGAGCGCGGTGATCGTCGTCGCGGCGTTGCTGCCTCCGCCGGTGCCGGTGTTCCAGCCGACGGGCACGCCGGCGACCGTGCTCGTCCTGCTGCCGGTAGTGGTGCTCCCGCTGCGCAAGCGCTGGCCTCTGCCGACGCTCATCGCCTGCCTGACGCTGTTCGGCCTGGCCGCGTTGACCGGGACGCTCTCGCCGGGGGCAGGGCTCGCGACCGCCGTCGCGACGTTCCAGGTCACCACCCGCAGCACCCGCGCGCCCGGGCTGGTCGTGGGCGGCCTGGCGGCCGCGGCCCTCATGGCCATCAGCGTGCCGGTGACGATCGGGAGCGTGTTCGATCCGCGGGTGCTCCAGTTCGGCCTGCTCGTCGCGTTCGCCACCGCGGCGGGGGACGGCGCTCGGTCTCACCGCGCTTACATCGTCGCGATCACCGAGCGCGCCGAACGCGCCGAACGGACCCGCGAGGCCGAGGCCCGCCGCCGGGTGACCGAGGAGCGGCTGCGGATCGCGCGCGATCTGCACGACGCCGTCGCGCACCAGATCGCGGTGATCAGCCTCAATGCCGGCGCAGCTACCTCCGCGATCGACACGAAGCCGCAGAAGGCCAAGGACGCGCTCGTGACGATCCGGAGCGCCGCACGCACGGTGCTGGCCGAGATCGGCGACCTGCTCAACATGCTGCGCTCGGACGACGACGGTCCCGCTGCCGAGACGGGAGGGCCGCAGCCAGGGCTGGAACGCCTCGACGAGCTGGTCGAGCGGTTCGCCGAGGCCGGCCTGGACGTGACGGTGCGCCGCGAGGGTGACCTCGCGGGGGCGTCCGGAACGGTCGGGGTGGTCGGGTACCGGGTGGTGCAGGAGGCGCTCACCAACGCCCACAAGCACGGCGCCGGGCATCGCGCCCACGTGCTGGTCGAGGCGGATGCGGGGTTCGTGACGGTCACCGTCACGAACCCGCGACCCACAGCGGCAGGCACCGCCGTCGGGCATCCTGGTCCAGGCCACGGCCTGACAGGGCTGCACGAACGCGTGGCCTCGGTGCGGGGCACTCTGCACGCAGGACCGACGCTCGGAGGCTGGGAGATGGTCGCGAGACTGCCGTTGCCGAAGCAGGACGCCGCATGATCTCGGTGCTCGTCGTGGACGACCAGGCCCTGATCCGACAGGCTGTCACGGACATCCTCGACGAGGAGGACGACATCGAGGTCGTCGGCGAGGCGGTCAACGGCCGCGCCGCCGTCTCCGCGACCGTGCGGCTTCGCCCGGACATCGTGGTCATGGACATCCGCATGCCCGAGCTGGACGGCATCGGCGCGACGGCGCAGATCTGCGCCACCCCGGAGCTGAGCGACACGCGGGTGCTGGTCCTCACCACGTTCGAGGAGGACGAATACCTCGTGGCCGCACTCCGGGCGGGCGCGAGCGGGTTCATCGGGAAGGGCGCGGAGCCGGAGGAGATCGTCCGCGCGGTCCGCGCCGTGCACGCCGGCGACGCCCTGTTGTCCCCGGTTGCCACGCGCGCCCTCATCGACCGGTTCGTCACGACGCCGCCCGCGGACGTGCGTCCGCTGCCCGAGCTGGCGCAGCTCACCGACCGGGAGCGGGAGGTGCTGCTGCTGGTCGCCCGGGGGCGGTCGAACCAGGAGATCGCCGAGGACCTCGTCATCTCCCCGCACACCGCGAAGACGCACGTGAACCGCACGATGGCCAAGCTCTACGCCCACGACCGGGCGCAGCTCGTCATCATCGCCTACGAGTCGGGCCTGCTCGTCCCGGGCACCTGACCGGCCTCCCGGGCACCTGACCGGGGAGTACCGCGCTCGCGGTACGACAGGATGCCGCGCCTGGGGGACGTCCGCCGGCGAACGCGCGCAGAGCATAAGGCGTGACCAACTCGACTGCCCCAGCTATCCCTCGGGACGGCGGCCCCGCGCCCGCCCGGGCCGACAGCCGCCGCATCCTGCTCGTGTTCGCTGGCCTGCTCGTCTCGATGCTGCTGTCCTCCCTGGACCAGACCATCTTCTCCACCGCGCTGCCGACGATTGTGGGCGAGCTGCACGGCGTGAACCACATGCTGTGGGTCACCACCGCCTACCTCGTCGCGGCGACGATCATGATGCCGATCTACGGCAAGCTCGGTGACCTGATCGGCCGCAAGGGCCTGTTCATCGGTGCCCTGAGCGTGTTCCTCGTCGGCTCCGTCGTGGGTGGGCTGGCGCAGGACATGACCTGGCTCATCGCGGCGCGTGCCGTCCAGGGCGTCGGCGGTGGTGGGCTGATGATCCTGTCGCAGGCGATCATCGCCGACGTCGTCCCGGTGCGGGAGCGCTCGAAGTACATGGGCGTGATGGGCGCCGTGTTCGGCGTCTCGAGCGTCGCCGGGCCGCTGCTGGGCGGCTGGTTCACCGAGAGCATCGGCTGGCGGTGGGCGTTCTGGATCAACATCCCCCTGGGCATCGCCGCCATCGCACTGGCCGCCGTCTTCCTGCGCCTGCCCAGGCACAGCACGAAGGTCCGGTTCGACGTGTGGGGCACGATCACGATGGCGGTCGCGGTCACCTCGATCATCCTGGTCGCCTCGTGGGGCGGCACCGAGCACGCGTGGGGGTCGCCGACGATCAACACGCTCATCGCCCTGGCCGTGGCCTGCAGCGCCGCGTTCGTCCTGGCCGAGCACAGGGCCGCCGAGCCGATCATCCCGCTCGCGGTGTTCCGCAACCGCAACTTCGTGCTGGCGACCGCGGCGGGTCTGTTCATCGGCGTGGCGATGTTCGGCGCGATCGCCTATCTGCCCACCTACCTGCAGATGGTTGCCGGGGTCGATGCGACGGCGTCCGGGCTGCTCATGATCCCGATGATCGTCGGCCTGATGACGACCGCGCTCACGACCGGGCAGCTCGCCGCCCGGACCGGCCGCTACAAGTGGATGCCGATCGCCAGCATGATCGTGCTCGGTATCGGCCTCTGGCTGCTGTCGACGCTCACGCCGACCACGGCACTCTGGGTGCTGCTCACCTACCTCTTCGTGCTCGGCGCGGGAGTGGGTCTGGCGATGCAGATCCTGATCCTGGTCGTCCAGAACTCGTTCCCCGACCGCCAGGTCGGTACCGCCACCGCCGCGAACAACTTCTTCCGCGAGATCGGCGCCTCGCTCGGCGGGGCGGTCGTCGGCGCGCTGTTCACGTCCCGCCTGACCGATCTGCTCGCCGAGCGGCTCCCGGGCGGTCAGGCCGGGGATGCCAACTCGTTCACGCCCGAGCTGGTCAACAGCATGCCGGACGCCGTCCGCGACCTCGTCGTCGGGGCGTACAACGACGCCCTGACCCCGGTGTTCGCCTCACTCATCCCGATGCTCGTCGTCGGGCTCGTGCTGGCGGTGTTCATCAAGGAGGTACCCCTGCGCGCCTCGCTCGAACCGGCCGACGCCCCGGAAGGTCCGGGCACGACGCCGGTTGACGCCCCCAGCCCTATCCCCACCACCGAAAGAGCTCTGCTTCCGTGAACGCACTCCGGATCCCGGACCTGACCGGCCGCACCGCGGTGGTCACCGGCGCCAACAGCGGCATCGGCCTCCCAACCGCCCAGGCCCTGGGCCGGGCCGGCGCGCACGTCGTGCTCGCCGTGCGTGACCTCGACAAGGGAAAGGCAGCCGCGGCCACCGTTCCGGGCAGTCCCGAGGTGCGGCAGCTCGACCTCTCCGACCTCGCGTCGGTACGCGAGTTCGCCGCGTCCTGGGCGGGTGGCCTGGACCTGCTGATCAACAACGCCGGCGTGATGAACGTGCCGGAAGGGCGTACCAAAAACGGGTTCGAGACGCACTTCGGCACCAACCACCTCGGCCACTTCGCGCTGACCAACCTGCTGCTGCCGCACATCACCGACCGCGTCGTGACGGTCTCGGCCGCCGCGCACCGGTGGGTCAAGGGAATCGACTTCGACAACCTGTACCTCGAGGGCAGCTACAACCCGCGACGGGCCTACGGCCAGTCCAAGCTGGCGAACCTGCTCTTCACGCTGGAGCTGCAGCGGCGGCTCGACGCGGCCGGCTCACCCGTACGCTCGCACGCCGCGCACCCCGGCCTGGCGATGTCGAACCTCGGGCCCAGGTCCGGCCTGGGAGCCCGGATTCGGCCGGTGCTCTTCAAGCTCGTCGCGCAGAGCACGGAGGACGGGGCACAGCCGACGCTCCTGGCCGCGACCCGGGACCTGCCCGGCGCCAGCTACGCCGGTCCGGACGGGCTCTCCGGGATGCGCGGGGAAGCCGCACTGGTCGGGCGGACGGCGGCCGCGAGCGACCGCGAGGCGGCGAAGCGCCTGTGGGCGGTGTCCGCGGAGCTGACCGGCACCGACTTCTCGGGAGGAACACGGTGAGCACCCAGGGCAGGTATGTCAGGACAATTGCTTGACATGACGTAGGGCTGCCGACAGAATCGCATGCAGGCGAGCCGGCGCTCGAAGGCGTGTGCCGGGAGAGAGAGGTCGAGCATGACAGGTCAGACGACGGCGTCGGCGCGGACCAGCCGGGCCCGGAACACGATCGATCCTCGCTACAGCCGGCTCACGGTCGGCGTCTGTCCCGACCAGTGGGGCGTGTGGTTCCCCGAGGACGAGAAACAGATCCCGTGGGAGAAGGCGCTCGGCGAGATGGCCGAAGCGGGCTTCGAGTACATGGAGACCGGGCCGTTCGGCTACTTCCCGAAGGACGCCGCCTCGCTGCAGAAGGCGATGGACGACCACGGGTTCACGGTCGTCGCCGGCACCGGCTGGGGAGTGCTCCACAAGGCCGAGGCCTGGGCGGAGACCGAGCGCACCTTCCGGGCGATCGCCGAGACCCATGCCGCCGTCGGCGCCGAGTACATCGTCCACCTGCCACCGCTGTTCCGGGACGACAAGACCTGGGAGTGGACCGACGAGCGCGTGCTCACGCCGGAGGCGTGGAAGCTCTACGTGGAGAACGCCAACCGCCTGGGGCAGATCATCAAGGACGAGTACGGCCTGAAGATGGTGCTGCACCCGCACGGCGACAGCCACATCGAGTCGCCGCAGGACATCGCGCGGATCTTCGACGCCACCGACCCGTCCTACGTGAACCTGTGCCTCGACACGGGCCACATCGTCTACGGCGGTGGCGACCCGATCGAGATGGTGCGCACCTACCCCGACCGGATCGCCTACGTGCACATCAAGGCGTTCGACCCCGGCCTCGTCAAGCAGGCGCACGAGGAGGACTGGCCGTTCGGCGAGGCCGTGGCACGCGGCGCCTCGGTGACGCCGCCGGCCGGCGAGCCGGACATGCCTCGGCTCATCGACGCCCTGGCCGACCTGAACAAGGACCTGTACGTCATCTGCGAGCAGGACCTCTACCCGGCCGATCCGGCCTTCCCGCTGCCCAATGCCATCGCCACCCGCGAGTACCTGGCCGACTGCGGCCTCGGACTGCGCTGACCCTGACAGGAGCTGTGACATGACTGTTCGTATCGGGGTCATCGGCCCCGGAGGCATGGGGCGGGCGCACATCGACCGGATCACCCGGGAGCTCACCGGCGGCAGCGTCGTCGCCGTGACCGACATCGACGCCGCGAACGCGGCGCGGGTCGCGGAGCCGCTCGGCGCGAAGGTCCACGGCAGCGGCGGCGAGCTGATCGCCTCCGACGACGTCGACGCCGTGCTGGTCACCAGCTTCGGGCCGGCGCACGAGGAGTCGGTCCTCCAGGCGATCGAGGCGGGCAAGCCCGTGCTGTGCGAGAAGCCCCTCGCCCCCACGGCGGACGCGTGCCTGCGCATCATCGACGCCGAGGTGGCCGCCGGGCGCAAGCTGGTGACCGTCGGCTTCATGCGCCGGTTCGACCGCTCGTACAACGAGATGAAGCAGGTGCTCGCCTCGGGCGAGCTCGGCGAGGCCCTGATCGTGCACAACCGGCACCGCAACCCCACGGCGCCCGAGACGTACACCGCGACCATGGCGATCACCGACACCGCGATCCACGAGATCGACACGATGCGGTGGCTGCTGGACGAGGAGATCGTCGAGGTGCGGGTGGACAAGCCCAAGCGCACCCGAAACCGGTTCGAGCACCTGCAGGACCCGGTGGTCTTCATCATGCGAACCGAGTCGGGCGTGTGGATCGACGACGAGGTGTTCGTCAACATCCGGTACGGCTACGACATCCAGTGTGAGCTGGTGCTGGAGCAGGGGACGGTGACGCTGTCGGACCAGAACCGCACGGTCCGGCGTGACGCACAGGGCTCGCGCAACGCCGTCACCCGCGACCACAACGACCGGTTCCACGAGGCGTTCAACGCCGAGCTGCAGCAGTGGATCAGCGCCGTGGCCCGCGGCGAGCACACGGGCTCCAGCGCGTGGGACGGCTACGCCGCCGCCGTCGTCTGCGACGCCGGGGTGAGCTCGCTGCTGGGCGATGGTGAGCAGGTTCCCGTCAGCCTGATCGACCGGCCGGGCCTGTACGCCTGACGGCACACGACGAAGGGCGCGGTCACGAGGGTGGCCGCGCCCTTCGTCGTGGTCGGTTCGCGACCGTGGTCAGCTCGCGAAGAGAGTCGTGTCGAACACGTACCGCGAGGCGCGGTAGACGTGCTGGCCGAACTCGATCGGCCGGCCGGCGGAGTCGTAGGCGGTGCGCTCCATGGTCAGGAGCGCCGACCGGGGCGGCTCGCCCAGGAGGCGGGCCTCGGCCGCGGTCGCGGTGCGTGCCCCGATCTGCTGGCGCGCGACCTTGGGCAGCGAGCCGGAGGCGCGCAGCAGGTCGTACAGCCCCTGGCTGGTCAGCTCTTCCTCCGACGGCGCGATCGCGGTCGGCAGCCAGTTGGTCATCAGGGCCAGGGGTTCGCCGTCGGCCAGCCGCAGCCTGCGCAACGAGACCACGTCCTCGTCCTTGGTGATCTCCAGCGCCTCGGCGACGTCGGCGGGCGCGGGGACCACCTCGTAGGACAGGATCTCGGTCGAGGGCTTCTTGCCCTCGCGCAGCAGGTCGCTGTGCAGGCTGGTGAGCTCGACGGGCCGGTGCACCCGCGCGGGGGCGACGTGGGTGCCCACGCCGCGCTGGCGCACGAGGCGGCCTCGGTCGACCAGCTCCTGGAGGGCTTGCCGCGCCGTCGGGCGGGAGACGCGCAGGCGCGAGGCCAGTGCGAGCTCGTTCTCGAGGAGCTCGCCCGGCTGGAGCGTCCCGTCCTCGATCGCCGCGTCGACAGCCGTGGCGATCTGGTGGTACAGCGGCACCGGGCTGGAGCGGTCCAGGTTGATGCGTACGGTCTGGGCCACGGTGTGCCTCCCTCGGCGACGGCGGCGGGCCACGACAGAGACCGATTCTAGCCGAGGTTGTCCATTAGACCGGACATCCTGACAACCTGGTCTCCTGTCAGGTCGGCAGGACGCTCTCGCGGGTCGTCAGGGTGCGGCGACCAGGATGTCGCGCACGAGGGCGTCGAGGGCGGCGTCGGCCTCGAGGAACTGGCGCAGCGTGCGGCGTGAGGCGCCGAAGGCCTCGAACTGCTCGGGGCGCAACCCGTCCGGCTCGTAGGCGGCGCGGAAGTCGTCGAGTCGGGAGAGCGACTCGATGATCCCGGCGTCGACGGGTTCGTCGATGCGGGCGGGAAGGGGCAGGTCGTTGCGGTTGATCTGCTCCTGCCACTCGAACGGCGGGGAGATGACCAGGTCGCCGCCGACGAGCTCCGACAGGTGCAGGTGCGTGCGGAAGGCGGCGGACAGCACGCGCGTGCGGTAGCCGCGCTCCGCGAAGACGCCGTACGCGCGCTTGAGCGCGGCGACGCCGGCCCAGTCGAGGGCGCCGGGCTCGAACAGGAGCCCTTCACGCTGGGCGACGATCTTCAGCCAGTCGTCCAGGCGCCCGCCCATGATCGTGGCGACCGGGCCCATCTGCTCGGTCGGCAGCCCGGCCCGGGTGCGGCGGTCGAGCCCGCGCTCGACGGCCTCGGCGACCGCTGTCGCCTGGGCGACGGTGAAGGAGACCGTGGCGTTGACGCTGATGCCGCGGAAGGTCACCTCCTCGATGGCTTCGATGCCCGCCGCCGTGGCCGGGATCTTCACGATGATGTTCGGCGCGAGGGCCGCGAACCGTTCGGCCTGCGCGACGAGCGCGGCCGGGTCGCGGTGCAGGCGGGGGTCGGTCTGGATCGACAGCCTGCCGTTGCGGCCCTGGTGTGCCTCGAACGCGGGCTCCAGGAGGGCCGCGGCGTTCACGGACAGCTCCTCGACGACCGCCCAGCCGAGCTCCGACTCCCCGGCCCGGGGCCGCTCGGCCGCGAGCTCGGTGATGCGCCGCGTCCAGTGCGGCAGGTCCGCCGTGATCGCGGCGAGCGCGATGACCGGGTTGCAGGTGGCGCCGACGGCGCCGAAGCCGATGGAGCGGCGCAGCTGCTCGGGGTCGGCGGAGTCGTTCCACAGAGCGGTCGTGGGGTGCTCGCGGGTCATCCGCAGCAGCGACGTCTCCCGCCGTGCCGTGTCGGTCAGCGTGGACGCGGTGGGGGACAGGGGCGCGGTGTCGGCGGTCTGAGTCACGGGATCCTCCGTCGGATACGGCGCTGCGTGCGGTCACACCAGCGTTGCGCCACACGGGGCCCACGACGTCGCGGACCTGGCACCCTCCCATCACAGCCTGGGATTCTGGGCATGTCAACCTAATGTCCAGACAAATGCAGGGCCCTCCGCTCGCGCTGCAAAGTCAATGACCGAATGTCTGGACAAAGACTTGACGAGTCTTCGGGCATGCTGCAGGCTCGACACGGAGGGCGCCGGAGCCGGTGCCGCGCAGGACGATCCGCGACGACGGGGAGCAGGAGCCACATGATGACGCCGGGTGGCGGAACCGACGTGCTCACGATCGGCCGCAGCGGAGTGGATCTCTACCCGCTGCAGAGCGGGCTCGGGCTGGAGGACGTCGAGACCTTCGGCAAGTACCTCGGCGGCAGCCCGACCAACGTCGCCGTCGCTGCTGCGCGCCTCGGCCACCCCGCGGCGACGCTCACCGGCGTCGGCGACGACCCGTTCGGCCGGTACGTGCGCCGTGAGATGCGCCGGCTCGGCGTCGACGACGGGCACGTCGTCGTCGTGCCCGAGCTGCACACCCCGGTGACCTTCTGCGAGATCTTCCCGCCGGACGACTTCCCGCTGTGGTTCTACCGCGCCCCGACCGCGCCCGACCTCAGGATCACGCCCGAGGACGTCGACGCCGACGCCGTGCGCGCCGCCAGGCTGCTGTGGATCACCTCGACCGGCCTGAGCGAGGAGCCGAGCCGGTCCGCTCATCACCGCGCCCTGCAGGTGCGCGGACGCCGCGGGCACACGGTTCTCGACCTCGACTACCGGCCGGCGTTCTGGGACGACGTGGAGTCCGCGCGCACCCGGATCCAGGAGGTGCTGCCCCAGGTGACCATCGCGGCGGGCAACCGCCAGGAGTGCTTCGTCGCAGTGGGGGAGGAGGACCCCGACCGGGCTGCCGACGCGCTGCTGGCCGCGGGGGTGCGGATCGCCATCGTCAAGCAGGGGCCCCACGGGGTGCTGGCCAAGACCAGGGAGGAGCGGGTGGTGATCCCACCCACACCGGTCGAGGTCGTCAACGGCCTCGGCGCGGGCGACGGGTTCGGCGGCTCGCTGTGCCACGGCCTCCTGAGCGGTTGGTCGCTGCGCCGCACCGTGGAGTTCGCGTCGGCCGCCGGCGCCGTCGTCGCCGCACGGCGGGAATGCTCGACGGCGATGCCCACCGAGGCCGAGGTCGAGCACCTGCTCCGCACCGGCGAGGTGCCCGAGCCCGAGCCCTGGCCGGCCCGCGCACCCGCGCAGCCCGCCGCCGCACGGTCCGTCCCCGCCCCGGCGACAAGCGCCGTCGTCACCACGAGCGAGCACGAGAGAACCCGGAGGGCCATGACCACCCGGAGCGCCGACGAGGTGGTCGAGCTGCGCCTGCGTGACCCGTGGGCGCTGCGCGACCGGGTCCGCGAACGTCCGCGGCACCCGGGGCTTCCACCGGACAGCAGGTTCCTCGTCATCGCCGCCGACCACCCGGCACGCGGGGCGCTCGCGGTCGGCGACGACCCGATGGCGATGGCGGACCGCGGCGAGCTGCTGCGGCGCACGGCCGTCGCGCTCGGACGGCCCGGCGTGGAGGGCTTCCTCGGCACCGCGGACCTCGTCGAGGAGCTGGCGGCGCTCGGCGCCCTGGACGGCAAGCTCGTCTTCGGCTCGATGAACCGCGGGGGACTGGCGGGCTCGTCGTTCGAGCTCGACGACCGCTTCACCGGTTACGACGCGCGAGGGATCGAGGAGGCCGGGCTGGACGGCGGCAAGATGCTGCTGCGCGTCGACCCGGACGACGCCGGCTCGCTCGCGACGCTCGAGGCGAGCGCCCGCGCCGTCGACGAGCTCGCCGAGCGCGGCCTGCTGGCCATGGTCGAGCCGTTCATCTCGCACCGGGTCGACGGCAGGCTGCGCAACGACCTGTCCCCGGACGCCGTGATGCGGTCCATCGCCATCGCCTCCGGGTTGGGGCGCACCTCGGCGTTCACCTGGCTGAAGCTGCCGGTCGTCGAGGACATCGAGCGGGTGCTGTCCGCCTCGACGCTGCCGGCCCTCATCCTGGGCGGCGAGGTGTCGGAGGACCAGGACGCGGCGGTGGCCGGCTGGGCCAAGGCGCTGTCGCTGCCGTCGGTACGCGGGCTGGTCATCGGCCGTTCGCTGCTCTACCCGCCGGACGGCGACGTCGCGGGTGCGGTGGACCGGGCGGTGGAGCTGCTGTGAGCGCGACGACGAAGCGCCCGGCGACGGCGCACGAGGAGGAGACGGTGTCGAAGGAACTGGTGGTGCGGGCGGGTACGCCCGACGCGTTGCTCGGAGGGCCGGTCGTGGCGGTCACGCCGGAGTCGGCGGGGTGGGGTTACAGCGGCCTGACCGTGCACGAGCTACCGCCCGGCGGGAGCCTCGAGGTGCTGCTGGAGCGGGACGAGGCGCTGGTGGTGCCGCTGCGTGGTGACGTGCGCGTGACCGCCGTCGGCCTCGACGCCGGCCGGGGCGTCGACACCGGGAGGCGCGCCGACCTGGCGGGCAGGGACTCCGTGTTCGACGGCCCGGCCGACACGGCCTACGTGCCGCTCGGCTCCCGGCTGACCGTCACCGCGGAGAAAGGGGGGCGCGTCGCGGTCGCCACGGCGCGCGCCGCACGGCGGCGGGGCTTCCAGGTGCTGCGTGCGGCCGACGTCGGCGTCGACCTGCGTGGCGCCGGGCGCGCCAGCCGGCAGGTGCACAACTACACGATCGGCACGAGCCTCGAGGTGGACCGCCTCCTGGTCTGCGAGGTGCTGACCCCGGGCGGCAACTGGTCCTCCTACCCGCCGCACAAGCACGACGCGCACAGCGACGAGCCGGGGCACGAGGAGCGGGAGCTGGAGGAGATCTACTACTTCCAGGTCGCGGACGGACCGTCCGGCCCGGGCCTCGGCTATCACCGCGTGTACGGCACGGCCGAGCGGCCGATCGACGTGCTGGCCGAGGTGCGCGACGGCGACACCGTGCTGGTGCCGCACGGCTATCACGGGCCGTCGGTCGCCGCGCCCGGCTACGACCTGTACTACCTGAATGTCATGGCGGGCCCTGCCGACGACGGCCGCTGGCTTTCGGTCGACGACCCCGCGCACCACTGGGTCCGCGGCACCTGGGACGACGAGCCGGTCGACACCCGGCTGCCTCTGGGGCGCGTCCCGGGATCGGCCCGCCGCTCCGACGACGTCCGCATCGAGGAGAACGCATGAGCACGCCGGCATCCGAACCCGGGACAGTCCGGCTGACCGTGGGACAGGCCCTCGTGCGGTTCCTGGCCCACCAGCACACCGAGCGCGACGACGTCACGCAGCGCCTGTTCGCGGGGGCCTTCGGGATCTTCGGGCACGGCAACGTCGCCGGCGTCGGGCAGGGACTGCTGCAGGCGCACGCCGAGGCCGAGGCGGCCGGCGTGCCGGCCGGCGAGGCCGGTCCCGACGAGCTGCCCTACTACCTGGCCCGGAACGAGCAGGGCATGGTGCACGCGGCAGTGGGCTACGCGCGCACCAGGGACCGGCTGCAGACCTTCGCGTGCACGGCGTCGATCGGCCCGGGCTCGACCAACATGATCACCGGCGCCGCGCTGGCGACCATCGACCACATCCCGGTGCTCCTGCTGCCGTCGGACGTGTTCGCCACGCGGGTGCCGGACCCGGTGCTGCAGCAGCTCGAGCACCCGGGCGGCCCCGACGTGACAGTGAACGACGCGTTCCGCCCGGTCTCCCGGTACTTCGACCGGATCTGGCGGCCGGAGCAGCTCCTGACCAGCGCGCCGGCGGCGATGCGGGTGCTGACCGACCCGGCCGAGACCGGCGCGGTCACGATCGCCCTGCCGCAGGACGTACAGGCCGAGGCCTTCGACTGGCCCGTCGAGTTCTTCCGCGACCGCGTCTGGCACGTGGCCCGGCCCGTGCCCGAGCCCGCCGCGCTGGAGCGTGCGGCGGCCGTGATCCGTTCGGCCGAGCGGCCGTTGGTCGTCGCGGGCGGCGGCGTCGTCTACTCGGCGGCGAGCCAGGCGCTGCGCGACTTCGCGGCGGCAACCGGCATCCCCGTGGCCGACACGCAGGCAGGCAAGGGCGCGATCGCCTGGGACCACCCGCAGGCGGTCGGCGGTGTCGGGGCCACCGGCGCCGCTTCCGCCAACGCGCTGGCCGCGACCGCCGACGTCGTGATCGGCGTCGGCACCCGCTGGACCGACTTCACGACGGCGAGCCACACCGCCTTCCGCAACCCGGACGTGCGATTCGTCAACCTGAACGTGGCGGCGTTCGACGCGGCGAAGCACGCGGGGGAGATGGTCGTCGCGGACGCCCGCGAGGGGTTGCGCGCCCTCACCCAGGCGCTGTCCGGGTACTCCACGAGCGAGGAGTACCGCGCCGAGGCGGCCCAAGAGGTGGCCGACTGGCAGGAGGTCACCGACCGCTGCTACCACCTGGGACACGGCCCGCTGCCGGCGCAGACCGAGATCTTCGGCGCCCTGAACGAGCTGATGGACGACGAGGACATCCTGATCAACGCCGCCGGGTCCATGCCCGGCGACCTGCAGGCGTTGTGGCGCGCGCGGACGCCGGCGCAGTACCACCTGGAGTACGGCTACTCGTGCATGGGCTACGAGATCCCCGCTGCGATGGGGGCCAAGCTCGCCGCCCCGGACCGTGAGGTCGTGGCGATCGTGGGGGACGGCACGTATCAGATGCTGCCGCAGGAGCTGGCGACGATCGTCTCCGAGCGGATCAAGGTGATCGTGGTCCTGCTGCAGAACCACGGGTTCGCCTCGATCGGCGCGCTGTCGGAGTCGCACGGTTCCCAGCGGTTCGGCACCCGGTACCGGATGCGCAACCCGGAGACCGGGCTGCTCGACGGCGACTCGGTGCCGCTGGACCTGGTGCGCAATGCCGAGAGCTTCGGCCTGGAGGTGCTCGTGGCCAAGGGCGTCGAGGACTTCAAGGACGCCTACCGGACCGCGGCCGCCGGCGACGGGCCCGTGCTGATCCACGTCGAGACCGACCTGTACGGGCCCAACCCGCCGGGTTCGGCCTGGTGGGACGTGCCGGTGAGCGGCGTCTCCACGCTGGACAGCACCCGGGGCGCCCGCGCCGAGTACGACCGATCACGGGCCCCGCAGCGCCCGTACCTCTGACGCCGCACCCGCACCCGCCGCCTCCCAACGACCTTCTGACGACGTTCGAACGACGAGGAGCATCATGTCCCTGATCACGCACTGGATCGACGGCAAGCCCGTCGAGGGCTCCGGCGAGCGCACGCAGCCGGTCCTCAACCCCGCGACCGGCGAGCAGATCGCCACCCTCGGCCTCGGCACCACCGCCGACGTCGACCGCGCGGTCGCCTCCGCCACCGAGGCCTTCGCCACCTGGTCGCAGTACTCCCTGAGCAAGCGCGCAGCGGTGCTGTTCCGGTTCCGCGACCTGCTCGCGGAGCACACCGACGAGCTGGCGCGGCTGGTCAGCCGCGAGCACGGCAAGGTCGTCTCGGACGCCGCCGGCGAGATCGGGCGCGGTCTGGAGGTCGTGGAGTTCGCGACCGGGCTGCCGCACCTCCTCAAGGGCGAGTACTCCGACCAGGCGGCCACCGGCGTCGACGTCTACTCGTTCCGCGAGCCGCTCGGCGTGGTCGCAGGCATCACGCCGTTCAACTTCCCGGTCATGGTGCCGCTGTGGATGAGCCCGGTCGCGATCGCGACCGGCAACGCGTTCGTGCTCAAACCGTCCGAGCGCGACCCGTCCGCTTCGCTGTTCCTGGCCGACCTGTGGCAGCGGGCAGGCCTGCCCGACGGCGTGTTCAACGTGGTCCAGGGCGACAAGGAGGCCGTCGACGCGCTCCTGCACCACGCCGACGTCGCCGCGGTCTCGTTCGTCGGGTCCACCCCGATCGCCAAGTACATCCACGCCACCGCCTCCGCCGAGGGCAAGCGGGTGCAGGCGCTCGGCGGCGCGAAGAACCACGGCGTCGTGCTGGCCGACGCCGATCTCGACGACGCCGTCGACCACCTGACCGCCGCGGCGTTCGGCGCGGCCGGCGAGCGGTGCATGGCGCTGTCCGTCGCCGTCGTCGAGGACTCCGTCGCCGACGAGCTGGTCGCGAAGCTGGCCGCCAAGGCCCGGGCGGTCAAGGTCGGGGCGGGCGACGAGCCGGGCGCCGACATGGGCCCGGTCATCACAGCCGCCGCCAAGGAGCGCATCGAGGGGCTCATCAGCTCGGCCGACCGCGACGGCGCCCAGATCGTCGTTGACGGACGCGGGTACACCGTGCCCGGCCACGAGAACGGCTTCTTCGTCGGCCCCACCGTCATCGACCGGGTCGCGACCGAGCACGAGGTCTACCGCGAGGAGGTCTTCGGCCCCGTGCTCGACGTCGTCCGCGTCTCGGGCCTGGAGGAGGCCCTGGAGGTCATCAACGCGAACCCGTACGGCAACGGGACCGCGATCTTCACGTCGTCCGGCGAGGCCGCTCGCACGTTCCAGCGCGGCGTCAAGGTCGGCATGGTCGGCGTCAACGTCCCCATCCCGGTGCCCGTCGCGTGGCACTCGTTCGGCGGCTGGAAGGACTCGCTGTTCGGCGAGAGCCACGTCTACGGGCCGGAGGGCATCGCGTTCTACACCCGCGGCAAGGTGGTCACGCAGCGCTGGCCGCACCGCGCTCACGGTGACCTGCGCGGCGACGCCTCGTTCCACTTCTCGGGCGACGCCAGCAAGTAGTCTGCCGACCGGCAGACCCCTGACCGGCCGGAGGCAGACTTGACGAGCCCTGACATGTCCCGCGGTGCACGCCTGGCCGCACACGGAGCCGTTTCCACGGCGCTGTCGCTGTGCAGCGACCGCAGACTGCGTGGGCTCGTGGACGCCGGCACACCGATCGGGTTCGGCATCGGCGGCAAGACGGTCCTGCTGGAGGTCGAAGGAACCCCGGTCTTCGTCAAGCAGGTGCGCCTGACCGATCTCGAGCTACGACCCGAGAACGTTCGCTCCACGGCTGATCTCTTCGGTCTGCCGGTCTTCTGCCATTACGGCGTCGGCACCATCGGCGGCCCGGGAAATGGAGGCTGGCGCGAGCTCGCGGTGCACACCATGACGACGAACTGGGTGATCGCGGGGGACTACGAGGGTTTCCCCCTGATGTACCACTGGCGGGTGCTGCCGGACGCCGGCCAGCCGCTTCCCGAGGAGCTGGCCGATGTGGAACGGGCTGTCGCCTACTGGGGTGGCGGCACGGGAATACGCCGCCGGATCGAGGCCCTGCAGCAGTCCTCGGCGAGCCTCATGCTGTTCCTGGAGTACATCCCGCAGAGCCTGCACGACTGGCTCGACGTCCAGATCAAGGCCGGTGACGAGGCAGCCGAGCGGGCCTGCGCCTTGGTGGACGACGAGCTGGAAGCCGGTATCTCGTTCATGAACGCCCGCGGGCTGCTGCACTTCGACGTCCATTTCCAGAACATCCTGACTGACGGCAGGCGGCTCTTCTTCGCCGACTACGGTCTCGCAGTCTCCTCCCGCTTCGAGCTCACGCGGGGAGAAGCGGACTTCTTCGACGAACACCGCGGCTACGACCGGGACTACACGGCCACGTACCTGGTGAACTGGCTGACCGTCGCGGTGTACGGGTACGGACCCGAGGAACGCCGGGCGTTCGTGCGCGCGTGCGCCGAGGGGGTGTCGCCGGAGGGGGCTCCGGCGGCGGTCGCGGCCCTTCTGGTCCGCTACGCGCCGGTCGCCGCGGTGGTCGGGGACTTCTATCGCGAGTTCCAGCGGGAGAGCCGGGCAACCCCGTACCCGCTGGAGGCGATCCGCCGGGCGCACGGCCGCGCCGGTCTGACGCCGCAGGAAACCATGACGCGTGGGAGGGGGTAACGGAGAGGGAGCATTGCTCCTTCTCCGTTACCCCCTCGCACGCATATTCGTTCCCCGGTCGCGGCAGCAGGCGAACCCGGCGACCGCCGCCAGCGCGGGTTCGACTACGCGCGCCCGCTACCGGCGCTCAGGCTTCGACGTGCTCGGTGCCTCGTCGAGATCGGCCGGGCGCGGCGCGTCGTCCGGCGAGCGTCGGCCGAGGTCCACGACGTGCGCCGACGCCTGCGTGCCGCCGTCGTGCCGGGTGGCGTGAAGGCTGGTCATGGTGACCACGGCGAGGACGACGACGATCACGCCGAGCGACAGAAGCGTGGGGATCTCCGGGACGCTCGTCCAGATGCCGTGGGCCCAGTGCAGCACGAGCTTGACACCGATGAACGCGAGGATCGTCGCGAGACCGTACCCGAGGTGGACCAGCTTGCTCAGGGCACCCTGGAGCACGAAGTAGAGGGCGCGCAGGCCGAGCAGGGCGAAGGCGTTGGTCGCGAACACGAGGTACGGGTCGCTGGTGATGCCGTAGACGGCGGGGACCGAGTCCACCGCGAACACGATGTCGGTCGCGAAGACGGCCACGACCACGACCGCCAGCGGGGTGAGCATCCGCCGCCCGTTCTCCCGGACCGAGAGCCGAGGCCCGCGGTAGTCCTCGGTGACCGGCATGAAGCGGCGGATCAGCCGGACGGAGCGCATCGTGGAGACGTCCACGTCGTGGCCGCTGCCGCGGAGCTGGTCGAGCAGGATCTTGACCGCCGTCACGAGGAGGATCGCGCCGAACAGGAGGAACGCCCAGCTGAAGTTGGCGAGGACGGCCGCTCCGAGTGCGATGAAGATGCCGCGGAGCACCAGGGCGCCGACGATGCCGAGCAGGAGCACACGCTGCTGCAGTGCCGCCGGTACCGCGAAGGCGGTGAGCAGCAGCATGAACACGAACAGGTTGTCGACCGACAGCGACTTCTCGACGAGATACCCGGTGAGGTACTGGACGCCTATCTGCGAGCCGAAGGTGGCCCAGATCCACCCGCCGAAGGCGAGGGGGAGGGCGATGTAGAAGGCGCTCCAGCCCAGGGCCTCACGCATGGACACCTCGTGCGGGCGTCTCGTGATGAGGAAGTCCACGGCGATGAGGGCCAATACCGCGAGAATGGTGACTGCCCACATGGTGGGGGTGGCCACAGAGGTCACGGCAGAGGACGCGCTTGTGATGGTGGTGAGCAAGGAGTCTCCGTAGTAGATGGCTCCGAGGTCTCCTTCACCTTGCAGACAGCAGCAAGGTCGCCACCCGAGGTCGCTGGTGCGCCGTAATGACCGGATGATGTTTGGGAAGTACTCCCCCCGCACAACGAATACTACGGCACCCACTGGGCGAAACGCGCGACGGCACGGCGAGCACGGGTCCAGCTCCTCGTCCCGCTTGACCTCAAGGTAACTTGAGGTTCTACGGTGGTCGGAAGTGAGAGCCGAACCGGAAGGCCCAGCCCGATGACCTACGTGATCGCCGAGCCCTGCGTGGACGTGAAGGACCGGGCGTGCATCGACGAGTGCCCCGTCGACTGCATCTACGAGGGCGCGAGGTCCCTGTACATCCACCCCGACGAGTGCGTGGACTGCGGGGCGTGCGAACCGGTCTGCCCGGTCGAGGCGATCTACTACGAGGACGACGTTCCTGAGCACTGGCAGGGCTACTACGCGGTCAACGTCGAGTTCTTCGGCCAGATCGGCTCCCCGGGCGGAGCCGCCCGGACCGGCGTCCTGCCGTATGACCACCCGGTGGTGGCCGCCCTGCCGCCGCAGATGTGATTCAGAGCGGGGTGCCGGTCTCCTGCGCGAGTGCCTGGAGGAGCCGGTCCTGGAAGGCGGTGTCGTGGGCGGCCGCATGCGGCTCCTGCCGCTCCCGGTGGTACCAATAGCCGCCGGAGGTCAGCGCCTCCGGGTCGTCGCTGGTGGCGAGCCACTCCTGGGTGCGGTGGCCCTGCTCGAGGTCGTCCGGGGCGCCCGGCCCGCCCATCCGCGTGGGCACCCAGCCCGGATCCACGGCGTTGCTCAGCACTCCGGGGCGCAGGCGCGCCACCGCTGCCGACAGGGCGGTGACGAACAGCTTGCTGTCGCCGTACGAGCCGGGCGTGCGCCCCGACCAGTCGACCCCGTCGAGCACGGGATGCCCGCTGTGGTGCGAGCCGCTGCTCAGGTACACGAGGCGACGGGGCCCGGGCAGCAAAGCCGTAAGGAGGTACGGGGCAATGACGTTGACCGGCATGACGGCCCGGCCGCTCCACACCCCGGCGTTGTGGATGACGGCGTCCAGCGGGGCGGCGTCCGCCAGCTCGGAGGCGATGCCGCGCACGGCGTCCCGGTCGGTGAAGTCGCCGACCACGAGCTGCGCGCCCCGGTCGACGAGCTGGCTCAGGGCCTCTGCCCGGCTCGGGTTGCGGGCATGCACGACGACCTCGTGCCCCTGCGACAGGAGCGTGTCGGACGCCGCGCGGCCCAGCCCGTCAGCGGAGCCGGTGACCAGGATCCGGCTCACGATCGCACGCCATGCGTGGTCTGGTTCACGGTTCCCACGTTAAGCCGGGTCCTGTCGGTGAGGGAGGTCCTGACAGAGCCACCCGTCATCCACCACTCTGCATGAACCGTAGGGTTCACCCGTGCGCGTACTCCTGGTAGAAGACGACGAGCCGGTCGCCCAGTCACTCCGGCGCGGTCTTGTGCGGTACGGCTTCACGGTGGAGTGGGTCACCACCGGGCGTGCGGCGCTGACGGCGGTCGACGCCGTCGACACCCGGGCCGGTGACGCCCAGGACGAGAGCGCGCCCTACGACGTCGTGCTGCTCGACCTCGGGCTGCCCGACGCCGAGGGCCTGGACGTGTGCAAGGCGCTGCGCGAGCGCGGCGACGTGCCGATCATCGTGATCAGCGCCCGCAGCGACGAGGCTGACCGGGTCGTGGGCCTGGAGCTCGGCGCGGACGACTACGTCACCAAGCCCTTCGGCGTGCGGGAGGTCATCGCCCGGATCCGGGCGGTGCTGCGCCGGGCGCAGCGGCCCGGGTCTCCCGGCAGGCCCGGGTCGCGCGCGGCCGACGCCCCGGGGCCGGACCGGTACGGCTCGCGGCTGAGCATCGATCGCCGCGCGGCCCGGGTCCGCCTGGACGGCGAACAGGTGGCGCTGACGCCCAAGGAGTACGACCTGCTGTCCTTCCTCACCGAGGAGCCGGGCGCACTGATGTCCCGCGAGCAGATCATGGAAGCCGTCTGGGACGCCCACTGGTTCGGGCCGACGAAGACCCTCGACGTCCACGTGGCGGCGCTGCGGCGCAAGCTTGCCGGGGCGATCACGATCGACGCGGTGCGCGGGGTCGGGTTCCGCCTGGAGATCGTCGAGGACGGGGCAGCTGCGTCGTGATCCGCCGGCTGATCGTCAGCTACGTGCTGCTCGTCGCGGTCGCCCTGGCCGCCTTCACCGTCCCGGTGGCCGTGACGCTCACGGGCCAGCTGCGCGGGGACACCGACGCCTCGGTGCAGCGTGAGGCGACCACCATGGCGCTGCTGCTCGGCGGCGGGGACGCGGCCTCGCGCGCGGCGCTGGTGCAGATGGCCGGGGCGTACGCCGTCGAGACGGACAGCACGGTCCAGGCCGTGGACGCGGACGGCGGCGCCGTGCCGGGCCTGCCCCGGCCCGAACGGGACACCGCCGTCGACCGGGCCCTGCGCGACGGGAAGCCGACCACCGACTGGGGATCCTCCTGGTTCTGGGGACCCCACCTGGTGATCACCGTCCCGGCCCGCGCGCAGGCCGGGGCCGGGAACGGCGACGGCGACGGCGACGGCCAGGTCGTGGGCGCCGTCCGCGTCAGCTTCCCGACCGAGGAGCTCACCGACCGGTTCTGGACCATCTGGGGGTTCCGGGCGGTCCTCGCCGGGGGAGTGCTGGTGGTCGCCGCGGGCCTCGGTTACCTGGCGGCCCGCTGGCTGACCCGACCGCTCCGCCAGCTCAACGCGATGGCGAGCCGGTTCAGCGACGGCGACCTGACGGCGCGCTCGCCGGTCACCGGGCCGGACGAGACGCAGACCCTGGCCCGGACCCTCAATCAGGGCGCCGAGCGCCTCGACACCCTGGTCGCCGCGCAGCGGATCTTCGTCGCCGACGCATCGCACCAGCTGCGCACGCCGCTCACCGCGCTGCGCCTGTCCCTGGACAACATCGCGGACGGCGTCGACGACCCGTACGTGACGGAAGACGTGGAACAGGCCACCGCCGAGGTCGTACGGATGAGCCGCCTCGTCAACGGGCTCCTGGTGCTGGCCCGGGCGGAGGCCCAGGTGACCGCGGCTGAGCCGCTGCCGCTGCGCGACATCGTGCGGGACCGGCTGGCCGTCTGGCAGCCGGCCGCCGACGAGCGCGGCGTCACGATCACGCTGCTGGACGATCCCGACGACCGGCTGCAGGTACAGACCAGTCCCGGCCACCTCGACCAGGTGCTGGACAACGTGCTGTCGAACGCCCTGGAGGTGTCCCCGGACGGCGGCACCATCACAGTGCAGGCCGAGGCCCGTCCCGACGAGGTGGTGCTGGAGATCCTCGACCAGGGTCCTGGCATGTCCGACGCCGAGAAGTCCCGCGCCTTCGACCGGTTCTGGCGGGGCCAGGGGCTCACGGGCCGTTCCGGCTCGGGCCTCGGGCTCGCCATCGTCAAGCAGCTCGTGACCGACGACGGTGGCACCGTCACCCTGTGGGACGCCGCCGCTCCGGACCGCGCGACCTCGGGCGGCGGTCCGGAGCGGCGGGGCGGCCTGTGCGTGCGGATCAGCCTTCGGCCGGCGTCGCCGAGGAGTGGTGGTTGACGATCAGCCAGTCGCCGTCGATCTTCTCGTACGCGTAGGTGTACCGCGCGGTGACCTCGCGGACCTCGCCGGTCTCGGGGTCGGTGAGCGTGAAGACGTAGGTCCCGGCGTCGATCGCGGTGTTCTCGTCCAGCACGGTGACCACCGTCTCGGTCTTCTCGCCGACCGGGTCGTTCTCCTGGAAGTGCTCGAAGTAGTCGACGATCCCGTCGCGGTCGGTGCGGATCTGCGCCGAGGCCGTGGGCAGCAGCACCGCGTCGGGCGCGTAGCGGTCGGCGACGGCCTGCGCGTCACCGGTCTGCAGCGCGCTGTTCCACTCGTCGAACAGGGCGGTGATCTCCTTCTCCGTGGGCTCCTTGCCGGGCCCGTCGGCGGTTCCTTCGTCGTCGGCCGTGGCGATGCCGGTGATGCCCACGGTGGCGGCGGTGGTGAGGACTGCGGTGATCGCGACGAGGCCGACTCGCTCACGCATCCGGCGGGGCTTTTCGGTCTGGGACTGCATCACAACTCCAGTGAGTGGAAGGCCGTGACCTCCTGTGGCGGAGGCCGTTCCCGGGTTCGATCGGGAGTGGTTCCACCCTCCCCGGGGGCCGGGAAACGGCTGTGCAACGGAGATGCAGCGTGCGTACAGGGCTTCGGAAAGATTCAGCGGGTGAGGCCCGTCGCCACCGTCTCGATCATCAGCTGGAGAGTGTCCCGGTAGCGCCGAACTCGTCGCGGTGCACCTCCACCTCGGCGCCGCGCTGGCCCGGGCCGAGCTGCAGATCGTATTCAGGATTCTGCTCGACCGCTCTCCCGACCTCGCGCTCAGCTCGCCACACGAGCCGCCGGCCTGGTAGCAGGTCACGGACATCGTCACGCCCGTCCTCGAAGTCGCCGCCGTCTGGACCCCAACCCGGACTAATTCCGCAGGTCACGCAACCTCCCGTCCCATCCCGTGCGTCTGAATGCCGTGGCGCCGCACAGGCGGCGCGCTCGACTCGGACGGGAGAAACCCGATGCGCAAGAGAGCAAGTGCAGCGGCGGTCGCGGTGGCGATCACCCTGGGCGGGGGAACGTGGGCGACCGCGGCCGTCCCGCAGGACACACCGGCACCGCACCACGAGCAGGAGCGTTCGACAGTCGCGACAAAGGGCCGGCCGGCGACCGTCACGCTGCTGACCGGCGACGTCGTCACGGTGCACACCGCGGCCGACGGTTCGACCGCGGCGACGGTCGAGCCGGGCCCCGGCCGCGAGCACATGGCGTTCTTCCAGCAGCGCGAGGGGGACCACCTCTACGTCATCCCGCGCGACGTCGCGCAGCTTGTGCCCAGCCGCCTGGACCGCGCGCTGTTCGACGTGACCGGCCTGGTCGAGGCCGGGTACGACGACGCCTCGCGCGACTCGCTGCCCGTCATCGTCCAGACGGCGGCCGCCGCCGAGGCAGCCGCAGCCACCGACGACGAGGACACCGCCGGCTCTCCGGACGACAGCATCCGCGCCGCCGCACCAGCCAAGCCGAACTGGGCGGCGTCGGGCATCACGCCCGACCGGAACCTGGAATCGGTGGGCGCGGTGGCCGACGTCCTGCCGAAGGGTCGGGCGGCGAAGCTGCTCGGAGCCCTCGCGGCGCCCGTACCTCCGGCCGGCCCGGACGTCTCGACCAAGGCAACAACAGGCACCATCGGCCACGTCTGGCTGGACCAGCCCGTCCGCGCCTCCGACGCCGACTCCACACCGCAGATCGGCGCCCCCGAGGCATGGGAGGCCGGTTTCACCGGCGAGGGTGTCACCGTCGCCGTGCTCGACTCCGGCATCGACGCGACGCACACCGACCTCGACGAGGCGGTGGTCGGCGAGCGCGACTTCACCGGCAAGGGCGACGTGACCGACGGCGCCGGCCACGGCACGCACGTCGCCTCGATCCTGGCCGGGTCGGGCGAGGCGTCCGACGGCGTGAACAAGGGCGTCGCACCGGACGCCGACCTGCTGGTCGGCAAGGTGCTCGACGACAACGGCGACGGCTCGCTGTCCGGCGTCATCGAGGGCATGGAGTGGGCGGCCGCGGAGGGCGCTGACGTCGTGAACCTGTCGCTGGGCAGCCTGTTCTTCGACGTCCCGTCCCCGGACGCCGTAGCGGTGGACGAGCTGACCGACCAGTACGGCACGCTGTTCGTCATCTCCGCGGGCAACTACGGTGAGCTCGGCGAGGGCACCGTGGGCTCGCCCGGCATCGCGGCGAAGGCCCTCACGGTGGGCGCTGTCGACGACGCCGACGACGTCACCGTCTACTCCAGCCGCGGCGGCTCCGACCAGGGGCTGCTCAAGCCCGACGTCGTCGCGCCGGGTGACGGGATCGTCGCCGCGCGGGCCGCGGGCACGACGGCGGGCGACGTCGTCGACGACCTGCACGTCGCGCTGAGCGGTACCTCCATGGCCGCCCCGCACGTCGCGGGCGCGGCGGCAGTGCTCAAGCAGGCCCGGCCCGACCTCGACGCGACGGCGCTCAAGTCCGCGCTGATGGGCTCGGCCGAGCCGACGGGCGCGGACGTCTGGGCCGAGGGCGCGGGCCGGATCACCGTCCCCGGCGCCATCGCGCAGGAGGTCACGGCCACGCCGTCGGTCTCGTTCGGCACCTTCTCGTGGCCGCACGACGGCGAGTCGGCCAACGGCACCGTGACCTACACGAACGGGGGCTCGAACGACGTCACGCTCGCCCTGGCGGCCGACGTCGCCGACTCGGAGGGCACCGACGTCGCCGGCGCGCTCACCCTGTCGGCGGACTCCGTCGTCGTGCCGGCGGGCGGGACCGCATCGGTCGACGTGACGGTCGCCGACGGCCCGGGCGCGATCGGTGCCATCGGCGGGACACTCGTCGCGACCGGGACGGACGGCACCACCGTGCGCACGCCCGTCGGCTGGGCCAAGGAGCGCGAGTACGTGAACCTCACGGTGCGCGCCGTCGACCGGGCGGGCGAGCCCGTCACTGCGGACACGTGGGGCGCCGCGATCAAGCTGGATCCCGATAACGGCGGGGTCTTCGGTACGAACCTCTTTTTCGAAGATGGGGTAGCCACGGCGCGCGTCATCCCCGGCGTCTACAGCCCCGTAGCGTTCATCGAGACGCTCGGCGAGGAGGGTGAGGTCACCGGCGCACTGTTCCTGAGCAACGCCGAGGTCGACGCCACCGCCGACGCCGAGGTGCTCCTGGACGGGACGACCGCCGAGGAGGTCACGACCTCGACGCACCGCCCGGCCGAGCTGGCGTCCCTGGGCCTCTCCGTGGAGACGGAGGACTCGGCGGAATGGGCCTACGCCGGGGTCAACGTGATGTATGGGCCGGGAACGGACCTCGCCCTGACCCCGGTACCCGCCGCGACCCACGGCGACTACGACACGATCGTCCAGGCGACGCTGCTCGCGCCCACGACAGGGGACGAGGTGGCGCCCTACCGCTACGACCTCGCCCACCACAGCGAGGGCGTGGAGGTTCCGGCCCTGCGGGGCGACCGCCGCACGACGGTCGCCGTCGATACCTCGTACGGCGCTTCGGTCGGCGACACCCACCTCGCGGAGCGCATGTACTGGGAGCCGGGCACCATCATCGCCGGCGGCGCGGTGGAGCCGGTCCCCGTCGGCACGCGGCGCACCGAGTACCTGACGGCGCTGCCGGGCCGGTGGTACCTCCGGTCCGAGATTCAGGAGGACGGCGTGGGCGTGGTGCTCGCCGAGGCTGAGCGACACATCTGGAGCGAGCCGGGCCGGGCCCGGCAGGGGCTGGCCGCGGGTGTGCTGAGCGCGGGGATCTACGCGGAAGGGCCGATCGAGCAGCGCGGTGGCGAGCTCTGGCTCGGCCCGTGGCCTCGGGTCGACGACGACGGCGGTGTGCTGTGGGGCGCCGACGTCAAGCAGCGGCTACGGGTCTGGCAGGACGGTGAGCTGATCCACGACGAGGGCGGTGACGCCTACCCCGTCGTCCCGGAGGGCGGGGCGGACTACCGGATGCTGATGGAGAGCACGCCCGGCGACCCCGCGTACCGGCTCGCCACCAGCGTCTCCTCCCAGTGGAAGTTCCACGCGCGGTCCGACGTCGCCGACGAGGCCGTCCCGCCGCTGCTCGACACGACCTGGCGGGTCCACGGGCTCAAGCCGTCGGGCTCCGCGCCCGGGACCACCCGGGTGCGGGTCGCCGTCGGCTACCAGGACGGCGCCTACGACATGTCGCAGGTCGAGGGCGCCCGCTTCTGGTGGTCGGCCGACGACGGTGGCACCTGGCACCAGGCCAAGGTGACGAGGACCGGTGACGGCATCTACGACGCGACGGTCAAGGCGCCGGCCGGCACCGAGCACGTCTCGCTCAAGGTCGAGGCGTGGGACGAGGCGGGTGCGTCGGTCGCCAAGACGGTCGTCCGGGCGTACGCCGTCGACTGATCGAGGCAGGAAGGGCGTCCTGGCACACCCTCCCGTCAGGGCGCCTTCCGGGCGCGAGGTGGCCACCCGTGGGGCGGGCGGCCACCTCGCGTCGTGTGATCAGTTCTTGGTAAGACTGCCGCGGCGGGTGAAGTCATTGCCGCCCTCGTCAGTTCCGGTCATGAGGTAGGCCTGCTCCTGGCCGTCGGTGGCGATGGTCCAGAACCTGATCGTTGTCACGGCGGACTCGGTCCTCCTGACAACGGGTTGATTGCTCGATTTTCTTGGGATCACGGTGCGGATTGCTGTCTGGGTGGCTTCGATGAGGGCGTGCAGCAGCGGGTGGTTGTCCTCCCGGCGCCAGGCGATGACCACATCAACGCCGTCCGCGCTCACCTCACCCCGATGAGCGCGTACGACAGCATCAGTTCGCGGCGCCGACCGCCTGACCGATCATCGTCGGGTCGTCCAGGACTCGGAGCATGAGGTGGGCTGTGTCCGCACGTGACAGCCGCACGCCGCCGGGAACGCTGTGCCCGACCGCGGTCCGATACCGGCCGGTCACCGGCCCGTCACTCAGGTAGGGCGGCCGGACGGCGGTCCAGTCCAGCCCGCTCGTGCGTAGCACGTGTTCCATCATGGCGACATCGACGAAGTGGGCGCCCAGGACACGTCGGCCCAGCGGCGTCGCGATGTACCGGTTCCAGAAGCCGGCTCCGGGTTCCCGCCGGGGCGGGTTCGGCCGGCTCGGGGTCGGGACCGTGGAGACCCCTGAGCCGCTGACGGCGACGATGCGGCGGCAACCGGCGTCGTGCATGGCCTGCGCGAGTGCCCGGGTGCCGGGCTCGACGATCCCGTACTCGCCGGCGCCGCGCGGGCCGAGACACGACAGGACGGCGTCCTGGTCCACGAGTGCGGCGCGCAGGGCTGTCGGGTCGGGCGCGGCAAGATCGACCGTGGCCGCGCGGACCGGCCGGTGGAGTTTCGCGGGGTTGCGGACGAGGGCCGTGACCGAGTGTCCGGCGGCGAGGGCCTGGTCGACGAGGTGTCGGCCCACGCCACCCGTGGCCGCGACGATCGCGAGCTTCATACGTGTGTTCCTTCGATGGAGCGGACGGCCGCGTCGCGCGCCTCGGCACGCGATGGCGCGGGCATCCGGAAGACCACGACGAGGGTGACGACGATCGCCACTACGAGGACGGCGATCACGGCCACCAGGAGATCGGCCCCCAGTGACGGTCCGGTCGCCAGGAGGTCCCAGCGGCCGACGGCGACCGCGCCAGCGAGCATCGCCCAGAGCGTGGTCGCCAGCCCGGGCAGCCACTCACCGGCCCGGATGTGGAAGCCGGTCGCCATCAGCGTGACGACCGCGAGGCCGACCGCGGCCAGCGGCGTGGTCCACTCGAAGCCGCCCAGGAGCAGCGGGAGAACGAGCGCGACCGACGCGGCAAGCTCTGCGACGCCGATCAGGATTGTCACCGGGCGCGGGATGTCGTCGAACCCGAGCCAGCGGTCGATACCGCGGCCGAGGACCTTGGGCAAGCCGCCGAAGAGGAAATACAGGGCGAGAATGATCTGCGCCGCCCACAGGGTGGTGGTGAGCATGGTGCTCCTTGGGTTCGTCGGCGGACGGGCTGTCCGCCGGTGCGGGGACAGGACGAACCACTGTGCTCGGATGTGACTGTCACACCGGAGGGGGCACGATCGTCCTGTGCGCATGAGCGAAACCGAACGCATAGCCGCCGCCTCGCGGGACGACCGGGCCTACCTGCTCGCCGTCGCGAACCGGATCCTCGTCGACCCCACCGAAGCCGAGGACGTGGTGCAGGACGCGTTCGCGCGCCTCACGGCCCAGGACGTCGGCGAGATCCGGGACCTGCGCGGATGGCTCGTCGTGGTGGTGCGGCGCCTCGCGCTGGACCGGATCGGTTCGGCGCACGGGCGGCTGTCGGCGCCGCACGACCCCACCGCATGGAGCTTCGACGCCGTCGCCGACGCACCGGACCCGGCCGACCGGGTCACCCTGGACGACGAGATCCGGCGCGCGCTGTCCGTCGTGCTGGCGCAGCTCACGCCCGGCGAGCGCGCGGCCTTCCTGCTGCACGACGTGTTCGGGATCCCGTTCGACAGCGTGGCGGAGACGGTCGGCCGGACGCCCGCCGCCGTCCGCCAGCTCGCCAGCCGCGCCCGGCGGGCGATCCGGGAGTCCGGCCCGACGCCGGAGGCGCCCCGCATCGACCCCGAGCTGCAGGACGTTGTGGACAGCTTCATCGCGGCGTGCGCCGGGGGAGATCTCCATGCGCTCGCCCGGGTGCTGCACCCCGACGTCTCAGGCTGGGCGACCGTCCGCGGCAAGCGTGTCGGGTTCGACACCGGCGCGGAGCGGGTGGCCGCCGGATCCCTGCGCTACCTGGGCCCGAGCTCGGGCTGGACCCTGGCGCCGCTGGCCCTGGACGACGGGATGGCCGTGGTGGCCACGCGGGACGGCGACCCGGTGGCGCTGATCCGCCTGCTGATCACGGACGGGCTGGTCGCGGCGATCCACACGGTCCTGCTGCGCTGAGCGCCCGCTGTCAACGAGGTCCGCGAAGTAGAGCGCCTGTCCGGGTCTCCCCGGGTGTGCCGGGCAGACCCGGACAGGCGCTCTACTTCGCGGACCACACGGTCCGGTGGGTGGCGGGTCAGGCTGTGCGGATCCAGGCCGTCGTCGAGGCCGGGAGCTGGGTGCCGGCCAGCGGGCCGCTCGTGAGCAGGACCTCGCCGTCCGGCAGTGCGACCGGGTCCGTGCCGAAGTTGGTCACGACCTGCCAGCCGCTCGGGCGCGCGAAGCGCACGACGTCGGCCGGCGACGGCACCCATTCCAGCGTCTCGGCGGCCTGCAGCTCGTGGCGCAGCGCGAGCGCGGCGCGGTAGAGCTCGAGCGTCGAGCCGGGCACGCCGTCCTGGGCCTCGACCGACAGCTCGCCGAAACCCGCGGGCTGCGGCAGGTGCGCGCCCGCCGGGCCGAACCCGAACGACGAGCCCTCCCGCGTCCACGGCAGCGGCACGCGGCAGCCGTCGCGCCCCATGTCGACGCCGGGGTTGCGGAAGAACGCCGGGTCCTGGCGCTCGGCCGCCGGGATGTCGGCGACCTCCGGCAGGCCGAGCTCCTCACCCTGGTAGAGGTAGGCACTGCCCGGCAGGCCGAGCATGAGCAGCGTCGCGGCGCGGGCGCGGCGCAGGCCGAGCTCGACGTCGGCCACGGGTGCCGTACCGCCCGAGAGCAGCCACTCCTGCCCCTGCTTCACGGTGGTGCTCCCGTTGCGCGGCGGCAGGGCGTAGCGGGTGGCGTGCCGCACGACGTCGTGGTTCGAGAAGACCCACGTCGTCGACGAGCCGGACGCCGCGGACAGCGCCAGGTTGTCGGTGATGATGGTGCGGAACTGCTCGGCGTCGAAGTCGGCCTCGAGCAGGTCGAAGTTGAACGCCTGCCCGAGTCCCTCGGCGCTCGCGTACCGGGGGCGCCGGTGGGTCGTGACCCAGGCCTCGGCCACCGCGATGCGCGGCGGCGTGTACTCGTTGAACACCTTGCGCCAGTCGGCGTAGATCTCGTGCACCTCGTCGCGGTCCCAGAGCGGGTGCGCACCGGGTTCGGTGATGGCGTCGATCTCGGCCTGCGAGGGCAGGGACTCGCCGAGCTCCTTGGTGAGGCCGTGCGCGACGTCGATGCGGAACCCGTCGACGCCCCGGTCCGACCAGAACCGCAGGGTCTTCCGGAAGTCCTCGCGGACGTCCTCGTTGTCCCAGTTGAAGTCCGGCTGCTCCCGCGCGAAGAGGTGCAGGTACCACTGGCCGTCGGGCACGCGCGTCCACGCGGGCTCGCCGAACATGCTCGTCCAGTCGGCCGGCGGCCGGGAACCGTCAGCGCCGAGGCCGTCGCGGAAGATGTAGCGCGCACGCTCCGGGCTGCCCGGCCCTGCGGCGAGCGCCTCCTGGAACCACACGTGGTCGTCCGAGGAGTGGTTCGGCACGATGTCGGCGATGACCCGGATGCCCGCCGCGTGCAGGGCGGCGACCATCTCGTCGAACTCGTCGAGCGTGCCGATCCTCGGGTCGACGTCGCGGTAGTCGGCGACGTCGTAACCGCCGTCGGCCAGCGCCGAGGGGTAGAACGGGCTGAGCCATACCGCGTCGATGCCGAGGCGCTTCAGGTAGGGCACGCGGGAGATGATGCCGCGCAGGTCGCCGATGCCGTCACCGTTCGCGTCGGCGAAGCTGCGGGGATAGATCTGGTAGACGGCCGCCTGCCGCCACCACGTGGCGTCGTCCACGAGGAGCTGGTCTGTGTTGAGAGTGCTGGTCACGGGAGCTGGGTCCTCTGCGGTCGTGGTCGGTGGTCAGTCATTCGATCGTGCCCTGGGTGGTGCCGGCTGGCAGCCGGGAGTTTATCCAAGCACTATATTTAATCGGGAGTACGAAAGGGGTCAAGGGTGAGCCGACCACTGCAGAACGCCTCGTCGTCAGGACTGCTGCGCCGCATCAACACCGAGAGCGTGCTCGAGTACGCCTGGGCCCACGACGTCTTCACGGCGAGCGAGGCGATGGACGCGACCGGGCTCACGCGCTCCACCGTGATCAGCCGGTGCGGTGAGCTGATCGAGCTCGGCTGGATGCGTGAGGTCGAGCGCGCCGCGGAGGCCGCCGCGGCCACGGCGAAGGGCCGGCCGGCCCGGCTCTACGAGCTGCGCTCCGACGCCGGGTACGTGATCGGCGTCGACGCCGGCCAGCACCGCGTGCTCACGACCGTCTCCGACCTGCGCGGTGTCGAGATCGGGCGTCACGCGCACCCCCTCGATCTCGAGCACGACAACGCGCAGGACCGGCTCGCGGTCACCGACGCCTGCATCGCGCAGGCGCTCGCCGCGGCTGGTGTCGATCCGTCGCGCGTGCTGGCGATTGCCGTGGGCGTGCCCGCGCCGACGGACATCGAGGGCACGTCGCCGCCCGGGCAGGACGAGTTCTGGCCGCGCATGAACCCCGGCTTCGCCGCCCACTTCCGCGCGCGCGGATGGCATACCACCGTCGAGAACGACGCCAACCTCGCGGCGCTCGCCGAGCGTGCGCTCGGCGCCGGGCGCGGCGTCCGGTCGTTCGCGGCGCTCCTCTCGGGCGAGCGCCTCGGCGCCGGCATCGTGGTCGACGGCGCGCTGGTGCGCGGAAGCCACGGTGGGGCAGGCGAGATGCGCCTGCTCGAGTACGTCGCCGGTGTCGGCTCCGCGAACGGCATCGGTTTCCTGGCCCGCTCCTGGGGTCGGGACACGCACGAGGCGGGCGCGCTGCCGCCCGGCAGCACTCTGCGCGGCCTGCCGTCGAGCGCGATCGACGCGCCCATGGTGTTCGCCGCGGCGGACGACGGCGACGTCGGCGCGATCGCCGTCGTCGACCGCCTCGCCGACCGGCTCGCGCGTGTCTGCGCCGTCATCGACGGCATGCTCGACGTCGACCGGATCATCATCGCGGGCGGCGTCGCACCCGTCGTCGGCGATCTGCTGCGCCGGACCGCGAACATCCTCGAAGGCATGGTGCACCCACCGGCGCCGGAACTGGTCGCGTCGTCGTTCGGCGCGGACGCGGTGATCGTCGGCGCGTCGAGCCTCGCGCTCGAGCACGTGCGGTCGAACGCGCTCCACTTCGCGCTACGGACGGCGGAGTGAGTCGTCGGCGCGGCCAGGTCTGCGGGCGTCGCGGGCTGCTGAACGCGAGTCAGCTTGCGGTGCCGCGTCGGCGGCGGCGCCTCCGCAGGCCGTCGAGCAGCAGGACGCCGGGTGTGCCGGCGATGCTCGGGAGGGCGAGCAGGCTCGTCAGATGTTCGCCGAGGTCTGTTCCCTGGGCGTCGACGCCGTCCGGCGCGTGTCCCTTGCCGTTCCCGTTACCCGGACCCTTCCCGTGCCCGTGCCCGTTTCCGTTGCCAGGGCCCTGGCCGTTGTCCTTGGACGGGCCCTTGCCGTGGTCGTTGCCCGGGTTGCCGGGCGGGCCGCTCATCGGCTGTCCCTGGGGCGGGCTCGGCGCGGGCGGTGTCTCCGGTTCCGGCTTCGGCTCAGGTTCCGGGGCGGGCTCGGGAGCGGGCGGAGCAGCGGGCTCCTCCGGTGCAGGCTCCGCCGGCGGGTCCGCGGGCTCTGGCTCCGGGGCGGTGCCGACCGGCTCCAGGGCGGGCTCGGGCTCCGTCTGAGCCTCGGCCTCGGGTTCGGCCGCCGGCGCCGAGTCGGCCGCGTCCCGCTCGGGCGTCGTGACCGGTTCGAGCGCTGGTGCCTGGTCGTCCTTGGGCGTGGTCGCCGGACGCGGCTCGGGATCCGCGGGCGGGATCGACGGCGGCAGGTCCTGCGCGGGTGGCTCGACCGGGCCTGTGCCGCCCCCGCTGAGGTCCACGACGGCCTGCGGCGTCGGCTGGTCGGTCTGGTTGCTGAGGTGCGCGGCCGCGGCGCCGCCGATCGCGAGCGCGACCAGCACGCCCGCCGCCACCGTCGTCTCCTTCCTCCCGAAGGTGCGCGGCTGCGCGCCCACGGCGACGCCCGCACCCACGGCGATCCCGGTCCCGGCGGTCGCACCTCCCACCGTTCCGGTGACCAGAGCGCCACCGATGAGGTGCTGGCCGTAGTCACGCAGCATCCAGGACACTTCACGGACGTCGATGAAGGCGCGGGTGCATTCGGTGCAGCCGTCCATGTGGACTTCCAGGCGTCGCTGGCGGCGGGGCAGCAGGCGGCCCTTGAGGTAGTCGTGCATGGCGGCGCGGGTGGTGCGGCACTCTGGTTCGTTGACGGCTTGGGCGTGGGCGGCGGCGAATGCTCCGGCGAGGCGTTCCTCGGCGCGGCGTAGCCGCATGGTCACGGCGTGGGGTCGTACGCCGAGGCCGGTGGCGATGTCGGTGACGGCCTTGTCGTGCACGTGTCGTTCGAGGAGGATCTGGCGGTCGTCGTCGGCCAGGTCGGACAGGGCGGTGCGGAGCATGGTGACGTCGGCGAGGCGTTCGGCGTCCAGCTCGGCGCCTGCGGCTGGGGGAGTCAGGCCGTCGAGCGTGTCGTCCTCGACCGGGTGGGCGCGGCCGGCTTCGCGGGTCATGGAGATGGCTTCGTTGACCGCGGCGCGTCGCCAGTAGGGGGCGGGGTCGTTGATGGTGCCGCCGGTGGAGACGATGCGGACCATCTTCTCCAGGGCGCGGCTGGTGGCTTCCTCGGCGTCGATGCCGGGCACGCGTGCGGCGACCGAGCGCACGATGCCGGGGCGATGCGCGATCCAGTCATCCACACCCAGGCCACCACCCGCGGTACTCACGCGCACTCACCTCCGACTGATCTGCACTCAGCTGCGTTCTCGGTGCTGGAAATTGCGCCAGGCTCGCCCGGCCTGGCGGCAACGACGCCTTCCGGACAAAAGGCGTATAGGCGCCAATTAACCCGCACGCGAACCTTGCGTCGAATGACCCAGAATGCGGCGTTCTGCGTCATCCCAACGCCCCTCAGCATACGGAAAGACCGGCTCACACCCCCAGTCGGAGAGAGGTGAAAAGGCCGAGGCGTGCCGTGGTATCGCTCGTCGCTATTCGCGGCCCGCCGTCAATTCCGACGTTGTTGCAGAACCCTGTCAAGGAAACGCAACAGCTCGTCGACGACGAACTCCGGGTTCTCCTCGACCGAGATCGGTCCGGAGATGACGGGCATCAGGGTTCCTGTCCTGGCAGAGGCCTTGCGGCGGCGCCCAGCCTGTGACTTCATGTCAACATGAAGTCACACCCTGTTTCCGGAGACCGAACCGTCTGGTCGGTGGGCGACCTCGCCGCACGTTTCGGCCTGGAGACCCACGTGCTGCGCCACTGGGAGTCCATGGGCCTGCTCGACCCGGCTCGCGACGGCGCGGGGCGCCGCCGTTACGGCTCTGACGACGCCTTCCGCGTGGCCACGATCATGCGCAGCAAGGCCGCGGGCATGAGCCTGGAGCAGATTCGCGTGCTGCTCGACGGCGGCGCCTATGACCGCCACGTGATCCTCGAGGCGCACATCGCGGACCTGGAGGCGCGCATGGCCGAGATGGCGCACTCCCGCGAGATGACCCGCCACGCCCTGGAATGTCGCGCCCACGACATCGCCGCGTGCCCCAACTTCCGCGCACACGTCCAGGACATCGTCGACGGGACGGCCGGGCAGGGGCCCACCGTGGCGGAACGGCTGCGCGGGGGCGGCGCGTCAGCCGGCCTGGGCTCGGACCCGCGCGCGCTCGGCGATGTTGTCGGCCGCCTTCCCGAGCATCCTGCCGTTCGTCGTGATGGCCAGTGAGCGCGGCAACAGCCGGACCATGACTCGCATCATCCGCCCGGGGACGAGGGTCGGCCGGCCCTTGAGGAACGCCGTGATCATCTCCCGGACGGCCTTGTCGACCGGCTGCGGGCGGATCGGCAGGTCCGTGCGGGCGACCCCGAGGGTGTCGATGATGGGCGTATCGACGTTGCCCGGCATCACCACCAGCACGGCGACGCCGTCCCGGGCGAGCTCGTGGTGCAGCATCTCGCCGAGGTGGAGCAGGTAGCCCTTCGCCGAGCTGTCCTGCGCCAGGTTGGGGATCCCGTGCGCCGCCCCCAGTGCGGACACGAGCACCATCCCGCCGCGGCCCCGGGCGACGAACCGCCTCCCGAACGCGTGGATCAGCTCGAGGTGCGAGCCGGCGTTGAGGATCATGCGGCGGCGCAGGTCGGCGATCTCCTGGTCGAGGAACCGGCCGGGGACGCCGGTGCCCGCGTTCGACACCAGGAGGCCGACGTCGAGGCCTTCGGTCGCCTCGATCAGGGTCGCGGCGGCGTCCGGGAGGCTCAGGTCGACGGCGACCACCCGGTACGAGATGCCGTGCCTCGCGGACAGGGCGGCCCCCAATGCTTCGAGCTTGTCGGCGGAGCGGGCGGCGAGCACGAGATTCAGGCCTGAGGCCGCGAGCTGGTTGGCGAACGCCTCGCCGATGCCGGAGGAGGCTCCGGTGATGACTGCCCATGGACCGTATGACGTTATCTGGATCATGGTTTGGACTCTAGTCTGGACTGGAGTCCAAAACAAGATCCGTAGACTGACGGGCGTGAAGACCCCACCACCGGACCTGGCCGGGCGGCTGCTCGATGTCAGCGAGCAGATCCTCCTCGGCGACCCACCACCCCGGCTGGCCGACGTCGCCGTGCTGGTGGGCGCCTCGCGCGCGACCCTCTACTACTACTTCGCCGGCCGCGACGACCTGCTCGCCTTCCTGCTGACCTCGCACGCCCAGCAGGGAGCCGAGGCCGTGCGGGCGGCGGTCGATCCCGGCGCCGCGCCGGAGAAGCGGCTGCGCACGATGGTGGCGACGCTGGCCCAGTTCCTCGGTGACCGTCCCGGGATCTGCGCCGGGTTGCTCGGCGCCCTCGGCGGAACCCTCCGGATGCGTGAGGTCCTCGAGGCGAACGACACGTGGATCGCGGGCCCGCTGCGGGAGCTCCTAAGCGAGGGCGCCGAGTCCGGTGTCTTCACCGCGGACGACGTCGCCGACGCGGGCAACGCGGCGATGGGCGCGCTGCTGCTCGGGGTGCTCGGCCGTTCGATGTCGGGCGCCGACACCACGGACGCGGGGTTCCAGCAGCGGCTCGCGGAGCAGGTCGTGCGCGGGGTGCTGCGGTAGTCAGTCTTCGCCGACGCGCTCGCTGTTCCGGGCTCCGAACCTTGGGGGCAACCCCGACTCCTTCGTCGGCGCAGGTCAGGGGCTTCCCGGGCGTGTCCCTGGAACCGTCCGGGACCCCTTGGCCCTCCGGTCGGGATCGTGAAATATCGCAGGTATGCAGACACCCAGACGCATGGTCCGGTCAGCTCTCGTCGCCACAGCACTTGTGGCCTGCGCCGCGGTCGCCGCGCCCGTCGCGATCGCGGCCGGCGCGACGGCAGGCGGCCCGACGTCGGCCGCCGCGCCGTCGTCCGGCGACGTGCCGACTCTCACCCTGCCCGAGCCGACGGGGCCGCTGCCCGTCGGCATGACGCCGATCCACCTCGTCGACGAAGAGCGTGCCGACCCATGGCGACCCGAGGAACGGCGTGAGCTCATGGTGTCGCTCTGGTACCCGGCGGTGCCGAATCGCGAGCCCGCGCCGTACACGACGGAAGCCGTCTCTGCGGCGGTCGTCAAGGGCGCCGGGCTACCGGTGGCGCCCGACATCCTGACGACCGTCGAGACACACTCCTCCGACCGCGCCCGGGCGCTGCCCGGCCGGAGGCCGCTGGTCGTGCTCTCGCCCGGGGCAAGCCTCAGCCGCGAGTCGCTGACGTCGCTCGCCGAGGACCTCGCGTCCCGGGGCTACGTCGTGGCCGGCGTCGACCACACCTACGAGGCCCGAGGCGTGGAGTTCCCTGACGGTCGCGTCACGGGCTGCCTGCTCTGCGAGCGCGAGGACAGCACGGAACTCGGCGCGTGGGTCGCGCAGGGGCGGTCCGTCGACCTCGGCTTCGTGCTGGACGAGTTGACCCACGGCCGGCTCTGGCGCTACGCGCCGACGATCGACGCGCGGCACATCGCCGTCGTCGGCCATTCGCTCGGTGGCGCGGCCGCCGCGGTCACAATCGTGGACGACCCGCGCGTGGACGCCGGGATCAACCTGGACGGCACGTTCCACTTGGACTTCCCCGAGACCGGGATGGACCGGCCGTTCCTCATGCTGGGCAGCGCCTCGCACGAGCCGCCCGCGAAGGACGGGGCCGACTGGCCGGACAACCTCGCCCGCCTGGGTGCGGGTCAGTGGCTGCAGATCCCGACCGCGAACCACAGTTCGTTCACCGACCAGCTGCTGCTCCTCGAACAGCTCGGGATGCCGCTGCCGGGCGAGTTCGTCGGTGGCGCTCGGGGCATCGAGATCACCAACGCGTACGCGGGCGCGTTCCTGGACCGCCACCTGCGGGGGATGAGCTCGCCGCTGCTGGACGGCCCTTCGGACGCGTACCCGGAGGTCGAATTCCGGGGTTGACTGTCCGCTGGTCGGTTACCCTCGGCCTGCCTGCTTACCGTGCGATTGTGCCCGGAACCCTCATGGCGTGAGTTCCGGGCACAATCGCACGGTGGGCGGATATGTGGCAGACGCCGGGACGATTCCGTGCCTACTATCGCCCGCATGTCGAACCAGGGCGTACCGAATCACCCGGCCGTCGAGAAGGTCACCGCCGCGCTCGCCGAGGCCGGCGCTACCGGTCAGGTCCGCTGGCTGGACGACGCCGCGACCACCGCGGCGCAGGCCGCCGAGCGCCTCGGCATCACCGTGGGCCAGATCGCCAACTCGCTCTTGTTCCTGTTCGACGGCGTGCCCACCCTCGTGCTGACGTCCGGATCGCACCGCGTCGACACGGCGTGGCTGGGAGAGCAGGTGGGCGCGACCATCACGGGCGCCTCGAAGGAGCAGGTCAAGGAGGCGACCGGCCAGGTCATCGGCGGCGTCGCGCCGGTGGGGCACCCGGCGCCCGTGCCGACCTACGTCGACACGGCGCTCGCCGCGTACGACGAGGTGTGGGCAGCTGCCGGGCATGCCAAGACGGTGTTCCCGACGACGTTCGACGAGCTGGTCCGGGTCACGGGCGGGACGGCGACGGCGGTGGCGCCGGAGGATCAGTGAATCCCGTGTGACAAGGAACGGTCTTGTCAGCGAGACCTGCAGTGGCTAGAGTCATCTGTGACATGTGAGCCACATGTGACATCTGTAGAACGGTTCGTGTGATGACTATCGAGACGGCCAACATCCCAGCAGCACAGCTTGACGTGCTTGAGGAGTTTGCGCGGACGAGTGTCGGCCCTGAGTTGCGTGATGCGCTGCTCGCTCTGAGCCGTGCCGCGCGTGACGGTGCGCAGCTTTCGGTTGTTGACATCGACGCCGTGCTGACTCCGAACCAGGCCGCTGAGCGGCTCGGCATGAGTCGGACGCACCTGTACAAGCTCCTGGATCGAGGCGAGATCGCATTCCACCGCGTCGGGCGTGATCGACGCATCGGTGTGAGCGACCTCGTCGAGTTCGAGGCGCAGCGTCAGCGCGATCGTCGCGAGCTCGCGGAGAGATTTGCCAACCAAGAGCGAACTCGCGCTGATGCGATCGACGAAGTTGCCCTCGACCTTTGACCGCGCCTCGTCGGCTGTCCACCCTCATCATTGACGGGTGCACAGCCGACGAGCCCGTCCCACACTTCAGATGCTGTCGGAAGACCTGACTTCCGGCTGGTCTTCGCCGCTGCCCGCGCGGGCACTTGCCGAAGGTGACCTTGGTCAGCTGCATCCACTTTCTGAACTGCCCCACCCGATCATCACAAAGGCCGCCACGTCGTTCGCTCACGACGCGGATTCGGATAACTTCGTCGGCACGATTGCGAGCTGCACACGGTTGCGGCTGCTCGAGATCAAGGCGGGGCAGTGGCGAGGCGGGGTGTGGCAAGACTCCGAGACCAATGTCAATTGGCTGGTCGTTGCCGGCCTTGCCAAGGGGGAGCACCAGGACCACGACGATTTCTACGTGCGTGTCAAGAAGGCGAACGATGCGGAGGGTACGGATCGGTGGTTGCCGACCGAGGCGGACTGGCGCCTGCTGAGGCAGGAGACGGCTGCTCGAATGATCACCGAGTGGGAGCTGGTGCTGCAGTCGCAGATGCTGGAGGCTCTACGCGTCGTCCATGACGGTGGAGCAACGAGCGGAGTCATTCGTCATCCGCGCCACGAGAAGGCGCCAATTGCGCAGTTTGCTCTGAGTGTCGCGCGGATTCGTGATGACGGCTACGAAGCTGACGAGATCGAACTCGAACTCTCCCCGGAGTCGGCGTTCGCAGGGAGCAACTTGCTCTGGCAGGCGACAATCCGTGTCCTGATCTCACTGAACCCTCCCGAGCAGGGCTGGGACCGTGACAGGAACTCGTTCATGACGATCGCGGAGCCAGACACGTTCACTGCGCGAATTGGCCAGCTCGAACGACTCGTGGGTGAGAACGAGCTCGGCGAGTCCGTGCCCGGCACGCACAGCCATTACGCGCATCGTCAACACCTTGCTGGTCACACCATTGAGGGCAAAGCCGTGCGCGCCCTCTGCGGCGTCTTCTTCGTACCTACCCAGGACCACGAAGGATTAGGCATCTGTTCGACCTGCGAGCAGCGGTATGTCGAGATCCCAGCATGCGGATCGCGACGCCCGCCGCGGTGATGAGCACAGCCGCGAGCAACACGACCGGCGGCTGGACGACGAACGACAGCGGCGGGAAGTGGACGCCGACCATGATCAGCACTGTTGGCCGGGCGGAGGGTGTTGAAAGCCGGGCTGGTTGAAAGTCCGCTGACAGCACCCGATCTGGCATGGGTATCGCGTCAGAACCATGCCAGATCCTGTTCTCGAAACGGACTTCCGGCGAGCTACTTGAGTCCCGTCGCGCTCACCCGGACCGACAGCAGCATGTTCGTCGCCGTCACGAACAGCACGTTGTGCTTGGCCCCGCCGAAGGTCAGGTTCGAGCAGACCTCCGGCAGCAGCAGCTTGCCGAGCAGCGTGCCGTCCGGGTCGAAGCAGTGCAGGCCGTCGTGCGCGGCCGCCCAGAGCCGGCCGGCGTCGTCGAACCGGATGCCGTCGAAGCCGCCGCCGTGGCACGTGGCGAACACGTCGCCGCCGGAGAGGGACCGGTCGGGTCCGACGTCGAACCGGCGCAGGTGCCGCAGCTCGCTGTCGACGATGTAGAGGGTCTGCTCGTCTGCGGAGAAGGCCAGGCCGTTGGGGCGGCCGAAGTCGTCGGCGACCCGGGTGACCGACCCGTCCGGGTCCCGGCGGTAGACGTGACAGCCGTCGATCTCGGGCGTGGCGCGGTAACCCTCGTAGTCGCTGTCGATGCCGTACGCCGGATCCGTGAACCACACGCTCCCGTCGCTGTGCTCGACCAGGTCATTCGGGCTGTTGAAGCGCCGACCCTCCCAGCGATCGGCCAGGACCGTCACGGTGCCGTCGGGTTCGGTGCGCGTCACCGACCGAGTGCTGTGCTCGCACTGGAGCATCCGGCCCGCTCGGTCGATCGTGCGGCCGTTCGCGTGGCCGCCCGGGCTGCGCCAGACACCGACGGCGCCGGTGGCCTCGTCCCACGCCAGCACCCGGTCGGTCGGGATGTCGCTGAACAGCACCGTGCGCCAGGCGGGCGAATAGGCGGGCCCTTCGAGCCAGCTGCCCTCGTCGTAGAGCACCTCGGCGAACGCGTCCCCGCGGACGGGGGAGAACCGCTCGTCGCGGCGTTCCCACTGGACGCGGATCCTGGTCGCTGTCACGTCTGACTCCTTTGTCCGGCTTCCCGCCCGCGGCAGGCGGGCGGGAACCATCATCGCGCCCGTCTCGGTGCTGCCCTAACTGCGCAACTTTGCTGCTTGATTCAGTCAGCACGAGACCGCATGCTTGCGTTGTTCGGTCACAGGGCGGCGTCAACGACGACGTCGTCCCCGGTCCAAGGAAGGACTGTCGTGGATCTCCAACTGTTGCTCGCGCTCCTGCTCGGCATCGCCACGATCATCGTGGTGGTGCTGCGCACCCGTCTGGATGCGTTCGTCGCGCTCATCCTCGCCTCCGTCGTGACGGGGGCTGTCGCCGGGCAGCCGCTGCTCGACACCATCAGCTCTATCACCACGGGTTTCGGCGACACGCTCGCCTCGATCGGCATAGTCATCGGCCTCGGCGTGGGGATCGGCAAGATCCTCGAGGTCTCCGGTGCCGCCGACAGCCTGGCCCGCGCGTTCCTGCGCGCCTTCGGCAAGGGCCGCGAGGAGTGGGCGATGGGCAGCGTCGGCGCGCTCGTGTCCATCCCCGTGTTCTGCGACTCGGGCTACGTCATCATGAACCCGCTGGCCCGTTCGATCGCCCGGGTCAAGCGCGGCGGCTACGTCGCCCTGGCGCTCTCGCTCGGCTGCGGCATGACGCTCACGCACCACATGGTCCCGCCGACGCCGGGCCCGCTCGCCGTCTCGGGCCTGCTCGGCGCCGACCTCGGCCTGGTGATCCTCACCGGCCTGGTCTTCACTGTGATCCTGCTGCCCGTCGTCATCCTGTACGCCCGCTGGGTCGGGCCGCAGCTCGAGGACCGGCTGGTGCCGGCGGTCCGAGAGGCCGTCTACGGCCGGACGGCGGTCCTCGTCGGCGGTGATTCCGGCGCGCGCGACGAGTCCGCCGGCGGTGCCGCGGGCACGGGGGTCGACGCCGCGGACACACGCTCTACTTCGCGGAACGACGGCGCCGAGCCCGCCGAGCGCCCGTCCGCCCTCGGCGAGCCTCCCGCCGGGCAGCCGCCGCACACGGTCGGCGCGTTCGTCGGATCGCTGCCGCTCCTGGTCCCGCTGCTGCTGATCGTCGCGAACACGGTCACGGCGGCGATCGACCGCAACCAGCAGGGCGTGCTCAGCGGGGACTACGAGGTGTCGTCGTGGACGGTGCCTTTCGCGTTCGTCGGCAACCCCGTGATCGCCCTGGTCATCGGCATCCTGCTCGCGGTCTACGTGCTGCTGCCGCGCTGGACGCCGCGCAACACGGTGCACACGTGGCTCGCGGAGGCGGCGTCGTCGGCCGGGCTGATCCTGCTGATCACCGGCGCGGGCGGCGGCTTCGGCCTCGTGCTGCGCGACTCCGGCGTCGGCGACGCCCTCGCCGAGGCGATCGCGTCGCTGAGCCTGCCGGTGTTCCTCGTCCCGTTCCTCGTCGCCACGCTGGTACGGATCGCGCAGGGCTCCGGCACGGTCGCCATGGTGACCGCCGCCTCGGTCACCGCGCCCCTGCTGGAGCCGCTCGGGATCGACCCGCTGCTCGCCGCGATGGCCTGCACCACGGGATCCATGGTGTTCAGCTACTTCAACGACTCCTACTTCTGGGTGGTCACCCGGTTCACCGGGCTGGAGGGCACGGCCGCCCTGAAGGGCTGGTCGGGCATCACCACGGCCGTGTGGGCGGGCTCGATCCCGCTGCTGTTCGTCCTGAGCCTGGTCGTGGGCTGACGATGGCGGACATCCTCGTCGTCGCCGACGACCTGACCGGCGCCAACGCGGCGGCCGCCGGGTTCGCCCGAGCCGGACGGCGGGCCGTGACGGTCAGCCGGTCGGAGCACTGGGAGGCGATCGCCGAGTTCCACAGCAGGTTCGATGTGCTCGTCGCGACGACGGACACCCGGCACGCGTCCCCGGACGAAGCGGCCGACGTCGCCGGCCGGGTGGTGCGGGCCGGGTGGCCGGTGCGGCTGGTCAGCTCGCGGATCGACACGACGCTGCGGGGCAACGTCGGGCCGGCCACCGCGGCGGTGCTCGCCACGACGCGCGAGCTGTCCGGACGGCGGGTCGTCGGCCTCTGCCTGCCCGCGCATCCCGCGGCCGGCCGCCACACCGTCGAGGGCAACCAGCTCCTGGACGGCGTGCGCCTGGAGGAGACGGAGCTCGCGCGTGATGTCCGCTCACCGGTGCGCTCGTCGTCCGTGGCCGACGCGCTGACCCGGGGGACCGGCCTGACGACGGCGCTGGTCCCGCTGTCGGTCGTCACCGGCAGCGAGGAGCGGCTCGAGGCGGCGGTGCGCGACGCCGCCCGCGCCGACGTCGTCATCGGCGACGCCCTGACCACCGACCACCTGGACCGCCTGGCGCGCGCCGCCGCCGCGGTGGCCGCCGCCGAACCCGGCCTGCTGTGGGCCGGCGTCGACCCCGGGCCGGGCTCGCTCGCCCTCGCGCAGGCGCTGCTACCCGTCGGTGAGACGTCCGGCGCGCCGCTGCTCGCGGTCTCGGGGTCGGCCACCCGGCTCACCCGCACCCAGCTGGAGCGGCTGATCACCGAGCGCGACGTCGTCGTCGTGGAGCGGGACGGCGGGTCCGTACCGGATGTCGACGCCACCGCCCGCCGCCTCACCGACGCGATAGCGGGCGCCGGCTCCGGAACCATCGTGCTGCTCGCCACCGCGCTCGCCGAGGGCGACGTCGAGCCGCTGAGCCCCGCCGAGTCGGCCGCCCTGGCGCCCGCGCTCGGCCGGATCACCCGCCGCGCGCTCGAGGCCCACGCCGTCGACGGCCTGTACACGACCGGCGGCGACGTCACCGCCGCGGTGCTCGCCGCCCTCGGCGGGCGCGGGATCGCCGTCGAGGACGAGGTGGTCCCGCTGGCGGTCGCGGGCGAGGTGGTCGGCGGTCCTTGGGACGGGCTGCCGATCGCCACCAAGGGAGGGCTCGTCGGCGGTCCCGACGCCGCCGTCGCCTGCCTCGACCACCTCGCCCAGGCCGCCGCCCTGCGCGCCCGCTGGGTGCGGACCGCCGTCCCGCAGATCAGGATCTGATGAACACGCAAGGAGAGAACACCATGACCCGACCCGTCCTCGCCCTCACCGTCGGCGATCCCGTCGGCATCGGCCCGGAGATCACGCTCGCCACCCTGGCGCAGCACGCCGGAGACCCGGCGCACCACGGCATCGCCGTGGGCGACCTCGGCGCCCTCGAACGGGCCAGGGCCGCGCTCGGGCTCGACGTCGAGCTGCGGGCCGTGAGCTCGTGGGACACCGAGCCCGCGGGGCCCGGCGTCGTCGACGTCTTCGACATCGGCGTGCTCGGCGCGGACCTGCCCGCCTGGGGCCAGGTCGACGCGCGCGCCGGCCGCGCCGCCGTCGTCGCCATCGAGGCCGCCACGCAGGCCGCGCTCGACGGCGCGATCAGCGGCGTCGTCACCGGTCCCATCAACAAGGAGGCCATCTGGGCGGCCGGCAGCGAGCACCTCGGGCACACCGAGATGCTCGGCGCGCTCACCGGGGTGACCGAGCAGGACACGATGTTTGTGGTGCGCAACACCCACGCCGCCGGCCACCACCTGCGGATCTTCTTCGCCACCCGGCACCTGTCGCTGCGCAAGGCGCTCGACAAGATCACGCGCGAGACCCAGCTCGGCTCCATCCGGCGGGCCGCGCAGGCGCTCGAGGTGTTCGGCGTCCCGTCGCCCCGCCTCGCCGTCGCCGCGATCAACCCGCACGGCGGGGAGAACGGCGCATTCGGCGATGAGGAGATCGTCCACCTCGCCCCCGCCGTGACGGACGCGCGGGCGCTCGGCCTGGACGTCGCCGGGCCCATTCCCGCGGACTCCGTGTTCCACCACGGGCTCACCGGGCGGTACGACGGCGTCCTGTCCCAGTACCACGACCAGGGCCACATCGCGGCCAAGACCTTCGACTTCGACGGCACCATCTCCGTCACCGTCGGCCTGCCGATCCTGCGCACCTCGGTGGACCACGGCACCGCTTTCGACATCGCGGGCCAGGGGGTCGCCGACGCCGGGACCATGAGCTCCGCCTACCTCGCGGCGGTCGAGTATGCCCCGTTCGTCGACGGCATCCGCGCCGCGTACCGGCCGGGTGTGGGCGCCGCGTGAACGAGTCGCTGCGCAGCAGCACCCGTGCGCGCCACGACGAGCTGCTGTCGCTCATCCGGGGCGGCACCACGCGCGTCGAGGAGCTGGCCGAGGCGCTCGCGATCTCCGAGTCGACGGTGCGCCGCGACCTCGCCCGCCTGGGCGCCGAGGGGCTGGTCATGCGCACCTACGGCGGTGCGACGACGGAGTCCAGCTTCCACGAGCGGGCACTCGCGGAGCGCATGCGGGTGCAGCTGCCGGCCAAGATCGCGATCGGCCGGCGCGCTGCCGAGCTGGTGCCCGACGACGGGACGGTCTTCGTGGACGCCGGCTCGACCACCGGGCAGCTCGCCGAGCACCTCCGCGGCAGGTCCGGGCTCACGGTGCTGACCCGCGGGCTCGAGATCGCGCTGCTGCTCGCCGGTTCGCCGGGGCTCGACGTCGTGGTGATCGGCGGCAGCGTCACGACCAAGAGCCACGGGATGATCGGTCCCCTGACCACGGTCGCGCTGGAGCGGTTCATGGTGGACGTCGCATTCCTGGGCGTCGACGCCGTCGACCCCGTGGACGGCGTGGGGGAGGCCACGGCGCTGGAGGCGCAGGTCAAGGAGGTGGCCTCCCGTCGCGCCCGCCGGACCGTCGTGCTGGCCGACTCCACGAAGCTAGCCCGGGGCGCGGTGCCCGCGTGGGCGCCGCTCCCGGCGGGCTGGACCCTCGTCACGGACGAGCAGGACGACGTGGTGCTGCGGCGGTACCGGGACGCGGGGGTCGTCGTGGAGTCGGTGGAGGCACCGGAGGAGTGATCCCTCGCGCTACGGCTGGCGCGGCCGGCCGGGTACAACCGCAACTTCCGTCCTCGTCGGCGGACGTCTGGATGCTTAGGCTCGAGGCGTAACCAGTGGACCGGGCCGTGCCCGGGGGAGGAGCAGCCATGTCCGCAGCGCGTGTGTGGATGGTGACCGGGGCCAGCTCGGGATTCGGCGAGGCGATCGCCCGTGCGGCCCTCGACGGCGGCGACACGGTGGTCGGCACCTCGCGGTCGGCCGACCGGCTGCGCGGGCTCGCCGATGCGTACGGCGACCGTTTCGTGCCGCTCGCGCTGGACGTGGCGCGCTCGTCGTCCTTCGCGGACGCCGACGCCGTGGTCCGGGACGTGGTCGCGGCGCACGGGCGGATCGACGTGCTCGTGAACAACGCCGGCCGGACGCAGGTCGGTGCCCTGGAGGAGACGACCGAGGACGAGCTGCGGAACCTCTTCGAGCTGCACTTCTTCGGGCCGGTCGCGCTGACGCGCGCCGTCCTGCCGCACTTCCGCCGGCAGGGGAGCGGGGCTGTGGTCCAGCTGTCGTCGGTGGGTGGCCAGGTGACGATGCCCGGGTTCGGGGTCTACTGCGCGACGAAGTTCGCGCTGGAGGGCCTGACCGAGACGCTGGTCGACGAGCTGCCCGGGGTGCGGTTCGTGATCGTCGAGCCCGGTGCGTTCCGGACCGGGCTCTTCGACAGCTCGGCGGCCGTCGTGTCCGCGGCGATGCCGGAGTACTCCGGGACGGTGGGCCCCACCCGGGAATACGTGGCCACGGGCGGCGGCACCCAGCCGGGTGACCCGGCCAAGGCGGCAGCGGCCATCCACGCGGTCGTCACGGGGGAGCGGGCACCGACGCGGCTGGTCCTGGGCGCGGACGCGCACGGCGGCATCGGCACCCGGCTGGAGCGGCTGGGCGCCGAGCTGGCGGAGTGGGCCGAGGTCTCCAGGTCGACCGACCTGGACCCGGTCGGCACATCGTGACCGGCGTAGCCGCCGTCCGCGTGGCCGAGCACTCCGCGGGGCGGTTCGTGCACGCAGTCCTTCCCGCGCACGAGGCGGACACGTTCACGAGCGAGAGCGCGCCGTTCGCCGTCGGCGTCACGTTCACCGGGCACGCCGACGCCTGGGTGCGCCACGACGACGAGCAGGCCCGGATGCTGGACCTGCGGCCCGGGACCGTCGGTGTCAACGGTGCGCGACCCCTGGCGTGGCTGCGCACCCGGGAACCGAGCGAGAGCGTGGAGATCGTCCCGAGCCCCGCGGCGCTCGCCAGGGCGGCGGCGGAGCACGGGATCTCGTGGGAGACCCACGAGTCCTATCGCACCACCGGGCGCGACCCGGTGATCTGGGCGGCGTCGGCCCGTGCCCGCCGGGCCCTGCTGACCGACGGCGTCACGGCGGAGGCCACGGAGGAGCTGGTCACTGTGCTGCTCGCGCACCTCGCGACCGCCCGCCGTGGCGGCGCCGGCCGCGGCGGTGTGCGGCGGGAACCGCCCGGCGTCCTGGGGCACGCTCGGACGCGTGCGGTGACGGATCGAGTGCACGGCGCGCCGTTCGACCGGCACACGCTCGGCGACCTTGCGGCGGCCGTCCACCTCAGCCCGTACCACTTCCTGCGGGCCTTCACGCGCACGGTGGGCGTGACGCCGCACCGGTACGTCGCCGCCGTGCGGGCCGAGCGGCTGCGCCGTCTTCTCGCCCGGGACGGCGCGACCGTCGCGTCCGTGGCGGAGCTGGCCGGCATCGACCCGCGGCAGGTCCGCCGCCTGCACCGGCAGGGGCTGGGCGTCAGCCCGAGGGGCCGCTGAACGGGACGACGCCGAACGAAACCCCGCCGAAAGAAACCCCACGCACGGCGTGAACGGTGTGTGAGCGGTTCCGTCCCCATGCAACGGATGGTGGGTCGGGCGGCGTCATCATGACGTGAAGACAAAAGGCAGTCCGGAAGCAGGGCGGCCGGGTCGCGTGCGCCGCTCCGCCTGGCTCGGCGCACGGCCGTGAGGGCGGCTGCTGGAGCAAGGCATCCCAGGCTCGCCGGCATCGATGCCGCGCGCGGGCTCGCCCTCGTCGGGATGATCGTCATCAACGTCGGGCCGGTGGGCTCGCAGTCCCTCCTCCAGCGCCTCTACCTGCTGCCCTACGGGCGGGCATCCGTGCTCTTCGTCGTCGTGGCCTGCATCGGCATCGACGGGGCGAACCGGCCGGAACCGGGGCGCCGCTCCGTGACCTGGAGCTCGCCGTCCATGCTGCTCGACGCGCGACAGCGGCCCGTGCTCGTGCTCGGCACCCCGGGCGGCCGCCAGGTACCCAGCACCATCGCCAACGTCGTCGCCCGCTGGGCTCTCCACGGCCAGCCGCTCGAGATCGCCGTCCGCGCCGGCCGGTTCTACCTGACCGCGGGCGAGCTGCGGCTGGAGACCCCGCAGCTCGCCGGCGCGATGGGCCAGATGGGCTACGACGTCGTCGTGACCGACGAGGTGGCCCGGCCCAGCTACGGCTCGGTGCAGGCGCTCGCGATCGACTGGGGCGCGGGCCGGGTGAGCAGCTTCGCGGACGAGCGCCGTTCGGCGGGCTTCGTCGTGGGCCGGGGCTAACCCGGGTGAGTCCCGGCGGGGTCATCCGACCAGGGCGTCGCCTCGCGTGGTCCTGCTGTACAGCACCGTCCCGGCGACTCGTGTCCGGGCGACGAGCTCGCTGGCACTCAGGATCGACAGGTGCTGACTGACACCTCCCGGGGTGAGCCCCAGCCGGCCGGCGAGCGAGGTCGTGGTCGCAGGCTCCGCGAGAGCCATCAGGATGGTGGCACGGGTTCGCCCGATCAGGCCCGCCAGCGCTTCAGGTGGGGGCGGTGGCGTGGTTTCCCACAGAGTGGCGACACCGCGAGCCGGGTAGGCGATCATCGGCTGATATCGGTCGTCGGTCGACCAGGGCTTGCGCCGACCGGTCATCTTGCGTACCGAGGGCCAGCCCATCGCGTGTGGCACCAGCGTCAGCCCGGTGCCGGTCAGCTCGCCACTCCAGTCGACCGGATCCACCACGGAGAGGCGGTCTCCGTGGAGGCTGACGGACTCGTGCAGGTCGTCGAAGAGCGCCTGCAAGCCGCCGTCGGCCAGGCGTTTCGACCGCCACCACACGTCGGCCTCCAGAAGTCGCAGGATGCTCGGCCAATGCTGGGCCAGCGCCGTGTCCCAGTAGGTCTCGAGCGTGTCGGCGAGGCGAGCCACGGCGGCTCGAGGGTCCGCGCGAATCCGGTCCGCCACCTCGTCGGGCACGTTTGCCGTATCGGCGAGGTCAGAGATCACTCGCAGCGGCGGGGTACGCCGGACCGTATCGAGCTCGGTCGTGATGTCGGGCTGTGGTTCGGTCGGGGTGAAGGAGATGAAGTCGGCCATCCAACCGTGCACCGGAACCAGTGCGAACACCTCGGCCAGGTCGAGCCCGGCGACCAAGGGACGGGTCGCCCGCACCCACGGCAGGTGCACCGAGTGTTCCCCGGGCGCACGCAACGCCATGAGGCTCAGCACGAGCTCCATCAGCGGTGAGAAGGCGAACCTGATCCGGATGACGTCCTCGGTGCGCATCCGCCACTCGATCACTCTCAGGTCTCCTCGACGCCCTGGCTGCAAGCAGCACACCTTTAGCTCACGCTAAAAGTCTCGCCGCGTCTCAGCGCTTCGGCCAGAGTCGATCGCACGTTTCGACCTCAGCCGAAATCCAGCGCCAACGGAAGGAGCACCAGCCATGTCACGCACTCGCGTCACCAGCTTCGCCATCTCGCTCGACGGGTTCGGCACCGGTGAGCCCCAGACCCGGGAGACCCCCTTCGGCCATGCCGGCGAACGGCTGCACGAGTGGATGTTCGCCACCCGGTGGTGGCGCGGCGCTGACGAGCCCGGCGGCAGCGGCGGCGTCGACGACGCCTTCGCCCGGCAGTTCGATCCGGGGATCGGAGCCGAGATCATGGGGGCCAACAAGTTCGGCCCGCCCGGATGGCACGAGGACCCGGACTGGAAGGGCTGGTGGGGTCCGAACCCGCCGTTTCACACGCCGACGTTCGTGCTCACGCACCACGCCCGCGAGCCGATCGAGATGGAGGGCGGGACTACCTTCTACTTCATCGAGGGCACTCCGCAGGAAGTGCTCAAGCAGGTCCGTGAGGCAGCTGATGGCCAGGACGTGCGCATCGGCGGCGGTGCCACGATCATCCGCGAGTTCCTCTCCGCCGGGCTGATCGACCAGCTGCACGTTGTCCTGGTGCCGATTCTTCTGGGCCGCGGCTCTCGCCTCTGGGACGGCCTGGAAGGACTGGAGAAGGACTTCGACGTCGAGGCCGTCTCCTCACCCAGCGGTGTCACGCATCTGACGTTCACGCGTACGGAAGGCTGACGCCCGAGGGCCGGCGACCTGAATGCTAGTCAACCGCTAGGACATCCTCGACCGAGGTCACCTCGATCAGCGGCGCGTAGAGCCGCATGATGTCGAGCGCCCGCTGGTGGTTCTCCGCCGTCGACCCCGCGCAGGCGTCGGCGACCACCAGCACCCGGCGGCCGGCGTCCGCGGCGGCGAGCGCCGTCGAGATCACGCAGCAGTCGGTGGCGACCCCCGCGAGCACGAGCTCTCCGGCGTCCCGTGTGGCTTCCGCGAGCTCCAGGCCCCACTTGCCGAACGTGGTGCGGGTGACGACGGGCGCGCCGGAGGCGGCGACGTCGGCCAGGCCGGCGAGCTCGTACAGCGGGTCGTTCTCGGGCACGAGGGCGAACGGCCACTGGTCGAAGTAGGCGCGCCAGGCGCCGTCGGGCACCGTGGGGGCGATGTACCTCGTGAGGACCGTGCGCCCCGCGAATGCGGGGAGCAGGCGGCGCGTCCCGGCGAGCGCCCCGGGGTAGTCCGGCGCGGCCCAGGGGCTCGACGAGCGGGCGAAGACGTCCTGCATGTCGATGACGACGAGCGCGGCGTCCGGCCCGGGCGGCCCGACGGCGGCGTCGGGCGCCGTCATCGCGACTCCTGGCGGCGCACCGCGCGGGCGGTCAGCAGGAGGGTCCCGAAGAAGCCGATGACCAGGGCGACGAGCACGCCCAGGTTGGCGAAAGCCCAGGTGCCGTCGATGCCACCGAGGGGCCCGAGCAGGTAGCCCTGCCAGGCCAGCCACGGGGCGTAGGTGTTGGTCACCAGCCCCCAGCCGACGGCGGTGCCGCCCACCACCAGGGTCACCGCGGACCAGTTCACGGCCCCGTACCGGCCGCCGGCGTCGTACAGGTCGGCGTCGGCGTAGTCGCGGCGGCGCAGCAGGATGTCGGCGAGCAGCACTCCGCACCAGGCGGCGACCGGAACGCCGAGCGTGATGAGGAAGCCCTGGAACGGCCCGATGAACGAGTCGGCGACGAACACGACGTAGACCGCGCCGATCACCATGAGCCCACCGTCGATGGCAGCCGCCACCCAGCGCGGCGCGGGCAGGCCGAGGGAGAGCAGCGCCAGGCCCGAGGAGTAGATGTCGAGCGCGGCTCCGCCGATCAGCCCGGCCAGGGCCACGACGGCGAACGGGATGAGGAACCAGGTGGGCAGGATCGTGGACAGGGCGCCGATCGGGTCGGCGCCGATGGCCTCGTTCAGCACCGGGTCGGAGCCGGCGAGCAGCAGGCCGAACACGAGCAGGACCACCGGGGCCAGCGACGCGCCCAGGGTGGTCCAGCCGACGATCCGCGGTCCGGACGCGGAGCGCGGCAGGTAGCGCGAGTAGTCGGCGGCCATGTTGACCCAGCCCAGGCCGAAGCCGGTCATCATGAACACGAGACCGCCGATCACCTCCGGCGAGCCGCCAGCGGGGAGCGCGGCGACGGTCGCCCAGTCGATGTGGTCGGCCACGAGGATGATGTAGACGACGGTCAGGACGGCGGTCAGCACGGTGATGACCACCTGCAGCCGCATCACGAGGTCGAACCCGAAGACACCCGCGACGACCACGACGCCCGCCACGACGACGAGGGCCACGACCTTGGTGATCGTGCCGCCGCCCCAGCCCAGGGCGCCGAGCACGGTCGACGTCGCGAGCGTGGCCAGGGCCACGAGGACGGTCTCCCAGCCCACGGTGAGGATCCACGACAGCAGGGAGGGCAGCTTGTTGCCGCGCACGCCGAACGCCGCGCGCGACAGCACCATCGTGGGTGCCGAGCCGCGCTTGCCGGCCAACGAGATGAACCCGCAGAACAGGAACGACGCGACGATGCCGACTGCGCCGATCACGACCGCCTGCCAGAACGAGACGCCGAACCCGAGCAGGTAGGAGCCGTAGCCGAGCCCCAGCACCGACACGTTGGCCGCGAACCACGGCCAGAACAGGTCCCGTGGCGACCCGCGTCGCTCGGACTCGTCGATGGTGTTGAGGGCGTTGGTCTCGACTGCTGTCGGGGCGGGAGCGGTCATGGCAATGATCCTGCCACCCGCCTGTGACACGCACGAGGGCCCGCACCGTGGTGGTGCGGGCCCTCGTGTCGATCGGCGGGTGTCAGGCGACGCGGATGTACGTCGGGCTGGACTGCCAGATCTGCGTGTGGCGCACGGTCTCACCGGGTACCGGGGCCTCGACCTGCATGCCGTCGCCCGCGTAGATGGCGATGTGGCCCGGCGTCCAGATGAGGTCGCCCGGCTGGGCCTCGGCCGCCGAGACCACGGTGCCGGCGTAGCGCTGCTCCGAGGAGGTGCGCGGCAGGTCGATGCCGACCTGGGCGTACACGTACGACGTGAACCCGGAGCAGTCGAACCCGGCGGGGGTCGAGCCGGCCCAGACGTACGGCACACCGAGGTACTGCATGGCGATGTCGACGATCGCGGATCCCGAGGTGGACGCCGGTGCGGCCTCCTCGACGGTCTCCGCCACGGGCTCGGCGGCGACCTCCTCCACGACGGGCTCGGGCTCGACGACGGGCTCGGGCTCAGGCTCAGGCTCGGGAGCCGGGGTGACCTTGATGGTCCCGGTCTCCAGCGTGAACTTGCTGTCCTCGGCGACCTGCACCGCGGGTGCCGTGTCCACTGCCTGCACCGCCGCGGCCTGTTCGACAGAGGTCTGCTCGACCTTGGCCTTCTCGACCGCGGCCTGCGACGTCTTGGTCACGATGTCGAGCTCGGCGGTGGCCGTGCCCTGGTCGCTCACGGGTGCGGCGTCGGCGGGGACGCTGAGCAGTGTGACGACCAGGCCCGAACCGGCCGCCACGAGGGCGCCGCGGCGAGCGGCGCCGGAGATGCCCCGCGCCGCGGCACGGGAGATGGGAGTCAGCGGGGTGATCGGTTTGCGGGCAGCACGATGGCGCCCAGGCGTGCGAGTAGTCACGTGTCTGTTCTCCGGACGCCTACGAGGTGAGCTGTCGGATTCGGATCGGAGAATGACCCGGCCGCGTCGTGCTGGTGCGGCTTCACCCCAAGGGCACCGTAGGTGCCCGAATTCGTGGTTCCCCCGTCCCTGTCGTCTGGTCGGTGCAGATCTCGGGGGCGGTGACAGGGCTCGGCGTCCGCCTCGAGAACCCGTGGATTTCCCACGAGCGGCACCGACCGTAACCCCGGACGGCCCAAAAGTCACAATCGCGTTACGGTCGGCCGGTATGCATATGTCCGGCTTGACCCGGTTATCCAACGTGGGCTATGTCACTCCGCGCCACGCGGGCGCCGCCCCCGCCCGGGGACGGCGCCCGCGTTCGCGCTGGTCCGCGACGGGTCTACAACGGCCTGCTCATGCCGGCCGGACGTTGTGGTTGCGGGCGAACAGATTGTTCGGGTCGTACTGCCGCTTGACCGCCGCGAGCCGGCGATACGTCTCCGCCGGATAGACGGCCGCCACGTCCTCCGCCCCGGCCGCCGCGAGGAAGTTCGCGTAGGCGCCGTTCACGTGCGGCGCGAGCTTTCCCCAGAGCGCGTCCAGGCCGGGACGCGCGGCCTCGATGACCGGCTTCGGCCCGCCGGTGACCGTCACGACCATCAGCTCCGCCTGGCGGTGGGCGTAGGCGGTGGCGTCGTCGGCGACCCGGGACACCGCGCCACCGACGCTACGGACGGCGATCATCGGCGAACCCGGCGACGTCCCGACCTCGGCGAGGATCTGCAGGACCTCAGGCACCGGCTCCCGGTCCGCGAACGCGTTCCGCGCGACCAGCTGGATGCCGGGCGGCGGCGTCGCGCCCTCCACGAGCACGTCCGCGTAGGCCGTCAGCGCGACGTCGTCGTCCACCACCGTCCCGAGCCGGCGGATCGGGTCGATCGCCCGGTCCGCGAGCGCCTCGTCGTCGCCGTCGAAGGCGACGTGGATCTCGACCGGCGCCTCGTGGCCGCCCGCGAACGGGTTGGCGAGGCTCGCGATGGAGGTGAGCTCCTCCGGGGCCGTGCGGAGATGGTTCGCCCAGCCCTGCAGCACCTCGACGGCCTCCGACGCCGGGAAGGTGACCTTGCCGAAGAAGACGTCCGTCGTCGGGTGCGCCGCGAACTCGAACGCGGTCACGATCCCCAGGTTGCCGCCGCCACCGCGGATCGCCCAGAAGAGCTCCGGGTTCTCCTCGGCGCTCGCGGTCACGACCTCGCCGTCGGCCGTGACCAGCTCGGCGGTGACCACGCTGTCGAGGGCCAGGCCGTACTTCCGGACTTTCCAGCCGATGCCGCCGCTCAGCGTCAGCCCGCCGACGCCGACGCTCTTGGTGTCGCCCGAGGAGATCGCCAGGTGGTGCGGGGCCAGGGCCGCCGCGACCTGGCCCCAGGTGGCGCCGCCGCCGATCCGTACGATGTGGCGCTCGCGATCGACGAGGTCGACGTCGGCGAGCCTGCTCAGGTCGATGACGACGCCGCCGTCGTTGGTGCCGAAGCCCGGGAAGCTGTGGCCGCCGCCGCGGACGGACAGGGGGAGCCCCGTGCCGGCGGCGAACCCGACGGCCGTCTGCACGTCCGCGACGGTCGCGGGGCGCAGGACGTAGGCCGGGCTGCCCGTGGTGACCACCGAGCGGCTGGCCGCCTCGTACTCGGCGTCGCCCGGTTCGATGATGTCGCCGCCGAAGTCGCGGCGAAAGGATTCAAGTGCTGAGCTCATGACATTCCTTCCACGCAGGAGCCGGCCGCGTGCCGTGCCGGACGAAGGAGTGACTCGTCAGCTCTTGTCGATGTGACCGGACGGCGATGTGGCCTGGATCACAGCTCGCCCATGAGATCGAAGTCGAAGCCCTCGGCGCGCGCGAGATAGAGCCGGTGCTCGGCGTGGTTGCCCTGGAACCGCATGGGACCCCGCGGTCCCTCGTACACGACGCCGTCGACCGAGCGGTCGGTGGCCGTCACGGCCGCGCTCCCGGCCCGCTCCACGATGGTGCGGAGCGCGAAGATGCCCTCGTAGCAGGCCTCGGCCGCGGCGCCGACGGCGGGCGCGTGCACGCCGTGGTGGGCGGTGTAGCGCCCGATGAGGTCGAGCGCCCCGTCCGTCGCGAGGCTGCGGAACCAGCCACCTGTCGAGTAGAGGTTGGCCGTGCCGCCCGTGCCGCTGCCCATGAGCATGTTCTCCTCCATGAGCGTGCTCAGGCGGACCGTCCGCTCGTCCAGGCCCTGCCGGGCGAACGCCCGGTTGAAGCGGACCGCGTTCTGCCCGACCATCAGCATCAGCACACCGTCGGCGCCCGAGGCCTCGATGTCGTTCACGACGCCGCCCAGCTGGGCGCTGCTCGCCCCGTGCTCGTTGAGGAACCTGGCGCCGGCGAACTCCACCCCGAGCGACGTGACCTGCGTGGACAGCACCTGGAACGTGCGCCGCGGCCAGGCGTAGTCGTCCCCGACGACGTACCAGCTCCGCACCCCGAGCTCCGCCCGGAGCCGGGAGATCGCGGGGAAGAGCTGGGCCGAGGGAACCTCGCCGGTGACGTAGAGGCCGGGCCTGGTCTCGGCGCCCTCGTACGCGGCCGGGTACACGTAGGGCACGCGGCGTTGCACCAGCGGCACGACGGCGTTGCGCACGGCCGACGTGTGCCAGCCAGTGAGCGCGTGGATGCTGCCGGCGGTCAGCACCCTGGCCACCTGACGCCGCAGTACCGGGAGCATCTGGCCCGCGTCGAGGAACTCGGCGCGCACCGGACGGCTCAGGATCCCGCCCGTCGCGTTCAGCTCCGCCACGGCCAGCTCCGTCACGGCCTGGCACGACGGGCCGTAGATGCCCCCGGGGCCCTGGAAGTGCAGGAGGGCTCCGATGACGAAGTCCGACATGACGCCCCGTCCCGTGATGGGCCCGTTCCGTTCTGGGCTCGGCCTGTGTTGGCGGGTAGTGTACGAGCACACAGGAAGGGCACGCGCTCATGCGGACTGGCACCGAGACGGTCACGGCTACGCCCCACACCGACGTGGACGACGCGATGTCGGCGACCCTGCTGCGCGAGGCTGTGCTGGCGGCGCGACGCGCCGCGCGGAACGCCGCGGAAGTGCTCGGCCCGGAGGGCTACACGCTCGACGAGTGGCTGGTCCTCGACGCCCTGGGCGCGGGCGACGGCCTGACGATGTCCCAGCTGCGCGAGGCCGTGCTCGCCGACAAGGCGACGCTCGGCCGCCGGGTCGACGACCTGCTGACCAAGGCCCTCGTCTACCGCGAGGTCGACGGGTTCGACCGGCGCGTGATCCGGGTCTACCTCTCGTCGCGGGGCCGCGACGTGCTCTCCCGGCTGACGGCGCGGCTGGCGCGGGGCTGAGCTACGCCGTCGAACTGCCGTTTCGTCGGGGAGAGGTGAGGTAGGCGCCGATCCCCCAGGCCACCAGCAGCACCACCGTGAGCACGGCGCCGTAGGGCTCGAGGCTCACGGAGGCTCCTGGGAGCCAGCCGAGCCACGGGGCGTGCTCGACGGCGACCTGGACCAGGGTCACGAGGCCGATCCCTAGCGCGGCCAGTGCCGACACCCCCGTGACGACGACGTCGTAGCGCACCCGGGCGCGAGCCGGCCGCGCGACACCGGCGCCCGCCTGGCCGGAGCTCGCCTCGCCGGAGCTTGCATGGGTGTAGACACGCCGGGCGACCGCGCCCTGGGCCGAGTCCAGCAGGGACATGCCCGCGGCGAACAGGACCGCGAGCGGCAGGGCCGAGTACCACGGGACCTGGCCGAGGGCCGCGGACGCCGTGATCGCGAGCAGCCCGATCTCCGTCGCCGTGTCGAACCCGAGCCCGAACACCAGCCCGACGACGTACATGCGGCCGGGCTTGTCCGTGGACCACTCGAACCGGCGCAGAGCCCATGTGACCGGCCCGCCGGTGTGCTGGTGCGAGTGCCCGCGCAGCGCGTGGCGCAGCATGACGACGTTGACGGCCGCGATCGCCAGCAGGAACGTCCCCGAGACGAGCGGCCCCCAGACGCCGGTGGCCCTGCGCAGCGGTGACGACTCGTCGCCGAGCATCGGGGCCAGCGCGTTGACGCCGAGCGCGAGGAGCAGGGCGGCGCCGAGGACCACCGTCGAGTGCCCCAGCGAGAACCAGAGCCCGACGCCGCGCGCGTCCCGGTCGGCGCGCACCAGCGTGCGGGTCGTGTTGTCGATGGTCGCGATGTGATCGGCGTCGAACGCGTGGCGGAGGCCCAGCGCGTAGGCCGCCAGGCCCATGGCCAGGGTGATCGCCCCGGTGCCGCCGTCCGCGAGGAGGGCCGCGGCCAGGCCGCCGATCCCGGCGACGTGGAGCGCGACGATGACCGGGATCGTCACGCTGCGGCGCTCACGCCGGAGCGGGCGGCCGGGGTGCTGGTCGGCGGGTGTGCTGGCGGTCATCTGTCCTCCGGGGGCTGGCGTTCCTGGTTCCCGTTCAGCGGGTGGGCACAGCCCTGACTCCGGGGCTTCGCGGTACTCATCGGCGCGGTACTCATCGGCCTGCTGAATCATGGTCCGGATCTATGGGGCTGAGGTGCGTGGCCGAGCCGAGCCAGCGGGTGAGGGTCCCGCCGCGGTCCAGCCGGAGCGTGATCGCGTCGCGGAGGTGGGGTGCGGCCTCGGCTTCGGCCGTGGTGGGGGCGTGCTCGCCGGGTGATCCCGCGCCGGTTCCCTGGACGACGGCGAGCGTGTCGATCACCGGGTGGTCGCCGAGGACGCCGGGGACCGGGTGGTCGCCCGCTGCGGTGAGCTCCTCGACGAGGATCGGCCCGACGTCGTCCCCGATGTCGGTGCGCAGCACGATGCGGCCGCCGCGCTCGCCGGACCGCCCCAGCACCACGGTCTCCCGCAGGGTGAGGCGGGCCCGGGCGCCGAGGCGCGCCGTCGTGGTCCGGCGCACGTCCGCGCCGGTGGCCACGACGAATGGCAGCCCCGCCCAGAACAGGGCGGCCCCGTCACCGAGGCGGACGTCGGCGTCCCACCGGCAGTCCTGGCCGTCGCCGTCGTACGCGACGGTGCCGCCGACGTCGGTCAGGGTGAGCGCGCATCCGGCCTCCACCCGGACGGCGACGACCACATGGTCGCCGCCGAGCAGCATCGCGCCGCCCGCGACCAGCGCGACCTCCGCGTGCGCCCCGTCGCGGGAGACGATCCGTGCCGCCAGCAGGCCGTCCGAGGTGCGGACGCGTACGGGCGCGCCGAACCCCGCCGGGCGCTCGACGGCGACCCGGGTCACCCGCGCGGTGGCCGCACCCGAGACGACGGGCCGGCCTGACGGCGCCGGTACAGCTGTGCGCGGCATCGGCCGGTCAGTGTGTGTGCGCGTGGTCGTGCGCCCGGCCGTCGTCGTCGTGGCTGTGCACGTAGCCGCCGTCCTCGTCGGCATGGAAGTGCGGTGCCATGGGGCCGGGGTCCTGGGCGACGTGCGCGCCCGCGCGGAAGCTGTCGAGCACGCCGAGCACCCAGGCGCGCAGCTGGGCGACCGAGGCGTCGTCGCTGCGGGAGAGCGCGACGACCGCGCGGTTCTCGCGCGCCGCGGACGCGTCGGAGACCATCTGGGCGACGTCCACGCCCACATGCGGCGCGAGGTCGGTCTTGTTGACGACGAGGAGGTCGGCGCGGCCGATTCCCGGGCCGCCCTTGCGCGCCACGTCGCCGCCGCCGGCGACGTCGAGCACGAAGATCTGGGCGTCCACGAGCGCGGGGGAGAACGTGGCGGTGAGGTTGTCCCCGCCGGACTCGATGATGACCAGGTCCAGCGGGTCGAAGTCGCGCTCCAGGTCCTCGGTGGCCAGGAGGTTCGCCGTGACGTCGTCGCGGATCGCGGTGTGCGGGCAGGCGCCGGTCTCCACGGCGCGGATGCGTTCGGGCTCGAGCACGCCGGCGGAGCGCAGGAACCGGGCGTCCTCGTCGGTGTAGATGTCATTGGTGATGACGCCGATGCGCAGCTCGGCGCCGAGCGCTCGGCACACCGTGGCGATCAGGGACGACTTGCCGACGCCGACAGGGCCGGCGACCCCCAGGCGAAGGGCACGGGCGGCGGGGGCTCGGCCGCCGGCAGGCACGGGAGCCGGAGACGGCGCAGGGGCAGGAGCGGACACGGGATCAAGGGCGGAATCAGGCACGGAACAACCTTTGGCTCAGGAGGGCGTGGGCCTGCGCCCAGCCCTCGGTCTGCGGGGAACCGGAGGCCGGGATGTCCTCCGGGGTGGTGCACGCCGCGACGCGGAGCACGTGCTGCTCCGCCGCGGCGCAGGCTTCGAGGACCCAGTGCGCGGGCGTGACCGGGTCGAGCGGTTCGAGCTTGAGCAGGGCCGACGCCGCCGTCTGGGCGTCGTCGTACACGGTGAGGCGCACGGTGTCCGCGGCGGGCAGGCCGGTCGCTGCGGCGATCGCCCCCAGGACGATCGCTCGGGGTAGCGGCCCGTGGGCGGCGTCGTGCGCGACGAGCGCCCGCACCGCGGCGGCGTCCGACCACAGGGTGCGCGCGAGCCGCAGGTACCCGCGGCCGAGCAGGCGGGCGGCGTCGCGCAGCGCGGGCGCCGTCGTCCGTGCCGCCCAGGCCCGGACGACGTCGGCGAGCCCGAAACCGCCGTCCGACACCTCCGCGAGCAGCCGCGCCGTCACCACGGCGGTGCCCGCCTCGACCAGGCTCACGGTCGTCGCCCGCCCGACCAGCCAGGCGGGCACCGACGCCGTCGGCATGCCGCCCAGCAGTGCGGGCTCGAGGCTTGCCGAGTGCGCGTGCCCGCCGCTGGGCAGGCGTGCGTCGGCGAGCAGCATCGCCACCGAGAGGGCGTGGGGTGTGGTCATCGGCGGCCGTCAGAACATCGAGTAGAGCTGGGCGAGCGGCAGGCGGACGGCGGGCGCCGGCTCGACGAGGTCGCCGTCCACCCGGATCTCGAACGTGTCGGGCCGGATGTCGATCCGGGGCAGGACGTCGTTGTTGCGCATGTCCGCCTTCCCGACGTCGCGGGTCGGGGCCACGGCCGCCAGCTCGCGGCGCAGGCCGAGGCGGTCCGCCAGCCCGTCCTCGATCGCCGCCGGGGCCACGAACGCCAGCGAGAGGTCGCTCGCAATCGCGTCACCGAACGCCGGCCGCTGCAGCACCGGCTGCGGTGTCGGAATGGACGCGTTCGGGTCGCCGAGCGCGGCCCACGCGATCACGCCACCCTTGAGCACCACATCGGGCCGGACGCCGAAGAACCGCGGGTCCCACAGGACGAGGTCGGCCAGCTTGCCGGCCTCCACCGAACCCACCTGGGCGTCGATGCCGTGGCCGATCGCGGGGTTGATCGTGTACTTGGCGACGTACCGTCGGGCGCGCTCGTTGTCGGCCGGCTCCGAGCTGCCCAGCGCGCCGCGGCGGTGCTTCATCACGTGCGCGACCTGCCACGTGCGGGTGACCACCTCGCCGATGCGGCCCATCGCCTGGGCGTCGGACGAGGTGATCGACAGCGCGCCCATGTCGTGCAGCACGTCCTCCGCCGCGATCGTCGTGGCGCGGATGCGGGACTCGGCGAACGCCAGGTCCTCCGGCACCGCGGGGCTCAGGTGGTGGCACACCATGAGCATGTCGAGGTGCTCGGCCACGGTGTTCACGGTGTGCGGGAGCGTCGGGTTGGTCGAGCCGGGGATGACGTGCGGCAGGCCCGCGATCGTCAGGATGTCGGGCGCGTGCCCGCCGCCCGCGCCCTCGACGTGGAAGGCGTGGATGGAGCGGCCACCGATGGCGTCGACCGTCGACTGCACGAACCCAGCCTCGTTCAGCGAGTCCGAGTGCAGCGCGACCTGCAGTCCCCACTCCTCGGCCCCGCGCAGCGCGGCGTCCAGTGCGGCCGGGGTGGCGCCCCAGTCCTCGTGGATCTTGTAACCGCCCGCGCCGGCCAGAGCCTGCTCCGCCAGGGCGTCGGCGCTCACCGTGTTGCCCTTGCCGAGCAGCAGCACGTTGACGGGCACGGGGTCCAGGGCTCGCAGGATGTGCCGCAGATGCCCCGCGCCCGTCACCGTCGTCGCCTTGGACCCCTCGGACGGGCCGGTGCCGCCGCCCGCGACCGTCGTGATGCCCGTGGCGAGCGCCTCGTGCAGCTGCGACGGCGACAGCAGGTGGACGTGCGCGTCGAAGGCGCCGGCCGTGAGGATCCGGCCCTCCCCGGAGATGACGTCGGTCGACGGCCCGATCACCAGGCCGGGGTGCACGCCGTCGGCGATGTCCGGGTTGCCGGAGCGGCCCAGGGCGACGATGCGCCCGTCACGCACCCCGACGTCGGCCCGGACCACGCCCCACCAGTCCAGGACGATCGCGTTGGTGATCACCGTGTCCAGCGCCCCCTGCGCGCGGGTGCGGGTCGACTGCGCCATCGACTCCCGGATCGACTTTCCGCCGCCGAACACCGCCTCCTCGCCGCCGGCCGTCCGGTCCTCGGTGACCTCGATCCACAGGTCGGTGTCGCCGAGGCGCACCTGGTCGCCGACCGTCGGGCCGTACAGCGCGGCGTAGCGCTCGCGGTCCACCCACGCCATCAGCGTTCCTCTCGCTCGTCGTCGGACGTCGGGGCCGGCGGCCGGCCGGGGGCCTCGGCGGCAAGACCAAGCGCACCGCCGTCGGCCTTGCCGCGCTGGATGCCCGGGACGCGCCGCGCGCCGCGGATCGCGACCGCGTCGACCTCGCGGCTCGCGCCGGGCTCGAACCGCTGCGACGTGCCCGACGGCACGTCGAGCCGGAACCCGTGCGCGGCCTCTCGGTCGAGCTCCAGGGCGCTGTTGGCGTCGGGCAGGTGCAGGTGGGAGCCGATCTGGACCGGCCGGTCGCCGGTGTTCAGGACGACCAGGCGCAAGCGCTCGTGCGGGGCGCGGTCGGCGTTGATCTCGATGCGGCCGGGCGCGACCCGGACGGCACCCGGTCCCGTGGACGTGTGGGCTGACATGGGGCCTCCTACTGGACCGGGTGGTGCAGGGTGACGAGCTTGCGACCGTCGGGGAACGTGGCCTCGACCTGGACGTCGGTGAGCAGCTCCGGGACGCCGTCCATGACCTGCTCGCGGGCCAGGACCTCGCGGCCGGCGTCCATGAGCGTCGCGACGTCGGCGCCGTCGCGGGCCCGTTCGATGACCCAGCAGGACAGCAGGGCCACGGACTCCGGGTAGTTGAGCCGCACGCCGCGCGCCAGGCGGTCGCGCGCGACCATCCCGGCTGTGGCCAGCAGCAGCTTCTCGACATCGCCAGGTGTCAGCCGCACGACCCCTCCAACCAATGACGGGGGGTCATAGGGTGAGTGCCTTGCGGGCTTCCAGGGCGGCGGTCGGGCCGCCCTGGCCGCGGTGGGCGACGCGGCCCGAGGCCAGCACCGCGAACTCGGCGGCGTGCTCGACGGCGTAGCCGATGTGCTGCTCGACGAGCAGCGCCGACAGGCCGCCCGCCGAGGTGAGGGCCGAGATCGCGGCGTAGATCTCGCTCACGACGTTGGGCTGGATGCCCTCGACCGGCTCGTCGAGGACGAGCAGCCGCGGACCCGTCACGAGCGCCCGGGCGATCGCGAGCTGCTGCCGCTGCCCGCCGGACAGCAGCCCGGCCTGCCGCCCGAGCAGGTCCCGGAGCGCGGGGAAGAGGTCGAGCGCCTCGTCGGTCCGACGCCGGCCGGCCCGTCCGTAGGCGTCCGCGACCACCTGCAGGTTCTCCCGTGCGCTCAGCAGCCCGAAGGACTGCTGCCCCTGCGGCACGTACGCGATGCCGCGCCGCACGCGCTGGTGCGGCGCGAGCCCCGTGACGTCGTCGCCGGCGAGCCGGACCGTACCGGCCCGCACGGGCAGCAGCCCGAGCACGGCCCGCAGCAGCGTCGTCTTGCCCGCGCCGTTGTGGCCCAGCACGGCGGTCAGCGCGTCGTCGGGCACGGTCAGGTCGACGTCGTGCACCACCGTCGTGCGGCCGTAGCCCGAGGTCACGCCGGTCAGCTCCAGCATCACGGGAGTTCTCCTTCGCTCGTGGCGGCTTCGCTCGTAACGGCGCCCGCGGTGGCGCCCGCCGCGGCGCCGTCCGACGCCGCGGCCGGGGCGCCGAGGTAGACCTCGACGACCGCCGGGTCGTTCTGCACCTCCTGCACCGTGCCCTCCGCCAGCACGCGCCCCTGGTGCATCACGGTCACGGAGTCGGCGAACGACCGGAGGAACTCCATGTCGTGCTCGACGACGACCACCACCCGCTGCGACCCGATGCGGCGCAGCAGCTGGCCGGTCTCCTCGCGCTCGGCCTGCGTCATGCCGGCGACGGGCTCGTCGAGCAGCAGCAGGTGGGCGTCCTGGACGAGCAGCATCCCGATCTCCAGCCACTGCTTCTGGCCGTGTGCGAGCACCCCGGCGGGCACGTCACGCAGCGCCGTCAGGCCCACCGTCTCCAGCGCGTGCTCGACCGCCTCCGGCGTGCCCGGCCGGCGCCGCAGCAGGGTCAGCGGCCCACGCCGCGCGCCGGCCGCGATGTCGAGGTTCTGCAGCACCGTCAGCTCGTCGAACACGCTGGCGGTCTGGAACGTCCGCCCGACGCCGGCGCGCGCGATGCGGTGCGTGCTGCGCCCGAGCAGCTCGGTCCGGCCGAAGGCGACTGAGCCCGAGGCCCGGACCAGGCCGGTCACGGCGTCGATGAGCGTCGTCTTGCCCGCTCCGTTCGGGCCGATGAGGAACCGCAGGTCGCCCTGTGTGACCGTGAGGTCGACGTCGCGCACGGCGACGAAGCCGTCGAACTCGACGCGCAGCCCGCGTATCTCCAGGTAGTCGTGCCGGAACCGGCTCGTGTCCGTCCCGAGCAGCGCCTCGGCCGCGGCCAGGTCGATCTCGGTCTCCGGCTGCGCGGCCGCCGGTGACAGGTCGCTCATGCGGGGCTCCTCTCGGAAAGGCCCGCCACGGCAGGACGACGCCGCAGCGTGCCGGCGACCGACGCCAGACCGCCGGGCAGGAAGGCGATGACGAGGATGAACAGGGCGCCCTGGAAGTAGATCCAGCCCGACGGGAACTGCTCGGAGATCGACGTCTGCGCCCAGCTCACCGCTATCGACCCGAGCACCGGGCCGAGCAGGGTCGCGCGCCCGCCGATCGCCACCCCGATGAGGAAGCCGATGGAGGGCACCACGCCGACGTCGGCCGGCGAGATGATCCCGACGATCGGGACGAAGAGCGCGCCGCCGACCGCCGCCATCACCGCGGCGACGACGTAGGCGACGACCTTCACGGCCGCGGGGTCGTAGCCGAGGAACCGGACGCGGTCCTCCTGGTCGCGGACGGCGACCAGCAGCTCCCCGAACCGGGAGACGGTCAGCTGGCGCACCACGGCCACCATCACGAGCAGCACGCCCGCAGCGATCAGGTAGAGCATCTGCTTGTTGACCGGGTCGGCCAGGTCGTACCCGAAGAACGCCCGGAACCCGTTGAGCCCGTTGGTCCCGCCTGTCGTCTGCTGCTGGCCGATGAGCAGGATGGCGAAAGCCGCGGCCAGCGCCTGGGACAGGATCGCAAAGTACGCGCCCCGCACGCGGCGGGTGAACACTGCCCACCCGAGGAGCGCGGCCAGCGCCGCAGGTACGACCAGGATCAGCAGGATCGCCGAGACCGGTGACCGCAGCGGCTCCCACCAGCCCGGCACCTGTCCCGTCCCGTACAGGAGCATGAAGTCCGGGACGCCGCCCGGGCCGGCGTCGGCCAGCTTGAGGTGCATGGCCATCAGGTAGGCCCCGAGGCCGAAGTAGACCCCCTGGCCCAGGGTGAGCAGCCCGCCGCGGCCCCACGCCAGGCCGATCCCGACCGCGACCATCGCGAGGCAGAGGAACTTGGCGAGCAGGTCGAGGCGGAACGGGCTGAGCACCACGGGCGCGAGCAGCAGGAGCGCCGCCGCGAGGCCGAACGCCGCGAGAGTGCGGGTGCGGCCCGGCCGTACGAGTGCGTTGAGGACGGTCATGCGAGGCTCCTCGTCCGGACCGAGACCAGTCCCTGGGGGCGTAGCTGCAGGAAGGCCACGATCGCGACGAACACGAGCACCTTGGCGACCGACGCCGTGGTCGAGTACTCGAAGAACGCCTGCATCAGGCCCAGCGCCGTCGCCGCGATCACCGTGCCCTTGATCTGGCCGATACCGCCGGCCACGACGACGAGGAACGCGTCGACGATGTAGCTGGTCCCGAGCGTCGGCCCGATCGAGCCGAGCAGCGTGAGCGCGACGCCCGCGATGCCGGCCAGCCCCGACCCGACGAAGAACGTGACCCGGTCGGTCCCCCGCGACGAGATGCCGGACGCCTCGGCCAGGTCCCGGTTCTGCACGACGGCGCGGATGCGCCGGCCGAGCGGCGTGGCGCGCAGGGCGAGCGCCAGGGCGACGACGCACACGATCGCGAGCGCCAGGATGAACAGGCGGGTCCGGGGCAGCGCGAGCCCGCCGATCTCGACGGCGCCCGACAGCCAGGCGGGTGCACGGACGTCCACGTTGGGCGCGCCGAACACGTCCCGCGCGACCTGCTGGAGCACGAGCGCGACACCCCAGGTGACGAGCAGCGTGTCCAGCGGACGCCGGTACATGCGGTGGATGAGCGTGGCCTCCAGGAGCAGGCCGAGCAGGCCGCCCACGAGGAAGCCCAGCGGGAGCGCGACGAGCAGGCTGATCCCGGCGTCGCCGATCACACCCTGGACGACGAACGCGGTGTAGGCGCCGGCCATCATGAACTCGCCGTGGGCCATGTTGATGACGCCCATCTGGCCGAAGGTCAGGGAGAGCCCGAGGGCGGCGAGGAGGAGGACGGAGCCGAGGCTCAGTCCGGCGAAGAGCTGGGCGATGATGTCCATGCGGGTCCCGTTTCTTCCCGGGGCCTGGTCAGGACAGCCCGTCGGCCCAGTCGTAGCCCTCGAGGAACGGGTCGGGCTCGATCGGCTCCTGCGAGCTCCACTCGGTGTGGATCAGGCCGTCCGCGCCGATCTTGCCGATGAGGGCGGTCTTGGCGATGTGGTGGTTGTCGCCGTTGACGACGACCTCGCCCTCGGGGGCGTCGAAGGTGACGCCGTCCGCCGCGGCGGTCACGTCGTCGACGTCGAACGACTCGGCCTTCTCGACCATCGCCTTCCAGAGGTACAGCGAGGTGTAGGCGGCCTCCATCGGGTCGGAGGTGGGGCGGTCCTCGCCGTACTCGGCCTTGAAGGCCTCGACGAACGCGCTGTTCGCGGGGCTGTCCACGGTCTGGTAGTAGTTCCAGGCGGTGAGCTGGCCCTCGATGTTCTCGACGCCGATGCCACCGACCTCTTCCTCCGCGATCGACACGGAGACGACGGGCATGTCGTGGGCGGATATCCCGGCGTTGTTGTACTCCTTGAAGAACGCGACGTTGGAGTCGCCGTTGAGGGTGTTGAACACGGCGTCGGCGTCGGCGGACTTGACCTTGTTGACGATCGTCGAGAAGTCGGTGTGGCCCAGCGGCGCGTACTCCTCGCCGACGATCTCGATGTCGTGGGCCTCGGCGTACGCGTTGATGATCTTGTTCGCCGTGCGCGGGAAGACGTAGTCCGAGCCGACCAGGAACAGCGACTTCGTGCCCTGCTCAGCGAGGTAGTCGAGCGCGGGCACGATCTGCTGGTTGGTCGTGGCGCCCGTGTAGAAGATGTTCGGGGAGGACTCCAGACCCTCGTACTGCACCGGGTAGAACAGCAGGGAGTCCTGGGCCTCGAACACCGGCAGCATCGCCTTACGGGACGCCGACGTCCAGCCGCCGAACACCGCCGCGACGCAGTCGCTGGTGATGAGCTTGCCGGCCTTCTCGGCGAACACGGTGGGCTCGGACTGGCCGTCCTCCGAGACGATCTCGAGCTGCTTGCCGAGCACGCCGCCGTCAGCGTTGATCTCCTGGGCGGCGAGCTGGAGGGAGTCGTGGACGGTCTGCTCCGAGATCGCCATCGTGCCCGACAGCGAGTTGAGGAAGCCGATCTTGACGGTGTCGCCTGACGTGTCGACGCAGCTCTCGGCGGAGCTGGACGCGCCGGGGCTGCCGGCGTCGACCCGCGCCCCGCAGGCGCTCAGGGCGATGACGCAGAGAGCGGCGAGCGTGACGGTGCTCAGACGCGTCGCGCCGTGGGGCGACGTGGACCGAAGACGCATGGGGGATGCTCCGTTTCATGGCCGACGGCCCGGGGTGGGCCGACCGTTTAGGTTCAAATGAACCTAAGTGGACGGAGATGTCACTCCCGTTCTTCGGCGGTAACTTTCGTGTTTCCCTCGGGGCCCTCGTGTTTCGGCTGGGTACCGGGCCGTGACCTGCGCTGCCGGGTCAGCGCGCGCCGGTCAGCACTGCCTCGGCCACGACCAGGTCCTCCCAGGACATGCCCGTGCTCTTGAAGACCAGCGGCCGCGCCGGATCGGGGCGGACGGCGCCGGTGACGACGTCGCGCATCGGCACCAGGTCCGCGGCGGTCAATGCGCCGTCCGCGATCGCGAGGACGACGTCGCCGGCCTCGCGCAGGGCGGCGCCGGGGTCCTCGACGACCACAGTTGCGCGTGCGAGCAGGTCCGCGGGCAGCTCCCGGGCGTCGGGCTCGTGCGAGCCGACGGCGATCACGGTCGCTGTGTCCGTGATCAGCCCGGCGTCGAACAGCGGCTCGCGCGCCGAGGTCGCGCAGACGACGACGTCGGCGGCCCGCAGGGCGTCGTCCGAGTCCGGGGCGCCGAGCTGCACGAGGCGCGCGCCGTCGATCGGGGCCGCCCGGCCCGGGTCCCGGACGAGCTGGGCCACCGGGCCGGGCGTGCGGTGGCCCGCCAGGGCGCCGGCGAGCGTGGCGACGTGGCCGTGTGCCTGGGGACCGGAGCCCAACACGGCGACGCGTAGCGGTGCCGTCCCCGTCAGGAGCCGGTCCAGCACGGCCGCGACGGAGACGGCGGGCGTGCGGAGCGTGGTCAGCGCTATGCCGTCCAGCACGGCGACGACGCCCAGCGTCGCGGCGTCGAGCAGGAGATAGGAGCCCTGGATGCGGGGCAGGCCGCGCTCGGGGTTGGCGGGCGCGACCGTGGCCACCTTGATGCCGACGTGGCTCCGGTCGCCGCCGCCGTCCGACGGCATGAGCAGGAACTGGCCGGCCGCCAGCGGGACGGCCTGGCGCGGGAGGTCTACCGAGGGGTCCAGCCCGTCGCGCAGGGCGGCTCGGATCGCGGCGACGGCGTCGGCGGGCGGGCAGGCGGCGGTGACCGCCGCGGCGCCCAGCACGAGGGGCGCGCTCACCGGAGCACGAACCCGGGCACGAGGGGGTCGGCGCCGTCGACCACGAACCGATGTTCCCCCGTGCGGTACGCCATTCCGGTGACCTGGGGTATCACCGCCGGACGATCGTCGACCCGCGTGGTGCCGACGACGGCGCCGGTGAAGGTCGAACCGACTATCGATTCGTGCAGGAGCGTCGTGCCGCCGACGCCGACCCGACCCTCGTCGGCCAGTACGGCCAGCCGGGCGGCCGTGCCCGAGCCGCACGGCGACCGGTCGACCTGACCGTCGGCGAACACCGCCACGTTCCGCTGGTGCACGGTCGAGTCGTCCCCGGAGCCCAGCTCCTCGTGCAGGATCGTGCCGTACACCCCGTTGAGGCGCGGGTCAGTGGGATGAACGGCCAGACCCTCGTCGTCGAGCGTGTGCTTGATCTCGCGGCCGACCGCGATGAGTTCCGCGTAGTTCGCCGGGTCCACGGACAGGCCGAGGCTCGTCGCGTCCACGCTCGCGTAGATCGCGCCCCCGTAGGCCAGGGTCGCCGAGGCCACGCCCCACGAGGTGGGCACAGCCAGGTCGCGGGCGAGCACGTAGCTGGGGACGTTCACGAAGTCGACGCCGACCGTGCGCCCGCCGGCCCGGTGCACCCGTGCGGTGACCCGCCCCGAGGGCACGTCGACGACGACGTCGGCCGCGCCGTCGTCGGGCGCCGGGACCAGGCCGGTGTCGACGGCCCAGGCACCCAGGGCGATCGTGCCGTGCCCGCAGGCGGTCGAGAACCCGTCCTTGTGCCAGAAGAGCACGCCCAGGTGGGCGCCGTCGTCGTCCGGCGGCACGATGAACCCGCCGTACATGTCCGCGTGGCCACGCGGCTCGGAGCACAGGGTCCGCCGCAGCTCCTGGGCGGCCGGGCTCGCCAGGGCGCGGGCCCGGCGGTCGGCGACCGAGTCGCCGGGCAGCGGCACGGGAGACTCGGCCACGATCCGGAACGGCTCCCCGGCGGTGTGGTAATCGGTGGTGGCGACGGTCTGCGTGATCACGCCGTCATCCTGCGGCATCCTGTCGGAATTGACCATGCACCTGCTGCCAGAACCGGCCTCCGCCTGGCAGCAGGTGCATGGTCATTCTTGCCGCCGTCGGCGCCCCCGCTCACGGTCAGGCCAGGAAGCGCAGCAGCGCCTCGGCCACGGCGCGCGGGTTGTCCTCGGCGGCGAAGTGCCCCGCCGCCGGGACGTTCTTCCGGACGGCGCTGGGAATCGCGGCGGCGAGGCGGTCGGCGGTCGTGAGGTCGAGCCACTGGTCCTGGTCGCCCCAGAGCACCAGGGTCGGAGCGGTGATCTCGTCCAAGCGGTCCATCACCTCGCGCGTGTCCTCGAAGCTGACGGCGCTCACCTGGTCGATCCAGCGCTGCTGCCCCGCGTGGCCGGCCCACGGTGCCAGGTAGGCGGCCGCGACCTCCGGCGACATCGGGCGATGGGTGGCCGTGCGGAACCGCGCCGCGATCAGGTCGCCGAAGATGTCGGCGGGCATGGTGCGGTAGACGTCCGCGTGTCGCTGCTGGTGCTCGGTGAAGGGTGTGTTCCAGGGGCCCAGCACCGCGGCGTCCATCAGGGCGAGCCGGCGCACCGGCACCCCCTCGACCAGGTGCGCCCGGGTCACGATCCCGCCGCCGATGTCGTGCCCGACCAGGCTGGGCGTGTCCAGGCCCCAGTACTCGGTGAGCTCGGCCAGCGTGCGGGCCTGGCGGGCGATCGTGGGTTCGGCGTCGGGAGCGAGGCGCGAGTCGCCGAAGCCCAGGAGGTCCCACACGTGGACCGTGTGCTCGCGCGCCAGCAGCGGGACGACCCCGCGCCAGAGGTAGGACCAGGCCGGCGTGCCGTGCACCAGGACGACGGGTGGGCCCTCGCCGAAAACGCCCGCCGCGACCTCGCCGCCGGACACCCGGATGCGCTGATCGGGCCTCCACGTCCGGGCCTCGGTCCGTGTCGTCATGGTCAGCCTCCTCCTAGTAAGGGTCAAAAGCCAGGTTAGCTCCTTATGCCTGCCAACGTAGCAAACGGGCGCGCCCACCTCCACCAAAGGTCGTAGATCGAGTGCATGCTCGCGGGCGATGTGCCGAAACAGGCATCTCGACAGGCTTGGGTCGTCCGGAGGAAAGGCTCCGGACCAGCCCGAACACCTGCCGAGCGCGAGGAGCGCGACGATGTTCCCGTCCCACGACCACACAACCACCATGCGTTCAGACGGCGCCACGCACCGCCCCGGCAGAGCCCACGGTTCGCACGGCCGACGCCGCGGCGCCGCGGCGCTCGCCGCCCTGGGAATCCTGGCGGTCAGCCTGGTCGCCGCCGCGCCGGCGAGCGCCGCGACCGCCGCCACCGCCGTAGAACCGACGCCGCCCCCGCCGATCTCGGCCCCCGCGGGCGAGCACACCCTGGAGCGGGCCGACGTCGACGCCTGGCTCGACGGCCTGCTGCCGAACGCCCTGGAGAGCGCGGGCATCGCGGGCGGCGTCGTCACCGTGGTCGACGACGGCAAGGTGGTCACGACCCGCGGCTACGGCAACGCCGACACGGGCACCGCGGGCGGCGAGCCGGTGCCGGTCGATCCCGAGAGCACGCTGTTCCGCCCGGGTTCCGTGTCCAAGCTGTTCACCGCCACCGCCGTCATGCAGCTCGTGGAGAGCGGCGACGTCGACCTGGACACCGACATCGCGGAGTACCTCGACTTCGACGTCCCGCGAAGGTTCGACCAGCCCATCACGCTCCGGCACCTGCTCACGCACACCGCGGGCTTCGAGGAGCGGCTCGGCGGTCTCATCGGCTCCGGCGACGAGTCGCCGGTCCTCCGTGACGAGCTGGCGGAGGAGCCACCGGAGCAGGTCTACGAGCCGGGCACCGTCCCGGCCTACTCGAACTACGGCAACTCGCTGGTCGGCTACATCGTGGAGCACGTGAGCGGCGTGCCGTTCGAGGAGTACGTGCAGCGCAACATCCTCACGCCCGCCGGCATGACGTCGTCGACCTTCGAGCAGCCGCTGCCCGGCGCGCTACACGACCGGATGTCCCAGGGATACCCGACGTCGGCCGACGCCCCCGGACCGTTCGAGATCGTCGGGACGCCGCCCGCGGGGGCGCTGACCGCCTCCGCGCCGGACATGGCGCGCTTCATGCTGGCCCAGCTCGGCGAGCCCGGCACGGGCTCGATCCTGGAGCCCGGGACGCTCGACCTGATGCACGACCCGGCGCTCGACGAGGGCGCGCTGGGCAACCTGGCGGCAGGGCCCCGGATGACGCTCGGGTTCTTCGACGAGAGCCGCAACGGCCACCGGATCCTCGGCCACGGCGGCGACACCAACTACTTCCACTCCCACCTGCAGATCTACCCCGAGGAGCGCACGGGCATCTTCGTCTCGTTCAACAGCACGGGCAGCAGCGGGCTCGCCACGCTGGAGCTGCGCGACGCGGTGCTGCACGGCTTCACGGACCGCTACTTCCCCGAGGAGTCCGCCACGGCGCCCGGCACCGTCGACGACGCCACGGCCCAGGACCACGCCGCCGTCGCCGAGGGCAGCTACGTCTCCGCGCGCGGCATGCAGAGCACCTTCCTGGCCTCGATGGACGCCTTCAGCACCACGCAGATCACCGCGCGGGAGGACGGCCGGCTGCTGATCACGCCGGGCCCCCTCAGCGACTCGCCTGCCCTGTACGAGGAGATCGAGCCGTGGGTCTGGCGTGAGGTCGGCGGCCAGCGCGTCATCGCGGCGCGCGTCGCCGACGGCGCCGTCGAGGCGATCGGGATCGAGGGCGCCTTCACCATGCTGCCCGCACAGCCGGAACGCGCCCCGGGCGTGGCGCTCCCGGTACTCGGCGTGTCCGCGCTCATCCTGATCGTGACCGCCGTCGCCTGGCCGGTCGGCGCGATCGTGCGCCGCGTGCGGCGCCGCTCGTTTCCCGAGGGCACCGTGCACCTGCGCCCGGAGCGCACGGGGCGGGGCGTCCGGATCCTGACCAAGGTCGCGGCAGTCAGCACCGTGCTCGCCCTGGCGGGCTGGACCATCACCGTCCTGACCGTCATGAGCCTCCAGGACGTCCCGGTCGCCTCGCTGCGACAGCTCCAGGTGGTGCAGGCGATCGGTGTGCTCGGCCTGGTCCCGGCGGCCCTGCAGGTGGTCTCCGCCGTCCGGAACCGGCATGGCTGGGCCCGGGTCCTGGGCAGCGTGCTGGTGCTGCTCGCGCTGGCCGGCGCTGCCTGGTTCGCTTTCGAGTTCCGCCTGCTCGCGCCGTCGGTATCGTACTGACGATGCCCACCACGGACGGCACCACGGTGCTCGACGACGTCGCGGTCCCGCCGCGTGCCAGCCGGCTGGACGCGCTGCTCACCCGGCTCGGCGTGACCGGCGTGCTCGCGCGGGACGGTCTGCTGGCCGCCGTCGTGACGCTGCTGACGGCGGGCATGCTGGTGGTGCTGTTCGAGTACGTGCTGGAGGCGGAGGACCTGACGGTCGGTCCGGCGCAGAGCGTCGTGCTCGGGGTCGCCACGTGCGCCCAGGCGGTGCCGCTGGTGCTGCGCCGGACCCGCACGGTCCTCTGCCTGGTGCTCGTGGTGGCCTGCCAGGTGGTCATCATCGCGGCCTCGCCTCCGGACCTGTCGGTCGGTGGCATACCGCAGGTCATCGCCGGATACACGATCGGCACGCTGCTGCCCGCCCGCCAGGCCCTGGCGGTCACGGGCGCGGCGGTGCCGGTCGGCGTCCTGACGGCGGCGGTGACCGCCCTCGTGTCCGGCAACAACCTGCTGCTGCCGGCCGCCAACCACCTTGCCGCGGGGATCGGTACCTACGTGGTCAGCGCCCTGGTCGGTGGTGCGGTGGCGACCCGCCGCCACTACGTCGAGCTGCTCCGCCTCCGGGCCGCAGAGCTGGTGCGGACTCAGCAGGCGACCACCCAGGCGGCGATCTTCGCCGAGCGGTCGCGGATGGCCCGCGAGCTGCACGACGTCGCCGCCCACCACCTGTCCGGGCTCGTCGTGCAGGCGGCCGCCGTCGAACGGCAGATCGACAGCGATCCGGAGGCCGCGAAGGCAGGCACCGCGTGGATTCGTGGACAGGGCAAGGAGACGCTGGAGAGCCTGCGCCTGATCGTCGGGGTGCTCCGGGAGCGTCCGAGCGCCGGCGGACCCGGCGCAGGCGGACCCGGCGACGACGGGCACGACGCCCCGCCGCCCGGGCTCGGCGCGCTCGACGGGCTCGTGCGGACCGCGCGCGCCCTGGGGGACACCGTGGAGCTCGTCCGCGAGGGCCGGCCGCGCGAGCTGGCTCCCATCGCGGACGCGGCGTTCTACCGCGTGGCGCAGGAGTCGCTGTCGAACGCCCGCCAGCACGCCCCGGGCGCCGCGGTGCGGATGGCCGTGCGATTCGGGGAGCGGGAGGTCTCGCTCGAGGTCGTCAACGGGCCGGCCGCCGGGGCAGCCGCCGCGGGTTCGGCGGGCTCGGCCCGGCAGGGCATGGGACTGGTCGGGATGCGGGAGCGGGCCCACCTGGTGGGGGCGACGCTCACGACCGGTGCCACGCCGTCCGGCGGATGGCGGGTCCGGCTGGCGCTCCCGCTGCACCACGAGCCTGTGAACACTGTGCCGGGCGCTGCGGCGCCCGTCGAAGGAGGACAGGAATGATCAGGGTCGTGCTCGTCGACGACCAGGCGGTGGTCCGGGCGGGATTCCGGTTCCTCCTGGAGCAGGCCGACGACATCGAGGTGGTCGCCGAGGCCTCCAACGGTCCGACGGCGGTCGAGCTCGCCCGCAAGCATCGCCCCGACGTCGTCTGCATGGACGTGCGTATGCCGGGCGGCGACGGACTTGCCGCCACCCGGGAGATCGTCGCGGGCGGGACGGGCCCGGAGGGCGGGACGACGCCCGCCGTGCTGGTCGTGACCACCTTCGACCTCGACGAGTACGTGTTCGGCGCCCTGGAGGCCGGCGCCTCCGGGTTCATCCTCAAGGACTGTGAGCCGGAGGAGCTGATCGACGCCGTCCGCCGGCTCGCCGACGGGCACGGCCTCATCGACCAGACGGTGACGCACCGCGTGATCACCGAGTTCGCTCGGCGCAAGGCTCCGCCCGTACCAACGTCGGACCTCGCGGCGCAGCTCACGGCACGCGAGGCCGAGATCGTGCGGCACCTCGCCCGCGGGCTGTCGAACGCGGAGATCGCGAAGGAGCTGGTCGTGGAGACGAGCACCGTGAAGTCGCACCTCGGGCGCGCGATGGCGAAGGTCGGCACGCGCGACCGGCTGCAGACCGTGGTCTGGGCCTACCAGAACGGGCTCGCCCCGCGCGGCTGACGGCGGGGGACCGTGCACGTGCTGCCAGGATCGGCGCCGGCCTGGCAGCACGTGCATGGTCATCTGCGCTGCGGCCCCACGGCGACGCCGTCCGGCGCGAACGGGACCGGGTCGAAGACGCCGAACCGCTCGCGGTACTCGGCCGCGCGGCCGGGCCACAGGAGCGTGAGCCGCCCCGAGCGTTCGTCCACGTACCAGCTCCGGCACCCGCCGCGCAGCCACACCGTCCCCGTGGCGCGTTCGTCCACCTCACGCGTGTATGCCGCCTCGGCCGCCGCGGACACCTCCAGCGGCCCGCCGGCCGTGTCCAGGTGGTCGAGCGCGCCGAGCACGTAGCCGATCTGCGCCTCGATCACCTCCAGGGCGGAGTGGTGGCCGAGCCCCGCGTTGGGCCCGTCCAGCACGAACAGGTTCGGGAACCCGTGCACCGCCGTGGAGCCGTGGCTGGTCATGCCGCCGGCCCAGTGCTCGGCGAGAGTCCGCCCGCCCCGGCCCGCCACCAGGTGCGCGAACGGCGGGCGCGTCGTCTCGAACCCCGTCGCCAGCACCAGCACGTCCACCTCGTACCGGGCCCCCGACGCCGCGACCAGGGTCGACCCCTCGACCGCGACAGGGGCGCTGGGTTCGAGCGTCACGTGCGGCTGCTGGAGGGCCGGGTACCAGTCGTCGCTGAACAGCGCACGCTTGCAGCCGACGGCGTAGTCGGGCGTGAGCAGCGCGCGCAGCGCCGGGTCCGGCACCTGGGCCCGCAGGTGCGTCTCGGCCCGTTCCCGCAGCGCCGCCTCCGCCGTCGTGCCGGCCATGCGTGCGTCGAAGAGCCGGTCGGCCTCCTCCGAGAGCTCGGCCCGGTCGGGTCGCGGTTCGTCGGGTGCGTACGCCCGGTCGCCCCGCGGCAGCACCCACGGCGGCGTGCGCTGGAGCACGACGACGGACGCCGCCCGGCGAGCCAGCTCCGGCACGAGCTGGACGGCGCTCGCACCGGTGCCGACCACGCCGACCCGCAGCCCGTCCGGCAGGTCGCGGTCCCAGCGGGCGGAGTGGAACACCCGGCCGGGGAACGTGCCGAGCCCCGCGATCTCGGGCACGCGCGGCTCGCTGAGCCGGCCCACCGCCGTCACCAGCACGCGCGCGGTCAGCGGGCCACGGGTCGTCGTCAGGCGCCACGCCGCCTCGTCCTCGCTCCAGCGGGCGCCGGTGAGCTCCGTGCCGAGGCGCAGGTGCGGGGCCAGGCCCTCGGACCGCGCGACGTCCCGGACGTACTCGTGGATCTCGGCGCCCGGCGCGAACACCCGCGACCAGGCCGGCTGGGGCAGGAACGAGTACGAGTACAGGGCGCTCGGGATGTCGCACGCGACACCCGGGTAGACGTTGTCGCGCCAGGTCCCGCCGACGTCGTCGGCGCGTTCCAGGAGTGCGAAGCCGGTGCGTCCGGCACGCCGCAGGCGGGCGCCGAGGCCGACCCCGGCGAGCCCCGCGCCCACCACCGCGACGTCGACGTGCTCGGCCGGTGCCCGACCTGCCCGTACGTCATCAGACGTCGGTATCACCCCACCTGCCCGTACGTGGTCGTGCGCTGCCGGACCGGGCAGCCGAGCTCGGCGGCGAGCCGCGTCACGTCGGCGACCGTCAGCTCGCGCCCCTGCTCGGGTCCGGCGTCCGGGTCGATGACGCCGTCGAGCAGCACGCCGCCCAGGTCGTCGGCGCCGCCGGCGAGCACCCGCTGCGCCCCGCGCATCCCGAGCTTGGTCCACGCGGCCTGCACGTGGTCGATCCGCCCGGCGAGCATCAGCCGGGCCACGGCGTGCAGGGCGCGGCTCTCGCGCAGGGTCGCCATGCGGGCCCCGGGCACCGGCACGGGCGACTCCGACGCCAGCCACGGCATCGGGATGAGCTCGGTGAACCCGCCGGTCCTGTCCTGGACGGCGGCCAGCGTGCGCAGGTGTCGCACCTGGTCGCGGGCCGACTCGACGTGCCCGTACACGATCGTCGCCGTGGACCGTAGGCCCGCGGTGTGGGCGGCGGCGACGAGCTCGACCCAGCGCTCGGCGGAGATGTCGGTCCCGCCCGTGAGCGTGTCCCGGATCCGGTCGTCCAGGATCCGCGCGCCCGTGCCCGGCACCGTGTCGACGCCGGCCTCGCGCAGCGCCGTCAGCCAGTCCGCCAGGGGGAGCCCGGCGCGGGTGGCGCCGTCGGCCAGCTCGGCCGGGCGGAAGGCGTGCAGGTGCAGCCCTGGCCCGCCCTGCTTGATCGCCCGGGCCAGGTCGAGGTAGCCCTCCGGCCCTGCCTCGACGGGTGGCGCGCCCTGCGCGCACACCTCGGTGGCGCCGAGAGCCACGGCCTCGGCGGCCAGCTCCGCGACCCGCTCGGGCGGCAGACCGAGCGACGCGTCGATGTTCCGGTTCACCGCATAGGTCACGGCGTCGCCGACCCGCTCCCGCCGCACCTGGTCCGCGAGCGCCGCGAGCTCCTCGAGGTCGGCGCCGTCCGCCCCGAGCAGCTCCACCCAGCCGGCGTCGTCGACCCGGGCAGGGTCGGCCTCGACGTCGGCGAGCAGCCCGCCCAGCCTGCCCGACGTCGTCCCGCGCCCCGGGTTCACCGGGCCGGCCAGGTGGTCGTACGCCGGGGCGGCCGACGTCAGTTCGTCTTCCGCGGCCGGACCCGAGGCCGGGAACGCGCCCAGGAGGGCGTCGTGGCGGGCCAGGCCGTAGTCGTCAGCCAGGGACAGGACGTGAGTGCGGAGGCGGTCGTCGAGCCAGTCCGCGCCGTCCCGCGACTCGCGCAGGTAGTGCGGGTGCGCGGTGAGGCGTTCGCGCAGCGTGTACCCGCCCTCGGCGGTGAGCCGCGCCAGGTCCTCGATGTGCGGCCAGGGACGCTCGGGGTTGACGTGGTCCGGCGTGAGGGGGCTGACGCCGCCCCAGTCGTCGATGCCCGCGCGGACCAGCAGCTGGAGCTCGGCGGCGTCGGTCAGGTTGGGCGGCGCCTGCACGCGCATCCCCGGGCCGAGCAGCACCCGGGCGACGGCGACGGCGGCCGCGTACTCCTGCGTCTCCAGGTCGGCGGCGCCCATCATGGCCGTGGCGGACTTCGCGCGGAAGTTCTGCACGATCACCTCCTGCACATGGCCGTGCCGGGCGTGCGCGTACCGCAGCGCCAGGATCGAGTCCACGCGCTCGGCGTAGTTCTCGCCGATCCCGAGCAGGACGCCGGTGGTGAACGGGATGCGGGACCGTCCGGCGTCGTCGATCACGCGCAGCCGCAGGGCCGGGTCCTTGTCGGGGGAGCCGAAGTGCGCCTCTCCCTTCTCGGTCCACAGCCGCGAGGACGTCGTCTCGAGCATCATGCCCATGGACGGGCCCACGGGCTTGAGCCGCTGCAGCTCGGCCCACGACATGACGCCGGGGTTGAGGTGCGGCAGCAGGCCGGTCTCGTCGAGGATCAGGCGAGCCATGTGACCCACGTAGTCCAGGGTCGAGGCGTAGCCGTGGTCGTCGAGCCACTGCCGGGCCACGGGCCAGCGGTTCTCCGGCCGGTCGCCGAGGGTGAGCAGGGCCTCCTTGCAACCCAGCTCGGCGCCCTGGCGGGCCACCTCCAGGACCGCTTCGGGTTCCATGTACGGCGAGATGCCGGCCTTGGCCAGCTTGCCCGGCGTCTGGACGAAGATGCAGTAGTGGCACCGGTCCTGGCACAGGTGCGTCAGCGGGACGAACACCTTGCGCGAGTACGTGATGACGCCGGGACGGCCGGCTTCCGCCAGGCCGGCGTCGCGCCGCCTGCCCGCGACGGCGAGGAGCCGGTCGAGGTCGGCGTCGCGGGCGTGCAGCAGTACTTCGGCGTCCGCCCGGTCGGGTGTGCCAGCGCTTTCCTCCAGGCGATCGAGAGCCGCGTCGAGGACCTGATGGTCCGGGGCCTGCGGCTGGTCAGCGCTGTGCGAGGGCGTGCGCAGGGTCAGGGGAACTGTCATGGGCCCACCTCGGGTGCTGGAACCGGATCGGGATGGTCCGGAGGGGACCCGGCGACACTACGTCATCCGACGGCGGGGTTCTCCGTGGGTTCGCGTCCCGGTCCTGTGCGCACGGTGTGGGAATCCCGCATGTCGTGCGACCAGGCATCTTGCTAGCGTCCTTGTGACCAGCAGGCAGCGCAGACGCAACCTGCTTCGGCTCTGTCCACGAACTGAGGTGGTCCCACATGGTCTCGCGCCGCGCTCCGATCATCGTCGCAGTAGCCACGGCCGCGATGCTGGCGTTCGGAGCAGCCCTCGCTCCCTTCCTGCCCGCCAACGCCGTCGAGGACGCGCCGCAGGTGGCAACCCCCGTCGAGGCGAACGGCCAGCTCAGCGTGTGCGGCGTCCGCCTGTGCAACGAGCACGGCACGGAGATCCAGCTGCGCGGCATGAGCAGCCACGGCACCCAGTGGTACTCGCAGTGCCTCACCGACGCCTCGCTCGACACTCTCGCGTACGACTGGAACGCCGACGTCATGCGGATCTCGACCTACGTCCAGGAGGACGGCTACGAGACCGACCCGGCGCGGTTCACCGCCCTGGTGAACGACTACATCGACATGCTCACGGCGCGTGGCCTGTACGCCATCGTCGACTGGCACATGCTCGATCCGGGCGACCCGAACTTCAACCTGGAGCGCGCCAAGGCGTTCTTCACCGCCATCGCCGAGCGGAACAACGGCAACAACAACATCATCTACGAGGTCGCGAACGAGCCCAACGGGGTGTCGTGGCAGACGATCATGAGCTACCACGAGCAGATCGTCCCCGTGATCCGCGCGCAGGACCCGGACTCCGTCGTCCTGCTGGGCACACGAGCCTGGTCCTCGCTGGGCGTCTCCGACGGCTCGGACGAGTCCGAGGTCGTGAACGACCCGGTCGACGCCTCGAACGTGATGTACACGTTCCACTTCTACGCCGCGTCGCACGGGCAGGAGTACCTGGACGCGCTCTCCCGCGCCGCGGACCGGATCCCCATGTTCATCACGGAGTTCGGCACCCAGGACTACGCGGGCGAGGGCGCCAACGACTTCGCGATGTCGCAGCGGTACCTCGACCTGGCGGCCTCGAAGAAGATCAGCTGGGTGAACTGGAACTTCTCCGACGATCACCGGTCGGGCGCGGTCTTCACGGAGGGGACCTGCGCGGGCGGCTCGTTCGGGACGGACCGGCTCAAGGAGGCCGGGGCGTGGATCCGCGACCGGATCAGGACGCCGGACGACTTCTGAGGTCGTCGGCGTTGCGCGCCTGCCGGTCGGGTGTCGCAGAACCCGGACGGCCGGATGGTGAGGTGGGCCCGGGGCCGCCGCACATCGTGCCGCGCAACCGTGGGCCGTGGGCCGCGCAGTACACAGGCCTGCTGATCCGCCATCTGCCGGCCGCCCTCGTCGACGCGCTCTGCGTGCCCGTCCGCAAGGCGGACTTCCCGGACCTGTCCGACGCCTGGCGGATCGCGCGGAACGTGACAAACGGCCGCTGAGCGGCTGGTTCAGGCCGTGCCGAGGTAGGCGCGCACCACGTCGTCGTCCGCCAGCAGCTCGGCCGCCGGGCCCGACCGGACCACCTCGCCCGTGCGCAGGACGTACCCCTGGTCGGCGGCGCGCAGTGCGCGCCGCGCGTTCTGCTCCACGAGCACCACGGTGGTCCCGGCCGCCCGGATCTGCTCCACGACGTCGAACACCTCGTTCACCACGAGCGGCGCCAGGCCCATGGACGGCTCGTCCAGGAGGAGCAGCACCGGCTCCGCGACCAGCGCCCGGGCGATCGCGAGCATCTGCTGTTCGCCGCCGGACAGCGTCCCGGCAGGCAGGTCTCGCCGCTCCGCCAGGACGCCGAACCGCTGATACATCTCGTCGATGGTGCGGGACGCCGCGCGTCCGCGGTGCCAGCCGCCCATCGCGAGGTTCTCGGCGACGGTGAGGGAGGCGAGGATCTGCCGCCCCTCGGGCACCTGGACCAGACCCCGCGCCACGAGCTTGTGGGCGGGAGCTCGTGTGATGTCGGCCCCGCGGAACCGGACCCGCCCGCCGTGCGGCCGCACGATGCCGGACACCGCGTTGATGATCGTCGACTTCCCGGCGCCGTTCGCGCCGACGAGCGTCACGAGCGAGCCCTCCGCCACGCTGAACGACACGTCGCGCACCGCTTCGACCCGGCCGTAGCGCACGGACAGGCGCTCCACCTCGAGCACGGGTTCGGTCATGTCAGGCCTCCGTCCCGAGGTACGCCTCGACCACGCGCGGGTCGGCGGCGACGTCCGACGGCACGCCGGACGCGATGACCTCGCCGAAGTCGAGCACCACCACCCGGTCGCAGATCTGCCGCACCAGCCCGACGTTGTGCTCGATCAGCAGCACGGCGAGGCCGTCATCGGCCAGCGAGCGGATGAGGCGGGCGAGCTCGCCCGCCTCAACCTGGTTCATCCCGGCGGCCGGCTCGTCGAGGATGAGCAGGCTCGGGTCGGCCGCGAGCGCCCGGGCGATCTCGAGCCGCCGTTGGTCGCCGTACGACAGGGCGTTGGCCCGGGTGGTGGCCGCGTCCAGCATGCCGACGCGGTCCAGGCACCGGGCCGCGTGGGTGAGCGCGGCGCGCTCGTCGCGGCGTGCCGAGGGCAGCCAGAGCAACCGCCGGACCAGGGTCGGCCGGGTCACGAGGTGCCCGCCCACCAGCACGTTCTCCAGCGCGGAGAGCCTGCCGAACAGCTTGGAGTGCTGGAACGTGCGGCTCACACCCGCGGCGGCGACCCGGTGCACGGGGGTGCGTCCGGCGGTCACGCCGAGCACGCTCGCCTCGCCCCACGACGGCGGCACGAGCCCGCTGATCATGTTCACGAGGGTCGTCTTGCCGGCGCCGTTGGGTCCGATCAGCCCGAGCAGCTCGCCGCTGTGAATCTCCAGGTCGACGTCGCGGACCGCGTGCACGCCGCCGTAGTCCTTGCTCAGCCCGGTCAGCCGTACGACGACGTCGCCGCGTGGCGCGTGCACGCGCGTGCGCAGCTCCGGGTGCTCTCCGTCGGCGCCGCCGCTGTCGGCGTCGGCCGCGATGTCCGGGACCCGCAGCCGGCGGGGAATCCGCCCGGCGAGGCCGCCGGGCAGGAACAGGATGACGACGAGCAGCAGCAACCCCGCGACGAACGGCCGGATCCAGCCGGCCTCGACGCCCAGGGCGCGCTGGATCTCGGGGACCAGCGTGAGGAAGGTACTGCCCAGCACGGGTCCGACGAAGACGGTGGTGCCGCCGACCATGGCGGTGACCAGGCCGTCGATGGCGGCGGTGAACCCGAAGTCGGCGGGTCCGACCAGCCGCACGGTGTAGGCCCACAGCACGCCGTAGAGCCCAGCCACGGCGCCTGCCGTGACGAACGCCCCGAGCCGGTGCCGCCCGACGTCGATGCCCATGGCGCCGGCGGCGAGCTCGTCCTCGCGGATGGCCTCCAGGGCCCGCCCGTACCGGGTGGGCGCGGACCGCCAGAACCAGTAGGCGACCACGGCGAGCACGATCCAGGCGATGGCGGGCGTGACCACCTTGGGCACGGACATGCCCTGCGCGCCCCCGGTCCACTCGGCGTTGAGCACGAAGATCCGCACCGCCTCGGCGAACCCGAGGGTCGCGATGGCGAGGAACACGCCCCGCAGGTGCATGGTCGGCAGTCCGAGCACGACGGCGGCTGTCGCGCCCGCCGTCATGCCGATCGCGAGGGCGACCAGGAGCGCGGGGACGTCGCCAACGACGTCGGGGTCCGGCGCGACGAGCACCGACGTGTAGGCGGCGACCGACGCGAAGCCGGCCTGTCCCAGGCTGAGCTGGCCCGCGTTGAGCACCGCGTAGAAGGAGAACGCGAAGATCGCGCCGAGCGCGATGAACGTGACAGTGGACTCGGTGAGCATCAGACCTGCCGTGCCCGACGTCCGCCGAACAGGCCCTGCGGCCGCAGCAGCAGGATGCCGAACAGCAGCGCGAACGCGATCAGGTCGCGCCACGCCGAACCCAGGTACTGCACGGCGAACACCTCGGACACCCCGAGCAGGAGGCCGCCGACCAGTGCGCCGGGCAGCGAGCCCATGCCGCCCACCACGATCACGGCGAGGCCCTTGAGCTCGATCGCGGACCCCATGCCGAGCTGCGCGGAGTTCACGTTCATCGCGAACAGGGCACCGGCGACCGCCCCGAGCGCCGCCGAGATCGCGAAGGTGGTGGCGGTGACCCGGTCCACGTTCACGCCGAGCACGCGGGCCGCCGTCGGGTTCTCCGCGACCGCCCGCATGCCGCGCCCCAGCCGGCTGCGGGCGACGAGCCAAGTCAGCCCGACCACGAGCGTGAGGCAGACGGCGACGATCACCACCTGCAGCAGCGTCACCTGGGCGCCGAGCACGTCGAACCGCGTGGCCGGGAACGCGTCCGCGGGAAAGCGGCGGGTCTCGGCGCCGTAGCGCCACTGGAGCAGCGCGATCAGCATGCCCGCCACGGCGATCGACGAGATCAGCCCGGCGAAGTGGGCGTCGGGACGGCCCTTGAGCGGCCGGAACGCCACCCGCTCCACGATCAGGCCGAGCAGCGCCCCCACGACGGCGACCGCGGGCAGGGCCGCCCAGAAGGGCAGCCCACCCACGGTGACCAGCTCGATCCCGATGAAGGCGGACGCCGCGAACACGGCCGGGTGGGCCAGGTTCAGCCGGTCGAGGATGCCGAACACCAGCGCGAAGCCGACGGCGAAGAGCGCGTAGATCGAGCCGATGAACAGCCCGTTCAGAAGTTGCTGCATGGCGGTCGCGCGGTCACTCGAGGACGGCGAACTTGCCGTCTTCGACGACCTGCACCACTGCCTCGTGCTCGGCGTCCCGCTCGTCGTTGATGGTCAGCTCGCCCAGCACCGTCGGAACACCCTCGATGGCCCCGAGGCCTTCCTTGATCGCGTCCCGCTCGCCGGAGCACGAGGACCGCACGGCCTGATCGATCAGCATGAGGCCCGTGTACGCCTGCGCGGCGAACTGGTCCGGCTGGGTCCCGTTCTTCTCCTCGAAGTCGGCGAGGAACGCCGTGTTCTCGGGGCTCTCGGACTCGGAGTTCCAGGCGGCCCCGACGACCACGCCCTCTGCGGCGTCCCCGGCGTCGGCCATCAGCTTGGGGTTGTTGAAGCCGTTGCCACCGATGATCGGGACGTCGATGCCGAGCTCGCGGGCCTGCGTGACTAGCGGGATGGCCGCTTCGATCAGGCTCGACACGACCAGCGCGTCCGGGTCGGCGGCCTTGGCCTCGGTGAGCAGCGCGCGGAAGTCGGTGTCGGCCACCGAGAAGGTGAGGGTGTCGGCCACGTCGATGCCCTCCGCGTCCAGCGCACCGGCGAACACCTCACCGCCGGCCTCGGCCAGGGCGTCGTCGTTCGCGTACATGACCACCACCTTCTCCAGGCCGTACTCGGCCTTCGCGGCGGCCACGGTCCGCGGGATCACCTGCGACTCCGTGAGCGAGTCGCGGAAGATGTAGTCGCCCTGGGCGGTGATGCCGTCGACGGTGTTGGAGATGGCCAGCACCGGCACGCCCTCCTCCTGCGCGATCGGCTGAGCCTGGAACGCGCCGGTGGACAGGGTCGGGCCGATGATCACGCTCGCGCCGTCCTCGGCCGTGAGCTGCTCGAAGACCGCGATGCCCTGCCGCGGGTCCGTCTGGTCGTCCTCCACCGTCAGCTCGTACTCGACGCCGCCCTGGGCGTTCAGCTGCTCGGCGGCCAGCTCCAGGCCCTTCTGCTGCGACTCGCCGTAGCTGCCCGCGGCGCCCGTGAGGCTGAGCGCCGCGCCCACCGGCACGGGGGATCCGATGGTGCAGTCCTCGCCGGTTCCCTCGCCGACGAGGCCGCCGTCCGTCCCGCCCCCGCCTTCCGCGGTGCAGGCCGTGAGCGTGACGGTCAGGGCGGTGGCGGCGAACAGCGCGAGTGCACGGTGCGGCATGCGGGTCTCCAGGTGGACGAATGCGTTTGCTTCGGTAGAACTTCAAACAGAGACTTCGGAACAAGTAGCCGTACGAGCCAGTAGCGGGGGAAATTCTGGCACGAATGCCGAACGGAGACACGACATTTCGACACAGCGCAAATACTTGACACGCCGACCCCGGAACGGCAGCGTCCGGCTCATGAACCGCCGAACCGCCCTCGCAGGTCTCACCACAGCCGCCGTGGCACTGACGCTCGGCGCCTGCGCGCCGTCGTCGGACAGCCCGGAACCCGGGGCGGCCGCGGGGGAGGGGTGCGACGGCGAGGCGGTAGCGCTCGATGTCTGGTCCTGGCGCACCGAGGACGTCAAGACCTACGAGCAGATCTTCGACGTCTTCGAGGAGGCCAACCCGTGCATCACGGTGAACTTCCAGGCCCACCTCAACACCGAGTACGACCAGATCCTGCGGACGGGCCTGACCGGCTCGGACGGGCCGGACATCGCCCAGGTGCGTTCCTACGGCCTGCTCCAGCCGCTCATCGAGGGCGGCAACCTGGAGCCGCTGGAGGACCTCGTGCCGGCGCTCGGCGACTTCGACCAGGCGATCCTCGACGGCGCCCGCAGCCGTGAGGACGGCGCCGTCTACGGCGTGCCGCTGGCCACCCAGACGATCCAGGTCTACTACAACACGGCGATCTTCGAGGAGAACGGGCTGGCGGAGCCCGAGACCTGGGACGACTTCATAGCGCTCAACGAGACGCTCCTGGAGAAGGACGTCACGCCGCTCGCGGTCGGCGCGCGCGACGGTTGGTTCGTGCCCACCGTGCACGACGCCCTCACCGCCGCCCAGTACGGCGGCGCCGACTTCCAGCAGGCGCTGCGCGACGGCGACACCGACTTCACCGACCCGGCGTACGTGGACTCGCTCCAGACGTTCAAGGACCTGCAGAAGTACATGCCGGACGACGTGACCGGCGTGCCGTACACGGACGCGCAGGTGCTGTTCACCTCCGAGCAGGCCGCGATGTTCGCGGGCGGCTCCTACGAGCAGGCCTTCTTCCAGGAGGCCAACCCGGACCTCGACCTCGGCGTGTTCCAGGTGCCCCCGCCGCCCGGCTCGGCCCTGGACCACCCGGTGAGCGCAGGGTACGCGGACGGCAACTGGGGCCTGTCGGCGACCACCGAGCACCCCGAGGAGGCGGAGACGCTCCTGAACTGGCTGGCCACGCCCGAGTTCGGACAGCTCGTCGCCGACGAGCTCAAGCAGTTCTCGCCGATCCCCGGCGTCGAGTTCTCGGACCCGCTCCAGCAGGAGATGTGGGACCTGTACCAGGAGAACCCCGCGCCCTACCTGCTGCTCGTGGACTTCCGCTACGGCGACCCGGTCGGCACCGACCTGATGGGCGAGGCCGGGCAGAAGCTGTTCCTCGGCGACGCCGACGCCGAGCAAGCCGCGGGCATCATCCAGGACGGCCTGTCGGCCTGGTGGACGCCGGGCGAGTGAACGGCCGTCGCACAGCGGCGCTGCCCACACCCGTAGCACTGCTCTTCCTGCTGCCCGCGGCGGCGCTGTTCGCCGTCTTCGTGCTCTACCCGATGGCGACCGCGCTGACGTACTCCTTGTTCTCCTGGCGGGGCACCGCGCAGGAAGCGTTCGTCGGGCTGGACAACTTCGTCGCGCTGCTGACGACCGAGCCGTACCGCAGCCAGCTGCCCCGCGCGTTCGCGCACAACGGGCTCCTGTTCGCCGGCGCCATGGTGGTGCAGAACTCGGTGGGTCTGCTGCTCGCGTACGCGCTGCACAAGCGGGACCGGCTCCGGCGCCTGTTCCAGGTGCTGTACACGATGCCGTACCTGGTCTCGCCGCTGGTCGTCGGCTACCTGTGGTCGTTGCTGCTCTCGCCGCTGTTCGGCCCGGTGAACGCCGCTCTGCGCGCCGTCGGCCTGGAGTCGGTGGCCCAGCCCTGGCTCGGTGACCCCGACACCGCCCTGTGGGTGGTCGTGCTGGTGACGGCCTGGCAGTGGGTAGGGTTCCCGCTCCTGATCTACGGCGCCGCGCTCGGGTCGCTGGACCCGACGATGGAGGAGGCCGCGATGCTCGACGGCGCCAGCTCCCGCCAGCGGTTCTGGCACGTCACCCTGCCGATGCTGCTGCCCGTGATCGGTACGGTGAGCGTGCTGACGTTCATCTTCTCCATGGAGGCGTTCCCGATCCCGTACGCCCTGGGCGGGTCTAACGGCAGCCCGGCGGGCGCGACCGACGTCATGTCGCTCCTCTTCTACCGCACGGCGTTCAACTCGGGGGCGTCCAACGCCATCGGCATCTCGTCTGCCGTGGCGATCGTGCTGTTCGTCGTGATCGTCGGCGTGTCCGTGCTGTTCACGCGGTGGTTCCGCCACGTCGAGCGGGGGCTCACGTGAGGCGCTACGCGGCCGTCCGCGGTCCCGGCACCGCCCGCGTGCTGGTGAACCGGGCGGCGGTGAACGTCGTGCTGTGGGGCTACGCCGTCGTCGCCCTGGTGCCCCTGCTGATCATGGTCTGGAACTCGTTCCGGTCCGACCAGGAGCTCGTGGCCGACCCGCTCGGGCTGCCGGTCAGCCCGTCGCTCGACGCGTACCGCGAGGCCTGGGTCGAGGCGTCGTTCTCGACCTACTTCCTCAACTCGGTGCTCGTCACCACGGCGTCGGTGGCCCTGTCGACCGCGGTCTCGCTGCTTGCCGCCTACGCGCTGGCTCGGTCACGCTCGCGGCTCATGGCCGTGATCGAGCAGGTCTTCGTGTCGGGCCTGATGATGCCCGTGTTCCTCATGATCGTGCCGATCTTCTACCTGCTTGACACGATCGGGCTCGCCTCGACCCGGACCGGCCTGATCCTGGTCTACGCGGCGGTGTCCATCCCGTTCTCGGTGTTCGTGCTGGCCACCTTCCTGCGCCAGCTCCCCGACGAGCTGGAGGACGCCGCCCGGATCGACGGCGCCGGCCCGCTGCGGACCTTCTGGTCGGTGCTGTTGCCGCTCGTGCGGCCCGCTGTCGCGACGGTGGTGGTCTTCCGTTTCGTGCCCATCTGGAACGACTTCTTCTACCCCCTCATCCTCGTGCGCGACCGGGCGCAGTACACGCTGCCCGTGGGCCTGACGACGTTCTTCGGGGAGTACCAGACGTCGTGGTCCACTCTGTTCGCGGGGCTGGTCATCGCCACGCTGCCGCTCGTGGTGCTGTTCCTCGTGGCGACCCGGCAGATCGTCGCCGGTCTGACCGCGGGGATGGGCCGCTGACGGCTGTGCTCGGGGCGAACACGGACGGTGAACGAGGACGGTCGTGGGAGGCTGGCCGGTGTGCGGCACGCCACCAGCTTGCATTCGGCGCCTGAGGTCGTGGGGCGTACCATTGACGGGTTGCCCGTGCGCCTGCCGCACACGGCTGTCAGCGAGCAGCTGCAACTGAGTTGAGCATCCCCGCGCCACCCGGGACGCAGTACGCCGGCGTGCGCGCACCCCCGACATTCTGGAGACCATCGAAGTGAAGAGCGCCGTCGAGACCTTGGAGCCCACCAAGGTCAAGCTGACCGTCGAGGTGGACTACGACGAGCTCAAGCCGAGCATCGATCACGCCTACGAGCACATCGCGGAGCAGGTGAACATCCCCGGCTTCCGCAAGGGCAAGGTTCCCCCGCGCATCATCGACCAGCGGGTCGGCTGGGGCGCCGTGATCGAGCACGCCGTGAACGACGGCCTCTCCGGTTTCTACCGTGACGCGCTCGGCGAGACCGACCTGCGTCCGCTCGCCCAGCCCGAGATCGACGTGACCGACGTCCCGGCCAAGGCCGGCGAGGGCCAGCTGAAGTTCACGGCCGAGGTCGAGGTGCGCCCCGAGATCGAGCTCCCCGACCTGGCCGACGTCGACCTGACCGTCGAGTCCTCGCAGGTCACGGACGAGGACGTCGCGGAGCGGATGGAAGCCCTGCGCGAGCGCTTCGGCACCCTGGTGGGCGTGGACCGCCCGGCCGTCGAGGGCGACTACGTGGTCATCGATCTGAAGGCCGTCATCGGTGACGAGGAGGTCGACTCCGTGTCGGGCGTCTCGTACCAGATCGGCTCCGGCAACATGCTCGAGGGCCTCGACGAGGCGCTCACCGGCCTGTCCGCCGAGGAGACCACCACGTTCAAGGCGCCGCTGGCCGGCGGCGACCACGAGGGCAAGGAGGCGGACGTCACCGTCACCGCCACCTCGGTCAAGCAGCGCGACCTCCCCGAGGTGGACGACGACTTCGCCCAGCTCGCCTCGGAGTTCGACACGCTGGAGGAGCTGAAGGACGACTTGAAGACCCAGGTCGCCGGCATCAAGACCTCCAACCAGGCGGTCACCGCCCGCGACGCCCTCATGGAGAAGCTCCTGGAGACCGTCGAGGTCCCCGTGCCGACCGGCGTGGTCCAGGCCGAGGTGCACCGCCACCTCGAGTCCGAGAGCCGCCTGGAGGACGACGAGCACCGCGCCGAGGTCACCGAGGACGCCACCAAGGCGATCAAGAACCAGATCCTGCTGGACACCCTCGCCGAGAAGCTCCAGGTGCAGGTGAGCCAGGGTGAGCTCGTCGAGTACCTGGTGAGCGCGTCGCAGCAGTACGGCATGGAGCCCAGCGAGTTCATCCAGACGCTCGAGCAGGGCGGTCAGATCCCCGCCATGGTCGGCGAGGTGGCCCGCTCGAAGGCTCTCGCGGTCGCGCTGCGCCAGATCGAGGTCAAGGACGCCGACGGGAACGTCGTCGACCTGAGCGAGTTCATCGGCTCGACCGAGGCCGACGAGGCCCAGGCCGCGCTCAACGACGCCATGGCCCAGGCCCAGGAGGCCGCTGAGGCCGAGGGCGCCGAGGCCTCCCCGGAGGCGCCGGAGCCCGCGAAGGCCTGACACACACCGGGCCCGAGAGGGCTTCGAGCATGACGCCGGACGGCGGTCCGCACCCTCCGCGCGGGGGTGCGGGCCGCCGTCTGCGTACCCCCTGACTTCGCCGTGGGCAGCACCGGTGCGCTGTAGGCGAAAACGGCGCCGAATCAGGAGTTCCGGCGGGCTGAGGCACGTTAGGGTCGAGCGACACGACGTCGTAGGACGTGGTCCAAAGACGAGAGTCAGAACCGAGGAGATGGACGTGAACGATCTGCTGCGGATGGATGCTGGGCCGGTAGCACGGACGGAGGGTGCTGGCTTCGGGCTCAACGACTCCATCTACAACCGGCTGCTCAAGGAGCGCATCATCTGGCTGGGGTCGGAGGTGCGCGACGAGAACGCGAACGCGATCAGCGCGCAGATGATGCTTCTCGCGGCCGAGGACCCCGACAAGGACATCTGGCTGTACATCAACTCGCCTGGCGGCTCCATCACGGCCGGCATGGCGATCTACGACACCATGCAGTGGGTGAAGCCGGACGTCGCCACCGTCGCGATGGGAATGGCGGCCTCCATGGGTCAGTTCCTGCTGTCGTCGGGCGCCAAGGGCAAGCGGTACGCCACGCCCCACGCTCGCGTGATGATGCACCAGCCCTCGGGCGGCATCGGTGGCACAGCCACCGACGTGCGCATCAACGCGCAGCTCATCATGCACATGAAGAAGGTGCTGGCCGAGCTGACCGCCGAGCAGACCGGGCAGCCGCTCGAGACGATCATCAAGGACAACGACCGCGACAACTGGTTCACGGCCCCTGAGGCGCTGGAGTACGGCTTCATCGACCACGTCGTGGAGAGCGCCGCGTCGGTCTCCGGCGGCGGCGGCATGAACAGCTGACCGCCCGGAAACGCATACAGACCTTTATCGCGAGGAGACCACCGTGAGTCCTGAAGCCCAGTTCGTCGCAGCCGCAGAGCGCCTTGCCGGCGCACGTGCCCACTCGGGCATGGGGCTGCCGTATGCCACCGCCGGCGCCATGCCGTCCGCCCGCTATGTGCTCCCGCAGTTCGAGGAGCGCACCGCGTACGGCTTCAAGCGCCAGGACCCGTACACCAAGCTGTTCGAGGACCGCATCATCTTCCTGGGTGTCCAGGTCGACGACGCGTCCGCCGACGACGTCATGGCCCAGCTGCTGGTCCTGGAGACCCAGGACCCGGACCGCGACGTGATGATGTACATCAACTCGCCGGGTGGCTCGTTCACGGCCATGACGGCGCTGTACGACACCATGCAGTTCATCAAGCCGCAGATCCAGACCGTGTGCCTGGGTCAGGCGGCGTCGGCCGCGGCGGTGCTGCTGGCCGCCGGCCAGCCGGGCAAGCGCCTGGCGCTGCCGAACTCGCGCGTGCTGATCCACCAGCCCGCGATGGAGGGCGGCGGCTACGCGCAGGCCTCCGACATCGAGATCCACGCGAACGAGCTCATCCGCATGCGCGAGTGGCTCGAGAAGACTCTCGCGTTCCACAGCGGTAAGGATCAGGAAGAGGTGCGCAACGACATCGAGCGCGACAAGATCCTCACCGCCGCCGAGGCCAAGGACTACGGCCTGGTCGACGAGGTGCTGGAGTCGCGCAAGCCCGTCGCGGTCGTGACGAGCTGACCACTGCGTTCGGTTCCGTCGAGACCACTTCCCGGCGCCGGGGCAGGTCCACCATTACCGGTGGACGGCAAGCCCCGGCGTCGGGCATTGTGGGACTCGCTGCACAGAACATGACAAAATTGTCATGATGTGGTGAAAGTCGGTCGTGCGACCCGCCGGGTCGCCGGGCTGACAACGAGCCACAGGTGGTGTGGAATGGATCTGAGACCGCTCGACGTTGCGGATCTGCTGGGTCAGCCGGCCTGTGCGGGACTCCGTGAGGGTGCACAAGGCGAGGAGACAGGTAGTGGTGCGAATCGGTGACGGCGCGGAACTGCTGAAGTGCAACTTCTGCGGCAAGTCGCAGAAGCAGGTGAAGAAGCTGATCGCCGGGCCGGGCGTGTACATCTGCGACGAGTGCATCGAGCTGTGCAACGAGATCATCGAGGAAGAGCTCGGTGAGGCGGCCGAGCTGGGGATGACCGAGCTGCCCAAGCCCCGCGAGATCTTCGACTTCCTCGAGCAGTACATCATCGGCCAGGACCCCGCCAAGCGCGCCCTGGCCGTTGCGGTCTACAACCACTACAAGCGGATCCAGGCCGGCGAGGCCGGCCGGTCGATCAGCCCGGACGAGCAGGACCCGGTAGAGATCGCCAAGTCGAACATCCTGCTCATCGGCCCCACGGGCACGGGCAAGACCTATCTGGCACAGACGCTCGCGAAGATGCTCAACGTGCCGTTCGCCATCGCCGACGCGACCGCCCTCACCGAGGCCGGCTACGTGGGCGAGGACGTCGAGAACATCCTGCTGAAGCTCATCCAGGCCGCGGACTACGACGTCAAGAAGGCCGAGACGGGCATCATCTACATCGACGAGGTCGACAAGGTGGCCCGCAAGGCCGAGAACCCGTCGATCACGCGCGACGTGTCCGGCGAGGGGGTGCAGCAGGCGCTCCTGAAGATCATCGAGGGCACCACCGCATCGGTGCCGCCACAGGGCGGGCGCAAGCACCCGCACCAGGAGTTCATCCAGATCGACACGACGAACGTGCTGTTCATCGTGGCCGGCGCGTTCGCCGGGCTGGACGACATCGTCGCCGCCCGGTCCCGCAAGCGCGGCATCGGCTTCAGCGCCCCCATGGAGTCCATCGCGATCGACGAGGACCTGTTCGCGGAGGTCCGCCCCGAGGACCTGCAGAAGTACGGCCTGATCCCCGAGTTCATCGGCCGCCTGCCCGTCATCGCGTCCGTCTCGCCGCTGGACCGCGACGCGCTGGTACGGATCCTCACGGAGCCGAAGAACGCGCTCGTGAAGCAGTACAAGCGGATGTTCGAGATCGACGGCGTGGAGCTCGAGTTCGACGAGCCCGCCGTCGGCGCCATCGCGGAGCAGGCCCTGCTGCGGGGCACCGGCGCGCGCGGTCTGCGGGCCATCATGGAAGAGGTGCTCCAGCAGGTCATGTTCGACGTGCCGAGCCGCGACGACGTCGAACGCGTGGTCATCACGCGCGACGTGGTGCTCGACAACGTGAACCCGACCGTGGTGCCGCGCAAGAGCCCGGTACGGGGCCGCCAGCCCCGCGAGAAGAGCGCCTGACCGCAACACACCTCCCAGCAGCGAACCCTCCCGTCCGCCGAGGTAGAACCCTGGCGAGGTAGAACTGCAGCGAGGTAGGACCAGGGCGAAGTAGAACTCTGGCGAAGTAGAACTGGAGCGCATCCTGAGGGTGCGCTCCAGTTCTACTTCGCTCTTGTTCTACTTCGCTCTTGTTCTACCTCGCTGCAGTTCTACCTCGCGGGGGCTAGTGGTGGTTGGCGGCCGGATGGGCCGTTGCCACAGGGGCGCCGTACAGAGCGTCGACGGTGCCCGCGAAGTCGGCGAGGACCTTGGCGCGCTTCACCTTGATGGACGGCGTGAGGTAGCCGTTGGCCTCGGTGAAGTCGAGGTCGAGCACCGTGATCTTGCGGATCGACTCCGCCTTGGAGACCGCCTCGTTCGCGTGGGCGACCACCTTGTCGAGCTCGGCGAGCACCTTCGGGTGCACGCGGGCCTCGTCGACCGACAGCTTGGGCAACCCGTTCGCCGCGCACCAGCCGGGCAGCATCTCGGCGTCGAGCGTGACCAGGGCGCCGATGAACGGACGCTGGTCACCGACTACGACGACCTGGCTGACGATCGGGTGGGCGCGCATACGGTCCTCGAGGACGGCCGGGGCGACGTTCTTGCCCCCGGCGGTCACGATGATCTCCTTCTTGCGGCCCGTGATGTGCAGGTGGCCGTGCTCGTCGAGGCGGCCCAGGTCGCCGGTGCGGAACCAGCCGTCCACGAACGTCTCGGCGGTCAGCTTCGGCTGGTTGCGGTAGCCGCGGAAGATGTGCGGGCCGCGCAGCAGCACCTCGCCGTCGTCGGCGATGCCGATGTCCGTGCCGAAGAAGGCCGGGCCCACCGAGCCGATCACCGTCTGGTTCGGCAGGTTGACCGAGGTCGGGGCCGTCGTCTCCGTCAGGCCGTAGCCCTCCAGGATGGTCACGCACGAGCCACGGAAGAAGTGGCCGAGGCGTTCGCCGAGCGGCGCGCCGCCCGAGACCGCCCACTGGAGCTGGCCGCCCATGGTCGCCTTGAGCTTGCTGAAGACGAGCCGGTCGGCGATCGTGTGCTTCGTCCTCAGCGCCCTGTCCGGGCCGGACGGCGTGTCCAGGGCCCGCGAGTAGCTCTCCGCGACCCGGGCGGACCACGCGAAGATCCTGGCCTTGAGGCCCGAGGACGCTTTCTGCTCGGCGCTGTTGTAGACCTTCTCGAACACGCGCGGCACGGCCAGGAGGTAGGTCGGGCGGAACGTGCCGAGGTCGGCGACGAGGTTCTTGATGTCCGGGGCGTGGCCCAGTACGGCCTGGCCGGCGATGGTCGCGACCTCGATGTAGCGCGCGAACACGTGCGCCAGCGGCAGGAACAGGAGCGTGCGGGCGTTCTCGGCGCGCAGCAGCTCCGGGATGCCGACGGCGGCGTTCATCGCCAGGTGCGCGAAGTTGCCGTGTGTGAGCTCGACGCCCTTGGGCCGGCCGGTGGAGCCGGAGGTGTAGATGATGGTCGCCAGGTCGTCGCGGCGGACGGCGTCGCGCCGCTGGGTCACGATGCCGGCGGAGAGGTTGGTGCCGGCCTTGCGCAGGTCGAGCACGGCGTCGTCGTCGATGAGGAGGATGTCCGCGAGGGTCGGCAGGTGCTGACGCACGCTCCGGACCGTCTCGGCGTGCGCGCCGGACTCGACGATCACGAGTCGGACGTCGGCGTCCGAAAGGATCCACTGCACCTGCTCGGGCGACGACGTCTCGTAGACGGGCACGGCCACCGCGCCGGCGGCCCAGATGGCGAAGTCGACGAGCGTCCACTCGTACCGGGTGCGCGACATGATCGCCACGCGGTCCCCGGCCTCGATGCCCCGAGCGACGAGTCCGCGCGCGACGGCGAGCACCTCGTCCTCGAACTGCCGGGCGGTGACCTTGATCCACGGGCCGTCGGCGGTGTCACGCCGCTCGATGAGCGTCTCGTCTCCGGAGCGGGCCACACGGTCCTTGAGGATTGTGTTGATGCTGGTGCTCTCCGGCACCTCCACCAAGGCCGGCGACGAGACGAGTGTCATCTGCTGCTCTCCGTTGAAGTCTTGAAGAGGTGAAGCCCCAGTACTGGGCATTCACCAAGTTGCGTGCCTGCTCGGCAGACTGTAGCCGATCTACGTCGCAGGTCGGAACAGCCTTCGCTGGTTGCACCCTCGGGCAGATAGCCTCTTCCTGTGTCTGACAACGAACCGACCAGCGTTCCGGTGCCGTCCGAGATCATCCGGCTCCGCGAGAGCATCGACAACATCGACGCGGCGCTGGTGTATCTCCTGGCGGAACGGTTCCGGGTGACCCGGCGGGTGGGCGAGCTCAAGGCTGTCGGCGGCCTGCCCCCGGCGGACCCGGCGCGCGAGCAGGAGCAAATCGCACGCCTCACGAGGATCGCGGAGGAGTCGGGGCTCGATCCCGATTTCGCGGAACAGTTCCGCCAGTTCATCGTGAGCGAGGTGATCCGCCACCACGAGCTGATCGCCGCCCAGCACAAGGGCGAGAACCTTCCTGAGGTCGACACATACGCTTGAAGAGGTTAGCCCTTGGTATGACTTTACCCAATGCGGATGAGTGGCCAACTTTGGGTGGGAAGAACTTGGTGTGCAGGTCACAAGCAATTCCGGCACGGGGGTGGCGCGCGCCCGTAATTCGTCGTTTCCTGGAGGGAACGCCGGGGCGAGGTGTGCGGTAGGGCATCACCTCGACCTCGGCGGGAGACGCGGAGGTTCGAATGAAGATCGACTGGCTCAAACCCCTCCTCGGCCACCCGGGTCCCTTTGTGACCCTGCATCTGGACGCGACGCCGTCCGAGCAGGCCGCCGAACGCGACGTCGAAGGCCGATGGAACGCGGCGCGCAAGGAGCTAGCGCAGCAAGGAGCACCGGCCACCGTGCTGGACGCCGTCGCGGAGGTGGTGCTCAGGCCCACGAGGGTCCCGGGGCCGCACGGCCGGGTCGTCATCGCCGACGACACCGGAGTGCTGGTGGACCGGGTGGTGAACAACCCGCCGACCGGTACGACCTGCTCCTGGGCGCCGGTGCCCGCACTGCTGCAGGCCGCGCTCGCCGCCGACGAGTCGGTGGAGCTGCTCAAGGTCGCGGTGGACCGGCAGGGGGCGGACTTTCTCCGCTCGGGGCCGAGCGGCAAGGTGCACAGCACCTTCCAGGCGCCGCACGACGAGATCGAGAAGTCCGGGTCCAACGAGGTGAAGCGGGCGCGCATCGAGTCGCGCGCCGAGGACTCGTGGGAGCGCAACGCGGCGGCCGTCGCGGCAGAGATCGAGCGGCACGTGGCCGAGACGAGGCCCGAGCTGGTGCTGCTCACGGGGGACAAGCGGGCCGTGTCGCTGGCCCGCACGGCGCTGACGCCGCCGGCCGCGGACAAGGTGATCGAGGTGCCGGGCGGCGGGCGCGGCGGCGGGGTGCACGAGGGTGCGTTCGCCGAGCGGGTCGGCGAGGCGCTCGACTCGTACCGGGAGCGGCGTCGGGAACGTGTGCTGGCGGAGCTGCGGCAGGAGCTGGGTCGCGAGTCGAACGCCGTGACCTCGGTGGACGACGTCGTCGCGGTGCTTGCCCGCGGACAGGTCAAGGAGCTCGTCCTGGCCGAGGAATACGGCACGGGCAATGCGCCGAGGAACGGGCGCATGCTATGGATCGGCCCCGACCCGATGCACATCGCGGCGTCTCGGTCCGATCTCGAGGACATCGGCGTGACGGAGCGGCTGGAGGAGCTGCCGTCGTCGGTCGCACTCGTGCGCGCGGCGGTCGGGCAGGACGCCGGCCTGACCTTCGCGCCCGAGGGTTCCGTCGAGCTCATGGACGGCGTCGCGGCGACCCTCCGCTGGCGCGACGACGGCACACCCACGGAGGCCCTCGTGAGCATGTCCGGCGACGATCGTCGGCTGCACTGATCTCCCACGCGTGAATTCGGTGTGAATTCTCGGCCCGAGCCTGGGGACCAAAACCCCAGAACGGACGCCCGCCTGCATGGAATTTCCGTTTTACCGCGTATGGGAAATTGTTGCGTTGGAATGTGTCCGTTTTGCCCATACACACGGAAACGCATTATCGGTACGGTCTCGGGCCATGGGGATGATTCATTGTGAGTACGCGCGGCTTGCCGCCGACGACATCGACAAGGCACGGACCGATCTGACCTGGGCGCTCGAGCACATCGACGAGCTCGCCGGCGAATGGGTCCAGATGGACCTTCCGGCACAGGAGGCGAGGTATTTCAGCATCGGCACCGTGTGGGGCCCGCTCCACACGGTGCTGCAGGTACACGGCGGCATGCCCGTCGACCCGGTGCAGGGCGGCGTCGAGCTGGGTCCCGCCGACGGGATCAAGCCGGTGCGGTACCTGTCACCGGAGGACGTGGAGAAGGCCGCCGCGTTCCTCGTGGGCACCTCGTTCGACACCCTGGCACCGCTCGCCGACGCCGCCCACGTGTGCGACGAGGACGTCTGCCCGGACCCGGGCGAGCACGCGGCCGAGACCGACGCCGAGCGGCTCGGTAAGGCCTACGGCGAGCTCGCCGCGTTCTACGGTGCGGCGGCCAAGGCCGGCGACGCCGTGGTCCTGATGCTCAACTGACCGCTGCCGAGGTAGAACTGTGGCGAGGTAGGACTGGGGCGGGGGTGCTGATCAGGACCCCCGCCCCAGTTCTACCTCGCCACAGTTCTACCTCGGCAGAGAGTGGGGTCAGCCCTTGTTGCGCGGCGGGGCCTCGCCCAGCTCGCTCGATGTCACGATCATGCCGCCCTGGACGGCCTGGTCGCCCTGGCCCTCACTGGTGGTCACGAGCTCGAGCGTGCCGGTGACGCGGCCGGCGGCCTTGATGTCCTCGACCGCCGTCTCGACCGCGCCGAGCGACCCCGCGGGAACAGCCAGCGACGCGGCCACGATCGGCGTACGCATCGACGCCTTCGCCTCGGACTTGACCTTGCGCAGCACCGCGAGGGCGTGACCGGCCGCCGCGAGGTCGGCCGGGTCGGCAGCCCCAGCTGCAGCCCGCAGGGGCCCCGCTTCGGGCCACGGCGCGCGGTGCACCGAACCCTCGCGCCACCAGGACCAGACCTCTTCCGTGGCGAACGGGAGGTACGGCGCGAGCAGCCGAAGCATGGTGTCGAGCGCGATCGCCAGGGCGGTGCGGGCCGACGTCGTATCCGGGGAGACGTCCGCCGAATCGGCACCCGCGCCGTACGCGCGGTCCTTGACAAGCTCAAGGTAGTCGTCGCAGAACGTCCAGAAGAACGTCTCGGTGAGCTCGAGCGCGCGCGTGTGGTCGTACGTCTCGAGCGCGGCCGTGGCCTGTTCGACGACGCCCGCCAGGCCGCCCAGCATCGACCGGTCCAGAGCGACCGTCACGGCCGCCGGGTCGAGCGCGATCTCGCTACCCGCGCCGCCGCCGAACGACAGAGCGAACTTCGAGGCGTTGAGGACCTTGATCGCCAGGCGGCGACCGATCTTCATCTGGCCCACCTCGAACGCCGCGTCGGTGCCCAGGCGGGCCGAGGCCGCCCAGTACCGCACCGCGTCCGAGCCGTGCTCCACGAGCAGGTCCATCGGCGTGACGACGTTGCCCTTGGACTTCGACATCTTCTTGCGGTCCGGGTCGAGGATCCAGCCGCTGATCGTCGCGTTCTTCCAGGGCAGCACCTTGTTCTCCAGGTGCGACCGCACCACCGAGGAGAACAGCCACGTGCGGATGATGTCCTGGCCCTGCGGGCGCAGGTCCATCGGGTAGACGCGCTCGAACAAGTCGTTGTCCCGCTCCCAGCCGCCGACGATCTGCGGCGACAGCGACGACGTGGCCCACGTGTCCATGACGTCGGCGTCGCCGACGAAACCGCCGGCCTGGCCGCGCTGGTCCTCCGTGTAGCCGGCGGGTGCCTGCGACGTCGGGTCGACCGGCAGGGACTCCTCGGCCGGCACGATCGGGTGGTCGTAGTCGACCTCGCCGTTCGCGTCGACCGGGTACCACAGCGGGATCGCGACGCCGAAGAAGCGCTGGCGGCTGACGAGCCAGTCGCCGTTGAGGCCGTTGACCCAGTTCTCGTACCGCACCCGCATGAAGTCCGGGTGGAAGTCGAGCTCCTTGCCACGGCCCAGCAGTTCCTCGCGCAGCGCCGCGTCGCGGCCGCCGTTGCGGATGTACCACTGCCGCGAGGTCACGATCTCGAGGGGCTTGTCACCCTTCTCGAAGAAGTTGGCCTTGCGCTGGGTGGCCACCGGCTCGGTCGGCATGTCGCCCGACGCGACCAGCGCGTCCACGATCGCCTTACGGGCGCTGAACGTCGTCTTGCCGGCGACCTCGGCCTCGAACAGCCCGGCCCCCGGGCCGCCCGCGAGCCACTCCGGCACCTCGCGCGTGATGCGCCCGTCGCGGTTGATGATCGAGCGGGTCGGCAGCCGCAGCTCCCGCCACCACTGGACGTCGGTGAGATCACCGAAGGTGCAGCACATCGCGATGCCCGCGCCCTTGTCCGGCTCGGCCATGTGATGGGCGAGGACCGGGACCTCGACACCGAACAGCGGTGACTTCACCGTGGTGCCGAACAAGTGCTGGTAGCGCTCGTCGTCAGGGTGCGCGATGAGCGCGACGACGGCAGGGATCAGCTCCGGTCGCGTGGTCTCGATGTAGACGGGCTCGCCGCTTTCCTGGTGGAAGGCGACCTTGTGGAAGTGGCCGGGGTAGTCCCGGGCCTCGAGCTCGGCCTGGGCGACCGCGGTCTGGAACGTGACGTCCCAGAGGCCCGGTGCCTCGGCCTGGTAGGCCTCACCACGCTGCAGGTTGCGCACGAACGCGCGCTGCGCCGTGGCACGCGCGCTGTCCCCGATGGTCTGGTACGTCTGGGCCCAGTCCACGGAGATGCCGAGACGGCGCCACAGCTCCTCGAACTGCTTCTCGTCCTCGGCCGTCAGGCGCTCGCACAGCTCTACGAAGTTGCGGCGGCTGACCGGGACCTGGTCCGCGGCCTTGACGCTCTTGCCGGTGCCCTCGAACGGCGGTGTGAAGTCGGGGTCGTACGGCAGCGACAGGTCGACCCGCACGCCGTAGTAGTTCTGCACGCGGCGTTCGGTGGGCAGGCCGTTGTCGTCCCAGCCCATGGGGTAGAAGACCTCGAGGCCACGCATGCGCTTGTAGCGCGCCACGATATCGGTGTGCGTGTAGCTGAACACGTGCCCCACGTGCAGCGAGCCCGACGCCGTGGGCGGCGGGGTGTCGATCGAGTAGATCTCGTCGCGGGTCTTGGTGCGGTCGAATGCGAAGGTCTGCTCGGCGCTCCAGCGCTCGTCGAACTTGGTCTCGAGTCCGTCGGTGCTGACCTTGTCCGGTACCTCCTTGACCACCGCGCGTACGACGTCGGCGCCGGCTACCGAGGCGGCCGGAGAGTCGAGGGCGGGTGTGGTCGCGGCCGGGTCCGTCGGCCCGGAGGAGGCAGGAATGCTCATGCGCACCAGTGTCCCAGATTCGAGCAAGCCGAAGCGCACGTTTTCCACAGGATGACCGGTGCGGTTGCGGCGGCGGATCAGCCGGCCAGATGGGACCAGCGTGGTGCCAGGTCGTGCCACCGGCCGACGGCGGCCACGCGGCCGCCGTCGAGCACCACCACGCGGTCGGCGACGGCCAGGGTCGCGGCGCGCGACGTCGTGCCCAGCACCGTGGTTCCGGCCGCGCGCAGGCCCGACCAGACCTCGGCCTCGGTGACGGCGTCGAGGGCCGAGGAGACATCGTCCACGAGGAGCAGGTCGGAGCCCGTGGCCAGCGACCGGGCCAGGCCGAGCCGTTGCACCTGACCGCCCGAGAGCCGCAGGCCCCGGTGTCCCACGACCGTTCCGGTGCCGCCCGCCTCGGCGACGTCGCGATCGAGCCCCGCAGCGCGGACGGGACCGTCGACCGGGCGGTCGTGGTCGAGCCGCACATTGTCCGCGACGGTTCCCGACACCACGTGCGGCACCTGCGCGACATGCGCCACGCGGGGCGGGCGCAGGAACGTCTCGGGATCGGTGACGTCGGTGCCGTTCCAGATGAGGCGTCCGCCGACGTCCACAAGGCCGGACAGAGCTCCGAGCAGGGACGACTTGCCGGACCCGACGCTGCCCACGACCAGCACCAGCTCGCCGCGCCGCACGGTGAGGTCGACTCCCGCGACGCCCACGGTGCCGTCGTCGTGCGTGGCGCTGACGCCGTCCAGGCGCAGCTCGCGCAGGGTGCCCGGGTGGGCGGCGCCGGCAGGGGCGGATGGGATGGCCGTGCCCGCGAACAGGTCGACGTCGTCGGGCACGTCCGCGAGACGTTCGGTCCCTGCGTACCGGGAGGTCACCTCGACCCAGCGCCGGGCGGACGCGGCGCTCGTCACGAGGGCGCCCAGCCCGTACCCGATCCAGCTGAACGTGCCGATCGAGGTGCTGACCAGGAGTGTGGTGGCCAGCGACCACGTGCCGTTCAGGTGCAGCGTCCACGCGAGGACCGTCGCCGCGCGGCTCAGCACGGACGGGGTCAGGCCGACCAGGAAGTTGGTCTGCTCCTCACGCAGCGAGGCCCGCACCCGGCGTCCGTCGACCCGCGCGACCTGTCCCAGCACGCCGTCCGTGGCGGCCGCCAGCTTGACGGTGCGCACGGAGTCGAGGGCCGATCCGAGCAGGCGGCCCAGCTCAGCCGCGGCGTCGCCCGCCTGCCGCGCGGCGGCCGCGACCGAGCGGCTGCCCAGAACCTGCGTGGCGAACATCACCGCCGCCATGGCGAGCCCGATCGCACCGGCCAGCAGGCTGTCGCTCAGCACCACGAACAGGGCGAGGGTGACCGGCGCCGTGAGCAGCTCGCGCCAGGCCTGGGTGTGGCCCGTGAGCCGGTACTCCTCCTGGGCTCGCGCCGCGATCTCGCCGGGGGCGTCGCGGATGGTCCGGCGCTGCGCCGTCTGTCCGCGCAGGAGGGTGAGCCGCAGGCGCAGCCGCGAGTCGGCCCACCAGCGCGCGCTACTCAGCCGGACGGTGATCGGCAGCAATGTGTTGGCGACCACCGCCGCGAGGATCGCGCAGGCCAGCAGCCAGGGTGTGGAACCGTGCTCCAGGTCCACGACGAGCGAAGCCCACAGCCATCCCACGACGAGCCCTGTCGAGGTGAGGTAGTCCGTCACCTCCCAGACGACCGCCGGGAGCAGCAGGCCGAGCGGCCGGGCACGCAGGGTGCTCCACACGGCCCGCACCATCGAGGTGCGCCGCGGCGCGGCGGTCGAGCGGTCCGCTCGCGAGGAACTGCTGGTGCTGGTACGGGCGCTGACGGCCGGCCTGCCACCAGCCGGCGCGGTGCCCGTGTCCCTGAGCCCCGCCGCGGCGACAAGCCGGGCGAAGTGCCCGTCCGACGCCGCCAGCCGGTCCCAGGGACCGTGCTCCACGAGGCGGCCGCCGTCGAGCACGGCTACGGCGTCGGCATGCCGCGCGGTGGGCAGCCGGTGCGCGACGACGATCGCCGTCCGCCCCGTAAGGAGGGCCTGCGCGGCCAGCGTGACCCGCTCCGCCGTCGCAGGGTCCATGCGGGCCGTGGCCTCGTCGAGCACCACCACGTCGACGTCGCGGACCAGGAGCCGGGCGAAGGCTACGAGCTGCTCCTCACCGGCCGAGAGCGTCACGCCGTCCGGCCCCAGGCGCGTGTCGAGGCCGTCCGGCAGCGACTCCACCCAGGCTCGCAGGCCGAGCGCGTCCATCGCCTGCGTGACCCGCTCGGCCGGCACGGGTGCCCAGAGCGTGATGTTGTCGGCGAGTGTCGCAGCCAGGATCTCGGTGCGCTGCCCGACCACGCCGACGTGCGTGCGCAGCTCGTGCACGTCCAGCCCGGTGATGTCCCCGCCGCCAAGGAAGACGCTCCCGGCGGGCGGCTCGACCGCGCGCGACAGCATCTTGGTCAGCGTCGTCTTGCCCGAGCCCGTTCGCCCCACCAGGGCGCACGTGCTGCCCGCAGGGATGGTCAGCGACAGCGGGCCGAGGGTGAAGCCGCCGCCGTAGGCGAAGGTCAGGTTGCGCAGCTCTACGTCCACCCCGGTGGGCGGGACGGATGGGGGCTCGGCAGGGCGGCCATCGCCGGAGCTCTCGCTTGAGCCGGCCCTGCCGGGGAACGGCACGCCACCATCGGGCTCCTGGCGCGCCGCGAGCAGGTCGCGCACCCGCTGGAAGGTGCCGATCGCCTCCTCGACGCGCGGCAGGAGCCGGCCGAGGACGTCCACGCGGCCGACGAACGCCGTGACCAGCAGCCACAGCGTGACCAGCCGCGCGACGTCCAGTGCGCCGCCGGTGACCGCCCACACCCCGCCCACCAGGACCGCGCCCACCAGCGCGTCCAGCGGCAGCTCGGTACGCAGCCGCACGCGCGAGAACGCCACTGACCACTCCTCGCGGAGCCGGATCTGGCGCGCGGCCAGCTCGGCGTACCGGCGCAGCACGTAGCGCTGGCCGTGGGCGGTGCGCAGGTCGTCCCGGGCGGCCACCGCCTCCTCGAACTGCGCCATATGGTCCGAACCGGCCTCGGAGCTGCGGCGGCTCAGGTCGCGCAAGGGTCGTGCCGACCGGCGCGCGAACACCAGCACGGCCGCAGCGACCAGCGGGAACGCCACCCACGCCGGCCACCACACCAGGCCGGCCGCCACCCAGCCGACCACCAGGCTGATCGCCGCCTGACCGAGCGTGATGCCGATGCCGCTGATCGCGCGGGTGAGCCGTTCGGGGTCACCGTTCACGCGGTCCAGGAGCTCGCCCACCGCCTGCTCCTCGAGCGCGGGCAGCGGCTGGCCCAGGGCCGCGGCGGCGAGGTCGGAGCGCAGGGTTGCCTCCGCGCGGGCCACCGCGCGCTGCACGACCAGCCAGGTCACGGCGTCCAGCACGACGACGGCCGCGCTCACCGCCGCGAGCACGATCAGCGTGTCCCTGGCCGGGTCCGCCGCCATCCGGCCCGTGACCACCGCGGCGTACGACGAGGCCCCGGCCGCCAGCAGCGCGGCCGGGACCGCGATGGCGGCGACTCGCAGCGCCCGACGGCGCCACGGGTCGTGGCGCTGATCGCGGATCGCGGCCGGTCGACGGCTCGGGCGAGCCGGGATGCGGGGCATGCCTCGACTCTGCCACCGGCCACTGACACTCGACCGGCCCACGACCCGTCGGACCCACAGGTCGCTCGGGTGGCCCGGTGCTCGGGCACGGGCGAGTGTCAGGGGGTCCCCGTAGCGTTGCTCACGTGACCCCGTACCGAGAGCTCGCTCCGCCGACCGGCCTGCTGCCGGTTGTCGCATGCCTGTGGGAGCACGATGTGCCGCCGGGCCACGAGCAGCGGATCATCCCGGACGGCTGTGTGGACATCGTCCGGCTCGACGGCGAGCTGGTGGTCGTCGGCGCCGACACCGGTCCGGTGGTCGCCGGACCTGGCGCCGAGCCATCGTCGCGCACCAGCGGTATCCGGCTGCGGCCGGGCGCGGCGGGCGCAGTCCTCGGCATCCCCGCCTCGGAGGTGCGCGACCAGCGGGTGCTACTCGCCGACGTCTGGCCCGACGTCGGACCGGCACTTGCGGACGCGCTCAGCGTCGCCGACCCGGCCGGGCGGCTGGACCTGCTCGCGCGCACGGTGCTGCAGCGCAAGGCGGAGCGTGACGGGCTCGTCGCGGCCGCCGCGCGGCGGCTCGGGGTGCCCGGCTCGCGGATCTCAGGCGTTGCCGGGGACCTGGGTGTGAGCGAGCGGCACCTGCACCGGCGCACCGTGGACGCCGTCGGCTACGGGCCCAAGATGCTGGGGCGTGTGGCCCGGCTGCGGCGGCTGATCGCGCTGTCCACCGCCGCGGCTGCCTCGATGGCCGGGTGCACCGCGGCATCGGCCGGTCTCGCGGAGCGGGGCACGCCGTCCTCCCTCGCCGAGCGCGCCGCTGCGGCCGGCTACGCGAGCCAGGCACACATGTCCGACGAGGTGCGCCGCCTGACCGGCCTCACACCCGTCCGATTTCTGGAAGACGCAGCCCTGACCGCTGCCTAGCGTCGGAGTCATGAGCACAACAACGAGTATCGACATCGGAGCCGCCAAGCGGTTCATCTACGACGACGCCCGCCTGCTGGAGCGGCACCGCCTCGCGGCGCTGTTCGACGACGGACCGAGCGGACGTGTTCTGGACGCCCTGCGTCCTTACCGGAACGACGACGGCGGATGGGGCCATGCCCTGGAGCCCGACCTGCGCGGGCCGGACAGCCAGGTCTCGAGTGCGTTGACAGCGCTCGAGGTGCTCGCCGAGCTGGGCACTGCTGCAGACCCGGCGGTCGCGCCGCTGGTCACCGAGACCGCCGACTGGCTGGCCTCCGTGGCGCTGCCCGACGGACGGGTGCCGCACGTGCTGCCGACCGGTGTCGGCTACCCGGCCGCGCCGTGGATGAGCCAGCCGAGCGACAACGGCCTCCTCACGTACGCGATCGCGGGTCACCTGTGGGAGCTGGGGGTGAACCACCCGTTCCTCGACGCCGCGACTGCCTGGTGCTGGGGACAGATCGAAGGAGCGGAAGCTCTCGTGGGCGGGTACACGGTCGAGTTCGCCGTCCACTTCCTCGACGCCGTTCCCGAGCCGGACCGCGCGGCCGCCGCGATCGAGCGGGTGCGACCCTTGCTGCGCGAGGACGGGACCATCCCCGTCGACGGTGGCCAGGAGGACGAGAAGCTCCGGCCCTTGGAGCTCTCCACGAGGCCGGGCGCGCCCAGCCGGGCGCTGTTCTCCGAAGCTCAGATCTCAGCGGAGCTCGACCGGCTGGAGCAGGAGCAGCTGGACGACGGCGGGTGGGACTTCGCCTTCCTGCACTGGTCACCGGGGCAAGCCGTGGAGTGGCGCGGCATCGTCACCCTCGGAGCGCTGCAGTCCCTTCGGCTGCACGGTCGGCTTTGAACGCCGGTCAGCGGACCCAGGTGGTCAGGACTCGAGGAAGTCTGTGATGGCTGTGACCACTGTGGGCAGGTCGTTGGCGTCGGGGAGGTGGAAGGGGCCGTCCAGAGGGACCAGCTGGGCGTGCGGGAGTGCGGTAGCCAGCTGGTGGGCGCCCGTGAAGGGGACCACGTGGTCGTGGTTGTAGTGGAGGACCAGGGAAGGTGCGGCGACCTGGGGGAGGAGCTCGGAGACGTCGATGTCGTAGACGGCCTCCAGGTAGCCGGCCGCCACCTCGCGGGGCGCCGAGTCGCGCAGGACCTGGGCGAAGTGGAACGCGGCGGCGTCGGAGGCACCGGGGCGGTACAGGTCGGCCATCAGGCGGGAGCCCAGGCCCCAGTGGGCGCGGACCATGTCGACCAGGGTGCGGTTGAGGTCGGTGTGGGCGAACGCGGACGGGCCGCTGGCGTAGGTGCCGAGGAAGATCAGGCGGTCGATCAGCTCCGGGTGGCGGGCGGCGCAGGCGATCGCCACCGGTCCCGCCTGCGACATGGCCAGCAGGCTTGCCCGGCCGCCGATCGCGCGGACTACGGCGGCCAGCTCGGTGACGCTGGACTCCAGGCCGTAGTCGCCGGGGACGCCGCCGCGAGACAGGCCCGTGCCGTACCGGTCGTACAGGGTCAGGCGGGTGTTTCCGGCCAGACGCTGCAGGAGCGACGAGCGCGGGTCCCGGCCGGAGGCGATCACCTCGATGCTGGAGACCCAGGCGGGTAGCGCGATCAGCGGTGGGCCCGTGCCGATCTGGGCGTAGGCGATCGTCCGATCGCCGGCGGACGTGTAGCGGGCCTGAAGGCCGGCGAGCGGCGGCGGGTCCGCGGGTGCGCCGAGGACTTCGTGCCGGAGAATCTCCAGCTCCAGCCGACGTATCGGCTCGGACGGCTCTAGGCCGAGCTCGTCGGCCAGGTGGTTCTGGTACGCCTGGTAGCTCTGCAGGGCCTCGGCGTGGCGGCCGAGCTCGTACAGCGCACGCATCAGCAGGGCGCGGCCGCGTTCCCGGAGCGGTTGCTCGGCCACGAAGGGTTCCAGGGACCGGAGTGCCTCCGCCGGCCGCTCGCACTCCAGCAGTGCGGCGGCCCTGGCCTCGACCGCAGCCAGCCGCGCCTCGTTCAGGCGGATCGCCGCCAGCCTCGCCACGTCTGAGTCGGCGAACTCGGCGAAGGCGGTGCCGCGCCACAGCCCGAGCGCTTCGTCGAGCAGGCTGACGGTCACGGCAGGCGGCGCCTGCCGCGCCTGGTCGAGGAGCTCCTCGAACCGGACGGCGTCGATCTCCGCCTCGTCCGGGCGCAGGGCGTAGCCGGGGGGACGGGTCGCCAGTACCTCCGGGCCCAGCATCCGGCGGAGCCTGGAGACCAGGCTGTGCAGCGCGGCCACCGGATCGGCGGGTTGCGCATCACCCCACAGCAGGTCAGCCAACCGATCGGCCGAGACGACCTCGCCGGAACGAGCCAACAGCGCGGCCAGCAGGGTGCGCTGCCGGTGGCTGAGCGGAAGCGGCTCGTCCGCATCGCCGGCCTCGACCGACCCGAGCACCCAGAACCTCATGCGCCGCGTCCCTGGCTGATGGTAGTTGTGCGGTCATCGTCTCATGTGGTGTCGACAGCGACGCGAGCCGTGCGCCGGCGGCCTGCCCGGGGTCTGCGCCCGGCACTACCGGATGGCCGTACCCGCGATCTGCGGGTTGATCGGAAGGAACGCCGATCGCATGGTGAAGCGCTGGACGTCCACGGAGGCGAAGTCCGCGTCACGGATCGTGCGTTCGGTGTCACGGCGGACGTCGCAGCCCTCGAAGAACCACTGCCAGGGCCGGGCGGCCAGCCGTTGCATGCGCCCATGACCGCCGTCCGCCCGGACGTGCTCGACGAACAGCAGCCGCCCACCGGGCCGCAGCACGCGCCGTACCTCCCGTACGGCCGCGACCGGATCAGGCACCGTGCACAGGACCAGCGTGCTCACCGCGGCGTCCACGCTGGCGTCGGGCAGCCCGATCCGCTCGGCGGTCTCGGCGCGGAGCTCCAGGTCGATGCCGTGGCGACGTGCCGCGGCACGGAGCGGGCCGTGCATGTGGACGTTCGGCTCGATCGCCACGACCCGGGTGCCGGGCCGGTAGTAGCGCAGGTTGGCGCCCGTACCGGGGCCGATCTCCACGACGCGCTCGGGCAGGTCCGCGAACAGGGCCTGCTTCCGCCCGCCGACGAGCAGGTGGGCATAGAGGTCGAGCGTGCGCAGCGTGGCGGCGTTCAGGCGCCCTCGGACCGGGTTGCTCAGGCTGTGCTCCCCGCTCGGCTCCGGCCGGCTCATGCCGCCGCCCCCTCGGTCTCGATACCGGTGGCGAAGTCGCGGATCAGGGTGTTCACCTGGGCGGCCCGGGTGACCTGGGGGCAGTGGCCCGCGCCCGGCAGCGGAGTGACGGCGGTGTCCAGCGCCGCGGCGAGCGCGGCCGACCAGGCGGGCGGCACGACGGCGTCCCGGTCGCCGTGGATCACCAGGACCGGACAGGTGATGTGGCCCGCCAGCCCGCGCAGCCTGGCGTACGCGATCCCCACACCGTCGCGCTACACCCGGCCCGGCTCTGGTCGTCGCTGCATCATGTCTCCTCTGGTGGTGCTCGTTCGAAACGGCCTGCCACCAAGGTCCCCGCCCCACCTGTCGCGCGACTGTCATCCGCCTTGCATCCGGCTGCCGAGCAGCAGCCAACTTTGTTGTGGGCGCGATCGTTGCGACTATGTGCCCGTTTTAGGCGCAACGATCGCGCCCACAACCAGTGGCGCCTGCGCGGGGCCTTAGGGTGTTCGGCGTGGTGAATATCGGCTATGCCGCGATGCTCGAGCAGTTCGCGCCCCGGACGGCGGTGGAGCTGGCGGCGCTCGCGGAGGCGCACGGCTTCTCCGGCGTCATGGCGGCCGACCACTTCCAGCCCTGGACCCCGCACCAGGGCCAGGCGGGGTTCGTCTGGAACGTGCTCGCGGCGGCGGCCGAGCACACGACGGGCGACCTCGGGCCGGTGACGGCGCCGACGTTCCGGTGGCACCCCGCGGTGGTGGCCCAGGCGTCGGCGACGCTCGCGGCGATGAACCCGGGCCGGCACTGGCTGGGTGTCGGCTCGGGGGAGGCGCTCAACGAGCACGTGGTGGGCGGGTACTGGCCCGAGGCAGCCGAGCGGATCAACCGCATGTTCGAGGCGGTCGAGATCATCAAGAAGCTGTTCGTCGGGTCCCTGGCCGGGCGGGACGTGAAGCACGCCGGCACGTACTTCAGGCTGGAGTCGACGCGGCTGTGGACCATGCCCGAGACGGCGCCCGAGATCCTGGTCGCGACCGCTGGTCCGGTCACCGCCCGCCGCGCCGGGCGGACGGCCGACGGCCTGATCACACAGGCGGCGCCCCTGGAGCGGATGTCGTCGCTGCTGACCAGGTTCGCCGACGGCGCCCGCGAGTCGGGCCGTGATCCGGGGCAGATGCCGAAGGCGCTCCAGCTCCATCTTTCCTGGGCGCCCACGCACGACGAGGCGGTCACGAACGCCCTGACGGAGTGGCCGGTGGGCGGCATGCGGTTCCCGCGGTCCGACATCCGCTCGCCGCACGACTTCGCGCAGCTGGCCAGGATGGTGCGCCCCGAGGACTTCGAGGGCCGCGTGCTCGTCTCGGCCGACCCCGACGAGCACCGGGCGTCGATCCAGCGGTACGTGGACCTCGGCTTCGACCGCATCTACCTGCACAACGTGGGACGCAACCAGCGCGAGTGGATCGAGACGTTCGGCCGAGACGTGCTGCCCAAGCTGGTGCGGTGACCTGCCGCGCGTGCCTGGAGCCGTAGCCGTAGCTCCGGAGAGCCTCAGCCGGTGGCGTCCCAGTGCCAGCCTGAGTTGTCCTTGTTCTGCACGGCCACCGCGGCCAGCTGCCCGACGTCCGGAAGGGTGACGGTAGTGGTCACGCTCGCGGTGTCGGTGAGATTGCCCTGCGACCAGAACGTGTCGGTCGCCGTGGCGTCCGCGGGAACGCTGGGCGCGACGGTCCCGTCCTGCCCGACGGCGTAAACCTGGAGCCACGCGCTCGGCGTCGGATGCCCGTACACCTCGGTCCCCGTCTGATCGCACGAGACGGTCAGCGTGGCCTGTCGTCCCTGCACCCGATCGACGCTGACCAGCCAGCACGAGTCGGTGCTGAGGCGCTGCACGGTCCCCTGCGGCCACGGCAGCGCCGGACTTCCGTCCGCGGTCGTACCCGGCAGCTTCGTTCCCGGCTCGGCGCCCACGGCGCCCGACGGCTGGGGACCGGGGCTCCCCTGCGGCGATGCGGTGGTCAGCGTCTGGCCGGTGCCGATGGGGTCCCGGTCGTCGCCGCTGAGCGAGGTCCAGATGCCGAACGCGGCCCCGGCCAGCACCAACGTCCCGGCAACCGCCGAGCTCAGGACGACCTTGGTCCGCCGTCGCCGGCCCCGCGCCGCGCCGCTCAGTGATGCGTCACCCCGCGGTGCGTCGCGACGGGCGCTGGGCAGCCGCCGAGGCTCGGCCAGGGGGAGCGTGGTGCCGGCGGGGTCGGGAGCGCCGAGCGAGCGCAGGATCACGTCGAGCGTCGGACGGCGCTCCGGGTCCTTGACGAGGAGGGCGTCGAGGAACGGGCGCAGGTAGGCGGGAGTGTCCTCGTAGGACGGGTCCGCAGACGAGACCCGGTACAGCACGACGGCCGGATGATCGCCCTCGAAGAGGTGGTTGCCGGTGGCGGCGTAGTAGGCCAGCGCGCCCAGCGCCCACACGTCGGCGGCCGACGTCGCTCGGCTCCCCGTGGCCTGCTCCGGCGCCATGTACATGGGGGTGCCGACGGGCTGCCCGGTCATGGTCAGCCGCGTCGCATCGAGCGAGGCGACCACGCCCAGGTCGATCAGGCGGGGACCGTCCGGGCCGAGGATCACGTTGGCCGGCTTGACGTCGCGGTGCACCAGCCCGGCGCGGTGGATGGCGTGCAGCGCCTCGGCGACGCCGGCGACCAGGCTGAACACCTCGTCCCGCGACAGGGGGCCGTGCGCGGCCAGCGCCTGAGAGAGGGTCGGCCCGGGAACGTACTCGGTCGCGAGCCAGGGCAGCTCGGCATCGGGATCGGCGTCGACCAGGTTCGCGATGAACCGGCTGCGCACCTTGGCCGCGGCCCGCACCTCGCGCCGGAAGCGCGAGCGGAACTCGTCGTCGTGCAGCTGCGCGCCCCGGATCAGCTTGATCGCCACCTGCTGCTCGCGGCGCGCCGTCCCGAGGTAGACGTCGCCCATGCCACCGCTGCCCAGGCGGTTCCGGATCCGGAACGGTCCGATGGTCCGTGGCTCGCCCGGCCGCAAGGGCGCCGGCTCGGGTACGGGAACCGTCCTCTGGGCGGGCGGGTCGTGCAACACGGGACGCTTCCCCCATCGATCGCAGTGCGAATCAGACATATGTGGCTTGGACGCCTGGCAGGGTATCGCGCCGACCTGGCCGACCGCCTTGATACAACGGCCACGACCGGACGCTGGATGTCCACGCTGGGCTCTCGCGCCCGGTCATGGTGTGAGGATGGTCCCCGTGGAACGACTCAGTGTCTGGGCCCCCGACGGGCTGCCCGAGATCACTCCCGGCGATGACCTCGGCGAGCTGATCGCCGGGCTCCTGGCGGCGCAGGACGAGCAGGACCGGCCGCGTGACGGCGACGTCGTCGTCGTGACCTCCAAGATCGTGTCCAAGGCCGAGGGGCGTGTGGTGGACGCCGACGACCGCGAGCAGGCCATCACCGACGAGACCGTCCGGGTGGTCGCGCAGCGCGAACGCCCGGGCCTGCCGCCGCTGCGGATCGTCGAGAACAAGCTCGGGCTGGTGATGGCGGCGGCGGGCGTGGACGCGAGCAACACCCCGGAGGGCACGGTCCTGCTTCTGCCCGTGGACCCGGACGTCTCGGCCCGCACGATCCGGGCGTCGCTGAGCCAGCGGTTCGGCCTGCGGCGGCTCGGCGTCGTCGTCACCGACACGGCCGGCCGCCCCTGGCGTGACGCCCTCGTCGACATCGCGATCGGCTGTGCCGGGATCACGCCCACCGACGACCTACGCGGCAGCACCGACGCCCACGGGCGCCCGCTCAACGTGACGGTCACCGCCGTCGTCGACGAGATCGCGGCGGCGTCCGAGCTCGTCCGGGGCAAGTCGAGCGGACGCGCCGTCGCCGTCGTGCGCGGCATGGGCCACCACGTGACCGACGACGACGGCCCGGGCGCCCGCGTCCTGGTCCGGGGCAGCGCCGACGACCTGTTCCGCGAGGGCTCGGCGGAGGCCTACGCCCGCGGTCTGGCAGACGGCGGGAACTTCCGCTGAGTGGTCCGGGCTGCGCGTCCCGCGTCTCGGATCCGGGACTCGACGTGGAGCCGGGGAAATGTATACGCCCGCGAGGCGGTAACGGACAGGTAGCACTGCTACATGTCCGTTACCCCTGCGCGGGCGTATACATTTCCCAGGGCCGCCGGGCCTACAGCGAGGGGCGACGGGACGTCATTCGCGCCACCGGCGGCACATCGTCCCGTTCCTCCGGGGTCACGGTGACCGACCAGTCGGGCTCCGGCGCGCGGCCCTCGACAGCGTCCGACGCCGACGCCGACGTTGTGTCCGACGCTGATGCGGATGGTGACGCCGCCGCTGAGGACGCAGGCGCAGGCG
>NZ_UWYY01000015.1 GCF_900608595.1 Promicromonospora panici | reverse complement strand
AGCCCACGCCCGCGCCGTCGCCGAGCCCATCGAAGGCCCCGCCGACCCCTGCCCCCGCGCCGAGTGGTGACCGGAAGACACCGCCGACACCGACGCCTTCACCCAGCCCGTAAGAGGCATCCGGCCCGGTCACTTGAAGCCCGCGTTCTTGATCGACTCCACGATCTGCCGCTGAAAGAAGAAGAAGATCAGCAGCGTGGGCAGCGCCGCCACGGTGGCCGCGGCCAGCACGTAGTTCCAGTCCCCCACGTACTGCTGCTGGAACGTCGCGATGCCGAGCTGGACCACGCGCAGGTCCGGGTCGGAGGTGATCGTCAGCGGCCAGACGAACGAGTTCCAGTTCGCCAGGAAGAAGAACACCGCGAGCGCCGACAGGATCGGTCTCGACAGCGGCAGGATGACGCTGCGGTAGATGCGCCAGTAGCTCGCGCCGTCGACGAGCGCCGCCTCCTCCAGCTCGGCGGGCAGGGACACGTAGAACTGGCGCAGCAGGAAGATCCCGAAGGCGTTGAAGATGGCGGGGACGATCAGTCCGGCGTAGCTGTCGACGAGCCCGAGGCTGCGCACCACGACGAAGGTGGGGATGAGGATGACGGGCAGGCTGACCAGGAGCGTCGAGAAGATGAGCAGGAAGATCGTGTCCCGGCCCTTGAACTTCAGGCGGGCGAGCGCGTACGCGGCCATCGAGTGGAACCACAGCGCGAGCACGGTGACGGTGGCGGACACGACGAGGCTGTTGAGCATGTAGCGCAGGAACGGCACCTGCGTGAAGACGTACCGGTAGTTGTCCAGGGTGGGGTCGGCCGGCCACAGCGATGCGCTGTTGACCTCGGCCGGCGTCTTGAGAGAGCCGGTGATCATCCAGACCAGGGGAAAGATCGTCAGCAGGCCCAGGACGATCCCGAGGATCATGAGCGCGACGCGGGGGCGGGTCCAGCGGCTGTCCTGGCCGCGGCGTCGGGTGTCAGTCATTGTCGAACCGTCCTCCTCGGGTCACGGCGAACATGAGCGCCGACCACGCGAGCAGCACGACGACCAGCACGGAGCCGATCGCCGCGGCGTAGCCGAGCTCGCCGAACAGGAAGGCCTGCTCGTAGACGTAGAAGATGAGCAGCGTCGTCGAGCCGGCGGGTCCGCCGCCCGTGAGGACGAACACGAGGTCGAGCCCTCCGGTGATGACGCTGACCGTCGCGGTGACGACGACGAAGAAGCTCGTCGGGCGCAGCAGCGGGAGGGTGATGGTGCGGAACCGCTGCCAGGCGTTCGCACCGTCGATCCGCGCGGCCTCGTAGTACTCGCCGGGAATGTCCTGCAGGCCGGCCAGGAAGATCACCATGTAGTAGCCCATCTGGAACCACACGGTGATGACGACGACGGTGCCGAGCGCGAGGCTGGGTTCGCCGAGGAACGCGAGGTCGTTCATGCCGAGGGCGCCCAGCAGGCGGCTGACCACGCCGGTGCGCTCCGAGAGCATGAACTCCCACACCATCGCCACGACGACGAGGCTGATGACGTAGGGCACGAACAGCGCGCTGCGGATGGCGCCGACGAACGGGATCCGCTGCTGCACGAGCAGGGCGAGGGCCAGGCCGACGACGAAGATCGCGGGGACGACGCCGATCAGGTACAGGAGCGTGATCCGTACGCTGCTCCAGAACTGCGGGTCGCCCGCCATGCGGGCGTAGTTGCCGAGGCCGATGAACTCGAACGAGCCGAGCCCGTCCATGCGGAAGAACCCGAGCACGACCGCCAGGATCATGGGCACGACGACGAAGACGAGCAGCCCGAGCGAGTCGGGCAGCAGGAACCAGAACGCCGCGCGGCGCTGCCGTCGCTCCTGCGCCGCCTTGCCGGGGGTGCTCGTTCGCGCGGACCCGACTCGGGCGCGGCCCGCCGTGCGCGAGACAGTGAAGGCACTCACAGGAGCGTCCCTCCCTCGTAGGTTCGCAGGTAGCTCTCGATGGCCGCCTGCGCCGTATCGGCCTGCCTGCGGGGGTCAGCCCCGCCGAGCATGGAGTTCTGGATGGCGTTGGAGACGGCCTTGTAGATGACCGGCGGATAGCGCGGCTCGCCCCGCCCGGTCGGCAGGATCTCGTCGCGGAACTGCTGCAGGACGGGGCTCTCGAAGGCGCCGGAGTTGCCGATCGCCTCCGTGACGGACCGGCGGGCGGGCACGTTGCCCTTCGCGACGCCGTTCCACTGGACGGCGGCATCTATCGACGCCTTCGACACCGACCCCATGACCTCGACGGTGAACCGGGCCGCGGACTCGGGGTCGCGGCCCCGGTTGTTCACCACCCAGGCCCACCCGCCGAGGACCGTGACCGACTCCCCGCCCGCGGGTGCCGGGAGCCGGAAGATCCCGTACGGGTGGTCGGGGGCGTTCTGCCGCATGGCCTCGACCTGCCAGACGCCGGTCTGCCACATCGCCGCGTACCCGTTGGTGAAGGCGCCGACGAGGTCGCCGCCGGCGGGCAGCGTGCGGGGCGACGCCCCGGACAGGACGGCGTCGCGGAACAGGCCGAGCGCCTGCACCCCGGCGTCGGACGCGATCGCCGGGCGCTGGGTGTCCGGGTCGACGACGTCGCCGCCGCCCTGCCACACCCACGGGTAGAAGGTGAAGTTCTGGTAGTAGCTGGGGGTCGTGTCGAGCACCAGCCCCGCACGCTGGCCGCCCGTCAGGCGCCGGCCGAGCTCCAGCATCTCGTCCCAGGTGGTGGGCAGGTCGCCCTCGGCAAGGCCTGCCTCCTCGAAGGCGGGGACGTCGTAGAAGATCGCGAGGGGCTCCTGCTCCATCGGCAGCCCGTAGATCTTGCCGTCGACGGTCCGGGTGGCCAGGGCGTCCGGGTAGAAGTCGTCGATCGCCTCCTGGGTCAGGTACGGTGTCAGGTCGGTCAGGACGCCCCCGTTGTAGTACCGCAGGAAGTCCCCGGGCGAGATGAGGAACACGTCCGGCCCGTCGCCCGAGGCGAAGGCGGTGGTCAGCCGTGTGTTCGTGGGGTCGGTGTAGGCGGGGATGTAGACCATGTCCACCGGCCGCTCCCCCGCGTCCGCCCAGCGCCGGGTCGCGTCGAGGAACCACTGGCTCTGGGCTATGAGATTTGGGTCCTGCTGGGGCGCCGGGGCGTACTGCTGCCAGAACTGCAGCGGCCCCGCGCCCCCGCCGGAGCTGGGCGCGCAGCCCGCCGTCGCCCAGGCGACACCGAGGCTGCCCGACGCCGCCGCGCCGAGCCGGAGCACGTCCCGGCGGCTGATCTGTCGACTGCTCATCGTGGGCCCCGCCGGACGGGTACGAGCGCCTCGCAGGCGTACATGTCATGTCTCCTTCGACAGGACTCGGGTGCACCGCGACGTCGGGTGAAATTCGCGGTGTAATCGATTACAGGAGGCTAGGGACGCACCCCGGAGGGTGTCAACCCCGCGCTCCCATAGGGTGTCCAGGTCACGGGGAGGGGTGGGATGACGAGGATCAAGGAGGTCGCGGCCCTGGCCGGGGTGTCGACCGCGACCGTGTCGCGGGTGCTCAACGGCAAGTCGGTGAGCCCCGGCATGGAGTCGGCGGTTCGCCGCGCCGTGGCGGAGCTGGGCTACACGCCCAACCGGACGGCGCGCTCCCTGCGCCGCCAGCACTCCGAGCTCATCGCGCTCGTGCTGCCCGACATCGAGAACCCGTTCTTCACGTCCCTCGCCCGCGGCGTCGAGGACGTGGCACGCGCGGCAGGACTCTCCGTGGTGCTGTGCAACACCGACGAGGACGTCGACACGCAGGAGCACTACCTGCGAATCGCGGACGACGAGAACATGGCGGGCGTCATCCTCGCCCCCGCAGGCCCTTCCGCTCTCCTGGCCCGGCTCGCCGAGCGACACCGCGCGGTCGTCGTCGTGGACCGCGCGGTCCCGGACGACGTCGACCAGGTCCTGTTCGACAACGTCGACCTCGGCCGCCGGGCGGCCCAGGCGCTCGTGGACCGGGGACACCGGCGCGTCGCGTGCATCACGGGACCCCGCGCGACCCCCACCGCCAAGGCTCGCGCCGACGGCTGGCGCGAGGCCCTCCACGAGAAGGGCCTGCCCGCGCCGGACGACCTCCTCGTCTACGCCAACTACCGCGTCGACGGCGGCGAGACGGCGATGGCCCAGCTGCTGGCCGCGCCCGAGCCGCCGGAGGCGGTACTGGCTACGAACAATCTCGTGGGGGTCGGCGCGCTGCGTGTGCTGGCGGCCGGCGACGGCCCGCACGCGCAGCTCGGGATCATCGGCGACCTGCCGTTCGTCACCTCACCGATCGACGACACTTTCCTCCTGCAGCTGCACCCGCGCGAGATGGGGCTCATGGCCGCACGGATGCTCGTCGACCGCATCCGCGGCGAGGCCGGCCCGGCGCAGCGCGTGATCCAGCCGTCCCGCCCGGTCATGCTGGGCGCCCCGGCGTCGTGACGAGGACTGCCGAGCCGGCTCAGCTCGGCACGTCCACCTCCTCGCGGGCCACCGCACGGCGGCGGCCCCTCCACCCCAGCACTGCCCAGGCGACGGCGCCGCCGACCAGCACGAGGAAGACGGGGTTCGTCACGAAGATCGAGAAGGCGCCGTCCGACTGCAGCAGCGCCCTCCGCAGGTTCGACTCCAGGAGCGGGCCGAGCACGAAGGCGAGGGCCAGGGGCGCGACCTCGAAGCCGAACTTCTTCATGACGTAGCCGAGCACCCCGAACGCCAGCGCCACCCAGACGTCGAAGATCGAGCTGTTGATGCTGTACACGCCGACGAGCGTGACGAGCAGCGTGAGCGGACCCAGCAGCCGCATCGGGGCGCTCAGCAGCCTCGTGAAGACGTGGATGAGCGGGATGTTCAGGGCCAGCAGCACGATGTTGCCGATGAACATCGACACGATGACGCCCCAGAACAGCTCCGGGTTCGTCTGGATGAGCTGCGGGCCGGGGGTGATGCCCTGGATCATGAGCGCGCCGAAGATGACGGCCATCGTGGTGTTCGCCGGGATCCCCAGGCTCAGCAGCGGGATGAACGACGAGTTCGCCGCCGCGTTGTTGGCCGTCTCCGGGCCGGCCACGCCCTCGATCGCGCCGCGGCCGAACTCGCCCGGCGTCCTCGACACCCGCTTCTCGACACCGTAGGAGGCCATCGACGCGATCGTCGCGCCGCCGCCCGGCAGCACTCCGAGCAGGAAGCCGATCACCGATCCCCGTGCGAAGGGAGCCGTCGACCTCCTCAGCTCCGTCCGGTTCGGCAGCACTCGCCCGTACTCCAGCGAGGCCGCCGGGTTGCGCCGGGACTCCTCGATCGTGTGCATGAGCTCGCCGATGCCGAACAGTCCCATCGCGACCGCCGCGAACTCGATACCGCCGCCCAGCTCCGGGATCCCGAACGTGAAGCGCGCCGTGCCCGTGATGGGGTCGGTGCCGATCGTGGCGAGCAGGAGTCCCAGCGCCGCGACCACCAGCCCGCGGAGCAGACCTCCGTTCGCGAGATAGGCGACCAGGACGATCCCTGTCAGCGCCAGGAGCGTGTACTCGGCGGGGCCGAACCCCAGCGCGAGCTCCGCGATGGGCGCGGCGAGGAACAGCAGCCCGACGATGGCGATGGTGCCGCCCACGAAGGAACCGATCGCGGAGATGCCCAGCGCGACCCCGCCCTGACCCTTCCGCGCCATCTGGTAGCCGTCGAACGTCGTGACGATGGTGGTCGCCTCGCCGGGGATCTTCAGCAGCACCGAGGTGATGGTCCCGCCGTACGCGGACCCGTAGTAGATGCCCGCGAGCATGATGATCGCCGACTCGGGCGGCATCGCGAACGTGATCGGGAGCAGGAGGGCTATCGTGCCGGCGGAACCCAGGCCCGGCAGGACGCCGATGAGGTTGCCGACCAGCACCCCCACGAACACGACGAGAAGGTTCTGCCAGGTGAGGGCCGTCGCGAGCCCGAGAAGGAAGTCGTCCATGGTTGTGCTGCCTAACGGTGAGTGGCCGGGCGGGCCGGGAGAGGTATCAGAGCGGCGTCGTGACGCCGAGGACGACGAAGAACAGGAGCCACGCGGCGCCGGTCCCCACGACGCACGTGATCGCGATCGTCAGCCATCGCGTCGCGCCCGCGGCGACCTGGCAGCCGGCGAGGAGCACCACCGAGGCGAGCAGGAAGCTCACGTGCTCGAAGAGCAGCACGAACGCCACGATCGATCCGACGACGATCAGCGCGTTCCACACCTCCCGCCCGAAGGCTCCCTCCTTGCCGTCCCGGTTGAGAACGAGGAACGCGACGGCGCTCAGGACGAGGGCGCCGCCCAGCACCGCCGGCCACATCCCGGGGCCGGGACTGTCCACGGATCCGGCGCCGAAGGCCACGCCCGAGAGGATCGCGCCCACACCCAGGAGCGCGAGCACCGCCGCGCCGACCGGCTTGAGGACGCGCTGCCTCGCGTCGCCCGCGCTACTCATCGATGAGCCCGAGCTCGGCGAACGTCGTCCCGTTCTCCTCGTACTCGGCCTCGAGCGTCGGGACGAGCTCGTCCGTCGGCACGCTCGACGGCTCCGAGTAGAGCGTCGCCAGGGTGTTCGTGACGTCCTCCGACTCCCCGGCCGCGCTGAAGATCCGCTCGAGCTCCGCGGCCGCCTCGTCCGGGATGTCCGCGTTCGCGTACAGCGCCTTGGCGACCGCGAGCTCGATGTCGACGTCCTGCTCGGCCGCCGTCGGCACGTCGGGCAGGCTCTCCAGCCGTTCGTCGCCGAAGACCGCTATCGCCCGGAGGTCGCCCGACTCCAGGTACTGCATCGCCTCGCCGGGGTGCACGGCGACGGCGTCCACCTGGTCGCCGAGGAGCGCGGTGATCGCCGGGGCGGAGCCGTCGAACGGGATGCCCTCGGCCTCGGCCCCGAGATCCGCGAACGTCTGCGCCACCGCGAGCTGCGTGTAGCTGCCGGTCCCCGAGCTGGCGTAGGTGAACCGGCGGTCGGCGTCGGCGCGCAGGTCCGCCATGCTCTGCCAGTCGCTCGCGGCGTTGACGAGCAGGATGATCGGCTCCTCGTTCACGGCGTAGATCCCGCGGAAGTCCGCCGGCTCGAACTGGACGTCCTGGAAGTACGGCATCGAGGCGAAGGGGCCGGTCGGCAGGTAGATCACCTCGCACGGGTCGGGACGCTCCGTCGCGATCTGCGTGGCGGCGACCGTGCCGTTGGCGCCCGTCTGGTTCACGACCTCGACGCGGGTCCCCTCGGTGCTGCTCACAGCATCCGCGAGTGCGCGCCCGACGACGTCCGAGCTCCCGCCCGCGGCGTAGGGAACCACCATGGTGATGGTGCCGCAGTCGCCGTCCGCGGAAGCGCCGCTCGTACTGCACCCCGTGGCCAGGCCCGCGAGGGCGGTGGTGGCCACGGCGAAACTCAGGGCCTGGTTCGTGTGCTTCTTCATCTCGTCACTCCTTCGTCACGGTCTCGATCGGGTCCTGTGGCCGCCGTCGGGCGATCAGCGGAATGCGGCGGTCCATGACGCCGTGCGGAGCTCGCTCTCGGCGCGCCACCGCGAGATCACCCGCGAGAGCCGGTCGCGGTTCTCGCGGTGCGCCGGGTCGTCCCAGAGATTGACCATCTCGTGCGGGTCGTCCTGCAGGTCGAACAGCTGACCGTCGTCGTGGTCCACGAACTCGACGAGCTTGTGCCGCTCGTCCCGGACCATCGTCATCAGGGCGGTCTGCTGCAGGATCATGTCGCGTGCGTGCTCGGAGAACGCGAACTCGCGGCCCTCGAAGTCCTGGCCACGGAGCGCGGGGACCAGCGAGCGGGCCTCCATCCAGGCCGGCGGTGTGAGCTCCGCGAGCTCGAGGATGGTGGGCCCGAGGTCGAAGAGCGACGTCAGGCCGTCGAACCTCCGGTCCGCGGTGACCCCGGGTCCCGCGACGATCGCGGGCACGCGCACGCTCGGCTCGTACATCGACCACTTCTGGATGTGGCCATGATCGTTGAGGCAGTCGCCGTGGTCGGACGTGAAGATGATGACGGTCTCGTCGAGTACACCGCGCCGCTCGAGTGCATCGACGATCGCCCCGACCTGCTCGTCGATCATCGTCACGTTCGCCATGTAGTACCGGCGCTGCCGGTCCACCTGGTCGGCGGTCGGGTGCTCGAGATGCACGATCCCGTCGTGGTCGACCTCCAGGTTGTCGCGGATGAGGTCCTTGACCGCGAACGGCTGGCTCGCGCGGTCCTCCGGCGAGTCGTGCGCCGCAGGCATCGCGACGCCGTCGTACCGCGCGATCGCCTCGACGGTGGGGTCGTAGGGCGGATGCGGGCCGGGGAAGCCGACCTGCAGGAAGAACGGCTCGCCACCGGGATACACGTCGAGCCAGTGCGCGGCCAGGCCCCCGACGAAGTTGTCGACGTGGAGGTCGTCCGGCGCCTCCCACTCGAACGCGCCGAGCCGCTCGTGATAGTCCTCGAGCGCCCGGTACTTCGTCGCCCGGTCCGGCTTGACCAGGCCCCGGCTGCGGAAGGCCTTGTCCCACTCGTCCAGGAAGAAGGGCAGCGCCGGGTTCGACCGGTCCTTGTTCTCGACGACGTGCCGCTCGTGGAAGCCGACGCTCGCCGTGTACGGGTAGGTGTGCATCTTGCCGACGTTGACGCAGCGGTAGCCGGAGTCCGCGAGCTGCTCGACCCACGAGTGGTTCCACGGGTCGTTGTTCTTCAGCACCCCCGTCGTGTGCGGGTACATCCCGGTGAACAGGCTCGCCCGTGACGGTGCGCACGACGGCGCCGTCACGTAGGTGCGGGTGAACGTCGTGCCACGCCGCACCAGGCGGTCGAGATGCGGGGTGATCGCGTGCTCGTGGCCGAGCGCGGCGATCGTGTCGAACCGCTGCTGGTCGGTGATGATGAAGACGATGTTCGGACGGTCGGCCGGCATCGATGTCCCCCTTTGGACGTCTCGGCAATCAGCGCACCGAAGAGCAGTGCACAGAAGAGCACTGCAAGGAACGCTCGTTTGTTGGGAGTGTAGGGACGTGCGACCTATCGCGCAATAGTGATGCTTTGTAGTGCTCAGATGTGCGATACTGACGGCGTGGTGGATGCGCGGAGACGAACCGAGTCGGTCAGCAGGGCGGTCATGCTGGAGGTGGCGAGGGCGTACTACCTCGAGGACCGCTCGAAGGTGCAGATCGCGGAGGAGACCGGACTGAGCCGCTGGCAGGTCGCCCGGGTGCTCAACGACGCCCGCGAACAGGGCCTCGTCACGATCCGCGTGGAGGACGAGGACGAGTCGCGGGGCGGGCTCGCCGCGCGCCTGCAGCAGGCCCTGGGGCTCCGCCAGGTGGTGATCGCCCCCGGGCGCGCGCTGCGGCCCGACGCCGGCGTCGGGGCCGTCGCGCAGGCACTCGCCACGTACCTGGGCGAAGCGGTCGGCCCTGGCGAGTCGCTGGCGATCGGCTGGTCCAGGGTCGTCGAGGCCATGCCGGCCCGGCTGCAACGCCTCGCCCCCTGCGACGTCGTCCAGCTCGCCGGTGCCCTGACGTTCACCGGCGACCGGGTGGGATCGGTCGAGGTGATCCGCCAGGTGGCCCGCGCGGCCGGGGGCACGGCGTATCCCGTCTATGCCCCGCTCGTCGCCCCGACCGGGGACATCGCGGCCTCGCTCCTGTCGTCGCCCGAGATCGCCGACGTGATGCAGCGCGCCATGCGAGCCGATCACGCCGTCGTCGGCATCGGGACGTGGACGAAGGAGGGATCATCCATCCTGCCGCTGCTCCCGGCCGACCTCGTGCAGCGGACCGCCGACGCCGGCGCGGCGGCGGTCATCTCCGGACGCGTCATGGACGACGAAGGGCGGCCGCTCGACGTCGGCGTCGACGAGCGGATCGTCGGTCCGACCCTCGGCCAGCTGCGCACCATCCCGAACGTCGTCGGCACGTGCTTCGGCGCCCACCGCGTGGACGCGGTGCGAGCCGCCGTCCGGGGTGGGCTCGTGGACGTCCTCATCGTCGACGAGTCGCTCGCGAGGGCGCTGCTCGACTCGTGACAGCGGTCCTCGGCACGCGCATCCACCCGGCCCGCCGCAGCACGCGCGATCGGTGTGACGGTCAGGACTCGATGAACTCCAGCAGGTCGGCGTTGATGACGTCGGCGTGCGTGGTGGGCATGCCGTGCGGGAAGCCCTGGTAGGTCTTCAGCGTGCCGTTCTGCAGCAGCTCGGCCGACAGCGGCGCCGAGTCGGCGTAGGGGACGATCTGGTCGTCGTCGCCGTGCATGACCAGCACCGGCACCGTGATCCTGCGCAGGTCCTCGGTGAAGTCGGTCGCGGAGAACGCCTTGATGCCGTCGTAGTGCGCCTTGGCGCCGCCTGTCATGCCCTGGCGCCACCAGTTGCGGACCAGGGGCTCGCGCATCTCGACGCCCGGCCGGTTGAAACCGTAGAACGGGCCCGAGGCCAGCGCCGTGTAGAACTCCGAGCGGTTCGCCGCGAGCTGCGCCCGCAGGTCGTCGAACACGCTCTGGGGCAGGCCGCCGGGGTTGGCCTCGGTCTGCAGCATCAGCGGGGGCACGGCGGAGATGATCGCGGCCTTCGCCACCCGGGACTCGCCATGCCGCGCGATGTAGTGCACGACCTCGCCACCGCCGGTGGAGTGCCCCACGTGCACGGCGTCGTGCAGGTCCAGGTGCGCGGTCACCGCGGCCAGGTCGTCCGCGTAGTGGTCCATGTCGTGGCCGTCGCCGACCTGCGTCGACCGGCCGTGGCCACGCCGGTCGTGGGCGATGACGCGGTAGCCCTGCTGGACGAAGAACAGCATCTGCGTGTCCCAGTCGTCCGCCGACAGCGGCCAGCCGTGGCTGAACACGATCGGCTGCCCGCTCCCCCAGTCCTTGTAGAAGATCTCGACACCGTCATCCGTGACTACCTTCGGCATGCTTCCGTCTCCGTCCGCTGTGGGGGGAGCCATCTCGACGAGGGAGGGCTCCGGCGGGCCGGCACCGGCCCGGCTTACTTCCCAGGATCCGACGTCGAGGCGACGACCGCAGGCCAGGATCGACAGTTCACCCGGCGGGTGGGGTACGAGCACCCGGGGATACCCGTGCCCCGACCGGGGTCGCCTACTGGTGCGACGGCGCGAGGCCCGCAAGCACGATGAGGGCAACAGCCGTCAAACAACCCAGAACCGCACCCGGAGCGCGACAGCTACGGCTCGTTCGCGTCGTTCGCCGACCCCGACGGCAACGAGTGGGTGCTCCAGCAGGTCGTCACGCGGCTCCCCGGCCGCTGACGGACCGTAGCGACGGAGACCACCATGGAGAACCCCAGGGCTCCGCACAGTCCCGCGACCGATGCCGAGGCCCGGCAGCGGGAGTAGTTCAGCCCCTTCCTCAATGACCGTGGGAACTTTCCGAGTCCGCCGAACCATGGCTGTGGTCGTGACCGTTCCCGTGGGTGTTGTGACCCGGGCGCGGTAGGTCGACCGCCGCGTTGCCGTCGAAGAACCCGTCCGGCATCAGGTGGAAACCGACCTTGGCCACCGGCATGACCGGCCACTCCTCAACTCTGGGCACGTGGTGGGAACCCACGACGTACCACACGACGAGGTCGGTCTCGCCGATGCCGCGGTCCGCCTGCGTCCATCGCGGCAGACCGTCGGGTCCGGGGTTCTGCCATGGGTAGTCGCCTGCGGCGTACCGCTCGTCGGGTCGGTACGGCGTCACCCACAGGTGCTTGGTCACGAACCGTGCACGACGACGCATCGGAGAGCTGTCGTCCATGAGGAGACTCATGTTGGCGCCGGGCTGGAGGCGATAGGACACCGGGGCGCCCATCTCGTTCAGCCGTCCGGGGTTCGCGATGCGCCAGAACCTCGCGCTGGCCGGGTTGACCGTGCGCTGCGCAGCCTCTTCGGTGAGCAGCGGGGTCTCCCGGGCCACCCAGCCGGTGCCGTAGGGGTTGTCCGGCCCGAGGGGCGCCGCCTCGGAGTTGACCTCGACGACGGTGTTCGACTCCCCGTCGATGTCGGTGTCGAGGCGGACGCAGAAGAAGTGCTGGTGGTTCGGCCCGTACAGACCCGGCGCCACGGGAGTCCCGTGCTTCGGCTTCTCGCCCGGTCGGTAGGCGCCGGTGGAGAGCACCCCCGTGAGTTTCACCTCGAACTCGATGCTGCCGTCCTGGTACAGGTACCAGAAGAAGCCGTACTCGTAGTTCGCCACGTTGACGATGGAGGAGATCGCGAGCCGGCGCATGCGCCGCACCTCGGTCGTCTCCCGCTGGTAGTCGAAGTGCTTCCAGGCGATGCCCACGTCTTCCTCATGCATGCAGATCGCGTTGGGCAGGACCAGCGGGTTCCCGTCCTGGTCGACGCCGAGGCCGTCGAAGTAGCGGATCTCCCCCAAGCAGTCGCAGCCGAGGGTCAAGGGCGTGACCAAGAAGCCGAGGCCCACCTCGCCCTCGTCGAAGGCCAGCTTGTGCGCGTGGGTCGGCGCCGGGTCGCCGTACGGCACCACCATCTCCGCGATCGAAGCCCGGTAGAGCACCCGGCGCAGCTCCCCGCGGTCGTCGTAGCGCACGTCGAACAGGACGAGCCCCTCCCGTGCGGTCCAGCCGATCCGGAGCGACCACTTCTGCCAGGTCACGTGGTGGCCCTCGACGGTCCAGCTCGGCCCCTCCGGCTGGCTGATGTGGAGAGGTTGCACGTCGTCCCGGAGGCGGTCGAAGCGCGGCCGGTTGCTCTCACCCGCCTCCGTCATCAGCTCGGGGATGTACTCGCCGTCGAGCTCGGGTAGGGGCACCACGCCGTGATCGATGACATCGATGACCTCCATCTCATCGAGGTCGACGACAGCGATCAGGCCCTCGACGGGCCGTGCGTAAGGATGTCCGTTCTCGACCGGCGGCCGCACCCAGGTGAGTGGACGGCACACCCGTCGTTCACCGGGGTCGGTTTCCGACAGCCAGGCGCCCGGCCACGGGTCGACATGGGCACGCGAGAAGTCGGTCACGCCGCGGCGACGCATGGCCTCCTGCCAACGCGGGTCGGCCATGACCACCTCAGGTACCGCGAAGACCTCCTCGAGGAGATAGGAGGGCCTCGCTCCGGGGACCGGCTTGCAGCGCACCACGTCCCTGGTGGCGAGGGAGACGACCGTCTCGTAGAGCTGGCGGCCGGGCCGGTCGTAGACGACCACGAACGCCTCGCGGTCCAGGGGTGCCGTGCCGTCCCACGCCAGCACCCTCTCCTTGGGTGGCTCCTGCAGTGACACCGAGACGAAGCGGGATCCGTCCGGGACGCGGCCGGAGCGGGCGAGGATCTCGGTGGCCGCCTTGAGCTCCTCTGCGGTCAGGGGAGCCAGCGGATGTCCGATCGCAGTCGGTCGCGACGTTGTCGACGTCATGGGATTTCCCTTCCCTCACGGTGCGGCCTGGTTCCGCCGGCGCCACCCAGCATGCAGCTGGACGGCCGAGCCGCATGGCATCGACGCTAGACGCCGTCGGGGACAGTCGCCATGCGTGCGTGCACGCAAGTTTCCTCTCCGGCAACACACCGGCGATGTCACGATCGACGCGTAGCGGCCTGCCTAGTGTCGTGTGTCGTAAGTGACTTTAGGGTTTGACTTCGAGATCATGCGGGTATGGCGAATCGACCTGCTCCGGTGTTGATGCTGCGTGATGGTGACCGTGTCGAGCTGGAGCGGTGGGTGCGTTCCTCGACGGCGCCGGCCGGTGCGGTGCGCCGGGCGCGGATCGTACTGATGGCGGCCGACGGTGTGGCGAACCAGCAGATCGCCGAGAGGGTGGGGGTCTCGTCCCGACGGTGCTGACGTGGCGGGGCCGGTACCAGCGGGCTGGGATCGCGGGCCTGGGCGACGCGCCGCGTGCGGGGCGGCCGCGCACCGTGGATCACTGGGCGATCGTGACGGCGACGCTGAGCCCGCCGCCGAAGAAGTACGGGGTCACGCACTGGTCGAGCCGGCTGCTGGGCGCTCATCTAGGTGTCAGCGCCTCGACGGTGGCCCGCGCCTGGCGGGCCTACGGCGTCCGGCCGTGGCGGGCCGAGTCGTTCCGGTTCTCCACCGATCCCGAGCTGGTCGGCAAGGTGACCGACGTCGTCGGCCTGTACCTGGACCCGCCCGCGAACGCGGTCGTGCTGTGCGTGGACGAGAAGTCTCAGATCCAGGCCCTGGACCGCACCCAGCCGATCCTCCCGATGCAGCCCGGCCTGATCGAGCGGCGCAGCCACGACTACGTGCGTCATGGCACCTCGACCCTGTTCGCGGCACTGGAGATCGCCACCGGCAACGTCACCGCCGCGCTCAAGCCCCGCCACCGCCGCCAGGAGTTCCTCGCGTTCCTGCGCCAGGTCGCCCGCGCCCACCCCGAGGTGGAGCTGCACCTGGTGATGGACAACTACGCCGCGCACAAGACCCCCGAGGTCCGGGCCTGGCTGCAGGCCAACCCGCGCATCCACGTCCACTTCACACCGACCCACGCGTCCTGGATGAACCTCGCCGAGGTCTGGTTCGGCATCGTCGAGCGCCAAGCCATCCGCCGCGGCGTGTTCAAGTCCGTCAAGGAGCTCAACGCCAAGATCCGCGCCTTCATCGACGGCTGGAACGACCGCGCCCACCGCTTCTCCTGGACCAAGACCGCCGACGAAGTCCTCGCGAAGGCCAACCGTCAGAAGACTTCAGAGACGGGCCACTAGCTTGCTTGAAGCGCCGCTCATCCTCAGACAGCACCAGCTCACCACGCACGAAGTCACGTGGGAACGCCTCAGCATCGAAGGCTTGGCTCGCCGCATGACCGACCGAACGGCGACCTGACTACTCGACCTGGTCAAGCCCGAAACAGATCCGCGTACTCACCGGCAAGGCGCACGTAGTGGTCCGCGTTCTGAGCGATCGCGTCTCGCTCGCCGGAGGAGATTTCCCGCCGCACGACGCCAGGAATACCCGCGACCAGGGATCCCGGCGGCACGACCATGTTCTCCCGGACGACGGTGCCCGCGGCCACCAGGGACCCGGCGCCAACGACCGCGCCGTTGAGCACGGTCGCGGACATCCCGACGAGCACGTCGTCCTCGATCGTGCAGCCGTGCAGGACGGCGGCGTGGCCCACGCTCACCCGCGCCCCGACGGACACCGGCAGCCCGGCGTCGGCGTGGACCACGACCATCTCCTGGAGGTTGGCCTCCGGACCGATCCGGATGTCGTCGCCGTCACCGCGCAGGACCGCGCCCCAGAAGACACTCGCCCGCTCCGCGATCTCCACCGACCCGATGACGGTCGCGGTGGGGGCGAGCCAGGCGGACGGCGACACTCGCGGGGTCTTGCCACGGAAGCTGATCTCGGTCACGTCCCGAAGCATAGGAGGTGGGGCACCCGTGTTGGTCGCGGGTGCTAGATAGTTGGTTCTGCCGTGAGAAGGGCCGTCGTCCAGGGGGCGGGCCTGACCATCCCCGACGACGTGTCGGTCGTCTCGTTCGACGACGCGTCGGTCGCCGGCTGGCTGCGGCCCGGGCTCACGACGTTCGCGCTGCCCCACCGCGCGCTGGGCCGGCGGGCGGTCGAGCTGCTCCTGGAGCAGGTGCGGCCCTGAGAGGGCGGGGCGCCCGGCCGCGCCGGACGGCCTCGTCCACCGCCTGCCCATGCCGCTTCGCTCGCGTGGGTCGGTCGCCGCCCCCCGGCGCGCCGGCCCCTCCTGACGTTCGCCCTGGCCCTGGCCTCAGGGACACCGCCGCCCTACACTGGCCGCGCGTGGTTGAAACGTTGCAACGGAGCTCACCACCCAACCGGACGATCGAAGAAGATCGGACCCGCCCGGAGGCGTCATGACCCTGGACCGCAGATTGTTCCTGAAGACCGCCGGCGTCGCCTCGACCGCCGCGGCTCTGCCCGCCACCTTGCCGACAGCCCTGCCGGGCAGCGCCTCCGCAGCCTTCGCCGCGGCCGCCGAGCCTGGACGCGGCGGCGTCAGCGCCGTGCGGTTGGACAACCCGCTCGTCGAGAAGAAGACCAGCCCGCTCGGGATCGACGTCGACCGGCCACGGTTCTCGTGGACCATCGAGTCGGACCGGCGCGGCGTCGAACAGGAGTCCTACCGGCTGCGGGTCAGCACCCGCGGTCCGCGCCCCCGCGAGGTGTGGGACAGCGGCGTCGTACCGTCCCACGAGTCGGCGAACATCGAGTACGACGGGCCTCCGCTGCGCGCCGCCACGGACTACACCTGGCGGGTGGACGTCGCGACCACGCACGGGAGTTGTACGACGACGTCGGACTTCCGCACCGGGCTGTACGACGAGAGCGACTGGGCCGGCGCCGCGTGGATCGGCAATCAGCGCGGCTCGGACCAGGTCACCGACCTGACCTTCGACGGCGCCTCGTGGATCTGGGCGGCGGAAGGCGAGCTGCCCGGTCAGGACCGTGCGTTCCGGCTCACGCAGCCGGCCCCGGACGGCGCGTCGGCGACGCGGGCCGAGGTCCTGATCACCGCCGACGACTCCTTCACGCTCTGGGTGGACGGCGCCCAGGTCGGCGCGACCGAGCCCGTCGAGAACGGCTGGCAGGGCTCCCGCTTCTACGACGTCGACGTCGCGGGCGGCACGACGGTAGTCGCCGTGCGCGGGACCAACGACGCGGCCAGCCCTGGGGCCGTGCTCGCCGTCGTGCGCCTGACCTGGTCGGACGGGACGACGTCCACTCTGACAACCGGGAGCGCCTGGAAGGCCGCGACCCAGTTCCCGGCGGACTTCGCACGCCCCGACCTCGACGACTCCGGCTGGGACCAGGCCGCCGAGATCGCGGCCTACGGCTCGGGGCCGTGGGGCAGCGGCGTGCGGCCGCCGACGCGCGACCCGCTGCCGGCACCGCTGCTGCGTAAGGAGTTCGAGGTCGGGCCGCGCCTCGAGCGCGCCGTGCTCTACCTGGCCGCGGGCGGGTACGCGGACGTGTCGCTGAACGGCGCGCCCGCCGACGACCACGTGCTCTCGCCGGGATTCGCCGACTACGACGACACCGTCCAGTACACGGCCGCCGACGTGACGCGAGGGCTGCGGCAGGGCCGCAACGCGCTGGGTCTCGAGCTGGGCCGCGGCTTCTACGGGATGACCGGAGGCAACGTGTGGCGCTGGGAGTCGCCGCCGTGGCACGACGAGCCCGTGGTGCGCGCAGTGCTGCACCTGCGGTACGCCGGGGGCGCCGTCGAGCACGTGGTCACGGACGCGAACTGGCGGATACACGACGGGCCGACGGTGTTCGACGACCTCTACGGCGGCGAGGCGTACGACGCGCGCCGGACCCTGCCCGGCTGGGACTCGGTCGGGTTCGACGACGGCGAGTGGGCGGCCGCCTCGACGGCGCCGGGCCCACAGGGCGTCCTGGTCAACCAGCGCCAGCAGCCGATCGAGGTGACCGAGTCACTACCAGCTGTCGAGGTCACCGAGCCGGAGCCGGGCGTCTACGTGGTGAAGTTCCCCCGGGTCATCGCGGGCTGGGTGCGGTACACCGTGACCGGGCCGGCCGGTGCGACGATCCGGGCCGCGCACGGCGAGAAGCTCGCGGCCGGCGGGCGCGTCAACATGAGCAACAACGGCGGGTTCCAGGCCGGCTTCCAGACCGACCGCTTCACCCTGGCCGGGGCCGGGGCCACGGAGCCGGACGCAGGCTCGGAGCCGGAGACGTGGGAACCCCGCTTCTCCTACAAGGGCTTCCAGTACATCGAGGTCACCGGGTGGCCCCACGACACCCCACCTCCCCCGGCGGCCTTCACCGCGCGGGTGGTGCACACGGCCGCCCGGGAGACCGGGACGTTCGACAGCTCGAGCGAGATCATGAACCGGACCCATCGCGCCGTCGTCGACACGCTGAAGAACAACATCCACGGCATCCCCACCGACACGCCGATGTTCGAGAAGAACGGCTGGACCGGCGACGCCGCCCTCGGCGCGGAGATGTTCCTGCTGAACCTCGACGTGCACGAGCTGTTCGCCAAGTGGCTGCGCGACGTCCAGGAGACGCGGGACGCCCAGGGCCGCCCGCTCGTCATCGCGCCCAGCTCGGGGGACTGGGGCGAATGGGGCGTCTGCCCGCCGTGGCACGCGGCCTACGTGATGATCCCCTGGTGGCTCTACCAGTACGGCGGGGACACGCGCGTGCTGGCCGAGTGCTACGACGGCATGAAGGCGTACGTCGACCTGGAGTTCGACCGGTCCCAGGGCGGCATCGTCACCGACGCGCGGCTCGGCGACTGGGTCAGCCCCGAGGCGAGCCCGGCGGGCGGCAACGCGCCCGAGGACCTGCGGGTCTCGGGCACGGCGTTCCTGTACTCCATGACGACATACATGCGACGCAGCGCCGGGTTCCTCGGCAAGGCTGCCGACGTCGAGCACTTCGCCCGGAACGCCGCCACGATCAGGGCCGCGTTCAACAACACCTTCCTCGACCGGGACGCCGGGCACTACCGCGGCGACGGCGACCGCGGCTACCGGCAGACGCACAACGTGCTCGCCGTGGCCTTCGGTCTCGTGCCCGACGCCGCCACGACGCGGCGGGTCGTCGACAGCATCGTCGCCGACGTGCGCGCCAAGGGCACCAGGCTCAACACGGGTGTGCTCGGCACCAAGTGGCTGCTACCGGTGCTGACCCAGCACGGGTACACCGACGTCGCCTACGAGCTCGCCGTTCAGACCGGGTACCCGAGCTGGGGCTACATGATCGAGAACGGCGCCACCTCCATGTGGGAGCACTGGTCGCTGGAGGCGCGGTCCTACGGCCACTACTTCCTCGGCACCGTCGACGACTGGTTCTACCAGCACGTCGCCGGCATCCAGCCGTCGGCCGAGACGGGGTACCGGGACATCACGATCGCCCCGGCGGTCACCGACCACCTCGACCGGGCACGGGCAGCGACCCGGACGCCGTACGGCACCGTGGCCAGCGAGTGGCAGCGCACGGACGGCGAGCTCAGCCTCACCGTGACCGTGCCGGTCGGGTCGACGGCGACGGTGCGGGTTCCCGCGCATGATCCCGAGGCGGTCACCGAGCACGGGCGTCCGCTGCGCCGGGCCGAGGGTGTCACGGGGGTGTCGGCCGAGGACGGCGTCGCAGTGGTGCGGGTCGGATCGGGCCGGTACACGTTCGTCGCGGAGCGGTGACTGTCGAGATGGTGAGGACGCCAACAGCAAGGCGCCGAGTCGTGGACGGGCCGTTCCTCTGGGTGGACGAGCCTTCCGTATGCCATCGTGAAGAGATGTTCCGCCTCCTCGGGCTCCTCGGAGGGCTGGCCGCTGTCACGGATCTAGGCACAGGTGCCGCGGCCGACGAGTCGCTCGCCCGCGCGGTCGTCGCATCCCGGCTCGCCCGGGCCCTGGGGGGCGACGCGGAGGCGGTCCGGGACGTCGTCTACGTCTCCCTGCTGGAGCACGTCGGCTGCACGGCGTACTCGGTCGAGCTCGCAGCAGCCCTGGGCGACGACGTCGTCGCGACCCGGGCCTTCCTGCAAGCCGACCTCAGCACGCGCGAGACGCTCGCCACGCTCGTCCCGGCTCTCGCCTCGGCGACGGGACGGTCGCGCCTAGGCGTCACGGCAGCCGTCCTGCGCCACTCCGCCGCTCTCGACCGAGGCGGACCTGCCGCGACGTGCGAGGTGGCCCGCACGGCGGCCCGCCGCCTCGGGCTCCCCGGGCCGGTGCTGGACGCGCTCGCGCACACCACGGCGTCATGGGACGGCAGCGGTGTCCCCGCCGTGGCAGGTGCAGCCATCCCGTACGCCACTCGCCTGGCGCACGTCGCGGCGATCGCCACGCTGTTCGCTTTGCTCGACTCGCGCGACCGCGCGACCGCCGAGGTCCGGCGCCGGGCCGGGAAGACGCTTGACCCGGAGCTGGCAGCCGTCTGCCTGGAGCGCGCGGACGAGGTGCTCGACGGGATCGGCGAGGTCGACGCGTACGAGCTCCTGCTCGACGTCGAGCCCGACCCCGTGCGCCTGGTCGACCCGGCGCGCCTCGAGCAGGTGGCCCGTGTGTTCGGAGACATGGTCGACCTCAAGAGCCCGTGGCTGCACGGGCACAGCTCTGCCGTGGCTGACCTCGCGGCCGCCGCGGGCCGCCGGGCCGGGCTCGGCCAGGACGCGCTCGGCCGGCTGCGCTGCGCCGGCCACCTGCACGACATCGGTCGCGCCGGCGTCTCCAGCAGGGTGTGGAACAAGCCCGGCCCGCTGAGTGCGTCCGAGCGCGACCAGGCACGTCTCCACCCTTACCACGGGGAGCGGATCGTGGCTCGCGTCGCCGCCCTCGCCCCAGTGGCTCCGCTCGTGGGGCGGCACCATGAGCACCTGGACGGCAGCGGCTACCCGCGGGGCGCGCTCGCGACCGACCTGTCGATCGAGGCACGTGTGCTGGCCGCAGCCGACGCCTACCGGACCCTGCTCGAGGGCCGCCCGCACGAACCCCCGCACTCCGCCACCGAGGCCGCGGACCGGGTCCGGGCGGAGGTCCGGGCCGGCCGCCTCGACGGCGACGCCGTCGAGGCTGTGCTCGCCGCGGCCGGCCACCCCGGCGCCGGGCGGCGGCCCCGCCCGGCAGGGCTCAGCCCGCGGCAGGTCGAGGTGCTCCGGCTCGTGGCCGCCGGGCTGTCCAACAAGGAGATCGGCAGGAGGCTGGTCATCTCCCCGCGGACCGCCGAGCACCACGTTCAGGACGTGTACTCGCGGATCGAGGTCGCCACGCGGGCCGGAGCGGCCCTGTTCGCCATGGAGCACGGCCTCTTCGGCGGACCGAGGGACGACGGCTCGCAACCGGGCCAGGGCGACCCCGCGGCGGGCCGCGACCCACGTCGCGCAAGATAGGTAGGTCTACCCATGCACGGGCGCCCGGCCCAGCCCGACCCTGAGGGCATGTACACCTCGACGCCCACGACGGACGCTCCTCCACGCGAACCTCTCCTGACATCGTCCTTCGTGCGCCTTTCCCTGGCCGACCTCGCGTACTTCACCGCCGCCGGCGTCAGCATCCTCGCGCTCCCCCTGTACGTCACGGGCCCACTGGGCTCGGACGCGGCCGGCGCCGGGATCGCGTTCGGCGCCTTCGCGCTCTCCGCCCTCCTCCTGCGCCCGGTCGTGGGACGGCTCTGCGATGCCTGGGGACGCGCACCGCTCATGATCGGCGGCGGGATCCTCGCGGCGACGACGCTGGCCCTCACCGCGCACGCCGACTCGCTCGCGCTCGTGGTCGCGCTGCGCCTGCTCCTCGGTGTCGCCGAGGCCGCCTTCTTCGTCGCGTCCCTCGCGGCGCTCGCCGACCTCGCGCCCTCGAGCCGACGAGGGGAGGCGTTGAGCTACAACTCACTCGGCCTGTACCTCGGAATCACCCTGGGCCCGCCGCTCGGCGAGCTGCTGATCCGCACGGTGGGATTCACCGGCGCCTGGTACGGCGCGGGCGTGCTCGCGCTCGGGGCGGCGGCCGTGGCCGGCTCCATCGGCGAGACGCGGCCGTCCGGCCCGGTCTCGGACTCCGACACGACTCGCCGGCCCGCGTGGATCCACCGGCCGGCGATCGGCCCGGGCCTCGGCTTCCTCGCGTCCGTGATCGCGATGGGCGGGTTCCTGGCGTTCGCCACCCTGCGCGCCGAGTCGATCGCGATGCCGAACGTCAGCCTCCCGCTGCTGGTCTACGGCTGCGTCGTCGTCGTCGGACGGGTCGCGTTCGCGCGAGTCGTCGACCGGCTTCCTGCCCTGGCCCTCGGCGCGGGTTCGCTCGCTACGATCGCGGCCGGCCTCCTCCTGATGGCCGGCCTGCGGACGCCCCTGGCGCTGATCGCCGGGTCGGCGCTCATGGGGGCCGGGGTCACCTTCAGCACGCCGGCTTTCTTCTCCGCGATCTTCGCCACCGCGACCCCCCGCGAGCGCGGGGTGGCGTCGGGGACCGCCAGCATGGCGCTCGACCTGGGGCTCGGAGCGGGGCCGATGGTTCTCGGGCTCACCGCTGCGGCGGTGGGGACTTCGTGGGCGTTCGGGGTCGCCGCGGGGATCGCCGTCGTCGGCGCGCTGTGGACGTGGTCGCTGTCACCTCGTCGTGCCGGCCCACGCCACCTTGCCCCCGCCCCCGCTCCGGATCTCACCGCCCGACGGCGTACGCCCGGATCACCGTCTCGCTGACCCGCGAGCCGGCGTCGTCCCACGCCTCGACCCGCAGCGAGACGTGCTCGGTCCCGCGCGGCACCCGCACGGTCGCGGTGAACCTCCCCGGCCCGCTGTCGGCCGCACCGCCCGTCGCGACGTCGACCGGCGTCCAGGTCTCCCCGTCGTCGGCGGACGCCCACAGCCGCATGCCCGCCACCTCGGACGGCGTGGAGCCGTCCTGGTGCGACGCCGACAGGCGGAGCACCTCGCGGCGGTCCCCGCGGTTGCGGTCGTCGAGGGACAGCCCGTAGTCGATCTGCAGCAGCGGCAGCACGACGTGGTCGTCCGCGAACGCCGAGGTGAACTCCCACTCGGTCGACACCCGGGTGGACAGCTCCCACCACGGCGTGGAGCGCGCGACGTCGGACCGCAGCCGGTACGGCGTCGGCTCCTCCGGCAGCCCGTAGAACCAGCCGATCGTGCCGGGCTCGTCGAGCACGAGCTCGCCGTCCTGCCACAGCCGCATCCGCACGTCGGCGTCCTCCTCCCACGGCAGGGCGACCGGCATCGAGTGCCCGGCGTCGTCGACCCAGAACGGCAGCTCGAACGCGAACATGTCCCAGTCGCGGACGGCGGACGCCATGCCGTACTCCCCGTACCCGCCGACACCCGGCGGCGTGAACCCGCCGTGGTGCGCCTGGGCGAGCCAGACGTCGCTCGCGGTGTCCCCCGGCCGGTACTCGCGGATCTCGGACTCGAACCCGCTGGCCAGCAGCGCGTCGGTATGGCGTGGCATCACCTCGTGATACCAGCGGACACCCTCGGCCGCGGTCACGTACTCGGTGCGCCGAGCGGGCGCGGTGAACTCGCTCACGAGGCCGTAGATTCCCTGCCGCTCGGGCCGCTCGATCACGGGCCTGACCTGGACCTGCCCCTCGGTGCTCATCGCGCGGTACGCCATGTCGAGCGTCGCCAGGTTGTGCGGTCCCGCACGCAGGGTGAGGTCCTCGTCGGGCACGTGCCCCACGTGCTCGGCGACGGTGTCGAAGGTGTAGGCCGCCTGGTCGCGCCCGAGGATCCGCAGCCGCACCGGGCGGCTCTCCAGCTCGCGGCGCAGCCGGTCGCCGGTGTCCTGGTCGGTGGCCAGCACCGGGATGCCCGCGCCGTCGACCGCGCCAGGAACGGTCCCGAGCCCGTCGCCGCGGACCAGCAGCCCCGACGCGCCGGCCGCCTCGGCGGCGGCCGCCTGCGCCCGGACGTCACCCTGGTTCACGAGCGCGAACCGGCCGCGTACTCGCGCGGCGGCCAGGTCCGCGGCGGTTCCGGCGCCGGCGTCGACCAGGCGTGCCCGGTCCCTGCCGGTCACCGGCTCGGACCCGGGCACAGGGGTGGCGGGCACGTCGCCCACGCGCCGGCCGGCCGAGACCTCGAGCACCGGCTGGCGCTGCTGGGTGAGGGAGACGAGCTCGAACTCGACCCCGTCGCCCGCCCCGTCGGTGGGCAGGGCGTAGAAGTCGGGCGCGACGACGTCGTCGGCGTAGCCGCCGTAGGTCGCGCTGACGGTGCTGTTGTACTCGCCGTCGACGAGCCGGTAGAAGAGGAGCCTCTTGCCGGCGTCGTCCGTCACGCGGTGCGTGGTGACGTCGAGGGGGCGGGCGTCGCGCGCGTCCAGCTCGACTGTCATGTCCTTGCCCAGCTCCACCAGCGGGTCGGCGACCGCCGTGACCGCGGTCGGCCACGACGAGCCCTGGTCCCGCGCCTCGAAGAACCCAGCGACGTAGTACGAGCCCGGCTCCAGCCGGACGGTGGCCACGCCGTCCGTGAACTCGGGCTCGACCCACAGCGAGTCCCACGGATCGGCGGCGTTCTGCAGCACCAGGTGGTCGTCCGCCGTCGCCGGCGAGCCGTCGACGTCCGTGGCCCGGATGGTCAGGTCGTACTTCTCGCTCTCGTTGACGAACCCGACGGCGGTGCTCACCTGGTCGCCATTACCGGACCGCGCGACCAGCGCCCCGCCGTATGCGCCCGGGGGCACGACCGCGGGGTGGAGCGCCAGGTCGACGCTCGCGGTGCCGCCGGCCGGGACCATCAGGTGCGCCGCCGACGTCGTCACGGTGCCGTCCGGAACCTCGGCCCGCGCCTCGTCCCGCACCACGAGGCTCACGTCGAGCTCCAGCGCGGCGTCTCCCGGGTTGCGGTAGGTCACGGTGCGGGTCACCGGGTCGGCCTCGTCCTGCGGGTAGGGCATGATGCCGAACGAGAGGGACGGCGGGTCCGAGGTGACGGCCTGCTCCAGCGCGCCCGGGATCCACACGCGGCCCGCGCCCTCCTGCCACACCGAGTTCCCCTCCCCTTGCTGCGCCGACGCCATGAGTACGTCCTTGAGCTCCTGTCCCGTCAGGTCGGGGCGGGCGGACCGCACGACGGCGGCCGCGCCGGCGACGTGCGGCGCCGCCATCGACGTGCCGCTCGCCGCGACGTGCAGGTCGTCGACGGGCTCGCCCAGTGCGGTGCCCGCCGCACGCGCCGCCACGATCTCGACGCCGGGCGCCGCGATGTCGGGCTTCAGGGCGCCGTCGGCCCGCGGCCCGACGCTGGAGAACCCGGCGACCGCGTCGTCGTCCCCCACGGCGGCGACCGTCAGCGCGCTCGACGCCGTGCCGAGCGTCGGGATCGTGCCCGGCTCCGGTCCCTCGTTGCCCGCGGCGGCGACGGCGAGCAGCCCGTACTGCTCGCTCAGGGCGTCCACGGCGAGCGACGCCGGGTCCGTGCCGTCGGTGTAGTTGCCGGGCTCGCCGAGGGAGAGGTTGAGGATATCGGCGCCCTGTTCGGCGGCCCACTCCATCCCGTCGATCACCCAGGACGTGTCACCGCCGTCGGGCGTGAGCACCTTGGCGTCGAGCAGGCGCGCGCCGGGCGCGACGCCACGGTTCACGCCGTCGGACGCCTCGCCCGAGCCGGCGACGATTGAGGCCACGTGCGTGCCGTGCCCGACGTCGTCCATCGTGCTGTCCGGGGAGCCGCCCGAGCCGGTGAAGTCCCGCGCGGCCGCGACCACGCCGTCGTCCAGGTCGGGGTGCGTCTCGTCGACGCCGGTGTCGACGACGCCGACGGTCACGCCCTCGCCGGTATGCCCGGCGTCCCAGGCCTGCGGGGCGCCGATCTGCGGCATGGAGTCGGCATCCTGCGGCTCGACGCGGCGGTCCAGCCACACCTTGGCGATCGCGACGCCCTGCGGTGCGGCCTTCGTGGTGTCGCCGCCGGCCCTGCCGGCCCTGCCGCTGGAGGCGGCGAGCGCATCGAGCAGTCCCCAGGACTCCGCCGGCTCGTCGGAGCCCGCGGTGGTGTCCAGGTCGCCGGCCACGGCGCCGATGGACTCGAGGGTGCGCTCCGTGCCGAGCCCGAGCGCGGCCCATTCGGGCGGCCGCACACCGCGAGCGGCGGCGCGCCCGCTCGTCTGGACGATGACGGGCAGGTCCCCGGTGCGCCCGTCGGCCACCAGGCGCTTGACGTCGAACAGGTCGCGGTCGAGCCGGTCCGGGACGAGCGGGAGCACGTCGGTCGGGATGACCAGGTGCCTGGTCTCGCCAGCCACCTGGTGGAACGCCACGGGTGCGCCGTCGGGGCGCTCGGCGGGCACGATCCGGACGAGGTCCTCGCCGTCGCGCTCGGTCACGGCCACCCGGTCGCCCGTGACGAGGGTGACCACCGTGGTGGTGGGGCGCTCCGGCGGCGCGGCGCGGTCCGGCGCGGCGTCGCCGGGCGCGAGCGCCGCGGCCGATGTCGCGACGAGGGCGGTGGCTGCCGCCGCGGCGACGGCGATCCTGCTGACGGTCCGGTGGTCCGAGCGTGCCGCCCGGCGAGCACGAGCATTCATCACGGACAACCCCGATCTTCGGTGGGACGGTGCCTCACTGGGTTGTGACGCGCGAGGGGACCCGATCCGTTGGGTGGGACGTGCGGCTGCTTGTCTGCCGACGTCGCGGTCGCTACCGTGAAGGTTCACGGAGCCATTCACGGTGCCCGTGCGCGGGAAACTCAACGAGGAGAGCTTGTGCCACACGAACTTCAGCCCGCCATCGAGTGGGCCCACCCCGGACTGGACCTGGGGTTCGACCACGGCGACGACCACCCCGTCCGGCTCGTCCGCTGGGCGACCGGTCCGAACGCCGCGTCGGTGACCGCGCCCCTGCCGATCGTCGACCTGAGCACCGCCGGGGAGCACCGCGCCCGCCACAACCAGAGCCTGCTGCTCTGGGGTGCCGGACTGCGGCTGCGCTACACCGGTCACGAGACGCTCGGCGACGAGCTGCGGATCCGCCAGCACGATCCCGACAGCGGCCTCGAGGTGACGAGTGTCTTCCGGGCGGCGGGGCCGGGGGTCCAGGTCCGGCACACCGTGCGCAACGGCGCCGACGTCGACGTCGACGTCATGCTCCTGTCGGTGAGCTCCGGGCTGATAGCTGTCCCGGAGGGGACACACGACCTGCTGTGGGGCGAGAGCGAATGGCTCGCCGAAGGACGCTGGCACCAGCGTCCGGTCTCGGAGCTGCTGCCGAACGTGAACCCGGAGTTCCACGGCCGCCGCAATCGCGGGAACTTCGGTGTGACCAGCCACGGATCCTTCTCGAGCGGCGAGTTCCTGCCGTCCGGCGTCCTCGCGACCGAGGACGGCCCGTCAATCGCATGGCAGGTCGAGACCAGCGCGGGCTGGCACTGGGAGGCGACGCAGAACGAGGGCACGGTCACCGTCGGCGTGTACGGCCCGACCGACCTGCACCATCAGTTCGCCCAGCGCCTGGCTCCAGGAGACGAGTTCACGACGGTGCCCGCCGGGTTCGCAGTCGCGGACGGCGGACGGGACGCGGCCTTCGCCGCGCTCACGGACTACCGGCGCGCGATCCGCGAGCTGCGCCCGGTCGATGCGGGGCTTCCCGTCGTCTACAACGACTTCATGAACACGCTCATGGCCGGGCCTTCGACGGAGAAGGAGCTCCCGCTCATCGAGGCGGCGGCGGAGGCTGGTGCGGAGTACTACTGCATCGACGCCGGCTGGTACGGAACCGGCAACTGGTGGACGGACGCGGGCGACTGGCTCGAGGCGCCCGGGCAGTTCAGCGGTGGCCTGATCTCGGTCATCGACGCCATCCGCGCCAAGGGGATGCGGCCGGGGATCTGGCTGGAACCCGAGGCGGTCGGCGCCAACGCATCGCTGCAGCTGCCCGAGGAGGCGTTCTTCCGGCGGTTCGGCCGGCGGGTCTTCGAGACCGGGCACTACCAGCTCGACTTCCGCCACCCGGCGGCCCGCGCCCACCTGGACGAGGCAGTCGACCGGCTCGTGGGCGAGCTCGGGATCGAGTTCTTCAAGCTCGACTACAACGTGAACTCGGGCGTCGGCACCGACGTCGACGCCGCAGGCCCCGGGGCCGGGCTCCTTGGGCACACCCGCGCCTTCCGCGACTGGCTCAGCGACGCCCAGGCGCGGCACCCGGAGGTCCTGTTCGAGAGCTGCTCCTCCGGCGGGATGCGCATGGACTACAACCTGCTGTCCGTCGCGCACCTGCAGTCCACCAGCGACCAGCAGGACTTCCGGAAGTACGCTCCGATCGCCGCGGCCGCGCCCGCCAGCGTCGTGCCCGAGCAGGCCGGGAACTGGGCCTACCCGGCCGAGTCGATGAACATCGAGGAGACGGCGTTCGCGATGACGGCAGGCGTGATGGGCCGGCTCTACCTGTCAGGGTTCCTGGGCGGGCTCGGCGACGAGCGGTTCGCGCTGGTGCGCGAGGCGATCGCGCTCCACAAGGACTGGCGGCACCGCATCGCCGGGGCGCACCCGGTGTGGCCGCTGGGGCTGCCCGGCTGGGACGACGACGTGATCGTGCTGCAGCTGGACTCCGGTCCCGAGTCGCTGCTGGCACTGTGGTCGCGCGGCGCGGCCACGGAGATCACGCTGCCCGGGCTGCGCGGGCGAGCGATCAAGCAGGTCTACCCGGTCGCGCTGCCGGAGTGGACGATCCGCACGGCCGAGGGCGTGCCGGTCGTCGAGGTGCCCACCGGTCCCGCCGCCCGCATCTTCGAGGTGGAGTGACCATGCGAACGATCACCGAGATCCCCAAACCGCTGTTCCGCGACCCCATCCACGACGGGGCCGCCGACCCGACGGTGATCTGGAACCATTCCGCGGGCGAGTGGTGGATGTTCTACACCAACCGCCGCGTCCTGGCACCCCCGATCGACGACGTCTCGTGGGTGTTCGGCACCGACATCGGCATCGCCGCCTCGGCCGACGGCGGTGCGACCTGGTCCTATCGCGGCACCGCGCAGGGCCTGGAGACCGGCTGGGGCCGCGACACCTTCTGGGCGCCCGAGATCATCGACGACGGCGCGGCCTACCACATGTACGTGAGCTTCATCGAGGGCGTGCACACGACGTGGGGCGACCCGGGCGCGATCCGCCACTACACCAGCACGGACCTCGCGCACTGGGAGTACGAGTCCACGCTGGACCTCGACTCGCAGCACGTAATCGACGCGTGCGTCGTCCCGCTCCCCGAAGGGGGCTGGCGCATGTGGTTCAAGGACGACGACCGCGGCACCCACACCTACACGGCTGACAGTCCCGACCTGTACCGGTGGACGCCGGGCGGAGCAGCGGTGGAGAACCTGCCGCACGAAGGGCCGAACGTCTTCGCGCTCGGAGGCTCGTACTGGATGCTCACCGACGAATGGGCCGGCCTGCGGGTGCACCGCTCGACAGACCTGCGCACCTGGGAGACTCAGCACCGCATCCTCGCCGAGTCCGGCTCGGGTGAGGACGACGGCGGCAACGGGCTGCACGCCGACGTGGTCGTCGTCGGCGACGAGGCGTTCGTCTTCTACTTCACGCACCCAGGGCGCACCCCCGGCTCGCCCGTCCGCGACGACCGCTACGCGCACCGTCGCAGCTCGATCCAGGTCGCCCGGGCGCATGTGGCCGACGGGCGGCTGGTGTGCGACCGGGACGAGGTGCTGACCGCGCCGATCCTGCCGCTGGGCGGGCCGGAGGTGCTGCCATGACCATCGTCACCGTGGACCTCGACGATCCGCGTCCGATCAGCCCCGACCTCTGGGGCGCCTTCTTCGAGGACATCAACTGCTCGGCCGACGGCGGGCTCTACGCCGAGCTGGTCCGGAACCGGTCCTTCGACTTCACGTCGCAGGACCGGCCCGGCTGGGGCCCGCTGACCGGCTGGACGACGCGCGGACTGGTGCAGGTGCGCAGCGACTCGCCCCTCTCACCGGCGTCGCCTACCTACGTGCGGATCGGCGACGGCTCGACGTCCGCCGAGATCGTGAACGAGGGGTTCGGCGGGATCACGGTGGCCGCCGGCGAGTCGTACGTCTTCAGCGTCTACGCACGTGCCACCAACGACGTGGACCTCGACGTGACGCTCGCGTGCTCCGAGGGGAGGAGCACGGCCTCCGTTGCGATCGCGGCGGGACCGGACTGGGTGCGCTACGAAGCTGTCTTCAACCCCACGTTCGGCGACGGCTCCGCGCGCCTGGGAGTGGCCGTACAGGCGGGAGACACGGTCGACCTCGACCTGGTCTCACTCTTCCCCCAGCGGGTGTTTCGCGGCAGCCCCAACGGCATGCGCGAGGATCTCGCCCAGTCGATCGCCGACCTGTCACCGCGGTTCCTCCGGTTTCCGGGCGGGTGCGTGGCGCACGGACTGGGGCTGTCGAACATGTACCGGTGGCCTGGCACGATCGGACCCCTGCAAGATCGCCGGCCCGACTCGAACATCTGGGGCTACCACCAGTCGATGGGGATCGGCTACTTCGAGTACTTCCGCTTCTGCGAGCAGATCGCCGCCACGCCGTTGCCCGTGGTCCCGGCGGGCGTGTGCTGCCAGAACACGCCTGGCGGTCCACAACCCGTACCGGATCACGACATGGACGCCTACCTCCAGGAGGTCCTGGACCTCGTCGAGTTCGCCAACGGGGACGAGACGACCCGCTGGGGTTCCCTCCGGGGAGAGCTGGGCCATCCTGCGCCGTTCGGCCTCAGGTATCTCGGGCTCGGCAACGAGGACCAGATCGACGACGTGTTCGAAGACCGGTTCGGCCGGATCTTCGCGGCGATCAGGCGCGAGTACCCGGAGATCACGGTGGTCGGTACCGCGGGCCCGCAACCGTTCGGCGAGGACTACGACAGAGGGTGGGATCTCGGCCGCCGTCTCGGCGTCCCCGTCCTCGACGAGCACTGCTACAAGGCACCGAAGTGGCTGTTCCAGAACCTGCACCGCTATGACGACTACGACCGGACGGGCCCGGCCGTGTACCTCGGCGAGTACGGGTCGCGAGGGAATACGTTCCTCAACGCCCTGGCCGAGGCGGCGTTCATGACCGGGATGGAGCGCAACGGGGACGTCGTCCGGCTGGCGTCCTACGCGCCCCTGCTCGCGAAGGTCGGCAGTACCCAGTGGGTTCCCGACCTGATCTATTTCGACAGCTCGGACGTCCTGCCGAGCCTGAACTACCACGTACAGCAGCTCTTCTCCGAAACCGGCGGTGACGAGTCGCTGCCTGTCTCGGTGCTCGCCGCGCCGGTGTACGAGCGCCCCGCCCCCAGGTACAGGCATGTCGGCCTGCGCGCCGACGGATTCACCGTCGACTGCGGATGGATAACGATCGCGGGCGCCGCCACGGACAGCCTCGTCGTCGACGACGGAACGGGTGTGCAGCGGATCGCCACACCCCTCCTCCCCCACGACTTCACGATCGAGCTCGACTTCACCGCTGTGGCGGGCGATCCCGAGCGGGGCAGTCTCGCGGTGCTCTTCGGCGACCTGGACTCGGCGGAGAGCTGGGAGTGGAACCTGGGCACCTGGATGAATCGCACCGCCACCCTGTTCGAGGTCAGCGACGGGTTTCGCGACGAGGCCTGTCCGGGCATCCCGTTCTCGATCGAGGTCGGCCGCCGCTACGCAGTGCGCATCGAGGTTCGAGACGGCGGTCGCGTCACGGAGCTCCATGTCGACGGCCGGCTCGTGAACGGGTACGAAGACCCCCGCTCGCCGGAGGAACGCTTCGCCGCTTCGTGCGTGCGCGACACGTCGAGCGGGCGCACGACCGTCCGGCTGGTGAACGCGACGGGAACCGCGACGACGGTTCAGCTCGAAACCCGGTCGGGGGCCCCGGTGAGCGTGCTGGGCGGCCGTCAGCTGAGCGGCGACGCGGGAGCCGGTGCCCCGTTCGAGCCTGCGCCGTTCGCGCCGCACGAGATCCGGCCGACGGGCTCGGGAGTGACCGTTCCAGGTTTCTCCGTGACCATGGTCGAGATCGCGGCGGAGAGCGCCGCACCCTGAGGTATCAGTACAGGATGGACGCCTGCTCGCGCGGCCAAGCGAGAGTGGCGTAGATCTGGACCATCGCCGCCTGCTCGAGCAGCTCGGTGTGCTCGTTCCCGCTGTTGAACAGCCCGGTCGCAGGTTCGCGCTCAGTGCGCCACTGGAGGTCGGCATAGTCCGCCATCGCGTCCCGGTACGTCGTGCCGCCGGTCACGGACTCCAGAAGGAGGAGATTCTTGAACCAGATGGAGTTGAAGAACATCGGCTGGCCGGCCAGTCGTCCCTCGGTGACGTAGTAGCGGTAGGACGCAGCAGCGATCCCCTTCGCCTTCGCCAGGTAGCGCTCGTCGCCCGTCGCCTCGTACAGCAGGGTGTAGGTACCCACCGGGACGCCCTGGTTGTACGACCACTGCGTGCGGTCGATGGACCCGTCGAGCTTGATGTTGTCCCAGTAGAGGCCGTTCGGCGCGAGCAGGTGCTCGTCGGTCCACCCCACCATCCGCTTCGCCCAGTCGAGGTAGTGCCGCTCCCCCGTGATCATGTACAGGCGGGTGGCGAGCTGCGCGCCGGGCATCGTGGAGACCGTGTTGCGGTCGGTGCTCCAGGTGGCCTGGGTCCAGAACACGCCGCCGGGCGCCCTGTGCGACGGGTCGGTGTCCCACCCGGAGACCACGAGCTCGAAGATCTCCTCGGCGCGTTCGAGCGCCGCCTCGTCGCCGGTCGCCAGATGCTGCTGCACCTTGGCGAGCGCGACCCACTCGTTGTCGTCGTAGAACATGTCGCCGCCACCGCCGTACGGGGCGCGCGGGTACGAGTCGTAGCCGGGCAGCCCGGTGGTGCCGCCGCCGGCGTTCCAGAAGTGCTCCTGCCCGCGGGCGACGTCCGCGAGGTCGTCCTTGAACGACCGCCCCAGGCCCCCGGGCAGCCCGGTGAGGTCGAGCGTCGCGACGTGCGCCTGGGAGTGCGGCCACTCGAACGAGTAGGTGCGGTCCTCGGCCCCGCTCGGGTACCGCTCGCGGTAGAGGCCGGAGCCGTCGCTCGCGGCCATGTACTCGCGCATCGCGTCGTACGACACGACCGCCCGATGCACCTGCGTGCGCTGCGACACCGCGGGGGCGCCGCCGTCCTGCGCGCCGGCGGGGGACGCCGCCACCAGCGCGCAGGCCAGCGCGACGACCGTAGCGGCAACTCTGGTGAACCTCATCGTTCGCTCCTTCGTTCGGTGGGTCGGCCGTCGACCGCCACCGCTGCTCCGAGCCGCCCGGACCCCAACCCGACGGCGACGGATGTCAGCGCTGTCATTCCTCCGAGCGGGCCCAAAGCGTCCTGAACGCGTGGCGGCCAGGCTAGGGGATCCGGACCTAACCGGTCAACGACGCGATCCGGTCATAAGCCCGAACATCAACGGCGTGCGATCGTGACTTCTCGTGCCTCGAGGACAGCACGCCCCAAGTGCTCGTTTGCTCGCGATCTGATCGACCTGCACGGCGGAACTCAGCCGCACGCCAGGGGCCCCGAGCTTCGGCTCGGGGCCCCTGGCGTCGAGCGGTTACGCCTTTGTCAGGCCAGCGATCGCGTCGGCGAGATCGCCCGCAGCGGTGTCCACCTCCCCCTGGGTGGCGCCCTTGTCGTCGGCGACGGCCTGCGCGGCATCACGCGCGGCCACCACGGCGGCCCAGGAGTCCGCGGTCCAGCCGGCCTCGGCCAGCGCCGCCGCGTCGTCGAGGTACACGGCCAGCCCCGACTTGTCGATGACCTCGACGATGAACTGGACCTCGGCCACGTTGCAGTAGCCGTTGCCGCCGTTGAGGCGCAGTGCCCCGTAGTGGACGGGCTCGGTCAGGTTCACCGTGTTCCAGCCGCGGACCGGGGTTCCCGTGCTCGCGAACTGCGTCCAGGTGGCACCTCCGTCGGCAGAGCCCTCGATGGCCATGCCGGTCGAGCGCGACACCGCGTTGTCCCGCGGGAAGTACCTGACGCCGACCACCGTGAACCCGGTCCCGTCGGTCGGGAGCACCGTGTTCGTGCAGACCTTCGTGGTCGTGTCGGTGTACGTCCTGGTGTCCCCGTCGAACATGCGCCAGCCGTTGGCGGCCGCACTGGTCGCCCCGTCGAAGGTCGCGGTGCTCGCGGTGACCCAGGCCGGGTCGAGGGTCGCTGGCTCCTCGGTCTTCAAGGTGTCCAGCAGGTCCCAGGCGCGGACCAGCCGCCGCGCGAGCGCGGCCTCGTCCGCGTCCGGCTCGGCGAGGGCTTCGCGGATCGCCGCCACCTCTCGCGGGAAGAGGATCCGCGAGCCGCGCGTGTACTGGTCGAGGTCGACCGCGTCGGCCTGGGCGAGCACCGTGTCGAGGTCAGCCTCGATCTGGCCGAAGATCCTGACCTCAGCGATCGGGATGACGTCGCGATTACCCACGCGCAGATAGCGGTACGGGGTCGTGTCGGCTGAATCCAGGTTCTGCCAGTCGAAGCCCTTGAAGGTCGGCTCGGTCAGCGTCGTCCAGTTCTCGAGGTCGTTCGAGCCCTGGAAGACCATGCCGGCCATGCGCTGCATGCCGTAGGCGTCCTGGCGGGCCAGGAAGTCGACGCGGTCCAGGGCGAGCGCCCGGCCCTCGCCGAAGTCCCAGGTCAGGTGGTACTGACCGGCAGCCGCCTCCACGTTGCCGGCCGTGCTGTCGTTCCCGTCGAGCATGAGCGCGGCCTGGTCGGCCTTGGTCGGGTCGGCCTCACCGGAGGCGTCGACCACCTCGCCGTACCGGCCGAGGTCCACGAGGTTGCGCTCGTCGGAGTAGTACAGGCCCGTGGAGTCGGTCGTCCCGACCACGGTGGCCGCCGCGTCATCGTCGTCGGTGGTGTGATCGATCGAGAACGGCACGTCTCCGGTGGGGTCGCCCTCGCCGAGCTCGGCGGTGGCCGTCCAGGACAGCCCGTCCTCGCTCACCGCCTCGGCCTGCCGGCCTGCGATCGTCACCGCGACGTCGCTGATCGGCTCCGGGCTGGAGAAGGACAGCTCGGCGGTGTCGCCGGGGGTGACCCGCTCACGCAGGGCATCGGCGGAGGTCAGGGAGACCTCGTCGATGGCGCCCGGCACCTCGCTGCGGTCGCCGAGGATGTTGACCTCGTCGAGGGTCCAGATGCCCGGGTAGGCAGGGTCGATCGGCGGCGCCGGGTCGTCGACCTGGAGCTTGAGATACCGGAACTTCTCGCCCCGGTGTTCGGCGACCACCGGGATGGTCTCCATGTCGTTGGTCTCGGTGGTCGCCCGCTCGGTCAGCAGCTCCCAGGAGGTCCCGTCGTTCGAGCCGTACGCGTTGGTTCCCGCCGAGCGCATGGAGAAGGCGAACGGCCCCTGGATGGCGATCTGCTCGGCCGACACTCGGTACCGGGTCCCGAAGTCGAGGACGAAGGAGGCGTGCAGCACGACACCCATGTGGCCGTCGCCGACCAAGCTGTTCACCTGGGCGGCGGAGAGCCCAGACGCCGTGACCATGCCGCCCTTGATGTCGAGCGCGCCGTCGGCCAGGCGCGGGTTGAGCAGCTCGAGCGCCTCGGTCTCGTCCCGCAGGGCCTCGAAGGCGGTGACGAACTCCTCGTCCGTTCCGGTCTCGGAGGCCTCCCGGGCGTCGCGCAGCGCGGCCTCGAAGCGCTCGCGGCTCACGGTCGTGTAGGCGGCGTCCGGATCGTGGATGTCGTCGAGCAGGACGTCGATCGTCTTCGGGCGGTTCTTCGCGACGACGAGCTCGAAGGTCCGCGCCGCGACCGTCTGGCCGTCGTCGGCGATGATCTGGACGTCGTGCCGCCCTCGGTCGGGGCTGGTGGGCTCCCACGTGAGCGCGCCAGTGGTGGGGTCGAGCGAGGCACCTTCCGGCAGGCCGTCGGCCGTGTGGGTCAGGTTCCCGCCGGTGTCGACCGCGGCGAAGTCGAGTTCCCTCTCCATGTTCGCGGTGAGGTAGAGCGTGTCGTCGGTCTGCGGGAACTCCGGCGCAGTCAGGTCGGTCTTTCCGGAGAGGATCACGCTGTCGAGGTCGACCGTGGTTCCCTCGGCACCGGTGAGCCGGTAGAAGTTGATGGCGTTGCCGCCGGCCGGGTAGGCGATGTAGCGCCACTCGCCGCCGGTGTCGGGCAGCTCGCGCTCCGCGAGCGTGTGGGCGGGTGATTCATCGGGGTTGAGACCGGAGGGTTCCTCGTTCTGGAGCACTTCCAGCTTCGCGTGGCCGTCGCTCCGGTACTTCAGGCCGATGATGGATCCCCTGCCCCACTCCATGCGGGGCATGACGCTCATCGTGCCCGCCTCGCTGAGGCTCGCACGGGCGAAGGTCTCGCCGTCCTCGGTGACGTACTCGGTGCCGTCGTCGAGCAGGAGACCGGTCTTGTCGAACCGCAGCGCGGCGCTCTCAGGCAGAGGAGGCGGTTCGGTCCCGGCCAGCTCCTCGGGGAACGCGACCCAGTACTCGGGGTTCTTGTCACCCGGGCCCCAGAAATTCGACACGCCCGTGCCGCGCCAGTAGAGCGGTCCGTCCATGGTGGACGCAAGCAGGGACAGCCACGGTGCCTCGGTCTCGACGTCGACGCCGCGCTCGATCGCGTACTCGTAGTACAGCTCGGCGACCGAGATCATGTTGTACATGCGGCCGCGGTACGCCTGCGAGACCGTGCCGTTCCAGCCCTCGCCACGCTCGTCGACCCACGGGACCTGGCCGCCCATCATGAACTTGTAGAACTGGTCGGCGCCCTTCAGGAGCCGCTGACCGAGGAAGTCGTAGGCGCTCACCGCGTCGCCGGCATCCGAGACGGTCCCCTCCACGGGGTCGACCGAGGTGCCCTGCACCTCGAGCATCCGGGCGAGGCCGGCGAAGTTGTCGATGTTGGTCTCGCCGTGGGCCTGGTCGCGGCCCATCTCACGGACCTGCACGAAGTCGTGGCCGTACGGGTTGATCGGGTCGTCGGCCTCGATGAGGGGCATCTGCGGGGCCATCGCGCCGTTGTCGTAGGCGGTGTCACTAGAGTTGACCGTGAGCCACTCGACGCCGGTCGCGTAACCCTCGACGTCATCGGCGTAGATCGCGGTCGCGATGCGCCCGAACAGGCCGAAGTTGTGCTGGTTCATCCACCGCTCGTTGGAGTACAGGAACGTCTCCACCACGGGGTTCGCGAAGTTGGTCAGCAGGCGCTCGTCGTCCTCGGCGCTCCAGACGACGTCGTAACCGTCCTGGGTGCCGGGGCTGTCGTCGGCCAGCGGTTCGGTGGCGCGGACGATCTCGGCGGCCATGAGGAACTGGTAGAGCGGGTGCCCGGTGTGGATGTGCGAGTCGGCGAAGTACTTGTAGCCGTCGGGGTTCATGCTCGCCCAGGTGCGCAGCGCCTGGATCGTGTTCTTCCGGTAGACCTCGTTGCCGGTCATGACCCACATCAGGGACTGGGTGAGCGCGCCGAAGGCGTCGCTGGTCTCGCGGCCGCGCAGGCCCACGTGGGTGAAGTTGGGGTCGGCGGCGACGTCGGGCTCGCTCGGGGACTTCGAGTTGGACGCGCGGAAGGTGGTGGCGGCGTGGCCGACCTTCGTCATCGCGTCGAAGTAGGAGGCCCAGGGCTCCTCGCCGGTGCGGACCATCTCCTGGGCGTTGCGCAGGTCCTCGGCCGACAGGCCGACGCCGGGGTGGACGAACCCGGCGTCGCTGACGGTCTCGTTGATCGCCACCACGTTGTCGGTGAGCAGGTCCTCGGCACCGGCGGCACTCGCCGCGGGGGCCACCACGAGCGTGGCCGCGAGGATGGCCAGCACGGCGGCCAGGGCCGGTGGGCGTGATCGTTCACGGTTGCGAGCTTGCATCATTGCAGGCTTCCTTTCGGAGACTGGGGCGCGGCTCGACTGTCGCGAGAAAGGCAGCATCTCGCGCCGACTACAACGGGATATCGTTATCCCGCACGTCGGAGCCTAGCGGCTGTGCGGCCGCGTGAACAGGGCTGCTAGCGTGAAGGTTCACGGACAGACTCGAAGGAGAGCACGTGCCACACGCACTTCAGCCCGATGACCAGGCGATCAGCCTGGAGCAGCCGGCCGCCGGATTCCCCGAGGCGTTCCTGCTCGGCAACGGCTCGCTCGGCGCGACGGTCTACGGACTACCCGGCGTCGAGACGTTCGACCTGAACCTCGACACCGTCTGGTCCGGCGGCCCCGGCCGAGCATCGCCGGCCGAGGCGGGTGCCGCGATCGCCGAGCTGCGCGCGGCGATCGCGGCGGGAGACCACCGGAGAGCCGACGAGCTGGCCCGCGAGCTCCAGGACCCGGGCTGGACCGAGGCGTACCAGCCGCTCGGGCGGCTTTCGTGGCGGTGGGGTCCGGACGACGAGTCGGGGGCCTACGGGCGGCGACTCGATCTGGCCTCTGCCACCGCCCGGGTCGCCACTGGATCAGGGTCGATGGACACGTACGTCAGCGCCCCGGACGGCGTCCTCGTCGCCGAGGCCCACGGCGCCCCGGCCCCGCCCGACGCCGTGCTCGAACCCGCACTCGGTTTCGACTCGCCCCACCCCGTCGACGTCACCGTGTCGATGCAGGACGGCGCCGAATGGCTGGTGGCCACCGGACGCGCGCCGAGCCGTGCGCGGCCGACCTACGCCGGGGACGATGACGCCGTCGCGTACGACGACGCCGCGCCCGACGCAGACGGCCTGGTCGACGCCGGCACGGGCTGGGCGGTCGTCGCCGCCGTGACGGGTGACCGCCGGCTCGTCGCGTCGGCGGCCAGCGGCTTCCGCGGCGCGGGTGAGCGGCCGAGCGCCGACCTCCCGGCCCTCGCCTCGGAGGCGCGGGCCCAGGTCCTTGCCGCGCTGGCCCAGGAGGCCGCCGATCTGCGACGACGCCACCTCGAGGACTACACCGAGCTGTTCGGCCGGGTCCGGCTCGACCTGTCCGCCTCGGACGACCCACGGGCGACCGCGGCGCAGCGGTACTTCGACCTCGGCCGGTACCTGCTCATCTCCAGCAGCCGCCCCGGCACGCAGGCGGCGAACCTGCAGGGCATCTGGAACGTCGACGTCCAGCCCGGCTGGAGCTCCAACTACACGACCAACATCAATGTCGAGATGAACTACTGGGCCGCCGAACAGGCGGCGCTGCCGGAGCTGCACGAGCCGCTCTTCGACCTCGCCCGCGACCTCGCCGAGGCCGGCCGCGCCACCGCCCGGGCGGTCTACGGCGCCGCCGGGGCGACGACGCACCACAACACGGACATCTGGCGGTTCACCCCGCCCGTCGACGGCGAACCGCAGTGGTCCAACTGGCAGTTCGGCCTGGCCTGGATCGCCGCGCACGTCGGCGACCGGCTCGAGTACAGCTGGTCCGACGAGTTCGCCCGGTCCGTGGCGCTACCGGTGACCCGGGCGGTCGTGGAGTTCGCGCTCGACCAGCTCGTCGAGGACGCCGAGGGCAAGCTGGTCGTGAGCCCGTCGACGTCGCCGGAGCACCCGTTCCTCACGGGTGGCGAGCATGACGGTGAGCAGGGCGGCGAGCGCGGCACCGTGACCGCCGGGTCCACGATCGACCAGGAGCTCACGGCGCAGGCGCTCGACCGGTACGTCCGGCTCGCCGAACGCCTCGACGTCGCAGGCGCCGGTGACGACCTGGCCGACCGCTGCCGCAAGGCCCTCCCCCTCCTCCGGCTCCCCACCGTCGACGACGCCGGCCGCCTCAGCGAATGGGCGCAGCCGCTGCTGCCCAGTGAGCCCGACCATCGGCACCTCTCGCACCTGTACGGCGCGTACCCCGGCACGCGCATCACGGAGACGGCCACGCCAGCCGAGTACGAGGCAGTTCGACGGGCGTTGGCCTATCGCCTCGAGCACGGCAGCGGGCACACGGGCTGGAGCCAGGCGTGGGTGCTCTGCCTGGCCGCGCGGCTGCGCGACGCGGAGCGGGCCGAGCGGTCGATCGGCGTCCTCGTCGAGGAGCTCAGCTCGGCGTCGCTGCTCGACCTGCACCCGATGGGCAGCGGTGCGGTCTTCCAGATCGACGGGAACCTGGGCGGCACGGCCGGGCTGGCCGAGCTGCTGGTGCAGAGCCACGACGGCGCGGTCTCGCTGCTGCCGACGCTGCCGCCGTCGTGGCGCGGCGGCAGCGTGCGGGGTCTCCGTGCGCGCGGGGACCGGACCGTCGACTTGGCCTGGGAGGCGGGAGTCCTGCGGCGCGCCCGGATCCGTAGCGCTGCCGACGGCGAGCTCGTGGTCGAATTGGCCGCGGGGCCTCGGCCGACGGTCGTCGACGACACCGGGGCGGCGATCGAGCCGCAGCCCACCGGACCCGCACCGGAGGGCCGCGTCCGCTGGGCCTGGAGTTCCGCGGCGGGGCGGACCTACGAGATCGAGAGGGGCTGACCGGTGGGCAAACGTGTGACGATCCTCGACGTCGCTGCGGAGGCCGGGGTCTCCCGGCAGACCGTGACGCGAGCGATGAACGACATGGCTGACATCAGCGTGTCGACCCGGCAACGCGTGCTCGACGCGGCCGACCGCCTCGGGTACCGCCCGAGCCGGTTCGCCCGCAACCTGGTGACCCGGCAGAAGACGAACGCGCTGGGGCTCGTGGTCTCCTCGTTCCGCAACCCGTACTACACCGACATCGCCGCGGACATGCTGTCGGGCGCCGCCGAACGCGGCTGGCAGCTCCTGTTGGCTGCGTCCGACGGCGACGAGGGCTCGGATGCCCTGAACAAGCTCTCTGCCCAGGTCGACGTGGTGGTCGGACACTTCCAAGCGCCCGAGGCCGACCTCGGCGAGGCCTGCCGCGGCCTACCGGTGGTGAACCTCGAGTTCGTGAGCACCGTGCCGGGCTTCCACTCGGTCCACGTCGACCTCGAGTCGGGGATTTTGGAGGCGGTCGGAGCACTGCGTGAGCGCGGCGCACACCGGTTCGGCATGGTAGACGCGGGGTACTCGCGGCGAACGTTCGGGGCCTACGAACCCACGCCCCGGAGGGAGTGGTTCGAGCGCGCGGTGGGAGACCAGCTCACCGGTGTCGTCGTCGCCGACGAGGACAACATCTCCGGGGGCGGCCAGGCGTTCGCGGAGCTCCTGCGCAGGCACCCGGATACCGACGCCGTCCTGATGTTCAACGACCTCATGGCCCTGGGCGCCGTGCGGAGCGCACACGCCCTCGGGGTCGACGTTCCGGGCAGCGTCCGCATCGTCGGCGTCGACGGCCTCTCCCTGGGCGAGGCCGTCGACCCGCAGCTCACGACGATCTCCATCGACCGGGAGGGGATCGCGTCGAACACGCTGGACATCGCCGAGATCCTGGCGAAGGCCGATTTCGCGCGGATCGAGCCGATCCATCGCACCGTCCGCACCCAGCTTCTCTGGCGCGCCTCGGCATAAATGTAGACATCTCGGCGTAGACCCCTCTCGGGATGACGCCGTTTCCAGACAGGCGGCCACCATCTCGTGGACCCACATTGACAACGATGGAGAACTGTCTCTACCGTGAACCTTCACGGCCCGTGAATGTTCACGGCCAGATCGCAAAGGAGCGATGATGACAACAAAGGCAGCGGCCCGATGACGGCCGTGCTGGACCGCCGGGCGGCGGCTCCCCCGGGCACCCGCGAGGCCCATCGGGCGAGCACCCGACGGTCCCTGGAACGCAGCCTGCGCCGGCACTGGCAGCTCTACGTGCTGCTCGTCCTCCCGGTGGCGTACCTGATCGTCTTCGAGTACATCCCGATGGCGAACAACGTGATCGCGTTCAAGGAATACAACGTAGTCGGCGGGATCTGGGGCAGCCCATGGGTCGGGCTCGAGAACTTCGAACGGTTCTTCGCCAACCCGGTCGCGTGGGATCTCATCGGCAACACGCTGGTCCTGAGCCTCTACGGCTTCCTGGCCGGGTTCCCGATCCCTGTCATCCTGGCGCTGGCGCTCAACGAGGTGCGGGCGCGCTTCTTCAAGCGGACCGTCCAGATGGTCACCTACGCGCCGCACTTCCTCTCGACGGTCATCGTCGTGTCGATGGTCATCCTGATCTTCTCGCCGCGTATCGGGTTCATGGCCGACTTCCTCGGCTTCTTCGGCGCCCCTTCGAACCTGCTTGCCGACCCCGACTCGTTCCGGCACGTCTACGTCTGGAGCGACATCTGGCAGACCACCGGATACTCGGCGATCATCTTCATGGCCGCGCTCGCCGGCATCGACCCGAGCCTGTACGAGGCCGCCCGCCTCGACGGGGCCAACCGCCTGCAGAAGATCTGGCACATCGACCTGCCCGGGATCGCGCCGACGGTAGTGGTCGTGATGATCCTGAGCGTCGGCAACATCATGGCGATCGGCTTCGAGAAGGCCTTCCTGCTGCAGAACCCCCTCAATCTCTCGCAGTCGGAGATCATCGCGACCTACACGTACAAGATCGGCCTGCTCAGCGCCGACTTCAGCCTCGCGACGGCGATCGGGCTGTTCAACTCCGTCATCAATCTCATCCTGCTCCTGGCCGTCAACACCGTCTCCAAGCGCGTGACTGGCAACGGGCTGTGGTGAAGGGAGCGCCTGCCATGACCTTCAAGACCACGACCCGGCCCGACCTCCGGACCGAGCCGGACACCGAGCACCGAAAGCCCCGCCGCCGCCCCCGCCGGATGCCCGAGACCGGCTTCGACCAGGTCTTCATGGCGGGGATCTACATCCTCCTGACGACCTTCCTGCTCGTCGTGCTCGTCCCGCTGATCAACGTCCTGGCCAGCTCCTTCTCAAGTCCCGCGGCGGTCTCTGGCGGACGGGTGTTCCTGTGGCCGGTCGACTTCACGCTCCGTGGGTACCAGGCGGTGCTGGACAACTCCGCCGTCCTCACCGGCTTCGGCAACTCGCTGTTGTACGTCGTCGTCGGGACCGTGATCAGCCTCGCCCTGACGGTCATGATCGCCTACCCGCTCTCGCGTTCCGACCTCGTGGGGCGGCGCGTGCTGACCGGCGGCGTCCTGTTCACGATGCTGTTCAGCGGAGGACTGATCCCCACCTACATGGTCGTGCAGTCACTCGGGATGCTCGACACCCGGTGGGCGATGGTCATCCCCGGCGCGCTCGGGGCCTGGCAGGTGCTGATCGCGGCAACCTACTTCCGGGCGTCGATCCCCGGGGAGCTCTACGAGGCCGCCCAGCTCGACGGCGCCAGCGATCTGCGGTTCCTGTGGTCGGTGGTGCTGCCGCTGTCGAAACCGCTGCTGGCGGTCATCGCGCTCATGTACGGCGTCGGGCAGTGGAACCAGTACTTCAGCGCGCTGATCTACCTCCGCGACGAGGATCTCTATCCGCTGCAGCTCGTGCTCCGGAACATCCTCGTCCTCAACGCCAATGCCGGGGGGACCGACCTCGCGAACCAGCTGGAGCGTCAGCAGCTCGCCGACCTCATGAAGTTCTCGCTCATCGTCATCTCCACCGTGCCGGTCATGCTCGCCTACCCGTTCGTGGCCCGCCACTTCACCAAGGGCGTGATGATCGGCTCGGTCAAGGGCTGATCCGTTCGCGCTCCCCAACCAGCTCTCCGCCCCATCAGTTCCACTCACCCATCAGTCCCACCCAACGGTTCAACGATGAAAGGCGGTCGATGATGACCAGCAGACTTGCCCGAGCGGGAGCCGCCGCAGCGGCCCTGACAGTATCCGCGGGCGCGCTCACCGCGTGCTCGTCGGGGCCGGAGACCTCTCCGGACGACGTGATCACGATCTTCGCCCCCCAGAACCCCGACATGGATCTGGACGAGAACGCGTTCACCAAGGTTCTCGAAGAGAAGTTCGACGTTGACCTCCAGTTCGAGACCACCACCTACGACGCGACCGCTGCCGCGGAGAAGCGGCAGGTCTCCCTCGCCAGCGGTGAGTACCCAGACGCCTACATGCTCATCCCGTGGGTCGACCAGTTCAGCAACGAAGAGCTGGTGAAGCTCGGCGGTCAGGGTGTGCTCCTGCCACTCGACGACCTCATCGGCGAGGACACCCCGAACCTCGCCGCCGCCTTCGAGAAGGAGCCCAACTTCAAGCAGATGGCGACGGCCTCGGACGGGACCATCTGGGGCATTCCCACGTGGAACGACTGCTTCCACTGCTCGTACCCGGCGAAGCTGTGGATGAACTCCGCCTGGCTGGAGAAGCTCGGCCTCGAGCAGCCCACCACGCCCGAGGAGCTGCGGACGGTGCTCGAGGCGTTCAAGACGCAGGACCCCAACGGCAACGGCAAGGCCGACGAGATCCCCCTCTCCACGGACGTCGGCAGCTCGCCCCTCCCGTACCTGATGAACCCGTTCGTCTACACCGCGGCCAGGTACGCGAACGCGGACGCCGGCAACCCGTCCTCGCTCGGCGCCCTGGGTGACGAGGTCGTCCTGCAGCCCACCCGTGACGAGTGGCGGGCCGGGATCTCCTACGTCACCTCCCTGTACGAGGACGGCCTGATCGACGAGGCCGCCTTCACGCAGAACCCCGAGGCGCTCACCGCCAAGGGGAACAGCGCGGACGGCGTGATCCTCGGATCGGCCACCGTCCTGCACCCGGGCTTCGTCAACAAGGACAACGAGGACGGGCGCTACGCGCAGTACGACGCGGTCCCGCCGCTCGCCGGGCCGAACGGCGACGGCACGTTCTACAGCGGGAGCAACAGCGCGAACGGCGCGTCCTTCGTCATCACGAACCGCTCCAGCGAGGCCAAGCAGCGCAAGCTGATGCAGATCGTGGACTTCATGGTCTCGTACGACGGCCACATGCTGGCCGAGTACGGTCTCGAGGGCGTCAACTGGGTCAAGCCCGAAGCGGGCGACGTGGCCCTCGACGAGACCCTCGAGCCGCTGTTCAAGGCCCTCACGCCGCCCGAGGGCGAGGGCCTGAACAACTCCTGGGGCGCGATCGGGCAGTACTTCACCGACGCGGAGTTCCGGGAGCGGCAGGTCTACTCCGCCGAGATCTACGACCCTGCCGGTTATGAGCGCCGCCTGTTCGAGGCCACGAAGCTCTACGAGGGCCACGAGTCCGACGAGGCATTCCCGTACTGGGACGTCATCGTGACCGGCGACACCGCGCGGGAGCTCGCCACGATCCAGACCAACGTGGAGAACTTCGTCGTCCAGGCGAGCGCCGAGTTCGTCACCGGCGCCCGCGACATCGAGAGCGACGAGGACTGGGCCGCCTTCCAGCAGGACCTCATCAACCTCGGCGCCGACCGGTACGTCGAGATCTACCAGGAGGCCTGGGACGCCACCAAGTAGTCCCACCCGCACTACCGAGGCGGGCCGTCCACGCGTGGGCGGCCCACCTCCGGCACCCGAGAACCCTGAGAGGCCGGACCGCATGATCCGTGAGCAGCGCTTCATCAACGACGACTGGACGTTCGACTACGGCGAGCACTCCGGTGCCGAGCTCAAGTCCCCCAGTCCTGAGTGGTACGACGTCGGGCTCCCCCACTCCTTCGACCTGCCCGACTTCCGCGAGCCCCGGTTCTACGTCGGCCACGGCTGCTACCGCCGGTGCATCGATGTGCCGGAGGCGTGGATCGGCAATTGGGTGGCCGTGGAGTTCCTCGGGGTGTTCCAGGTCGCCGAGGTGTTCGTCAACGGGCGGCTCGTCGGGCGCCACGAGGGCGGCTACACGCCGTTCGTCGTCGACATCTCGGACGCCGTCGCCGCCGGGCCCAACGACGGCATCGGCGTGACCACCCCGGTGGTCGACGCCGAGCGTGCCGAGGTGAACGCCTCGGTCGAGGTCGTCAACGACGAGCCCGGTCCGGTCGAGGTCACCGTCTCCGCCGTCCTCACTGCGGCCGTCTCCGACGACGGCGGCCCGGTCGCGTCATCCGCGCAGGTGCGGCGGACGATCGCGGCCGGCGAGACCGCCGTGGTCGAGCTCGCGGGCGCCGTCGACCAGCCGGTGCTGTGGCATCCGGACCATCCGCACCTGTACACGCTGACCGTGTCGATCGTCGTCGACGGCAGAGTGCGCGACCGGCAAGCGACAGCGTTCGGCGTGCGCTGGTTCGAGTTCACCGCCGACCGCGGGTTCTTCCTCAACGGCGAGCGCCTCGACCTGCACGGCGCCAACGTGCACCAGAACCGGGGCGGCTGGGGCGACGCCGGGACGCGCGCCGGGATCCGCCGCGACGTCGCCATGGTCAAGGACCTGGGCATGAACATCGTCCGCGGCTCCCACTACCCCCACCATTCCTACTTCGCGGAGGAGTACGACCGGCAGGGGCTCCTGTTCTGGTCCGAGCTGCACTTCTGGGGCATCGGCGGCGAGAACGTCGAGGGCTACTGGTTCGCCAGCGCCTACCCGGTGCACCAAGAGGACGAGCCGAAGTTCGAGGAGAGCCTGCGCCGCGCCCTGCGGGAGATGATCCGCACCCACCGCAACCACCCGAGCATCGTCACCTGGAGCGTCGGCAACGAGGCCTTCTTCAGCGACGACCACGTGATCGGCAAGGCGAAGGCGCTGACGAGCGAGCTGGTGGACCTATCACACGTGCTCGACCCGACGCGCCCGGCCGCGGTCGGCGGCGCGCAGCGCAAGGGCTTCGACGTCCTCGGCGACCTCGCCGGCTACAACGGCGACGGCGCCGAGATCTTCCACGACCAGGGCATCCCGAACCTCGTCTCGGAGTACCACGGCGTCCGCGGCCGGGGCCCGGGAGAGTACGAGGTGACGTCGGAGCACGGCGTCGAGGTCGACCACCCGTGGCGCTCGGGCAAGATCCTGTGGTGCGCCTTCCACTACAAGTCGATAGCGCCGGGCGCGGGGCTCCAGGGCCTCGTCGACTACGTCCGGACGCCGCGCAGGCCGTACTACTGGTATCGGGAGAAGATGCGCGGTATCGCGCCGCCGTCGTTTCCCGAGCCCGGTACCGCGGTCGCGCTGCGCCTGAGCTCCGACGCCCCGAAGATGCCGACGGACGGCACGGGCGACGTGCGGCTCGTGGTGGAGCTCCTCGATTCCGGCGGCGCCCGCGTCGCTGACGACCGGGCCGTGACCCTCACCGTCGTCGACGGCGGAGGCCTGTTCCCCTCGGGTCGCAGCATCACGCTGTCTCCCGAGACCGACGGCCTGTGGGACGGCGCGGGCGCGATCGAGCTCCGCTCGTACGAGCCCGGCGCTCAACGCATCCGCGCGACGTCGCCCGGCCTGCTGTCCGCCGAGCTGGACCTCGTCGCGACGGGGCCGGCCAGGCCGCAGCGCACTCCGCAGCACGCCCGGCGGCTCGCGCCATCCGCTCCGTACGTCACCGACCTACCTGCCGGGACGGGTGAGGCCTCGTTGACCGCGTCCCGGCCGGTCACCGCGTGCAGCGCGCAGCCCGGTCACGAGGGCAGCAACGTCACCGCGCTCGGCAGCGGCACGTTCTGGCGGGCGGCCTTGCGCGGACCCGGGGAGTGGATCGCGGCGATCCCGGAGTTCTCCTACGAGATCAGCCGGATCGTCATCGTGTTCGCCGAGGTGCCGAAGCAGCCGTGGCTCGTCGAGACCGGGACGGACGGCCGCGTGTTCGAGCCCCTCCATGAGGCCGGCCCGGGCGGTGCGGAGACGTCGGTCCGGCTCGAGTTCGAGCCGTGCCGGGCCTCTGTCGTGCGGCTGACCTTTCCGGATGCGCCACTGGACGTGGAGGAGATCCGTGCCTACTAATTCTGTGTCTGCCACCCGAGAGGCCCTCAACCCGATGACATCCGACGAAGCATGCCAGCAGCCTGAGTATGCGGGCTACCTCTACGTCCATTTCAAGCGCGAGTCGGCCGACGGCGAGCAGATCCACTTCGCGCTGAGCGCGGGCAACGATCCGCTGCACTTCGACGACCTCAACGGCGGCACGCCGGTGCTGCACTCCACCCTGGGGGAACGCGGCGTCCGCGACCCGCACATCGTCCGCTCCCCCGACGGCGACCGGTTCTACCTGGTCGCGACCGACCTGCGCGTCCACGACCGCGACGACTGGGACCACATGCAGCGCCGGGGCAGCCGCTCGATCATGGTCTGGGAGTCGACCGACCTGGTGGACTGGGGCGAGGGCCGTCTCGTCGAGGTCGCACCGCCCGAGGCAGGCAACACGTGGGCCCCCGAGTCGATCTGGGATCCCGAGCAGGACGCCTACCTCGTCCACTGGTCCTCGAAGCTCTACGACAACCCCGAGCACGAGGGCGAGAGCTACAACCGGATCATGTGCGCCACCACCCGCGACTTCCGCGAGTTCTCGGAACCGCGGGTCTGGATCGATCGCGGATGGAGCACCATCGACGCCACGCTCATCGAGCATCAGGGCGTCTACTACCGGTACCTGAAGGACGAGCGCAGCCGCGTCGCGGGCGCGCCGCTCGGCAAGTCGATCTTCTCCGAGACCGCCACCTCCCTGACGGCCACCGAGTGGACACCCCTGGCCGAGGGAATCGGCCTCGGCGCGGTCGTCCGGGGCGAAGGGCCATTGGTGTACAAGTCGAACACCGAGGAGAAGTGGTACCTCTGGATCGACGAGTTCACGCCCGAACGCCGCTATGTTCCGTTCGAGACGACTGACCTCGCTCGCGGCCGATGGAGTCCTTCCGAGGATTTCCGGCTGCCGCCAGAGCCCTGCCACGGCGTCGTGCTGCCGGTGACCGCCGCGGAGTACGAGCGGCTCAGGACCACCTGGACCTGAGGGTCCGTTCTCATTCACGACCTCTCATACATCGCTGAACGAAGGAACCCACGCATGACCACAACGCCCCCATCGCCCGCGGACGCCGGGCACGAGTCCCCCGCCGTCACCCCGTGGCAGGTGGACGGGGCGAGGCTGACCTGGCGCGGAGGCGGAGAGGTGCTCGTCGTCGAGCCATGGGGACCGGACAGCGCGCGTGTCCGGTCCGCGTTGGGCGAGGTCGTCGACGCCGATTGGGCGCTGCTTCCGGCACCGGACGCCGAGCACGCGCGTGTCGAGGTCGACGGCGACGTCGCCACGCTGGTCAATCGCGGGCTGCGCGTCGTCGTGACCGCGTACGACTACGACCACATGCAGAGCGGGCAGCGCCACTTCGGCTGCCGCGTCGCCTTCCAGGACGCCGAGGGCCGCGAGCTGCTGTCCGAGCGCGACCCCGGCGGCGCGCTGGCCCTGAACGCCCGCCAGTACGACGCGGTCGCCACAGGCGGCGGCAAGGCCACGCTCTTCCTGGAGAGCCCGGCCGACGAGAAGCTCGTGGGGATGGGCCTGTACCAGCAGGACCACATCGACCTCAAGGGCTGCTCGCTCGAGCTGGCGCACCGCAACTCGCAGGCCAGCGTCCCGTTCGTCATCTCCAGTGCGGGCTACGGGATGCTGTGGCACTGCCCCGCCATCGGGCGAGCGACGTTCGCCCGCAACGGCACCGAGTGGTCGGCCGAGTCCGCTCAGCAGATCGACTACTGGGTCACGGCGGGCGAGACCCCGGCGCAGATCACCCGGGCGTACGCCGACGCGACCGGGCACGCCCCGATGATGCCCGAGCGCGGGCTCGGCTTCTGGCAGTGCAAGCTGCGCTACTCCTCCCAGGAGGAGCTCCTCGAGGTCGCGCGCGAGCACCACCGACGCGGTTTGCCGCTGGACGTCATCGTCGCGGACTTCTTCCACTGGCCGAAGATGGGCGACTTCCGGTTCGAGGACGAGTTCTGGCCCGACCCGAGCGGCATGGTCGACGAGCTGCGGACGATGGGCGTCGAGCTCATGGTCAGCGTGTGGCCCCAGGTCGCGCTCGCGTCAGAGAACTTCGACGAGATGGCCCGCCAGGGCCTGCTCGTGCAGAGCAACCGGGGCATCGACGTCCAGATGTGGTTCCAGGGCCCGAGCCGGTTCGTCGACACGACCAACCCCAGGGCGCGGAAGTACCTGTGGGACAAGCTGCGCGCCGGGTACGGTCGGCACGGCATCCGCACCTTCTGGCTGGACGAGGCCGAGCCCGAGTTCGGGCTGTACGACTTCGGCGCCTACTGCTTCCACGCCGGCCAGGCCCTGGAGGTCGGCAACATCTACCCGCAGACGTTCTCCCGCGCCGTCTTCGAGGGCCAGCAGGGCGACGGCGAGACCGACGTCGTCAACCTGGTGCGCTGCGCGTGGGCGGGCAGCCAGCGCTACGGGGCGCTCGTCTGGTCGGGCGACATCCACTCGTCGTGGACGGCGATGCGCCGGCAGATCACCGCGGGTATCCACATGGGTGCCGCGGGCGTGCCGTGGTTCACCACGGACATCGGCGGCTTCGGCGGCGGACGCACCGACGACCCCGCGTTCCAGGAGCTCCTCGTCCGCTGGTTTCAGATGGGCGCGTTCATGCCGGTGATGCGCCTGCACGGGACCCGCGGCCCGGAGGTTCCGGTCGTCGCGGCCGACGGCACCCCTCGGCTGTCGTCAGGGGCCGGGAACGAGCTGTGGAGCTTCGGCGAGGAGAACTACGAGATCCTCGCGCGCTACGTCCACCTCCGTGAGCGCCTGCGCGACTACACCCGTGCGGTGATGCGGTCCGCACACGACAACGGGCAACCCGTGATGCGCGGCCTCTTCCACGACTTCCCCGGCGACCCGCAGGCGTGGGACGTGGGCGACCAGTTCATGCACGGGCCGGACGTGCTGGTCGCGCCGGTCATCGAGCCCGGCGCGACGTCGCGATCCGTGTACCTGCCCTCGGGCGCGCACTGGACCGACCTGCACACGGGTGCCGTGCACACCGGTGGTCAGTGGATCGACGCCGACGCCCCGCGGCACCTGGTTCCCGTGTTCACTCGTGACGGCGCCCTGCCCGAGCTCCGCGGGTTCCTCGTGCCCTGACCCTTCTGCCCTGGCAGCTCGACGAAGCCGGGCTCAGGCGTCGCGCGGGGCGGACGAGCGAAGCGCCGCCGGGACCGGGTCGGGAACCGTCCCGATCGCCCGGTAGCCGGCGATCAGGGCTCTCACGGCATCGGCCAGGCCCGCCGTCGGCTCGGCGTGGCGCGCGGGGCCGCGGGCCAGCTCGGCCCGCCCGTGGGCCAGCGCCCAGTACGCGAACCCGGCAGCGCTCCCGTTCTGCGGCAGCACCTGCTCGAATGTCTCCAGCAGGTGGTGCCACAGTGCGGTCCACGGCTCGACCCGGGGGTCGTCCGGCGCGGGCTTGGCGTGCACCAGGGCAGCAAACGCATGGGGTCGCTCGACGGCGAAGTTCACGTAGGCGTCCGCCATGCCGATCAGGTGGTCCTCGCCCGAGCCTTCCACGTCCAGCAGCGCGGCGTGCAACGCCCAGGCCGCCGCCGCCCCGATCGCCACGACCAGCCCGTCGCGCCCGTCCACGTAGCGGTAGAGCGCGTTCGGCGAGACACCGAGCTCTCCGGCGATCTCCCGCAGCGACCACTGGTCCCACCCGCTCGCCTCGACGACGGCCAGGGCGCGGGGGCCGATCTGCGCAGGATCGACGTGGCTCGGGTAGGGCACCAGGTCACCGTAGTCGGGGCACGGTGATCCCGACCAGCTCGGCGCTCTGGGTCCACAGCTCGGTGGCGAGCTCGTCGCGCATCGCGTCCGGCGACGGGTCCTTCGGGCGCAGCCCGTCGAGGTACTGGAAGCCCCGGCCGTGCCAGCCGTCGTCGAGCAGGAGCGACACCATGCTGCGCGCGCTCGTGCCGGACAGGCGCATGTTCGCCACGAACGGGGTCAGCGCGTACCCCAGGGCACGCAGCGGAGGCTGGAGCCAGCGGGGAATCTCACGGCCCAGGCCGGTGTCGACCATCAGGCCCGGGTCGACGGCGAAGACGTCCACGTCGCGTCCGGTGTCGCGGAAGTGCGCCTGCAGCCCGCGCGCCTGGAGCACGCTCGCGAGCTTCGAGGTCGAGTACCGGACGGTCCCGGCCTCGATCCGCCGACCGGGCTCGGCATCGTCAGGGAGTGCCAGGTTGCGTGCCCCCATCCAGGTGGGCGCGGGGATGCCGGCCCGGCGGGCGAGCATGTTGTCCGGCTCGTGCACCCCGCTGCTCAGCACCACGACCCGCGCGCCCGGTTCGAGGTGGTCGCGCAGCGACCAGAGCACGAGCTGGTGCGCGAGCACGTTGACCCCGAAGTTGATCTCGAACCCGTCAGCGGTCCGGGCGTCTCGCCGGCTGTTCATCCCGGCGTTCGCGACCAGGCCACGCAGGCGGACGTCGCCCAGCTCCTCGAGCCCGCGCCGCACCGACGCCAGGTCGGCGAGATCGGCCACGAACGGCAGGCAACCGACCCCAGCGGCCGCGACCTCGGCCGTCAATGCCTCGACAGTGTCCCGCCTGCGCCCGCCGACGACGACGGGCACGCCGCGGCGCACCAGCTCTCGTACCGTCCTGCGGCCGAGGCCACCGGTGGCACCGGTGACCAGCACGAAGTTCTCCTGCATGACTACCTCCAGCGTCCGACCCGTGAACCCCATGGTTCACAGTGTCCACCTTCGAAGGTACACGCCGTCCACCTTCGCTGTCACCCTGTCACTGTCACCCTGTCGCCGTCCCCCGTCGCTGTCCCCCGTCGCTGTCCCCCGTCGCTGAACGGATAGCCCGCCAGGTCAGCTTCCCGACCCCGAGCAACTTCCGGGCGCTCTTCCGTCGTGCCACGGGGGTCACCCCGCGCGCCTACCGCACCACCTTCCGTCCCACCGCCCCGGCGGTGTGACGCGGCGGCACCGGGAGGACGGCGAGCGGGACGTGGTGCTGCCCCGCGTGGATGTCGCGGTCGTGCAGCGAGCCCTGCGAGACCCGGCGCGGGAACGAGATCTTGACGACGTCGAGGTCGGGCAGCCGGAACATCCGTACGGTCTCCCGGTCGACGTCGTAGAGGTCGGCGATCCGCTGCTCGTCCAGGTACGACTCGTCGGCGACGGCCTGGTACGTCTCGTGGTCCTTGGCGAACACGTCGATGGTGACCCAGAACGGGCCGGCGTTCTTGGACCGGACCTCGTGGCAGACGTCGGCGAGGGTGAGCGGCTGGTCAGACATGGGCGGTGGCTCCGATCTCCGTGCGGAACAAGGCGGTCGGCGTCGGGCTGTCGACCACGTGGTTGAGGACGAACTCGTAGGAGGCACCACGCTCGGTCTCCGCGGGCGAGGCCGCGAAGGCGAAGCTCGGCAGGTAGTCCATCTCCTGCGTGGGCATGTGCAGCAGGTAGGGGTTCATGACCTGCGCGATCGCGGTGGCGGTCGGCTGGTCCGGCGCGCTGACGACGAGCATGACGCCGAGCTCACGGGGCGGCCCCGACGCGGGGTCGAGCTTGCCGAGGACGGCGTTGTGGCCGTAGAGGCGCAGGTCGAAGTCGAACTGCCCTTCGGTGAGCCCGAGCGCCTGCTCGACGCGCATGAAGAGGTACTTGCGCAGTACCTCGACCCACCGTTCCGGGTCGGCCAGCACCAGCGGCTCGCGGACCCCGACGAACGAGACGGTCTGGTATCCGGCGATCCGCGCGCCCTCCAGCTTGACCGTGTGCTGCGCGGCGTGCCGGAACTCCGAGCCCTCGACACGCACCCGGCGCTCGTCCAGGGCCCGGTAGGTCGCGTTCCGGACGTCGAGGACGCCGTCCGGCTCGGTGAGCAGGAAGGGGTCGGCGTTCTCGTACAGCATGTGCGCGGCGACCGACGTCGGCGTGCAGGCGGTGTCCGGATCGACAGCCTCGATGGTGAAGCCCTCGTGGTCGATCGTCGCGAAGATGCCGCCGGTGCGGGGATTCGTCGTGGCCTGGGCGCCGCACTCGACGATCTTGCTCGCGTGCCACGTCGGCCCGGCGGGCATACCCCGCAAGAGCGGGACGGCCGCGGCGATGCTGGTGTCCGTGGCCCGGCCCGCGAGCACGACCTGCGCTCCCGCCTGGAGCGCCTCGACGATCGGCTCGTGCCCCATGAGCCCGACGATGTGGGTGCACGAGTCGATCGTCTCGGGGGCCAGCTCGCCGAGCGGCGAGAGCGGGTGGACGAGGCCCGCGGCGAGGTAGCCCTGCACGTCGTCGGCGCGCTGCTCGCTGTAGATACGCGCGACCGGCAGGTCGAGGCCCTCCTCGGCCATGATCGCCGTCACGATCCCGGCGACCCAGTCGACGCCCGTATCCGTCCCGCTCGTCCCGCACGACCCCACGATCAGCGGGACGTCGGCCCGTGCGGCCGCCCGCAGCAGCAGGCGCAGGTCGCGCGCGATCGAGGCCGCGGGCGACTTCGCCGTGGCGGAGCCGAGGTAGTGCGGGCCGGAGTCGGTGGAGCCGCCGTCGACGGCGATGACGTCCGGGCCCAGCTCCATACCGCGCTCGACCATCGTCTCGGCGAAGCCGCCGCCCAGCATCCCGATGGGCACGAAGACCTTGACGGATTGCGTCGTGGGTGTCGTCACGATGTCTCTCTTCCTTGTCGGCTTCCCTGCTGGCTTTCCTGCTGGCTTTCCTGCTGGCTTTCCTGGCCGGCACTGATCTCCCGCCGGACGAAGAAGAAGAGCGCGAGCCCCGCGACCCCGACCAGGCTCGAGTGCAGGAAGAGGAGCCGCCAGCTCGTCAGGTCGACCAGGCCGCCGATCAGGGCCGGCCCGAGCGAGTTCCCGACGGCGGCCGCCACGGCGTAGAGCCCTGTGTAGGCCCCGACGACCGAACCGCTGGGAGCGAGGTTCCACATCAGCACGACGCCGTTGACGGAGAACGCCGCGTAGCCGATCGCCGCGACCACGAGGCCCGTGATCGTCATCTCCAGGGTCGGCAGGGCGAAGGCGATCAGGCAGCCGGCCACCATGACGGTGAGCCCGAGACGCACCATCCGGCGTCGGCCCAGGCGGTCGGACACGAGCGCGAACGGGATGGCGGCGGCGATGAACCCGATCCCGCCGGGCAGGGTGAGCGAGCCGGCGACTCCTCGGCTCACGTCGAGCACCTCCATGGCGTAGGGGGTGAGCTGCGAGCGCATCGCGGCCCAGGTCCCCGCCGTCGCGACGATCCCGAGGAGCAGGAAGATCCGGCTCCGGTCCCGGTCGCGGAAGAGCTCGCCGACGACGCCGCGGAAGCTCCACCCGCCGACACCGTTCGCGCGCTCGGCGACGGCGCGCTGGTATCCCAGCGAGCGGGTCTCGCGGATAGTCAGGGCGACGATCGTCATCGCGCAGACCAGCAGGATCGCAGGGATTGCGAATGCGAGCCGCAGGTCGCGGTCGACGACGAACAAGCTGATGAGCGCCGAGACGATGATGGTGAGGCTGGTAGCCACCTTGGCGATGCCGTTGGCCAGGCTGCGGCGGCCCGGTACCTGGAAGTCGGGCGTCAGCGCGTCGGTGAGCGGCTTGAACGCGTTCGCGACGACCGCGAACAGGAACATGCAGACGACGAGCGCGCCGAACGAGCCGGCGAACGGAATGAGGACGAAGAACACCGCCGCGACCGGTGCGCCGATGACGAGGTAGGGGACGCGCCGCCCCCACCGGGTCCGCGTCCGGTCGGAGAGGTGTCCCGCGAGCGGCTGCAACACGATCCCGAGGATGTTGTCGACGCCCATGAGCAGCCCGATGAGGGCCGCGCTCGTGGTGTGCTGCGCGATCGACGCGGGCACCTGCGCGTCGTAGAAGTTCCACACCGACTCCTGCGCGAAGACGGCGAGGGCGACCAGCATCGCCGCGCGGGTGTTCAGTCTCGCGCGCTGGGTGACTCCCCTGGCGGACGTTGTCATTCTCAGACTCCCTTGTCTGCGCTATTTGCTATAGCATAATCCCATGACGGACCGGCGCTCACTGACCCAGCCCGAGCTGGACTTCCTCACCGCGGAGGACAGCCCCACCCTCGCCAACGCCATCGAACGCATCGACCTGCGCGACCGCGGCTCCGGCTACGTCGGCGGCCGGGTCCGGTGCAACTTCCCGGAGCTCGGCCCGATGGTCGGGCGGGCGCTCACGGTCACGTGCTCCGACGCCGTCGGCCGCCCCGCCCGCCAGGACGGCTACTGGGAGCTGTGGTCGCAGCTCGAACAGATGGAGGGGCCCGTCGTCATCGTCATGAAGGACGCCAGCACGACGCCCAGCCGCGTCGCGTACGCCGGGGAGATCATGACCACGCTCGCCCGGCGGCTCGGCGCCGTCGGCATGGTGACCGACGGCGCGTTCCGCGACGTCGCCGAGGTGCGCGCCAACGGCTTCCACTACTTCTCCCGGTACACGGTCGCCTCCCACGCCAACTTCGAGCTCTCGCACGTCGGCGACCCCGTCGCGCTCGACGGCGAGCGCATCTCCACCGGGGACGTCCTCCACGGCGACGAGAACGGCATAGTCGTGGTGCCGTGGGACGCGCTGCCCGACCTGCCCGGCGCCGTCCGGAACGTGCGCGAGAGCGAAGCCCGCGACCTCGCCTATCTCAACGGACCGGACTTCACCCTCGACGGCTACCGGCGCCTGCGCAGCTACGGCGCCCCGCCCCCGCCCCAGGCGCCGTCCGCGAACCGGGGCGCATGACCGCACGCCCGGCCGACGGGTTCGGGGCCCGCTTCGCCCTGCCCCTCGTGCTCGGGCCGGCGCTGAACTCGATCAACACCACGATGATCTCGGTCGCCCTGGTCCCGATCGCCGAGGCGACGGGCGCCTCCGCGGCCCAGGTGATCCTGCTCGTCGCCGGGCTCTACCTCGCCAGCGCGATCGCGCAGCCCGTCCTGGGCAGGCTCGTCGACCTCTACGGCCCGCGGCGGATCTACGTCACCGGGATGGCGGTCGCCGCGCTCGCCGGCCTCGTCCCGCTGTTCGCGCCCACGTTCGGCGCGGCGCTCGCGGCCCGGATCGTCGTCGGGATCGGCACGTCGTCGGCCTATCCCGCCGCGATGGCGTCGATCCGCGCCCAGGCGGCGCGCACTCGTCGCGAACCACCGCGCGGGCTGTTCTCGGCGCTGTCGGTCTCGAGCCTCACGAGCGCCGCGATCGGCCCGGTGCTCGGCGGCGTCCTGGTCACGCACTTCGGCTGGCAGTCGATCTTCGTCGCGAACACGCCGTACGGCCTCGCCGCGATCGTGCTGGCGCTGCTGTGGCTCCCCGGCGACCGGCCGCGGCCCGCGACGATCCGGCCCGACGACGATGCCGACGGCGAGCGGCGGCCGCGTCTCGACGTCGCCGGGCTGGTGCTGTTCGCGGTCGCGATCGCGTCCGTGCTCGTGTTCGTCCTCGGCCTGTGGCCCGGCCAGTACTGGCTGCCCGCCGTGACCGTCGTCGCGACCGCGGCGCTCGTGGTCTGGGAGCGCCGCCGCGACCAGCCGTTCATCGACGTCCGCATGCTCGCGGCGCGGCCGGCGCTCCTACGGACGTACGCGCGCCTGTTCCTGGTCCACACGTGCGTCTACCTCGTCATCTACGGCATGACCCAGTGGCTGCAGTCCGCGGCGGGCTACGGCGCGGGCGCGGCCGGATGGATGCAGCTGCCCGCGGTGCTGCTCGCCGGAGTCGCCGCCGTCCTCGTCTCCCGCGGCCGGGGACTGCGCGTGCCGCTCATGCTCGCCGCGGTGATCCCGGCCGTCGGCGGCCTGCTCCTCACGTTCCTCGCCGCCGACTCCCCCACCTGGGTGATCCTGGTCGCGATCGCGCTGTTCGGGCCGTCCCAGGGACTCGCGGCGGTCTCCAACCAGGTGGCGCTGTACGCCCAGGCGCCGCCCCGGCAGACGGGCGTGTCGGCCGGGATGTCCCGCACGGCCGTCCAGCTCGGCGCGATCGCCGCCTCGGGTGTGATCGGGCCGCTGTTCGGGTCGGGCGCGACGGACGCCGACCTGCACCTCGTCGGCTGGATCATCACCGGCCTCGCGGCAGCCGCCCTGCTGCTGACGGCCGCCGACCCGGCGCTACGGACCGACGGCCGTGCGGCGTCCTGATCACGTGTCCTGAAGGCGCCCCATCGCGGACCGCGCGTGCCGCCGCATCAGGGTCTCCGCGCGTTCCTCGTCGTGGTCGCGCAGGGCGCCGTAGATCGCGATGTGGTCCTCGATCCGCCCGCGCGTCCACTCGACGTCGGCCACGTCCTGCTCGACGGTGCGGATCCGCTCGTCCCCACCCAGGATCGCGAAGCTCTCGATCATGCGGCGCAGCGGTGGGTTCGCGGCGGCATCCGCGACCACCGAATCGAAGGCGCGCGCCAGGGTCATCAGCTCGTACGCCCCCTCGGTCTCCAGGCCGCCCTCGGCCTTCTCCAGGAGCTCCTGCAGCCGGGCGAGACCCTCGTCATCGATCTTCCGGGCGGCCAGCCGAGCCTCCGCCGCCCGGAGCAGGACCTCGATCTCCATGAGCTCCTCGAGCGTCTCCCCGGGCTGAGCCGCGATGCGCAGCCGGCGGGAGTCGCTGCGCTCCACAAGCCCTTCGTGCTCGAGCTTCCGCAGCGCCTCCCGCACCGGCGTCGGGCTCACGCCGAGATCGGCGGCGAGCTTGCGCTCCGTGACCTGGGCGCCAGGGGCGAGCTCCCCGTCGGCGATGCTCTTGCGGATGGCGCTGTAGGCATGCTCGGCCAGCGACCCCGCCCGGGGCAACGGCTGGAGGCCGGTCGTCTCGACCACGCGGGTCTCCCCTCACAGAATCGCTCCGCGAGCCTCGAGCAGCCGACGCGGGTTTCCGTACCAACGCTATAGCAAACGTGCGGTAGGTTCACCCCGCAGCGGGGTACCCCGCAACCGGAGCCGTCACGAGGGAGAGAACAGCTGTGTGGATCTGGGTGGCCGTCGGCCTGCTCGTGCTGGTGCTGGGCCTGTTCCTGACGCTCGTCACGGTCATGCGCACCAAGAACCCGCGGGCGCTCGCCGCCGTCCGACAGTTCAACCGGCGGTTCAACAACCCCCGCATGCTGCGGCACGCGGGCGAGCCCGGATCGAGGCTCGCCGTGATCCGGCACGTCGGACGACGCTCCGGCACGCCGTACGCGACGCCGCTCGGGGTGCTGCCCATGGGCGACGACTTCCTCGCCATCATGTCGTACGGCACTGACACGGACTGGCTGCGAAACATCCGTGCGGCGGGCGCCGCGGAGCTCGTGAGCGGCGGCCGGACGTACCAGGTGGCGGCCGGGCAGATCGTCGGGCGGGACGAGACGCTGCCGTACGTGCCGGCGGGGCAGCTTCCCTTCGTACGCCTCTTCGGGGTCAACGACTTCCTCGTGCTGCGGCGCGCCCTGGTCACCTCGGACGAGGACGCGCCCAGAGCCTGATCCGACCGGCTGATCGCCCGCTCGTGGCCGGTGTTGGTGCTCTGGGCATCTACTGACCGTCGGGTGAGATTTGCCGCGTCGTGAGGAGCCGGACAGCCCGGGTTCACGATCGGACGGCAGCGTGATGGCGGGCCGGCCAGACGGTCGGCCCGCGATCAGGACAGGAGAATTCTGTGAAATCGACTGCCAACCGATCGACCGCCCGCTGGGTCCGGACCCTCGGCCTGACCGGAGGAGGGCTCGCGCTCGCCCTCACGGGCGCGCTGCTGCCGTCCGCCACCGCCGCTCCGGGTGCCGGCCAGAGCACCGGTTCGTGGGCCGAGTCGGCCTACCGGGGCGCCGTCGACGTGGTCGCCGGACCGGACGAGGACCAGGAGACCATCGACGGCGTCGTCTTCGTCGACCGCGACGAGGACTCCCGGCAGGACCGCGACGAGCGCGGGCTGCGCGGGGTCACCGTCTCGAACGGCCGCGACGTCACGACGACGGACCACCGCGGCCGCTACGAGCTGCCGGCGTTCGACAACATGACGGTCTCCGTCACCCAGCCGAGCGGCTTCCAGGTGCCGGTCGACGACGACAACGTCGCCCAGTTCTACTACCACCACCTGCCCGAGGGCTCCCCCGAGCTGCGCTACGGCGGGCTCGAGCCGACCGGCCCGCTCCCGGACGAGGTCAACTTCCCGCTCGCCACGAGCCGTCTCACCGGGTCGGCCGAGCAGCACTGCCTCATCGGCGGCGACATCCAGCCGTACGACCGGGACGAGGTGGAGTACGCCCGGAAGGGGGCGTTCACCGACCTCGCCGCACGCACCGACTACACGGGCTGCGGCGCCCTGTTCATCGGCGACGTCGTGGGCGACGACCTGTCCCTGTACTCCGAGATCCGCGAGCTCACGGGCATGCTCAACGGGCCGGCGCGGTTCCTGCCCGGCAACCACGACCTGGACTTCGACGCCACGAGCAGCGAGCACACCTTCGACACGTACCGGGCGAAGCTCGGCCCCGAGTACTACTCCTACGACGTGGGCCGGGCCCACGTCGTCACGCTGAACACCGTCGAGTACCCCGTGGGCGACTCGTACACGGGCTCGCTCGACGAGCGCCAGCTCGAGTGGCTGCGCAACGACCTCGCGCGGGTGCCGAAGGACCGGCTGATCGTCATCGCGGCCCACATCCCGCTCCTTGACTACGCCGACCAGGACAGCACCAAGCACCAGGTCGCTCAGGTCAAGGAGGTCTACGAGCTCCTGAAGGGCCGGGAGGCGATCGCCCTGGGCGGTCACACGCACAGCCTGGAGAACCTGCGGGCCGGCGACAGCCTGCAGGGCTGGTCGGACGTCATGGGCGTCGACGAGCTGCCCTTCCCGCACATCACGGCGGGCGCGATCTCCGGCGACTGGTACTCGGGCGTCCTGCTGCCCGAGGGCTATCCGGCGGCGCTGCAGCGGGACGGCGGCCAGCCCGGCGTCCTGACCCTCGACATCGCGGGCACCAGCGTCGAGGAGCGGTTCACCGTGCGCGGCGAGCCGGACACGCACCAGATGGCGCTGGGCGTGAACACGCCCCGCTATCGCGAGTGGTTCGCCGCCCACCGCGCCGACGCCGGCGAGGCACCGGAGTTCACCGACCCGCTCGTCGTCTCGCAGGCCGATCTGGCCGGCACCACCTGGCTGACCACCAACTTCTGGATGGGCAGCACGGGCTCCACCGTCACGGCGACGCTCGACGGCGGCGAACCCGTCGAGGCCGTCCGCACGCAGCCGATGCAGGGCGAGGCGCCGAAGGTCGGCGCCGAGTGGTCCGACCCCGTCGCCGCGCAGCAGCAGCTGGTGCACGGCGGCAGCATCGCCGAGCGCTCCATGCACCTGTGGCGCCTCGAGCTGCCGGCCGACCTCGCGACCGGCTCGCACACGGCCGAGGTCACCGCCACGGACGTGCACGGCCGCACCTTCACGGAGACGCTGACCTTCGAGGTCACCGACTGACCCGGGCGAAATCGCTTCGGCGGCGAGCGAATCGGATTGAGGGTCGGGTCCCGCGGTGCCACAGTGGCATCTTGGAGGGATCACATGTCCGACTCGCTCGCCGTCGAGGCGCGAGGCCTCGTCCGGCATTTCACCACCCGTAAGTCCGTCACCAAGGCTGTCGACGGTATCGACCTCTCGATCACCGAGGGCAGCGTCTTCGGCCTGCTGGGCCCCAACGGCGCCGGCAAGACCACCGTGGTCCGCATGCTCGCCACCCTGCTGCGGCCCGACGCCGGAACCGCCAGCGTGCTGGGTCACGACGTCGTGCGCGACGCCGACGCCGTCCGCTCCGCCGTCGGCCTCACCGGGCAGTACGCCTCGGTGGACGAGGACCTGACCGGCACCGAGAACCTGCTCATGCTCGCCCGGCTGTACGGTTTCGCGCCGGCCGCCGCACGGCGGCGCGTCCAGGGCCTGCTGGAGGCGTTCGACCTGGCCGACGCCGGGTCCCGGCAGGTCAAGACCTACTCCGGCGGCATGCACCGGCGCATCGACCTCGCCGCGTCGCTCGTGCTCGCCCCGCGGGTCCTGTTCCTGGACGAGCCGACCACCGGCCTGGACCCCCGCAGCCGCAACCAGGTCTGGGACATCGTCCGCGTGCTCGTGGACGACGGCGCCACCGTGCTGCTCACCACCCAGTACCTCGACGAGGCGGATCAGCTCGCGGACCGCATCGCCGTCGTCGACCACGGGCGCACCATCGCCGAGGGGACGCCCAGCGAGCTCAAGCGCTCGGTCGGCGAGGGGGCCGTGCACCTGCGCGTCGCCGAGGTGGCCGACCGCGCCCGGGCGGCCGAGATCACCGAGCGCGTGCTCGGCGCCGAGGTCACCTTCGACTCCGACCCGCACGCGATCGCCGCCCGCGTGCCCGACACCGGCGCCGACGCCGTGCCCGGCCTGCTGCCCGCCCTGACCGAGGCCGGGATCAGCGTTCCCGAGTTCACCCTGGGCCAGCCGAGCCTGGACGAGGTGTTCCTCGCCCTCACCGGCCAGCCCTTGCCCGACGAGGAGCCGGGCGGCGACGGCGTTCCCGCGGGCTCGGCCCGTTCCGCGACCAGTACTGAGACGACGGAGGCGTCCCGATGACCACCACCCTGCGCGAGGCCGTCGCCCTCACCGAGCCACCCTCGCGGCCGTCGCCCCTGTCGACCACGCTGACGTTCGGCTGGCGGGCGCTGCTGAAGATCAAGCACGTGCCCGAGCAGCTGTTCGACGTGCTGGTCTCCCCCATCATCTTCACGCTGATGTTCACGTACCTGTTCGGGGGCGCGCTGGCCGGCTCCACACAGGCGTACATCCAGTTTCTGCTGCCCGGCATCCTCGTGCAGACCATCCTGTTCGTGACGATCTACACCGGCTACACGCTCAACACCGACATCTCCAAGGGTGTGTTCGACAGGTTCCGTTCGCTGCCGATCTGGCGGCCGTCACCCGTGGTGGGCGCGCTGCTGGGCGACACGGTGCGCTACACGATCGCCTCGGTCATCACCATCGGCCTGGGGCTCGTGCTGGGGTTCCGGCCCGACGGCGGATTCCTGGGCGTGCTGCTCGGGGTGCTGCTCCTGCTGGTGTTCGCGTTCGCGCTGAGCTGGACCTTCATCATCCTCGGGCTGCTGGTGCGCTCGCCCAACGCCGTGATGGGGGTGTCGATGATGGTACTCATGCCGCTCACGTTCGCCTCGAACGTCTTCGTGGACCCGGCGACCATGCCGTCCGGCCTGCGCGCGTTCGTGGAGGTCAACCCGGTGAGCCACCTGGTCACCGCGGAGCGCAGCCTCATGGCGGGCAGCCCGGACACCACCGAGATCGTCTGGGTCCTGATCGCGTCCGTGGTCCTGACGGCGGTGCTGGGCCCGATCGCGATGCGGATCTACCGGAACAAGACCTGACGGAGCAGCAAGACCTGACGGAGTCGCCGGCCGTCGCGCACACTCTGGTGCACGACGGCTGGGCACCCCGATGCCCGCCGGCCGCTGCTACCGCCTACCTCTTGATCTCGTAGTGGAGCAGCACCACGCCGTTCTCGGACGCGGTCGCCTCCACCAGCTTCAGGTCTTGCGAGTCCTTGAAGACGCGTGTTCCCTTGCCGCGCGACGCGGGGCTGACCAGCAACCGGACCTCGTCGACGACACCGGCGTCCAGCAGTGCGTACATGAGCGTCAGGCTTCCCCACAGCCAGATGTCCCTGCCGCTGTGCTCCTTGAGCTCCCGGACGGTCGCCACCGCGTCGCGTGTCACGGTCGCGGCGGGAAAGGCGCCCCACGGGGCGTCGTCCAGCTTCGACGAGGCGACGAACTTGGTGAGGTTGTTGAGCTTCTCGCCGTACTCGCCCTGCTCCTCCGCGTACGGCCAGTAGTCCTTGGACTGGGCGTAGGTGTTCGCGCCGAGGATCAAGGTGTCGATCGAGTCCATGAACCCCATCATGTTCGCCTTGAACGCACTCCTGTCGTTCTCGGCGAAGGGTTCGGCCGACACGTAGCTGAGTCCCCCGTCCTCCTCCGCGGCGATATTGTCGACGGTCACCCACTGCTGAACGATGAGCTTTCGCATGTTCGTGGTCCCTCTGGTTCGGTACGGCCCGTGCGGCCGCGTTCAACCCAGGGACGGAACCACGAACGAGTTCTCGACATTCACCGGTCGGGCGAATCACGTCGGGCGAATCACGTCGGGCGGATCACGTCGGGCGGATCACGTCGGGCAGGTCGGGTCAGCGGCTCGGGTCCAGAGTGGTGGCCCACAGCGACCGACCGGCCTGGTCGCGCAGGTCGACTCGGAGCTGCCTCGTGGCGCCGTCGACGTTCACCTCGCCGAAGTGCTGGAAGCCCTCCAGCGGTGACGTGTTGGCGCGCGGCGGGGAGCTGACGAACGCCTGCTGCGGACCGAACGTCGGGTCGAGGGTGTTCGGGCCGAACGCGCCGGCGTGCAGCGGGCCGGAGACGAACTCCCAGAACGGGTCGAAGCCGTCGAACGCGGCTCGTTCGGGTGAGTAGTGGATGGCGGCGGAGTAGTGCACGTCGGCGGTCAGCCAGACGGTGTTGCGCACACGCCGCCGGCTGATCTCCTGCAGCACCCATGCCAGCTCCGCCTCGCGGCCGTTGGGCACGCCGGGCAGGCCGTTGGCGACGCCCTCGATCTTGTCGCCGTCGGGCACGGTGATGCCGATCGGCATGTCCGAGGCGATGACCTTCCAGGTCGCGCGGGAGCGGTCCAGCGACTCCACCAGCCAGCGCGCCTGGCGGGCGCCGAGGATCCGCTCCGGCGTGGTGCCGGTCGAGTTCGCATCCCGGTAGCTGCGCATGTCGATCACGAAGACGTCGAGCAGCGGGCCGTGCGACACTCTGCGGTACACGCGACCGTCGACAGCGTCCTGCCTGCGTACGGGCTGCCACTCGTGGAAGGCCTGGTACGCCCGGGCGGCGAGGACGTCGACGCGCTGCTCGGTGTAGCGATCGTCGTTCAGGATCTCACCGGGGTACCAGTTGTTCGTCACCTCGTGGTCATCCCACTGCACGAGCTGCGGCACCTTCGCGGCGAAACGCCGCACGTTCTCGTCGAGCAGGTTGTACGCGAACTGCCCGCGGTACTCGGCCAGCGTCTCGGCGACCTTGGACTTCTCCGGGGTGACGACGTTGCGCCACACCCGCCCGTCGGGCAGCGTCACCGACTCCTCGAGGGGCCCGTCCGCGTACACGGTGTCGCCGCTGTGCAGGAAGAAGTCCGGGTTGCGGGCGGCCATCGCGTCGTAGATCGTCATGCCGCCGATGTCGGGGTTGATGCCCCACCCCTGGCCGACGACGTCCCCTGACCACACGAACCGCACGTCCCTGCGGTCCCGCGGCACGGTCCGGAACTGCCCGGTGAGCGCCTGGCTGTCGGCCCGGCCGTCCAGGTCCTGCGCGACCACGCGGTAGTGGATCTCCTGCCCCGCCGGGAGGCCGGCCAGCCGCACCTCGCCGGTGCCGTCGGTCTCGGGGGTGAGCAGCGGGCCGCGGATCCGCACCGTGCGCCGGAAGTCGGGGTCACGGGAGATCTCGATGAACATCCGCGACGGGCGGTCGGCCCGGGTCCATACCACGGCCCCGTCCGAGCGCGGGTCGCCGAGCTGCACGCCGTGGGTGAGCACCGGGCGGCCGGCCCTCGCGAAGGCGCGTGCTGCAGATGTGGGTGCTGCGGATGCGGGTGCTGCGGATGCGGGTGCTGCGGAAGCCGGTGCGGCCGGCAGGAGCAGCCCGGCGGCGGCGAGGCCGGTGGCGCCGAGCAGGGCGCGCCGGTTCAGTTCAAGACCATTCAGTTCAGGACCGCTCAATGCAGGGCCAGGGTTCATGCGACCCGTTCTAGCCGGGCTGGGAGGCGTCCCGATGGCCGCGGCCCGAAGCCCGGGTGAATCCCGATGATCAGCGGCGTTACGTCGAGCGGTCAGCGATTCTCCGCTCAGCTCCGGCACGCCGTCACCGTCCAGGTCGTCGAGCGCCGTGGCCCGTTCCGCCACCGCCATGACGAGCGCGAGCAGTGGCCCGACGACCTTCGGCCCGGCACCCGCCTGGAAGTCGGCGTCGTGCGCGGCAAGGTGCAGGCCCTTGTACCGGTGCGATCAGGACCGGCCGGTGTTCGAGAGCAGCCCAGTTTCACACCGGGCAACGTCGAGGAATAGTGGAGGCCGTCGTCCTGTTCGAGGCCCTCATGTCCTCGGCCGTGCCTCTCCCACAGCAAAGGAGCACCATGCCCGCTCGCATCATCAGCGCCGTCCCCGTCCCGTTCACGCTCGACGGGTCGCTCGACCTGGCCACCTACGACGCCGCGCTCGCCACGCTCGCACCGCACGTGGGCGGTGCCCTGGTCGCCGGGACGACCGGCGAGTTCCCCGCGCTCGACGACGACGAGCGCGTCGAGCTGTTCCGGCGCGCCGCGGACCTGCTGGGCGCGGAGCGCGTCATCGCACACCTGGGACACGGGAGCACGCGTCAGGTGCTACGTCTCGCCGATGCCGTGGCGGCCATCGGGATCCGTCGCTTCGCCCTCCTCAGCCCGTACTACCTGCCGACCGACGACGACGGCGTCGTCCAGTTCTTCCGGGCTCTCACCGAGGCGCATCCGCAGGCCGAGGTCTACGCCTACATCTTCCCGGAGCGGACCGGGATGGACGTCTCCCCTGCGACGCTCGCGCGGGTCCTCGCGCTGCCCGGGATGGTCGGCGTGAAGCTGTCGGGTGGGGCAGCCGCGCGGCTGCCCGAGTACGCCGCGGTGCTCGGCCCCGGCCACGAGCTCTACTCGGGCGACGACTCGACGCTCCCGGCCGTGCTCGCATCGGGAGGGAGCGGCGTCGTCTCGGGCCTGTCGAGCGCGTTCCCCGAGACGTTCGCCGCGCTCGCCCGGGCGCTCGACGCCGGGAGCCCCGAGTCCGATGCCATCCAGGCCGTGGTCGAGGAGATCGTCCCGCTCGCCGGTTCCACGGTCGCGCGGCTCAAGGCCGCCATGTCCGCACGCGACGGCGCACCGTGGGCTTCCCGCATGGCACTTCCAGCCGTCGACGACGCGACGCTCAAGGCGATACGCGGCGCCGTCGCGGCCCACCGGTAGACCGTCACGGCACGAGCGTCCGCGACAGCGATCAGCGCGATCAGCGCGTCGGCCCGCAGCCGTCGTCGCAGATGCTGACCGAAGCCAGCACGGCCTTGTGGTCAGACGGCCAGACGGCGTCCGGCGTCAGGATCACGTCGGCGCTGTCGTCGTCGATGCGCTCGTTGCGCACGATCGTCGACTGCGGGCCGACCACGGCGGCGTCGTCGATCGAGACGCGCTGGTCGGTCGTGACGAAGACGTAGTCGATGCGGTCGCGCTCGTCGGCCTCGGGTGCCCAGGTCAGGTCCGACGTCGGGAAGAGCTCGTTGTCGGACGGCCACGTGATGCCAGGGTTCGCGACCGGGTCGGGGTAGACCTCGCGGAAGGCGTCGACCAGCCCGCCGTCGAGCAGCGTCTGCGTCGTCTGCCACGGGATGACGACGCCGTTGTGGTCCTGCAGGTCGGCGGTCGCCTCGGTCCAGTCCTGCACCGAGGGCTCGTTGAAGTCGCCGCCCACGACGGCGATACGGCCCGCCGCGCGCTCGGCCGCTACGTCCTCGACCAGCGCCGCGGCGGTCGCCGGGCGGCCCGACTGCCGGTTCGCCTCCAGGATCGCGTCGACGTCGGTGACCGGCGCGTCCAGCTTGTTCCAGGTGTCCCAGCCGTCCGGCCAGTCGCCGTGGATCTCGCCGCCGTAGCCGCGCGGCAGGTAGGTGGCGTACCAGCGGTACTCGAGGTGCCCGCCGTAGGCCACGACCTCGGTCCCGTTGACGTCGAGCACCGCCTTCGACCACCAGTCGTCGACGGTGCTGGTCTCGAGGATCGGGTAGCGCGAGACGATGCCCGTGTCGGTGGCGGTGAGGTGGTCGTACCCGAGCAGCCTGGCGACCCGCTTCGGTGCGTCACCCTGCTCGGGCAGGAACGTCACGTCGGCGTCGGTCTGTCGGATGATGTCCGCGATCTCCCGCGCGCCGTTGTCGATCTGCGTGCCGCCGTGCCACACGTTGAAGGCGAGCACGTTGAGCTCGCTCACGCCGTCGACCTCGGGCTTCGGCTTCGCGGGGCGCGCGCCCTTGCCGGCGTTGGTCTTGCTGGCGTTGGCCGTGCCGGCGCTGTCCGGGCTGAGGGCGGGCTCGGCCGCGAAAGCGAGCGGGGCCGTCACGAGAGCGGCGAGGACACCGCCGATGCCCATGGTCGCGATCAGACCTCGGCGAATGCGTGCTGATGACATCTTTGGCTCCCCCGGCTCGGAATGCGGTGCGGCCGCGAGGTTACGAGGTGCGCGTGACCTGCCTATGGCCGGGAGGTGAACGCCTCCGCCGCGGCGGTTGCGGCGAGCTGACGCACGTTCAGCAGGCCAGCAGCGTCCACAGATCGCCTGATTACGGCTCTCCCGAGCCTGTTGAATCAAGGTCAGGCACGGCGCGATCGGCGATGTGGATTCCCAGATCGGTCCGGCCGGGCAGGATGTCCGCGCGCAGGGCTCGGGTGCCCTGGTAGTCGCCGTCGCGCAACCGCCGAAACCGTCGGGGCCGCTCGACGTCGACGGCGCGCAGCCGCACCCGCAGTCGCTCGATCTCCCGATCCGCAGCCGCGCGATCCAGGTCGTCGGCGTCGTAGACGACATGCAGGTCGAGCGTCTCGATGCCCACGTACCAGAGCACGCCGTGCGTGACCGGGAACAGCAGGGACTCCAGGTCGCCGCTGATGCCGCGCCGGCCGATCGAGCGCGGGTCCTCCCCCACGGTCACCACGACGAGCGCCTTGCGCCCGACCAGACCGCCGTCCCCGTAGCGCCGCGGAATGCCGCGCTCCGGATCGAGGTCACCGTAGGCGAACCCATTGGTGAGGACCCGGTCGAACCAGCCCTTCAGGATCGCCGGCGGGCCGTACCACCACAGGGGGAACTGCACGACTAGCAGCTCTGCCGCCGCGACCTTGGCCTGCTCCTCGCGCACGTCGGCGGGCAGCCGCCCCCGGGCGTACGCCTCGCCCAGCAGCTCGGAGAGATTCCCTGCCTCGCCCGCGAGATCGCCGAGGTCGCGGTCGCTCAGGACGGGATCGAAGCCCTGCGCGTGCAGGTCGGACGTCGTCACGTCGTAGCCCGCAGACAGCGCCTCCACGCCCTCGCGGAAGAGGCGATGGTTCAGGGACTGGCGACGAGGATGCGCGTAGAGCCACAGGGCGGCACCTGGGGTCGGCGGATGCGTGATCGTCATGAGGTTTGTCTCCCGACGGCGGTTGGCTCACCGGAAGTCTGTACCCGGTCCTGAGCCGCGCGCCACGAAGCGGCGCCTCGCGGTGCGGGCTCGGGTACTCGACGGGCTGGCGGTTCGTCGGGCATGTCGATCTGCCGGGCTGGTCGGGCCGGGCCGGGCCCTGACGGCCAGTTGACCCGGCCAGCCCGGCGGGTCCGGCGGTCCGTTCGTTCAGGCGGCTTCCGCGGCCGGTGGCTCCGCGGTCGGTTCGGTGGGCGGAGGTGGGGCGTCGATGGTGTCGATGGTGTCGATGGCGTCGGGTAGGCGGATGCGATGCCCGTGGGCGTCGGTGAACACCCACCCGGTCTCCACCAGGGTGCTCGCCCCAGTGCTGTCGGTGGTGGGCTTGCCGGCCCAGTGCATGCTGATGCCCTTGGCGTCGACCAGGGCATGGTGGTGCCAGCACAGCAGGGCGCTGTTGGCCACGGACGTGTTTCCGCCGTCGGCCCAGTGCTGGACGGCGTGGTGGACCTCGCACCGTGATGGCGGCTGATCACACCCGGGATAGACACAATGCTGGTCCCGCGCGATCACCGCGCGGCGCATCTGCCCGGTCACGGTGCGCTGGGCGCGCCCGACGTCCAGCACCGCGCCGTCCGGGCCGAACACGACCCTGGTGATCCGGCTGTCACACGCCAGGCGGCGCAGCAGTGCCCGTGGGACCCGGCTGCCGGTCTCGGTGAACACCGGGCCACCGCAGTCCAGCAGCCCGGACAGTGATGGTGCGCCTGCCGTGCCCCAGCCGGCCACGCCCCAGCCCGCCATCGTGCTCGCGGTGCTCGCGGTGCCTGTCGTGCCTCCGCCCGCGGCTGCTGCACCTGCGGGAGTCCCGCGTGCGAGCGCGGTGTGCCCGCACGAGAGGCACAGGCCTTCGCGGGTGCGGGTGACCTGGGTGACCAGCTCCTTCCAGGACACCGTCACATTCAGGTGCGGCGCGATCGCTGCCCCGGGGGAGGCCTGGTTCGTGTCCAGCACCACCCGGGCTACGTCCGCCAGGCCCTGCGCACGACGCTGCGCGGGTGTCCGGGTGTCCTCAGCAGCGGGTGCGCCCATGACGGCGGTGATCGCGGTCTGCACCAGCAGGCCGTGCTCGTCGGTGAGGAACCCTTCCAGATGGTAGCCGCCGAACGTCTTGGACAGGTCCAGGAACTCCCCGGCCGCGGCCTTGTCATCATCCGCCTCGTCGGTGTCCGGGTCGGTCACCGACGCGAACGCTTTCGCCACCTTGCGGAACTGCTCCACATTGAGCACAGGCGCCTCGTGCAGGACGACGCCTTCCCCGGTGGCCAGGGTCCCGACCGCGACCGCACCCTCCAACACGGCGGTGATCAGCTCACGAGTGCGCTCACCGTCCGGGTCCTCGACCGGGTCGGGGAAGTCCACGGCGACGGTCTGCACAAACTGTTCCGGGGTCGTCCTGTCACCCGTGCGGGTATCGATCAGCCACCCCAACGCGTCGGTACGGGTCTCGCTGGTGGGTGCGACGTCGACCATCACCCTGGCGTGGTCCACGCCCAGGTCACCCGACACCAGCCGCTGGCGGGTCAGCGGGAGTGCGGTGGCCAGGCGGCGCGCCATCTTCAGGTCCTTGTCCGCCGTGCTCGACGACACGCCCTCACGCAGCCGCAGCCACGTCGTGAACGCGCGCGCCATCCCACCCGAACGCCACGAGCCCTCGGCCTCGATCCGGGGCAGCAGGGTGTACCGGACACCGTCCAGCTGGCCGGTCAGGCCGCGGATGTGGGTGTGGGCCTCGATCAGGCGGCCGATGCTCGGCGCGTCCCACCCGTCCAGCACCTCCGGACCGGTCAGGTCGGCCAGGTCGCCGACCGCGGCCTTGATCCGGGCCACCGCCTCCTCGATCGACGCCGCCGGGGGCAGGCCACCAGGCGTCGTGTTGTTCGTCGACTGCTCCACCGGTCCCCACCCCCGCCCGTCGTCTGTCTAGATCATTGTTCCTTGCTGCCTCCATTGTCTCGAACGTTCGTGCGATCTGCATGGCCTATTTGAAATCTGTGGATAACTCTTCAGGGCTAGTCGAGACCGCCCTCGGCGATCCCTCAGAGGTCAACGACTCACGTCGACCTCCTACAAGTCCTGGCACACTCACTCGACCGCTTGGCACACTATTCAGAACGACCTGGCGGCGACGGCCCACGGCAGGACGACGACGGCATGCGCGAGAGTTCTTCTGCAACCAGGCGGCGAAGAAACGTGATCACCCGTGACGACATGGACGCCCCGGTTCGAATCTGGTGCCTGCGGCACGGCGAGTCGGAGAACGTCACCGCCGCACTCGCCGGCGCCCTACCGAACGCAGCCCTCACCGAGCACGGGCGCCAGCAAGCCATCGGGGCTGCCCGGGTCCTGGCCCGCGAACCGATCCGGCGCGTCTACTCCAGCACCGCCCTGCGGGCTCTTCAGACCGCAGGCCTCCTCGCCGCCGCGCCCGGCGTCCAGATCGAATCCGTGCCGGACCTGGTCGAGGTCGGCATCGGGCGACACGAGGGCAGCGGTGATCCAGCCGTCCGACGGCGAACCGCCGAGGTGCTCCGCTCGTGGGTCGTCGAGCGTGAGCTCAACGAGCAGGTCGCGGACGGCGAGACGGGGCACGAGGTCCTGGCCCGGACGACAAAGGCCTTGCAACGCATCGCCCAGCGACACCCGGGCGAGACCGTCGCCGTCGTCGGCCACGTCGCCGGCCTCACCGTCGCGCTGAGCGAGCTCTGCGCGCTCGGCTCGTCCGTCTGGGGAGCGCCGTTACCCCACGCCGAGCCCTTCCTCGTCGAGTGGGACGGCGCCAGGTGGAGCTGTGCCGCATGGCCGGCCTGGCCACCCGCCGACCCGTAGCAGAAGCACACCTCATACGGCGAACAGCGCGCCGCCTCCCGCCAGCTCGTGGTCGAGGAACGTCCACATCCAGCGCAGTCCCCGCCCCTCGTCGAGACCGGGCGCCTTCTGCGCGAGCTGCGTCGCTATGCCGTCGCTGTAAGCCGCGAGCTTGAGTGCGGTCTCCGCGGGATCGACCGGCCTGAATACCCCGGACTCCACGCCCCTGCGGATGGTTCTCGCCATGCACGCCTCCCAGATGCGGATCCGGGCGAGGTAGTCGTCCGACAGCGTGGGGCGATGCGCCGTCGTGGTCCAGTAGTCGGACCAGAGCCGCCAGTGGTCGTGCATCTCGGGGGTCGGGTCGAACAACGGCGCGATGAGCGACCGCACCGCCGCGACGACGTCGGGCTCCGCGTCGGCCCGCTCGATGATCGACGTGTAGAAGCGTTCGGTCTCGCGCGCCACCACCTCGTTGAGGATCTCGGTGACGCTCGCGAAGTGGTAGGTCACGGTGCCGACCGAGACGTCGGCGGCCGCGGCGATGTCACGCAGCCCGGTGGCGGCCACGCCGTCGCGCACGAGCACCTGGCGGGCCGCGTCGACGATCATCGCGCGGCGCACCTCGGGCCGCTGCCGCGACGTTCGGCCGGCGCTCATGCGGAGGTCCGCGGAACGGCCTCGTCGAAGGTGTGCTCGGCGACGAGCGCCTCGGCCTCCTCGGGCCCGCCGGTACGCGCCCACGCTCGCACGGTGTTCTCGACCCGGAAGGCATCCCGTGTCGCGGTCACCCGCGAGACCGTCTCCAGTCGCGCACGCCAGAGCGCCTTCCGCAACGTGATGGTCCAGCGCGACTCCGCGGACGCCGACAGCGGGTCACCATCGGCGATGCGGTACAGCTCCCGGCTGTCCTCCTCGAAGACCAGCCCGTCGGGATACTCGCGGGAGCCCCCGTAGCCGGGATCGACCTCCAGCGTCCACTCGCCCTCCGCGACGTCGTGGAGCACGCGGCGCTCGGGGCGGTGGGACGAGGCAGGAAGGGAACGCACCGGAAGCCGCGGCGCCTGCTCCGGCGGCTCGAAGCGGACGCCGTCGTCGTCCTGCCGGGTCCAGACCGGCAGGGTCAGGAAGCTCTCGGCCGGGTCGATCGTGACCGTTGCGGAATCCGGGTACGGCCACACCCACGGCCAGTAGGACGTCGACACGGCGACCCGCAGCCGGTGGCCCGCGGGAAACGAGTGGCCCGCCGCCACGAGGCGCACCAGCACCCGCTCGGGAGCACCGGGCGCCATCAGGTCGTCGCGGTCGCGCCCGTGCCGCTTGGCGAGGTTGAGGACGCCGCGGGTGACGAGCGTGGACGAGCCGTCGGGCGCGACGTCGCACAGCCGCACCGCGACGATCGCCCGAGGCCGATCGCTCGCGAGCGACAGCTCGACCTCCACGTTGCCCAGCACGTCCAGCTTGGCGTCGAGCGGGAGGTCGAAGCACTCGGAGCGGCCGTCCTCCGCCCGCTGGTCCGGCGGCAGGTCCGCGCGGTTGCCGAACGGGAAGAACCGGCCGGCGTCGATCCCCGTGTGCGCGGGCGAACGGACCGCACGCGGCCGCTCTCCCCCCGTGAGCACCGTGAGCGGGACGACACGCCCCTCCGTGGCATTCGAGGGCCACGCCTCGGCGGCGACCCACCGGCCCGTGCGCTGCCGGTAGTACGGGGCGGGCGGCTCGCTGTCGTTGATCCACGCCCGCAGGGCCGGGTCCGCCTCGACGCCCGTGTCGACGCCGCGCAGCCAGCGGTCCCACCAGCGCAGCGTCTCCTGGAGGAACCCGATCGCCGGCCCCGGTGCGAGACCGCGGTCGGGGTACTGGTGCGACCACGGCCCGACGATCCCTCTGGCGGGGGCCGAGAGGTGCTCCACGAGGCGGAAGACCGTGTCCCGGTACGGGTCTGCCCACCCGCCGATCGCGAGCACCGCCGCGTCGATGGCGTCGTAGTCCTCGCTGACGCTGCCGTGGCGCCAGTAGTCGTCACGCTCCTGGTGCGCGAGCCAGGTCGGCGTCATGGGCCGGTGCTGCTCCAGCCGTTCGCGCCAGCGCTCGACCCACTCCTCCCCCACGACCTCCGGCCGGGGCGGCCGGGCGTTGAACGCGAACATCGTGGCGCCCCAGGCCGCCATGTCGATGCCGAGCACCGCCCCACCGATGTAGTGCACGTCGTTGTCGTACCTGTCGTCGGTCGAGCAGACCGTGACGATCGCGCGCAGCGCCGGCGGGCGCCTGGCCGCGAGCTGCAGAGCGTTGAACCCGCCCCACGAGATGCCGAACATGCCGACGGCGCCCGAGCACCATGGCTGGGCGGCGAGCCACGCGATCACGGCCTCGCCGTCGTCGAGCTCCTGCGGCGAGTACTCGTCGTCGAAGAAGCCGTCCGACGACCCCGTCCCGCGGATGTCGACCCGGACCGACGCGTAACCCCTGGCGGCGTACCAAGGATGACGTTCGCTGTCCCGCGGCGCCGTCCAGTCGTCGAGCCGGTACGGCAGGTACTCCAGCAGGGCCGGGACGGTCCTGTCCGTGACCGGCGCCCAGATCCTCGCGTGCAGCCGGACGCCGTCGGGCATCTCGATCCACTCGTCACGTACGGTGACGTCGAAGCGCTCCCTGACATCGATGCGATCCGTGACGTCGATACCCTCCGTCATCCCTGCTCCCACCTCCTGATGTGATGCCCGTCCCCCGCGTCGATCCAGCCGTCGCCCGCGTCCCGCCACGCGACCTGCTCGACCGCTTCGTCGAGCCCTTCCGCCCCGGGCTCGAGCGTCGCGTCGATGAGCTGCCGCGTATAGGGATGGTTGGGCCCGGTGAACACCTGCTCGGCCGTCCCGATCTCCACGATCCGGCCGGCGTTCAGCACGGCGACGCGGTCGGCGACGCTCCGCACGACGGCGAGGTCGTGGCTGATGAGGAGACAGCTGAGCTGCTGCTCGTCCTTGAGCGTCCGGAGCAGCTCCAGGACCTCGGCCTGCACCCGGACGTCCAGCGCCGTCGTGATCTCGTCGGCGATGATCAGCCGGGGTCCGGCCGCGAGCGCCCTGGCGATGCCGACGCGCTGTCGCTGGCCGCCGGAGAGCTGAGCGGGCAGGCGGGAGGCGAATGCCGGCGGCAGGCCGACCTCGGCGAGCAGCTGTCCGACGCCGGCGCGCGGGTGCCGCCCGGCGAAACGCTTGAGCGGGCGTGCTATCGCCGAGCCGATGCTGCGCCGCGGGTTCAACGAGGTGTCGGCGTTCTGGAACATCAGCTGCACGGCGCGCAGCGTCTGGGTGTCCCGGGACGTGGCAGTCCTGGTCAGGTCCCTAGTAGGGCTCGTTCTCAGATCCGACGCCCCGTCCGGGGACGTGAGATCGAGCCGGCCCGACTCGACCGGCACGAGGCCCGCGAGGGCCGCCGCGATCGTCGACTTCCCGCTGCCGGACTCGCCGACGAGCGCGAGGGTCTCCTGGGCGCCGATCGTGAACGACACGTCGCTGACCGCGGGCGCCAGAGACCGATGGTGGCGCACGACCAGGTTCTCCGCGCGCACGACGATCTCCTGCTGCTCGTCCGCGACAGGCTCGTTCACCACTGCAGCCGGCCGCAGCCGTGCGGGCGACGCCGCCAGCAGCGAGCGCGTGTACTCGTGCCGGGGCGCGGCGAAGAGGTCCCTCGCGGGCTGCTGCTCCACGATCCGCCCGTCCGTCATGACGGCGGTCTCGTCCGACATGGCGGAGACGACGCCGAGGTCGTGGCTCACGAGGAGCACCGCCATGTCGAGCTCGTCCGCGAGCCCCTTGATCAGGCGGAGGATCGCGTGCTGGGTGATGACGTCGAGCGCCGTCGTCGGCTCGTCGAGGACGAGGACACGGGGCCGCGCGGCGATCGCCATGGCTATCGCGACCCGCTGCTGCTGGCCGCCGGAAAGCTGGTGGGGGTAGCGCCGGACCAGCTGCTCCGGGTCCGGCAGCCGGACGTGCCTGGCGAGCTCCAGGACCCGCTCGGCGCCGGCGTCGAGGCCGTGGCTCTCGAGCGCCTCCGCGATCTGGCGCCCGACCCGCATCGAGGGGGTCAGCGCCTGCCCGGCGTTCTGTGCCACGAGCGCGGCCGTGCCGCCGCGCAGCTCCCGGCGTGCGGCCGGCGTCAGCGCGAAGACGTCGTTCCCGTCGACGACCACCGACCCGCCCACGACCCGCGAGCCCGGCCGCAGCTGCGCCAGGAGCGTCCGGGCGAGCGTCGACTTGCCGCTGCCCGACTCGCCGACGAGGCCGAGGACCCGTCCGGGCCGGAGCACGAGGCTCACGCCCTTGACGACGGGGACGTCACGGCGGCCGGTGCGGTACGAGCCAGTGCGGTACGAGATGGTGAGGTCCTCGACCCGGACGATCGGCTCACCGGTGACCGGCGGGGCCACCTGCTCCGTGGCGGTCATGCGGCGGCTCCCTGCTGCGCTCGGTCGACGCCGAGACGTTTGCTCAGCCCGTCGGCGCTCAGGTTCAGCCCGACGACCAGGGTCGCGAGTGCGACGACGGGCGCGATCGTGCCGAGTGGGACGACCGTGAGGGCCGTGCGGTTCTCCTCCACCATGAGTCCCCAGTCGGGGGTCGGAGGGTTGGCGCCGAAGCCGAGGAACGAGAGCGTGGCGACGAGCAGCACCACCCACGAGGCGCGCATCGCGAGCTCGACGAGGACGACGTCGAGCACGTTCGGGAGGATCTCGCGGAACACGATGCTCGGCGCACGCTCGCCGCGGGCGCGCGCCGCGGTGACGTAGTCCTGCGTGATGACGGCGCGCGCGGCACCGCGCACGACGCGCGTCACCGCAGGCGTGTAGACGACGGTGATGGCGAGGACGACCACCCACAGGTCCGGGTCGAGCACGGTCACGACGACGAGCAGCGCCAGGACCGTCGGGATGCTCAGGAGGGCGTCCATGACGCGCATCACCACCTCGTCGAGCCAGTTGTCGGCGTAGGCGGTGAAGCACCCGATCACCGTGCCGGCGGCCACGGCGACGGTCGTGGCGAGCCCCGTGACGGCCAGCGCGTACCGGCCACCGTGGAGCACGCGGGAGAGGATGTCGCGGCCGTACTGGTCGGTGCCGAGCCAGTGCGCCGCCGTCGGCCCGGACAGCACGTCGCCCGAGTCGGTCACGACCGGATCGTGGCCGGTGGTCCACGGCGCGGTCAGGGCCAGCAGGACGTGCAGGGTGACGAGGGCGAGGCCGACCACCAGGGTCGGTGACCCGCGCAGAGCACCCCCCAGAGCACCCCCCAGAGCACCCCGTAGAGAGCTGCGCCCGTCAGGTGTCGTCGTCATGCGGATCTCCTGCTTCGTGTGCGGCGTCGCGTCCGGAGTCTCGGGTCGAGCGCGAGCGCCGTCATGTCCGCCGCGAGGTTGCACAGGACGTACACCGCCGCGCTCACCACGGCGATCGCCTCGATCATCGGCAGGTCCCGGTTGTGCACCGACTCGATCATGAGCTTGCCCATGCCCGGGTAGTTGAAGACGTTCTCGACGACCACGACGCCCCCGAGCAGCCACGCGACGTTGAGCGCCACGACGTCGAGGACGGGCAGGAGCGCGCTGGGCAGGGCGTGCCGCCGGACGACCTGCAGCGGCGTGAGCCCCTTCAGCTCGGCCGTCACGACGAACTCCCGCGACATGACGTCGATGGTCGACGACCGCATGCTGCGCACCACGTAGGCGGCCATCGCGAGCGTCAGGACGACAGCGGGCAGCACGACGCTCGGCAGCAGCTCGACCGGTGTCGCCTCCGGCCCGCGGAGCACCACGGCGGGCAGCACGGGGAAGACGATCGCGAACAGCAGCACGAGCACCGTCGCCATCATGAACTCGGGCACGCTCATCAGGACCAGGGCGGTCATGGAGATGGCGGTGTCCGCCGTCCGGCCGCGCCTGACCCCGGCGACGACGCCGAGGAGAAGCGCCACGGTGATGCCGACGAGCACCGCCGGCACCGCGATCAGCAGGCTGTTGCCGAAGGCCGTCAGCAGGTCGGGGCCGACCGGCGCCCCGCTCACCAGGGAGACGCCGAAGTCGCCGCGCACCGCGCCGAGGAGCCAGTCGGCGTACCGGGACCAGACGTCCCGGTCGAGGCCGAGCGTCTCGCGCAGCGCGGCGACGGCCTCCGGCGTCGCGTCCTGGCCCAGCAGCTGCCGGGCGACGTCTCCCGGCAGCGCCTGGACGGCAAGGAACACGAACAACGAGGCCAGCACGATCGTCAGCAGCGCGATGAGCACGCGTCGCCCGACGGCGACCACGGCGCTCATTTCCGGAACCCGATCGACAGGTAGTCGAACTCGAAGCCGTACTCGGCGTAGTTCACGACGTCGCGCGAGATCCCCACGAGCCGGTCGCCGAACATCGGCGTCATGTCCGCCCCGTCCTCGACGATCAGCCGCTGGGCGTCCTGGTAGAGCATCCGCCGCCGGGCGTCGTTCGTCTCGGCGCGCGCGTCGTCGAGCACGGCGTCGAACGCCGGGCTGGACCAGGCGCTCTCGTTGTACGACGAGCCCGAGCGGAAGATCTGCCCGAGGAGCTGGTCGATCGGACGACCGGTGAACCAGTAGCTGACCATCAGCGGCTCCTGCATCCAGACCTGTGTGTAGTAGGAGTCCGACGAGGCGTTCTGCACGGTCAGCCGGACCCCGGCGTCGGCGACGGCGTCCCGGTACGCGACCGCCAGCGGCGTGAACACGGCGTCGTAGCTCGAGGTGTAGATCTTCGTGCTGAGCCCCTCGGCACCCGCCTGCCTGAGGAGCGAGCGGGCCTTGTCGGGGTCGTGCTCGCGCGGCTCGTCCAGGAACGCCGCCATGTTCGGCGGCACGGGGTTGTCCCAGCCGGCCGAGCCCGTGCCGTTGAGCGCCGTCTCGACGACCCGGCGCGGGTCGTAGGCCAGCTTCATCGCCCGCCGCACCCGGACGTCGGAGAACTCGGGGCTCGTGGCGAGCATCGGGATCGTGTACCACTGCGCGTTCTCGCTGCGGGCGACCGTCGCGCGTGGCGACGCCGACACCACGCGCGCGGTGGCGAAGTCGAGGTTGGTCTGGGAGATGAGATCGATCTGGCCCGCGAGCAGCGCGTTCACCCGGGCCGACGCGTCCTGGACGGAGAAGAAGTCGATCCCGTCCAGGATCGGCCGGCCGGCGAAGTGGTCGTCGACGGCCTCCACGGATCCCGTGCCGGCCGGGTGGAACGACGAGAGGCGGAAGGGGCCGGTGCCGATCCCGGCACGCCGCGGATCGCCGATGGCGTCGGCCGGCACGATGTAGCACTGGTAGGCCGCCAGCAGCGACGGGAACTCGGCGTTCGGCTTCGAGAGGCGGAACCGCAGCGTGTGCGGGTCCGGGGCGGTCATCGCCGCGGCGTCGATCACCTCCCCCAGGACCCCTGCCTGCGGTGACGCCGTGGCGGGGTCGAGGATGTGCGCGATCGAGGCGATGGCGTCGCGCGCGGTGAAGTCGCCCCCGTCGTGGAACCGGACGTCGCCGCGCAGCCGGAACGTCCATTGGGTGACGTCGGCGTTGCTGCTCCACTCGGTCGCCAGGTCGGGCACCGTACCGCCCCGCTCGTCGAGCTTGACGAGCCGGTTGTACAGCGCGCCGAGGTACTCGTACGCCGACAGCGAGCTCGCGGGATCGAGCGTCTCCGCCGCCGACGCCGCAGGGCGCGCCACGCGCAGCATGCCTCCGGGACGCGCCGCGCCGGTCGCCGCGGCCTGCGGGATCGTCGGCTCCTGCCGGGCGGGCGCGCACCCGCTGAGCGACAGCAGCCCCAGACCCGCCGCCCCGAGGGCACCGGCGAGCACGGTCCGCCGGCTCAGTGGCTCCGCGATGCGTGGCATTCTCGACCTCCCCGTAATCGTTCCGCTGAACGATAGCGGGTACCGACGGGGAGTCATACCGCGGAAACATGCCGACGGCGGTCCTCGGCACCCGCCGGGATCGACGGGCTGGCGCCGATCCCGGCGTGTCTGATGAGGGTGTTGGCGGGCGCGGATCATTTACACAGTCGTTACGCCTGGGCTGGGCCGTGTGGCCGCCGCCCGCGTCCTGGAGATCGGGGAAGGCTTCGAACGCGGCGTGGCCATGGGCCGCGCGCCCGCCTCGACGCGGTTCGCCCGGTGCCCGATCGGTTATCTGCGCTGCAACAAGGTCAGCGACGGCGTCGAGCTTGGTCCGCGTCTTTCTTCCCCGACGCCAGGGACGCTCCGACCATCGTGATCTGTGATTTTGAGGTCAAGCACGCTGATGTGGTCGGGTGTATCACGAGGCGAGTGCGTGCGCGGTACCCCCAGGGCCGCGCTGTACTTCGCCGTGTTCGGTGCGATGACCAAGGACCGCGAGCTGGCGGAGAAGATCGCCGATCTGGTCACGGCCACGATGGGCGAGATCCGACCCCACCTGGTCCAGGCCGCGCTCACCGGCCGCCGTGCGGAGAACGAGAACCTGCGCCACGAGGACAACTTCCTGTCCGACTACGACCTGTGGATGCACCACCGCTACCAGGAACTGCTCGCCGAGGTCATCCCGTCCTTCATCTACGCCTCCGAGGAGCACTCGCCGACGAGATCCGCAACGCCATCCAGCCCTAGGTCGAACAGCGCGGAGGAAACGGTCGCCTGCCCACGGAGGCGGCTGACCGGCCAGGACCAGAGAATCGTCCATCCGACTGCGTAGCATCGTCCCTTCAACGGCCCCCGCGGTCGACCTAGGGTCGAGCCATGCTCACCGACGAGTCCGCGTCCGATCCGGCCGCCCCTGACGCACAGGCGCCTCGCGCGGCGCGCTCGTCCCTCGACCTGTCGGGCCGGTGGCGCTGCGCCCTCGACCCGGACGGCGTGGGCGAGCTCGAGCAGTGGTTCCGCCAGGCCCTGCCCGGGGACACCCCGGCGGTCGACCTGCCGGGCTCGATCCAGCACCAGGGCATCGGCGACCCGGTCGGCCTGGACACCCCATGGACGGGCAGCATCGTCGACCGGTCGTACTTCACCGAGGAGCGCTACGCCCCGTATCGCGAGCCGGGCGACATCGCGGTGCCCTTCTGGCTCCAGCCCCGGGTGTACTACCGCGGCGCGGCGTGGTTCCAGCGCGAGGTGGAGATCCCGGAGGACTGGGGCGGGCGCGACGTCGTGCTGTCCCTGGAGCGGGTCCACTGGGAGTCGACGGTCTGGCTGGACGACCGGCAGGTCGGCACGGAGCGCAGCCTCAGCACAGCCCACCGGTTCGAGCTCGGCCGCCTCTTCCCCGGCCGGCACCTGCTCACGATCCGCGTCGACAACCGGGCGGTGGTCGACGTCGGACCCAACGCGCACAGCGTCTCCGACCACACCCAGGGCAACTGGAACGGGGTCGTCGGCGCGCTCACCCTGACCGCCCGGCCCGACGTGACGATCCGCCGGGTCCGTGTCGTGCCGGACGTCGCGGCCAGGTCCGCGCTGGTCAAGGTGGACATCGCGGCCGGCAGCGGCGGCGCGGGCGTAGGCAGCGTCCGGGTCTCGGCGCGGCGCTTCAACGTTCCGGGCGATACTCCAGGGGAGGCGGCGGGCGAGGTTCCGGGCGAGCACGACGCCGGGCCGGTAACCGCCACCTTCGAGGCCGAGCACAGCCGTGACCTCGGCGAACGGGGCCTCACCTCGGGCGGGACGCACGTCGACGTCGAGCTGCCCCTGGGCGACGACGCGCTGACCTGGGACGAGTTCCGGCCCGCTCTGTACGAGCTGACGGTCGAGCTGGTCACCGACGTCCACGACGTCGAGCGCCGGGACGTGGCCCGCACCGTCTTCGGCGTGCGCGAGGTCGGGGTCGAGGGCACCCAGGTGACGGTCAACGGCCGCCGCACCTTCATCCGGGGCACCCTCGAGTGCTGCGTCTTCCCGCTGACCGGCTACCCGCCCACCGACGTCGGCTCCTGGCGGCGCATCGTCGCCGTCTGCCAGGCGCACGGGCTGAACCTCCTGCGCTTCCACTCCTGGTGCCCGCCGGAGGCGGCGTTCGTGGCCGCCGACGAGGCCGGCCTCTACGTCCAGGTGGAGGGACCGGTCTGGGCCAACCAGGGCGCCGGGCTCGGCGAGGGGCGCCCCGTCGACGCCTTCCTGTTCGAGGAGACCCGGCGCATCCTCGACGCCTACGGGAACCACCCCTCGTTCCTCATGATGGCGCACGGCAACGAGCCCGGCGGGCGGGACGCCGAGCTCCTCGCCTCGTGGGTCACCACGTGGCGGACGTACGACCCGCGGCGCCTGTACACCAGCGCCGCCGGCTGGCCCGCCCTCCCCGAGAACGACTTCGACAACATCCCGGAGCCGCGCGCCCACCGGTGGGGCGAGGGGCTGCAGTCCCGGTTGAACGGCCGCCCGCCGGAGACCGAGTCGGACTACCGGGACTGGGTCAGCTCGCGCCCCCGCCCGATCATCAGCCACGAGATCGGCCAGTGGTGCGCGTACCCCGACTTCGCGGAGACGTCGAGGTACACGGGGCTCATGGAGCCCAGGAACTTCGGCATCTTCGCCGACTTCCTGCGTGACGCCGGGATGGCCGACCAGGCCGAGGCGTTCCTCCACGCCTCCGGCCGGCTCCAGGTGCTCTGCTACAAGGAGGACATCGAGGCGGCGCTGCGCACCGAGGGGTTCGGCGGCTTCCACCTCCTCGGCCTGAGCGACTTTCCCGGGCAGGGCACGGCGCTGGTCGGCGTTCTCAATCCGTTCTGGGAGACGAAGGGTTACTGCACGCCCGAGGAGTTCGCGCGCTTCTGCGGCCCCACCGTCCCGCTGGCGCGGCTGCCGCGGCGGGTCTGGACCGCGGACCAGGAGATCCGGTTCGAGGTGCAGGTTGCCCACTTCGGCCCGACGCCGCTCGACGCCGACGTGCGCTGGCACCTCCGCGACCGCGACGGCACGGAGCTCGCGAGCGGCGCGGTCGCCCAGGGCGCGCACATCCCGATCGGCAACGGCACCCGGTTCGGCCCCGTGGTCGTTCCCGCGGGACTCGTCTCCGGGCCCGCGCAGCTGACCCTCGCGATCTCGGTCGAGGACGCCGCCGGCGCCTCCTCCGAGAACGACTGGGACGTGTGGGTGTACCCGCCCGCCCCAGAGGCCGCCCAGGAGCCCGCCCAGGATGTGGAGCTCCGGGACGCCGTGCTGGTCACCGGCGAGATTCGCGAGGCCCTCGAACGAGCCGGCGACGGCGCGACCGTGCTGCTCGAGCTCGGCCCCCAGAGCGTCGGGAACGACGTCGCGCTGGGCTTCACGCCGGCGTTCTGGAACACCGCCTGGACCTCGGGCCAGGCGCCCCACACCCTCGGCGTGCTGCACGACCCGCGGCATCCGGTCTTCCGGCACTTCCCCACGGAAGGCACCACCGACTGGCAGTGGTGGGAGCTGCTGCACGGCGCCAAGGCGATGCTGCTCGACGGGCTCTCCCCCGGCCTGCGCCCCCTCGCGCAGCCGATCGACACCTGGTTCGAGGCGCGGCGGCTCGGCGTGCTGTTCGAGGCGAACGTCGGGCGGGGCAGGATCGTGGTGAGCTCGCTCAACCTCGACCCGTCAGGTGACCGCGCAGCCGCCCGCCAGTTCCGGCACAGCCTGCTGGACTACATGGCCGGACCCGAGTTCGCTCCTGCGGAGACCGTCGCGCCGGACGATCTGCTGACCGTCCTGCGGTGACGTCCGGGCGCCGCCCGCACGGCGCCGCCCGCACAACCCCGCCTCGATGGCCTGCTCCCCGTGCCGGTTCTCGTCCGCCCTTGACCGTGTGCCAGGAACACGGTCTGGAGTGGGTCTCGCCCGCGCCGAAGGCGCACGACGAGACGAGGGGTACGAGATGGATCGACGACACGTTGTCCGGGCTGACATTGTCCGGGCCGGCCTGGCGGTGGCTGCCGCGGCGGGACTCGCCGGGGCTCTGCTGACGACGCCGGCCGCGAGCGCCGACGAAGGGCCGGGCGCCCCGGCCGCCGGACCGGCCTGGGGGTCGTGCCCGGACGACATGCCTGCCGAGCCGCGGGCCATTCTGGAGTGCGCCACCGTGCCGGTGCCGCTGGACTACGACCAGCCCGACGGCACGCAGATCGACATCATGATCTCCCGGCTGGCCAGCACCAGTCCCGCCGACCGGCAGGGTGTGCTGCTCCTCAACCCGGGCGGGCCCGGCGGCTCGGGGCTGTCCCAGCCGGCCGACCTGAACGGGCGGGGCATGCCGGCGTCGGTCCTGGACGCGTACGACCTGATCGGCATGGACCCGCGCGGGGTCGGGCACTCGTCTCCGGTGAGCTGTGGCTTCACCATGGAGCAGAACTATCCGGGCAACGTCCCGCCGTACGCGGAGGACGCGGCGGCGGTCGCCGAGCAGGCGAAGGCCGCGCGGAGGATCGCCGACCAGTGCGCGGCCAACGACCCCGAGGGCCGGATGCAGCACATGACGACGGCGAACACGGCCCGCGACATGGACGTGATCCGGACGGCGCTCGGCGAGGACCGGCTGAGCTTCTACGGCGCCTCGTACGGCAGCGCGCTGGGCTCCGCCTACGCGTCGCTGTTCCCGGAGCGGAGCGACCGGGTGGTCGTGGACAGCAACCTCGGCGCGACCTCGCTCGACCAGGGTGCTCTGCGCCGGTTCGGGCTCGGCATGGAGGACCGCTTCCCCGACTTCGCGAAGTGGGCGGCCCCACGGCACGAGAGCTACGGGCTCGGCACGACCCGAGCGCGGTACGCAAGACCTTCGTCGCTCAGGCGGACGAGCTGGCTGACCGGCCCGTCGGTGGCATCGACGGCGCAACCCTCCGGTTCTACACGTTCGCCGGGCTCTACGGCGACAGCAGCTTCGGGACGGTCGCCCAGCTCTGGCAGTCCCTGGCCGATGGCGACGCGGAGACCGCGCGCAGCCAGGCGGAGAAGCTGCGTTCCGTGGTCCCCTCCATGGCGCCCGGCTCCACGCTGTCTGGCGGCGCGCTGCCCGGCGCCACGCTGCCCGGCACGACGGCCGCTGCCGGCACGGACGGGACGTCGGCGGCGACGCCGTCGCCCTACGACAACGCCTGGTCCGCGTTCCTGGCCGTGACCTGCAACGACACCGAGTGGCCCGAGGACGTCCGCACCTACCAGCGCGCGGTCGCGACCGACCGCGAGCGCTTCCCGCTGTTCGGTGCGGCGTCCGCGAACATCACGCCGTGCGCGTTCTGGCACAACGACCCGGTCGAGCCGCCGGTGGAGTTCACCACGGAGGGTCCGGCTAACGTGCTCGTGCTGCAGAACCTGCGGGACCCGGCCACCCCGCTCCTGGGTGGGCAGATCGCCCGCGAGGCGTTCGGTGACCGGGCGCGGCTGGTCAGCGTCGACGACGGCGGGCACGGCGTGTACGTCTACGCCGACAACCCGTGCGCGCTGAACACCACCACGCGATTCCTGCTCGACGGGAACCTGCCGCAGACCGACACCCTCTGCGCGGCCCCGGCCGGCTCAGCCCGCAACGCTGGTTCAGCCCTCGCTCTCGGGTGACACCGCGAGCCGGGTGTTCCACGGGTCGGCGAAGCGCAGCGTGTCGCCGTCGTCCGCAGTGGGCACCCGGTGAAACCGGAGGCGGTCGGCAAGGGCCTCGACGTCGGCCCGCGTGGGCACGAGGATCCGGACGTCGCCGAGGCCCAGCGTCGCCGCGCGTGGCGCGGCCCCCGCGCTGCGCCACGTGTTCATGCCGATGTGGTGGTGGTAACCACCCGCCGAGACGAACAGGGCGGAGTCCAGTCTCGCAGTGACGTCGAACCCGAGCGTGTCGACGTAGAACCGGCGCGCGGAGGCGATGTCACCCACCTGCAGATGGACGTGCCCGATGGCGGCGGAGGCGCCGGCGTCGGGCACGTCCGGGTCGTGCCAGCGCCGCAGGAACTGGTTCGGGTCGAGGTACTCGGTGGCCATCGCCACCGTCCCGTCCGGGTTGACGGTCCACTCCTCGCGGGGGCGGTCGCGGTACAGCTCCACGCCGTTGCCCTCGGGATCGGAGAAGTAGAACGCCTCGCTGACCAGGTGGTCGGCGCTGCCGGTGAAGGTCTGCGGCACCCGCTGCGCCATGGACGCCAGCGCCGCGGCGAGCCGCCGCTCGTCCTCGAAGACGATGGCCGTGTGGTACAGCCCGGCGCCTCGCGGGTTCGCGGCCGGAAGGTCCCGCTCCTGGCGGAGCACCATGATCGGCACTCCGCCGCGGCCCAGCGTCGCGGTGGCACCGGACTGGCCGAGGACGTCGAGGGTGACCGCGTGCTGGTAGTACGCGGTCATGACGTCGAGGTCGCGCACGAGCAGCTCCACGGTGTTCATCCGGGTGCCGTCGGGCGCCGTCCCCGCGGTGGCGACGTGGCGGGGCAGCCACGCGGGGACGGATCTCTGCATGTTCATCAGCTGAGCCTCCTCAGTCGACTCAGTCGACTCAGTCGACGAGGGCGAAGCCGCCCGCCCAGGAGATCTTCTCGGCACCCGCAAGGGTGATCTGCAGGAACCCGATGGCCTCCAGCTCACGCGCCCGCTTGAGCGAGCCCGCGTCGACGGCGCGCAGCCCGGCCGAGGTGACGAGGTCGACGAGGGTCCGCTTGGCGTCCGCGTCGTCGCCGGCGACGAGCACCGCCGTCTGCACGGGGCCGGCCGCGCCGGTGCCGAGGGTGGCGCCGAAGTTCGCGTTGAACGCCTTGACGACCTTCGCCCCGGGGACGGCGTCCTGCAGCACCTTCGCCGCCGAGGAGTCGGCCGGGACCAGGAGATCGTCGAAGGTGCTGAAGTCGACGGGGTTGCTGACGTCCACCAGCACCTTGCCGTCGAACGCGCCCGGGTAGGCGGCGATCAGGTCCTCGAACGCCGCGTACGGAACGGCCAGCACGACGATCTCCCCCGTGACCGCGTCACCGACCACGCCGGCGCTGCCGCCCAGCGGACCGGCGACCGCCTGTGCCTTCTCCGCGTCGCGGGCCAGCACCTGCACGCCCGTCCCACCCTTCGCCGCGATGCCCGCGACGACACTGCCGAGGTTTCCTGCTCCGATGACGGTGACCGTGGTCATGACCGCTCCCTAAATAGTTGTTCCTACAACCAACAGGTCGAGTCTCGCACCGATTACTTGTCGCGTCAACCAAACGGTAGGATGGGTTTGTGAAGAAGCGACGCGTACCCCGGATGAACGAGCAGGAGTCGGCGGCCTGGCTGGGCCTGACCACGGTGTTCAGCCTCCTCCCGTCCGCGCTCGACCGGCAGCTCCAGCGCGACTCCGGGCTGACGCACTTCGAGTTCGTGGTGCTGTCCACTCTGCAGCTCAGCCCGGAACCGACCATGCGGATGACGACGCTCGCCCAGGCCACCGACGCCACCCTGCCGCGCCTCTCCCACGTGGTCGGGCGCCTGGAGAAGCGCCGCCTCGTCGCCCGCTCCACCTGCCCTGAGGACCGCCGCGCCACCAACGTGGGCCTGACCGGTGACGGCCGGCGCGTGCTGATCCGCTCGGTCCCCGGCCACATCGCGACGGCGCGCCGGCTCGTCATCGACGCGCTCACCCCGGAGCAGCTCGACGCGCTCACCGAGATCACCGGCGCGATCGGCGCGAAGCTCGCCGAGGAGTCGGGCGACCCGCCGCCGGAGTCGCTCAGCTCACCGGCACGCAAGTCATCCGGACCGAAGACGTCGTAACCCCGGCCAAATCGCGACGAATCCGCTTGGATGGGTGAATACCACCGACTCGACATCCAGGAGATCCCCGCGATGACCCAACCAGCCCAGGTCGGCACTGTCTACCAGACCAGCCAGGAGCTTCTCGCCGCCGACCTGCCCCACCTCAGCGTCGCCCTGGACGCCAGCGGGTACGCGGTCCAGCGGGACGTCGACGGCAACTGGTACAGCGTGTCCTCGGTCGGCCCGTCGGACCTCGCGGAGACGTACACCCTCATCCACCTTCCAGCTCGGCCGCTCCCCACGACCTACGGGTCGGTGGTCATCGCCGACAACGGCACGCCCTTCATGCGCCGCTGGGATGCCGCCACCGATGATCGCTTCGGCAGCGAGCACTGGATCGGGCCGGACGGGGTCACCGTGACCGGCGATCACCTGCGACGTCTCGGCATCGCGCGCTCCTGGGACGCGGGCGCGCCCAACGGCGCACCGAGCCGGGGCCTGACGAGGGCTGACCGGACCTGACAGGGACTGCCGGGGCCTGGCTCAGCGGGCGGCGAGGTCGTAGCGTCGGGGCGGCGCCCGTCGTCGGCGCCGTCATGCACCCGCCGAACGGAAGAGCACTTCATGGAACTTGGGCTGCACTACTTCACCTTCACCCACCCGGAGTGGGAGACCACCCTGGCCGAGCGGTTCACCGAGACCGCCCAGATCGCCGACGAGGGCGGGGTGAACCTGATGTCGGTGATGGACCACTGGTTCCAGATGCTCCACACGGGCGGGCCGTTCGAGCCGATGCTGGAGGGATACACCTCGCTGGGCTATCTCGCCGGGGTGACGAAGAACGTCCGGCTCAGCCTGCTCGTCACCGGCGTCACCTACCGGCATCCGGGCCTGCTCGCCAAGACGGTCTCCACGCTCGACGTGCTCTCCCGCGGCCGCGCGATGCTCGGCATCGGAGCCGCCTGGTACGACCGCGAGCACGCCGGCCTGGGCGTGCCCTTCCCGCCGACGGCGGAGCGCTTCGAGCGCCTCGAGGAGACTCTGCAGATCTGCCGGCAGATGTGGTCGGACGACGACGGGGCCTTCGACGGCAAGCACTACCAGCTCGCCGAGACGATCAACCTCCCGCAGCCGCCGCGCGGCACCGTCCCGGTGATGATCGGCGGCGGCGGGGAGCGCAAGACGCTGCGCCTGGTAGCCGAGTACGGGCAGGGCACCAACCTGTTCGCCGGGCCGGGCGAGGAGTCGCTGGAGACCATCCGTCACAAGCTGGAGGTGCTGCGAGAGCACTGCGACCGCCTGGGCACCGACTACGACGCCATCGAGAAGACCATTCTCTACCCGGGTGACGCGGCCATCGACGCCGACGCGTTCCTGACGGACATGGAGCGGTACAAGGCCCTGGGCGTCACGCTCGTGAGCCTGACGCCGACGCCGTACGAGAACCCGGTCCCCTGGGCGACGAAGCTGGTCGAGGACGTCGTGCCGCGGCTGAAGCAGGTCTAGCCGGGCCCCGCTACCTCAGGGTGGCGCGTGCCCTGAGCGCTCTCAGCCCCTCGGCAATGGCGCTCTGACCGGAGCTCCCCCGGCGCACGCACGTCAGGATGCGCCGGGAGGGCGACGGGCTGCCGGTCAGCGGCAGCCGGACGAGGCCGGGATGGGCGTCCAGGGGAACGAGCCGGGGCACCAGGCACACCCCCAGGCCGTGCCGGACGAGGGCCAGCACCGCCTGCCAGTCGTCGGCGTGGTGTTCGGTGCGCGGGGAGAAACCGGCCGCCAGGCACATGGCGTTGATGAGCCGGCCCTGGTCGTGGTGCGGCAGGATCCACGTCTCCCGTTCCGCGGCCTGCAGGTCGACGGCGTCGTGCGTGGCGAGCCGGTGGTGCTCGGGGACGACCAGGTCCAGCACGTCGTCGAGCAGGTGCTCCTGGTCGAACCGGGTGTCGTCGATCGGCGGGCTGTCGGACAAGGGGGTCAGCACGGCGATGTCGATGCGTCCCGCCAGGAGCTGCTGGTAGCTGCCACGCGTGTCCGTCTCCGTGACGGTGGCCCGGGTGGGCGGGTCGGCGCGCAGCAGGTCCTCGGCGGCCGGCGCGACGAGCGGTGCGATGCTCGTGGCGAACCCCGCCACGCGCAGCATGCGACGTGACGAGGCGCCGTGCTGCGCGAGATCGGCACGGGCCTGCTCCCACTGGGCACACATGACGTCCGCGTGACCGAGCAGCACCCGCCCCGCCGCGGTGAGCCGCAGGCGGCGCCCGTCCGGTTCGAGGAGCTCCGCACCCGCCTGGCGGGAGAGCTGCCGCAGCTGCTGCGAGACGGCGGACGGCGACAGGTTCAGCGCCTGCGCCGCCGCCGTCACCGTTCCCTGCTCCGCGAGCACCCGGAACGTCTGCAGGAGGCCGAGATCAACCATGCAGCCATAAAACCATGCAGCTATACAACACGATTCCGTTCCGAAACTTGCGATGGACCTGCATGGTGCGGAGTGCCGAGACTGGGAGCCATGGCTGCCCCCGACGGTCGCCGGTACCGCTCGCCCGTCCCGGCCCCGCTCCTCGTGCTGGGCGCCGTGATCAGCGTCCAGACCGGCCAGGCGCTGGGCAAGCAGCTCATCGGAACGGTCGGGAGCCCGCTGGGCGCCGTCGCGCTGCGGCTCCTGCTCGCCGCACTGCTTCTCCTGCTGCTGTGGCGTCCGCGCAGTCTGCCCGCCGGCCGGGAGAGCCGCCTGCTCGTCCTCGGCCTCGGTACGGCGATCGCCGGGATGAACCTCGTCTACCTGGCCCTGGAGCGCATGCCGCTGGGCGTCGCGATGACGATCCAGCTGACCGGCCCGCTGGCGGTGTCCCTGGTGACCTCGCGCCGCGTGCGGGACGCGGTGTGGGGGCTGCTCGCGGCGGCCGGGATCGGATGCTTCCTGCTGCCCGGCTCGTCCCCGTCCGGCCCGCTGTCGGTGACCGGCCTGGTCTTCGCCGTCCTGTCCGCGGTGTCCATGGGCGCGTACCTGCTCCTCAGCCAGCGGACCGGCGCTCGTATGGCGGGCGGCGGGCCGCTGGCCCTCGCGGTGCTGTGGGCGGCGGTGCTGACACTGCCCTTCGGCCTCGCACAGAGCGGCGACCGGCTGCTCCAGCCCTCCGCCCTGGCCACGGGTCTGCTGGTCGCCGTCCTGTCCGCAGCACTGCCCTACTCACTGGAGCTGTCGGCGCTCCGCCGGCTCCCGGCCCGCGTGGTGGGCATCCTGCAGAGCCTCGAACCCGTCGCCGCGGGCCTGGCCGGCCTCCTGATCCTGCACGAGCAGCTCTCCACGCTGCAGTGGCTGGCCATCGGCCTCATCACGGCGGCGTCGGCCGGAGCGGTCGCGGCCCATACCGGCCGCCGCGTACGCCCCTGACGCCTCAGCTCACCCCCGGTCCCGCCTCACGACGGCCTCTGGACGAGCGCCCGCGCCAGCCCGGCGAGCGACTGCCCGGCCACGGCCGGGATCGTGACGCCCTGGAGCACGTCGAGCCCCAGCACATCGAACCCAGCGGCGGCCGGGGCGCTCCCGCCGGCTCCGCAGAGTGCGCCGACGAGCGCGGGCAGGCTGTCCTGGTGCCGGGTGATCGCGAACGCGAGCGGCAGGGCGGTCTCGTGGTCCCCGTCGGTCACGGCGGTGATCGCCAGGGCGAGCGGAAGGGTCTCGGCGACCGTGCCCGGGTGGCTGTACATGCGGGGGGCGAACCGGCCCACCAGCGCGGGGACCGCCGCGAAAGGAGACGCCGCCTGGTCCACGATGCCCAGTGCATCGCGCACGCCGTCCGCGAGCCAGTCGTCGGCGGCGACGTCGTCCGCCACGGACTCGAGGGCCTCGCGGAGCGGTGCGCCGCCGAGCATCCGGCTGACGAGCCCGGCGAAGACGACGGCGGCGTGCACCCCGACGGCGTCGTGGGTGAAGGTCGCGTACCGGCGCGCGAGCCCGGTCGCTCGGGCCGGGTCCTCGACCGCGAGGGCGATCGCGAGCGCGCCGGGCAGCGCCGTGTCGTCGTAGAAGGCCGGGTTGTCGGTGCCGGTGTGGGGCGGGCGGAGCCCGGCCGCCGCGTTGAGCAGCGCCGATCGCTGCGCCGGGCCGGTCCACGTCTCGGGGCGGTCCATCAGCGCGCGCCAGGCGTCGAAGAGGTCGTCGTCGTCCCAGGTGGGCGCGTCGAGCAGGACGCGCGCGGTCACGGCGAACGACTCGGCGTCGTCGGTCGCGACGAGCACGGGCGAGCCGATCGCCGAGGGGACGAAGGGCACGACCTGCCGCAGGACGCGGGACTCGTCCAGGTCGGTCGCGCCGCGCCGGAGCTGCCCGCGGACCCACGGGTCGCGGACGGTCCGGTGCTCGCTGGCCGGTGCGCCGAGGGCGTCGCCCAGGGCGAGCCCGTGGACGGCGCCGACCGCGCGGCTGGTGCGTTCGTCGGTCATGCTCGTCCTGTCCTGTCGTGTGTCAGCTCGTCGCCGGTCAGCCGGTCGTGCGTCGTCCTGTCGCGTGCCGCGCGTTCGACGAGCGCGTCCGCCAGCCCGATCAGGTCCGTGCCCGCCGTCGACTCGACGCACTGCCCCGACACGGACCGCACCTGCTCGATGTGGGCGGGGTCGAACGCGCTCGCGCCGTGCAGGGCACCGGCGACGGCACCCGCCATCGCCGCGATCGTGTCCGAGTCGCGCCCGATGTTGACCGCCGACTCGATGGCGCTCGGGGTGACGTCGTTGGCGCACAGCAGGCCCATGCACAGCGCGAGGGCTTCCGGCGCGACGTCCGCCCACATGTAGTGCCGCAGCGGTATGACCTCGAACAGCCGCTCCTCGATCTCCTCGACCGACGGTCCCTGCCCTCCGACATCGGAGGCGATGTCGAGGGCCCGGCAGGCGAGGCGGTACGACCAGGAGTCGGCGGGCAGCGACTCGAGCATCGCGTCGAGCACGGGGTCCGGCGCGTCCTCCACCATCGCGACGGCGACGCCGGCGGCGATCGCCTGGGCGCAGTAGATCCCGTCGCGGGAGTGGCTCACCCGGGCGTCGGCGAGCGCCATCCGCCGGGCGAGGGCCGGGTCCCCCGCGGCGTAGACGCCGATCGGCGCGACGCGCATGGCGGCGCCGTCGCTCCAGGTCTCGGCATTGCGCTGCCCGCTCGCGGGCGGCTGCATGCCGTCGTGCAGGTTGGCGATCGCGATCATCTCGCTGAACCCGGCCCGGTTGAACCCCGAGCGCTGGGTGCTCAGGGCCTCCAGCCACGTGTCGGCGACGTCCTGCGAGGTCAGGCCGGACCCGGCCTTGAGGACACCCTTGGCGCACAGCACCGCGTACTCGGTGTCGTCGGTGCCCGCGGCCTCGTCGTCGAGGAACCCGCGCACGCGCCCCCATCGCTCCCGGATGGCGGGAAGAGTCATGCCCTCGGTGGGTGCGCCCATCGCGTCGCCGATGGCGAGGCCGAGCAGTGCGCCGCGCGCACGATCGTTGTCCATGGTCCTCGATTCTCGAAACGATTTGCGTTTGCCCTGGTCACGGGCACGTTCGAATATCCGAAAGTTTGCGCGAGTGTCTTGCGTCGCGCTTCACTTTCCGAGAGGATGCTTGAGCAAAACCTTTTGCGCAAGGCTGAAGTGCACACGAGGTCCACAGGGGGACTCGATGGTTGGGATTCGCGAGGTTGCCGAGGCCGCTGGCGTCAGCGCGTCCACGGTCTCGCAGGTGGTCACCGGCAAGCGGCCGGTCTCGGCCGCTACCCGCGCCCGCGTGGAGGCCGAGATCAAGCGCCTCGGCTACCGCGCCCACCCCGGCGCCGCGCAGCTGCGCGGCGGACGCACGGGGACCATCGCCCTGGTCGTGCCGACGCTGGAGAACCCCTTCTACCCGTTGGTCGCGGCCGGGATGCAGGACGTGCTCGTGCCCCGGGACCTCCTGCTGACCGTCACCGACGCCAGCGGCCCGGACCGTTCCGCGACCACCATCCACCGGCTCCTGTCCCGCCGCGTGGACGCCATGCTCGCCGCGCCGCTCGGCCTCGCCGAGTCGGCTCTGGCCGAGGTGCGCGACGCCGAGATCCCGTTCGTCACCCTGGGCCAGGAGCCGCCGGGCGGCGGCGACTACGTCCACACCGACGACGTCAGCGGCATCCGCGAGCTGACGGAGCACCTGATCTCGCGGGGCCGCCGCCGGATCGCCTTCCTCGGCGGGGACGAGTCGGCGCCCCCGACCCAGGAACGCCTCGAGGGGTATCGGACCGCACTGAAAGCCGCGGGCCTCCCGGCCCGCGACGACCACGTGGTGTTCGAGACGTTTACCCGCCAGGGCGGCCGAGACGGCGCCGCGACCCTGCTCGACCGCGCCGACGGTGCCGACCGCCCCGACGCGATAGTCGCGGCCAACGACCTGATAGCGATCGGCGTCCTGGACGCGGCACGAGCCCGTGCGCTGCGCGTCCCGGACGACCTCGCGGTGACCGGCTACGACGACATCGACGCGGCATCGCTGGTCAACCCGCCGCTGACGACCGTCGAGAACCCCGCACGTGAGATCGGGCGGGCCTGTGCCCGCCTGCTGCTGGACCGGCTCGACGGCGAGGTCACCGAGGTGACCCGCTCCATCGGCCTGCCACACCGGCTCGTGATCCGCGAGTCGAGCTGAGCTTCACCGCACTCCCCGCTCGTGCCCATCCCACTCCCCGGAGAGAGACATCACCTTGAGAATCACGAAGCGCGCACTGATTTCCGTCAGCTTCGTCGCCACGGCCTCGCTAGCCCTGGCCGGCTGTGTCAGCAGCGGAGGCGGCAGCAACAACAACAACAGCGACGGCGGAACCGGCGAGGTCACCTACTGGGGAGCTTTCTATGCGCCCACCACGGAGGAGGCCTTCCAGGAGATCTTCGTCGACGGGTTCAACGCCGAGAGCGACGCGAGCGTCGACATGGAGGTCAAGGAGCTGACCACCATCGGCCAGCTGACCGACACGGCGGTATCGGCCGGCCAGGCGCCGGACATCGTCTACTCGGACGGGCCGACGTCGGCCTCGGACTTCGCCCGCGCGGACCGGACCCTCCCGCTGGGCGAGTACGCGGAGCAGTACGGCTGGGAGGACAAGTTCCTGCCCTGGGCCTACGAGCTGAGCACCGTCGATGGCGAGGTCTCGTCGGTGCCGGCCAGCTACGGGTCGATGGCCCTGTTCTACAACACCGAGGTGTTCAAGGAGCACGGCTGGACGCCGCCCACCACCCTGGCCGAGTTCGAGACCATCGCCAAGGAGGCGGACGAGGCCGGCATGGTGCCGATCGGCGGCGGCAACGCGGGCTACCAGGGCATGTCCGAGTGGCTCATCACCTCGGTCTTCAACGCCGCGGTCGGCCCCGAGAAGCTCTACGACGCGCTGACCGGTGAGGCGTCGTTCACCGATCCCGAGTTCGTCTCGGCGATCGAGCTCATCCAGAGCTGGATCGACAAGGGCTGGCTGGCCGGCGGCTCGGAGTCCTACTTCACCACCGACGACACGGCGAACGTGACGGGGCTCGCCAACGGCACCACGGCGATGTACATGACCGGCACCTGGACGTTCAACTCGCTCGGGGAGGTCTTCGACGACCCGTCGCAGTGGGGCTGGGCGCCGCTGCCGTCACTGAGCGACGCCGTCGAGCCGGGCGTGTACCCGCTGGCCATCGGCACCCAGCTGTCGGTCAGCGCCGACGCCGCCGACCCCGCCGCCGCGGCGTCGTTCATCGACTACGTGGCCGGCGACGTCGACCGGGCGCTGTCGTACACGGCCCGCACCGGCGAGAACCCGCCGCCGCTGCAGATGAGCGCCGACCAGTTCCCCGAGGACGTCGACGAGCGCACCGTCCAGCTCTACACCGACATCCCCGAGTCGACGAACGTCGGCTACGCGACGTGGACGTTCTTCCCGCCGAAGACCAACGCCTACCTCATCAGCGAGTTCGACAAGGTCGTGACGGGCGACGCCACCGCCGAGGAGTACCTGGCGGGCATGCAGGACGCGTTCGACAAGGAGTTCGACGCCGGTACGACGCTGGTCCCGTTCACGCCGTCATCCCGGGCTGGTCAATGACCTCCGATTCAACCGTTCCCGGAGCCGTCCTGCTCGTGGGTCCCACCCGCCGGGACGGCCCGGGCGCGCGCCGGAGTCGGCCGCTGGGCACTCGCGCCCAGCGGCGGCTCCTCGCGTGGCTCTTCGTGGCGCCGCTCCTGATCGTCAACCTCCTGGTGATCACCGGACCGGGCCTGGCCTCGGTGTTCTATTCGTTCACCGACTGGGACGGGCTCAGCACGCCCGCGTTCGTCGGTCTGGCGAACTACGCCGAGATGCTGACGTCGAGCGCCGTGCTGGGCGCCCTGGGCCACAACCTCCTGTGGACCCTGTTCTTCCTGGTCGTCCCGATGTCGATGGGGCTGGTCGGCGCCTTCCTGCTGTCCCGCCTCCGCCGGGGCCAGGCGTTCTTCCGCGTCCTGTACTTCATCCCGTACGTGCTGGCCACCGTCGTCTCGGCGGCGGTGTGGCGGCAGATCCTCGACCCGGAGAGCGGGATCGGCTCCGTCGTCCCGTTCCTGCGGGACGTGAACTTCCTCGGCAACCCGGACCTCGCCCTGGGCTCGGTCGCCTTCGTCAACAACTGGCAGTGGTGGGGCTTCCTGCTGGTGATCTTCCTGGCCGCGATGCGCACCGTCGAGCCCAGCCTCTACGAGGCGGCGCGGCTCGACGGCGCCGGACCCGTCCGCGAGTTCTGGCACATCACCTTGCCCTCGATCCGCCCCACGTTCATCTTCCTCGGGCTGATGACGGTGATCTGGTCCTTCCTCGTCTTCGACTACATCTACGTCCTGACCCAGGGCGGCCCCGCCGGCTCCACCGACGTGCTCAGCACCGTGCTGTACCGCGAGGCCTTCCAGAACCAGCGCCACGGGTACGCCTCCGCCGTCGCGATGCTGCTGGCCGCCATCAGCGCGGCCGCCGTCCTCGGGTACCTGGCGCTGCGCCGACGGCTGCGATGGGACATCTGATGAGCACCGCACCGCTCGCCGTGCAGACCGCGCCCGCGCCCGAGCAGGGCGGCGCGGCCCCCCGGGGCAGCCGGCCGCAGGTCGTCACCTGGATCGTCCTGGGCCTGCTCGGCCTCTACGCGATAGCGCCGCTGCTGGTCTTCGCCGGCAACGCGCTGAAGTCCACCCAGGAGATCGACGCCAACCCGCTCGGCCTGCCGCAGTCGTGGAACTGGTCGAACTTCGCCGAGGCCTGGGAGCGGGCCGACATGGGCCCCGCCCTGCTGGTCAGCCTCGTGATCGCCGTCGCCACCGGCCTGGGCGTAGCGGTGATCGCCACCACCGCGGCCTACGCCATGACGCGGCTCGGCCTGCCGGGCCAGGGCGGCTGGATCCTCTGGCTGCTGGTGTCGTCGTCGCTGCCGATCCAGCTCTTCCTCGTGCCGCTGGTGAGCTGGTGGTCCCTCCTGGGCCTCTACAACCAGCCCATCGGCCTGGTCATCATCTACTTGGCCATCTACAGCCCGTTCGCCACCCTGCTCGTGCGGTCCGCCCTGCTCAGCCTGACGAAGGCCTACGAGGAGGCGGCGCGCATGGACGGCGCCGGTGAGCTGCGGGTCTTCACCCGGATCGTCCTGCCGATGATCTGGCCGACGGTCCTGACCGCGGGCCTCGTCGCCGGCCTGCAGGCCTACAACGAGTTCATGCTGGCCGTCACCTTCATCCAGAACCGCGACTTCCAGCCGGTAGCGCTGTCCCTCTACTCGTTCCAGCAGGGATTCACCACCGACTGGTCCCTGGTCGGCGCGGCGGGCCTGATCATGGCGCTGCCGGTCGTCGTCCTCTTCCTGACCATGCAACGCCGGTTCATCGACGGCTACGCCTCCCGTGGAGTCACCGCATGAGCCCTCCCCCGTCCAGCGACCCGATCACCGACCCGATCACCGAAACCACCCACCAGGAGCCCCGAGGAGTGTCGATGACTTCCGCGAAGGAAATTCTGAGCACGACCGCGACTGAGGAGATCGTGTCGGGTGTCGTGGACCTGATCACCGTACGCAACTACGACCGCACCGTCGGCGCCATGCTCGTCGCCAGCGACGACAACCATCGCCTCATGATGGAGGACCTCCGCGCCGGCCCCGTGACCCACGTGTGGGCATGGACGCCGTCGGTCGACGGCAAGGTCGGCGAGACCGAGTTCACCACCGACGAGGAGACCGCCCGGGCCGCGGTGCGGGACTGGCTCGCCGAGACCCCGCTCGTCCGCCGGGAACCCGGCCGGGACATCTACGCGATGCTGCTCATCGAGGAGGACTGGCGCTGAGTCAGGAGCTTCGCCCTCGGTCGGGCCCGCGATTGCTGATGACCCGCATCATCACCTTGACCCCCTGACCTGCCCGGCCGCAGATTCGAGCCGGGGGAGCAGATACAGGGCGCGCACGCCCATCTCCTCAGGCGGCACGGAGTTCTCATTGTAAACAGCGAATGTCCTGCTCACGGTGTGGCGCCCACCGGTTTCATCGTGGAGCAACGTGTGGTTCAGGTTGCGGCCATCGACCGTTGCCAGGGTTGGCCACGCCTCTGCCCGGACACGTCTGCCCGGACGCTTCCGCCCGGGCGGGGCCCTTCGCCATGAACTGAGGAGACCCCCGTGAACGACCACCCCTCCGCCGCGCCCACGGCTCCGCCCCATGCCTCCCGGCGCGGCTTCCTGCTCGGCGCCGGCGCCGTCGGGGCCGGTCTGGTGGCCACCGGGGTGGACGCCACGACCACGGCCACGTCCGCGAGCGCCAGCCCGATCCGCCCCCGCCGGGGCGGCTACGTCTGGCTCGCCGGTGACCACCATCTGCACAGCCAGTACAGCAACGACGCGATGTACCGCATCGACGACCAGGCCACGCGCGCCGTCGCCGGCGGGCTGGACTGGATGGTCATCACCGACCACGGCAACACGTCGTTCGCGGCGCACAGCATCGCCCCGCAGCGCCGGGACATCCTCGCGGCCCGGGAGCGGCATCGCGAGGACCTGCTGGTCTTCAACGGCCTGGAGTGGAACATCCCGGGCGCTGAGCACACCACGTTCATGATGGCGCCGGGGTCGCGCGAGGCCGAGGTGCTCCAGGAGCTGGTGAACAGGTACGACGCGCTGGTCGTGGGTGCCCGCGACGGCACCCCGGAGAACGAGGCGCTGGCTCTCGCCGCGCTGAAGCACATCGCCGCGACCGTGCGGTCGGGCCGGCTCGCGGACGCGCTCGTGCTGCCCAACCATCCGGCCCGCAAGGGCATCGACTCCCCCGCCGAGCTGCGGGCCTGGCAGGACGCGGCCCCGGGCATCGTCATCGGCTTCGAGGGCGCGCCGGGCCACCAGGCGGCCGGCCTGCCCGCGCCCGGCATGGCACGCGGCCGCGGCCTGTACGACGGCGGCCGCGGCACGTACTCGTTCCCCGGGTATCCCGAGGAGAGCTACCGGACCTGGGGCGGGTTCGACTGGATGACGGCCACGGTCGGCGGTGTGTGGGACAGCCTGCTGTCGGAGGGCCGGCGGTGGTGGATCACCACGACGTCGGACGGCCACCAGGGCTGCGGCGACTGGGTCAAGAACCCCGTCGACCCGCTGGACCAGACCGGCTACGACAACATCCCCTACAACGACGCCGGCGACACCTTCCAGACCACCGGCGTCTACCCGCCGCCGGTCGGGACCGGCCGGCCCGTGGCCGAGTACAGCTCCTTCCCGCCCGGTGCGTACAACAAGACCTGGGTCGGGGCCGAGGACTTCAGCCACCGCGCCGTCATGGACGCGATGCGTGCGGGCCGGATGTGGGTCTCCTTCGGCGATCTCATCACCGGGCTGGACGTCCGCCTGGAGGCCCGGTCCCGGGGCGGACGGCGACGTGCCACCCTCGGCGAGGAGCTCGTGGTCGACGCCGGCACGGAGGTCCGGCTGGTCGTCACGATCGACCTGGCCGACGGCGTCAACTACGCCGGGCTCGTGCCCGAGCTGGCCCGCGTCGACCTGATCCAGGGCCGCGTGACGGGCCCGGCCGCGGACCCGGACACCCTCTACGCCCCGGACACGAGGGTGGTCCACTCCTGGAACACCACCGGCAGGACCGGGAAGGCCACGCTGACTTACGGCTTCGTGGCCGAGCACGACGGCTACGTCCGGCTGCGCGGCACCGACGGCAAGCGCAGCCAGCCGGGCTACCTCGGCGCCGACGTCGACCCGGCCGGGCCGGCGCAGGACGTCCTCGGCGGGGTCGACCCCTGGCAGGACCTCTGGTTCTACAGCAACCCGATCTTCGTCAGGGTCCGTGAGCGTCAGGGACCGTGAGACGGGCTTGCGCTCACAGTGCCTCGGACGACGCCCCTCCAGTTGCAGCGAGTCGCTCAACGGCGGAACGTGAGTGGGACGGCAGTGCCGCCCGGACACTGCCCGAGCAAGGGAGCTCGACATGTATGTACGCACCAGCGAAGTCCGAGGAGATCCCACAAGGATCGACGACACGATCAGCATGGTTCGCGAGGAGATCTTCCCGACGGTCACCGAGATGGACGGCTGCGTCGGGATGTCGTTGCTGGTCGACCGCGAGACCGGCCGCTGTATCGCCACCACGGCGTGGGAGTCCGAGGAGGCGATGCTGGCGACCGCCGACGCCGTGCGACCGATGCGCGACCGCGCGGAGCAGGCGTTGGGTAGCTCCGGCGGCAGCGAGGTCCACCAGTGGGAGGTGGCCGTCGTCCACCGCGACCACGCCGCACCCGACGGGGCCTGCGCCCGCCTCACCTGGCTGAGCGGAGACCAGAGCATGGTCGATCACGCGATCGACCTCTACCGGATGGTCGTCCTGCCCAAGATCCAGGACATGGACGGATTCTGCAGCGCCAGCCTGATGGTCGACCGGCAGGCCGGTCGGATCGTCGGCACGGCAGCTTTCGAGAGCCGCGAGACCCTCGAAGCCACTCGTAGCGCCGCAGCGAGCATCCGCACCGGCGTCGTCCGCGAGCTCGGCGCCACGGCCGACGTCGAGGAGATGGAGATCGCGTTCGCGCACCTCCACGTGCCCGAGATGGCATGAACGAACGCACCGGTGAAGGGAGCGTGCAGAGAGGATCAGTGTGCGAAGAGGGTCAGCGTGCGGCCACGCGCTGTGGCAGTCCGGTTCGGAACACCACGGTCGGGCGTCCTGAGTGGTCGTCGCAGGTCACGTGCGCCCGGACGCCGTAGACCTCGGCGATGAGCTCGGAGGTGAGCACCTCCGCCGGGGTGCCCGCCGCGACGACCCGCCCCCGCCGGAGCACCACGACCGTGTCGCAGAACATCGCGGCCAGGTTCAGGTCGTGCAGGGCGACGACGGCGGTCACCGGCAGCGCCGCCACCAGCTCGAGCAGCTCGAGCTGGTGGCGGATGTCGAGGTGGTTCGTCGGCTCGTCGAGCAGGAGCTCGCGCGGCTCCTGGGCCAGGGCGCGGGCGATGTGCACGCGCTGGCGCTCCCCGCCCGAGAGCGTGTGCCAGAGGCGGTCGGCCTTCGCGGTGAGCCCGACGTGCTCGAGGGCCTCCGCGATGATGCGTTCGTCCCGCGCGAGCTCGCCGCCGAAGGCGGAACGGTGCGGCGTCCGGCCGAGCCGGACGACGTCGCGCACCACGATGTCGACGTCGGTGTCGGCGTGCTGGGTCACGCTCGCCACGGCCCGCGCGACCTCGCGGCGGTGCAGCTGAGCGAGGTCGACGCCGTCGAGCATGACCGTCCCCGAATCGGGTCTGGACATGCCCTGGAGCAGCCTCAGGAGCGAGGACTTGCCCGAACCGTTGGGGCCGAGCAGCCCGACGGTCGACCCGGGCTCGGGTCGCAACGTCACGCCGTCGACGACGAGCGTGCCGCCCCGCCGCCACGACAGGCGTTGGGCCTCGAGAGTCATGCGCGCCCCCTTCTGCGCAGCAGCAACAGCACGAACACCGGGACGCCGACCAGAGCGGTCCCGACGCCGACCGGCAGCGGCGTGGGCGCGAACGCGACCCGCGAGGCAGCGTCCACCCAGACCATGAACAGCGCGCCGAGCACGATCGTCGCCGGGATCACCCGGGAGTGCCGCTGCCCGAACAGCAGCCGTGCCGCGTGCGGCAGGACGAGCCCCACGAAGCCGATGGCACCGGCGATGCTCACCAGCGTCGCGGTGAGCAGGGCCGTAAGGACCAGCAGCAAGATCCGGGTCCGCGCGACCGGGATGCCGAGCGACGCCGCGACGTCCTCGCCGAACGCGAAGGCGTCCAGCGTCCGGGCCGAGGCCACGCAGACGATGGCGCCGATGCCGACGACGGTGGTGCTGAGGGCGACGTCGTCCCAGCGCATCCCCTCCAGGGAGCCGAGGAGCCAGAACATCACCCCGCGGGCCTCGTCGGAGTCCGCAAACGCGAACATGACGAGCGAGGTCAGCGCCGAGAACAGCTGCGTGCTCGCCACTCCCGCGAGGACAACGCCGGAGGTGCCGCCGCTCGCGAAGCGGGCGAGCAGCAGGACGAGGCCGAAGGCGACGAGCGCGCCGACGAACGCCCCGCCGGACAGCCCGAGCGCGCTCCCGCCGAGGCCGAGCACGCCGATCGCGACGGCGCCCGTGGACGCCCCGGACGAGACCCCGAGCACGAACGGATCCGCCAGCGGGTTCCGCAGGAGCGACTGCAGGATCGCTCCGCACAGGCCGAGCCCGGCGCCACAGGCCGCGGCGACGAGTGCCCGGGGCAGCCGTTCCTGCCACACGATGGCGTCCTCGGAGACCCGCACCGGGATCTCGGCCAGGCCCAGGTGGTTCAGGAGGATGTCCCGGACGTTCACGAGCGACACGTCGGCCGGCCCCAGGGTGATCGCGACACCCACCGACAGGGCGAGGGCGACGACCCCGCCGAGGACCAGGACAGCGGCTATCGCGTGACGTGACCACCGCCGTCCGGGCTCGTACGAGGAACCGGCCGCGACATCAGCGGCGGCCGTCAGGGCGCTCAGAACTGGTCCTCGTTCGCCGACCACCACGCCTGGATCTTCTCCAGACCGTCGACGAAGCGGATGGACGGGTTCATCTCCGCGCCGTGCAGCGCGATGAACCGCTCCTGCTGGACGGCGTCGAGCGTGCCGGTCAGCTCGTCCTGCGTGAGGAACTCGACCTTGTCGTCGAGGAGGTCTCCGGGGAAGCGGTCCCGCTGCAGGTCGCCCAGGACGAGGATGTCGGGGTCCGCCTCGACCACGCTCTCCCAGCCCACGGCGGGCCAGTCGTCCGGAGTGTCCTTGAAGACGTTCTCCATCCCGGTCGTCGTCGCCAGAGAAGACGCCGAGCCCAGTCCGCCCGCGACGTACGGGGTCTTCGTGTCGGCGAACCAGAACATGACGGTCCGCCCGCCGAAGTCGACGCCCTCGGTGGCGGCCGCGGCACGCCCCTGCAGCTCGGCGACCAGCTCCTCGCCACGATCGGGGACGTCGAAGATCTCCGCCAGCTCCCGGATCTCCTGGTACAGCGCGTCCACGGTCAGCGGCGCCGTCCGGGTGCCACCGCCGTTCACGCTCCGGCCGTTGTCGCAGTCCGTCGGCGAGAGGTACGAGCCGATGCCGGTCTCCCCGAGACGCTCGCGGGAGACGACGCCGCCCTCGGCGTAGTGCCGCCCGAACGACGCCGTGACGAAGTCGGGGTCCGCCCCCAGGAGCACCTCGTAGGTCGGCGCGTTGTCCGCGAGCCTCGGGACGCCGTCGTTCGCCTCCGCCAGAGAGTCGAGCACGGGGTCCGTCCACGACGCTGTGCCGACGAGCCGGTCCTCCAGGCCGAGCGACAGGAGGATCTCGGTGGAGTTCTGGTCGAGGGACACGACCCGGGCAGGAGCCGCCTCGACGGTGACTTCCTGGCCACAGTTCTCCAGCGTGAGCGGGTACTCGGTGCTGCCCTCGCCCGCGGATGCCGGGAGCTCCGGCTCCACGACCTCGGACGCACCGCATCCGGTGAGGCCGACCAAAACGGCGACGGAAAGCGCTGCGGTGCGCGCACGTACTACGGGGATGCCCACGGGGTCTCCTGATGGTGCTGCGGTGCCCCGCGGTCGCGGAACGTTCAATGAGGTTAGGTTAACCTAACTCTGGGGTGACGGTGAACAGCGTCCGCGCGCGAGCAGGAGCGCGGACTTCAACTCCGGAGCTCCGGAGGCGATGACCGGACCGCGCTTTCCACGATTGCCACAGCTGTAGTACTAGGCGGTAGCGATCACCGCCAAGACGATCTCGGCTCCGTCGGGGTCGCGAACGTGCGCGTAGAGATCGCCCGTGGCGTCGTCGGCACGCAGGGGCGAGTGGGGTTCCACCCCTAGGCGTGAACAGCGGGCCAGCACAGCATCCATCTCTGCGGCGTCGTTGAGATACAGCACGAGAAACGGACTGTCGCCTGCCTGCCGGCCGAGAGGCGAGCCATCGCGCGCCGGATGCAGCCAGAGGCCACCGTCAGTCAGGCCGCCGGGGCCGATGTGCAGGAGCGGGTACCCCTGAAAGTCCCCTTCGTAGATCGTCCGGAAGCCAAAGGCTTCGCGGTAGAACTCTGCGGTCGCCCGGATGTCGTTGGCCAGAAGGGAGGTGCGGCCGATGCGTACTGTCATGAGGCGATCGTAGAGACGGCTACTGACACCCGGCCCGACGTCAGCGATCACGCCAAAATCGGTCGTCACCGGGTGCGGATCTCTCTACGGCGCCGAGCATGCCCGAGACCAGCACGCTTGACGCCGCACGTGCCCGAAGGGCTCTTACGGCGCGTGTTCCTGACCGGTTCAGTTACTGAGGCCGTCAAGCGCACGAGTGGTGAGATCAGTACTGTCTTCGAGATTCGCTGCGCACCGCCAACAGAGCCGACCATCATCAAGGTCTACGCCGAGCAGTGGCGCTGGAAGCAGGAGAAGGAGATCCACGTCTACCGGCTGCTGGAGCAGCATGGTATTGGTCCGGTGCCCCGCATTCTCGACAGCCGAGGCGAAGACAGCCCTATCGGGCAGGCCTTTACGATCATGACCATGCTCGACGGGGTGCCGCTGTCCGCCGTCAGGGGCGACCTCTCGGACGCCGACGTACGCAGCGCTCGGCGGCGATCCCGCCCTGCACACAGCGATGAAGTCCCGTCTCGCCGAGCAGGCCGGCCTCGTCCGGAACTGCCTCGGCGCCGTGCTCTGCCACAACGTCTTCCACGAAGGCAATGTGCTCGTGGCCAAGCAGCCCGACGGCTGGGCACTCACCGGAATCATCGACGTCGAGAACGCCGTCGCCGCGGATTCCCTCATCGACCTGGCCAAGACCCACTACTACGCCATCCACGGCGACCCGTCGACACGCCAGGCGTTCCACGAGGGCTACGGCCCTCTTCCCGTTCGACGCAATCGCGCAGGCACAGTTCGACGGGATCAAGGCCGCGCTCGCGCGCACCGGTACCGGCATCCACCGGATCACGGACCAGGCAGGGGGCCGGCCCGAAGGGATCCCGCAGGACGGCACGGTCGAGGGCCCGCTCGGCACCACGACCTACATGCACGTCGCCGGCGACTGGTGGGTTCATGCGGGAGCCCGACGACTGACGCGCTCGCCTGGTCGCACCTCAGCCCACGGGATGCGTCCGGGCGGCCCCGTTGAGCGCCTCGTCCAGGGCGGCGGTCCGGGCCCGGAGGAAGGCCTGCGAGACGGCTGCGCCCGCCTCGATGGAGTCGAAGTTGTGGTACGCGCCGGGCACGATGTGCAGGGTGGTGGCGACGCCGGCCTCTTGCAGCCGCCGGGCGTAGGTGACGTCCTCGTCGTGGAACAGGTCGTTCGTGCCGACGCCGATCCATGCGGGCGGCAGGCCGGAGAGGTCATCGTAGCGGGCCGGCGCGGCGAGCGGGGGCACGTTGCCGGCTGAGGCGCCATCCGAGGCTCCAGCTGAGGCGCCGTCTGAGGCGGCGGAGCCGAGGTAGCCGCGCCAGCCGAACCGGTTGCTGGCCGGGCTCCAGATGCGAAGCCGCCGCGGGTCGACGTCGGTTCGGGTCGTGGTCCGGTCGTCCAGCATCGGGTAGGACAGCAGCTGCAGGACCGGACGGATCTCGCCGCGCTCCTTCGCCAGCAGCGTCAGCGCGGCGGCCAGACCGCCGCCAGCGCTCTCGCCTCCGACGGCGATCCGTGCCGGGTCGACGTCGGGCTGGCGGGCGAGCCACTGCAGCGCGGTGTAGCAGTCCTCCAGCGGCGCCGGGAACGGGTGCTGGGGTGCGAGCCGGTACTCCACGGAGACCACGACGATGCCCAGCTCATCGGCCATCCGGCGGCAGAAGGCGCTGTCCTGCGCAGCGTCGCCGAGCACCATCCCGCCGCCGTGGATCCACAGCAGCGCCGGCGTCCGAGGCCGGACCGAAGCCGGCCGGAAGACGTGTACCGACACGTCGGCGTCCACGGCGACGACCTGCGCGTCCGGCCGCCGGGTTCTCCCGGTGAGCTTGGTGAGGAACCGGAGCGCAGGAAGCGTCCGGGCGTTGATGATGGTGCGGGGAAGGAACCGCGCGGCGCGCAGCTGCGGGTTGAAGGAGTGCTCGGTCATCGTTCTTCCTGACGGGAGGGCGACGTCGCCGGGGGTTCCGGCTCGTCAGCGGAGGTGTCGGTCACGTTCGGCGTTCGGTGTCCACCAGGGCCAGGGCGTTGACGAGGCCCTGCTCCAGGAGGTCGTCGGAGAGCTGGCGGTCGGTCAGGGCGCGGGAGAGCTGCAGCGTCCCGGCCATCAGGCCGAGGAGGCTGAGCGCCTTGACGCGTGACGCGAGCGGGTCCTCGGGTGTCATGCGTGCGGCGAGTCCGTCGATGAGGACCAGCACGCCGTCGGTGTACGCCTGCCTGGTCGTGTCGCCGCTGCGCGCGATCTCGTCGAGCAGGGCGGCGTTGGGGCAGCCGTCGTCGCGGTCGTCCCGGTGGCCGGGCGACAGGTACCAGCGCACGATCTGTTCCAAGCCGACCGCGCCGGGCGCCGCCTGCTCGACGACCTTCATGTGCAGCGTCTCCAGCTCGTTGGCGATCGCCGTGTCGACGAGGTCGTCCTTGGACGAGAAGTGGGCGTAGAAGGCGCCGTTGGTCAGGCCCGCGTCCTTCATGAGCGTTGCGACTCCGGAGCCGTCGATGCCGTCGCGCTTGATCCGCCGGCCGGCCGTCGCAATGATCCGCTGCCTCGTCTCCTGCTTGTGTTCCTTCGTGTACCGCACCATGTGTTCCGCTCCTCCAGCTCTGCCCGGGCTTCCGCTTCGGGTACCACCTTCGCAGGTCAGAGCGTCAGCTGGGCATCTCGTTGAACCTGCGGATGACGCGGTCGAAGACCCGGGCCGGGGCGATGCGCTGCACCGCGTTGACGGTCCGGGCGGTCCTGCCGGCGGTGCGCCGCAGCTTCGGGTTCCGGTCGGTGGCAGCCCTGACGATCACCTTGGCGACGACGGCGGGGTCGTCGCCGCCGGTGAGGTTCTTCTCCAGCAGCTGGTCGTAGTTGCGCCGTCCGGCCGCGTAGAGCGGCATGGGGGTGTCGGCCTCCACGCTGTGGCCCGCGAACGGGGTGTTGATCGGGCCTGGCTCGACGAGCAGGACCCGGATGCCGTACTCGCGGACCTCGTGGTCCAGCGACTGGGAGTAGCCCTCGACCGCGTGCTTGGTCGCGACATAGACGGTCATGAACGGGCTGGGGACGAAGCCGCTGAGGGAGGAGACGTTGATGATGCGTCCCTGCCGCTGCGCCCGCATGTGCGGCAGGACGGCCTTGGTCATCCTCATGACGCCGTGGACGTTGATGTCGAAGATGCCCTGCGTCTGGGTGGTCGAGAACTCCTCGGCCGCGCCCGTCGAGCCGACGCCGGCGTTGTTGACCAGGACGTCGATCTGCCCGAACCGGTCGATCACCTGCTTGACCGCCGAGGCGACCGACTCGTCGCTGGTCACGTCCAGGTCGAGGTAGGTGACCCCAGCGGGCGCGGTGACCCGCGCGGTGTCGCGGCCGGTTCCGATCACCTGGAAACCCTTCGCGGCCAGTGCGATCGCTGCCGCCTTGCCGATACCGGAAGTGGCGCCGGTTACGAGCGCGACCTGCTGAGCTGCTGTCATCACGGACTCCTCGGGTTTGTATTACGTTCGTACGACCATACGGTCGCAGGGGTGCCGCGCGCAAGGCTTTCGAGAAGATTGGATGATGATCATCATCTCAAAGACCGCTGCTGCCCGAGGACACCGAGCTTCTCGAGGCCTCGAGCTCGGCGGCGCCCCCATCGCCACGATGGTCTCCGCCAGGACCGGCCCGACAGGGGCACCGCCGGCCGCCATTCATACCAGCGCGGTATAGGCGTGGATCGAGATGGTCTTTCCGCGGGGAATGCCGCCGATGCTGCACTGGAGGCATGGACGAGCAGCCCAGCGCCGAGATCGCACCCAAGCCCGTAGCCCCGTTCGGTGCGGCCCTGCTCGCCACGGCCCTGCTGCTCACGACGGCCGCGTGCACCGGCGACAGTCCTGCCACTGGCGCCGAAGCCAGCGCAGAAACCTCCACGTCGCCACAGCCGGCACGCGGAGACGACCTGCTCTCTCGGCTCCAGGAGGGCGGCTTCACGATTGTCGTCCGGCACGCGGCGACCGACCAGTCCCGGCCGGACGAGCCCACCGTCAACCTGGACGACTGCGCGACTCAGCGCAATCTGTCGGGCGCCGGCCGATCGGACGCGCGGTCGATCGGCACCGCCGTCCAACAGCTCGATATCCCGATCGGAGCGGTGTGGGCCAGCCCCTACTGCCGGAGCAGGGACACTGCTGAGCTGGCCTTCGGCCGGTTCGACGTCGTGGACGGCCTGGAACGGCTGTACCCCGAGCGCGACGAGGAAGCCGACCGGCAGCTGAACCAGCGCATCCAGCAGGAGTCGCCGCGCGCGGGTGAGCCGAACCTGATCATCGCCGGCCACGGCGTGTACCCGAGCGTGCTCTCACCGCCGGTAGCGATCGGCGAGGGCGAGGCGGCCCTCTATGCGAGGAGCGGAGACGGGTTCACGCTGGTGGACCGCCTCGAACCGGGCGACTGGGCGGAGCTCGGCACCGGCGCGAGCGGCCCGAACGCGCTGGGCGAGGGCGCGGCGCAGGTGCCGGACAGCGTGGTCGGCCTGGCGGGGCCGCGCGGCGGATCGGCGTTCCGTGTCGCCGTACCCGGCATCCTGGTGACCAGCGCGCAGCTGGTGGCGGGTTTCGACGAGGTCACCGTCATCCAGCCGGACGGCGGCAGGCCTACCGCCCAGGTGCTGGGCCGCGAGGAGAGCGTTGACATCGCCGCGCTGCGCGTGGACGACGACTCCGGCCTGCCACCGTTGCACTCGGCTTCCGGGCTGGCGGAGGCGAGCATCGGGGACCGGGTGTTCGCCGTCGGAGCCGAGGGTGAGGTGACCAGCGGTTCGCTCCAGGCGCCGGACCAGTCCGCGACCGGGGCCGGCGGCGACCGGCTGGACGTTCTCGGAATCGACGCGGTCGTGCCCACGACGAGCCTGGGCGGGCCGCTCGTCAACGAGGACGGCGCCGTGCTCGGCGTGCTCACCGCAACAACCGGAACGACGACGGGCAGCGTGGCGGTCCCGGTCGACGTCGCTCGCGACGCGGCCCTGGGCATCGTCCGCGGTTCCTGAGCTCCAAGCCACCCTGGTGCTCGGCGGAGGTGCTGCCGAGGCCGAGGTGTGCAGCCCCGCTCAGCCGAGGCCGACCTTGATTCAGCAGGCGCGGGGCGGCCGTTATCGGGCGAGCTATGACTCTGCCCGAGCCTGCTGAACGCAAGTCAGCCCACGAGGCGATCAGCGCGAGGCCGCCGGGCCGTAGAGGGCCGCCCGGGCGCCGGATGCCAGCGCCCAGTAGCGGTCACCGTAGGACCAGTGCCACCACTCCGTGGGGTAGTTGACCAGGCCGGCCGAGCCGAGGGCCTGCGCCAGGACGCCGCGCAGCGCGCGGGCCTCCGGTGCGATGTCAGGGGCGTCGAAGTAGCAGCGTCCGCCGGACATCTCCGGCGTCGCATCGATCGCGGTACCCATGTCGAGCGGGCCGTCGGTGTCGGCCAGCGTCAGGTCGACCGCGGCCCCCGCCACGTGCGGCGCGACGGCGATGGGGGCCACGAACCGGCTCGTCAGGACCTCGAGCTCCCGCAGATCGACGCCGGGATGCTCGGCGAGCACCTCGCCGGAGTACCTGTCGATGATCCGCTGCTGCTCGGCCGGGTCCCGGTGCCCCTCGACCACCTCCAGCCGCAGTCCCTCGGCCAGGAGGTCGTCCTGGGCCCGGCGCAGCCGTTGCGCGAGCCCCACGCGAACCGGAGCGCGCGCCGCGCCGAACGTCTCGTCGAGCTCGACCAGCGGCTCGCCGCACTCCGCCACCGGGATCCGCCCGACCCGCGGATCGGAGAGGAGGACGATCTCGCGGCCACCCGGACCGGACGTCGTCGCGAGACCCTCCGCCGGGACCTCGGCGGACCGCTCCTCCGGCGGGACGACGTGCTGGCTGGTCATGATGCTCTCCTGACAGGGGTCGGTACGGGCTCCGAGCTCTCCGGGGTGACGGCTCAGGCGCCGTCGTCCGGGGCTACCCGTCGCTCAGGACGGGATCCAGGTCGGCGCACGTGCGCAGCTCGTCGAAGTTGTGCCGGGCCAGGTCCGCGCGCCAGCCGGTCAGCGCCTCCGACTGGCCCGTAGGTGTCATCACCGTCGGGACGAAGCCCGACCGGGCGACCTCCCGTCCCTGGACCGTGAGGCGGAGCACACCGGCCCGGGCGCTGAACGGCTGCTCGAGCCCCTCGCTGTACCAGAGGAAGTTCCCCAGGCCGTAGGCGACGTAGGCGTCACCCTCGCGGCCCGCGCCCTGCAGGACGTGAGAGTGCGCCCCCACAATGACGTCGGCTCCCGCATCGATCAGGCCGGCGGCGAACTCCTGCTGCCGGGTCGTCGGGCACTGGTCGCCCTCGCCGCCCCAGTGCGGCAGGACGACGACGAGGTCGCTGTCGGCCCGGGCGGCACGCACCGCCGCGTAGGCGCGCTCGGTGTCGAAAGCCATGGCCATGCCGGACCGGTCCGGCGTCGCCGCCCACTCCTCGGCCAGGTCGTCGACCTGGCTGAACGCGAAGATCGCGATGTCCACGCCCTCGACCGTGCGTCGCAGCGGCGTGAACGCCTCATCGATATCGGCTCCCGCGCCGACCGTGCCCAGCCCGCCGGCCTCCGCCTTGGCGATGGTGTCCGCCAGGCCCTCGCGGCCGTAGTCCATGGTGTGGTTGTTCGCCAGGCTGACGACGTCGATACCGGCTGCCGTCATGGCGGGCACCGACGCGTCCGGCGCCCGGAACACGTAGTTCTTGTCCTCCGGCGTGCCGCGCGACGTGATCGGCGTCTCCAGGTTGACCATCGTGAGGTCGCCGTCGGTCAGCTCCTCGGCGACCGGCCCGAACGCAGTGGCCGGGTCGTCGAGCAGCTCCGCCACGCGGTCCTCGAAGTGCACGTCACCGGCGAACGTCAGGGTGATCTCGGGCGCGGCGGACGGCTCGGCGCTCGCCGACCCGGTGCCCGCCGTCCCCGAGGCGCAGCCCGCCACGACGAGCGCCGCCGTCGCGACGAACGCGGCCACGGCAGGCCGGGCGCTGAAGGGGGCACCGAACGACGTGGACGATCCCGCCCGGCTCACGAGGGTCCGTCGGCGTGTCATCGGTCCACCTCTGCGAGAACGGGAGATCGGTCCAGGGCGGGCGGCGCCTGGTTCGCGCCGCGGTGCCGCCGTCGGCCCACGAGCAACTGCCCCAGCCGCACCAGACCCGTCGCCACCACACCGCAGACGACGATCGCCGCCACGATGACCAGCGGCTCGACCACGGCGGCCGGGTACTGCAGGCCGGGCCCCGCCTTCCCGAGCCGCTCCAGCACCACCTTGTCGAAGAGCGCCAGGAACGGGATCTGCACCAGGAAGATCGCGACGGCGGCGTTGCCCACCCGCACGAACCCTCGGGATCCGGACCGGGCGCCGCCGAGCTTCGCCACCAGGAGCAGGGCGAACGGGAGCACCGCGAGCCCCGCGACGGTCACGGCGAGCGTGTCGGGAAAACGGGGCACCGCCAGGACCGCGGCACCCACGAGCGCCACGGCGCCGTACGGCGCCAGGTCCCGCCAGGAGGCGGTCTCCCCCACCTGGTCGATCGCCGCGACGAACCGCATGCCGACCAGGAGGAAGACCAGGAACGTCGGCGCGGGCGTCAGCAGGGTCAGCGCCGCGAGCGCCACGACGACGACCCCCGCCGGCAGCCGCCGGGTCAGCCGCGCCACCACGGGGACGAGCGCGAGCGACCAGAGCAGCGACAGCTCAGGCGGGGGCAGCAGCACCAGGGACCCGATCTCGGGGATGGTGCGGGCCGGGATCCCGGTGAGCCCGGGGTTGAACCGGCGCAGCACGGCGAGCGTCAGGCCCAGCCACGCGACGTGCGCCACGAGCAGGGGCAGCACCCAGCGCAGCAGCAGGCGCCCCCAGGACCGGCCCTCCGGCTCGGCCAGGCGGACGACGTCGCGGCCGATCGCGGTGAGCAGCAGGGGCATGCCGAGCACGCCGAGCATCGCGCCGAGGACCCACCACACGACCGGCACGGGCGCGTCGATGACCCACTCGACCTGCAGGTAGTGGCGCGCGACGACGTAGGCGGTGACGACGGCGACCACCCCGGCCACCGCGCTTCTGGACTGCATCATCGGGTGATTCTGCGCTATGGGACGAGCGTGCGACATCAGGCTCGCTCGTAACGGCCGTGCTCGGAGCCGTGCTCATAACGACGCGGCACCCTGGCCCCGATCCCCGTCAGGATGTCGTTCGGGTTGGTGTCCGCCCATTCCGCCCACTCGCGGGCCGTCGGCTCGCCGTCGGTCCCGGGGCCGAACATCACGGCGACGTCACCCGGCTGCACCGGGAGGTCGCCGACGTCGAGCACTACCTGGTCCATGGCGACGCGCCCCGCGACCGGGCAGCGCTCACCGCCGACCTGGAAGGCGGCCACGCCGCCCGCCTGGCGCGGGACGCCGTCGGCGAATCCCAGCGGGACCAGGGCGAGCGTGGTCTCGTGCTCGGTGACGTAGTCGTGGCCGTAACCGACGCCCGTGCCGGCCGGGACGCGCTTGGTGAGCAGCACCTGGGCCTGCACGGTCATCGCCGGCTTCAGGCCGTGGGTCATGTCCGGCACCGGCTCGACGCCGTACAGGCCGATGCCGATCCGCAGCAGGTCGAACCGGGTCTCGGGCACCCGCAGCGCGGCGGCCGAGTTCGCGAGGTGGACGAACTCCGGGTCGAGCCCGGCGTCCGCCGACTGCCGGCGCGCGCGGTCGAACGCGGCGAGCTGGTCGTGGATCCCGGGCATCTCGGGCTCCTCGGCGTTGGCCAGGTGGGACCAGATGCCGCGGACCCGCAGCACACCCTCGTCGTGCAGGGCGCTCGCGCGGTCGAAGAACGGGTTCCACTCCGCGGCGGGGACGCCGCCCCTCGACATGCCGGTATCGACCTTGAGGTGCACGTTCGCCACGTGGAGGGTGGCCCGGGCGGCGTCGGCGACGGCGTCCAGGGACTCCACCGAACCCACCGACACGTCGATCCCGGCGAGCAGCAGCTTCTCGAAGGTCTCCGACGGCGGGTAGAGCCAGATCAGGATCGGTGCGGTGATGCCGTCCGCCCGCAGGGCGAGTGCCTCCGCGGCGTTCGACGCGCCCAGCCAGGTTGCCCCTCCCGCCAGCGCGGCGCGGGCCGCCTGGGTAGCGCCGTGGCCGAACCCGTTCGCCTTCACCATCGCCATGACGCCGGTACCGGTACGGTCGGCGAAGACCTTGGCATTGTGGGTGATGGCGTCCAGATCGACTACCGCCTCCGCCATCGTGGCCATCGGCCGAGCGCGGGAAGTTGGAACAAACACGGAGGCTACCTTCGCGGACACTTCTGCTCACTCTCCAGTCCGTTCGATGCTCACCTCCCTGACCAGGCATGTTATATACGACACGTCCGGAGGCGGCGACCGCCGTCGACGAGCGGCAGACGAGCAGGTGACGAGCAGGATGACGCGCGGGAATGGCCACCCTGGTGAGCGACGAACCGAGCACCAAGTGGCCTTCAGGTCGAGCGGACACTTGCACCAGGATGCAAGCCCGGAGCGCCCGGGGGCGCTTCGTCGTGCGCGGCCGGTTACAGGACGGCGTCGCAGGACCGATCTTGGAGTGAAAATCTCGATGCCGACCAGAATCCGGGCGGTTGTGCTCTTCGGCGGGCGCAACACCGAGCACGACGTCTCCTGCCGTTCCGCGGCGAGCGTCGTGCAGCACCTCGACCGCAGCCGTTACGAGGTGGTGCCGATCCGCATCACCTCGACGGGGCACTGGGTGGTGGGCACCGACACCGAGCAGTCGGTCGTGACCGACGTCGCCCTGCGCGAGATGACCCCGGAACCGGTGGACGCCCAGCTCAGCGTGCTGGAGACCCTCGCCCGCGCGGTCGAGGCGATGCGCGGCGCCGACGTCGTCCTGCCAGTGCTGCACGGGCCGTTCGGTGAGGACGGGACCGTCCAGAGCGTGCTCGAGCTGGCGGGCGTCCCCTATCTGGGCAGCGGCGTCCTGGCGAGCGCGACCAGCATGGACAAGGACTTCACCAAGCGTGTCCTGGGCGCGCGGGGCATCCCGGTGGCGCCCGGCGTCGTCCTGCGGACGCCGGCGGACGAGCTCGGCGAGGACGACAAGGAGAAGCTCGGCCTGCCGGTCTTCGTCAAGCCGTCGCGTGGCGGGTCCAGCGTCGGGGTCACGCGCGTCGACGACTGGGCGCAGCTGCCCGCGGCGCTGGAGCTCGCCCGCGAGAGCGACACCAAGACGCTGGTCGAGGCCGGGGTGCCCGGCCGGGAGATCGACATGGGCGTGCTCGAGCTCGAGGACGGCCGCCTGCTGACCAGTCCACCGCTGGAGATCAAGGTGGGCGAGGAGCACGGCTGGTTCGACTACGACGCCAAGTACGAGGCTGGCATCACCGACTTCGTCGTGCCCGCCGACCTCGACCCGCAGATCACCGAGCAGCTCTCGACGATCGCGCTCGACGTGTTCCAGGAGCTGGGCTGCGCGGGACTGCTGCGGGTCGACTTCTTCCTGCCCGAGGTGGACGGCAAGCTGGTCCCGACGGTCAACGAGGTCAACACGATCCCCGGCCTGACGTCCATGTCGCAGTTCCCGCGGATGTGGCAGGCCGCCGGCACGCCGTACCCGGAGCTGCTGGACATCATGATCGCGACGGCGCGGGCGCGAGGCCCCCAGCCGGCCGTCCTGTCGTGAGCGCAGAGCCTTTCGTGAGCGCGCAGGCCCGGACCGGCGCCGCGCAGCCGACCGTAACGACCCCGGCCGAGCCGGCAACGGCGTCCGCCGCACCCGCGAAGCCCCGGGCGGAGTGGGCCGACGTCGCCAAGGGCGTGTGCATCCTGCTCGTCGTGCTGTGGCACGTGATCATGAAGATGTACCTGACGATCGACTGGCACCTGCCGGTGCCGCTGCCCGGTCTCTGGGGCGCTTTCGGCGACATGCTGCTGCCGCTGCGGATGCCGGTCTTCTTCACGATCTCCGGCATGTTCGCGTTCGCCGCGGTGCAGCGTTCCTGGTCGACGGTGGCGCGCAGCCGGATCGCGCGGTTCTACTACCTCTACCTGGTGTGGTTCACGGTGCACACGCTGGTGCTGTCGATGGTCCCCGACTTCGACACCCTGGCCGCACGCAGCGCCCTGGACGTGCTGGAACAGCTCACGATCACCCCGACCAACCTCTGGTACCTGGTGGCGCTGGCGCTGTACTTCGTCGTCGCCAAGCTGACCCGCCGGCTGCCTACCTGGGCGGTGCTCGTGCCCGCCCTGGCGCTGTCGGTGATCGCCTCGGCCGACCTGCTGGCCGCGCCGGGCAACCGCGGTCAGCTCTATCAGAACCTGTTCTTCTTCCTGGTCGGCCTACGTTTCCGACCGCTGATCGAGCGCTGGGCGAAGGCCGCGACCCTGCCCCGCTTCCTGGTCGGTGGTGCGCTGTACCTCGGGCTCATGGTCGGCGTCCAGGTGCTGAACGCGCAGGACGTGTACGGCGTGTGGCCGGCGGTCTGCATCGTCGCGGTGGTGGTCGGCATCGCCGGCGCCGTCCAGCTCGAGCGCTGGCGTGCGGGCGCCGCGCTGCTCGCCCGGCTCGGACGGCAGACCCTGCCGATCTACGTGATACACATGCCGCTGCTCGCCCTGCTCACCGCGGTCCTGGTGGGCCCGTTCTCCCAGCTGGGCACCGGGCCGCAGCTGGTGGTCGCCGTGCTGCTGCCGATAGTGCTCGTGACGCTGCTGGTCTCGGTGTGCCTCACGCTCCACACCTGGTTGCTGAACGCCGGTGCGACGTGGCTGTTCGACCTGCCGACGTTCAGCCGGGCTGCTCGTCGCGGGTCTCCTGCCACCACAGCAGGCTCCCCAGCACAGCCAGGCCCTGCGCCAGGTGCCGACGGTACGTACTGAACGGGAGCCCCAGCCGCTCGGCGGCCGCCTCCTGCGTGGGGGCGCCGCCGAGGTAGGTGGCCAGCAGGGCGCGATGGCTCTTGCTCTCCCGGGGGTCCTGGCCCAGCTCGTCCAGCGCGCCCTGCAGGACCGCGCGCAGCGCGGCGACCGGGTCGGTCTCGGCGTGCCGCGCGACCAGCCGGCTGCGGGTCAGCGGGTTCGTCGCGAGCAGGTCGGGACGCCGCCACGACCGCAGGGCTTCCCGGACCTCGCTCTCGAAGGCCCCGCGGGACAGCCCGTCCGGGCCGGCCGCCGAGGGATCGGCGTGCGGCGCGTCCTCGGTGGTGTCCCGGTCCGACCCCGTGCGGCGGGCCGGGTCGCCGGTCGTGAGACGCCGCCGGGTAGTCCGCCGGGTGGTGGAGCGGCGGCCCGGCTCGGGGTCCTGTGGGTTACGCCATCGCCGCTCCGTCGTCACCGCCTCGCGGACGAAGGGCCGCAGGTACAGCCCCTGCGGCCCGGGGTCGACGAACGACAGCGACCGCAGCCACTGGAACAGCTCGGCGGCATCGTCGGCGGCGTTGTCGGCCACCCCGAGGGAGGCCTCCGTCGTCGGCTCGCTGGTGGCACACGCCTCCAGCGCCCGGCGGTGCGCGGGGGTGGGCAACGGCCCGACGACACGCTGCAGGACGACGTGCGCGACGGCGAGCCGCACCTCGTCGTCGGACCTGCCGGCGTTGTGCGCGTCGATCGCGACGAGCAGCGCGAGCGGGTTGCCGTCGGTGATCGCGAGGAGGCCGGCCTGCTCGTCCCGGGGCACCGCGCGGCGGTCGAGCAGCAGGCGCGCCTCCTCGGGCGACAGGTCCCGCAGCTCGTGCACGCTCAGCAGCTCCTGCCAGCCCGGGTCGGTGGTCCACTCCAGCGCGGGTGGCGTGCGACCGGCCAGCACCACGACCGTCCCGAGCGGCAGCGTGGGCAGGAATGCCTCGCGCAGCCAGGACTCGGCCGGACGCCAGTCGTCGAAGTCGTCGATCAGCAGGACCGGGGCCGGCGCGGCGTCGGACGACGGGCCGGTGACCCGGGAGAGCTCGGTGACGAGCAGCGCCGTGGACCGCGCCGGGTCGAAGCGTCCGGTGCGGACCACCCGGCGTCCGGCGTCCTCGGCCTCGTGCGCGAACCGGCGCAGCAGCGTCGTCTTGCCGGTCCCGCCCGCGCCGTGCAGGAACAGCACGGTGGAGGCCCGTTCGTGGGCCATTGCCGTCCGGAACGCGGCGGTCTGCTCGCCGCGGCCCACGAAGGCCCGCTCGCGGGCGAGGTCGAGCCGGTGCCCCAGAGCGGTGGCCGGTGACCGGCGGGCCGGCATCGACGGCGTCTGGACGACGCCGTCGGGGCAGGCGACGCGGCGTCGGCGCACCTCCGATCCGCGGCGCTGGACCGGCGCGACGAACGGAGCTGGCTGGACGTACGGAACGGACTGGACCGACGGAACGGGACTGGTCTCGTTCCGGGACGATGGCGGTGTCGTCACGGGCTCCTTCTCTGGGGCTGCTCTGGGGCCGGGTGTGCGGGTCGCCGCGGGATGGTGCGGAACACGCCCGCAAGAATGTAGCGGGCGGCGCACGCGCGGGTCGACGTAAGTCGACTGTCACACACACCGTCCCGCAGAGCATCATCCCGTGGGTGGAAAACGACCGCCCGGCGACGAGCGGATCAGCTCCCCGCCGGCCACACCACGCGGGCCGAGCCGCCGCCGAGCCGCGTCGGCTCCGCGACGGCGGTGAGCAGGCCGCCCGGGCCGATCTCGATCGCGGTCGCCGCCCCGATCGTCGGCGTCGGCGCGAACCTGTGCCCGTAGCCCGTCAGCGCCGCGCCGTAGGCGTCGACGAACCCCTGTTCCGCCGGCGTGGTCGCCGAGTTCTGCGGTGTCGCGCGCGGCGCGGCGATCGCCTGCTCGATCGTCATGCCCAGGTCGATCCGGTTGATCAGCATCTGCAGGACCGTCGTAATGATCCGCGACCCGCCCGGCGACCCGAGCGCGAGCACCGGCCGCCCGTCGGCCAGCACGATCGTCGGCGACATGGACGAGCGCGGGCGCTTGCCGGCCTCGATCCGGTTCGGGTCGTCGGCGTCGTACCGGATGCTGAAGTCCGTGAGCTCGTTGTTCAGCAGGAACCCGCGGCCGGGCACGACGATCCCCGACCCGCCGATCTGCTCGATGGTCAGTGTGTACTCGACCACGTCGCCCCACCGGTCGACCGCGGTCAGGTTGGTGGTCGACGTGCTCTCGGTGTCCTCGGGGCTGACGCCCGGCACGGCGGGCTCGCCGCACTCGCCGTCGTACGACCTGGCATCGCCTGCCGCCACGGGCTTGGGCGCGGCGCCCGCCGGGTCGAGCAGGCAGGCCCGCTCCCGCGCGAACGTGTCGTCCAGCAGGCCGTCCACGGGCACGTCCACGAAGTCGCCGTCGCCGAGGTAGGCCGCCCGGTCGGCGAAAGCCAGGGCGCTCGCCTCGATGTAGTGGTGCAGCGCGGCAGGATCGTCCAGCGACGCCAGGTCGAACTGCTCCAGGATGTTCAGCGCCTCACCCACGGTGGTCCCGCCCGACCCCGGCGGCGCCATCCCGTAGACCTCGTACCCGCGGTACGAGACGACCGTCGGGTCCCGGTCCACGGCCTCGTACGAGGCGAGGTCCTCGGCGGTCAGCGACCCGGCCGGCACCGGGAGCTCGATCTCATCGGCGACCGGCGGCGCCTGCACGGCGTCCGCGATCTCCTGCGCGAGCGGCCCCTCGTAGAACGCGTCCACTCCCCCGCGGGCGAGCATCCGGTACGTCGCCGCGAGGTCAGGGTTGCGGAACACCGACCCGACCTCGGGCGCCGCGCCGTCCGGCAGGAACAGCTCGGTCGTGGGGGTGAGCGCCTCGAACCGCGCCTGGTTCGCCACGGTCTGGTCGTGGAACAGCTGGTCGACGACGAAGCCCTCCTCCGCCACGGCGGTCGCCGGGCGCAGGGCCTGGCGCAGCGACGTCGTACCCCACCGCTCCAGCGCACGCTCCCACGTGGCGGGCGTTCCCGGGACGCCGACGCTCACACCACTCGTGACCAGGTCCGGGTAGAACGGGTACGGCTCGCCGGTCGCTGGGTCGACGAACGCGTCGTGCTCCATCGCCGACGGCGCCGTCTCGCGGCCGTCGATCGTCTCGACACGGCCTGTCGCGGCGTCGTAGTGCACGAAGAACCCGCCGCCGCCGATCCCGGCGCTGTACGGGTCGGTCACGCCGATCGCCGCCGCCATGGCGACCGCGGCGTCTGTTGCGTTGCCGCCACGTCGCAGCACGGTCAGGCCCACCTCGGAGACGACGGGATCGAGGGAGCTGACGGCGCCCCCGTACCCGACCGACGTCGGCACCCGGGGCGGCTCCTGCGCGGGAGCGGGGCGCGCTGCGTCGGCGGGGCTGGACGCGTTGGCAGGGCTGGACGCTATTGCCGGGCTGGACGCGATCGCCGGGCTGGACGCGATCGCCGGGCTCGATGCGATGGCGCCGGTCAGCGCCAGGGCGAGCGCACCGGTGACCGCTGCTGAACGAACGACGAGTCTGCTGTACATGGGCACGTCCCCCCGGCTGTGCGTCCGCTGTGCGATGCCAGGAAGTATGCCGCGCGAAACCACCAAGAAGGTGCATATCGGCCCCGCGTGGCGCCGCCAGTCCGCTGAGTGCTGGATATTCGCTCCTTCCGGCCGTTCAGAAGGGCAAATATCCAGCACTCAACGAGCGCCAGGCGTGGTCATCGTGTTCCGGGCCTCCCGTTCGACGTCGTCCTTCGGTCGAGCCGGTCCTGGGCCGCCAGGAGGACGGGGGTGTTGTCGGTCGCGTAGACGTCGTACCCGCCGATCCGCTGGACCACCTCGAAGCAGACGCGGCCGATACGCGGAGTGTAGAAGTGCCAGAACTCGCCGGTCTCGGAGCGGTCGTACATGAGCTGGTACTCCCGCAGCACCTTCAGCGTCGCGTCGTCCAGCCCGAACCGGGCGCGCAGGTCGTCGTAGTAGTTGTCCGGCACGGGTACCGGCGCCAGCCCTCGCTCCCGCGCCCGGCGGGCGACCGCGACGACGTCGGTGCAGGCCAGGGCGATGTGCTCAGGATGCGACACCCCGACGGGCGCGACGTTCAGCGAGATGCGGACCGCGCCGCTGGCCGTGCGCATCACCTGGCTGCGGACCAGGCCCTGCGGCCCGGCGGCCTCGGTCACGGTCGGCTTCTCCAGGCCCAGCACGCTGGTGTAGAAGAGCACCGCCTCGTCGTGGGCGTCCCAGCCGTGGGACACGTTGACGTGGTCGATGCCGATGATCTCCCGGGCGCTGCCGGGCCGGCCGCGGTCGAACTCCGCGGCCCAGGCGGGCTCGTCGCCGGCCGCGGTCCCGTCGCTGCTCCTGACGCGTTGGTCGTTGAGGAACACTTCGAGCCCGCTGGGTGCTACGAACCCGGCCAGGTCGAGCTCGCCCGCCTGGGTCCTGCGGGGAGCCGGCCGCACCGCCAGGGCGCGGGCCCGCTCGCTCGCCGTCGCGGCGTCCGCCACCGCCAGGCCGATGCCGGCCAGGTGCGGTTCCAGGTCGCGCGCGTGCTGCTCGTTGAGGACTATCCGCGCCTCGCCCGACGCCCAGAGGCGCACCGGCTTGGTGCGGTGCTGGCCCCGGAGGCTCAGGCCGAGCTGGTCGAGCAGCACTTCGACCTCGCTCGTGTCCTCGGCCTTGATCTCCACGTAGTCGTAGCCGGTCGGCACGTCGACGTCGGCGATCCGGTCGAGGCTCGCCCGGCCGGCGTCGTCCTCCCCCGCGCCGCCTGCGTCGTCCAGCAGGCGGCCCGCCCGGTCCTCCAGCCAGACCAGGGAGCGCAGGGCGTGCTCGGCGGTCCGCCGGGTGTCGGTCTGCCGGAAGACGTCGTTGAACACCTCCAGAGACAGCGGGCCCGGGTAGCCCGCTGCGGTCAGGTGGGTCACGAAGCGGCCGAGGTCCCACACGCCCTCGCCGGGGAAGAGGCGGTGGTGCCGGCTCCACGAGAGCACGTCCATGGTGAGGTCGGGCGCGTCGGCGAGCTGGACGAAGAAGATCTTCTCGCCCGGGATGTCCTCGATCGCCGCCGGGTCGTGGCCGCGCGAGAGGATGTGGAAGCTGTCGAGGCAGACGCCGACCGCCTCGTGGTCGGCCAGCTGCGCGATGCGCCAGGAGCGCCGGTAGTCGTCCACGAACCGGCCCCAGGCCAGCGCCTCGTACGCCACCCGCACCCCGTAGGTCGCCGCGAGGTCGCCCAGGCGCCGCAGCTGCTCGGCCGCGACCTGATCGGAGCCGACCGTCGCGGTGGCCACGTTGCTGCAGACCAGAACCGTGTCGATGCCGAGGCGGCGCATGGTCTCGAACCGCGCCCGCGCCCGCCGTAGGTTCTCCTCGAGCAGGTCGGGGGTGACCCCCTCGAAGTCGCGGAACGGCTGGTAGAGGTCGAGGCGCAGGCCGATCCGGTCCGCGAGCGCCCGGATCTCCTCGGGGCTGCGGTCGTTGACGACGAGGTCGGGCTCGAAGATCTCGACGCCGTCGAACCCGGCGTCGGCGCAGGCGTAGAGCTTGTCCTCCAGGCTGCCGCTGAGGCAGACGGTCGCTATCGACTTGCGCATCTCAGCCCTCTCCTGTGGTGGGCCCGCCGGTGACGAGCTGGTTGAAGTGCGCGTGCATCCGGGCGACGTCGGGTTCGAGGCCGGTGATCAGGCGCAAGCTCTCGACGGCCTGGCCCACGGCCATCCCGCCGCCGTCGAGCGTGGCCAGGCCGCGCGCGCGGGCGCGGCGCACCAGCTCGGTCTCCAGCGGCCGGTAGACGACCTCGGCGACCCAGGCGTCCGGGCCGAGGCGGCCGACGTCGAACGCGACGCCCGGGTGCTCGGCCATGCCGACGGGGGTGACGTGGACGACGCCGTCGACCTGCGGCAGCCAGGCGTCGAGGGAGCCGCCGCTGCTCCGCAGGCGGTCCGGGCTCGAGAAGCGCCGCAGCAGCGCCTCGACCGCCTCGGGAACGACGTCGTGCACGATGATCGGGTCGAATCCCATGTCGATCAACGCCGACGCCGTGGCGAGCCCGGCCCCGCCGGCCCCGATCTGCAGCACGCTGCCGAGGTGGTCACCCGGCGAGGTAGTCGCCTGGCGAGGTAGTCGCCCGGCGAGGAAGTCCTCCAGCGCGGCACGGAACCCCGTGCAGTCGGTGTTGTGCGCGGTGCGGTGGCCGTCCCTGAGCAGCACCAGGTTGGCGGAGCCGAGCCGGCGGACGGTCGGGCTCAGGCCGTCCACGTGCTCCAGAACCGACTGCTTGAAGGGGTAGGTCACGTTGGCGGCGTCGAAGCCGGCGTCCTCCAGGCGGCGCAGCTCCGCGCCCAGGTCCACGTCCGGGCGGTCGATGAGGTCGACCGTCCGGTACTCGTAGTCCAGGCCGAGGTGCCGCGCCTCCCGCATGTGCAGCGCGGGCGACAGCGACTGCCCGATGCCGTTGCCGAGCAGGGCCACCCGGTACCGGTCGCTCATGTGCCGACCCCGCCCGCTGAAGGGCCGGCCAGGAGGCGGCGCGGGTTGTCCACCATCATCCGCTCGATGTCGCGCGGGTCGGCGCCCGCCTCGACGAGCCGCGGGACGATCCTCCTGCTGAGGTGGTCGTGCGTCCAGGACGGCGTGTGCTCGCGGCGCCACGACGGCGGCGTGACCCGGCTGAAGTACGCGCAGTCCTGGGACAGCACGAGCTGGTCCGCGTATCCCCGGGCGAGGAGCGCGAGGACCACGCCCATCCGCTTCTCGTCGTCGCCCGTGTGGGCCATCCCGAACCGGTCCATCCCGAGTGTGACCCCGGTGTCGAGCAGGGCGAGGAGGTGGTCGACGTCCTCGCCGTCCCCGCTGTGCCCGATGACGACACGCGCCGGGTCCACTCCGCGCTCCGCGAAGAATCGCGCCTGGTCGAGGCCGGTGCGACGGGCGGGGTCGCTGTGCGTGCTGATCGGCACGCCGGTCTCGTGGTGCACCTGGGCGGCCGCCGCCATGACCCGCGTGACGTCGGGGGCCAGGCCGGGCGCGCCCGTGACCACCTTGAGCACCCCTGCCCTGACCCCGCTGCCGCCGATGCCCGTGCCGCCGATGCCCTCCGTCACGTCCCCGCGGAACATCTCGACCAGCGGATCCGGGCCGCCCACGAGCCGCCCGGGACCGTGGGTGCGGAAGTACGGCGGCAGGACGTCGTCGGTGTACCAGCCGGTGGCGGCCACCAGGTTGACCGGCGTCCGCTCGGCGACCCGCCGCACCAGGGCCACGTCCCGCCCCAGGCCCGGCACGGTCAGGTCGACGACGGTCCGCACGCCCAGCCCGTACAGCTCCTCCAGCCCGCGGACGGCGGTCTCCACCGCCGCGTCCTCGTCCCACTCGGGGTGCGGGTAGTCGCGATCGAGCTCCGGGGCGAGCACGAAGAGGTGCTCGTGCGTCAGCGTCCAGCCCAGGTCGGCGCCGCGAACCGGCCCCCGGTAGGTCGGCACGACACCGTCGGGCGGGCCGGCCGAACCGGGCGCCGGACCGGGCGCCGGACCGGGCGCCGGACCCGTGGCCGAGACGGGCGGTGCGGGCGTCACTCTGCGGAGTCCCGGATCGCCTCGTAGACCGCCAGCGAGTCCCCGCTCAGGTTCTCGCGGAACCACGCGTCGGTCTGCTGCGCGAAGGCCTCCTGGTCGACGTCGTCGACGATCTCCACGGAGCCCTCCTGCTCCCACGCGTCGAGGATCTCCTGCTCGGCCTCCTCGACGCAGCCGGGCATCTGCTCGACGGCGGACGCGACGGCGTCCTCCAGCGCCGTCCGCTGCTCGTCGCTCAGCTCGCTGTCGAAGGACGGCGCCACCACGATCAGGTTGGAGTTCTGCTGGTGCTCGGACATGCTCACGTAGTCCTGCACCTCGACCAGGTTGCTCGCGTCGATGTTGGTCAGCGGGTTCTCCTGGCCGTCCACCACACCCTGCTGCAGGGCGAGGTAGAGCTCCTCGTAGGCGACCTCGGTGGCCTGGGCGCCGAGCGCCTGCGCGTTGAGCAGGTACTGCCCCGAGCCCGGGAAGCGCATCCGCAGGCCCTCGAGGTCGGCGGGCTCGCGGATGGGTTCGTTCGCGGTGAACTGCCGGGCGCCGGCCGACCACGCACCGAGGATCGACACACCCCCGGATGCCCCCTTGAAGTCCTCCTTGAGCTGGTCGGCGGAGCCGTCGGCGAAGAACCGGTCGAGGTGGGCGGCGTCGTCGAAGGCGTACGCGGCGTCCACGACGCCGGCGGGCTCGTAGACGGCGGCCAGCGCGGACGCGCCCTGGATGTCGATGTCGACGTCGTCCGACTGCACCGACGCGATCCGGTCGGCGTCCCCGCCGAGCTGGCTGTTCGGGAACACCTCCACGGTGATCCCGACGTCGGCGGCCTCGGCCTCCTCCTTGATGACCTGCGCGCCGCAGGTGTGCTGCGGCTGGTCCTCGGTGTAGCTGTGGGCGAGCGTCAGCTCGACCTCGCTGCCCCCGGCGGCGCCCCCGTTGCCGTCGCCGGAGCCGCCGCCGCACGCGGTCAGCAGCACCAGGGGCAGGAGCACGGCGGCGCTCGCGGCGGTGGCCCGGCGACGGTTCGGGTGGGCGTTCGGTCGGATGTTCAGCTGGCGGTTCATGACGGGGTCCTCTCGGTTCACGCCGACGTCGTCGTCGGCTGTCGGTTACAGGCCGAGCAGTGCCGGCAGCCAGGTGGCGATGCCGGGGACGAAGATGATCAGCAGGCAGCACGCGAGCAGCGGCACGAGGAACGGGAGCACGCCCCGGAACACCTCGCCGACCGGGACCCGCTGCGTGGAGCTGAGGACATAGAGCACGGTGCCGACCGGCGGCGTCAGCAGCCCGATCATCAGGGACAGGATCATCACGACGCCGAGCAGGATCGGGTCGACGCCGAGGCTCATGGCGATCGGCATCAGGATCGGCACGACCAGCACCAGGGTCGCCGTCGCGTCGATCACCGTGCCGAGCACGAGCATCAGGAGCATGACCAGCAGCAGGAAGACCGTGCCGTCGTCGGTGATGCCGAGCACCAGCTGGGTCAGCGCCTGCGGCACCCGCTCCTTGGCGAGCACGTAGCCGAGCAGCGCGGCAGAGGCGACGATCAGCATGATCGACGCCGTCGTCAGCACGGTCTCGACGAGGATCTTCGGCAGGTCCCGGACGTTCAGCCGGCGGTAGCCGAAGCCGAGAACCAGCATGTACGCCGCGCCGACGGCGGCGGCCTCCGTCGGCGTGAAGAGCCCGCCGAGGATGCCACCGAGGATGACCACCGGCGCCCCCAGCGGCAGGACCACCCGCTTGCCGGTCTCGGCGACGCGCGACCAGGAGAAGCCGATGTGCCGGATGTCGGGCTGGCGGCGCACCAGCACGAACACCACGACGCACAACCCGACCACCATCAGCAGCGCCGGCACGACGGAAGCCGCGAACAGCGCGCCGGTCGACACCGACGCCTGCCCGGCGAAGATCACCGCCGGGATGCTCGGCGGCATGACCGGCGCGATGAGCGCGGACGCCCCCACGACGCCGAGGCCGAACCTCCGGGAGTAGCCGGCGCGCAGCATCGGCGGGACCTCGACCTTGCTGAGCGCCGCGGCGTCGGCCACGGCGGAGCCGCTCATCCAGGAGAAGCCGAGGCTGACGCCGACGCTCACGTAGCCGAGCCCGCCGCGGACCCGGCCGAACAGCGCGAGCGCGAAGTCGAACAGGCGGTCCGCGATGCCGGCGTGGTTGGCGACCACGCCGAGCAGGACGAACAGCGGCACCGCCAGCAGCACGAAGTTGCTGGTCGCGTCGGCGACGAGCCGCATCGGCAGGCCGAGCGACTGGCCCTCGACGAGCAGGTAGGCCAGGCCGGGGCCCAGGAACGCGAACGCGACCGGCACCCGGATCGCCAGCAGCACCAGGATCGCGACCAGCAGGAGCAGCACCGTCATCGTGCGGCCTCGCCCTCGGCCGGACCCTCCGCAGGACCCGCGGCCGAACCCTCGGACGCGGGCGCGCCGAACCGGGCGACCTGTACCGCGTCGACCGCGGCCCGGAGCGTCGTGCTGGCCAGCCCGACCAGCGCGATCGCGTAGACCCAGGACATCGGCAGGCCGAGCGCCGGCGACGTCAGGAAGCCCGCCACGTACACGAGCTCCCAGCACGCCCAGGTGAACAGTGCGGCGATCACGGTGACCAGCGCCATCGCGAGCGCCTGCACCACCCGCACCAGGACGGGGCTGGGCAGGTTGTCGACGATCTGGAGGGCGATGTGGCCGTTGCGGGTGACGAGCACGCCGGCGGCGGCGAACGTCAGCCAGATCAGCGCGAACTGCGACAGCTCGCCGGTCCAGACGATCTGCGGCACGGGCAGGTAGCGCTGCACCGCCTGGAACAGGATCAGCACGAAGATCATCACCATGGCGACGCAGGCGATGGTGAGCTCCACGGCCGTGAGCAGCCGTACGAGGCGCTTGATGGCTGGGCGTGTCATGCGTGGTTCACGTGCATCGTGACGGTCCCCTTCCGTCCGGCACGACACCTCCGTGTGTCGTGCGGTCATCACCACACGTCGGCGTGTGGCGTCGTCACTGCCGCGACAGTAGAAACCGCCCGACAACTTGCGCAAGCAGTTGCCAAAGTTGCCAATGGTGTGGCTAGATGCCCAGGTGCAGCCCACGATCTACGACGTCGCGAAGGCGGCGGGCGTGGCCGCCTCGACGGTCTCGCGCACCTTCAACAAGCCCGGCCGGGTCAACGAGGCGACCCGGCAGCGGGTCCTCGCCGCCGCGGCCGAGCTCGGGTACGAGCACAGCCCGCAGAACCGGGCGCTGCCCGGCGGACGGCACCGCACCATCGCGATGGTCCTGTCCGACATCACCAACCCGCACTTCTTCGAGCTCATCCGCGGCGCGGAGCAGCGCGCTCGCACCTCCGACGTCACGCTGGTCATCGTCAACGCCGAGGAGTCGCAGCGCGTCGAGGAGAACCAGGTCCGCGACCTGTCCCCCACTGTCGACGGGTTCGTCCTCGCCGCGAGCCGGCTCTCCGACGACGACCTGCTCGCCCTGGCCGAGCGGCACCGCGTGGTCCTGCTCAACCGCGAGCTGCCGGGCCTGACCAGCGTCGCGCTGGCGGTCGGGGCGGGCTGCCAGCAGATCCTGGAGCACCTGGCGTCGCTCGGGCACCGGAGCTTCACGTACTGCGCCGGCCCGCCGGGCTCGTGGATGGGCGCGGTGCGCTGGGCGGCGCTGAGCGGTGGTGCGGAGGAGCACGGCCTGACGGCGCACCGCGTCGGCCCGTACACCCCGAACGTCGCGAACGGCGGCGTCGCTGCCGACGGCGCGCTGCGCACCGGCACGACGGCGATCGTGGCGCACAACGACCTGCTGGCGTTCGGCGTCATCCGCCGGCTGACCCGGCGCGGTGTCCGGGTGCCCGACGACGTCAGCGTGGTCGGGTTCGACGACATCTTCGCCGCGGACTTCGTCCACCCGTCCCTGACGACGCTCGGCGGACCGGGCGCGCACGCCGGCCGCCTCGCGGTGGAGCTGCTGATCGACCAGTTCGCGGGCCGCACGCCGCCGGAGCCCGAACAGCTCAGGCTCCCGACAGAACTGGTCCTGAGGGAATCCTCAGGCCCGGCCCCGGCCCCGGCCCCCGCCGTCGTCCGCTGAGTGCTGGCTATTTGCGCTTCAGACGGCCCGGGGACGACAAATATCCAACACTCAGCGAGTTGGCGATTCGCCCGAGTTCGAACCATCGCGTACTTGTGTTCGGGTGTCCGAACTTTTAGGGTCGAGGTATGCACCGCACCCGCCGCGCCGTCCCCCTGCTCCTCCCGCTCGCGCTGATCGCGGGAGGGCTCTCGGCCTGCTCCTCGTCGGTCCTGGCGCGCGCGACGGACGACCGCCCCGTGGTGCTGACGACGTTCACCGTCCTCGCCGACGTCGCGCAGAACGTGGCCGGCGATCACCTCCGGGTGAAGTCGATCACGAAGGCCGGCGCGGAGATCCACGGGTACGAGCCGACGCCGCGCGACGTCGCCACGGCGTCCGAGGCGGACCTGATCCTCGACAACGGGCTGAACCTCGAGGCGTGGTTCGGCCAGTTCGTCGAGTCCGTGGACGTGCCGCACGTGGTCGTGTCGGACGGCGTCGAGGTGGTCGACATCACCGAGGACGCCTACGCCGGCAAACCCAACCCGCACGCGTGGATGAGCCCCGTGAACGTGCAGGTCTACGTCGACAACATGGTCGACGCGTTCAGCGAGCTCGACCCGGCGCACGCCGCCGACTTCGAGGCCAACGGCAAGGCGTACCAGGCAGAGCTGCAGGAGGTGCAGGACGAGCTCGTCGACGGGCTGTCGGCGCTGCCCGAGAACGAGCGGGCGCTCGTGACCTGCGAGGGCGCGTTCTCCTACCTGGCGCGCGACGCGGGGCTGGCCGAGCAGTACATCTGGCCGGTGAACGCCGAGCAGCAGGCCACGCCGCAGCAGATCGCGTCGGCCATCGAGTTCGTCGAGGACAACGACGTGCCGGCCGTGTTCTGCGAGTCCACCGTCTCGGACAAGCCGATGCAGCAGGTGGTCGAGGCGACCGGCGCCGAGTTCGGCGGCACGCTCTACGTCGACTCCCTGTCCGAGGCCGACGGGCCGGTGCCGACCTATCTCGACCTGATCCGCTACGACACGACGACGATCATCGACGCCCTCTCCGGGAGCAGCTCATGAGCGCCACGACCCGGCCCGCCACCGCCTCGGCCCGGCACGCCGTCATCCAGGTGGACGACGTCGTCGTCCGCTACGGCGAGGTGCTGGCTCTCGACGGCGTCTCTCTGAGCGTCGGACCGGGAAAGGTGACCGGGCTGATCGGGATGAACGGGTCCGGCAAGTCGACCCTGTTCAAGACGATCATGGGCATCGTCCGCCCCGACCGCGGGAGCGTCCGGATCGACGGCGCCGATCCGGTGCCGGCACGCAGGCGGGGCCTGCTCGGGTACGTCCCGCAGAGCGAGGACGTCGACTGGGCCTTCCCGGTCTCGGTGCGCGACGTCGTCATGATGGGCCGCTACGGCCGCCAGGGCCTGACCCGGCGGGCCCGGCCGGCCGACCACGCCGCCGTCGCCGAGGCCCTGGACCGCGTCGAGCTCAGCCCCTACGCCGACCGGCAGATCGGGCAGCTCTCCGGCGGCCAGCGCAAGCGCGCCTTCGTCGCCCGCGGCATCGCCCAGGACGCGCGGATCCTGCTGCTCGACGAGCCGTTCGCCGGCGTCGACAAGCGCTCGGAGGCCACCATCGTCCGCCTGCTGAAGGAGCTCGCCGACGACGGCCGGACCGTCCTGGTCTCCACCCACGACCTGCACGCGCTGCCGCACCTGGCCGACGAGGCGGTGCTCCTGCTGCACCGGATCCTGTTCCACGGCGACGTGTCGGAGGCGCTGCGGCCGGATAACCTCGCCCGCGCGTTCGGGCTGGACGACGCCGACGTACTCGGCCACGCCAATTCGGGTAGAGCCAATTCGGGTAGAGCCAATTCGGGTAGAGCCAATTCGGGTAGAGCCGGTTCGGGTAGAGCCAGTTCGGGTGGAGGTGCCGCATGAGCCCGCTCGATCTGCTGCTGGAGCCGCTGCAGTACGACTTCATGGTCCGCGCGCTCGCGACCACGGTCATCGCCGCCGTCGTGTGCGCGCTGCTGTCCTGCTGGCTCGTCCTGGTGGGCTGGTCACTGATGGGCGACGCCGTCTCCCACGCCGTCCTGCCCGGCGTCGTGATCGCCTACGTCCTCGGTGCGCCGTTCGCGCTGGGCGCCCTCGTGTTCGGGTTCCTCGCCGTCGCCCTGATCGGCGCCATCCGCGGCACGAGCCGCGTCAAGGAGGACGCCGCGATCGGGATCGTGTTCACCACTCTGTTCGCCCTCGGCCTCGTGCTCATCTCCGTCACGCCGAGCCAGACCGACCTGAACCACATCATCTTCGGCAACATCCTCGGCGTCTCCCAGGCCGACCTCGTGCAGATCGCCGTGCTGGCCGCCGTCGCCTTCGCGGTGCTGGTGCTCAAGCGCCGCGACCTGACCCTGTACGCGTTCGACCCCCTGCACGCCCACGCGATCGGGCTCTCGCCGCGGTTCCTCGGGGCGCTGCTGCTCGGGACACTCGCGCTGACCTCGGTCGTCGCCCTCCAGGTGGTCGGGGTGATCCTGGTCGTGGCGATGCTGATCATCCCGGGCGCGACGGCATACCTGCTCACGGACCGGTTCGGGCGCATGCTGGTGATCGCCCCGGTGCTTTCGGCGGCGTGCTCGGTGGTGGGGATCTACCTGAGCTACTGGCTGGACGCCGCCTCCGGTGGGCTGGTCGTGGTGGTGCAGGGCGGGGCCTTCCTGCTGGTCTACCTGTTCAGCCCGCGGCACGGGCTGATCCGGAACCTGATGGTCCGACGGCGGTCGGTGGCGGCGGTCTGAAGCGGCGTCGAGCTGGTACTGCTCGCCTCGATCACATACATGGCGTTCCGCTGGCGCTGATGGAGGTGCAGGATGGCCGCATGACCGCCACCGGCAGCGCGACACTGCTCATCGACGCACCCCGGGAGCGAGTGCGCGAGGTCTTGCTCGACGCACTCGCCCTGCCCGCATGGAACTCCGCCTTCCTCAGCCTGACCGGACCCGCAGCCGCCACGCTCGACGCGGAGTACCGGATCACCGTCCGGCCGGGACTGAAGGGCACGTTCGCGTACCAGGCCATGGATCCGGGCCTCGTCCGGATGGTGTGGCAGGTGCCCGGGTTTGCGGAGACCGGCGACTGGCGGCTCGGGGAGGAGGCCGAGCACACGCTCGTCCGGCACGACTTCACGCACACCGGCCCGCTGGCCGCGATGCTGCGCCGGGCCTACCAGGGGGTCGCCGGGCTCCGGCTCGGCCGGCTCCAGGCCCGGATCAGGGGAGAGGCCCGCCCCTCCGACCCCAGCCGCGACTCCTGAGACGCGTCAGGCGCGTGCGGCCGCCAGCCGGTAGATGACACGGTGCGGCAGTAGCCGAGCGAGCACGCCCGCCGTCTTCGAGTCCTTGCCGATCCCTTGACGAGGGCGCGGGTTCCGCGCGGTCAGTGCTCTGACGACGACCCGAGCCGCATGCTCCGGAGGTAGCCCCTGCTCGGCGTTGCGCCTACCCATGGCCAGCGCGACCTCGTACTGCGCGGCGTAGTGCTCGTCGGCGGACGGCGGGAGCGTCGTCAGGAGCTCGTTCGCGTTGCCGGCGGCCTTGGCGAAGATCGGCGTGGCGATTGCGCCCGGCTCGATCATGATCACCCTGATCCCCGACGGCGCCAGCTCCGCCCTGAGGGCATCAGCGAGCCCGACCAGGCCGAACTTGGAGGCGTGGTAGGTGCCGATCATGGGACCGGCCATCCGGCCGCCGACGGATCCGATCATGACGATGCGGGCATCCTCGTTCGCGGCCCGGGCCTTGCGTAATGCGGGCAGCATCGCCTGCGTGACCGCGAGCTGAGCGACCAGGTTCACCTCGAGCTGGCGCCGGGCGGAGTCGAGCGGGACGAGCTCCAGCGGGCCGGGCAGGGCTACGCCGGCGTTGTTCACCAGGCCATGGAGCGGCCCGGCGGCCTGCACCCGCTCCCCAGCGGCGGACACGGCGGCTTCGTCGGTGATGTCGAGCTGCAGGGGCTCGACCTGGCTGCCGTGCTGGGCGCGCAGTCGCTCCGCATCTTCTGCTCGGCGGACGGTGGCCCAGACGTGAAAGCCGGACCGGGCGAGCTCGGCGGTGACGGCCGCGCCGATCCCGGTCGATGCCCCGGTGACGAGGACGGACTTCATGATGGCTCCTTCGAGAGTGACGGCCGGATCCGGTGCCGGTCCGGAACGGGCTGAGCAGGCCACCAGTTCGCGCGGCCGAGAAGCTGCATCGCAGCGGGGACGACGATCGAGCGGACGACGGTGGCGTCGATCACGACGCACAGGGTCAGCCCGATGCCGAGCGTCATGATGAACAGCGAGCTGGCACTGAAGCCCATCGAGGCGAGCACCACGACCATGAGCAGGCCCGCCCGCGTGATGACGGATCCGGTTTCTTGCAGCCCCGTACGGATGGCCCGGGTGTTGTCGCCGGTGGCGCGGAACTCCTCGTAGACGCGGTGCACCAGGAACATCTCGTAGTCGGTGACCAGGCCGAATGCGATGGTGATGATGATCGCCAGGGTCCACACGTCCGTCGTCCCGACGAGGTAGAAGTCCAGCAGCCCCTGGAAGTTGCCTTGCTGGAACCCCCAGACGATCAGACCGAGGGACGCGCCGAGCGAGAGGAGGGCGACGATCACGGCCTTGAGCGGCACGAGCACCGAGCGGAAGGCGAGGAACAGCAGCGCCAGGGTCGTCAGCCCGACGAAGCCGAGCGCCCAGGGCAACGCGGCGGTCGTCGCCTCGGTGTTGTCGAAGGTCATCGCCGGGCTGCCGTCGTTGCCGACCAGAACCTCGTCCGCGCCCTCCGGTGCGGTGAGCGACCGGATGTCGCGGATCAGCTGAAGGTTGACGGCATCGTCAGTCTCGCCGCGGATGCCGACGGTCGCCCAGGTCACGTCGCCCTCGGCATGGTTGACGACGGGCTCGTAGGCGCCGTCGAGCCGGTCGATCGCGCTCAGATAGTCCCGCATCGCCGCTTCGCCCACCCGGCCGACGACGGCGATGTCCACCCGGGACTCGGATGGTCCGCCGGCGGGAAAGTCCTCGGCAACCATCTGCGGAACCACCTGGCCCTCGTTGTCCTCGGGCAGGTAGCGATGGTTGGTCGCACCGGGTTGCAGCGAGAGCAGCGGAGCGGCAGCCAGAGCCAGCACCGCCAGCCCGCCCGCCAGCCACGGCACGGGGCGCCGGGTGACGGACCGGGCCAGAGCGGCCCAGGCCCGGTCCTCCCGGGTGGAGACACCGGAGCGCCGCCGCAGCCACGGCGGGCTGAGCGCGTTGATCCGCTGGCCGAGAACGGCCAGGGTGGCGGGCAGGACCAGGAGTGCGGCGATGAGGTTGAACAGCACGACGGTGATGCCGCCCCAGGCCAGGGAGTGCGAGATCGGCTGGGGAAAGAACAGGAGCCCGCAGAGGCCGATGATGACCACGAGGCCGGAGAGGGCGACGGTGCGCCCAGCGGTACGCATGGTCCCGACCAGCGCCTGGGCGACGTCGCCGTCGTGCGCGTCCAGGTCTCGTCTGAACCGGGTGACCAGGAACAGGCCGTAGTCGATGGCGAGGCCCAGACCGAGCAACGTAGTGATCTCCACGGCGTAGATCGAGACGTCAGTGAGGTAGGTCAGGACGCGCAGCAGGCCCAGGGAGCCGACGATCGCGAACACCCCCAGGGCGAGGGGAACCGTGGCGGCCACCAGGCCGCGGAACGCGACCAGGAGGAGCACCAGCAGGATCGGCAGGGAGATCAGCTGCGCCCTGGCCAGGCTCTCCTGAGCCTGTGCTTCGAGATGGAACCGGCTGGTGGAGCCGCCGGCGAGGTAGGTCTCCAGGCGTCCGTCGTCGGCCCGGACGAGGCCCTCGATCGCGCCGTAGGCCTGGAGCCGTTCCTCCTGACCCTCGCCGCGCAGCGTGATGACCGCGAGCACCGCGGACCGGTCCTGCGAGACGTACCCAGCACGCTCTGCCGGGGTGAGGCCCGGGCTCCAGTAGCTGCTCCAGAAGGTGACCTCGGACTCCGGCAGCCTGCCGAGCGCCGCCGTCACCGCTTGCTCGAAGCCCCGGTCGTCGACGGTCAGGTCACCGGTGGGGTCGGTGAAGATCGCCACCGTGTCCACCTCGCCCGGCGGGTGCCCGAAACTCTCCTGGAGCAGGTCGATCGCGCGTTGTGACTCCGAGTCCGGAGCGCTCAGCACGGCGGTGCTCATCGATCCGAAGAGCCCGCTCCCCCAGACTCCGGCGAGCACGGCGAACAGTCCGGCGGCAGCCAGGACGGCGCGCCGCCGTACGTACATGAAGCGACCCAGCCACGTGAACATCAGAGCCCGTCCGATCTGTCGGCACCTCGGGTTGTCAACGTCAACCTAGCCAGCAAGGTGGACAACGTCAACCCCATGTCGTGGCCCTGCATACGGCGGATCACGGTGCGGATATAGTCGGGAGGTGCCACCGGGAACCCGCGAGCTGATGATCAGTGCCGCCATCGACCTGCTCGACGCGGGCGGCCCTCGAGCCGTCACCCTCCGGGAGGTCGGCCGCCTGGCCGGGGTCTCGCACAACGCCCCGTACAAGCACTTCGCCAGCAAGGAGGCGCTCCTGGCTGACGTCGCAACACGGGAGCTCGCGCAGCTCACGCACGCTGCCGCCGGCTTACGAGACCTGCGCGAGGTGCTGAAGGCGTACGTGGCGTGGGCGCTGGCCCACCCCGCCCGCTTCCGGCTCGTGTTCGGCCCCTGGACCACCCCGTTCGACGCGCTGTCCGACGCCGCGGGCGCCGCCCGCGACACGCTGAGGCAGCACGTCGAGACGGCCCAGCGTGCGGGCGAGCTGCCCCAGGGGGACGCCGATCGCCTGACCGTGCTGCTGCAGTCGGTCGTCCACGGCTCCGTCGAGCTCGCCCTGGACGGGCACCTGGCCGTCGGAGGCAAGTGGAACACGGCACCGGACGGCCTCGTCGACGACCTCCTGCGGCACCTGCAGGCCTCGGCGTCGGCGGACGGCGTCTCACCCGCCGAAGATCAGGGCTGAAACAAACTCGCTCAGGACAGAACCCGTACTGCCGTCGTCCAGTGCTGCAGCGCGGCCTCCGCCGTTTCGATGTTGCGGCGAAGGGCGGCGAAATCGTCCTCGTCGAACTCCGCGCCGACTTCGAGGTAATGAGAGCGCGCTTGGTCTGCCATCGCAACCCGCCAAAGGTGGTCCAGGAACCGTCGCTGCTCGACAAGGCCAAGTTGGTCGGTCCGAGAGATGACGCGCAGCACTTCGCGGTTCCTACCCAGGACGCCGCTACGCACAACGCCCTCAATATTCAGTTCTCTCACCTCGCGAGCAGACCGGCGGGCTAGCCAGCTGGTCACCAATGCGGCAGCACCGCCCGCAAGTATGTAGGCGATGGTCGCCGGCGTTGCGGCCTCGAGCCCTGCTCCGGCGCTTCCGCCCACAGCGGCGCTGACCGGGAGACCAAGAGCGAGGAGCACCAGAGGCCAGGCGTAGAGAAACCCGATCGATATGCGAGCCAACAGGTAGCGACGACGAGCCCGGCGTCCGACACTGCGGAAGGTCTCCTGCGCCCCGGCGAGGACTTCCGACGACGCTGCGGGATCGACGACGAACACCCAGCGATCGGTCGCCGATACCGTGCCAACCGCCATGCTGAGCGCCATGAACACCGGCGACGTCACGTTCTCGATGAACCAGGCGAAGGCGAGAAAGTGGCCCGGATGGGGAGCAACCCACACATGCTGCACGTGCAAACAGTAGAGCCCCTGACTCCGCGCGCCGTCGTCGCGCGGGCCGACATGCTCGACTTCACCCGGATGATCTCCGCGGCGCGTTCTACGTCAGGCTGCGTACCCGAAGTGTCGTCCGGCGTCTGATCCGCGGGCCGCGCCCCGACGGGAGGGTGTCCGTGGGAGAGGAGACCCTGATGAGAACCCACGTACGCAAGGCCCTGGCAGGCGCAGCAATGGTCACCGTCCTGGCGGCATCGCTGCTGGTGGGCGCCGCCCCAGGATCAACCCGGCAGTCCGACAACGCCGTCGCCCGCGGGATAGAGCGGCGCGCCGCGACGATCGGCAGCACTGATCCGACCGCGCCTGACGCCGACCTCGAGCCACTGGCACGGGCTGTCGACGGAGCGCAGATCGTCGGACTCGGCGAGGCCTCGCACGGCCTGGCCGAGGTCACGACGTTGAAGCACCGCACGGTTCGCTACCTCGTCGAGCGGCTCGGATTCCGGTCAATCGCGTGGGAGGACGACTGGAGCCTGGGAACCCAGATCGACGACTACATCCAGGGCCGCCGGGACGACCGGGACGCGCTCATCGGGCAGATGAGCACCGCATGGCGCACGCAGGAGGTCGCCGCCGTCATCGACTGGCTCCGCGACTACAACGAGACCCACGACAAGAAGGTGCGGTTCCTCGGGGTGGAGTACTTCGCGACCCGTCCCTTCGTCTACGACGACATCGAGGCGTACGTCGCCGAGGCCGCCCCGCACCAGCTGGAGCAGGCCCGCGAGCACCTGGAGGCGATCAAGCCGACCACCGACGACATGGGTGCGTACGTGGACTGGTTCCGCTACGACGTCGACGACAAGGAGCCGTACGTGCGGCACGCCGAGCGGCTGTACGACCTCGTCGAGGCGATCGAGCACGATCCGAAGGATGACGCCTACGTCCTCGCCGAGCACGGAGCGCGACAGATCCGGTCCTTCTACACGGCGTTCACGGTCGCGAACTACTTCGCCTTCCGCGACGCGCGAGCCGCCGAGAACCTCCGGTGGTGGCAGGAGAACCAGGGCGGCAGGACGATCTACTGGGCGGCGTCGGCGCATACCGCGGACGTGCCCGAGCTGACGATCTCGTTTCCCCCGCAGGGGCAGGTCACGTTCGCGAGCGCCGGTTCCTTCCTCCGCTCCTGGTACGGCGACCGGTACGTGTCCGTCGGCTTCACGTTCGATCATGGAGCGATGAACGCCGGCGGCGAGTCCGTCGAGCTGTTGCCCCCGCCAGAGGCGTGGTTCGAGCATCCGCTGGGCTGTGTCGGGAAGGAGCAGTTCTTGTATGACGTGCGCCGGCGCGCGACACCGGCAGTTCGGGAGTGGCTAGGCCGGCCCCTGGTCACCCGGGGCGATCCGGAGTCCGGCCCGGAGTCGACCATGAGTGGGGGCACTCCCGGGCAGTGGTTCGACGTGATCGTCCACCGCCAGGTGGTCTCGCCGGCTACGCCGCTCAGCGCCCACGACCGCCGTCCTCATTTCACCCCGACAGCACGTTCGACCTCACACGCGATCAACGCATCTGACCCCGACGTGGTGGGGGGATGAGGGCTGACGCAAGGGACCGAACTCGGCCACGGGCCGTGGTGGGATGTGGGTCATGCCCTTGATCCAGGTCCTGAACGCGTCACCGCGCGACGACGAGACGAAGCGACAGCTCATCGCGGAGCTCACCGAGACCTATGCCCGCGTGATGCACATGAAGCCGGACACGATCCGGGTGATCATCCAGGAGCTGCCCCGGGAGAACTGGGGAGTGGGCGGAGTGACCCTCGCTGACTCCGGTCAGGACGAGAGTCTGCCTGGCTGACCTGCCGCGCGTGTCCCGCTATCTTCGGCAGATGGAGCGGTCGAGAGTCCGATGGGGCTGGATAGTTGCTGCGGTTCTGCTGGTGCTCGTGGTCGGCCTGTCGCTGATCTTCCAGGCCGGAGGATGCGGAAGTGGCGCCACGGGCACGTGCTCGACCGAGCCGCTCGGCGGTTGGGCCGCCGCGTGGGTGCGGATCGTCGCCGGTGGTCTGTTCGTCGTGTTCGCTGTGTCCCGCGCGCTGCGCGCTGGAAGGCCACAAGAGCATCAGGCGAAGTCGGCCTCGGTGAGGTTGTCAGGATGTCCGGGCGGCCACTCCACCAGCTCGATCCGGTAGCCATCCGGGTCCGTGAGCCACGACGTTTTCGGGCCGTGGGTCCCGCCCGGGTACTGGATGGGTTCAGGCCCCAGGCCGGCGTCGGTCAGCCGATCCAGTGTGGCGGCCAGCTCGTCCACCTGGATCGCGAGATGGTCGAAACCGCTCCCCACGTCCACCGGCCCTTCGCCGGGCCGGTAGACCAGTTCGAGCGAGGCCCCCGATTCCTCGGGGAACTTGAGGATCGCGAGGCGCGCCCCGTCGCCGGGTTCGACCCTGCCCAGCACCACGTAGCCCAAGGCGGTGTAGAAACCGAGCGAGGTGTCCAGGTCGGTGACCCGGTAGCCGACGAAGAGTGTCCTCACGCGGCCTCCTCGGGTCGGCGCACCCGGTCGCCGTCGTCCACCTCGTGGGTGAGGACGAAGATCGGAACGCCGTCGTGGTGGTCGCCCTGCCAGCGCCCGGCGAGCTCGAAGGTCCGGCGACCGGATATCACCGCACCGGTCGCCAGCGCCTCGCGATAGACCTGTCCGCTGGGACCGTCCGACTTCCGGTCGTCGAGCCAGTTGAAGAGCCGGCCACCACCGCGACCGAGCTCCTGCCCTGGCTGATCGTCCGGGCCGGCGACGTAGCCGTCGAGCGACATCGACATGTACAGCCGAATCGGATCGTCCATCCTGGTCTCCATCTCGGGCGGGGATGTCACGAGGAAGACTTCAGGCAACCCGCGAACTCATCGGCCCGCTCAGCGCAGCACACGCCCGAGTGCCGCGAATCGCAGCATGTGCGCCTGACCGCTGTGCAGCGCGTACTCGTCGACCATCTTGATCAGCGTGTGGCCGAGCGGGTTGCCATGACCGAGCCCCGGACTGTCGAGCGTCGGAAGCTCGGCGATCGCGGCGTCCGCCCTCACGATCTCGTCGAGATACAGACGGAGGTCGTCCTCGACGGTGTCGGCCGACCCACCCGCGTAGTCGTCGTCGCCGTAGGCCTCGACCAGTTCACCACCGCCAAGGCCCCAGCTCAGATAGGCGTGCTCCATCTGCTGCATATGGCGGATGAGTCCGACGACCGAGAGCTCGAGCGGCGGGACCGACCACTCGGCCAGCTGCTCGGGCGTGAGGTCACGCCATTTCCGCTGGAACTCGTGCCTCTGGAACCCGAGCCAGCCAACGAGGCTTGCGCGCAGGTCAGGTTCCGGTTGCGGTTCGTCCCACCGGTCGAAGTCGAGCTGTGAGAGCGTGTCGGATGCCATGTGGTGCCTCCCGTCGCCCTCAAGGTTATGGGGCTCCGGGCTGAGGCCACCGCTCGCCCAGGAACGAAGGACCGGCACCGCGGAGACGGCGAAGTAGAGCGCCTGTCCGACTCCCCTGAGGTGTGCCAGGGATCGTCGGACAGGCGCTCTGCTTCGCCGTCGTCCGCAGTGCGGGTCAGTCCCGATCGAGCTGCTTCTCGGACCCGCCCTCGGCCGCGCCCTGGAGCTGCTCGTCGACACGGTTCTCCCAGAACGTCGCGTTCTCGATGCCGAGCTGCCGCGGGTCGAACTGCGGGTCCAGGCCCTGCCGCTTCTGCTGGCGGTAGTCCTTGAGCGCCTTCAGAGCGGGGCCCTGGAGGAACAGGACGCCGACGATATTCAGCCAGGCCATCGAGCCCACACCGATGTCGCCGAGACCCCAGGCCGCGCCGGCAGTGGTCACCGCGCCGTAGGCCACCGAGACCAGCACCAGCGCCTGCAGCACCCGACGCATGCCCCGCGCCACGAGACGGTTCTTCATCTTGCGGGTGAGGTAGGTCAGGTTGGTCTCGGCCATGTAGTAATACGCCACGATCGTCGTGAACACGAAGAACGCGAGGGCGATGGCGATGAACGTCGGGCCGGCACCCGGGAACACCGAGTCCAGGCCCTGCTGCACGAAGCCGGGGCCGGGCTCGACGTCGGTGCTCAGACCGCCGTGACCCTCGTAGATGACATCACTCGGCCAGGTCTCCCCGGAGAAGCTGTTGAACATGCCGGTCGAGATGATGATGAACGCGGTCGCGGAGCAGACGAACAGTGTGTCGACGTACACCGCGAAGGACTGCGCGAAGCCCTGCTTGGCCGGGTGCGAGACCTCGGCGGCGGCAGCGGCGTGCGGCCCGGTGCCCTGGCCGGCCTCGTTGGAGTAGATGCCACGCTGCACGCCCCACTTCACGGCGAGGCCGAGGATCGCTCCGAACACGGGCTGGACGCCCAAGGCGCTGCCGAAGATCAGCTCGAACACACGCGGGATCTCCGTGAAGTTCACGAAGAACACGACGATCGCGATGAGGATGTAGAACAGGGCCATCGTGGGTACCGCGATCACCGCGAAGTGCGCGATGCGCTTGACGCCACCGATCACGATGAAGGCCAGCAGGATCACGAGGCCGACGGCGGTGACCCAGGTGGGGACGCCCCAGGCACTGTCGAACGCCGAGGCCATGCCGTTGGCCTGCACGCCCGGCAGGAAGAAGCTCATCGCGAAGATGGTGACGACCGCGAAGATGATTCCGTAGGTCAGCGACAGGCCACGCGCCTTGTGCTTGTACGCCTTCTCGAAGTAGTAGGCCGGGCCGCCGCGGTACTCACCGGTGTCCGGGTCCTTCTCCTTGTAGATCTGGCCGAGGGTCGACTCGATGAACGAGGTCGCGGCGCCGAGGAAGGCGGAGGTCCACATCCAGAACACGGCACCGGGGCCGCCGAAGGCGATCGCCGTCGCGACGCCGCCGATGTTGCCCATGCCCACGCGACCGGCGAGCGACATCATCAGCGACTGGAAGGAGGAGGTGCCCTCCTCCGACTCCTTACCCTGCCTGAGTTGGCTGAGCATGTCGGGGATGTGCCGGACCTGGAGGAAGCCGGTCCGGAGGGAGAAGTACAGACCGGCGAGAAGACAGAGGGCGATCAGCGGGATCGACCAGATCAGCTCGTTCGTGGCGACGATGCGATCGTCGAAGCTCATAGTGACTCCTGGGTGAAATAATCGGACACGCGCACCGGCGCACACTAACGGGTTACCCCTGCATGAGGGCTAATTTCCGCACGCCGATCACCGTGCTGTAACACGATCCGAACCATCCGGGAACGCTGGGCGGCACGACGTGCGGTGATCAGCCGACCTCGGCCTCCGCGAGCAGCGCGTCCCGGTTGGTCCGGATGAACGCCTTCAGGGCGGCGGGCACCAGATTGACGGCGGCCAGTGCGGCGTCGTCGCGCAGGTCCACGTGCTCGACGTCGTACGTCCCGCGGATCGGCTCCTGGAACTCCGGCCCGGACCGCAGCGCCAGGTCCATCGAGACGACCCGCGCGAGGAAGTAGTGGTTCACCGCGATCCCGGCGTCCTTGGGCCGCGAGGCCAGGAACACCTGGCGGACGATCTTCGCCGTCCCGCCGAGCTCCTCCGACAGCTCCCGGTGCAGCCCGTCCTCGACCGAGCCGTCCTCGGGCTCGATGCCGCCGCCCGGCGTCACCCAGTACGGCGCGCGCCCCGGGACCGTCCGCTTGATCAGGACGAGGCGGCCGTCGTCGTCCAGCAGGATCGCGCGGGACGCGCGCCGCACCACCACCGGCGGCGTGGTCGCGGTCTCGACGATCTCGTCGACGATCGGCGCCTGGCGCAGGTACCCCTCGAACAGCGGCCCACCCGCGGCGTCGAGCGTCGCGCGGGCGACGTCGACCATGGCCTGGTCGTCGTGCCGGGCAGCCACCCAGCGGGCGGCGTACCCGCGGTCCCAGGCGCGCAGCTCGCGCAGCAGCCACTTGCCGCCACCGTCCCACCGCCCGGCCGCCGCCAGGGCGAGGTGCCCGACCCGCTCCCACAGCACCGACCGCACGACGTCCGCCTCGCCGCCGTCGCGCGCGTACGCGAGGTCGTCCAGCAGATCGGTCACGCCGTACCGGGCATCCTCGAGAGCGCTGTCCGACGCCGGTCCCGGGCCCGCGTCGACCAGCGCCTGGCACTCGGCCTTCAGCCCGACGACGTGGGTCTCCCCCGTTAACGGCACACCCGTGGCGATCATCCGGGCCAGCGTCGGCTTTCTCCGCGCCGTCTCCTTGGAGATGAACCAGCGGTGGCCGGCCTCGGTGTTCACGAACAGCTCGACCGGCCAGCCGCGCCACCGGAGCGCGTCACGATGCCCGACGGCGTCGTCGGGAACGCACACCACGATGTCGAGGTCCGAACCTGCCGTCCGGGATCCCGGATCGAGCACGCTGCCGGCCAGCAGTGCCCATCTCGCCTCGGGGTAACGGTCGGCGACCAGGGCGGCGGCGTCGGCGATGGGGTCCACGCCCGTCATCCTTGCGTAAACCATCCGACCGACCCATCCGTTTTCGTGAAGTCGCGCTTGGTTTCACGCGATACCGTATCGAGCTGAATAGCGGCTTGTATCCTGCGGTCATGACCGCCGACGTTCCTCACAAGACCGTCGCTGCGGGTGCGACGGGCCGCCCCGGAGACGCCTCGCCTTTCGCGCTCGGCCTGCTCCTGCGCCAGGCACACTGGCGCGCGGCCTCGGTGATGTCGGAGGCGGTTCGGCCGCACGGCATCGAGCTGCGACACCTGGCCGTGTTGATCGAGCTGGTCAACCATGGGCCCACGGTGCAGCGGGACCTGGCGACGGCGACAGGGTCGGACAAGGCAGGAATCATGCGGGTCGTCGACGACCTGGAACGCAAGGGGCTCGCTGTGCGCAACACCGTCCCGGGTGACCGGCGGGCACGGGCGGTGGAGATCACGCCTCAGGGCATGGAGCTCTTCGAAGCGGCCCACGTCGCGGCCGAGCCGCTGGCCGAACGCCTGGTTGCCGGGCTGGAGCCTGGGGAACCCGAGCAGCTGACGGCCCTGCTGACCAAGCTCGCCTATCCCGGCGACGGCGGGACGTAGCGCCCGCGCGACGGTGACGACCAGGACCGATCCTACGTTCGACTTAGTCACATTCGATATGGTATCGATTGATACCAGCAGGGTGAAATGTTGGCTTGTGTCGAGCAGGGGGTAGGGACATGGACGTCTACGAGGCCGTAACCAGCAGGCGGGCGGTGCGCGGATTCACCGACCGGCCGGTGCCGAAGGAGGTGCTGGAGCGCGTGCTGCGCGCCGCGGCCTGGGCGCCGTCGGCATCGAACGTCCAGCCGTGGTGCGACTACGTGCTGACCGGCGCGCCGCTGGCTGAGCTCAAGAAGCTCGCCGGCGCGCGCATCGCCGTCGGCGACCCCTGGGACGAGCCTGAGTACGAACAGTACCCACCCGCACTGAAGGCTCCGTACAGCGATCGTCGATCCGCCTTCGGTGAGCAGCGCTACGGCGCGCTCGGCATTCCGCGCGAGGACCTCGAAGCCCGCCACCGGGCCGCGGCCGCGAACTGGGACTGCTTCGGTGCACCCGCCGCCCTGTTCTGCTACATCGACCGCGACATGGGCCTGCCCCAGTGGTCCGACGTCGGCATGCACCTGCAGACCATCATGCTGCTGCTCCGCGACGAAGGGCTGCACAGCTGCCCGCAGATGGCATGGGCGAAGTATCACGAGACCGTGGCGCAGGTCGTCTCGCCTCCGGACGACCTCATCCTCTTCTGCGGCATGTCGATCGGGTACGAAGACCTCACGGAGGGGCACGCCCGTACGGGCCGGGCACCGCTGGAGGAGACGGTCACGTTCATCGACGGTTAGTTCGCAAGCGTCGATGAAACACTGAGTCGACGGACAGCGAGGAGCCGAGTCATGGACGTGCCGTTCTACTGGGTCGACGTCTTCGCGACCGCAGCGCTGGCGGGGAACCCGCTTGCTCTTGTCCCCGACGCCGACGCGCTACCGGTCGAGACGATGGGGGCGATCGCGCGGGAGTTCAACCAGTCCGAAACGACGTTCCTGGTCCGTCCTGACCGGCCCGGAGCCGACCACCGGCTGCGCTCGTTCACGCCCGCGGGCGTCGAGGTCTTCGGCGCGGGACACAACGCGATGGGCGCGTGGATCTGGCTGGCCCTGGCCGGCCGTCTGGATGCGGGCAGGGACACGTTCGTGCAGCAGATCGGGGAGGACCTGCTGAAGGTGCGGGTCTCCCGGTTGTCCTCGACCGGCGTCGAGGTGTCGATGGAGCAGTCCGCTCCGCGGTTCCTGGGCCGCGTCGAAGACCGGGTGGCGCTGGCCGTGGTTCTCGGTCTCGACTCCTCGGACCTCGTCGGTGATCGCGCGGCCGAGGTGGCGTCCACCGGGGCGGAGCACCTGCTCGTGCCCGCGCGGAACATCGAGGCGGTCGACGCCGCCCAGCCGGACACCGCCGCACTGCGGAAGCTGCTGGCTGGAGCCGGCGCCGAGGGCTGCTATCTCTACACGGTCGACGTCGATCCCGCGGCGGGCGTCAGCGCCTACGCGCGGTTCTTCAATCCGACCGTGGGGATCGTCGAGGACCCTGCTACGGGTACGGCCGCGGGTCCGCTTGCTGCTCTCCTGGTTCGCGACGGGCTCGTTCGCGACCACGGGCGGATCGTTGTCGAGCAGGGTCGGCGGCTCGGGCGGCCTAGCCGGATCGGGCTGAGCGTCGACGGGGCCCTCGTCACGATCACCGGTACGGGGGTCGTTGCCGCCGAGGGTGTGCTTCACCTATGAGAGCGGGACCGATGATCGTGGCGGCCGTATGGTGCAGTGCATGCGCTGTACTCCCCCAGTTGCCGACAACGAAGTGACGTGCTCCAGCGCACGGCACACCTACGAGCCGACCCACCGGGAGAGCCGATGAACGAGAGCACCCATCCAGAAGAGCTGTCGACCGAGATCCTGGACGACGTGGCCGGCGTGGTCGGGGCAGAGGTCACTCTTCTCAGTCGCCTGTCCGGAGGCGTCAATGGAGGTGCCACGCGCGTCCAGCTGGCCGGAAGAGCAAATGCGGTGCTCAAGGCAGTGCCCCTGGCACACCCCGACCACCTGGACGAGACGCTGCGCGCCCAGAGAGTGGTCGAGCACATGCGTAGGCGCGGCTATCCCACACCGGCCTGGCTCGGGGTGGGGGCCACAGCCACTCACGTTTGGCATCTGATGGACTTCGTGGACGCGGCTCCCGTGCCAGAGCTGACCCCGTCCCTCATTGAGCAGCTGATGGAGATCATCGAGCTCCAGGCCGGCCAAGCCTCCGAGCCCTATGACCACTGGTCGTACGCCTGGCGGGTCGCCACCGGTCAGGACCCGGCTGTCGCCGGGCGGGATCTCAACGAGACGCCGGAGCAGTCGCATCTCCGCCAGTCCCTGGCCAGGCTCCCGGACTACTCCTCCGTGGTGTCGGCGTTGGTGGAGCGCCTGCGGCTCGTGTGTGCCGACGTCCCGCCGCCACGAGAGGCACCTGACATGGTCCATGCCGATCTCGCGACCCCCAGCAACGTCCTGGTCCGTGACGGAGCGGTCGTGGCGGTCGTGGATATCGGGAACGCCGGTAGCGGCACGCGGGCGACTGATCTCATCGCCCTCTTGTGGTACACCTTCCAGGATCCGCTGCTGGACGGTGTCCGAAGGCGGCTGTGGACGAGAATCCTCGACCTGGTCGGCTGGGAAGGGGCGGCGGTGCTCGTAGCGGCGCACGTCCTCCACATGCTGGAGATCCCCATCCGTCACGGGCGCCACGATGTCGTTCCAGGGGTTGTCGCGCGCGGCCATCGCGCCCTCGACGAGCTGAACGCGCTTCGCTGGGCCTAACACAGCGGGACGGTTCCGTCCGATATTCCGGACGACGGCAAAGGTGGTCGCCCACGAGCGAGTGGGCGACCACCTTTGCAGTATGGTCCTGCCAGGAGGGCAACATGTCAGGCAGGACTCGCGAACGCGGACAGCTCGAGGCAGAGGTCATGCGCATCCTCTGGGACCACGACGACGCAGTCGGCGCGCGAGCGATCCAGGAGTCGTTCGAGGACGGCCACGTCCCGGCGTACACGACGCTCCTGACCGTGCTCGACCGCCTCGAGAAAAAGGGCGAGGTGGTCCGCATCGCAACCTCCCCCCGCAAGGTCCGTTTCCGCCCCACCCGTTCCGACGGCGAGCGCGCGGGTGCGGCGATGCTGTCGGTGCTCGAAGGCACCGGCGACCGCGAGGAAGCCCTGGCCCGGTTCGCCGACCACCTGACCGCACGCGACGTCGAGATGCTGGAACGCGCACTACGACCGAAGCATGCGACGGGACACAAGCAAGCGGGCTGAGGGCGGCGCCCGGCCGATCGCCACCGATCAACCCGTGAGCATCAGCCCGCACATCGCGGCCATCCCGAAACTCATGAGGGCGTGCGCGAGATCATCGGCGCTCTCACCCCACCAGACCATGCCGCGCTCGCGTCGGTCCCGGACGAAGTGGACCAGGAACAAAGCTCCGCCGGCCAGCAGGATCGCGGCGAGCACCACTCCCCCGACTGTTGCCCCGGTATCCAGTCCGGCATGGGGAACCGTGTGATCGACGTGGTGCGCGTAGCCGGGTGCAGGGCTCATTGCCGCCAGTGCCCACACCATCGCGAGCATCATCGCGACATGCACCGCCTGGACCAATGCGTTCCGATGGCGCCCCGTCCGCGGCTGACCCGCTGACCCGGTGCGGGTCAGCGCATCGACCGCGTACCACCCCGCGATGGCGGCGTGGAAAACTGCCGCCACGACGAAGAACACGAGCTGCGGCAGCACGGGCAGATGAACCCACCACGGCCACACCATCGCGACCATGACGAGGTTCATACCCAGGTGGAACAGGTTGCCCGCCGCGGCGGACGCCTGTCGAGCAGCGACAAGTCGCCAGAGCGAGTGGGCACTCAAGGCAGCAAAGAGGCCCGCCATTGCCCACTGCACGGCCGGGTCCGATATCACTGGCGCCCCCTGTGCTCCCCCACGATGCCTGACGGCAAGTACCTGGCAACAGATGCGTGCAAACAACAGTGGTCGAGCCGTCGCGACAGTACCACTTGATGTAGAGATGGCGGAAGGTCCGCGCTGCCGGTCAGGTCGTGACCGGTGCGGGAGGCCTGGTTCGCGCGGCGCGGAGGCCGATGACGGTGTCCAGCACCAGGAAGCCGAGCGAGGTGTACCCGACCAGCGGCAGGAACAGCCCGACGCCGACCGCGACCACCGCGACGATTCCCAGGCCCCACCAGGGCGCGCCGCGCAGCGCACCGCGGGCGGGCGGCGGACCGCCCCGGCCCCGCGGCTCGCGGGTAGGACGCCGCCTCCACCACATGGTGTACCCGAGCACGACCATCGACCCGATACCCAGCGCGAGGACGAAGAGCACGAGCTGGTTGGTCAGGCCGAACATGACTCCCATGTGCAATGCGATCCCCCAGGAGCTGAGCTTCGCGATGAGCGGGAGCTCCGCGAAGTCGGACCGGTCGGTCACCTGCATCGTGGCGCCGTCGATCGCGACCGAGTCACCCGCCGTCGGGAAGCTTCGCTTGTTCTCCTTGACCACCCACGCGGTGCCCGGCTCAGCGGGCGGGGTGATCTCGATCTCCGGAGCGTCCACGTTGATGCGCTGGGCGATGGCCAGGACGGCGTCGAACGTCGCGGGGTTCACCGGGCCGGTAGGTCCTGCGGAATCATGCCCGCCGTGTGAGTGGCCACCACCCTCGTCGCCGCCCGCACCGGTCAGGCTCGTGTCCAGGGCGGGCGTCGCCCAACCGACCGCGGCGCGCAGGTCACCAAAGTTCGCGCCTCCGTACTGGGACCACGTGATGCCGGTGGCGGAGAGGAACAGCGCGCCCAGCACCACCAGCGCGCCGACGGTCGTGTGCCAGGACAGCACCCGCCGGTACCCGGTGCGCCGCCGCTTGTCAGCTTTACGCCGGGAGGCACGCAGCCGGTTGATCCACAGCACGAGGCCTGCCGTCACCACGATGCCGAGCCAGGACGCCGCCAGCTCGCTGTACAGCCGCCCGGGATCGCCCAGGTGCAGGCTGCGGTGCAGGTTGGAGATCCAGGTGCGCAGCGGGAGCGAGCCGCTGGAGCCGTAGGTGACCAGGTCGCCGCGGACCTCGCCGGTGCCGGGGTCGACGAAGATCGCGCGAGACTCGCTGGGGCCCAGGCCGTCCTGGGCGAACATGACCCGGGTGGTGTTCCCCGGCTCGGGTGCGGGACGCACCGCGGTCAGGACGCCGGCCTCGCCGACCTCCTGCTGGGCGATCTCGATCTGCTCCGCCAGGCTCAGGCGGGCGTCGGTGACCGGGGCGTGCAGCTCATGCTCGTAGACCACCTGTTCCAGGGCGGGGGTCAGTGCGTACAAGGCACCGCTGGTCGCGGCGACCAGGATGAACGGCCCGACCAGGAGCCCGGCGTAGAAGTGCAGCCGCCGTAGCAGCGGGCCGAACCACGGAAGCCGACCCTGGCGCGGCGGCGAGACGTCTACATCGGCGGGCAGGTCGGACGGGTTGGTGGCAAGCGTCTCTGTCATTGAGGGGCCTGCTTTCCGGTGAGAAGGGTGTCACCGACGAAGCCGTCCTCGGAGCACCCTGGCGGGATCACGAAGACGGCCGAGCCGATCGGAACTGTCCATTCGTTGAGCAGGTCGAGCTGGTCCAGGCGCGTCTGGACCGGGACGAACTGGCGGGCGACGTCAGCCTGGAACGACACGAAGATCAGACCGGACCTGGAGACGGCGCCGCCCGCCGGGCGGTCGTCGTAGTTGTAGCCGCGCCGGAAGATCCGCTCGGCAGGGTTCTCGCTGCGCGCACGACGCACGTGGGAGAACTCGGGGATGACCGGGAACCCGATCGGCGTGGTGGCCTCGAAGTCGGGCTCGTCGAACTCGTTCGTGCCGGTCAGGGGCGCCCCGTTGGACAGGAAACGGCCCACGGCCTGTTCCCGCCCGCCGCGGTCGAGCCGGTCCCACTTGTCCAGGTCCATGCCGATGCGGCGGACGACGGCGCTGGTCCCGCCGGCCAGCCACCCCTCGCCGTTCCAGACGACCTGGTCGAAGTCCGCGGTGCCCGGGGCCGGGTTCGACGTCCCGTCGACCTGACCGAAGAGGTTCCGCATCGTGGTGCCCGGCCGGACGCTGCCGTGCGCTCGCCGGAACCCCTGCTGGCTCCAGCGCACGGACGCGAAGCTGCGCGCGTCCTTGAGCAGCATGCGGGCGGCGTGCGCCACTGTCAGCGGGTCGTCTGCGGCGATCTGCAGCAGCACGTCGCCGTCGCTGAACTCGGGCAGCAGCCGGTCGACCGTGAACGAGGGCAGGGCCTTCAGCCAGCCGGGTGCCTCGCCCTGGGCCCGGGCGACGAACCGGGGCCCGAACCCGAATGTCACGGTCAGCCTCGCCGGGGACAGCGCGAGCTCGGGTTCGGAGTCAGCCAGTGCGGGACTGCCCTGGGTCAGGCGTGCGGCGTCGTCCGTCAGGATGCGCATCATCCGCGCCAGGTCGTCACGGTCGGTGGTGTCGAGCAGGTCGAGCGCGACGAAGAGTCCGTGGGCCTGGGCGTCGGTGTCGATGCCCGCCTGGTGCGTGCCGTGGAACGGGACCGTCTCCTGGCCGTTCAGCGGAACGGACGCCTCCTCGGTGGAGGGCGTGGTGTTCAGGGCGTGGTCGGCGCCGATCGCGGTGGCCGCGCCGACGCCGGCGACAGCTCCTCCGAGGAGGAACTGTCGCCGGGTCGACCCGGTCATGCCGCCGCGACCGGACCCCGCGCCCGTGCCGGGCGCGGGCATCAGCCCTCCGTACCCGTGCCGTCGGCCCCGGCGTCGGCGTCGCCCATCTCCGGCTCCGGGTCGCCGCCTACGTAGTTCTCGTTCGCCCCGGAATAGTCCTTCACAGGCACCGTGAACTCGTAGGTCGACTCGTCGGAGAACGTGAGCGTGAACGCGACCTCCTCGCCCGCTTCCAGCGGGTCCGTGAGGTCCATCAGCATGATGTGGTTGCCGCCCGGTTCCAGGCTGAGAGTGTCACCGGCGGGGATGACGAAACCACCCTCGATCTCGCGCATGATCATCTCGCCGGCCTCGTTCTCCACGGTCTCGTGCAGTTCGAGCATCGAGGACGCCTCGGTGGTCGCCGAGACGACCGTGACGTCCCCGGAGCCGGAGTTGGTGAGCCCGCCGAAGGCGGCGGACATCCCCGAGCCGGCGGCCTTCACCCAGCCGTCGGCGATCGCCACGCTCTGACCGGCAGACGACGCCGAGCCGTCGGCGCCGCCGTCCGTGGCGCCGACGGTGGTGCCGCAGCCTGCAAGGGCCAGCGCGGCGGCGGCGAGAAGAGCACCGAGCCGCGTGCTGGTCGAGGCGGTCATGGTCTTGCTCTGGGTCTTGCTCTGACGAATGGTCAGCTGGTTGTTCACAGGAGTACCTCTCACACTGTTTCCGACGAGCCCGGGTCGTCCCCGGGACCGTCGGCACCGCCCGCATCGCTGCGGCGGCGGAGAAACTGGACAAGAGCGAGCAGGGCCACCGCGACGGCGGCCCCGCCCGCACCGACGAGGACGACCCGCCAGGGCACCTCGCCCTCCTGTGCGATCTGAGTCTGCGTACTGCTCTGCGTACTGCTCCGCGCGTCGGCGCCGGCATCGGGCGCGCCGGCCGTGTCGGGTACCGACACGCCTCCCCCGTCGCCACCGGACCCGGTACCTTCCGCTGCGTCCGCCGGTTTGCCGTCGCCGACGGCGAACGGGACGACACCCGAGATGGGGTGCCCGTCGGAGGACACGACCCGCCACCGGATCTCGTACCCGGTGTCGGCCATCCCCGGGTCGAGGGCCGCCGTCACCGTCGGCCCGTCGACCATGGGGGCGGCGGACACCCAGTCGGTGCCGCCGTCGTCGGACACGACGACCGCGGCGCCCATGTCCAGGACATCGGCCGAGAACGTCAAGGACACCGCGGACGGTGCCTCGGCCAGTGTCTGGCCGGACGCTGGATCACTGGAGATCAGCTTGTCGTGGGCGGACGCCGGAGCCGCCGTCGCGATCGTCGCGACGACAGCCACCGCCAGCCCGGCCACGAGGGGACGGGATCGGGGCATGAAGAAACCTCTCCTCCGACGCCGGGAACGGCGTCGGCACGCACAGGGACCTGGGTCCCCGCTCGCCACGCAAGGCGAGCGGAACGGCACATGGGCACAGGACGTGCCCGTGATGCAGAGCTCAGACCGCGTGCGGTACGGGAGGTCCCCTGCGGCGCAGAGGGGAAAGCTGCGGGTCCGGATGCAAGGGCCGGAAGGTCGCGGCGACCACGCTCGGCAGCGCCGGACGCACAAAGGAGCCGGCGTCCTCGACGACGGCACGCCCGCGCAACAGCCAGGCGGCCGTCCGGACGGCGAGGTCGCGCAGGCGGAGCAGCATCAGCTCGCCGCGGTACAGGACGACGATCGTGACGACCGCCGCCACGGCGTGCCAGACCCACATCGTGGCGTCGGTATGCGCCATCTCTGTTGTCTGCCCGGCGGTCTCGGCCGAGGTCGGCACGACCATGCCCTGGTGCCCGGCATGCGCACCGGAACCCGAGGAGGCCTGCGCGGGTCGCACGGGCGTGCCCAGCATGAACAGCACATGGAAGAACAGCTGGCTCGCCACCACCGAGGCCGACAGCCCGAGCAACGACAGGCGACGTCCGGCCCACGCCATGCTGACCGGCAGCGAGAGCGCGAGCGGGACCACGATGCCCAGCAGGCCCGGCATCTGCCCGCCACCGGCAAGGTGGGACGCCAGCGCGACGAACGTCGCCGACGACGCCGCGAGCCCACCACGCAACGCACGCACACGCCTGGCGTGGTCGTCGCGTGCGGACATGTCGCTCCCTGTCTCACGGCCGGCCGGGATCTCGTCCTGTCGAGACGCGTCCTGGCCAGGACTCGGTTCGCCAGGCAGCCTAGACCTGGCCTCGGCTACAGAACCACATCGATCCGACAAACACCAACAAACAACGGCCCCGGCGGGAACGCCGGGGCCGTTGCCAGAGCCTGTGACGTTACTCGGGCCCCTCCTGCAGCGCACGCACCTCGATCCGCGACTGCAGCGCCGCCGAGCACCGCTCGGCCCAGCCGAGCGCGGCCTCCTCGTCGGCGACGTCGATGATCCAGAAACCGCCCACGTACTGGGGCGCCTCGACGAACGGCCCCGGGATGCGCTTCGCCTCGCCACCGGTGGCGTCGACGGTGATCGCCGTCGACGGCGGCATGAGCCCGCCCGCCGTGACCCACGCTCCGGACTCGGTGAGCGCGGTGTTGAACCCGTCGACGGCGGCGATGATCGCCTCCAGCTCGGCAGGATCCATCTCCTGCATCGACTCCATCGTCGGTTCGTCGGCGGTGTCGTGCGGCATGGTCAGGAAGTACTGCGTCATCGGACTACTCTCCTTCTGTCTCGGTGATCTGAAGTGAAGCCAAGCGAGCAAACGCGGGCAAGCAAAGTGGTCAGGATTCGGGGGCGAATTCCTGGATCATCACCGGCGACGCGTGGATGCAGACGATCCGGAGCGTCCCGGTGCCCGTGTTCGTGAAGCGGTGCCACGTGTCGGCCGGCGCGACGGCGGTGTCGCCGGCCCGGGCGACGAACGTCTTGTCGCCGACGACGATCGTCGCCTCCCCCTCCAGCACCGACCACGTCTCGTCGTAGGGGTGGCGGTGCAGGCCCGGGCCCTGACCCGGGTCGGAGGTGACGAGGAAGAACGACACGTTCGACCCGTACGCCGCCCCCTCGAACCGGAGGCTGCGGGTGTCGCCGATGCGGATGCTGTCGGCGGGGATCGCTGCGGGGGTGCTCATGATGGTGTTCCTTTCAACGGAGGGTGTTCCTGCTGATGGAGCAACCTTCCGCCGGGCGGGCCACCACTGGCTACGCTTTCGATGTGGATCGAAAGTTCGTAGAGTTCCGGCTCGGGTCGAGCGACATCTCAGCGGTGCGGTTCGGCATCTCCCCCGGCCACGAGCTGGTGCACGCGCTGCGCACCATCCTGCGCCCGCAGAGCGCTCCGCTCCATTGGGGATGGTTCCGCAGCCTGCCCGCCAAGCCGTCCGGCGAGTCCTTCCGGCTGATGGCGGTGATCTGCGGTGTGGACGGCTACATGCCCGACTTCCTCACCGCGACGCCGTCGGGCGACATGACCCCTGAGGAGGAAGCCGAACGGCTCCGCGAGGTGCCCGACGAAAGGCTGCGGTTCGACCTGGAGAAGATGGTGCTCCGCTCGACCGGCGCCCGGCAGCAGGAGATCCGGGACCTGATCGCGGCACCCGACCGGGCCCGGGCGATGATCGTCGAGGCGTGGCAGGAGGTCTGGGACGCGCTGCTCGCCCCCGTCTGGCCGCAGATGCTCCGCCTCCTGCGGGCCGACGTCGCCGTCCGCGCTCGGCGCAGCAGCGACAGCGGCCTCGCCGAGATGGCCTCCACCCTGCACTCGACGGTGACCTGGGCCGACGAGATCGTGCGCGTCCAGATGCGCCGCCACGAGGAGATCGTCGACTGCGGAGGCACCGGACTGGTGCTCGTCCCCTCCGTCATGATGAACGCCCGCGGCTGCGCCGTCCTCACCGAACGCCCAGCACAGCCCACGATCTTCTACCCCGCCCACGGCGTGTCCGAGACCTGGCACCGCGACGGCGCCGACGCCCTCGACGCGCTCACCGCCCTGCTCGGTGCGACCCGCGCCCGGCTCGTCCTCGAGCTCCAGCAGCCGCTGTCCACCTCCGAGTGCGCCGCGCTGACCGAGCTCGCCGTGTCCACCGCGTCCCACCACCTCACCGTGCTCCGCGACGCCGGCCTCATCGACAGCCGGCGCAACGGCGTCCGCGTCCTGCACACCCGCACCCCGCTGGGCGAGGCGCTCGCGGGAGTGGGCTGAGCGGCGTCGTCAGGCCTCGGTGAGGTGAATCAGGCCGGCGGGCGTCGGGCGGAAGCCGCAGGACTCGAAGTAGAACGCCTCGAGGTGCGGCTCGAAGTCGACGAACATCCACTCGCAGCCCGCCGCCCTCGCCTCCTCGACCGCACGGAGCACGACGGCGGTGCCGAGCCCTTGCCGCTGGTGGCTCGGGCGCGTCTTGGTGTCGATCAGGAAGGCGTGGCCTCCGCCGTCCCACGCCACGTTCACGAACCCCACCAGCAGGCCGCTGCCACTCCGGGCGGTGACCCACCCCAGCGAGTGCCCGCGGACCCGGTCCCACCATCCCGATTCCGGGTTTCCGCCGTGGGACGTGGTGAGATCGACGATCTCTTCGTCCGACACCGGGCCGCGCCAGTCCAGAACCGCTTCGTCAGTAGTCATCGCGCTCAAGCGTGACGATGACCGGGTCCGGACGGCAAGGGTTTACCGCCGCAAGCCGATCCGGCAGCGCGACGCTGGACGATCGACCCCACATCAGGCCCGGTGACGCGAGCGCAGGACCAGCTTGCGGAGCTCGTCGAACCAGAGGACGGACGAGGCCATGGCGACCGCGACGCCCCAGTGCGCGAGGTCGAGGCTCGCGGTGCCGAAGGCAACCTGGAGGAACGGCACCTCCACGACGGCGACCTGCAGCAGCACACCGAGCCCGATCGCTCCCCAGAGCCAGCGGTTGACGAACATCCGGTGGAACGCGCTCGTGGTCTCCGAGCGGGAGTTGAGCACGTTGAAGAGCTGGGCGAGGACGAGCGTGGTGAACCCGGCGGTGCGGGCAACCGTGAGCGAGTCGGTTCCCTCGATCATGCCGCCCGGCAGGAAGATGTCGATGGTCAGCAGGGTCACGACGCCCATGACGAGCCCGATGCTCAGGACGCCGATCCACATGCGTGCGTCGATGATGCGCTCGTGCATGCCGCGCGGGGGCCGGGCCATGACGTCGTCGGTCTCGGGGTCCACACCCATGGCAAGGGCCGGCCCGGAGTCGGTGACGAGGTTGATCCAAAGGATCTGGGTAGCCAGCAGCGGCACGACGACGGACTCGCCGCCGGCCGCCCCGTCCAGGCCGATGACCCCGGCCAGCACGACGCCGAGCAGCACCGTGGCGACCTCGCCCATGTTCGACGACAGGAGGTAGCGCAGGAACTTCTTGATGTTGTCGAAGATGATCCGGCCCTGGCGCACGGCGGCGACGATGGTGGCGAAGTTGTCGTCGCCGAGGATCATCTTGGCCGACTCCTTGGTCACCTCCGTGCCGGTGATGCCCATGGCCACGCCGATGTCGGCGGTCTTGAGGGCGGGGGCGTCGTTCACACCGTCACCGGTCATGGCGACCACGTGCCCGTCGGCCTGGAGCGCGTCCACGATCTGCAGCTTGTTCTGCGGCGCCACGCGGGCGTACACGGACACGGTGCGTGCCGTCTCGCGCAGGCCGGCGCCGTCGAGGCGGTCGAGCTCGACGCCGGTCACGGCCCGGGCCTCGGGCTCCACGATGCCGAGGTCGCTCGCGATCCGAGTGGCCGTGATCGGGTGGTCGCCGGTGATCATCATGACGCGGATGCCGGCCCGGTGGGCCTCGGCGACCGCCGCCGTGACCTCGGGCCGCGGCGGGTCGATGATGCCGACCACACCCAGGTACACCAGGTCGGACTCGTGCTCCTCCAGGCCCTCGGAGCCGATGCCCTCCGCGACTCGCCGGTAGGCGACGCCGAGGGTGCGGTAGGCCTGCCGGGACAGCGACTCGACGGCAGCGAGCGCCGCGGCCCGGCGTTCGTCGTCGAGCGGGGCGACCTGTTCGCCGACCTGCACGTCCGTGCAGCGCGTCAGGAGCACGTCGGGCGCGCCCTTGGTCACGAGCGCCCAGGCGCCGTCGCCCGGCGGGTCCACGAGTGCGGACATCAGCTTGCGCTCGGAAGTGAACGGGACCTCGCCGCGGCGCTCGAAGGCAGCCACCCGGTCGACGGTGCCGCTGAGCTTGTGTGCCGCGACGAGGAACGCGGCCTCGGTCGGGTCGCCCTGCACGGTCCACTCGCCGTCGGTCTCCACGAGCTGGGCGTCGTTGGCCAGTGAGCCGCCGCCGAGCACCATGGTCACCTCGCGCACGAGGTCGTCGTCGGTGAGCTCTCCGCCGGCGGCGGCGTCCGGGCCGGTCCGCACTTCGCCGTCCGGCCGGTAGCCGACGCCGGTAAGTGCTACCTCGCCGGACGCCGTCACGACCCGCTGGATCGTCATCTCGTTCTTGGTCAGGGTGCCGGTCTTGTCCGACGCGATCACCGACGCCGAGCCGAGCGTCTCCGCGGAGTGCAGCTTCTTGACCACGGCGTTCCGGCGCGCCATGGTCTGCACCCCGACGGCCAGGACCACCGACAGGATCGCGGGCAGCCCCTCGGGCACGGCGGCCACGGCGAGCGAGACGCCGAGCAGCAGTACCGTGACGAGGTCGGCCGCCGAGCGGACGTCGTTGACCAGCGCCGCGAGGACCATCACGACGACCGCGATGCCGATCACCGTGAGGCCGAGCACCTTGCCGACGCGCGAGATCTCCCGCTGCAGCGGGGTGACCTCCTCCTCAGTGGCGTCGAGCAGCTGCGCGATGGCGCCCATCTGCGTGTTCATGCCGGTGGCCACCACAACGGCGCGGCCGACCCCCTGGGCGACCGCCGTGCCCTTGTAGACCATGTCGAACCGGTCGCCGAGCGGCGCCGGGGCCGCGAGCGCCGTCGCGTCCTTGAGGACCGCCTCGCTCTCGCCGGTCAGCGACGACTCCTGGACCCGCAGGGCCGTCGCGCTCAGCAGGCGCGCGTCCGCGCCGACGGCGTCGCCCTCGGCGAGCACGAGCACGTCGCCGCGCACCAGCTCCGCCGACCGCACGGTGACCCGGCGGCCGTCCCGCAACACGGTGGACGTCGCCTCGGTCATCGACCGGAGGGCCGCGACGGCGTTCTCTGCCTTGCTCTCCTGGACGAGGCCGAGCACGGCGTTGAGCAGGATGATGGCCGCGATCACGACGGCGTCCACGGGCACGCCGTCGGCGCCCTCGATCCACCAGACGGCGACCGAGATCGCCACCGCCACCAGCAGCAACGCCACCAACGGGTCTCGGAGCTGGTCCAGGGCCTTGCGCCAGAACGGCACGGGCGGTCTGGACCGCAGCTCGTTGGGTCCCTCGGCGGCCAGGCGGCGCGCGGCCTCGGCGTCGCTCAGCCCGGCGGCCGGGTCGACGCCGAGCTCGCGGGCGACGTCGTCGGCGTCCCGTACGGACGGATCGGCGGGCGGCGTGGCGGACGGCTGGGCGGACGGCTGGGCGGACGGCGGCTGGCTGGACCGGCGCGGAGTTGTCACCCAACGATCTTCCACCGGCTGCGCCGGAAATGCGCGCTTGCCGGATCAGACCACGTACGTGGTCTGATCGTCGGCGTCTGACTACGGGTTCTCGACCAGCACGCGCTGCGAGGCGCGACCCGCCCTCCAGAGCATCCGGCCCACCACCCGCCGTCGGACCACCACGGCGACGTGCACGGCCAGGGCGGCGTAGAAGCACAGATGGGCGCCGACATGGAGCGGGACCAGGTCCTCGTTGCCGACCACCAGCACGATGCCGGTCGCCGGGACGACGAAGAGCAGCGCCAGCAGGATGCGCTCGGCCCAGTGCAGCACCCGCCGGTCGCTCGCGGTCAGCCGCGCGTCCCACGGCGGCAGCGGCGTCGTGCTGCGCCACACGACTCGCAGGATTCCCACGGCGACGATCGTCAGCCCGAGCAGGACGTGCCATCCCGGGAGCGACAGCCCGCCGTCGGCGGGGCCTGTGCTGATGAGATCGCCCGACCACAGGTCTGACCACGCGGTGCCGACCGCGTCCTCGGCGTCCTGCTCGCGGAGCTCCTGCGCCTCCTCGCACCGGTCCTCGAGCTGGTCGAGCCGCTCCTCCTCCGCGTCCGACGTGTCGCCGCCGCTGCGGTCCTCGCCGACCGGGTCGCAGTCGACGTCGGGCGGAGCTGCGTCGGTCTCCATCACGTAGCCGACGGCGAGCTGGGCGCCGAGCAGCGCGACGGTCAGCCAGTGCAGGACCTTCGTGACGATCCCGTACCCGTGCTCGCCGTTGCGCCACCTCATGACGGCTACCCCACCGCAGATCAGCATCGGCGTCCAGCCCGCCTGTGTGGTGGGACTCAGCCGGGTCGTAGCAGGCCGGCCCTCGTCACTGCCCCGTCAGGGTCTGCTCACTCGCCGCTGCCCGGGGACACCGGGGCGCCAGTCGGCTGGGGGGCGGGCGACACGCTGGAGGTCGGCGTCGGATCCGGGGTCGGCTCACCGCTCGTCGAAGGCGTGGGCTTCGGACTCGGTCTTGACGTCGGGGTCGGGGCCGACGTCGGAGGCGGTGCCGTGGCTGTCGGCGTCGCGGAGCCGCCGCTCGAACCGGTGTCGCCGCCGGTGCTGCCGCCGCTGCTCGGACCGGTGCCGCTCGCGGTACCGGTGTCCGCGCCGCCCTCGCTCGTGCCGCCCGTGCCCGGCTGGGTACCCGGCGCCGCTGTCGCGTCTCCCGGCGGGCTCAGGGCCGCGCCGTGGCCGGTCCCGGGCGCGTCACTGCGCCGGGGCTGGCTCTCCGCGCGCCGGGCCGGACCGGCGGAGCCATCGGAGGCCGGGGTCTGCGGGATGGTGATCGGCAGTTCCACGTCGGCGAGGTCGACCGCCGGGGCGGTGTCGGCGTCGTGAGGCCGGAGCTGGCCGAGCAGGGCGAACCCGCCGATACCCACCGCCAGGACGGCGACCACCGCACCGCCCACCACCATCGCCGGCCGGCTCCACGAGCGGTCGCCGGACGACGCGGGCTCGACCTCGGCGGACGGCGGGGGCCAGACGTCGGACTGCGCGGACGCGGCCTCCGCGGTCGGTGGAGGCCAGATATCGACGGACGGTGCAGACGAGGCCTCGGCGGATCGCGCAGACCAGACGTCGTCGGACGGCGCGGGCCAACCCGCACCCCACTGCTCAGCAGGGCTGGCGGTATCCCCGGACGGCGTCGGCTCACCGCCGACCGGCGGATCCGGCGATCCCGGCAACGGCACCAGGTCCCACGCCGGTCCGCTGATGGAACCCGGAACGGGCCTGCCGAGCTGTTCCGGCTCGACGTGCTCGAGGTGTCGTGTCGGCCTCGGGTTCTCCCTCACGGCGAAACGATAGCGCCCCGGGGTGAAATGTCGGAATTCTTTGCCCACCGGGGCCAGAGCTACCGCCGGAGCCCGTCCGGGAGCGCACGGCGCGACGAGACCGCGACGATCGTCAGGCACAGCGCGACGGCGACCGCGCCGAAGCCGAACATCTCACCGTACGACCAGGTGTCGCGCAGCCAGGCGAGCACCATCGGGACGAAGAACCCGAGGTAGGTCAGGGAGTAGAACACCGCCGTCAGTCCGGCGAGCTGCCCCGGCCCTGCCATGCGCGCGACCTCGCTCAGCCCGGCCACCATCGCGAGGCCGTATCCGGTCCCGAGCACCACCGCGGCCACGACGCCCACCGGCAGCGAGAGCTCGAACGACGCCCACGCGGCGAGCGCCATCCCCACCGCGACGATGCTCAGGGCCACCACGGACGCCCGGGCCGACGACGGCGTGTCGATCCGCCGGGCGAGCACCTGGATGCCGATGCCGCAGCCGAGGGCCAGGATGGCCATGATCCCCGCGAAGGCGATGGGGAAACCGCCGACGCGGTCGGTCAGCAGGCTGGGCAGCACCGCGAAGGCGCAGCCCGCGCAGCCGAACACCCAGGGCGCGAGCGGCACGACCACCCGCAGGAAACGAGGGTGCCGGACGGCGGTGATGCGCAGGTCGTCGAGCAGCGGCGCCCGCTCGCCGCGCGGCAGGCTCGGTCGGGTCTCCGGCACGCGCAGCAGCACGATCCCGGCGATCAGGGCGCCGGCGGCGTGCAGCACGTACGACAGGAGCGTGGGCCACGGGGCGAACTGCGCGAGCATGGCGGCCACGCCCGCACCGGCGAGAAACCCGGCGGTCAGGGACAGCGATCCGCGGCGAGGTCCGGCCGCCCGGTCGCCGGTGGCGGCGCTGAGCTCCGTGAGCCAGGTGGATCCGACGGCCATGGCCAGGCCGAGCGCGATGCCGCACAGCAGCCGCCCGACCGCGAGCAGCACAGGGCTGGCGGGGTCGAGCGCGAGCACGAGCGAGCCGAGCGCCGAGACGGGCGCGGCGGGCAGCAGCAGCGGACGCCGGCCGAACCGGTCCGACAGCGGCCCGCCCAGCAGCAGCGCGGGCACGAGGCCGAACACGTACACGGCGAGCAGCGCGTCGACGGTGACAGGCCCTATGTCCCCCTGCGCGCGGTACATCACGAGCAGCGGCGTGAACTCGTTGCCACCCCACGCCACCGCGAGCAGGACCGCGGCGACCGCCCACCAGGTTCGCTGCCCCACGGGGTGCCGGTTCTTGGCAGACGGGTCCCCCTGTAGCTCATGCGGCATGACCTCATCCTGGGTAATCGCCACCCGGGGAACAAGGCTCAGGGCTGTGAGGGTGCGCACAGACCGGCCCCTGCTCGCGGTGCTCGCCTCCGAGGTGGGCAGCCACGCCAGCGGGGAGGGTAACGGAACGTAGACATTGTCTACTCTCCGTTACCCTCCCCGCTGGGTATGCCTTTCCCCTGACGCAACCGGGGTCCGAGGCGGTTGCGGCGCGTTACTTGCTGCCGGCCGGATCCACGGGGCTCGCATCGGCGTCAGCATCGCGATCGGCGGCTTCGCCGTCCGTGCCCTTCTCCGCGGCGGGACCGGAGTCACCGGCCCCGGAGTCCTCGGCGTCGGACTCCGCCCCAGTGCTCTCGGCGTCCTCGTCCTCAGGCTCCCGCCCCGGCTGGTACACCGAGGGCTCGGGCCCGGAGTGCCGCCGTCCCTGCACCACGACGATCGTGATGCCGAGCAGGATCGCGAGCCCCGACGTCCAGATGTTCGCGGGAATGCCCAGGGGTGCGTCGCTCGTGGGGTCGATGCGGATCGCCTCGAGCCAGCTGCGGCCCAGCCCGTACCAGATCAGGTAGAGGCCGAACATGCGGCCCCAGCGCAGGCCCGGGCCCGGGTTCTCCAGGGCGGCGTTCCGGCGGGAGACCCGCCGCTCGATGGTGAGCAGCAGGGCGACCCCGATGAGGTTCCAGATCATCTCGTACAGGAACAACGGGTGGAACAGCGTGCCCTCGGGCGTGCCCGCCGGGAACATCGGCGCGTCGGACCGGATCTCCAGGCCCCACGGCAGCGTCGTCGGCAGGCCGAACAGCTCCTGGTTCACGTAGTTGCCGAGCCGGCCGATCGCCTGGGCCACGAGCAGACCCGGCGCGAGCGCGTCGGCGAACGACCCGAAGCGCAGGCCCGTCTGGCGGCACCCGATCCAGACGCCGACGGCGCCGCCGAGGAGCGACCCGAACAGGGCGTTGCCGCCCTCCCAGATCCGGATCCACGCCCACGTGTCGACGCCGGGTCCGGTGAAGTCGCTCAGGTGGGTGAGCACGTGGTAGATCCGGGCGCCGACGATGCCGATCGGCACCGCCCACATCGCGATGTCGAGGGCGAGCCCGGGGGCGGCTCCGCGCGCGCGGAGCCGCCGGTCCGTGATGTACGCGGCGGCGGCAATGCCGGCCAGCAGACACAGGGCGTAGGTATGGATGGTGAGCGGGCCCACGTTGAACTGGGACCACACCGGATCGGGGCTGGGGATACTGGCCGGAAGCACGACCCGAAGGTACCGCGACTCACCCACATCGTGGGCATCGACTCGGCGACGAATGCGTCAGCGGCGGCGCTTCTCCCGCACGCGCACCGAGATCTCGATCGGCGTGCCCTCGAAACCGAACGTCTCGCGCAGGCGGCGCTCGATGAACCGGCGGTAGCCGGCCTCGATGAACCCGGTGGCGAAGATGACGAACCGCGGCGGCCGGGTCGAGGCCTGCGTCGCGAACAGGATGCGGGACTGCTTGCCACCGCGCAGCGGGTGCGGGTGCGCGGCCACGAGCTCGCCGAGGAACGAGTTGAGCTTGCCCGTCGGGACGCGCCGGTCCCAGGACGCGAGCGAGCGCTCGATCGCCGGGACCAGTCGCTCGCTGTGCCAGCCGGTGCGCGCCGACAGGTTGACCCGCGGTGCCCAGGCGATCTGCACCAGCTCCTTCTCGATCTCGCGCTCGAGGAAGGGGCGGCGGTCCTCGTCCATGAGGTCCCACTTGTTGTAGGCGATGACGAGCGCACGACCGGCGTCCACGACCTGCTGGATCACGCGGATGTCCTGCTCGGTCAGCGGCTGCGACGCGTCCACCAGGACGACGCCGATCTCCGCCTTCTCGATCGCGGCTGCGGTGCGCAGCGACGCGTAGAAGTCGGCGCCCTTGGTCTGGTGCACGCGGCGGCGGATGCCGGCGGTGTCCACGAACCAGTAGGGGATACCGCGCAGCTCGATGAGCTCGTCGACCGGGTCACGTGTGGTGCCGGCGACCTCGTCGACCACCACGCGCTCCGAACCCGCGATCTTGTTCAGCAGCGAGGACTTGCCGACGTTCGGCCGCCCGACCAGCGCCACACGCCGCGGGCCGGAGGGGCGCACCTTGCCGTGCTCGGACGTGGTGGGCAGCGCCTTGATCGCGGCGTCGAGCAGGTCGCCCGTGCCGCGGCCGTGCAGGGCGGAGACCGGGTGCGGCTCCCCCAGGCCGAGGGCCCACAGGTAGGTGGCGTCCGCCTCGCCCGACGCGCCGTCCACCTTGTTGGCGCACAGCACCACGGGCTTGCCGGAGCGGCGCAGCAGCTCCACGACGCGCTCGTCGGTCGCGGTGGCGCCGACGGCGGCGTCGACCACGAACACCACGGCGTCAGCCAGGGAGATCGCCACCTCGGCCTGCTCGGCCACCTTGGACTCGATGCCGGCGACGTCGACCTCCCAGCCGCCCGTGTCCACGAGCATGAACCGGCGGCCGGCCCACTCGGCCGGGTAGGACACACGGTCGCGCGTCACGCCCGGCTTGTCCGCCACGACCGCCTCGCGGCGGCCGAGGATCCGGTTGACCAGGGTCGACTTGCCGACGTTCGGCCGTCCGACGATGGCGAGCACGGGCAGCGCCTGCTCGGCCTCCGCCTGCTCGTCGGTCCACTCGGACTCCAGGAGCTCCTGGTCCGACTCGTCGAGCTCGAACTCCTCGAGGCCGGCGCGCAGCGCACGCTCGCGCGCGAGGTCGTCCTCGGACTCGGCGAGATCGAGGTCGGGAGCGGCCGGAGCGGCAGCGTCCAGGGCAGCATCATCTCGGGCCACCGCGTCCAGGGCAGCAGCCTCCGATGCAGAGGAGTCGTGGGTCATGCGCCCATTGTCGCAGGCCTGGCGCCCTGAGGCCGCCTCGCGGCCGTATGACCTGCGTCGCTCCCGCCCCGCCCCGGCGACGTGTCAGACGCTCAGGTGACCTGAGCGTCTGACACGAGCAGGTCAGGCGGACGGCGCCACCGCACGCCCCGTCACCTGCGCGACGACGGCGAGGACGGCGTCCACCGTCTGCTCGAAGTCGAGGTCGCTGGAGTCGACCGTCGCGACGCCGTCCGCGGCGACCTGGAACTGCGTCACCTTCGCGTCGTCCCGGTCGCGGCGCAGCACCTGGTCCCGCGTGGCGTCCACCGCACCGGCGTCGGCGGCGCCGTGCACCTCCAGCGACCGGCGGCGCAGGCGCGCCTCCTCGGACGCGGTGAGCAGCACGCGGACGTCGGCGTCGGGCGCCACGACCGTGGTGATGTCGCGGCCCTCGGCGACGATCCCGCGGCCGTGGGAGTGCACCGCCTGCACCACGCTGGACTCCTGGTCGATGATCTGGCGCTGCAGCCGCTTGAGCTCGGCCCGCACCTCCAGGTTGGACGCCACCTTCGAGACGGCGCTCGTGACCTCGGTGCTGCGGATCGTCACCACGACGTCCCGGCCGTCCAGCTCGACGCCCGGCTCCGCCGGGTCCAAGCCCATGACCAGCGGCATCGCCCGGACCGCCGTGGCCACGGAGGCGGCGTCGTCCAGGTCCGCCGTCTCCATGCTCCAGACGGTGGCCGCCCGGTACATGGCGCCGGTGTCGAGGTAGGCGAGGCCCAGCCGGGCGGCGACGGCCTTCGACACGCTCGACTTCCCGGACCCGGACGGCCCGTCGATGGCGACAACAACAGGGCTGGTCACAGTCCCGCTCGCTTTCGTTGAGTGCTGGATATTTGCCCGTCAGAGTGCGTACGAAGGGCGAATACCCAGCACTCAGCGAGAGAGGTTACAGGTCTACCGCACCCATGAGGGTGCCCAGTTCAGTGCGGCCCAGGACGCGGGTGCGGCCCGGCTTCAGGTCGCCCAGCGGGATCGGCCCGATCCGGGTGCGCACGAGGCGCGTCACGGGGTGCCCGACGGCGTCGAACATCCGGCGCACGATCCGGTTGCGGCCCTCGTGCAGCACGACCTCGAGCATCGCGAAGCCGTCGATCTGCTGCAGCACGTGCACCGCGTCCATCTTCGCGATGCCGTCGTCGAGCTCGACGCCCTTCAGGAGCTGCTTGCCGACCCGCGGGAAGATCTCGCCCTCGACGGTCACGAGGTACGTCTTGGCGATCTCGTACTTGGGGTGCGACAGGCGGTTGGCCAGCTCGCCGTCGTTGGTCAGGAGCAGCAGCCCCTCGCTGTCGGCGTCGAGCCGGCCCACGTGGAAGAGCCGCTCCTCGCGGTTCTTGATGAGGTCCGCCACGGTCGGACGCCCCTTGGGGTCGTCCATCGTGGACACCACGCCCAGCGGCTTGTTCAGCGCGATCGTCACCTTGGCCTGGTCCAGCTGGATCCGCAGCCCGTCCACGTGCACGACGGCGGTGGCCGGGTCGATCCGCACCCCGAGCTCCGTGACGATCTGCCCGTCGACCTCGACGCGGCCGTTGGCGATCATCTCCTCGCTCGCGCGGCGGGACCCGATCCCGGCCTGCGCGAGCACCTTCTGCAGCCGCACGCCGCCCTCGACGTGGACGTCGCGGCCCTGCTCCTCGGGCTTCGCGGGCCGACGGCGCGGCGTGTTCGCCTGGGCGCGGCTCTTGGCCGAGCTGCCGCCCCGGAAGTTCTTGCCGCCCTGTGCGGGACGGCGCGGCTGCTGGCCACCACTGGATTCGCGGCGGCTCCCGCCGCGGCGTTCGTTGCTCATGATTCGTCTCTCGGTGAGTCGGAAAGGCGCTGCGGACCTGGCTGCGGGATCCGGTGCACGGACCCCGCGGAGGGGCTAGGAATCGAGCCCGTCGAGGCCCTCGATCATGTCGAGGTCCGGCAGGTGCGGCGCCAGCGGAGGCAGCTCGTCGAGCGACGAGAAGTCCATCCGCTCCAAGAAGTATCCCGTGGTTCCGAACAGAACCGCACCCGAGCTCGGGTCCTGGCCGATCTCGGCGATCAGGCCGCGGGTCAGCAGGGTCCGCACGACGCCGTCGACGTTCACGCCACGCACCGCGCTGACCTGGCCTCGCGTCACCGGCTGACGGTATGCGATCACCGCGAGGGTCTCCAGGGCGGCCTGGCTCAGCTTCGCTGACTGGCCGTCCAGGACGAACCGCCCGACCGGGTCCGCGTGCGCCGCCGACGAGTAGATGCGCCAGCCCTCGACGGTGCGGCGCAGCTCGAACCCGCGCGGGCGCGACCCCAGGTGGCCCGCGTACTCGTCGGCCAGCTCGTGCAGGATGTCGTCGGTCTCGTCCTGCGTCAGGTTCAGCGCCGCGGCGATCCGGTCCGCGCCGATCGGCGCGTCGGCCACCATGAGCACCGCCTCGACCGCCGCGTGCGCGCCGCCCGGGAGCGTGTGCACGTCGACGAACGCCAGCTCGTCCTGCGTCGCGGTGTCGGCCGGGGCGGTGTCGGCCGGGGCGTCCGCCTGCACCGCCTCGGGGGCCTGCTCTTCGACGGTCATACTGGCGCCTCCGTTCCGGTCCGCTCGGTCTCTGCCTGCTCGGTCTCTGCCTGCTCGGTCTCTGCCTGCTCGGTCTCTGCTTGCTCGGCCTGCGCCTGCTCGGTCACCGAGCGCTCCGGACCGGCCCCCGACGGCACGACCAGATCGCCCTCGTCGAACTCGCTCGGCCCGGCCTCGGGGTCGAGGTACTTCTCGCCGTCCCCGGGCCCTGCGGTCCACCGCACCGTGAGCTCGCCCAGCGGGCTGACCTGCTCGAACCCGACCAGCGAGTCGCGGAACAGCTCCAGCAGCGCGAGGAACCGGGCGACGGTCACGAGACGTTCGGTCCCTGCCGTCAGCGACCTGAACGTCACCGAGCGCTCGGCACGCAGGCGCTTCACGATGACGCCCGCCTCCTCGCGCACGCTCACCGCGGACCCGTGCAGGTGGGCCAGGCCCACCACGGGCGGCGGCTTGGGGGCCAGCACGCGCGCGGCCAGCTCGGCGAGCTGCTCCCCCGTCGTGTCCCAGACCAGCTCGGGCAGGATCGCGGCGAGGTGCGGCTCGAGCGGCGTCAGGCGGGGCACGCGGCGTCCGGCCGACACCAGCCGCTCCGCGACGAACTTCGAGACCTCCTTGTACGCGCGGTACTGCAGCAGCCGGGCGAACAGGAGGTCGCGGGCCTCCAGCAGCTCGAGGTCCTCCTCGTCCTCGTCGACGACGCCGGGCAGCAGGCGCGCGGCCTTCAGGTCGAGCAGGGTCGCGGCGATGACCAGGAACTCGCTGGCCACCCCGAGGTCCCAGGACTCGTGGTCCTCGCCGCGCGCGGCGGCCTCACGGGACGCGCGCTCCGCCTCGCGGATGTGCGCGACGAACTCGTCGGTCACGACCGCGAGCGCCACCTCGGTGACGTCCATCTTGTGCTTCGCGATGAGCGAGAGCAGCAGGTCGAACGGGCCCTCGAAGTTGTGCAGGTGGACCTGGAACGTCCGGGAGGCGCGCCGCTCGTCCACTGGCGGGGCCGGTTCGGCGTCGGGCCCCTGCTGGTCCCGGTCCGGGGCGGGCTCCGCGACCGGCTCCGCCTCCAGGACGCCGACCCGTTCCGCCGCCGTCACCGCCGTCACCGTCGACACGGTGTCGGGCGACACCGCCGCGTCAGGCAGCGTCGCCACGGGCCACGAGCTCCCGGGCGAGCTGACGGTATGCGGCCGCGCCCGGGTGTCCCGGGGCGTAGGCGGTGATGGGCTCCGCGGCGACCGTGGCGTCGGGGAACTTCACCGTGCGCCCGATGATCGAGTGCAGCAGCGTGTCGCCGAAGGCCTCGTGCACCCGGGCCACGACCTCCCGGGAGTGGAGGGTGCGCGAGTCGTACATGGTGGGGAGGATACCGTCGATCTCCAGGGCCGGGTTGAGCCGGTCCCGCACCTTCTCGATGGTCTCCACCAGGAGCGCGACGCCGCGCAGCGCGAAGAACTCGCACTCCAGCGGGATCAGCACGCCGTGCGCCGCGGTCAGGGCGTTCACGGTGAGCAGGCCGAGGCTCGGCTGGCAGTCGATGAGGATGACGTCGTAGTCGTCCATCACCGGACGCAGGGCGCGGGCGAGCACGGACTCGCGCGCGACCTCGCCCACGAGCTGCACCTCCGCGGCCGACAGGTCGATGTTGGCCGGCAGCACGTCGAGGTTCTCGATCCCCGACGGGATCAGCACGTCGGCGATGTCCACGCCCCGCTCCATGAGCAGGTTGTAGACGGTGAGGTCGAGCTCGTGCGGGTTGACGCCGATGCCGACCGACGCGGCGCCCTGCGGGTCGAAGTCGACCAGGAGCACCTTGCGGCCGTACTCGGCGAGGCACGCGCCGAGGTTGATGGTGGTCGTCGTCTTGCCGACCCCGCCCTTCTGGTTGCACATCGCGATGATGCGCGCCGGGCCGTGGCTCGTGAGGGGCGCCGGTTCCGGCAGCTCGGGCATCACACGCCCGACCACGTCGCGCACGATCTCCGAGTCCGTGGGTGCGCCGACGACCGTCTTACCGAGAAGCATGTCGGTCATCGTGTCCGCTCCCTCCTGGCTGGGTGCCTCGCTCACGCCCGCCACGCTATACCAGAGTGTGGGCGCGGCTCCGCGAAAGCCTCGGCGTGGCGTCCTTCGGCCGACGGCCCGTTCCCCGGGACTTCCTCGCCGGGCTACCGGGCCCGCGGGTGGGCCGCCGCGTAGACCTCGCGCAGCGCGTCCGGCGTGACCATCGTGTAGATCTGCGTCGTGGTGACGGACGCGTGCCCCAGCAGCTCCTGGACCACGCGCACGTCCGCGCCGCCCGACAGCAGGTGCGTGGCGAAAGAGTGGCGCAGGGTGTGCGGCGAGACGTGCTCCGTCAGGCCCGCCCGCGCCGCGGCGGACTGCAGCGCGGCCCAGGCGGTCTGCCGGGACATCCGTGCGCCGCGCGTGTTGAGGAACAGAGCCGGCGTGCCCCGGCCGGCGGCGATCAGCGCCGGGCGCGACCGGACCAGGTAGGCCTCGAGCGCGTCGCGGGCGAACGAGCCCACGGGGACCACCCGCTCCTTGGAGCCCTTGCCGTACAGCCGGACCGCGGCGGCGTCGCCCACGCCGTCGACGTCGAGCCCCACGACCTCGGAGATCCGCGCGCCCGTGGCGTACAGCAGCTCGAGCAGCGCCCGGTCCCGCAGGGGCAGCGGCCCGTCGCCGGTGCCCGCGGCGTCGAGCAGCACAGCGACATCGTCCACGGACAGCGCGTGCGGCAGGCGCCGCAGCTGGGTGGGGGCCCGCACGTCGGCGGAGGGGTCGTCCACCGCGAGTCCTTCGGCCTGCGCGAACCGGTGCCAGCCCCGCACGGCGGCGAGCGCCCGCGCGGTGGACGACGGCGAGAGCGGCCGGCCGCCGTCGGACCCCTGCCGGACGGACTCGATGAAACCGGTGACGTCCGCCTCCGTCACGCCGTCCAGGCCGGCCCGGTCCGCTGTGGCGAGGAACCCGGCGTACCGCACGAGGTCGCGGCGGTAGGCGGCGACGGTATTCGCCGAGAGACCGCGCTCCACGCTCAGGTGCGCGAGGTAGTCGCGCAGCGCGCGGTCGAGCCGGGCGCTCGGCGACGGTCCGGGCTGGGTCGCACGGGACGACGGCAGGTTGGCCAGTACGGTGGACACCGCCCCATCATGCCGAGCGTGGCCCGCCGGGCAGGCGGGCCACGCCGGGTCAGGCCGGGTTGATCCCGAACAGCTCCGCGCGCGAGTGGATCACCTGCGCGCGTGCGAGGCGCGGCTTGTCGCTGCCGTCGCGGATGACCGAACCGCCGGCCTCGAACTCGGCGAAGAAGTCGACGGCCCAGGCGACGTCGGACGGCGACGGCGCGAAGGACTCGTTGATGACCGCCGGCTGCTCGAAGTCCAGGCAGAGCTTGCCGGTCATGCCGAGGTTGACGGCGTCGGCGGACTGCTCGCGCAGCAGCGCGTGCGACGAGCCCACCGTGGGGCCGTCGACCGGGCCGGGCAGGCCGCCGATGCGGCTCGCGACCACGAGGCGCGTGCGCGGGTAGGCCATGGCCATGGGCTCGTTCGCGGCGCCGGTGTCGCGACGGTAGTCGCCGGACCCGAACGCGAGGCGGAACGCGCCGCGGGCCTTGGCGATGTTGACGGCCTCCTCGATCCCGAGGGCGGACTCCACCAGCGGGATGACGGGAACGTCGCCGCCGAGGCGCTGCGCGGTGTCGATGACGTCGTCCGCGCTCTCGGTCTTGGCGAGCATGACGCCGTTGAGGCCCTTGAGGCCGCGCAGGTAGGCGACGTCGTCCGCCCAGGACGGCGCCTGCCGGTCGTTGATCCGGACCCAGGCGCTGCCGCCGTTCTTGACCCACCGGATGACGTTCTCGCGCGCCTCGTCCTTCAGGGAGTCGTCGATGGCGTCCTCGCAGTCGAGGATGACCTGGTCCGCGCGCGAGAGCTGAGCCTTGTCGAAGAGCTCGCTGCGCATCGCGGACAGCAGGAGCCAGGCGCGCGCGTAGTCGGGGGCGACCCGCGACTTCTCGCGCGCGGCCCGGCGGGGAGCCAGGTCGCCCTCCGGCGCGACGGCGGACGCCGTCGGCAGGCCGGAGGAGTAGCCCGCGGACTGCTCGGCGGAGTCGGTGGTTCGGTCGGCTGGGGTCTCGGTCACGCGCTCAGCCTAGGCGGGGACACCGACACCGACCGAATCATGAACCACTACATGGGCGCGAACAATATGAACAGAAGACCACCTTGACGAAGCAGCGTCAGAACGGCAGGAAGACGTCCACCGCGACGGCCACGAAGAGCAGCGACAGATAGGTGATCGACGCGTGGAACACCTTCATGGCGCCCAGCTTGCCGCTCGCCCGGCCCTGCGCCCGGCGCAGCATGGCGATCGTGGACCAGAGGAACCACGCGCCCAGCGCGGCGGCCACCACGGTGTACACCCAGGACATACCCGCGAGCGGCGTCAGCAGGAGGGAGCAGGCGATCATCGCGAGCGTGTAGCCGACCATCTCGGCGGCCACGCGCTTGTCGTCACTGACGACCGGCAGCATCGGGACCTTCGCGTTCGCGTAGTCCTTCTTGAACTTGATGGACAGCGGCCAGTAGTGCGGCGGCGTCCAGAAGAAGATGATGCCGAACAGTGCCAGAGCGGCCCAGCTCAGCTCACCCGTCACGGACGCCCAGCCGATGAACACGGGCATGCAGCCCGCGATGCCGCCCCACACGATGTTCTGCGGGGTGCGGCGCTTGAGGATCATCGTGTAGCCGACGACATAGATGGCGATGGCGCCCAGCGTGAGCCACATCGCCGCCCAGTTGATGACCAGCGCGAACCACGTCAGCGACAGCAGGCCCAGGATCGAGGCGAACACCAGGCCCGCGCGCGGGGTGATCTCCCCCGTGGCCAGCGGACGCTTCTTGGTCCGGTTCATGACCTGGTCGATGTCGCGGTCCCACCACATGTTGAACGCGTTGGCGCTGCCCGCGGCACCGGCCCCGCCGATGAGCGTGGCGATGATCAGCCAGAAGCCGGGCAGTCCGTCGGCCGCCAGGATCATGGTGGGCACGGTCGTCACGAGCAGCAGCTCGATGACCCGCGGCTTGGTCAGCGCGACGTACGCGCCGGCCCGGCTGAGGAACCATCCCCCGGGACGCTGCCCGACGTCGGCGCCGGGCTCGCCTGCACCGGACGTCTCGGGACGCGCGGTCTGGCCGGTTGTCGTGTGGCTCGTTCTCACGCGCGTCGCAGTTCCGTTCGGGAGAGTTCTGAAGTCGACAAGGCACCTGGTAGGCCCTATTGCCGCCCGGCGCGTGCCCATCGTACGTCGAGCCGTCGCGAGGTAATGCACCACATTCCCGCGGAACGCTGTGAAATTCCCGACCAGACATGTGACATGACAGACGGTGGACAGGTCTGCGCGGGTGTCGGGGTGCGCGTATAGGGTTGATTTCGTTATCGAACGAAGAACCAAGGGCGGCCGGCATCCCGCCGCCGCCGCAGGCACGCTGCGCGGCTCTCCGACCCGTCCGCTCATAGGGCAGGCGAGAGTCGACGGCGGAGAGAAAGAGGACTCGTGAACGCTTTCGACCCCGTGCTGAAGCCCCTGGAGTGGTCGGAGCTCGACGAGCGAGCCGTCAAGGCCATCAAGGCACTGGCCGCGGACGCCGTCGAGAAGGTGGGCAACGGACATCCCGGCACCGCGATCTCGCTGGCGCCAGCCGCGTACCTCCTCTTCCAGAAGGCCATGCGCCATGACCCGTCCGACCCGGAATGGCTGGGCCGCGACCGGTTCGTGCTGAGCGCAGGCCACTCGTCCCTGACGATCTACCTGCAGCTCTTCCTCGCCGGCTACGGCCTCGAGATCGACGACATCGCCGCCCTGCGCACCTGGGGCTCGCAGACCCCGGGCCACCCGGAGTACGGCCACACCAAGGGCGTCGAGATCACCACCGGCCCGCTGGGCCAGGGCCTCGCCTCCGCCGTCGGCATGGCGATGGCGTCGCGCCGCGAGCGCGGCCTGCTCGACCCGGCCGCCGCCCCCGGCGAGTCCCCGTTCGACCACCACGTGTACGTCATCGCGTCCGACGGCGACCTGCAGGAGGGCGTGACCTCCGAGGCCTCGTCGCTCGCGGGCCACCAGCAGCTCGGCAACCTCATCCTGATCTGGGACGACAACAAGATCTCGATCGAGGACGACACCGACATCGCGTTCACCGAGGACGTCCTGAAGCGCTACGAGGCGTACGGCTGGCACACCCAGCGCGTGGACTGGACCTCGGGCGACGGCGGCTACGCGGAGGACACCGACGCCCTGGCCGCGGCACTGGACGCCGCGAAGTCGGAGACCGGCAAGCCGTCGATCATCGCGCTCCGCACGATCATCGGCTGGCCCGCCCCCACCAAGCAGAACACCGGCGGCATCCACGGCTCGGCCATGGGCGCCGACGAGGTCAAGGGCCTCAAGTCCGTGCTCGGCCTCGACCCCGAGGCGTCGTTCGCCATCGACGGTGAGGTGCTGGCCTACACGCGCTCCGTCGCGCAGCGGCAGGCCACCCAGCGCGAGACCTGGGAGTCCGCCTTCACCGCGTGGCAGGACGCCAACCCGCAGCAGGCGGCGCTCCTGGAGCGCCTGCGCGCCCACGAGCTGCCCGCCGGCTGGACCGACTCCCTGCCGGAGTTCGAGGCCAGCGCGAAGGGCGTGGCGACCCGTGCGGCGTCCGGCAAGGTGCTCAGCGCCCTGGCCGACGTGCTGCCCGAGCTGTGGGGCGGCTCGGCCGACCTCGCCGGCTCCAACAACACGACGATGGACGGCGCGCCGTCCTTCGTACCGGCGGAGCACGCGACCAAGAAGTTCCCGGGCGACCCTTACGGCCGCACCCTGCACTTCGGCATCCGCGAGCACGCCATGGGCTCCATCCTCAACGGCATAGTGCTGCACGGCCTGACCCGCCCCTACGGCGGGACGTTCCTGCAGTTCGCCGACTACATGCGCGCCTCGGTGCGCCTGGCGTCGCTGATGAGCATCCCCAGCACGTTCGTCTGGACGCACGACTCGATCGGCCTCGGCGAGGACGGCCCCACCCACCAGCCGGTGGAGCACCTCGCGGCGCTGCGGGCCATCCCGAACCTCGACATCGTCCGCCCCGCCGACGCGAACGAGACCGCCTGGGCCTGGCGCGGCATCCTGGAGAACCGGGACAACCCGGCCGGCCTCGTGCTGACCCGCCAGAACGTGCCCACCTACCCGCGTGGCACCGACGGCTTCGCCGGCGCCGAGGGCACCCTCAAGGGCGGCTACACGCTCCTGGACACCGAGGGCACGCCCGACGTCGTCCTCGTGGGCACCGGCTCCGAGGTCCAGCTCGCCGTCGAGGCGCGCGAGATCCTCGCCGCCGACGGCATCCGGGCCCGCGTGGTCTCCATGCCTTCGCGCGAGTGGTTCGACAAGCAGGACGACTCCTACCGCGAGTCGGTCATCCCGTCCGGTGTGAAGGCGCGCGTCTCTGTCGAGGCGGGCGTCGCGCAGGGCTGGCGCGAGATCGTCGGCGACGCCGGCCGCATCGTGTCGCTCGAGCACTACGGCGCGTCGGCCGACTACAAGACGCTCTACACCGAGTACGGCATCACGGCCCAGGCGGTCGCCCAGGCCGCCAAGGAGTCGATCGAGGCGGCGTCCTGAACCGCTCCGGATCGAATACGGACACGAGAGGAAAGGGCACGATGACCGACAGCACCGACAGCTCAGGCGAGAACGTCAGTCCCACCCAGCGGTTGTCCGAGGCGGGTGTTGCCATCTGGCTGGACGACCTGTCGCGTGAGCGTCTGCGCACCGGCAACCTCGTCGAGCTGATCGCGACCAAGAACGTCGTGGGTGTCACCACGAACCCGACGATCTTCGCCGCCGCCCTCGCGCAGGGCAACGCCTACGACGGCATCCTGGCCGAGCTGGCCGGGCCGCCGAACGGCGGCGACGTCGAGGCGGCCGTCGAGCGCATCACCACGGACGACGTCCGCGACGCCGCAGACCTGCTGCGCCCCGTCTACGACGCCACGTCCGCCGTGGACGGCCGCGTGTCGATCGAGGTGGACCCGAGGCTGGCGCGCGACACCGAGGCGACGGAGGCCACCGCCGTCCGGCTGTGGGAGACCGTCGACCGGCCGAACGTGATGATCAAGATCCCCGCCACGGTCGAGGGGCTGCCGGCGATCACGTCGACCCTCGCGAAGGGCATCAGCGTGAACGTGACGCTGATCTTCTCGATCGAGCGGTACCGGGCGGTGATGGACGCATTCCTGGCCGGCCTGGAGCAGGCCAGGGCCGCGGGCCACGACCTGTCGGTGATCGGTTCGGTCGCGTCGTTCTTCGTGTCCCGAGTGGACTCCGAGGTCGACAAGCGCCTCAAGACGATCGGCACGGACGAGGCGCTCGCGCTGCGCGGTCAGGCCGCCATCGCGAACGCCCGCCTGGCCTTCGCCGCCTACGAGGAGGTCTTCTCGTCGGAGCGGTGGGACGCCCTCCGTGCCGCCGGCGCCCAGCCGCAGCGTCCGCTGTGGGCGTCCACCGGCGTGAAGGACCCGAGCTACCGCGACACGATGTACGTGGACGAGCTCGTGGTGGCCGGCGTGGTCAACACCATGCCTGAGAAGACCCTCGACGCGTTCGCCGACCACGGCATAGTCCTCGCCGACACCGTGACCGGTTCGGGCGAGGAGGCCGCCGCGACGATCGCGGCGATCGAGGCGCAGGGCATCTCCATGGCCTCCGTTACGGCACAGCTGGAGGACGAGGGCGTGACGAAGTTCGAGGTCAGCTGGGACGAGCTCCTGACGACCACGAAGACCGGTCTCGACGAGGCCGGCGCCCGGTGAGGCCGACGAAGATCGCGCGGGGGGTCAACCCCCTGCGCGACCCCCTCGACCTCCGCCTGCCCCGCATCGCCGGGCCCAGCGGCCTGGTGATCTTCGGCGTGACCGGTGACCTGGCGCGCAAGAAGCTCATGCCGGCCGTCTACGACCTCGCCAACCGCGGTCTGCTCCCGCCGGGCTTCGCCCTGACGGGCTTCGCCCGGCGCGAGTGGGAGAACCAGGACTTCGCGCAGGTCGTGCACGACGCCGTCAAGGAGCACGCCCGCACTCCCTTCCGGGAGGCGACGTGGCGCCAGCTCGCCGAGGGCATCCGGTTCGTGCAGGGCTCGTTCGACGACGACGACGCGTTCGAGCGTCTGCGGGAGACCGTCGAGACGCTCGACAAGGAGCGCGGCACGGGCGGCAACCATGCGTTCTACCTGTCGGTCCCGCCCTCGGCGTTCCCCGTGGTGTGCGAGCAGCTCTCGAAGCACGGGCTGTCGCACCCCGACAACGACGCCAACGGCGACGGCGTGGACGCGTGGCGGCGGGTGGTCATCGAGAAGCCGTTCGGGCACGACCTGGCCAGTGCCAAGGAGCTCGACGCCGTCGTGTCGAAGGTCTTCGAGCCGGAGTCGGTGTTCCGCATCGACCACTACCTCGGCAAGGAGACTGTCCAGAACCTGCTGGCGCTGCGCTTCGCGAACACCATGTTCGAGCCCATCTGGAACTCGAACTACGTGGACCACGTGCAGATCACCATGGCCGAGGACATCGGCATCGGTGGCCGCGCCGGGTACTACGACGGGATCGGCGCCGCACGCGACGTCATCCAGAACCACCTGATCCAGCTCCTGGCGCTGGTGGCCATGGAGGAGCCCGTCAACTTCGACGCCGCCGAGCTGCGCGCCGAGAAGATCAAGGTGCTCTCGTCCGTGCGCCTGCCGCGCGACCTCGGCAAGCACACCGCCCGCGGACAGTACGAGGCCGGCTGGCAGGGCGGCGACGAGGTGCCGGGCTTCCTCGAGGAGGACGGCATCGCGAAGGACTCCGCCACGGAGACCTTCGCCGCGATCCGGGTCGACGTCGACAACCGCCGCTGGGCGGGCGTCCCGTTCTACCTGCGGCACGGCAAGCGCCTGGGCCGCCGCGTCACCGAGGTGGCGGTGGTGTTCAAGAAGGCGCCCCACCTGCCGTTCGAGTCGTCCCTGACGTCCGAGCTCGGCAACAACGCGCTGGTCATCCGGGTGCAGCCCGACGAGGGCGTCACCATGCGGTTCGGCGCCAAGGTGCCGGGCACCGCCATGCAGGTGCGCGACGTGACCATGGACTTCGGGTACGGGCACTCGTTCACCGAGTCCTCCCCCGAGGCCTACGAGCGGCTCATCCTCGATGTGCTGCTCGGCGACCCGCCGCTCTTCCCGACGCGGGAGGAGGTCGAGCTCTCCTGGAAGATCCTCGACCCGATCACCGCCTACTGGGCACGCAAGGGCAAGCCCGAGCCCTACGCGTCGGGCACCTGGGGCCCGCCGTCGGCCGACGCCATGATGGAGCGCGACGGCAGGACCTGGAGGAGGCCCTGATGACGCGGTTGGCGACATGGCTCCACCACGCAGAGGTGGGGACAGCCCAGTGACGCGGTTGACGACACGACGCCACATCGAGAAGGCGAGTACGGCGCAATGATCATCGACATGCCGGATACCACGACCAACCAGGTCAACAAGCGTCTCGTACGCCTGCGTGACGAGGGTGGCGCGGTGGCCCTGGGCCGCGTGCTCACGCTCGTGGTCCTGGCCGACGAGCGTGACGTCGAGGAGTCGGTCGAGGCCGCCAACGACGCGAGCCGCGAGCACCCGTGCCGGGTCATCGTCGTCGCCCCGGCGGCGCGGGGTACCGACGCCCGGCTGGACGCCCAGATCCGCGTGGGCGGTGACGCCGGCGCCTCCGAGGTGGTGGTGCTGCGCGCCTTCGGTCCGCTCCTGGAGCGGACGGACACCCTCGTGATGCCGCTCCTGCTGCCCGACGCCCCGATCGTGGCCTGGTGGCCCCGTGAGGCGCCGGCGGTGCCGTCGCAGGACCCGGTGGGCGCCATGGCGGCCCGCCGGATCATCGACAGCACCATCGCGAAGAACCCCGTGGAGATGCTCGGCAACCTCGCCGGGACGTACGCCCCCGGGGACACCGACCTCGCGTGGGCGCGCGTCACGCTCTGGCGGGCGCTCATCGCGGCCGCCGTCGAGCAGCCGCCGTACGAGCCGGTGCTCGGCGTCACGGTCGAGGGCCAGAAGCGGCACACATCGCTCGACCTGCTCGCGGCCTGGCTCGGCACCCGGCTGAACTGCCCGGCCGAGGTGGTGCGCACCGACAGCGACGACGCGATCACCCGCGTGACCCTGGAGCGCAGGAGCGGGCCGATCGTGCTCGACCGTCCCGACGGGCGCACCGTGACGATCACGCAGCCGGGCAAGCCGGCGCGTCGCATCGCCCTGCCGATCCGGGCGCTCAACGAGGCACTGATCGAGGAGCTGCGCCGGCTCGACCCCGACGAGGTCTTCGAGGAGACCCTCATGCGGGGCCTGGGGAACATCACCACGCGGACGGCGGCCTGATGGCTCACCCGGCAGTCGGCACGACGCCGGGCGTGCGGCTCGTCGTCGTGCACCCCGACAAGGAGGTGCTCGCGCAGGCGGCGGCCGCACGGCTGCTCACGCGTGTGCTGGACGTGCAGTCGGTGCGCTCCCCCGTGCACGTGGTGCTCACGGGTGGTTCGGTCGGCATCGCGACGCTCGCGGCGGTCGCCGCGAGCCCGCTGGTGCCGGCCGTCGACTGGTCGGGTGTCCACCTGTGGTGGGGCGACGAGCGGTTCCTGCCGGACGGCGACCCCGACCGGAACGAGACGCAGGCGCGGGAGGCCCTGCTCGACGGCCTCGTCGCCGAGCACGGGCTCCCCGAGGCCAACGTCCACCCCATGCCGGGGCCGACGTCCGTCACGACTCCCGAGGAGGGCGCCACGGCCTACGCGGCGCTCCTGCGCGAGCACGCGGGCGAGCGGGGCGCGAGCAAGCAGAGCGAGGGCACCGTCGCGGTCCCCGCCTTCGACGTCCTGCTGCTCGGTATGGGGCCGGACGGGCACGTCGCGTCCCTGTTCCCCGGCCACGACGGTCTGGCCGCCCAGGGCACGACGACGGGCGTGCACGGCTCACCCAAGCCGCCGCCCGAGCGGATCTCGTTCACGTTCGACGCGATCCGGTCCGCCCGCGAGGTGTGGATCGTGGCGGCGGGCGCCGAGAAGGCGGAGCAGGTGGCCGCGGCGCTGGCCGACGGCCCGGTGACGGAGGTCCCGGCCGCGGGCGCCGTCGGCCAGGCCCGCACACTGTGGCTGCTGGACGCGCAAGCGGCCGGCGCCCGGAACTGACCCGCGAAGCACGTAGAGCGCCTGTCCCGGTCAGATGACCAGGACAGGCGCTCTACGTCGCCACTGCAAAAAACGTTAGCGTGCTACGCGTCCGCCGCGGCGGATGCGCAGTGCTTCCAGCGCCTCCTCCAGGAGAGCGGCGCCGTCCTCGTCGGACCGGCGCTCCTTCACGTAGGCGAGGTGCGTCTTGTACGGCTCGTTCCGCACCGGAGACGGCGGATTCACCGGATCCATCCCCGCCGGGAAGCCGCAGCGCGGACAGTCCCACTGCGCTGGGGCCTCGACGTCCTCGCCCACCGAGAAGCTCGGTGCTGTCTCGTGCCCGTTGGCACACCAGTAAGAAACTCGGATCCGGGGCGCTGTGTCGCCGCGCTCCGTCTCCCCGAGGGGGCCGGCGCCTACCCGGCTCCCCCGAATCGCATGACCGCCTGATGCCACGTCTGTCGTCCCCTCTGTGTGTGGCCGTCAGCTGCTAGGCGCTTGGCGACCGGGTCAGCTGACCTTCTGGATGAGTCCGAGCAGGACGATCACCACGGCCCACACGAGGGCGAAGGCAATGGTGATGCGATTGAGGTTCCGCTCGGCAACGCCGGACGAGCCGGCGCCCATCGAGATACCGCCACCGAACATGTCGGACAGTCCGCCACCCTTGCCCTTGTGGAGCAGGATGAGCATGGTGAGAAAGCCGCTGGTCAGGACCAGCAGGACTTCCAGAATGATGCGGAGCGCGTCCACGGGTTCACGTCCTCGGTTGTAGGTGTGCCGGGCGTCTCCCGGCGGCGGATCGGTCAAGAGTAAGCGAGACGTACCTCACAGTGCGAACGCCCTGCTCAGGGGTTTGTAGCGCCCTGAGCAGGAGTCACACCCGGAACATCACGCCCGAGCGAGGGTACCTCAGCCAGGTTGCGAGACGGTCTCACACGGCGTGGTTGTGGGCGTGATCGTTGCTGCTACGTGCCCGTTCTAGGCGCAACGATCACGCCCACAACCAATCAGGCGGTGACGTGGGACTGGTAGCGGGCGATTCTGGCGAACTCCTCCGGGTCCAGGCTCGCCCCGCCCACCAGGGCGCCGTCGACGTCCGGCTGCGCCATGATCTGCGCGACGTTGCCCGACTTCACCGAGCCGCCGTACAGGACGCGGACGCCGTCGGCGACGCTCGGGTCGCACAGCTCGCCGAGCACCCGGCGGATCGCGCCGCACACCTCCTGCGCGTCCTCCGGGGTCGCCACCTCGCCGGTGCCGATGGCCCAGACGGGCTCGTAGGCGATGACGATCTGCGCGATCTGCTCGGTCGGGACGTCGACCAGCGCGGCCTCGACCTGCGCCAGCGTGTACGACACCTGGTTGCCCGCCTTACGGACCTCCAGGCCCTCGCCGACGCACAGGATCGGGGTCAGGCCGTGGGCGAAGGCGGCGCGCACCTTGTCGTTCACGAGGTCGTCGGACTCGGCGTGGTACTCACGGCGCTCCGAGTGCCCGATGACGACGTAGGTGCAGCCCAGCTTCGACAGCATCGACCCGGAGATCTCGCCGGTGTACGCGCCGGACTCGTGCTTGGAGATGTCCTGGGCGCCGTAGACGAGCTCCAGCTTGTCGCCGTCCACGAGCGTCTGCACCGACCGCAGGTCGGTGAACGGCGGCAGCACAGCCACCTCGACCGCGGAGTAGTCGTGCTTGGCGTCCTTCAGGGACCAGGACAGCTTCTGGACCGTGCTGATCGCCTGCTGGTGGTCCAGGTTCATCTTCCAGTTGCCCGCCATCAGCGGCGTGCGAGTGGTAGCCACGTGTTTCTTCCTTCGTTATGAGTTCTGTGGAGGTACGGCTGGTGTCAGTCGGCGAGGACGGTGAGCCCCGGGAGCTCCTTGCCCTCCAGCAGCTCCAGGCTCGCGCCTCCGCCGGTCGAGATGTGGCTGAACCCGGCCTCGTCGAAGCCGAGGGCGCGCACGGCAGCCGCCGAGTCGCCGCCGCCCACGATGGAGAACGCGCCCGCCGTCGTCGCCTCGATGATGCCCTGCGCCACGGCCTTGGTGCCCGCGGCGAACGCCTCGAACTCGAAGACGCCCATGGGGCCGTTCCACGCGATGGTCTTCGCGTCGGCGAGCTTGCCGGCGAACAGCTTGCCCGACTCCGGGCCGATGTCGAGGCCCAGGGTGCCGTCGGGGATCGCGTCGGCGCCGACGACCTGGTGCGGCGCGTCCGCGGCGAACGAGTCCGCCGCCACGATGTCGACGGGCAGCACGATCTCGACGCCGTTCTCCTCCGCCGTGGCGATGTAGCCCTTGACGGTCTCGATCTGGTCCTCCTCCAGCAGGCTGTTGCCCACCGAGAGCCCCTTGGCCGCCAGGAACGTGAAGACCATGCCGCCGCCGATGAGCAGGCGGTCCGCCTTGGTCAGCAGGTTCGCGATGACGCCCAGCTTGTCCGACACCTTGGACCCGCCGAGCACGACGGCGTAGGGCCGCTCGGGGTCGCCGGTCGCCTTCGACAGCGACTCGACCTCGCCCAGCACCAGGTCACCGGCCGCGGCGGGCAGCACCTGCGCGACGTCGTACACCGACGCCTGCTTGCGGTGCACGACGCCGAAGCCGTCCGAGACGAACGCGTCGGCGAGCTGCGCCAGCTCGCCGGCCAGCTCGGCGCGCTCGGCGTCGACCTTGGCGGTCTCGCGGGCGTCGAACCGGACGTTCTCCAGGAGGGCGACCTGGCCGTCGGCCAGTGCCTCCGCGGTCGCCTTCGCCGACGGGCCGACGAGGTCCTCGGCGAGCACCACGTCCTGCCCGAGCAGCTCACCCAGGCGGGCCGCGACGGGCGCGAGGGAGTACTGGGGGTCCGGCGTGCCCTTGGGGCGGCCGAGGTGTGCCATCACGACGACGCGCGCGCCGGCGTCGGTCAGCCGCTTCAGCGTCGGCAGGGCCGCGCGGATGCGGCCGTCGTCGGTGATGGTGGTCCCGTCGAGCGGGACGTTGAAGTCGGAGCGGACCAGGACGCGCTTGCCGCGCAGGTCGCCGAGGGAGTCGATGGTCTTCATGAGCACTCCAGAGTGAGATTCCAGCTGCCGAGGTTCCGTGACACGACGACGTCCGCGTGCGCCGGCAGGCCGATGCGCACGCGGACGTCGTGGTTCACGCTGGGACGAAGAAGGTCAGAGCTTCTCGCCGACGAACACGGTGAGGTTCACGAGGCTGTTCGAGTAGCCCCACTCGTTGTCGTACCAGGAGACGACCTTGACCTGGTTGCCGATCACCTTGGTGAGCTTCGCGTCGTAGATGCTCTGGTGCGGGTTGGTCACGATGTCCGAGGAGACGATGTCGTCCTCGACGTACTCCAGGATGCCCTTGAGCGGGCCCTCGGCGGCGGCCTTGACCGCGGCGTTGACCTCCTCGAGCGTCACGTCACGCGGCGCCTCGAACGTGAGGTCCGTGGCCGAGCCCGTGATGACCGGCACGCGCAGCGCGTAGCCGTCCAGCTTGCCCTTGAGCTCCGGGAGCACCAGCGACACGGCCTTGGCGGCACCGGTCGTGGTGGGGACGATGTTCTGCGCGGCCGCACGGGCGCGGCGCAGGTCCTTGTGCGGACCGTCCTGCAGGTTCTGGTCACCCGTGTAGGCGTGGATCGTGGTCATGAGGCCACGCTCGATGCCGATCGAGTCGTTCAGCGCCTTGGCCAGCGGGGCCAGGCAGTTCGTGGTGCACGACGCGTTCGAGATGATGTGGTGCGCCGCCGGGTCGTACAGCTCGTTGTTGACGCCCATCACGAAGGTGGCGTCCTCGTTCTTGGCCGGGGCCGAGATGATGACCTTCTTGGCGCCGGCGTCGATGTGCGCCTTGGCCTTGGTGGCGTCCGTGAAGAAGCCGGTGGACTCGATGACGATGTCCGCGCCCAGCTCGCCCCAGGGGAGGTTCGCGGGGTCGCGCTCGGCGAGCGCACGGATCTTCTTGCCGTCCACGATGATGTTCTCGTCGTCGAAGTCGACGGTCTTGCCGAACCGGCCCAGGACGGTGTCGTACTTGAGCAGGTGCGAGAGCGTCTTGTTGTCGGTCAGGTCGTTGACACCGACGACCTCGATGTCTGCACCCGACTCGACGAGAGCCCGGTAGAAGTTCCTGCCGATACGGCCGAAGCCGTTGATGCCGACGCGGATGGTCACAATGCCCTCCTCAGGGGGCGCCGGCCGTCCCGGCGCACACGTTTCCTTGGTTCTTTCGCGACTGCCGTCGATGCCCGACGGCGAAGTGCGTTGCCGGGATTTCCGGGCGCCGCGACCCCGCGACGACCCGAACGGGAAACGCGATGGTCACGGCGTCGTCACCTGACGAATTCGAGCCTATACCCGAACCCGGCCGAACCGTGACCCGAGCCGGACAGCATGGAACTCACGGTTCTGTTCGTTCTCACAAACCGGATCCGACCCGGCCCCAGGGTGGGCGGGCGGGCAGCACAGGCCGAGCGGGCGCGGGTCAGAGATCGAGCAGGTCAGCGGGGAGCCCTGCCTCGGTGTCGGGTATACCCAGCTCGAGGGCGCGCTTGTCCGCCGTCGACAGCAGACGGCGGATCCGGCCCGCCACGGCGTCCTTGGACAGCTGCGGCTCGGCCAGCCGTCCCAGCTCCTCCAGCGACGCCTGTTTGTGCGCGAGGCGCAGCTCACCGGCCTGGCGCAGGTGGTCCGGCAGCTCGTCGCCCAGGATCTCGAAGGCCCGCTGCACCCGCGCGCCCGCCGCCACGGCGGCCCGGGCGGAGCGGCGCAGGTTCGCGTCGTCGAAGTTCGCGAGGCGGTTGGCCGTGCCGCGCACCTCGCGGCGCTCCCGCCGCTCCTCCCAGACCTTGAGCGTCTCGGGGGCTCCGATCCGCTCCAGCATCCGCCCGATCGAGTCGCCGTCGCGGATCACCACGCGGTCGATGCCGCGCACCTCGCGGGACTTGGCGGCCACGCCCAGGCGGCGGGCTGCCCCGACGAGCGCGAGCGCCGCCTCCGGCCCGGGGCTGGTGATCTCGAGGGCCATCGACCGGCCGGGCTCGGTGAGCGAGCCGTGCGCCAGGAACGCGCCGCGCCACACGGCCTCCGCCTCCTGCACGCCCGCTGACACGACCTCGGGCGCGAGGCCGCGCACGGGGCGGCCTCGCGCGTCGAGGAGTCCGGTCTGGCGGGCGAGCGACTCGCCCTCACGCACCACCCGCACCACGAACCGCGAGGTCTTCCGCAGCCCACCCGCCTGGACCACGATGAGCTCGCTCGTGTGCCCGTACAGGTCGTGGATGGCATGCCGCAGACGGGTAGCGGCCGACTCCGTGTCGAGCTCGGCCTCGATCACTACCCGACCGGAGATGATGTGCAGCCCGCCGGAGAACCTCAGCGTGGCGGAGACCTCCGCCTTCCGGCAGGACGTCTTCGCCACCCTCACCCGCGCGAGCTCCTCCTTGACCTGTCCCGTGAGCGCCATGGCGTCATACTGCCATGGTCACGCGCCGACCAACCGGGTGGAATCGCGGAAACTCGGGCGTTTTGTCTCGGCGTGTCGCGTCACACATGTTGTTCGCCACGCCACGACCGGCCAGCCCTCGCGAAAACGCGCCTCACCGCGGCGCCTTCTCCCCCGCCGTCACGGCGAACGGCAGGTGGTTGCCCGCCAGCGGCGCGGCGCTGGTCCCGAAGTCCGTGAACGCGTACGACGGGTTCACCGCGCGGTTCAGATCCAGGCGCAGCGTGTCCGACGTCGCGATCGCCACCTCCGCCGCCTCGTCCGTCTGGTCCGCGCCGGCGCCCGCGCCGTCCGGAGTGGTGACCTGGAGCACCCGCCACGGCGCGACGCCGTCGGCCTCGTCGCTGAACACGACGACGGGCGCCGTCAGGCTGCCCGTGAGCGCGAGGGTGGCCGCGTGCCCCCCGACCACGAGGTCGACCTCGCCGAACGCCTCGACGTGGTGCACCAGTCCCGCCCGCGCGCTGCCCACGGTGACGGCCTCCGGCTCGTCGTACCAGCGCACGGGGACGTCGAGCACCCACGCGGGGTCGTAGTCGAACGTCGGGACGCCGTCGAACGCGGTACGCGTGGCGGCCTGCGGATCGAGCGGTCGGACGCCGTGCCGGCCCGTGCGCAGCACGACCTCGACCGCGACCGCGCGCTCGCCGTCCGGGCCCTCCACGGAACTGTCGCGCCCGTCCGGGAGGAACGTGCCGAGGATGCGGCTGCGCCCGTCGCGGACGCCGATCGCCGTCGGGCCGTCCGGCTCGATGTGCTCGCCGGTCAGCGCGGTCGTGTCCCCCGCTACGGGCTGCGTGAACAGCGCCCCGTTGGCGGACCACCACTCGCCGGGCAGGCCGGGCAGGCGCTGGGGCCGCGACGTCGGCCAGTGCAGGGCGACCGGACTCAAGGGCCCGTATGGCTCACGCAGCTCACGCTCGCGCGCGGCGCGCCATGCGACGTGCGCGCGGACGGCGGCGTCGTCGATGGTGGTCACGCTGGGCGTACCGGTCTGCGGAGCCTCGGTCATGTCTCATGTCCTCTCGGTCGGGGTGCCGCCTGTAGCAGCAATTGCCCCCACCGCTACAGGACGGCTGGGCGGCCCGAATGGTTGTTCTGCGAACGGGTGAAGTCGCAGGCAATTTATCCTATCAGTCCAATGTGTATCGGATTGATAGGGAATTGTCTGCTCGAAGTTACGTCGCTGATCAGGGCATGTCAACGGAGCGCACCGCCGGCCGGGTCACGGCCCGTCCAGGCCCCGCAGCCCGGACGGGACCGGCCGCAGGCGGGCAACGTCAGACGTCGCCGTAGATGCCCTCGAACACGTCCCGGTAGGCGGCGGCGAGGCGTAGCCCGTCGTGCCGGGCGGTGTCGTCGCCGCGCCGGACCTGCCGCATGATCACGCGTGCGCCCATGGACGCGGCCGCGGCTTCCAGGGCCGTCACGTCCTCGACGGCGGACGGGTCGGCCAGGACGGCGTCGATCCGCAGGCCTGGAGCGTGCTTGTGCAGCGCCTCCAGGTGGTCGACGGCGGTGAGCCCCTCGGTCTCGCCGTTCTCCGCCGACAGGTTCAGCGTCACGCAGCGTCGCGCCTTGGTGGTGTGCAGGGCGTCCGCGAGGGCCGGCACCAGCAGGTGGACGAGCACCGACGAGTACCAGGACCCCGGCCCCAGGACCACCCAGTCGGCGTCGAGCACGGCCTGCACCGCCTCCGGCGCGGCGGGCGGATCCGCCGGGAGCAGGCGCAGCTGCTCGATCCGGCCCTCGGTGACGGCCACCTTGCTCTGCCCGACCACGGTCTGCAGCGCCGGCTCGGGCTCCCCCGGCGCCGCGGCGTGCCGGACGTCCGCCTCGACGACCAGCGGCACCGAGGCCATCGGCAGCACCCGGCCACGGGCGCCGAGCAAGCGGCCGACCCAGTCGAGGCCCTCCACCTCGTCGCCGAGCAGCTCCCACAGCGCCACGATCAGCAGGTTGCCCATGGCGTGGTTGTCCAGCTCGCCCGACGACGAGAAGCGGTGCTGCAGCATCGCGCTCCACGTACGGCCCCACTCCGAGTCATCGCAGAGCGCCGCGAGCGCCATCCGCAGGTCGCCCGGGGGCAGCACGTCGAGCTCCTCGCGCAGCCGGCCGGAGGAGCCGCCGTCGTCGGCCACCGTGACGACGGCCGTGAGGCGGTCCGACATGAGGCGCAGCGCGGACAGGCTTGCCGAAAGGCCGTGGCCCCCGCCCAGTGCGACGACTGACGGGTTCTTGCTCCACTCCGGTGCGGGCGCGTCGGGCAGCCCCGGTGCGTGCGGGATCATTCGCGGCCCAGATCACGCGCCGAGACGGAGACGAGCTGTCCCCGGGCGCGAAGACGTTCGGCGATGGCGTCCGACATCGCGACGGACCGGTGCTTGCCGCCCGTGCATCCCACGGCGATGGTCACGTAGCGCTTCTCCTCGTTGAGATAGCCGGCGAGCACCGGCGCCAGGGCGTCGACGTAGCGGTCCACGAACTCGACGGCGCCCGGTCGGGCGAGCACGTAGTCGCGTACGGGCTGGTCACGTCCCGTCAGGTGCCGCAGCTCGGTGATCCAGTACGGGTTGGCCAGGAACCGTACGTCCACCACGTGGTCGGCGTCCAGGGGTATGCCGTACTTGAACCCGAACGAGATGACGTTGATGCGCAGCACCTCGGTGGCGTCGTGTGCGAGCCACGCGCGGATCTCGCGGGCGAGGTCGTGGACGGACAGCTCGGACGTGTCGATCCGCAGGTCGGCCCGCTCGGCAAGCGTCGCGACGACGGACCGCTCCTCGGCGATGCCGTCCAGGATGCGGCCGTCGCCCTGCAGGGGGTGCGGGCGGCGCACCTGCTCGAAGCGGCGCACGAGGACCTCGTCGCTGGCGTCCAGGAAGAGGATCCGGTAGGCCACCCCGGCCTCGGTCATGTGCGCGAGGACCTTGTCCAGCTCCGGGAAGAAGTGCCGGCCGCGCACGTCCACGACGACGGCGACGCGCTCGATGCTCGAACCCTTGGCCATGAGGTCGACCAGGGGCACGAGCATCATGGGCGGCAGGTTGTCGACCACGTACCAGTCGAGGTCCTCCAGCACGGCAGCCGCGCGCGAACGGCCGGCGCCCGACATTCCGGTGATCACCAGCACCTGCGGTTGGCTGTGCTCGGGAGCGGGCGTGGACGCCTCGACCTCGGCGATTCCGTCGGGTGCGGTGGTGGGCGACGGCTCGGTGTTGCTCATGGCTCCAAGCATGCCAGCGTCAGGCCTTCAGGGCCGCCACCACCGCCTCGGCGGTCTTGTCCCCCATACCGCGCAGGCTGGCGATCTCCTCGACGCTCGCGGCCTTGAGCCGCTTGACCGACCCGAAGTGGGTCAGCAGCATCTTCTTGCGCGCCGGCCCGAGCCCCGGTACGTCGTCGAGCACGGACGCCGTCATGCCCTTGCTGCGCCGCCTGCGGTGCTGCGTGATGGCGAACCGGTGCGCCTCGTCGCGGACGCGCTGCAGCAGGTACAGGCCCTCGCTGGAGCGCTGCAGGATGACCGGGTAGTCCTCGCCCGGCACCCACACCTCCTCCAGCCGCTTGGCGAGGCCGCAGAGCGCGACGTCGGTGATGCCGAGCTCGTCCATCGCCTGCTTCGCGGCGGCGACCTGGGGCGGCCCGCCGTCGACCACGACGAGGCTCGGTGGGTACGCGAAGCGCGCCTTCTCCTCCGGCGCGTCGGCGACGACCTCGCCGTCGGCCATCTCGACGTCGTTGGCCTTGAGCCGGTCGCTGAGGTAGCGCTTGAAGCGGCGCGTGATGACCTCGTGCATGGCCTGCGTGTCGTCGCGGGCACCATCGCCGTCGGACCCCCGGATGCTGAACGAGCGGTACTCGCTCTTGCGGGGCAGGCCGTCCTCGAAGACGACCATCGACGCCGACTGGTAGGTGCCCTGCGTGTGCGAGATGTCGTAGCACTCGATGCGCAGGGGAGCCGACTCCAGGTCGAGCGCCTCCTGGATCTCCTGCAGGGCCTGGCTGCGGGTCGTGAGGTCACCGGCGCGCCGCGTGCGGTGCAGCATGAGGGCGTGCTCGGCGTTCTTGCGGACGGTGGCCGCGAGCTCCCTCTTGTCGCCGCGCTGGGGCACGCGCACGTCCACGCGGGCGCCGCGCAGGCCGCTGAGCCAGGTGCCGATCTGCTCCAGGTCGGGCGGCAGCACCGGCACGAGGACCTCGCGCGGCACGGCGTCCCGGGCCTCCGCCCCCGTCGTCTCCTCAGCGGATCCGTACACCTGCTGCAGCAGGTGCTCCACGAGCTCGCCGTCGGTGATGTCCTCCACCTTCTCGACGACCCAGCCGCGCTGGCCGCGGATGCGGCCCCCGCGCACGTGGAACACCTGGACCGCGGCCTCGAGCTCGTCCCCCACCAGGGCGAAGACGTCGGCGTCCGTGGCGTCGCCGAGCACCACCGCGTTCTTCTCGGTGGCGCGCCGTAGCGCCTCGATGTCGTCGCGCAGGCGGGCCGCCTGCTCGTACTCCATCTCGGCGGCCGCCTCCTGCATGCGCTTGGTGAGCCGCCGCTCGAACTTCGCGGTGTCACCGGCCATGAAGTCGCAGAAGTCCAGCACCAGGGCCCGGTGGTCGTCCACGCTGATGCGGCCCACGCAGGGTGCGGAGCACTTGTCGATATACCCGAGCAGGCACGGGCGGCCCGACTGGCCGGCCCGCTTGTAGACCCCGGCCGAGCACGTCCGGATCGGGAACACCCGCAGCAGCAGGTCGAGGGTCTCACGGATCGCCCACGCGTGCCCGTACGGGCCGAAGTAGCGGGTGCCCTTGCGCTTGGCCCCGCGCATGACCTGGGCGCGCGGGACCTCCTCGCCCAGGGTCACGGCGAGATACGGGTAGGACTTGTCGTCCCGGTACTTCACGTTGAACCGCGGGTCGTACTGCTGGATCCAGGTGAACTCGAGGGCCAGCGCCTCGACCTCCGTGCCGACCACGGTCCACTCGACCGACGCCGCGGTCGTCACCATGCGCTGGGTGCGCTCGTGCAGGTGCGCAACGTCCTGGAAGTAGTTCGCCAGACGCTGGCGCAGGTTGTTCGCCTTGCCCACGTAGATGACCCGGCCGTGCTCGTCGCGGAACCGGTAGACACCGGGCGACGTCGGGATCTCTCCCGCCTTGGGTCGATAGGTAGCTGGATCCGCCATGACCCAAACCTATGCGCTGCCACTGACACGCGGTGAACCGCGGTCAGGCCACCACGCGCAGCGTCACACGGCGACGCGCAGCGGGGTGGGCTCGACGAGGACCGGGAAGTTCACCGACCGGGAGATGAAGCACATCGCGTGGGCCTTGTGGTGCAGGGCCGCGAGGTGCTCGTCCGTCGCGAGCTCGCCCGGGTCGGTGACGACCTTCGGGTGCAGCGTCACGTCCTTGAACGCACCCTCACCCCGCGACTCGACGCGCATGGTGCCGGTCGCCGCGTCGGTGTACTCCCGCACGACCAGGCCCGACTCCGCCGCCAGGTGCAGGAACCACAGCATGTGGCACTGGCTCAGGCTCGCGACGAACAGCTCTTCCGGGCTGTACCGGCCAGGGTCGCCCCGGAACGCGGGGTCCGATGACCCGAGCAGGGGCGGCTTGTGCGGCAGATCGATCTCGTGGTCACGCGAGTACGAGGTGTACGACGACGTACCCGCGTCCCCTGCGCCCGTCCACCGCACCGTTACGGCGTAGTCATGCGTGGCTCCGCTCATGCTGCCCACCCTATGGGTAAACCGGTCCGGGGGAAACGGAAACGCCCGGGACGAGGTAACGGAGAGGGAGCACTGCTACCTCACCGTTACCTCGTCCCAGGCGTACCCGTTTCCCCTCGCGAGCTCTGGTCAGGCGCCCGCGCCGGCCTTGACCTTGCCCGGCGCCTTCTTGGCCACTGGCTTCCGCTTCGCCGCGCCGTTCGTGGGCTGCAGCACCGGGACCTCACCGGCCTGCGCGTGCACCTCGAGGATCTCCGCGAGGTACGTACCGGTGTGGCTCTCCGGGACCGTCGCGACCGCCTCGGGCGTACCCTGCGCGACGACGATGCCGCCGCCGCTGCCGCCCTCGGGCCCCATGTCGACCACCCAGTCGGCGTTCTTGATGACGTCGAGGTTGTGCTCGATCACGATGACCGTGTTGCCCTTGTCGGCCAGTGACTGCAGCACGCCCAGCAGCCGCCGGACGTCCTCGAAGTGCAGGCCCGTGGTCGGCTCGTCCAGCACGTACGCCGAGCGGCCCGACGACCGCTTCTGCAGCTCCGCCGCCAGCTTGACGCGCTGCGCCTCACCACCGGAGAGCGTGGGCGCAGGCTGCCCGAGCCGCACGTAGCCCAGGCCGACGTCGACCAGCGTGGACAGGTGCCGGGAGATCGCCGGGAACGCCTTGAAGAACTCCGCGGCCTCCTCGATCGGCATGTCGAGGACGTCTGCGACCGTCTTGCCCTTGAAGTGCACCTCGAGCGTCTCGCGGTTGTACCGCGCCCCGTGGCACACCTCGCACGGCACGTAGACGTCCGGCAGGAAGTTCATCTCGATCTTGATCGTGCCGTCGCCCGCACAGGCCTCGCAGCGGCCGCCCTTGACGTTGAACGAGAACCGGCCCGGCCCGTACCCGCGGACCTTCGCCTCCTCGGTCTCGGCGAAGATCTTGCGGATCCGGTCCCAGACGCCCGTGTACGTCGCGGGGTTCGAGCGCGGTGTACGGCCGATCGGCCCCTGGTCGACGTGCACGACCTTGTCGAGGTTCTCCAGGCCCGTCACGCGCTTGTGCCGCCCCGCCACACGGCGGGCGCCGTTGAGCTGGTTCGCCATGACCGTGTACAGGATCGAGTTCACCAGCGTCGACTTGCCGGACCCGGAGACGCCGGACACGACGGTCAGCACGCCCAGCGGGAACGACACGTCGACGTTCCGCAGGTTGTTCTCGTGGGCGCCCACGACCGTGACCTGGCGGTCCTTGTCGATCGGGCGGCGCACGGCCGGGACCGGGATCGAGCGGCGGCCGGACAGATACGCGCCGGTGAGCGAGTCCTTCTTCTCCAGCAGCCCGGCGTAGTCGCCCGAGTGGATGACGTCGCCGCCGTGCTCGCCGGCACCCGGGCCGATGTCGACGATCCAGTCGGCCGCGCGGATCGTGTCCTCGTCGTGCTCGACGACGATCAGCGTGTTGCCCAGGTCCCGCAGCCGGGTCAGCGTCTCGATGAGGCGGCGGTTGTCGCGCTGGTGCAGGCCGATCGACGGCTCGTCCAGCACGTACAGGACGCCGACCAGGCCGGAGCCGATCTGGGTGGCGAGCCGGATGCGCTGGGCCTCGCCGCCGGACAGCGTGCCGGCGGGGCGCTCCAGGGTCAGGTAGTGCAGTCCGACGTCGAGCAGGAAGCCGAGGCGCGCGTGGATCTCCTTGAGCACCTCGGTCGCGATCTGCGCCTCGCGGACGCCGAGCTCGATGCCCTTGAGGAACTCGGCGGCCTCGCCCACGGGGAGGCGGCAGACGTCGGCGATGGACAGCCCGTCCACCTTGACCGCGAGCACCTCGGGCTTGAGGCGCGCTCCGCCGCACGTGGGGCACGGGACCTCGCGCATGTAGGCCTCGTACTTCTCCTTGGACCAGTCGGAGTCGGTCTCGCGGTGCCGACGCTCAAGGAACGTCACCGCACCCTCGAACCCGGTCGAGTACTGCCGCTCGCGGCCCCAGCGGTTCTTGTACTTGACGTGCACCTTGTGGTCGCGCCCGTGCAGGATCGCGTCCCTGGCCCGCTGGGGCAGCGCCCGCCACGGCACGTCCATCGAGAACTTCATCTCGTCGGCGAGCGCCGTCAGCACGCGCTCGAAGTACTCCGACGACGTCTGCGCCCACGGGGCGACGGCGCCACCACGCAGCGTCTGCTCGTCGTCCGGCACGATGAGGTCCGGGTCGACCTCCAGGCGGAAGCCGATGCCGGTGCACTCCGGGCATGCACCGTAGGGCGCGTTGAACGAGAAGGTCCGTGGCTCGATCTCGTCGAGCGCCAGGGTGTGCTCGTTCGGGCAGGCACGCTTCTCCGAGAACTTCCGGGTACGCGTCAGGTCGTCGATGTCGGCGTCGACCAGCTCGATCATCACGAGGCCGTTCGCCAGGGTGAGCGCAGTCTCCACGGAGTCCGTGAGCCGGCGCTGCACACCCTCGCGCGACACGAGCCGGTCCACGACCACCTCGATGTCGTGCTTCAGCTTCTTCTCGAGCGTGGGCGGGTCGGTCAGCTGCACGACCTCGCCGTCGACCCGGGCCCGGGAGAAGCCCTTGGCCTGCAGCTCCTTGAACAGGTCGGCGTACTCGCCCTTGCGACCGCGAACCACGGGCGCGAGGACCTGGTACCGCGTGTTCTCGGGCAGCTCGAGGATCTGGTCGACGATCTGCTGGGGCGTCTGCGACTGCACCTTCTCGCCGCACACCGGGCAGTACTGCGTACCCGCGCGCGCGAAGAGCAGGCGCAGGTAGTCGTAGACCTCCGTGATGGTGCCGACCGTGGAGCGCGGGTTGCGGTTGGTCGACTTCTGGTCGATCGACACCGCGGGCGACAGCCCCTCGATGAAATCGACGTCAGGCTTGTCCATCTGACCCAGGAACTGGCGCGCGTACGCGGACAGGGACTCGACGTACCGGCGCTGACCCTCGGCGAAGATCGTGTCGAACGCGAGCGACGACTTACCGGAACCCGACAGCCCTGTGAACACGATCAGCCGGTCCCTGGGCAGGTCCAGAGAAACGTTCTTGAGGTTGTGCTCTCGGGCTCCCGAGACGACGAGGCGATTGCTCACAGAGGCATACTAGGGCGACCCACTGACATTCGCACGCCTGTTCTATGACTCATTCTGACAGACTCGTCACACCCGGGTGCGTCAGTGCACCGGACGGCCGCCGGCCACGCCCGATCGCCGCACGCGTGCCTGCAGGTCCAGCGCCCGCAGCAGGTCCTGCTCGTGGGCGTAGGACCCGTCCACGAGCCGACGCCGCACGTCCACGACCTCCTGCGCGTACTCCGCTGCGGAGTCGAGCTTCTGCAGCTCGAGGTGGACCGACACCATGTTCGACAGCGCAGCCGCCAGGCCCGGCAGGTGGAGGTCCGGGCTCCGGCGCGCGAGGTCCCGGCGCACCCGCACCGCCTCCGCCGTCGGCTCGGCGCCCGCGTCCGGCCGGCCGGCGTCGATGAGGGCTGCCCCCAGGTTGAGCAGCGCGTCGGCGAGGTCGGGCTCGAAGCGGTCCGGATCGCTCACGGCCAGGAGCCGCAGCTGGGCGACTGCCTCTTCGCTGGGCGCCACGGCGTCGGCGGCCCGGCCCAGCTCCGAGAAGAGCACGCCGAGGTTGGACAGCGAGCGCGCCAGGTACTCCTCGCCGGGCTGCCCCTCGTCCGCCAGGCCGCGCCGGATCGCCACCGCCTCCTGCTCCAGGGGCAGCGCCTCCTCCGGCTCGCCGGACCGCGAGTAGGTGACAGCGAGGTTCGACAGGGACGCCGCCAGCATCCGGCGGTACCGGGTCGGGTTCTCCCGGACGAGCCGACGACGGAGCAGGACCGCCTCGCGCTCGACCGTGATCGCCTCGTCCAGGTCGCCGAGCCGGGAGCGGACGGCGCCGAGCGACGCGAGCGTGTAAGCGAGGGTCCACGTGTGCGCGACGGGATTCTCGCGGGCGAGCTCGCGCCGCAGGGCGACGGCCTCGTCGAGCGGCTCGATCGCCTCCCGGTCCCGGCCCAGCGCCGCATACGCGTTGCCCAGGTTCGTCAGCGCGAAACCGAGCTGCGGACGGTGCCGCTGGGCGGACTGCAGCACGAGCTTGCGGCTGAGCTCCAGCGCCTCCAGCGCGACCGGCGGTGCCTCCTCCGGGCGGCTCTCGGTCAGCGTCACCGCGCGGTTGGACAGCGTCTGCGCCAGGGCGACGCCCCACTGCCGCGGGTCGCGCGCCACGAGGGTCCGCAGGATCGGGATCACCTCCGCGATCCCCGCCTCGTGCTCCTGGGGGCGCCCGGTCTCGTCGAACGAGACGGTCAGGCTGATCAGGGTCCGGGCCAGCTCGGGCTCCACCCAGCTCACGTCGCGGTCCGGTGCCGCCCGGCACAGCTCGAGCGCCTCGAGCTGCAGCACCGACGCCTCCTGCGGCAGCCCGGCCCCCCAGTGCGCACTACCGAGCGTGTTGAGCGTGTCGATCAGCGCAGTGCGGTACCGGTCGGCGTCGCCCGCCGCGAGCCGGCGCCAGGCCGCGACGGCGGCGTCCAGGGTGTCGAGCGACTCGGCCAGCCGGCCCGACTCCTTCAGCGCGACGCCCAGGTCGGAGAGTGCCTCGGCCCGGCCCACGGCATCCCGAGCCGCCGCGACCGCCTGCTGGCCGCGGTCGACGTCGTCGGCGGTCCCGCCGAGGAGGCTGCGCGGCTTGAGCACGAACATCGTCCGCAGGGCGCGCGGGTCGTCGCCGCAGGAGTCGGCGGCGCGGCGCAGGAGCTCGCCGGTCAGGTCGGCCACCCCGGACACCTCGCCCAGCTCGACCTCGAGCCGGCGGGCGATGCGCACCACCCGGAGCGCGACCTTGCGGGACAGGCCCCACGTGCAGGAGCCCACCAGGGCGACCGACCTGCCGAGCCGCTCCACGATGAGCAGGTCGCCCATCCGGTCGTGCCCGGCCGCGCTCGCCCCGAGCTCGACCGCGGAACCCTGCAGCCCGAGCAGCCAGCGCGCCCCCGCGCGTCCCGGCAGCCCCGGGACGACGCGGCGCAGCACGTCGCGCGCGCTCGCGACGTCGTCCGCGCCGAGCAGGCACGCCGCCGCCACGACGTCCTGGACCTCGTCGATGGTGAGCTCCAGCCCGGCCTCGCGCGCCGACCACGCCCACGAGCTCGCAGCGACCTCCAGGAGCCCGCGCACCGGGTTCGGCTCGGTCGCCGGGACGGGCGCACCCGCCGCCTCGAGGGCCGCGAGCGCCGCGGCCGCGTGCAGGTCGGACACCCGGGTGCCGCCGACCGGCTCGGGCAGGCGCACCGCGGACACGCCGGGGTCCTCGACGCCGAGGCGCTCGGCGAACGCCGCGACGGCGGCCTCCAGGACGGTCAGGTCGGGCAGCCCGGGCGCCAGCGGCAGGTCGAGCGCGGTCTGTGTGGCGTCGTCGCGCTCGAGGCGCGTCCAGAGCGTCGAGCCCCAGCGCAGCCGGCGTACCCACTCCCCGGCGACGCGGGCGAGCAGGAGGACGCGGGTGCGGCCGTGCGCGCGGCGGGCCACGGCGTCGAGCATGGTGGCCAGGCCGAGCCGGGTAGCGGCGTTGTCCACGACGAACAGCACGTCGCCCTGCGGTCGGGCGCGGACCGTGGCGGCCTCCCGGCCGCGCGGCACGGGGACCACGGTCCAGCCGGACTCGCCCATGCGGGTGCCGAACTCGTTCGCGAGGCGGGTCTTGCCGAAGCCCACGGGAGCGATGACGAGCCGCAGGCTGATCGGCGCGGAGCGCTCGGCCCACGAGCGGAGCTCGTCGAGCTCCTGCTCTCGGCCCATGAAGGGGACGACGGCCTCGGCCGGGTCGAGGAGCGCAGTCGGCCACTGGGCGGCGTCCCGTGGCGCGTCGCCCGGAGCAGCCTGGAGCGGGCCGCGGCGTACCGCCGTGCGGGCGGCCCGGACCGCGGCGGCCAACCGGGTCGACACCTCCGAGACCACCACGATGAGCCAGTCAACCGGACGAACGTCCAGCACCGCAAGGGGTAGACGCAAACCGTTTCACGCAGTTCACGAATACGTCGCCGCCGGAGCCCGCCATCGCCCCGCCGTCAGAGCCCGAACCGCTCAACGTCGCGCATCTTGTTGGTCGCGTCCAGCGCCGCGACCTTGTAGGCCTCGGACAGCGTCGGGTAGTTGAACACGGTGTCGACGAGATGGTCGACGGTGCCGCCGGTGGTCATGATCGCCTGCCCGATATGGATGATCTCCGTGGCCCCCGTACCGAAGACGTGCACGCCCAGCACCTTGCGGTCCTCGGTGGAGACGAGCAGCTTGAGCATCCCGTAGGAGTCGCCCACGATCTGCCCTCGCGCCAGCTCGCGGTAGCGCGCGACCCCCACCTCGTACGGCACGCCCGCCGTGGTGAGCTGGTCCTCGGTGTCCCCGCAGTAGGAGATCTCCGGGATCGTGTAGATCCCGATGGGCTGCAGCTCCAGCACGGACGAGACCGGTTCGCCGAACGCGTGGTAGGCCGCGAGCCGCCCCTGCTCCTGCGACGTGGCGGCGAGCGCCGGGAACCCGATGACGTCGCCGACGGCGTAGATGTGCTCGACGTCGGTGCGGAACTGCTTGTCGACCTGCAGCCGCCCGCGCTTGTCCGCCGCGAGCCCGGCGGCAGCGAGCTCGAGCCCGTCGGTGGAGCCCTGCCGGCCGGCCGAGTAGAGCACGCAGTCGGCCGGGATCCGCTTGCCGGAGGCCAGGGCGGTCACCGTGCCGTCCTCGCCGGCGGTCACGGACTCGACGGTCTCCCCCAGCCGGAACGTGACCGACAGGTCGCGCAGCTGGAACTTGAGCGCCTCGACCACCTCCGAGTCGCAGAAGTCGAGGATCTTCTCGCGGGCCTCCACGACCGTGACGCGTGCGCCGAGCGCGGCGAAGACCGACGCGTACTCGATGCCGATCACGCCTGCGCCGACCACGACCATGGTCCGCGGCACCTCGGTCATGTCGAGGATCCCGTCCGAGTCGACGACGCGGACGCCGTCGAACGCGATGTTGGCGGGCCGGGCGGGCCGGGTGCCGACTGCGACGACTATCTTGTCGGCGGTCAGCCGCCGGACGACGTCGCCCTCGGCGTCCGTCACCTCGATGTCGTGCGGCCCGGCGAACCGGGCGCTGCCTACGACGGTCTCGACGTGGTTGCGGGCGAGCTGGCTGCGCACCACCTCGATCTCGCGCCCGATGACGTGCTGCAGGCGGGCCAGGAGGTCCGGGACGGTGATGTGTTCCTTGAGCCGGTAGCTGGAGCCGTACACGTCGCGCATCTGCAGCCCGGTCAGGTAGAGCACCGCCTCGCGCAGGGTCTTGGACGGGATGGTGCCGGTGTGCAGGCTCACGCCGCCGACCTTGTCGCGCCGTTCGACCACGGCGACTCTCTTGCCGAGCTTCGCGGCGCCGATCGCGGCCTTCTGGCCACCGGGGCCGGAACCGATCACGACGAGGTCGTAGTGGTTCTCACGTGCGTCCATGGTCCGAGTGTGGCGGTAGGAACCGTCAGTGACGAGCGACTTCATCAAGAATTTACCGGTGCCGCCGCCCGGATGGCAGGCTGACGCCCATGAGCATCTACGCCGTCAGCTACACCTACACCGACGACGTCGCCACCCGCGACGAGGTCCGCCCCAGCCACCGTGACTTCCTGCGCGGCCTCAACGCGGAGGGCGTGGTCCGCGCCTCCGGCCCGGTCGACGGCGGGATCGGTGCGCTCGTCATCGTGGAGGCGGAGTCCTCGGACGCGGCGCTGGCCGTCCTCGACGCAGACCCGTTCGAGGTCCGGGGCGTCATCGCCGAGCGCAGCGTGCGCCAGTGGGACGTGGTGATCGGCGGCCTGGCGGGGTAGAGAACCGCCAAAATTCACCCAATATCAGGTCATAGGAATAGTTTTACGCAATAGTCACGTTCGAGGCATAGCGTGGCGTGCTTCGTGGTGCGCATGATGCCTGTTCGAGCACTGCTGACTACGTTCGGGGAGGCACCATATGACCTCTGTCGAGAGTACGACGGCAACCTACGAGGAGATCGGCCCGCGCATCTGCGTGACGCCGCCGTACTACGCACTCCGCGACCTGGCCAGCCCCGCCCCCGGGCTCGCCGGTGCCACGGTCCCGGTCCAGACGCCCACCGGGCGGCAGGCAACCCTGATCAACGTGGCGGAAGCGGGCCGGCACCTCGCCATCCTCGGCCTGTGCGCCGCCGCGTCGACCAACCCGAAGAGCACTCGGCACTACTACCTCGCCCACCGCGGCGTCGGCCGGATGTACCCACCCGTGGGGACCCTGACCACTCTCCACGGGACCGCGAGCGCCCGGATGACCGGGCGCAACCGGGCGGTCGCCGAGACCGAGCTGCACGACGACGACGGGAACATCGTCGCGCGGCTCGACCTCGAGTACCTCGTGATGTCGGTACCGGTCTTCCGGCGCCTCATGGGCCCGGCCACCGGCCCCGACGCGGCCGAGCCCGGCAATCCGTACAGCGCGCCGGCACCGCTCGCCGACGTCGCCGCCGACACCCACAACGCCACGGCCAAGCTGGCCGTCGAGGCCATCATGTGCCAGGGGCATTTCGCCGGCTACCCGGCGCTGCCCGTGTCCGTGGCGGGCTACGCGTCGTTCGCGCTCTTCGACCACGTCCTGGAGGCGGCCGCCGGACCGGACGCCCAGTGGCAGGCCGGCGTCTACCGGCTACGGGCCGACCATCTCGCGGCGGCGGGCCAGACCTGCGTGGTCGACGTCGAGCCGAGGGCGCCCGCCGAGCCCGACACCCACGACCGGGCGTTCTCCGGGACGCTCCGGTCCGGGGACAGGAACGTCTTCGCGATCCAGATGGACTACACCACCGTCTGACTACTGGTGTCCCCGCCGGTCTCCGCCGGTCTCCGCCGGTCGAGCTCGTCGAGACCTGTCTCGACGAGCTCGACCAGCGGAACGAGCTCGACCAGCGGAACCTGGCCGGCGAAGCTCGCGGCGGTCAGGCCCTTACTTCGCCGCCTCCTCCGCCGCCTCCTCGGCCTCCTCCTCGGCCTTCTCGGCGGCGATCCGCGCCGCGTCGATCCGCTCGTCGTACGCCGACTTGATAAGGCTCGCGACCGTGCCGACCGCCAGCGATACGACGATCACCGTGAGCGACAGCCAGATCGGGACCTCGGGCGCCCACTCGAAGCCCTCACCGCCGTTGATCCACGACAGCGTGTTGGTGTGCAGCGCCTCGAGGATCAGCTTGATACCGATGAAGCCGAGGATCGCCGAGAGGGCGTACGGCAGGTACACCAGCCGGTCGAGCAGACCGCCCAGCAGGAAGTAGAGCTGGCGCAGGCCCATCAGCGCGAACAGGTTCGTCGCGAACACGATGAACGGGTCCCGCGTGATGCCGAAGATCGCGGGGATCGAGTCGACAGCGAACAGGACGTCCGTGGAGCCGATCGCCAGGAACACGATGATCAGCGGGGTGAAGAGCCGGCGGCCGTCGATCGTGGTCGTCAGCTTCCCTTCGTTGTACTGGTGGTGCAGCGGGAGGACCCGCCGCATCACGCGGATGAGCGCGTTCTCCTTGTAGTCGTCGTGCTCCTCCGGCGTCTCCGGGATCGCCTGCTGGATCGCCGTGTAGATGAGGAACGCGCCGAAGATGTAGAAGAGCCAGGTGAACTGCTCGATCAGTGCCGCACCCGCGAGGATGAACACGGCGCGGAAGATCAGCGCCATGATGATGCCGATCATCAGCACGCGCTGCTGCTGGTCCCGGGGCACCGCGAACCGGGCCATGATGATGACGAACACGAACAGGTTGTCGACGCTCAGGGAGTACTCCATGAGCCAGCCGGCATAGAACTCCGCCGCCGGCGTGACGCCACCGACGCCCCAGACGACCAACCCGAAGATCACCGCCAGGCCCACGTAGAAGCCCACCCAGATGGCGCTCTCCTTCATGGACGGGACGTGCGGTCGTCGGCCGACGATGAGGAGGTCGGCGATCAGCAGGACGAGCATCGCCCCGAGCGAGATCGCCTCGAAGGTCACGGGAAGTTCGTGGACCATTGTTTCCTTCCGGAACTGGGAGGAACGCGCGACCGCATCGAGCCTCCGGTGAGTACAGCAGGGCACCGGAGGTCTTCCTCGCTCGCCCGCGCACCAGCCTGGACGAAACCAGGCGATGACGCACGACGAGCCGGCCAGGCCGAGCTGACGTCATCGGCAGCTGTGATGACGACCAAGCCGTTTCGAGGTACTCCCCTCCAACGGAGGAAGCATACGGGACGCGAGGTTTGTTCCTGAACGTGACGTACGGCACGGAACGGCGAGCCGCCGGAGTGCGGGCAGGTGCCCCGCCAGGCGCGGGTCGGTGCCGGTCAGACCAGCGTGACGACCAGCTTGCCCCGCGCGTGGCCGTGCCCCGCCACCTGCCGGATCGCCTCCACCGCGTCGTCGAGCGGGTACGTGGCGCTCACGACAGGCCGCAGCACGCCGTGCGACACCATCCCGGCGAGCGCGGCGAGGTCCGCGCCGCTCTCGGACAGCGCGACGTTGACGACCCGGTACGGCCGGAACCTCGACACCAGCGGCGCGGAGACCATGTCGGGCATGGATCCGAGCAGGCCGTCCTTGCTCCCGTCGTTGGCGAGGACCACCCCGCCCGGCGCCACGACCTGCCCGAGCGCGCGCAGCGGGTACCGGCCGGCATTGGCGAAGACGACGTCGTAGCGCTGGTCTCCGGCGGTGAAGTCCGCGCGGGTGTGGTCGACGACGTCGGAGGCGCCCAGCTCACGCACCATCGCGGCGTTGCGCCCGCTGCACACGCCCGTGACGTCAGCGCCCCAGGCGGTCGCGATCTGCACCGCGAAGTGGCCGATCCCACCGCCCGCGCCGGTGATCGCTATCCGCTGCCCAGCCGTGAGGCCCGCGGAACGCAGGAACTGCAGCGCCGTGACCGCGGCCATCGGCATGGCCGCCGCCTCCACGTGCGTGAGGTCGACCGGCCGGTGGGCGAGACCGTCCACCGCGGCGACGGCCAGCTCGGCGAAAGTCCCCGCGACACCGAACCCGAACACCTCGTCGCCCACCGCGAAGGTGGTGACGCCGGGCCCGACCGCCACGACGAGGCCGGACAGGTCGGCGCCCCGGACCCGCGGTCGCGGTCCGGTGAACCCGCCCAGCATCGGGCGGGCGACCAACGGCTGCCCCGCGGCGTAGTGCCAGTCGTACGGGTTGACGCCGGCCGCGTAGACCCGCACCAGGACCTGCTCCGCGCCGGGCACCGGGTCGGGCAGGTCACGCACCCCGAGGGCGTCCCAGCCGTACCTGTCCTGCGTCAGTGCCCGCATCACGGCCTCCTGGCCCTGCCCCGCTCCCTGACGTGCTCTGGATTCTCGCGGGATCAGCGTCCTCCAGGCCCGTGACCAGGTCAAGGATGAACCTCACGCCGTCGCGGCCTGCATCTGCCGCAGCTCCTTCTTCAGCCCCGAGATCTCGTCACGCAGCCGGGCCGCCACCTCGAACTGCAGCTCTGCTGCGGCCGCGTGCATCTGCTCGGTCAGCTCCTGGATGAGCTCGGCCAGCTCGCTCGCCGCCGCACCCGCCAGCCGGTTGCCCGACGTCGCGGCCTCCTTCGGCGTACCCGGCACGCGGGCGCCCCGGCCCTCGCCCTTCGCCTTGCGGGCGTTCCGGTACCCGCCGGCCAGCAGCTCCTGGGTGTCCAGGTCCTCGCGGGCGAGCATGTCAGTGACGTCCGCGATCTTCTTGCGCAGCGGCTGCGGGTCGAGCCCGCGCTCGGTGTTGTAGGCGACCTGCTTCTCGCGGCGCCGGGTGGTCTCCTCGATCGCCTCGCGCATGGCCGGCGTGATCTTGTCCGCGTACATGTGCACCTGGCCGGACACGTTACGAGCCGCGCGGCCGATGGTCTGGATGAGGGACCGCCCGGACCGCAGGAAGCCCTCCTTGTCGGCGTCGAGGATCGCCACGAGCGACACCTCGGGCAGGTCGAGGCCCTCACGCAGCAGGTTGATGCCCACGAGCACGTCGTACTCGCCGAGCCGCAGCTCGCGCAGCAGCTCGACGCGGCGCAGCGTGTCGACGTCGGAGTGCAGGTAACGTACCCGCACGTTGCGTTCCAGGAAGTAGTCCGTGAGGTCCTCGGCCATCTTCTTGGTCAGGGTGGTGACCAGCACGCGCTCGTTGCGGTCCACCCGGTCCCGGATCTCGCCCAGCAGGTCGTCGATCTGTCCGGTCGTCGGCTTCACGACGATCTCGGGGTCGACCAGGCCAGTGGGGCGGATGACCTGCTCGACCACGCCGTCGGACAGCGAACGCTCGTAGTCGCCCGGGGTGGCGGACAGGTAGACCGTCTGCCCGATGCGCTCCGTGAACTCCTCCCACTTCAGCGGGCGGTTGTCCATGGCGCTCGGCAGGCGGAAGCCGTGGTCGACCAGCGCGCGCTTGCGCGAGGCGTCGCCCTCGTACATCGCGCCGATCTGCGGCACCGTCTGGTGGGACTCGTCGATCACGAGGAGGAAGTCCTCGGGGAAGTAGTCGAGCAGCGTGTTGGGCGCCGTGCCGGGGTCGCGGCCGTCGATGTGCATCGAGTAGTTCTCGATGCCGGCGCAGGTGCCGATCGAGCGCATCATCTCGATGTCGTACGTGGTGCGCATGCGCAGGCGCTGCGCCTCCAGCAGCTTGCCCTGCTTCTCGAGCTCGGCCAGCCGGTCCTCGAGCTCCTTCTCGATACCGCCGATGGCCCGCTCCATGCGCTCCGGGCCCGCCACGTAGTGCGTCGCCGGGAACACGTAGATCGACTGCTCGTTGCGGACGACGTCACCCGTGAGCGGGTGCAGGGTCTGGATCGACTCGATCTCGTCGCCGAACATCTCGATCCGGATCGCGAGCTCCTCGTACACCGGGATGATCTCCACGGTGTCGCCGCGCACCCGGAACGTGCCGCGGGTGAACGACATGTCGTTGCGCGTGTACTGCATGGTCACGAACTGGCGCAGCAGCTTGTCCCGGTCCACGACGTCGCCCACGTCGAGCCGGACCATGCGGTCCACGTACTCCTGCGGCGTGCCCAGGCCGTAGATGCACGAGACCGAGGCGACCACTATGACGTCGCGCCGCGTGAGCAGCGACGACGTGGCCGAGTGCCGGAGGCGCTCCACCTCGTCGTTGATCGACGAGTCCTTCTCGATGTACGTGTCAGTCTGCGCGATGTACGCCTCGGGCTGGTAGTAGTCGTAGTACGAGACGAAGTACTCGACGGCGTTGTTCGGCAGCAGTTCCCGGAACTCCGTGGCCAGCTGCGCGGCGAGCGTCTTGTTCGGCGCCATCACCAGGGTGGGTCGCTGCAGCTTCTCGACCAGCCAGGCCGTCGTCGCCGACTTACCCGTACCGGTGGCGCCGAGCAGCACCACGTCCTTCTCGCCCGCCTGGATGCGGTCGGACAGCTCGCTGATCGCCGTCGGCTGGTCGCCTGCCGGCTCGTATTCGGAGATGACCTCGAACGGGGCCACCGTGCGCTGCAGATCGGTCACGGGTCGCATGTGACTACGGTACGACCGA